>BEIN01000008.1 GCA_002898375.1 bacterium HR37 | reverse complement strand
TAAGAAAGTGATACTTTTCTCTGATTCCATACCCATATTCTTTGCTGCAGGGCAAGGTTATAGATAAGACGATAGCAACCTGAAAAGTGGGTAAGTTTCTGTTGAATGGCTTTTTGAATTTATATCCTCTCTGTACTTTCTTATTCAACGGAGAGTAATTATGACTGAGAGTTGCTAAACTTCTATCCATGTGGACAAGGAGTTATTTTGTATCTACTGCAGGGAGTGTATCATCAGAAGTTATAAGAAAGTATATCGAAAAACAGAGCAAAGGGGCTTAAATTGTAGCTATTCATCACACCACTTAATAAGTAGTGGGCTTTCTAGCTGATTTTCTGTAAAATCATCTTGTTATATTGCTGCAGGCAAGAAAACCCTTGCCTGCAGCCTTGTTTTCTCTATTTACTCAACAGAAGCTGGAGGGGTTGGTGTTGGGGTGGGATGTGGTTTCTTTGCCGCATAAGTTGAGCTTGCTACAGAGAGTGAAAACAACGCAATTAAAAGCAGGGTTACTATTTTTTTCATGTTACATCACCTCCCTAAATAAAAAATTGCAAGTTGCATGCCAGATAAAAAGACAATGAATATCAGTCTGTTCCAAAAACAATGTGTATATTTACACAGTAAAAGCTGTGCAATAATACACATTGCCTACCGCCTTTCCACTAGTGCTGTAACAACAATTCTTTTTTTCATCATACCCAGATCCTGATTTCTCTTTGAATCTGTAATTATCCCACCGTGAAAGTTTATAGAACCAAATCCTGCTTCCTCCAGAAGCTTCTTTAAGCTCTCACGGGTGTAGAGCCTTTCAGCATAGAACTGATCCACAACTACACCTCTTTCCACGTGAACGACCACTTCTCTGGATATAAGGCGCCCTTTATCAGAGGAAAGACAACGTTCCCTGCATACAAAGTGCTTCTTATCTATCCACTCCCATGATCTCGGTTCAAAGTTCTCCTTTAAGTACTTTCCATCAGCAACGTCTATAAGAATCCTTCCCAGTGGTTTTAAAACTCTAAACACCTCTTTCAGCACCCTTAAGTCATCCTTGATGTTCTCAAAATAGCCAAAACTGTTTCCAAGTATCATAACAACGCTAAATGAGTTGTCAGGGTATGGAAGTTTTCTTGCATCACCTTCCCTGAACCTGACTTTTAACCCCTCCTCTCTTGCTTTGGCTCTTGCTTTCTGAATAAGATAATGGGAGCGATCAAGTCCATCTATGTTCATGAACCCTAGCCTTGCTAGCTCCAGGCTGTGTCTTCCTTGTCCACAACACAGATCAAGAATCCTATCCTCATGTGATAACCCAAGGATAGAAGAGAACAAACTAACCTCTTCTCTGGTGGTGTTTAAATCACATACAACATCAGCATCGGTTTTAAGATAGATTGAGTTAAAGATATGTTGCCACCAATCTGGCTTAACAAATTTCTCTAGGTTGTGTAGGGGCCCAAGACATCTTTTATTTACTGTACTTTTTGATCCTTTCATTTCATTTAACAAAAGAAAAGGGGGTAAGTGTCTGTACTTACCTCCCTTTTTGACCTTTAGTTCAGGTTACTGTACCCCTTGGGTATGGGTTTCAGGATGGCTTTCCTCATGCATTGTGTCAGCATCTGATTGAACCTTTCTTATAGAGGTTACTTTTCTCTCCTCTATCTTTACCTCTACCTTGTCCCCTTCCTTTATCCCCTCTAACATCTTTGGGTCAGCTGCCTTTAGTATATGGGATTTACCGGTTTCGTCTTTAACCGTAAACAACCCATCCTTAATGTGTGTTACCTCACCCTTAAGCTCCTGTACTGGGTTGGCTTTTGTCTTTGCAAATGAGCCTACAGTTCCCAGTATAAGCCCAAGGGTTATTAGCCCAAATATAAAGAGTCTTTTCATCTAAGTACCTCCTTTGGTGTAAGGTTTATATACTCATATAATGTTTGCAATATCTATACCAAGTTGTTTTTGGTACCTAAATCTAGTCTTTTCAGTGGGTTAGGTGTATAGAAACACTCCGTTGTGTATTGGTAAACAGTGCAAATTGTGTATATATACACAGGGTAGTAATTTTAAGTGTTATAAGACCTCTATTCTTCCATACGCTCCAAATCATTTGAGAAATGCAAAAAGTGCTTTATATCCATCCTATCCCTATGCAAAAAAATTATCTACCATGCAAACTATGCCGGCTGCCATAGAAAAAGTAAATAAGAAATCCAATAAACATCCAGATTATCAATCGTAGCCATGTACCCAGTGGTAAGGAAAGCATTTGCAATAAACTAATGGCAGCCCCCAAAACAGGTACCAGTGGAAACAAGGGGGTTTTAAAGGGACGTCTAAGTTCTGGGTTGGTATAGCGAAGCACAAGTACACCAATACTTACTATAACAAAAGCCAGTAGCGTCCCTATCGATACAAGCTCACCCAAAATACCAATTGGAAATATTCCTGCAAGGAATGCTGCAACAACACCGGTTATAACCGTTGTTATATACGGTGTCCTAAACACAGGATGTACTAACGCAAATTTTTTTGGCATTAATCCATCTCGTGCCATAGAATAAAAGATTCTTGATTGTCCAAGAAGCATAACAAGAATTACAGAGCTAAGACCAGCAACTGCACCAACTTTAACAAAGAAACTAAGCCAAATATAACCTGTAGAATCTACAGCTACAGCAATAGGGTCTGGAACAAGTAACCTATCGTATCTTACCATACCGGTTAAAACCATTGATACAACAACATAAAGTAATGTAGAAACCCCTAGTGATCCTAAGATCCCAACAGGCATATTACGCTGAGGATTAAGTGTTTCTTGAGCAGCTGTGGAAACAGCATCAAACCCAATATATGCAAAAAATATAACCCCTGCTCCCCTTAATATGCCACTCCAGCCAAAATGACCAAAGGCCCCATTATTGGAAGGAATAAAAGGACTCCAATTTTGTGGGTTAATAAAAAAAACGCCTATAATGATAAAGAGTAACAGAACAAGTATCTTAATGAATACAACCAGATTATTTATAAAGGCAGACTCTCTTATACCCAGCACCAAAAGAAAGGTAGCCCCCAAAATAACTAAAACAGCTGGTAAATTGATAACAGCCCCTGTTTTTACCCAACCTAAATCTGGATCAAGTACAAGAGGCGAATTTGAAAGCCAATCAGGAATTAAAATACCAAAGTCTTTTAGCAAACTCACCATATATCCAGACCACCCCACAGCTACCGTTGAAGCCCCAAACAAATACTCAAGAATAAGATCCCAACCTATAACCCAGGCAAAAAACTCTCCTAAGGTTACATATGCATATGTATAGGCACTTCCAGCAACAGGAACCATAGATGCCATCTCCGCATAACAAAGAGCAGTTAATGCACAACTGATACCAGAAAGTATAAAAGAAACAACAACAGCAGGTCCTGCATACTGAGCAGCTGCCTGACCCGTTAGGACAAAAATACCGGCACCTATAATAGCACCAATACCAAGACTAATAAGATTTAAAGGTCCTAATACGCGCCTAAGAGTGTGTTCTTTTTCCTCTGTTTCTTTTTCTAGTTCGGCAATAGGCTTTTTTACCAGAAGCCTTTTAAGAAACATAGATACTAGATGAAAAATTATACACTACCCAATTATAAATTGTAAGCCGGTGTATTCTGCGGTTTGAAATGTGACTGAAAATGGAATCATATAATGCTAAAGAAGTAAAGTAAAAGTAGAGGTTAATAAAAAACCTATGTATTCCTTAATTCGGCTAAACTGAAAATAGCAGTGCAGATTTATACTCACTTTCGATTACCCGATTAAACTGATTGATATGATTATTTATCTTTTTTAGCTTTCCAAGACCCCAGAGTGTTAAGCTTGGGGATATGGAAAGCTAATCCTGTAAGGGCTTGATTGTATTGTTTCCTGATATATAATCTGCAATGTTGAGGCTAAGTTACAAATTCAGACTCTACCCCAATAAAACCCATCTTCAAAAACTCGAATCCACTCTTAAGCTTTGTAGAGAGCTTTATAACTCTGCACTTCTGCATAGAATTCAGGCTTGGCAAAAAGCAAGATACCTTGTTACCTATCTTGAGCAGGCTAATTCCCTTGTAGAGGTCAAGCAGGTTAGAGCTGAGTTTGAGGAAGTTCATTTCCTAAAAAATGGTAATCTTTCTAAATCTATTGGTGATTGTTCCTGGGGTAGGTTTCTCCAATACATAGCTTACAAGGCTGAGAGTGCTGGTAAGTATGCTATTGGGGTAGCTCCAAGGGGGACAAGCCAGAACTGTAGCAACTGTGGTGCTAAAGTCCCAAAATTGCTTTCTTATAGGGTTCATATTTGCAATAAATGTCATATTGTTCTTGATAGAGACATTAATGCGTCACGTAATATTTTAAGGTTAGGAACTAGCCTTCTTGGGCTAAGCTCAGGAGAAGCTCCCTGCGTAAGCTGGGAGTAGTTCACTGATCACCATGTGTAACTTAAATCACCCGCTTGCGGTTTTTATCTTTTTATCTATAATTTCCTCTCCCAAGAATGAATGATGGTTTGGGATTTGGTTCTTTGTTCTATAGAAAACTTAAGGAAAAAGGAGAGCGGATATGGAATTTACGCATATCTTTGTTTTGCTTGTTTTAGGGATAAGTATAGTTTCCCTTGCTTTTGCTGGGTACCTAGCCAGGTTTGTTCTAAACCATGATATGGGGACACAAGAGATGCAGCGTATAAGTAGCGCTATTAAGGAGGGGGCTGAGGCTTTTTTAAAAAGGCAGTACTCAACCATAATAATGTTAAGTGTTTTCCTTGCTGCTCTTATATTTATTCTCTACTGGTTTGTAAAGGAAAATCTGGATATGGCATGGCGGACTACGGTAGCATTTCTCTTTGGGGCAGGGTGTTCGGCTCTTGCGGGGTATATAGGTATGTGGATTTCTATAAGATCAAACATTCGTACGGCAAGTGCTGTTCGTTACAGTCTGGATCGAGCTCTTAAGATATCTCTCAGGGGTGGGGCTGTTTCTGGAATTACCATTGTTGCTATGAGTCTACTTGGGGTGGTGCTTCTTTTTATCCTCTATGGTGGTCTTTCGGTTAATTCTGAAGTGGTAAAAAGGGTACCATTTCTAATAGTTGGATATGGATTTGGGGCAAGTTTTGTTGCTCTTTTTGCCCAGCTTGGTGGGGGTATATATACAAAGGCTGCAGATGTTGGGGCGGATCTTGTAGGAAAGGTAGAGGTTGGAATTCCTGAGGATGATCCCAGAAATCCTGCAGTTATTGCGGATCTTGTGGGTGATAATGTAGGAGATTGTGCAGGTCGTGGTGCGGATCTTTTTGAATCCACAGCGGCTGAAAACATTGGGGCTATGATTCTTGGGGTAACCCTTTTCCCTCACTTTGGTATAAAGGGGATTCTTTTTCCTCTTGTTGCACGTGCATTTGGGCTTATTGCTAGTATGGTTGGTGTATTGGTAGTTGGTTTAAGGGATGACAGGGAGGATCCAATGAGTGCTCTTAATCGTGGATATTATGTAACCTGCATACTGGCTACAATAGGGTTTGCCATTGCAAGTTATATGCTTCTGAGGGTAGAGGGGAGTTCATCGTGGATCTGGTTATTTACAGCGGGTTTTATAGGGATTATAACAAGTATTGTTTTTGTTTATATAACACAGTACTATACAGAGTACAGATATAGACCTGTGAGGCTAATTGCTGAGGCCTCACAAACTGGTCCTGCAACCAATATCATTGCAGGGCTATCTGTGGCTCTTGAATGTACGGCTTTACCTGTTATTGTGATCTCAGCAGCAATTATTGCTGCCTACTACTGTGGGGTTAAGGGACTAAGTGATTTCCCTGATATATCCAAGATAGGAGCTGGGCTCTATGGTACGGCGGTTGCTACTATGGGGATGCTTGCTACCTGTGCGTATATCCTTGCTGAAGACACATTTGGTCCTATAACGGATAATGCTGGGGGGATTGTTGAGATGAGTAAACAACCTGAGGAGATAAGAAACAAAACTGATAGGCTTGATGCCGTGGGAAACACAACAAAGGCTCTTACGAAGGGATATGCAATTGGCTCTGCAGCACTTGCTGCGTTTTTGCTCTTTTCGGCGTATCTGGATGAGGTAACCCACATTGTAGGATACCCTTTCCATTCCGTTGATATTGCCAAGGTTGAGGTATTTGTAGGAGGGCTTCTTGGAGCAATGCTTGTGTTTCTCTTCAGTGCTCTTGCAATTAGAGCGGTTGCAAGGGCGGCTTATTATGTTATAAATGATGTTCGTGCTCAGTTTAGGGAAAACCCGGGTATCCTTCAGGGAACTGCAAAACCGGATTATGCAAGGTGTGTAGATATTGTTACAAGGGGGGCCTTAAAGGAAATGGTACCTCCAGGAATCCTTGCTGTTGCCATGCCAGTTGTGGTAGGTTTAGTGTTTAAACAATTTGGTCTGGGAGCAGAAACGGTAGCTGCATTTCTTATGGTAGGAACAATAGGTGGTATCCTTGTTGCAACCATGATGAATAACGGTGGTGGGGCATGGGATAATGCCAAAAAGTTTATAGAAACCGGGATGTACGGTGGAAAGGGTTCTGAAACCCATAAAGCGGCTGTTGTAGGAGATACGGTAGGTGATCCATTCAAAGACACTGCTGGACCATCGCTACATGTTCTTATAAAGCTACTCTCTACCATTACACTTGTTCTGGCACCGCTTTTTATCTAGTGCTGGCTTAAGACAGTATCTACCAACTACAGGTCAGATAACTTTAAGGAGGGTATGAGTCTAAGATATTTACCTATTGTTTTGGGTATTTAACTCCTTTACAAGGAAGTCCTACTTGGTGAATGCTTCCTCCTCAAGCTTAGAAAGCCCCATGCTATTTTGAACGGACAGGTTCAAAGTATTTTCCTTGTGAAGATTGTATTTGATAAAGTTTTTTGATATGATTCACCTAAACACTTTCTAACATAATGTTTGAATACAAAGAAAGAGTGTGAAAGTAGCTTTATACCTCAGGGTATCAACAGAAGAACAGGCAATACGAGGTTACTCAATAGAAGCTCAGAAAGAGGCTCTTAGGGACTATGCACTTAAAAAAGGATGGGAAATTGCAGGTATATATGAGGATGCAGGATTTTCTGCAAAGGATATAAATAGACCTGCTTTAAAAAGGCTTCTTAAGGATATTGAGGATGGAAAAATAAATGCAGTTCTTGTATGGAGACTTGATAGAATCTCAAGAAGTGTAGGGGATTTTTCGGATATAGTTGAGTTCTTTGAAAAACATGGTGTTATCTTTGATTCTGCTACAGAAAACATAGATACCTCAACCCCATCAGGACGTGCCCTTGTTAATGTGCTTGCTGTTTTTGCCCAATTTGAAAGGGAATCTATTGGGGAAAGAACAAGACTTGGCAAGCTAAAGAAGGTTCAGATGGGAAATCCAGCTTTAGGACTTCCACCCTATGGATACAGGATAGAGGATGGAGAGTATAAAATCAATGAGGCTGAAGCAGAGGTTGTAAGGCTTATTTTTAAACTCTGTGTGGATAATCACTGGGGATATAGAAAAATAGCCTCGCACCTTAATGAGATTGGGTTAAAGACAAGGCAGGGTGGATTCTGGAACCATGGCAGTATAAGTTCAATTCTTAATAACCCAATATATGCAGGATTGATTGTGTGGAATAAAACAAAGTCTCTAAGGGGAAAAGTAATTAAGCGTCCAAAATCCGAATGGATTAAACTAAAGGGTAACTTTCCCCCTATAATCTCAGAGGAGTTATTTGATCTGGCATCCTCAAGAATAAAAGAAAGAAATCAAAGGGGAAGAAGTTTATCAAGTGTGTATCCACTTTCTGGCATCATAAGGTGTGGTCTTTGTGGAATGAGCTATAGCGTTAACCGAAGGAAAGAAAGAGGAGTTGTTAATTATTTCTGCTCTTCAAGAAAAGGCAAGGGAAGTGTTGTATGTAACAATAGAACAGTAAATGGAACAAAAATAGAAAAACTCCTTGTTTCCAAACTTATAGAAATTACTCAAAAGGAAAAAGAACTTATTCTTTCCTCTTTTAAGGGAGAAAATAGGGGTGAGGAAATCAGTAAAGAAATTAAGAACATATCAACTGCCCTTGAGCGTATTGAGGCAAAGAGAAAAAAGATTTTTGAACTTTATGAAGATGAGGAAATAAATAAAGCTATTTTAAAAGAAAGGTTAAAAGAGCTTGAATCCGAAATGGCACTTCTTAAAAGCCGTCAGGAGGAATTGTATTTAAGACAGGATAGAGAGAAAAATATAGAACATGAGCGTAAGTTGTTTTCAAAAGCAATAGACAACTTCAGTAAAATCATAAATTTAGCAACACCTTCTGAAAAGAAAGCCTTAATAAGGGCAATATTTAAGTCAATAGTTGTTTATCCAGAAAAAATTGATGCTGTATTTAAAACAGGTTACTGTCTTACCCTTACTGATTATGAAAAGAGCATAAAAGAAAAGGTAAGACCACTTACAGAAGAAGAGCAGAAGCAGATAAAAGAACTTGTTCTTAAGGGAAATATAAGAGCAAAGGCTATTCTTCTTTCAAGCGATGGACTTTCTTCCTGGAAGATAGCAGGTATCCTTGGTATCCATCCAGGGCGGATAAGATACGCAATAAGTGAGTTTAATAAGCGTGGTGTTACCTCACTTCTAAGTGATTTAAAACCAAAACCACCCTTGCCCTGGGAAATCAAACTTGCTGATATAATGGCTTCAAATACGCAAATCTCACTAAATAAACTTACAGAAGAACTCAGAAAGAGTGGTTATAATGTCTCCCATTATATGGTAAAAGCAGCAATAAGAAAAAACAAACTCTTAAACATCTTAGAAGCTTAGCCAGCTTATCAGGTAGTTAACCCTTATCCTGTGTCATTCCCAATACAACGCCATACTATAACACCATCTGCTACTTGAGATGATTTATCGGGTGGTTCTGCATTTAATAGTTGTTAAGATAAGTTAATCTGCTCTCCTTGCTTTTGTGGAAAGATTTAACTATACTAGTTTTGTATACTTATATACTTACTTAATCAGTTCATCAAAGTTAACTTACCCATAAATGTCAAAGGGTCAATTTCTTCTCTTTATTATCCAACTTGGACTCCTTCTAACTGTTGCAAGAGCAATGGGAATAATTGCGAGGAAGCTAAACCAACCTCCCGTAATAGGAGAGTTACTTGCTGGAATCATACTTGGGCCTTCAATACTTGGATACTTTTTCCCTCAAATCTTTTCTGCTATTTTCCCTCAAAATAAGGAACTGCTTCTTCTCCTTGAGACCATATCATGGCTTGGAATGATTTTTCTTATGCTTCTTACTGGATTAGAGATGGATATAAGAACTATAAAAAGATTAGGAAAACCGGCCTTCTTCTCATCACTTTTTGGTATGGTTATTCCTTTTGCATTGGGTTTTTCACTAGGATGGTTAGTCCCAGACTATCTTGTTGGAAATTCAGCAGAAAGAATGATTTTTTCTCTTTTTATCGCAACTGCTATGGCTATATCAGCTGTTCCAGTTATTGCTCGAATTCTTATGGACCTTAAATTACTAAACCAAAACCTAGGTGTAGTTATAATAAGTGCTGCCATAGTGGATGATACGACTGGATGGTTTATTCTATCTGTGATAGCTGGTTTGGCGAGTAAAGGGGAATTAAAGCTATCTAGCATAGGATTTTCAATTGGTAGTGTGGTGCTTTTTATTCTTGGAAGCTACTTTATTTTGTTACCGCTTGTTAAGCGCTTAGTTAAATGGTTTGATAATAAGGCATGGATTGAAGAAGGGGCGATAACCATTATATTTGTTGTTACACTTTTATGTTCTGCTTTGACTGAGGCCATCGGTATACATGCGGTCTTTGGAGCCTTTGTAGCAGGTGTCATGTTAGCTCAGTGTCCTGAAACAAGAGCTAAATATCGCGGGAGGATAGAGAGTATCCTTTTAGCTGTGTTTGCACCCTTATTTTTTGCATATTCCGGGTTAAAGGTAGACCTTATAAGGTTAGTAAATCCTACTATTCTCCTTATTTTCCTGTGTCTTGCTTGCTTTGGGAAAATTCTAGGAAGTACTCTTGGGGGAAGAATAGGTGGTCTTACACGTTGGGAAGCACTTTCAGTAGGTTTTGGCATGAATGCAAGAGGAGCTATGGAACTCGTTGTTGCTATGGTAGGACTTAGCCTAGGGATTTTGAATGAGATATCCTACTCAATCATTGTTCTTATAGCTCTTTTCACTACTTTAATGACACCGCCGTTATTAAAATGGTCTGCAAGAAGGTCAAAAATTTTTCAAGAGGAGAAAGACAAATACGTATTAGGAGTAAGGCAATTTAATGGAGATGTATAACGTTAAAGAATGTAAAAAGGGACTCCTCCAAAAGAAGGGTGGATTTATTTCTTTTATCTTTGGTTGGGTTTTGGTCACTATAATATTTCTGGTTGTCCTTCTTTTTCAGTTCTTAAGCTTTTCTAATCCTGCCGAGATAAAAAAGTTAAAGGGTTTAGGTACGGCGCGAACCTACGCTTTCCCTTATGAGGAGGTTTTTCAAGCTACTATTTATTATTTGATAAATAAGAAGGGTTTTACAATCGTTGAGTCAAATAAAGAAGAGGGATACATAGTTGTCGCTGAAGGACAGGATTTTTTTTTATAATGGAAGGATAATCGCCGTATTTTTTGCATCTGATCCTCTTAAGAATCACACACGCGTAGAAATTGTAAGCAGATTTATGTCCTTACCTCCTCTCAAGGAACTGATATTACCAAGAAACCCAGCCTCAGATATCTTCAATGATATAAGTAAACGTTTGGAGGGTTATAATGAGAAGAAGTAAATTGATATAAATTTGTATATCTCATTGGAGGGTTTCCATATGTCAAGTAGTATATTTTTGTGGATTGGATTTAACATTTTTATACTTGTTATGCTGGCTATAGATCTTGGGATTTTCCACCGTAAGGCTCATGAGGTCAGATTTAAGGAAGCTATTATTTGGAGTTTAATCTGGATCGGATTGGCATTTATCTTCAATGTTGGAATTTATTTTTGGAGAGGGCTTGAAATTGCTTTGCAATTCTTAAATGGCTATTTGATTGAGAAATCTCTAAGCGTTGATAACATATTCGTCTTTTTACTTATTTTCAGCTATTTCAGAGTACCACAGAAGTATCAGCATAAAGTGCTTTTTTGGGGAATAATTGGTGCGTTGATAATGAGAGCAATTTTTATAGCAGCGGGTGTTATATTAATTCAAAAATTTCACTGGCTTATATATGTCTTTGGGAGTTTTTTAGTTTTTACTGGTATAAAAATGGCACTTCAGAAAGATAAGGAAATTCATCCTGAAAGAAATCCTATACTAAGGTTCTTTCGCCGCTTTGTTCCTCTTACGGATCAATACGAAGAAGGCAGATTTTTTGTGAAGAGAGAGCGACATTATTTTGCAACACCTCTTTTTGTTGTGCTTTTACTTGTTGAAACTACAGATCTCATTTTCGCAGTAGATTCGATACCAGCTATTCTTGCTATTACAACAGACCCATTCATCGTTTACACATCGAATGTTTTTGCCATATTGGGTTTGCGGTCTCTCTATTTTGCGTTGTCCGGGATGATGGAGCGCTTTTACTATTTGCATTACGGACTTTCTGCAATACTGGTTTTTGTAGGCATTAAAATGACTTTATCTGATGTATACAAGATTCCAACGTTTATTTCCTTGGCTATAGTAGCAGTCTTTTTACTCATATCGGTTATAGCATCGATTATTTTACCTAAGCTCGGAGAGAGTGTTTCTAAAATTTGGTTTCTTAATAGAAGGGGCAAGATTAAAAGATAAAAATATGCTCTATTACTCTGTTGCAAAGATATGTATAATTAGCCTCCTTAGGGTATAAATTAAACATAATCCACTATACCCTAAGGAGGCAAATGAAATTTAGTAATAATTTTAATCTTAAACGGAATAAAAAGGAAGGTAGATACAAGAGGTTTTTAAAGGTGGCATATTTTGTTACAAGACAAACACTTCCAATGTATTCACACAAGAAGAGTCCGCACATATATAGTCTTCCTCAGCTAATCTCATGTGTGCTTTTAAAGATATACATGAAGAACATGTCTTATAGGGACTTAGAGGAGTTTTTACTATCCTCAGGAGAGATGTGCAGGGTATTGGGTTTAAGGAGGATACCTAATTATTCAACATTTTGTAGGGCATTAAGTAGGATAAGTGGTAAAGGGATAAAGAGGCTTTTAGGGAAGGTTTTGGAGGTAGTTATTTCAAGTAGGGGTTTAGGGTTTTTATTTACCTGTGATTCAACTGGGTTTAAAGAAGATGTAGCAGGATTTTATTATGCCCTAAGGAGTGGAAAGAAGAGGAAGAGGTGGATAAAGGTCTGGTATCTATTGGATACAAGGACACAGGCTTTAGTATCTCAGGTAGTAGGGAGGGGTCCTAGTGGGGATTCCTGGGGGCTCTGTAAACTGGAGAAGAACTCACCCATTAGGTCTTTAATAGAGGTAATGGAGGGGGGATTTAATGGCAGTGGAAATATGAGATTTGGACTTCCAATAAGGGTTATTCCCTCCATAAGGCGTGGAGGAGGTATAAAGAGTTGGAATAGGATATTAGCTTATATGGTCTATAGGGTTTCAAAATGGATGGGGATTTATGGCAAGGGATGGCTTTGTGAGACAATTAACTCAGTGATTAAGAGAAAGTTTGGTGACACCATTTTGTTTTTCTCTCCCTGAAAAATGATGTTTGCAACAAAGCAAACTATAGCCATAAAGGAGGCTACTTATACATATCTTTGCAACAGAGCATATGAGAGTATATGGAATTAATAAAAGATGTTATAGACATATTACTTCATTTCAACAAATATCTTAATTTTGTTATTTCGAACTATGGCACTTGGACATATGCAATTATCTTTCTTATTATCTTTTGCGAAACCGGACTTGTGGTAACACCGTTTCTTCCTGGAGATTCTCTTCTTTTTGCAGTGGGTACATTTTCTGCTCTTGATTTAATGGACGTTAAATTGTTAGTTATTCTTCTCAGTATTGCAGCTATTTCTGGGGACAACGTAAATTACTGGATAGGATACTTTACGGGTCAAAAAGTGTTTATTAAAGAGAAATCCCTCTTTCTTAACAAAAAATACTTGGAGCGCACACACTGGTTCTACGAAAAATATGGTGGAAAGACAATTATTATTGCTCGATTTATCCCGATTCTTCGTACATTCGCACCCTTCGTAGCTGGTATCGGACGCATGAACTACAAGCGGTTTACACTCTATAATATCGCAGGAGGTACTGCATGGGTTATTATATTTGTCCTTGCAGGCCATTTCTTTGGTAACATTCCTTTTGTCAAGGATAACCTTGAGCTTGTTATCTTGGCTATTATTTTAATTTCCATCTTACCTGGAATAATCGAATTACTACGCCAGCGATTTTGAATCTGTTGAGAGTTGAAACATTTGCCTCCTTAAGGTATATATTGACATATCTTTGCAACAGAGCAGTGAGGTTTTAATAATTTGGATTTAATCAAGCCCGGTACTCACATTGATTTTGTAGGAAAAATGAAGAAAGCTCTTTTTATCTCTTGGGGATTAATTCTTATAGGTATTTTTTCTCTTATCTTCCATAAAGGACCAAGGTGGGGTGTGGAATTTGTTGGTGGGACTGAAGTTCACGTTAAATTCACAAATTATATAAACTCAGACAATATAAGAAGGATTTTGAGCTCGGC
Source organism: bacterium HR37 (assembly GCA_002898375.1). Classification (GTDB taxonomy): domain Bacteria; phylum Desulfobacterota_D; class UBA1144; order Nemesobacterales; family CSP1-2; genus HRBIN37. The sequence goes on along the minus strand of BEIN01000008.1, from coordinate 86,617 downwards.
TGGATATTCTGCTGAATCTGTACAACAGCTTGGTCTGGCACAGAGTAATGAGTATTTAATTAGGTTTTCTCCAGATGTAGCGCCTTTTGAAAGAATACAAGAATTGCAAGGAAAATTAGAAAAAGTTTTTGAGAGTGCTGTTGGAAAGGGTAGGGTAAATATTTTAAGGATTGATTACATAGGCCCTAAAGTCGGAAGAGAGCTAATAGAAAAGGGTATAATATCCGTTTTACTTGGTTGTGTTGGGATACTGTTATATCTGATGATTCGTTTTGAATTTGAATTTGCACTTGGTGCTGTAATAGCAATTTTTCACGATGTTCTTATAACAATTGGAGCACTTTCTATTACAGATAAGGAGTTTACACTTACTATAGTTGCTGCAATTCTTACTATAATTGGATATTCTGTAAACGACACAATAATAATTTTTGATAGAATTAGAGAAAATTTAAAGAAATCCACAAATATGGAATTTAAACAAATCGTTAATGAAAGTATAAATCAAACCCTATCAAGAACAATTCTTACAGTTATAACTGTGTTTTTGGTTCTTCTTGCTCTCTTTTTCTTGGGCGGTTCGGTAATCCATGATTTTGCCTTTGCTATGATTGTTGGTATTGTAACTGGAACTTATTCATCTGTATTTATAGCAAGTGCTTTTGTGATTTACTGGAAATATAGAAAAGGGATACTTACTTAAGAGAGGCACGGAATTCCCTGAAAGCTAGTAGCTAAAAAATGACAGAAGTGGAGTGAATGAAAATAGGATATGAGAAAATTCTCCTCTTGCTATATATACGCTTTCAATAGACTCCTTGAAGGACACACAAGGGAAAACCTAAAGAAACAGCTTAAGAAGGTCTTTAACCTGAACTCAAGATACTGTGGTGATGCTGTATTGAAAGCTCAGAGCCTGATATCTGCCTGCAAGGAAAGAGGAAAAAACCCTAAGAAGGTTGTGTTTGGCGGTAGACCACGTAGCTATGGCATTTGTAAAACCTGACGGAAACTTAGAAAGTGTGGATGGAATACCACTTTACGAACTGATAAACAAGAGCAGGAGCCAGAGGGATTACTTAGCCTTACATATAGTCCATCGGATAGTGGATGCAGCCTTAAAACAAAACAAGGCAATAGCCATAGAAAGACTCAAAGACATGCCAAAAGGAAGTAAAGGAGATGGTAGTAAGAGGTTAAGAAGGAGACTACAACAATGGATATATAACATGAAATCCGACCTATGCTGTTCTTTTACTACTATTATTACGAATCCTAAAAGTCCTTTTAACGGATAAAAACTCTATATGAAAGAACTCGTTCTCTTAGGGCTTAATCTTTTTTTATTAGTTTTATTTGTCAGTCTAATTCGGAAGAAGAATCTCCTTGCTTATCTGTGTGGAGGTAGGTGGTGGCTTACATGGCTCTCTGTTGGTGTTATTACCTTTATGGATGAATTCACGTCCATTTTCTATGCTCCGAGCGAGGCGCATAGGTTTATAGGAAATAAAGCAATATTCTTTATTATTTTTACCTCTATATTCATTCGCTTCTCAACAACCCGAATGGTCGAGATTGCAGAAATCCTCGAGAAAAACGGGATAAAAGGGGGCGGTGTTTACTCATTTTCCTATCTTGTGCTAGGTCCTAAAATTTCATTTATCGCCGTTGCCTCTATAATAGTTGACTACATACTTACAGCATGTATCTCCTCAGTGAGTGCCGTAGCAAATGGAACGACTTTCATTTCACTTCCTCCTTTTATAGAAACTCTTCTTCCATTTGCCATAATCTGGTTTATCGCGGGGCTAAATATTCTTGGTATAAGAGAGAATGCGAGATTTACGTTTTCTGTATTTATAGTAGCTATTTTCATCGTACTCAACCTCATCACTCTCGGTTTCTTCCACTTTACACCCCAGAATTTAGAAGTAATTAAGGCAAGTTTTGATAATGTCTATAGAGACCTTACAGAGGATAACCTCTTTCACGCCATGTACACCGTTGCGGCGGGGGTTGGAAGTTGCATTCTGGCTTATTAGGGAATTGAATCTGTTATACAAACTGCAGGACTTGTAAAGAGTTGGCGTGATATCGAAAGGGCTTATATATTCCTTGCACTCACCGTTGGGATTATTACCCCTGTTGTTTCGACACTTGTACTTTCCTCCCCAATTGATTTCGATGCTCATAGGGGGGACCTGATTACACATTACGCAAGGGTTGTAGGTAATACCGCATTCGGCTTGGCTGTTGGTTCTTTGGCAAGTATAACTCTTATGATGGCTGTAAATACAGCATTCGTTGCATCGAGTGAGTTACTCGAGCGCGTGGCTCACCGCTATGGGTTTAAATGGCTTATTATGACTAATTCGAGGGGGTCACTCTACAGGATTCATTTACTTAATGCGGTCTTATACTCAATAATCCTTATCATTACAGGCGGTGCCCAAAGCATTCTTGCTGAGATGTATGCAATAGGGCTTCTTGCTAGCTTCTGTATAAATATGGGAAGCCTTCTCATATATCGTTTCTTTAAAGGAACGCAAGAGATAAAAGACTATTCTACTTCTCTTATTGGAACACTTCTCATATGGCTCATGTTTTTCTCATGCTTTATCTACGTTGCTTTTCATAAACAATATGGATTGGTTCTTTGGGCGATTTCAGTGGTTTTCTTCCTTATAGCCGGGACACAGATTACAAGAAAAAGGGCTCCTGAGATCGAAGAGATAAAAAGAACCGATTTCCCCATGGAGCTTATTGCAAGGATTGCAGAGCTTGACGAGACCACTATTCACATCTATTTTAAAAGGCCGGGAGAGACGAAGGAGGAACTAAGAAAGGATGCCTTTTTTATAACCTTCTTTTCTCCGAGGCAAGGAATTCCACCCAAGATGGGCGAAAACCATTTCAGGTTTCCAATATTTAAGACCCAGAGCGTTTATCACTCGATTCTAGCGATCCTCTATACGCTGAAAGCAGACTTTCCAGAAAGAAGGTTTGTAATTCACTTTGGATGGCCTACATCATCCTGGGTTGATAGATTGTCTACGGGGCTTTTTGTTTTTAATATCATGAAACTTCCAATACTCTTTCCAGAATTTGATTTTGTGATCGAATACCGTCGAATGAGCCATCCTGCCTGAAAAACGCGAAGAAGTCTGACCTAGGCAGTTGGTGGCAGTTAACCGCTTTCATCCGACTCTTTCAAACTAAACTTGGTGAACTACCGTCAGCTAAAGCCGACGGCTTCCTGCAGGCATGACCAGGCATTCACCCGGTCCCTGCGGGCTCGTTCCAAGTCCAGTTGAAGTATCAAAAGAGCGGAGTTGATGTCCCGATGAACGGAGAATCCACAGTGTGGACAGTCATGCCGGCGAACGGACAGATCTTTGGGAGCAAGGGCACCGCAGTTTGCGCAAGTCTGGCTCGTGCCGTTGGCGGGCACATAAACCACTTCCCTACCAACCCTCCAAGCCTTGTAGGGAAGGATGTGACGAAGGAACACTGACCAACCGGCATCAAGCACCGACTTGCTCAGGTTACCCTGAGCCAAGCCTTTGATGTTCAGGTTTTCAGTGCAAATCAAGTCGTGGTCTCCGACCAACTCTGCCGCCAACTTAAAGTAGAAGTCCCGGCGCTGTCGGGCGACCTTAAGGTGAAGTTTTGCAATTTGCTTGCACATGTGCTTCCAACGCTTGGAGCCTTTGACCTTTTTACTGAGGATGCGTTGCTTTTTGGCAATCTTTGCTTCTATACGCCTAAGCCACTTAGGATTATCTATGAACCTGCCATCGGAGAGTGCCAGCAAGTTTTCCACACCGACATCAATGCCGACGACCTTCCTCGTTGGGGGCAAAGGCCGGTGGAGAAGGTCATCGGAGACTTCAAGGGCGATGCCAGATAACCTTAATCATGCCGACATTCTGGATATAAAGCCGCAACCGTTCCCTTTCGTCGGGCTTAATCTTCGTCCCATCTCCGTAGGTGAATTCCAATGTGCGAAAACGATGAGGTTTTTTAAACCGAGGATAACCAACCTTCTGTCCTGCTTGGACGGCTCTGAAAAACTGCCGGAACGCCTTGTCCAGCCGACGAAGGACATGCTGGGCGGCACTGAAGTTCAAGCGGGCGATTTCATTATCGATCTTCCTCGATTCTGTCAGTTTCCTTGCTTGGTCGAGATAGGTGACGGTTCGTCTCTCCTGTTCCCAAGCTTTCTTCCTCTCGGCGAGCGCTTCGTTGTAGAAACAGCAAGCAACGCCAAGGAGTGTCGCCAGAAGCCTTTCCTGCGTCCTATTCGGCTTGAGACGGTACTGGTAAGCCAATCTCATCGTTTGTTATCTCCCTCTCTGCTCTGCGATGTATCGTTCAACGGTCTCTTTACTGACTTGTCCGACCGTCCCGACATAGTAGGAACGGCTCCAGAGTGTGGGAAGTCTGCGGCGCAACTCGGCGAACTCCTACCTCAGAACTCTACTTGTGTAGCCCTTCAGGCGGAAGGCGATTTGGGCCGGAGAAAGGTAAGGCGTCTGCATCTGCACGAAAAGATGAACGTGGTTGGGTTGAATCGCCAATTCTGGAACCTCTCCGCCGAGGGCGGCAATGCAATCCTGCAAAAGTTCCTTAAGCCGACCGGCTATTGCTCCTTGCAAGACGGGACGACGATACTTCGGACACCAAACGAAGTGATAGCGAATTTCACACACACCACCATAATGCACCGACCAACGCTCGCCGAGTATGTTCGCATCCTTTGGCATATTACCATCACCAAATCTAATTATAAAACTTGCGCTTGTCTAACGCGACAAAGGAGGCAAAGGGAGGACTCATTCCCCCTGTCGGTTGAAGCCGACAGTCCCCTGCGCCCGACTTCTATGGGTTGAGGTTGCAATTGTTATATCTCAGGGAAATAAAGGCAAAGCTCATGAATGTTGTCATAAAAATATACAGAATGGTTAACTCCTTACATAGGTTGATTAATCGTTAATCAGCCTACATTCAAATTTTACTGCGAATTCCTTCGAAAAATAGAAAATTCTTTATTTGGCATCCTTCTTGCAAATACATTAATCCATAATATGGGCAAAAAACAAACTGTGGAGGAGAATGCTAAGATGAAGTACCTATCTTGGATTCTAGTAACAGTGTTAACTCTAGGGTTGCTAAGTTTGGAATCAGCAGTAGTTGCAAATGGGTCTCAAATAACTATTCGCGTGGGTCATTTCCCTAACATAACCCATGCTCAGGGTATTATTGGGCGGGCAAATAGGTGGTTTGAGAAAGCTTTGGGAGAAGGTGTAGAGGTTAACTGGAAAATCTTTAATGCCGGTCCATCGGCGATCGAAGCATTATTTGCCGAGCAGCTTGATCTTGCATACATAGGTCCAAATCCTGCAATTAACGGTTACATAAAATCTAAAGGAGTGGCCCTTCGTATAATTGCTGGAGCGGCAAGCGGTGGAGCAGCTCTTGTAGTTAGAGCGGATTCAGGGATAAACACTGTAAAAGATTTTAACGGTAAAAGAATTGCCTCTCCACAGTTAGGAAATACTCAAGACATAGCGCTACGAACTTGGCTTAAAGAAAATGGCTATCAGGTAAAAGAAAAAGGGGGCACCGTGCAGGTGATACCGCTTGCGAACCCTGATCAACTGACTTTATTTCTCAAGAAAGAAATTGACGGAGCGTGGACGGTTGAACCCTGGGTTTCAAGGTTGATACTCGAAGGCGGTGGAAGGCTTTTCCTGGATGAAAGACAACTCTGGCCAGATGGGAAGTTTGTTACTACTCACCTTATTGCCAGTACCAAATTTTTAAAAGAACATCCGGATTTGGTTAAGAAATGGATAACGGCTCATGTCGAGCTTACAGACTGGATAAACAAAAATCCTGAAGAAGCAAAAAAGATACTTAATGAAGAGATAAAAAAGGAAACGGGTAAAGCCCTACCTAAAGGTGTTCTTGATGAGTCAATGAAAAGAATCAGCTTTACCTACGATCCTATTGCAATCTCGCTTTTTAAGTCGGCAAGGCGGGCGTTTGAATTAGGATTTTTAGGAAAAGAACAGCCAGACCTATCAAACATTTATGACTTAACTTTACTAAACGAAGTTCTAGCTGAAAAAGGACTTCCACCTGTGAAACTGGAAATTTCAAAGAAAGGGGAGAAAAAGTGATTAAAGAAGAGAGATTGGGACAGAGTGAAGAGTTAATAAAGCTTGATGAATTAAAACCACACAGGGTGGTTGACCTTCGGGGAGCGGTTTGCCCTCATCCACTCAACGTCATTAGAGAAACAATGAGAAGTCTTAAGGATAAAGAAATTCTTCAGGCTTTATGCGACCATGAACCTACGGCTAAGGAAAACACACCGAGGTTCTGCAAACGAAGAGGTTATCCATTTTGGGTTATAGAAAAAAAAGGGGTTTGGCATATTTTCATTCAAAAAATTGAGAAATCACAGCCAAGGCTTCAGGTTGTGAATGTGTCAAAAGTATTCAAGACAAACTATGGAAAGGTTACTGCTCTTGATAATATTAATTTGACAATCCATGAAGGAGAATTTGTTTGTATTGTTGGTCCGTCAGGTTGTGGTAAATCTACGCTTCTTAATTTAATTGCAGGACTTGATAAACCTACTCAGGGTGAAATTTGGTCAAACGGAAATCGTGTAACTGGTCCCGGTTCAGACCGTGTGGTTGTGTTTCAAGAGGGCGCGCTTTTTCCCTGGCTTACAGTGATAGAAAATGTAGAGTTTGGTTTAAAAATACTCAAAGTCAACCCTAAGATAAGAAGAACCCTTGCAGTTGATTACCTTAAACTTGTAGGCCTTGATGAAAAATTTCATAATTCGTTCATTCACCAGTTGTCGGGGGGTATGAAACAGCGTGTGGCGATAGCACGGGCTTTAGTCATGGAGCCGGCGATTCTCCTCATGGATGAACCCTTTGCAGCACTCGATGTCCACACTAGGGAAACGCTTCAGCAAGAATTACAGAATATCTGGAGCGAATCACATAAAACCATTGTTTTTGTCACGCATAACGTTCAAGAAGCCGTGCTTCTTGGTGATAGAGTGATAGTCTTTGCCAAAAATCCTGGAAGAATAAAGGCAGAGTATGAGATTGATATTCCAAGACCGAGAAGGGCAGATGACCCGGAGGTGTTTTTAAATACAAAGTGGATTACAGATGACATAAGAGAAGAAATGGAAGAATTGGAACGCAAAGTAGAAGAGGTAGCTTACAGATGAGTAGGAGATTAACTAGATTAATTCTCTTTTATCTTATTCTCACGGGACTGTGGCAGGGACTTTATTCCCTAAGGCTCTGGCCAGAGTATATTTTCCCATCACCGGTTGGTGTTTTGAAGACACTTGTTGCAGGGTTTGAAGATAAGACCTTCATAATTGGTATTTTAATCAGCATGAAGAGGATTCTTATAGGGTATGGACTCTCAATAGTGGTTGGATTAGGGATAGGCCTTCTAATAGGGAGAGTAAAATTGCTTGATGAAACTTTCGGTTCATTGGTTCTAGGTTTGCAGGCACTTCCAAGCATATGCTGGCTTCCTCTTGCTCTTCTCTGGTTTGGATTAAGCGAGTCTGCGATTTTGCTGGTTGTTATTTTAGGGTCTCTATTTTCAATCATAATTGGTGCTGATACAGGGGTGAAAAATGTTCCTCCTATTTACATAAGAGCGGCAAGAACAATGGGAGCAAAGGGACTTCAACTATACACAAAGGTTATTATACCAGCGGCACTTCCATCTATCATAAGCGGTTTTAAACAGGGGTGGTCTTTTGCTTGGCGCTCTCTTATGGCGGCGGAACTTCTCTATGTGAGTCTGGGGTTAGGACATCTACTCATGATGGGACGGGAACTAAACGATATGAATCAGGTTATAGCTGTGATGATTGTAATAATCGTAATTGGGGTAGTGGTGGATAGATTAATTTTTGCAAATGTAGAGAACAAAGTCAGAGAAAGATGGGGATTAGCTTGATGCTTGTATCAAATGACCTACTTAGTGATCTAGTAGGCCTTAGCCTGCTCTTAAAATACTACCAATCAAGAAGTACATTCTACTGTAACCCTCTGAATTAAAAAAAAATTCCGGGGAACTTCCAAAGCTGTTTGTGCTTACCATTCTAGAATCAAGAAAAGGAGGATCAAAAAGATGAGGATTTTTTTGTGGATTAGTTTAATGGTAGTTGTTACGGTGTTCGTAATAACGCTTTTTGCTGTGGATTCTAAGGCACAATCTCGTAGTGAGCAAATAGAAGTCCTGAAAAAGCAGATAAAAGAAATCCAGAGGCGGAACCAAAAGCAAATCGAGGAGCTCAGGAAAAAGATTGAGGAGCTAGCCACAAAGAAAGAAGAAGAGGAAAAGGATGATTTGTGGAAGAAAAGTGAAGTGGGTTATAAAGATGGTCTCTTCTTTAAGACAAAAGATGGAAATTTTTCTATAAAAATGAACCTGTATAGTCAGGTTCAATTCTCTATAAATGATACAGAAAATATAGATACTGCCACGAATTTCAATATAAGAAGGCTAAGGTTAATTTGGAATGGGAACGCCTTTAGACCCTGGTTCCTGTACTACATGCAGGTTGAGGCCACAGACGACATAATTTTGAGAGATTTTTACTTTGATGTTGCTTATAACACCATGTTTGCTCCAAGGGTAGGTCAATACAAGGTTCCTTTCTCCAGAGAGCAGCTATACTCTGGCTCTTCCCTTCAGCTTGTAGAAAGGTCAATCTTAGATGATGAGTTTCGTTTCGGACGTGATAGAGGTGCTGGAATTTACGGAGCTCTTGGGAGCTATATTGTTTACGGTGCCGGAGTATTTAATGGAGATGGAAGAAACGGAATCAGTGTGGATTCTAACCTTCTCTATGCTGTGAGGGTGCAATTTACTCCCTGCTGTGGTGAGTTAAAGTATAAACAAGGACAATTCCCAACGGGCGGAGATTACAACATGGAACCGAACTTTGGACCAAAAGATAAGCCTCTTTTGGCTATTGGGGCAGCAGTAGCAACGATACCAGGACTCAATATTGGGAGAAAAACCCCGGATAACGATATAGATGAGAGATTTGAAGAGATATTCGGCAAAGACGTGATAGATACGGGTGATGCGGAAGCAGATGTAATTGCTTTTACTGCCGATGTTGACTTCAGGTACTGGATTTTTAGCATTGAGGGAGATTACTTCTTAAGGCATATAGACCCAGATGAAGGTGGGTTTGCAAGCCCGACAGACCAAGGGTTTAGAGTTCAGGGTGGCCTTTTTGTGGTTACTGAGTTTATAGAGGTTGCAGGAAGATTTGCACTTATAGATTTTGATGATGATGTGGATGGGAGAGATAGTAAATGGGAGATTACCCCTGGACTTAATCTCTACTTCTCAAAGAGCCACAAATGGAAGTTACAGTTTAGCTACTCTTCCATTAGAGAGGAAGATAGGGATGGTGCTAAAATTGACCAAAACGTGTTTAGGACTCAACTTCAAGCTTATTTTTAACCTGATTGAGTAAATTGAGGCTTTACCGCATAAAACCCTGTCTAAATTTACAGAAAATCATCTAGAAAGCCTACTACTTAAGTGGTTGGATGAGTAACTATTCCTTCGCTACGCTCTAGGACATGATTCTAAGCTCTTTTGCTTTGTTGTTCAATATATCTTATAGAAGTAAAGCTTCTGGAGTTTGGACTAATCTCCAAACAATGAAGGAGGAATCCCACCTGCTTTAGCCGTGGAAGTGTCAATATCTTGTTATTTTCAAGAAGGTGAGATAGGGAAAACGGTATGGCATGATTGAGAACAGTAAGAATTAGCAGTAGAGGTAAAACAATAGAATTGTTTTCATGTTTATATTAAACTTGATTTTTTTTCTGATGTATACTTCATTAAAGATTGAGGTATAAAACCATCCTGGATAGCTATATAGTGGAAATAGTTAATAAAGAGGGTTCTGCTTTTGATGTTCCAATTGCTATAGGCATTTTGGCTGCAACTGGTATTGTTAAAACCGATAAACTAAACGAGTATATGGTAATTGGGGAGCTTTCTCTGGATGGCAGGGTAAAACCTGTAAAAGGTGCACTTGTCTCAACCATATGTGCCAGAGACTCAGGGCTCAAAGGGATAGTACTTCCCAGAGAAAATGCAGAAGAGGCTGCGGTGGTTGATGGTGTTGAGGTTTTACCGGTTGAGACCCTCTCAGAAGTGGTTGAGTTCTTTTCAGGGCTTAGAGAGCTTTTACCTGTATTTGTGGATGTAAATGGGATCTTCAATCAGAGCCGCCGGTACCCTGTTGATTTTCAGGAGGTAAAGGGTCAGGAGCACGTAAAACGTGCTCTGGAGGTTGCGGCAGCAGGGGGACATAACGTTATCATGATAGGCTCGCCAGGAACTGGAAAGACCATGCTTGCTAGAAGACTTACAACCATACTTCCTGATATGAGCTTTGAAGAAGCCCTGGAGACAACAAAGATATACTCGGTTGCCGGTCTCTTACCGGATCACTCTTCCCTTGTTGTTACAAGGCCTTTTAGGTCACCTCACCATACGATAAGTGATGCTGGCCTTATAGGTGGAGGAGCTATACCTAGGCCCGGGGAGGTAAGCCTTGCCCACAATGGGGTATTGTTTCTCGATGAGCTTCCTGAGTTTAGGAGAAATGTTCTTGAGGTAATGCGTCAACCACTTGAAGATGGTAAGGTAACCATTTCAAGAGCAACAACCTCTGTTACGTATCCTGCAAGGTTCATGCTGGTTGCAGCTATGAATCCATGCCCGTGTGGCTATCTGGGTGATCCTAAGAGGGAGTGCCTTTGTTCTCCAATTCAGATTCAAAGATACAGGGCAAGGGTGTCAGGTCCTCTTCTTGATAGAATTGATATACATGTAGAGGTTTCCCCTGTAAGGTACAAAGAGCTTACGGATGAAGCTGGAGGTGAGAGCTCTTTTAATATTAGAGAACGTGTAAACCTTGCTCGTAGCATTCAAAAAAACAGGTTCTCTGGTACGGGTATCTACTCTAATGCCCAGATGAATACAAGGCTTGTCAGAAAGTACTCAAAACCGGATGAGGCAGGACTAAAGCTCCTTGAGATTGCTATAGAAAGACTAGGTCTAAGTGCCAGGGCTTATGATAGAATTCTAAAGGTTGCAAGAACAATTGCGGACCTTGAGGGAGCAGAAAAGGTCTTATCTCACCACATATCGGAGGCTATCCAGTATAGAACACTTGATAGAGGTTTCATTTGAGTTTTAACCGTTACGGAATTTTACTACCACATGAAAGCGAAGGATAAACCTATATTGTCTCCAGTGGTATAGGGAAGCAAGGAGATATTGATATTCTGTTTTTTCTTGTAAAACCCTGCCGCCGTTCTTCCGATAACTGTTCCAAGCACAGCTCCAAATAGCACATCTGATAGGAAATGTTCGTTGTCAACAATGCGTGAAAACCCGATAAACCCTGCAAATGCGTAAAGTGGAATACCGATTTTATGACCGTACATAACGTCAATTACAGAAGCAAGGGCAAAACTTGCCGATGCGTGACCAGATGGAAAAGAAGAAGAAAAGCGGCTTTTATCACCACTTGGCCTTTTTCTTCCGCTGGATAACTTTGTTATGCCCGTTACGCTAAACGTCAGGATTTGTGCTTCAATCAGTGCTTTACCCGTTGTTATAGTTTTCTCATTACCGGTCAACCTTCCAAGTGTGTAGGTTAAGGCTGCTATTCCGGATACGGTGATCCCGTGTCCTCCTATGTATCCTATTTCTGTAAAAATGTTTTCTGGGTCTCCAAGTGCATCTTGAATCTTTTTGTCAATATCGGTTTGGGAAAGAACAAGAGCGGTTCCTGCTCCTGCTAAAATAAGGACAAGATTCCATCCCCAAAAGCTCCTTTTCGTTTCAGTTATCAGGTTCTTGGGCAGGGTTTTAAGAAAATAGTCTGAGAGGCTTTCTTTGGATACTTCACTATCCTCTGCTTTTACGCAGGTAGCATGTAGAAAGAGCATGAGGGAAAAGGCTATGTAAACTCTTCTTTTCATATTTGTGCTCTTTTAGAGTATAGCAGGGTATATTAAGGACTTTAATCTATCTCAAACAGTATGCTGACACTTGCCTGTATGGTAACCTCACCAGGCTCTATTGGGGTTTTTATCTCGGAAGGAGTACCTCTTACTAGAGAAAGCTCCTTGTATAGCGGAATCGGGGATTCATAGGAGGGAGAAATTCTTATAATCTTTACTAACTTTACCCCGCTTGCACTGGCAACTATTTTGGCTATCTCCCTTGCCTCATCTACAGCTTTAACAAGGGCTTGCTTCTTGTAATCGTTTTTTTTATGCGTATCAAACCTTATACTCTCTACCCTGTTTGCTCCTGATTTGATTGCAGAGTCAATAAGCTTTCCAATGTCATTCAGTCTGCTGGTTTCAATCTCTACTTGGTTTAGAACCCTATATCCTGTTAGAACGGATCTCCTGGTTTTTTCATCGTACTGGTATACAGGGGAGAGGTTGTATCCTGTGGTTGAGATCTTATCTTCTTTTCCGATTAGGGATTCCAGTTTGTCAATTACTTTTTTCATTTTCTCTGCGTTTTGATAAACTGCTTCTGAGGCTCTTGGGGAAGTTGTCTCTACAGAAAGCCTTAGATATGCTACATCTGGCTTTACCTTTACCTCTCCCTTTCCCGTAACCTCAAGTGTGCTTCTTTGTGTTGTGTTTTGAATCTGTTGGGCCTGAGTGGTATTGGTTATAAGGGCTAAAATACAGAGAAAAACTGTATAGAGGTTCTTCATTTGTACTTTCTCCTCTGTTTTGAATTTATAGGAAAAGGATAGCATACTTTTTATTCCATATATTGACTTTGTTTATAATTTCCTGTAGGTTTCCTACTTTCACAGCAAGAGAATAGGGGGGAAGATGTGGTAACAAATGTGGGTGAGGAGCTTTCTAGACTTGTATCTATAAGAAGTGAAAGTGGTTATGAACAGGAGATCCTAATCTACCTTGAAGAACGTCTTAGGGGTCTGGGGTTAACCCCTTTTAGGCAGATGGTTGTTGATAACAGGTTTAACCTTATATGGAGTGGTTGCCCTGATCCAAAGGTGCTTTTTTCCGCACACGTAGATACCGTTCCGGCTTTTGGTCACCCGGATCAGTACTCTCCACGACTGGAGGGAAACCGTCTTTATGGTAGGGGAAGCGTTGATACCAAGGCGGGGATTGCCGCTATCCTTATTGCCCTGGAAATGGCTATTGAGGATGGCATAGAGCTTAACAACTGTGCGGTTGCCTTTACAGTGGATGAGGAAAGGGAGGGGCTTGGCTCAAGGGTTCTTCCTCAGGCGATAAGGGCAAGGGGGGCTGTGGTTCTTGAACCAACAGGCCTTGCCATCTGTCCGGCTGAAGTAGGATCTATTGAGGTTAAGATAGAGATATTGGGAACACCAGCTCACGGAGGGGAGTTTGAAACAGGTCAAAACCCCATACTCAAGGCGGTTTCTCTCATAAAGGCTTTTGAGAATCTAAGTTTTGTGAGAAATGGGTATCATCCCTTGATCGGGAAAGGTGGTTTTAATGTGATGGAGATAAAGGGTGGGGGGGATGTACTTCTTGTTCCTGAAAGATGTGAGCTGTTTGTTGATTTCCGTATTCTCCCAGGCCAGGATGTGGAGGCGGCAAAAAGGGAGTTATCTGAGCTTTTTAGACGTGAAGATGTAAGGGCTGAGTTTGTGGATGTTGAGCCGCCTTTTGAGCTTAAAGAAGATGAACCTGTTGTTAAGCTTTTAAAGCAGGCATATTACCGGGCTCTGGGCAAAGAGCCGAGAATTGGAGGAATAAAAAGCTGGACAGATGCCGGTTATCTGGTTCTAAGTGGTATTCCAAGTGTAGTATTTGGACCCGGAAAACTCTCTGTAGCCCATACACCGTGGGAGTATGTGGATCTAAATGAGGTTGAGGCTGCAGCTAGGGTGCTTCGTGTTGTCATAGAAGAGGTTTGTGAGTTTATTTAAGGTTGTTTACCTCTTTTACCATTCGTATCCAGTTGTTTCTGAGCTCTTCCTCACGGAATCCAAATCCCTTGTAGAGTGATTGTGCTTTTGTGTTTGTTTTACCCACCCATAACTTGAATTTTTTATGACCCTTTCTTTGAAGGACATCCAGCCCTGCAAGAAGCAGTCTTTTTCCTATCCCTCTGTTTTGAAATTCCGGGTCTACTACCAGCTCATGGATCTCACCTATTGGCTCACCTGAGTAGTCTATCCAGTTATAGTCAACCGCTATGAAACCCACAGGTTTTCCATCAACAAATGCAACGAGAAAGCCCTCTGGGGCCCTTTTTCTGAGCCACTTTATGTAGTCTCTTATGCTTCTGTCCATTCTGTATGCGTACTCCTCCCATCCCTTGTAGGCCCTTTTATAGATTTCTATAAGTTCCCTTTGAATCGTTTGGGGATCTACGTTTTTAATATATAACTCCATTTAAGTTGTGACCGTCAGAGTGGGGTTGGCATTAAGGGGTTTCATTCGATTATCTAGGGGAAAAACATCCCGTTTAGCATCTAGAACTCACGGACCTCTTTTAGTTTTCTTATAAATTCCTTTATCTCGTGGGATTTTACCTTCATGCTAACCCTGTTTACTATAAGCTTTGCGGTAATCTCTGCAATGGTTTCTAAAACAACAAGGTTGTTTTTTCTAAGGGTTTCTCCGGTTGACATAAGGTCTACCACCACATCTGAAAGCCCAACTATGGGTGCAAGTTCAACCGAGCCATAGAGTTTGACGATTTCTACGTTTATTCCCCTCTGTGTGAAGTAGTTATGTGCGATCCTTGGGTATTTAGTCGCTACCTTTATAATTCTCTCTGAGGTAAGACTGAACCCACTGGGGGCTGCAACCACAAGTTTGCACCTACCAATCTTTAGGTCTAGGGGTTCGTAGAGGTCATGTTTTTCCTCAAGAAGGGTGTCCCTTCCCACTATCCCGCAATCTGATGCTCCGTATTCCACGTAGGAAGGAACGTCGCTTGGGCGAACAATTAAAACCTTTAATCCCTCTTTTGGATACTCAAAGATAAGCTTTCTGGAACCATTTGAAATTCCAGCAGCAGAAAACCCTGCTCTTTTTAATAGCTCTACAGTTTCCTTTAAAAGCCTTCCACGTGATATTGCAACTGTAATCACTCCGATTCTCTCCAGATCCTTGCTCCTAAGCTCTCCAGTTTCTTATCAAGTTTTTCGTAGCCTCGATCCAGGTGGTAGACCCTGGATATCTGGGTTTTGCCTCGGGCTGCAAGCCCCGCTAAAACAAGCGATGCACTTGCTCTGAGGTCACTTGCCATAACTGGTGCACCGCTTAGGTAGGGTACACCCTTTACCACTGCACTGCTTCCCACAAGCTTTATCTCTGCTCCCATCCTTCTTAACTCTCCTGCATGCATAAACCTCTGGGGGAATATCGTTTCAGTAATAACACTTAGCCCATCTGCAATACTCATAAGGGTCATCATCTGTGCCTGCATATCAGTGGGAAAACCCGGATAGGGAAGGGTGGTGATGTCGATACTCTTTACCCTGTCGCTACCTTTTACCCTTATACCACCGTCTACAAGTGATATATCTACCCCTGCTTCAAGTAGTTTCCCAACGACTGCCCCTACATTTTCAAACCTGCACCCTTTGATTAGAATATCTCCTTTTGTAAGGGCTGAGGCAACCATAAAGGTTCCTGTTTCTATTCTATCTGGCATAATTTGATATCCATCTATCGGGTAAAGCCTATCCACCCCTTTTATTGTAATTATATCCGTTCCCGCCCCCTTTATTCTTGCCCCCATTTTATTTAAAACATTTGCAAGCTCTACAACCTCCGGTTCACAGGCAGCATTTAGTATCATTGTATCACCTTCAGCAAGCACCGCTGCTAACATTATGTTCTCGGTACCTGTGACAGTTGATATGTCAAATGGGATTATGTTACCTCGTAGTCTGGAAGCAAATGTCTCTATATAACCTTCTTCTATATGTATCTTTGCTCCAAGCAAACCAAGGCCCTTAAGATGCTGGTCAATCGGCCTTTCCCCAATTGCACACCCTCCCGGAAGCGAAACCCTTGAGCGTCCAAACCTTGCTGTAAGGGGTCCCAGAACAAGCACCGATGCACGCATTGTTTTTACAAGCTCATATGGAGCAATCCAGTTGCTGAGTTTTGAGGTATCAACATAAAGAACCCCATCTTCAAATTCTACCTCCGCTCCCAGTATCCTAAGGAGCTTTGACATGGTTCGTACATCGGCTAGGTCTGGAACGTTGGTAAAGGTGTTTTTCCCTTCTGTAAGGATACAGGCAGCCATAAGTGGAAGCACGGCGTTCTTTGCCCCACTTATTGTAACCTCGCCTTCCAGCCTATAACCACCTTCGATTATTATCTTATCCATCTTGCTTTTATTACCCTCTCCACTCCCGAGTAGTCCCTTACCGTCGAGACGTCTTTAAATCCTGCGGTTTTAAACACCTCTGTAACTGTTTTGGCCTGTCCATACCCAATTTCAATAATACACCATCCACCGTTTTTCAAAACCCTTTTTGATTGGTTTATGATTTTCTCTATACACTCGGTTCCCTTCTTTCCCCCTATAAGTGAGGTGCGGGGTTCGAAATACCTGATCTCTGGCTCGAGTTTTGGAAGCTCATTTTCTGCTACATAAGGCGGATTTGAAACCACAATGTCAAAAACACCTTCTTTAAACGGTGTTAGAAGATCTCCAAGAACAAACGTTACTTTATCCAAAACACCGTGCTTTTCTGCATTTCTGTGAGCTACAACCAGTGCCTCCATTGATATATCTGTGGCAAACACAACGGAGTCCTTACGTTCACAGCATATCGTGATTCCTATACAACCACTTCCGGTTCCTACATCCACTATGACTGGTGAGTGGATGTCCTTTATTGTTCTTAGGGTCTCTTCAACCAGAATCTCTGTTTCAGGCCTTGGAATAAGAACGTCAGGGGTTACGTTAAATAGCCTAGAGTAGAATTCTTTCTCCTCAAGTATATATGCAATGGGCTCTTTCCTTATTGCTCTTCTTTCTATAAGCTTCATAAGCTCTTCTACTTTATCTGGATCTACCCTCTTTTCAGGATGGATATGGATATCTAGGGTTTTTATCCCAAGGGCTTTTGATATTAGCAGGGATGTCTCAAGTTCTGGATTTTCAATTCCTAGCTGTTTCATTCTGCTTTTCCCAAGCACATATAGCTCTTTTAAAGAAACACCTTTTTCGTTCATACGTATGGTCAATACAGAGATTCTATTTTGTTTTTCTGGGATTTCAAGTTCTGGTATCTGTGTTTCTTGACAGGAGTAGATTATAGGTTAAGGTTTTTCTTATGAAAGGTCTTTATATGTCCTCTTTGTTTGCACTTATTGTGCTGGTTCTTGGATTAAATGCCTGGATGTTTTTTGAGCTATCCAAACTAAGGGGTGAGTTAAGATTACAGGGTAGGGAATTGTCCAGGATTTCGGGTGAGTTAAAGAGTATAAAGACCTCGGTATCTGAAAGGAAAGCAAATCCTGGAGAATTCAGGGTTAGCGTGGATGATGACCCTGTAAAGGGGGATATTTATGCCCCTGTAACTATTGTTGAGTTTAGCGACTACGAATGCCCTTTTTGCCGAAGGTTCCATGAGCAGACGCTGCCTTTGATTGAAAAAGAGTACATAAGCAAGGGTAAGGTAAGATACGTATTTAGGGACTTTCCTCTTTCCTTTCACAAACGGGCATTTCCTGCTGCCCTTGCTGCAAATTGTGCAGGAGAGCAGGGTAGATATTGGGATTTTAATGATTTTTTGTTTAAGAACCCCGATAAGCTGGATGATGTTGAGAGCATTAAGGAATACGCTTTAGGCTTGGGAATGGACATTGAAAAACTTGAAAGGTGTATAAGAGAGAGGAAATACGAGCCTGAGATAAACAAGGATATAGAGGATGGACGTAGGTACGGTATCAGGGGAACCCCAAGCTTCTTTATAGGGAGAACGGACAACGGTAATGAAATAACTGCTATCTATGTAAGGGGATCTCAACCCTTCCAGGTATTTAAAACCCATATAGATAGGTTCCTTTCGGAAAGCAAGAATGAAGGGAACAACCCTGAGTGAGTATAACCCTTTGTAGTTGTTGACAAAAAAAATCACGGGGTATAAACTTGGCAAAGACCCACGCTTGGCAATCTGTGTTTGCTTAGCAGGGATTTTAAACTGCTAGCTAAAGGAGGATGGTAAAGAGGGATGGAGTTAAAAAACCTTAAGGGTTTTTCTCTCCATTATTTGGCCTTTGTGTTTTTACTGTGTTTGGACTCTTCTTTGGCTTTTGGAGCTACTTACTACTACAAAAAAATGGAAAATGGGGTTTTTTTATACACAAATATACCTCCCATCAGAGGTGGTTTTAAGCGTATAGTGCTATCTGAAGAGGTCTCTAGGAAGCTTTCTAGGTATTCTTTGGGCCGTTTCAGGTATTCAAACGAATTTGATACCCATATCGCAAATATAGCCAGCAGATACGGTTTGGACCCTGACCTCGTAAAGGCAATTATAAAGGTTGAGTCTGATTTTAATCCAAACGCGGTTTCCCCAAAGGGAGCAATTGGGATTATGCAGCTTATGCCTGAGACAGCCAGAGAACAGGGGGTATCTAAGCCCTTTGATCCTTTAGATAACATACGTGGTGGCGTTAGGTATTTAAAGGGATTGATGGATACATTTAACGGAAACATCCATCTTGCTCTTGCAGGGTATAATGCGGGAAAGGGTGCCGTTATAAGATACGGTTATGCAATCCCCCCATATGCTGAAACGATTGAGTACGTTGAGAAGGTTCTTACCCACTACGGTTATCTAAAAAAAAGGACCAATAAAGATGAAATGCATATCGTTTCTTCGATTGATGGGGATGATGTTGGCAAGCTTGGGGTTAACGCTGAGCTCTCACACGGTGTTTACAATGCAGGGGAAAGCTTGGATTCAATTCCAGGGTTTACGGTTCAGGTTGCCTCGTTTAGGGAAAGGGCTCTTGCAGAGGATGTGGTTGAGGAGCTTAGAGCTAAGGGATATCCCGCGTTCATTAAAAAAACCGGCCTGGAGCTTGAGGGGGTATGGTATAGGGTAAGGATAGGGAGGTTTAAAACCAAGGAAGAGGCAATGGAGTATGGCAGGCTTTTAAGGAAGCTTGAGCCTTCATATAGCTCTTTGTTCGTAGCATACTACTAGGGTTTCTTGACTCTTTCGGTTTGTTATTATAATATTGACTTTACCTACAAAAAATCAAATCTGTTATGAGGTAATCATGAAAAATATTCCAGCTCACTTTAAGCCACCTGTATCTGAAGGCGAATTCATTACAGGTATAACAGATAGCCCTGAGGACAGGATTGAGGTTGGTATTCTTTTTGTCGGGGCAGGTCCAGCAAGCCTTGCTGGTGCAATTCGCCTGGCACAGCTTCTTGAAAACGAACCTGAGTTAAAGGAGTCTTTGGGAGAGATTCCAATTGCCGTTATAGAAAAGGGAAAATACCCTGGAGCCCATCTTGTATCCGGGGCGGTGGTTAACCCTATAGCTTTTAGGAAGCTCTTTCCACAACTTCCCAAATTTGAGTTTCCGTTTTTTGACCCGGTAACAAAGGAGTCGGTTTACTTTTTAACGGCAACCAAAGCCTTTCCCTTTCCTGTGATTCCACCAACAATGAGAAACCATGGTAACTATGTAGCTTCCATAAGCAAAATGGGTGCATGGCTTGCTGAAAAGGCTGAGGAGCTTGGGGTCTTTATTTTAAGCGAGACGGCAGGTGCCAAGCTTATTGTGGAAGATGGGGTTGTCAAGGGTGTCCGCACAGGTGATAAAGGGCTTGACCGTGATGGAAAGCCTCTTGGAAGCTACCAACCGGGATCAGATATAATAGCAAGGGTTACCGTCCTTGGTGAGGGTACGCAGGGACACCTTACCCAGGCCTTGCTTGAGCACTTTAAGATAAAGAGAACAAATCCACAGATATATGCCCTTGGCGTTAAAGAGATCTGGGAGGTGCCAAATCCACTTGACCGGGTTATACACACGATGGGGTGGCCACTTAGGTTAGGGAAAAAATACAGGGAGTTTGGTGGTACTTTTGCCTACCCAATGGGTGAAAACAAGGTATCCCTTGGTATAGTTGTTGGTCTGGATTACAGGGATGCTTCTCTCTCTGTGCACGACTTGCTTCAGGAGGTAAAAACTCATCCACTGTTTCGTAAGATCCTTGAAGGTGGAAGGAGGGTTGACCAGGGGTGGGGTGCAAAAACCATACCTGAGGGAGGTTTTTACTCCCTTCCAGAGAAGCTAAGCGTTCCCGGAGCTGTGATTGTGGGAGACAGTGCAGGTTTTGTAAACGTGCCTGCTTTAAAGGGGATTCACTATGCCATGTGGTCTGGTATCCTTGCAGCGGAATCCATTTTTGAGCTTCTAAAATCTGGGAAAGACCCTGCTGAGCAAGGGGCTTTAGGTGTTTATGATAAAGCGGTAAGGAACAGCTTCATCTGGAAGGACCTCTACAAGGTAAGAAATATGCGACAGGCCTTTAAGTATGGATTCTGGATGGGAAGCCTACTTGCTGGGGTGATGACTGTAACTAATGGATACTTTCCTGGATGGAGGTTTACTACTGAACCAGATAGCGAACACGAGATGTTTATGGGAAACAGAACTTACCCGAAACCCGATAACAAGTATATCTTCGACAAACTTACAAGTGTTTATGCAAGCGGCAATCGCAGTCGTGATAACCAGCCAAACCATATACGCTTGCGTACTGATGTGCCAGAAATTATAGGTACAACCTGGGTTAATATGTGTCCTGCTCAGGTTTATGAGTGGGTTGAGAAGGATGGCCACAAGCACCTTGAAATTAACCCTACAAACTGTGTCCAGTGTGGTGCTATTACAGCCAAGGGTGGTCGTTTAACTCCACCTGAGGGGGGAAGCGGACCGGAGTATACCGAGACTTAAACAAAAAGGTGAGTGTGAAATTTTCTTTCACATAAACCCTGTGAATAGGAGTTTTATCTTTCCTCCATATTCTGCTTTATTTCTGGATTCTTGTGGCGGTTGGTGTTTTGATAAAGCCAGCTCCTTTTTTCTCTTTAAGGCTGCGGCTTTTTCTGTTTTCTCTGTTGGTGAAAGAACGGTAATTGACCATTTCGATAGGAAAGAAACCTGTTTTTGTAATCCCCTTTACTTGCTTGAGTACTATCTGTGCAGGGGGTATTTTGCGGTAGGGTATATAGGCTACGAGTTTCTGCGCTTTACTGAAGATGGAATCACCACAAATGTAAAAAAGAAAGGACCTGTTTTTCCCGGGTTTTATTTCCTGTTTTTTGAAGAAAGCAGTGTATCTGGAGGAAGGATTGAGAATCTGGATGGGTTTTTAAACCAGGATAACGTATTCCAGGGTAAAGAGCTCAGGACAGATATCGGGTTTTTATCCAGTGTTTCAAAGGAAATGTACCTAGATATGGTGAGACGTGCAAGAGAATACATAGCAAAGGGCGACATATATCAGGTAAATCTTTCACGCAGGTTTAGCCTCTGTGTTGATAAGGACCCGGTATCCTGTTTCTTTTCCATATACAGGGTGCAACCTGTTCCCTTTGGATGCTACATAGACTTTGGAGACTTTAAGCTTATAAGCGGTTCTATGGAGCTGTTTTTAAGAAAAAAGGGGAATAAGATTATTACAAAACCGATAAAGGGAACAATAAGAAGAGGGGATACAGAGGAATCAGACAACCTTCTTAGAGCAGAACTCATAAACAGCGAAAAGGAAAGAGCAGAAAACCTAATGATTGTTGACCTTATGAGAAACGACCTTTCCAAGATATGCAGGTACGGAACTGTAAGGGTAAATAAGCTTTTCGATGTAGAACCCTACTCTACACTTCACCAGATGGTTTCGGAAGTGGAGGGTGAACTTGAGGATGGGGTGTCCATTAGCGACATAATCATAAAGACATTCCCTCCGGGTTCTGTTACCGGTGCTCCAAAAAGGAGAGCCTTGGAAATAATAGATGAGCTGGAACCCCATTTAAGAGGGCCATACTGTGGGGTTTTGGGGATATTCTTTCCCAGTGGTGATTTTGTTCTAAGCGTTGGCATAAGGATCCTTGTTCTTAAAGGTAAGGAGGGTATCTTCTGGACGGGAAGCGGTATAGTTTGGGACTCTGATCCGGTGAAAGAGTATGAGGAAACGGTTTTAAAGGCAAGGTTTATAAAAATCGCTTTAGGGATTGTGTAGTAAACCATTAAAACCGTTAAAGACAATATGAAGCAGTTTGTGTATTTAAATAGGGCTCCACTTAAGGAGGGATTTCCTCTAAGGTCTCTTTTCTATGGTGAAGGTGTTTTTGAAACGTTTAGATGGAGGTTCTCTCCTCCGGTTTTCTGGAAAAGACACGTCGAGAGGTTAAAAAAAGGAGCAGCCATGCTCCACATTCCCTTTCCTGGGGAGAACTACCTTTTGGCCTGTGTAGAGGAGGCTGTTTCTATCTCAGGTATTTCTGATGCTTATGTAAAGGTGTGTTTGCTTTCTTGCGGGAGCCCTGTTTTCTATGAGCTTCCTCAAAGTGGGTCTGTGCTTGTTACGGTTAGGCAATACCGTGAACCTTGTAAAACGCAGGTTAGAGTATGCGTTTCCCCATTTTATCGTGCATCTACCTCTCCCGTTTCAGGGATTAAATCCATTAACTATTTAGAAAACGTAATAGCTAGAAGGAGTGCCCTTTCTTCTGGTTTTGATGAGGCAGTTTTCCTGAATGAAAAAGGGGAGGTTACCGAAGCAAGTGCAAGTAATATATTTTGGTTAAAAGAAGGAATGCTTTTTACCCCTGAGCCTTCATGTGGGCTTTTACCGGGGATTACACGCGGTATTACAATAGAGAGTGCAAGTGAGCTTGGGATAAAGGTAGAGGAGGGTAGGTTTGATCTGGATGCTTTACTCTCATCTGATGGGGCTTTTTTAACAAACTCCCTTGTTGGTGTTATGCCTGTTGCGCAGATAGGAAATGTCTTTCTGCCATCGGACTCTTCTAGGTTTGAAGTGGTTCGAGGTGCGGTTATGAAAAAGCTAAACTGGCTTTAGAACTTTTGGAGGTTAAACAAAAACTTGTGGATTAAATGTGGATAATTTATCTATCCCAGGATAGGGTTACTTCTAACTTCCTAAAAATATTCAATTTTATTTCCCTCAGGTTGTCCACAGCTGTGGAAAAGTTTATCCACAGCCTGTGGATGTTTCACGTGAAACATCTTACTTGCCTATACAGAACCTGCTAAATATCCTTCCAAGGATATCTTCTGTTGAAGTCTCTCCTGTTATCTCACCAAGGGAATCAAGGGCGCTACGTAGGTCAACTGCCAGAAACTCAGGTGACTCTCCTCTCTCTAGTGATTCCAGGAAGGAAAGCAGGCTCTCCTTTGCTTTCTGGATTGCCACTTTGTGTCTAAGCTCCGTTATTATGACCTCTTCCTCCCTAGGAGGGTTTTCTCTACCTGTAAGGACTTCGAGTATAGTGTCCTTTAGCTCTTCAATACCCAATCCAAGCTTTGCGGAGGTCTTTACAATTCTGCTTTCGGAAACAAACCTCGATAACTCTTTCTCCGAGACCTCCTGTGGTAGGTCGAGTTTGTTTACCACTATTATGGACTTTTTCCCCTGGATCTTCTCTAGAACCTCAAGGTCATTTTCATCCAGTTTTGTGCTTCCATCTATTACCGCGATTATAAACTCTGCTTCTTGGGCCTTCTTTTTTGCCAGCTCTACTCCTACCCTTTCTATATCATCGGCGGTAGCTCTCAGTCCAGCCGTATCTATTAGCCTTAGGGGTATACCTTTTATTTCCACGGTTTCCTCAATAAAGTCTCTTGTTGTTCCCGGGTATGGGCTTACGATAGCTCTTTCTTTCATAACAAGAAGGTTTAACAGGCTTGATTTACCAACGTTTGGTTTCCCCAGTATAGCGGTGTACACCCCGTATTTTATTATTCTTCCTTCTTCGTATGTGGAAAGCAGCTTTTGCAGTTCTTCTAGGGTTGTTTTAATCCTTCTGCTTATTTCCTCCTTTAAGATAGGGTCTATATCTTCTTCCGGGAAATCTACCTGTGCCTCTATCTCCGCAAGCGTATCCAGTATGCTTTCTTTAAAGCCTTCGATTTTCTTTGAAAGCATCCCCTCTAGTTGTAGTTCTGCTTGCCTTAGGCTCCTTTGTGTTTGCGCATGTACAACATCTGCCACAGCCTCAGCCTGGGCAAGATCCATCTTGCCATTTAGAAAAGCCCTTAGGGTGAATTCACCGGGTTGAGCAGGTCTTACCCCGTTTTTAAACAGGACATCTAGGATCATTTTTGGGACCAGATATCCACCGTGGCAGTGTATCTCCACCACATCCTCTCCTGTATATGAATTTGGAGACCGCATTACAACACAGAGTACGCTGTCTATTGTTGCTTTGCTTTCAGGGTCAAATACATGACCTCTGTAAAGTCTGTGGGTCTTCATATCAAAAACACTTCCTGGGGTGGCTCTTTTAAATACCCTGCTTAAAGCCTCTAGGGCATGTTTTCCGCTGATCCTTATTACTGCAATCCCACCTTCTCCTGGAGGGGTTGCAAGGGCGGCGATTGTATCTTCTTGTGGATATACAAAGAGTTTATTCATTGGAAGATTTTTATTTATTTTACCATAATTAAGTAAGGTTAATTGAAAAGCATAGCTTATGGGGAGTAAAATTTAGCAAATCCTTATGGCTTTAAAGGGAAATCCCAATGGCACCCGAAAAACCCCATTATATAGCACATAGAAAAAGGCTAAGGGAACGCTTTAGGAGAACAAACGGAAGTGGTCTTGAAGAGTACGAGCTTTTGGAGCTTCTCTTAACCTATGCTATTCCCAGAAAGGATGTAAAACCCCTTGCAAAGGAGCTTCTAAATCGTTTTGGAAGCATAACTGGGGTTTTGGATGCACAACCAAGGGAACTAGAGGAGCAGGTGGGAATAGGCCCTACTTCTTCAACCCTTATCTGCTTGGTAAGGGAGCTTTGTAGTTCCTACTTTTTAGGCAGGGTAAGGCACAGGGATGTTCTTTCCTCACCCCAACTTGTGGTTAATTTTGCAAGGTTAAAGCTTTCCGGTCTCTATCATGAGGCTTTTATGGTTATTTACCTGAACGTAAAAAATGAGGTTATAGACTATGAGGTGCTAAGTGAGGGAACAGTGGATCATGTAGTTGTGTACCCACGTCGTATTGCTGAGTCAGCTCTTCTAAATCACGCTGCAAGCCTTATACTGGTTCATAATCATCCAAGTGGACACACTGAACCGTCTGAGGAGGATAAAGAACTTACCCGCTATGTAAGAGATGCTCTTAAAACCCTGGAGATAAGGGTCTTGGACCACATAATAGTGGGTAAAAACGGTTATTTTAGCTTTATGGAAAACGACCTACTTTAGTTTATATGGGAGCTGATTACCGATGAAAGACGGCTAGGAGTGGAGCGGGTTTTGTAATTTAGGGGTTTAACTTTATCATATTATGTTATGATCATCAGACTGAACAGGTATCTATCTATATGCGGGGTTTCATCACGGAGAAAGGCAGATAGGCTTATAGAGGATGGCAGGGTAAGGGTAAATGGGGTAATCGTTAGAGAGCCCGGATACAGAGTGGATACAGATAAGGATAGGGTTTCGATTGGAAGAAGGGTTTTAAAGCCACAGAAAAAGAGATATGTGATTCTAAACAAGCCACGTCTTTACCTAACCTCTTTAGGAGATGAGAGGGATGGGAAGAGAAGCATAAGAGAGCTTATAAGAGACATACCGGAGAGGGTTTATCCTGCAGGAAGACTTGATTACGATGCTGAGGGGCTTTTGATGCTTACAAACGATGGGGAGGTTGCAAACAGGATACTTCATCCAAGATACAAACTCCCAAAGGTTTATTTGACGCTTGTTAAGGGAGCTTTAAGCAGTGATGTGCTCGAAAAAGGGGCTTTCGGGATTAAGCTTGAAGACGGCCTTGCCAGGCCAGATTGGATAAAAATATTGGGTAAAAAAAACGATAACACCGTTTTAGAGATAGCGTTTCACGAAGGCAGAAAGCACCTTGTAAAGAGGTTTTTTAAAAGCATGGGTTACCCGGTTTTAAGATTAAAGAGGGTAGCTATAGGACCCATTAGACTTGGAAACCTGCCAAGAGGGAAATGGAGGGATCTAACTCCTGAAGAGCTAGAGGCACTTAAAAGAAGCTTGGGGTTTAAGTGAGTGTGTAATTTAACTATTCAACTTATTGTGGTAGGATTTATGTAAAACAAATCGAGGATAAAGTTAAGGTGTTTATTACATTTGAGGGGATTGAGGGAAGCGGTAAAACTACCCAGGCACAGCTTCTTAGGGATTTTTTGGTTAATAAGGGGTATCGGGTGACCTTTACAAGAGAGCCAGGATGGGGGATTCTTGGACGTCTTATCCGCAGAATGCTTCTTGAGGAACGTGACCTTGAGCTTGACCCGGTGGCAGAACTCTGCCTCTTTTGTGCTGATAGGGCTCAACATGTAAAGGAGCTTCTAAGGCCGAGGTTAAAGGCGGGGGATATAGTTATATGTGATAGGTTTGTGGATTCTACGGTTGTGTATCAGGGGTATGGGAGAGGATTGGACATAGAGCTTGTTAAAAAGGTGGCAAATGCCTCAACACTTGGGCTAAAACCAGATATTACACTGCTTTTAAACCTTCCTGTAAGGATTGCCCTTTCAAGGATACGAAATAGGGAATCTATGACCAAATTTGAAGAAGAGCCCCTGGAGTTTCACGAGAGAATAAGGCAGGGTTACCTCTTTATTGCCCAGAAGGAACCGGATAGGATAAAGGTAATTAATGCAGCACGCGGGGTAGATCAAATACGGGAAGAGATAACGGATATAGTGCTTACAAGGTTATCCAGATAAGGTAACCGCATGAATTACGGTGGGTATTTTGAAGGTATAGTGGGGCATGAGTTTCAAAAGCAAGCACTTTGGCGGGCTGTTTGTGAAGGCAGGGTGTCTCATGCTTACATGTTCTCGGGTATGGAGGGTATTGGTAAAAGGTTGGTTGCTACTGGATTTGCAAAGTGTCTAAACTGCCTGGAGCTTCAAAGAAGAAAAGGAGAGGAAATGCATGAGAAATGCGGGTGTTTCTCGTGCAAAAAGATAGAAAAAGGGGTACATCCAGATGTTTTTTTGGTAGAATACGAGGGGGTAAGGGATATAAAGGTTAACCAGGTTCGTGAGGAGATTGAAGAGAGAATCTTTTTAAGGCCTTTTGAGGGAAGGTATAAGGTTGCCGTTATTGATGAAGCAGAAAGGATGAATGTTAGTGCTCAGAACGCCTTTCTCAAAACACTTGAGGAGCCACCGGTAGATTCTGTAATAGTTCTTGTTACATCAAGACCTGAGTTTTTGCTTCCAACAATTCACTCAAGGTGCCAAAGGATTGAGTTTAAGCCGTTACCGTTTAACCTGATACGCGAGGAGCTTGTTAAAAGAGGTCTTTCCAATGAGGAGGCTCACATAGCTTCAATGCTCTCGGGTGGAAGTCTGGGAAGGGCTATACGTATTGATAGGGGGCTTTTAACGGAGAGGAAAAGCGTTATAGAGGCTATATGTGCTCTCAGAACCATAAGGGATATATCTGTTATTTCCCGTGTTGTGGAGCATATCCTTGGCAAGGGGCATTTGAACGACACAGATAGGGTTTCTTTTTTTCTTCAACTTATAGCTTTTTGGCTAAGGGATATAATGTTTGTTAAAATCGGGCTTAAAGAGGATCAAATTTCAAACAAGGATTTGCTTCCTGTTATCAAAAAGGCAGCAGGCAGGTTTAGTTTGTCCGGTATACTGGAGATACTTAGCTTTCTTGAAGAGGCTTGGTATGTTATATTTCGTGGGAATGCAAATAAACAGATTGTCCTTGAAAATCTGTTGGTAAAGATTATAGATACAGCGGGTGATTAGATGGAAAAGAAGGTGTTTTATGTTACAACCCCAATATACTATGTAAACGATGTGCCACACATCGGGCATGCATATACTACCGTAGCTGCCGATGTTATTGCAAGATTTAAAAGGCTTAAGGGAGAAAAGGTCTTCTTTCTTACCGGTACAGATGAACATGGTCAGAAGATTGAAAGAACCGCAAGGGCATCGGGGGAAGAACCAATAGAGCTTGCAAACCGTGTGGTTGTTAGATTCAAAGAGCTTTGGAAGAAGCTAAATATCTCAAATGACGACTTTATAAGGACAACAGAGGAGAGGCACATAAAATCGGTAACGGAGCTCTTTAGAAGGGTCTTTGAAAAGGGAGATATATACCTTGGGGAGTATGAGGACTGGTACTGTGTTTTTGACGAAACTTTCTGGACTGAAACACAGCTTGGAGGCTCGAGGCTCTGTCCTGATTGTGGAAGGCCTGTAGAGCGACTAAAGGAAGAAAGTTATTTTTTTCGACTCTCAAAATACGAAAAGCCACTCCTTGAGTTCTATGAGGACAATCCGGATTTTATCCAGCCTCCCTTTAGGAGAAACGAGGTTATAAGCTTTGTAAGGGGAGGTTTAAGAGACCTAAGTATAAGCCGAACCACCTTTTCATGGGGAATCCCCGTTCCAAACAATCCAAGACACGTTATATATGTGTGGTTTGATGCACTCACAAACTACATTACGGCTCCTGGTTTTCCAGATGATATGGAGAGGTTCAGCGAGATTTGGCCTGCCGACATACATCTTGTAGGTAAGGATATTCTTAGGTTTCATGCTATCTACTGGCCTGCTTTTCTAATGTCAGCAGGGCTTCCTCTTCCAAAGAAGGTGTTTGCTCATGGATGGTGGACGGTTGAAGGAGAGAAGATGTCCAAATCTAAGGGTAATGTGGTTGACCCTAACGATATAGTGGATGAGTTCGGGGCAGACGTTCTTAGGTATTTCCTCCTAAGGGAGGTTCCTTTTGGACTGGATGGGGATTTCTCTAGAACTGCTCTAATAGGCAGGGTAAACGGTGAGCTTGCAAACGGTCTTGGGAACCTGGTAAGCCGCTCCCTGGGTATGATAGAGAGGTACATGAGGGGAAGGGTTCCAGAACCCACGTTATCTGTTGGAGGATATGAGCAAAGGGTAAGGGAAAAGGCTATGGAAACTGCTAGGCAGGTGGAGGAAGCAATGGAGGAGGTTGCTTTTCATAGGGCCCTGAATGCAATATGGGACTTTATAGGTTTTATGAACAAGTACGTGGATGAATCTGCCCCGTGGTCGCTGGAGAAATCGGGAAACAGGGAAAGGTTAGGTCTTGTTCTCTGGACCCTGGTTGAGTCAATAAGGATACTTGCGCTTTTGCTTTACCCATTTATCCCGTCATCCTCCAGGGAAATATGGAGAAGAATTGGTTCTCCTGAACCACTTGAATCTCAGCTCTTCTCTTACGCAAAGGAATGGGGTTTAACAAGGCCTGGCTGGCAGGTAGAGAAGGGAAGAGCTCTCTTTCCGCGATACGAAAGATAAACCCTCTTTAGGTGCAATTTTTTGCACTTTGGGTGCAAAAAATTGCACCTGTTTTTCTTCTGCTCAGGAAAATATTCAGTAATTTCAACAAGTTGGTTCTGTATCTGAACTGGTATAGATATTGCTACGTAAGTCTTTGAATATGTGCGGCCTAAAGAAGCAGGAAGGGTTTACGATAACCGAGGTGCTTGTGGCACTGCTCATAATGGGGCTTGGCTTCTTAGCCATGGCTGAAATGGAGTTTCTTGCCCTGAGGCAAAAGCAGAGGGCAGAGGAAGGAACCGTTGCTACAAACGTTATCCAGTTTATCGCAGACAGAGATATGGCAGAGGTAAAAAGAAGGCATCTTTATAACTCAATTGTATATATGGATGCCCAGGCTGGAAAGACATATGACCTTAGCTACTGTAATGATTCTTCTAGTGAATCAGTTTGTGATTCCTGTCCCTGTAACCCGCTTGAGTTTGTGATTTCAGAACTGGATAATGGAACTGTT
Organism: bacterium HR37; assembly: GCA_002898375.1. Taxonomy (GTDB): domain Bacteria; phylum Desulfobacterota_D; class UBA1144; order Nemesobacterales; family CSP1-2; genus HRBIN37. The sequence goes on along the minus strand of BEIN01000008.1, from coordinate 56,456 downwards.
GAGAATACCTGCGCGGTTGTGGATCTAAAAGACAGTGACCCGGATAAGGTTGTGTTTAGAAATACCCTTTCTGACTGTAAGAGTGATGCGACCAGCATGAGGGATGCAAACAGGTCTTTTCTCTACGTTGTAAAAAGGGCAGAAGCCAGGGAAGAGACTCTTAACGGGATAAGAACCCTTACGGTTTCTATAAACTATGCCGTAAAAACAGAGGCTCAGTTTGAGGATACCGGATTCAGTGTGGATATAAGTGATTCTCTTGCAAGTCAGGTATACGAGATTACCGCTCATGAGAGCGACTATTCTAACTTTGTTCCGGGATGGAATGAGGTTCTTATACCGCATATACCTTAAAGCTAAACTGCAGGTGGGCTATGAGAAGCAGGGGATTTACCGTACTTGAGCTTTTAGTGGCTATAGGGATTCTCTCCGTCATGATTGCCGGGCTTACCGTGGTATTTATCCAGCAGCAAAGACAGTTTAGCTTTACCAGAGAGGCTGTGGATATTGACCAGACCGCAAGGGCAACGCTTGATTACATAGCAACAGAGATAAGAAATGCCGTTTCAAGACAGGGAAAGACTTTTTCGATTAAGTTTGTGAACGGTGGAAGCGGGGTTAACCCCCCCTGTTCCAGTAACACCGATGTTCCGGGAACAGCGGCTTCCCCTCCAGACTGTATTACCCTCTACACATGGGATATAACGAGGGGACAGAACAACGGTGACGAAGATGAAGAAAATGAAGAAAAAGAAGAAAAAAAAGAAAAAAAAGTGGATCTTCCTTCTGTTGCTACTACAGTGGAAATTATATCAGGAGGCCCTCAGCTTATTCTAAGGCTTCCTGATGAGTGGATTATTACTATCAAAAAAGAAGATGGGAGTGAAGAAACTATACCTATAGTTGAACCCGGAGACTATATCGGTTTTAGGTCACGTATTAATATGTGCAATCCCAGTGGGAGTGTGGATTGTCTAAGCAATCCCCAGCTCTGTACTGAGTGTGGTGCCATTTTGGAGATAAGCGATGTTAATAACAGTTTAAAGCAAATTACCGTGAGCAATGATAAAGGGCTTATAAAGGAGCAGAATTTTCAAGAAGAGGATTTCTCTAGTTTTGAAGAGTTTTTAAGCTCCTTTTTTATCCCCGAGATTTCTTCTCAGGTTTCCGAAATGACAGTTGTTCAGTCAAAGACGTTCAGGGTGGATATGGAAAACATGGAGCTAGAGATGTCCCAAAACGGTGGGCCTTTCCAGCCTATTGCTGGAGGGGTTGATGCTCCCGGTATAGTTGATATCCAGTTTGTTTTTAACCTTCAGGACCCGGATGGGGGTATAACGAAGGTTGGTGTCCCTTTAGATGAGGCTAACAGGATGTATCCCGATTTCAGCTCTGATCCCTCCCTTCTGGGAAGAGAAAAGGATATAAGAACCGTTGAGATATACCTTGTTGTAAGATCCAGGGTAAGTTCCCAGCTAATAAGTGGACAGCAAATCCCTACCCAGACAATACCCCAGATTGGGGATGTGATGCAAAGGCAATCTTCTTCTCTGGGAGAGGGGTTTATATACAGGGTGTTTTCGACAACCGTATATGTAAGGAATATGGCAAGAGAGGAGTTTGGATAAGTCTATATACAGGAGAAGGTTATGAAGAGGGAAGACGGGATAGCAATAATACTTGCTCTTATAATGCTTCTTGTTCTATCAGTGCTTGCGGTAACCATATCTTTTATGTCAAATGTGGACTTTCAAACCATGTCAAACTACAAGCAGGGGCAGGAGGCTTTTCTGGCTGCAGAAAGGTGCATTGAGGAGGGAAGAAAAAGGTTTGAGGTGGTGGGTATAGAGACGCTATACTTTTTACTTCAAAGTGAAATTAACGCAGAGGACTTAACTGTTGAGCTTGAGCTTTCAAATGGAGCAAGATGTAGAAGCGGAAGACGGGATTTTGACTGGAGTGAAAATAACCCTTCCGACCTTTACATAGTTCCTAAAGAGGTTAGTACAAAGGCGTATGGAAGACCTATAAAGCACGTAAGCCTTCCCTCCGGCGGAATTGGAGGAGCCGCTTTGGTTTCTACAACCTTTACGGTTGTTGGAAAGGATGCAAGGGATAAGGACCCCGAAGACACAAAAGAGGAGATTAACACCGGAACAGAGATAGCATTTGGGGTTGAAACCTTTATCCCGGGGGGTGCCAGTAATGTTTACTAGGCTAAGACATGGTTTTTACAGGGTAAAGTTAGCAATTGTTTTGCTATCTCTTGCTCTTGTAACCGGTGCTCAAAGCGACCCTATTACCAAAAACGAGGTAGAGGACCTTAACATACTTATTTCCCAGTTTGTTGGTGGGCAGCCAAACGTCCTTACCATACTGGATCTCTCAGGTTCAATGGGAAGAAACTGGGGGGGAACCCAGGTTGGGAACTGGGATGTTAAATCCACAATCAATGACTGTGAGGATGCATTCGGAAGCAGTAGCGATGATAGAAGGGCCAGGTCTGCTCACTGTGCTGAAAACACGGCAAACACAAGCGAATGTGGCTCGAAGTGGTGTCCAAACGGTGTCTGCTCCTCTGAGGAAGAATTTAACAACCTTTTAAACTGCGTGCTTGATAAGGTACCTGGTTTTGACCCATCCTGTATCTATGACAGGGTATGCGGTAACAATAACGGGGTTTGCGGGGAAACAGCCTCAAGCTGTGATGACGATTTTGAGCGCTCAAGGGCAGCTGCGGCTATAGAGGCTGCTGCAGGGCTTACCATGTGCTCTGGGCCAACAAACTGTCAGGTTGGCTCAGATAGAGACCCATCCTGTGATACAAGCAGTGACTACAGCAGGTTTAAAACCTGCATGCAAACGCTTCAGTTAATCTCAAAAAATAAGGATGATAACTGTAGTGGTGGAACCTCAGATTGTAAGGGGGAACCAAGGTTTGGAAGTTCCCGTCTGGATGTTGCTCTCAGTGTGTTTTTCAATTTCCTGGATGCAGATGACTCTCTTGCCTCCAAGTTCTGTGATGACCCGGGCAAGCTCTTTGACGGTGTTAACTCCTCTATAAGTTGCAGGGATTACATGGAGACCCCTTACAGGGATGTAAGTTCTCATGTTAAGGGAACGGGAAGCGGTTTTAAGCTTCCAATAACCAATGGTAGCGACACCCCTCTTATAGATGAGCTTACCGATAACGATGCCGAGCTTCTCGGGATAAGGTTTCGTCCCATGACCTATTCAGGTGCGGCCTGGAGGGGATGTACGGCAGGAAACACCTTTCAGCTTCCTCAGGGAGGTTTTGCTGGTGGTAGCAAGCAGGCCCTTGATAACGTATGGAAGTTCTATAGAGGCCAAACTGCCTGGGGTGGAACCCCTCTTGCCTATTCGCTTGGCTTTGATGATAGCAGTGCAAGTAACAGCACCATTCCAAACGATGCACTTGGAGCCTACAGGGTTGAGCTACAGACTGACCCCGCAATTGAGTGCAGGCCCGAGTTTGTTGTTGTGATAACGGATGGTGAGGATACGTGTTCAGGGGAGTGCAGTGTAACCCCGGGTTCGTGTAGTGGTTCTGAAACAACAAATGCCAATCGAAGAAGCTCCATACAGGCTGTAAGCAACCTAAGAACCTACTACGCAAGAAACCCGGTAAAAAACAGAGGAAAGCAATTTAAGAAAGAGATCCTAACCTTCGTTATCGGTATAGGGATTGACTCTCCTCAGGCAAAAAGGACGCTAAATGCCATGGCACTTGCGGGAGGAACACACACAACCGGTGTTATAAAACACAAGGGACCAGATGGGAAAGAGGTCGGAACGGTTGACATAGAGAGTGTGCTTCCTTCTGGGGATGCGTTTGGTGTTTTTAAAGACCTTGGGATTGCAAAGGGCATAGATACTGACCCGGTGAGTGCAACCCTTGCCGGCTGCAAGACACCGGATGAAGATGGGGTGTGTCAGTTTCAGGGTATTAATGTATTCGATAACAGCTTCTTTGAAACAGGGACCCCGTTTACAGAAGGTCAACCGCTTGAGGGTTTTGCCTTCTTTGCAAACAACGCGGAGGAGCTTGCCGATGCACTTAAGACCATATTAGAGTTTATACAAACATTTAGCACCTCTGGAATTGCTCCCACGGCACCACAGTCTTCTACAAGTGTTGCCCTTAGAGACAGGGTGTTTTTATCCATACTCACCCCTGTAAGTGGTGAGAGACTCTGGCAGGGAAGACTTGCCCTTTACGGTTTTGTTAATGACCCTCAAAACCCCGGGGCAAAAATGGCGGTTGATGTAAACGGAAACGTTATCTTTGATGAAGACGGCTCTCTTAATCAGAATGCAAAGAACTTCCACTGGGAGGCTGGAAAAACACTAGCGGAAAGGGATATAGCCTCTGATCCGAGAAACCTTTTTACCGTTAACACAATGGATACATCCAAAATAGAGACGGTTAAAACAAGTGATGACCAGATTGTAAGCATAAGATATACGGGTGAGAGGGTTGTTTTCAATAACACCTTTGAGCCTGAGGTTTTTGGTATAAGTGATGCAGATGTTACGGATCCCATTCCGGATTTCTGCCAGGAAAACGGCATAAAGGATTGTTCTTCCCTCTGTGGCGATACGGGAAGTGAGGAGTGCAGAAGCTGTGTAAAGGAGTGCATAAGGGATAAGATTGTGGATTTCATGAAGGGAAACACAAACATACTCCCCGTTGGAGATCCCATGGGCTCAATGGGAACCAACTGTCCTGACCCTCAGCTTGGGGGAAGCTTTGCAACCTGTTCGATCCGTCTGGGAGATATATTCCATTCGGTACCTGTTGTTGTGGGTTCTCCTTCAGCTTTGTTCTTCGATGTGGGGTTTCAAAACTTTGCAAAGGAGTTTAGAGACAGAACGGCAGTGGTTTACGTTGGTGCAAACGATGGGTTTATACACGGTTTTCATGCCGGAAACTTTATAAATCCGCTTGACCCGTCTCTACCAGATTCAAGCAAGGTAAACCCATTTACGGGGGAGGTGGAGAAGGTACCTTTCTTTAATGCTGGAACGGGAAGGGAGGTTTTTGGGTTTGCTCCCCCATCTTTTCTTCCCGACTCTCGTGCTCCCCTTACAAAGTCTCCTGAATCCCCTTCAGGTATTATACCGGATTACAGGTTTGGGGATTTTAAGACCTTTATTGTAGATAGCCAGGTAGAGAGGTCTTTTTTTGATGGCTCTCCCTTAGTTGCTGATGTGTTTATAGATGGCTATGAAAACGGTATACAGATTACGGAAAGTGAAAAAAAAGTGTGTAAAGATATACCCTTGGTTGATGGGGAGATAGATAAGTGCGGTAGAGAATGGCACACTGTTCTTCTCTCAGGCTTTAGAAACGGGGGAGGGGCTTATATTGCCCTTGATGTTACCAATATAAAGTGTATGGATGAGAACTGTACGGAGGTAGGAAAGCAAAAGGATAGTGGTCCCGAGTACCCACAGCACCTCTGGACCACTTTTGATAAGAACTTTGGAAACTCATGGTCTGATCCAACGATTGGAAGGGTAAGGATGAAGGTGGCAGGACAGACTGTGGATAGATGGGTTATGTTTGTTGGTGGAGGGCTTGACCCAACTGATACGGACCCAACCGATGGTGTTAGTTTTGGAAACGCTTTTTACGCCATAGATATACCGACTGGAAAGATAATATTTAAGTTCGCAAAGGATACAGCAAGTGCACCAAATGCTACACTTACGGACCCGAGAATGACTTGTGATGTTCCAAGTAAGGTTGGTGTATTTGATCTCAATGCAGATGGGTACGTTGATATAGCCTATGCGGGTGATACCTGCGGAAGGTTATGGAGGTTTGATATATCAAAACCGATTGTAGCGGACTCAGACATTTCGCAAACCGGCCGTGATGGGAACGCAAATATAACGGCTCCTGACTGGACAGGGGACATAGCATTTTGTGCAACGGCTAATTTAGAGCAGTGTAACGATCCGGGCTCTATTCCAGAAGGGGAAAGGCAACCCATATTCTTTGCTCCTACCGTTGTTTTGGATGACCTGGGTAGAAGACATGTAGTATTTGTTACGGGAAACAGAAGACATCCAAGCAACATAGCCGAGTACGGTAAGCTCTACAATTTTATAGATGAGTTTATCCCTGCTTTTCTTGCAGGTGGTGAAGCTGGTAGCGCTGTATCAGCCCCAACAAAGACAGAGGCTGATTTTACTTCCGGTCAGATAATAAAGCTTGTTCCTCAGACAGGTACGGGTATATCTGATCAGTTTACAACCTCTGGTGGGGCTGCTGTTAACAATCAGGGAGAGTTTATAGTTGTTTTTCCCAATAACGCTGATTCTCCGGGAGGGGAGAAGGGGTTTGGCTCACCTGTTGTTATAAACAGGGTACTTATATTTGCAACGTTTGCACCCGATATTGGAGGCTCAGAAGACCCCTGTACCTCAAGTGCAGGTGTTGGAAGGGTGTTTGCAATAGACTACCTAACTGGAGAGCCAGCCCTGGCAAGGGTACCGGGGGCAAAAAAGCTAATTCAGGGAAACGATAGTGAAAAGGAGAATGCAGCGGGAAGAACGGTGGCAGAGGGTATGCCTACACCCGCACAGCTTACATTCGGTGCCCGTGGCTCTGTGGTTCTTACAATGGCCTTTACCGGAAGTGCTGCAACCGGGGGGTCTCAGTTTCTGGTGTGGGAACTTCCTCCGTTTCCGACAAGGACTCAAACCCTTTTCTGGGAGGAGATGCTTTAAAGAGGAGAAGCCTTTATATGAGGTTTTATAGAACCGGCGGTTTTAGCGTTACTGAGCTTCTGGTTGTAATTGGGGTTATGGCTGTTGTTTTGGCTATAGCCGGTGTACTATCAAGCAAGGTATATTCAAGGCGTTCTGTTGATAGTGTCTTAAGGAACGTATCTTCTGCCCTTCAGATTGCAAAGTTAAAGGCTGCAAGACACGGTGTGGAGTACAGGGTGGAGTTGAGCTATAATCCTGAAGAGAGGCTTCTCTCTATTGTAACAAGCAGGGGAAACAGTAACAGGGGCTCAGATACCTACCAAGAAGAGACTCAACAAACCGTAGAGGTTCTAGATGGGTTTACGGTAGAGTTTTCAGGCAGTGGGGTATTTGACTTTAACCCAAACGGCACTCTTGGAGGGGCAAGCGGAACGGTTGAGATAAAGCCAGATTCAGCCTCGAGTGTAAAAAGGTGTGGGCAGGTTGTTGTAAGCCCTTTTGGGCGTATTAGAATTGTTGAGGGAAACTGGATCACAAGTGGTCAGGAGCAGTTGTGCTATCCTATAAGGTAGCAAGGTGTCCTATCGGAGAGGATTAGCTCCTTTCTTTTAGGTTCCTTTTAATCTGTTTTATAGTTGCTTCTCTGGTGTTTTTGTATTTTCTTATATTCAATTAGTGTGTTGAATTTTTGGAGAAAAAAAGGCATTATAGGAAAGGCCTAGGGGGGAGGATTCAATCTGGATTTAGATTCTTCTATTCAAGGAGGAAGAGAGATGGAAAGGGATCGCGTAACGATTTTGGTTGTCACCCCTGATAAGCGAGGAGTAAGGTCTCTTAACATTAGGACCTTTCATATAAGGGCACTCTTCTTCGTACTTACAGGTTTTATGTTGGTTTCTCTTGTCTCTTTTGTGGCCAGTTATAAGCTTTACAAAAAAGCAAAACGCAAAAATGAGGTTATGGGTTATCTGGTTAACCAAATAGGAACTTTAAGTCAGGCTTTAAGCAGTAATCTGTTTTTAGAAGACCAGCTAAATGAAAGGCTGGGAGATATTGAGCAAAAGCTAATTGAGATGCAAAAGCTACTTAGAAAAAAAGGCATAAAAAAGGAGCTCTCCATAGGTGGTGAGTTTATACCCGCAGATAGGTTAAGCAGCTCTTATTTCGACATTCTGGAAAAGGATATAGATAAGTTAATGGATACCATAAAAACAGTTCCTATTGGCAAGCCATTGTCCGGAAAAATAAATTCTGGTTTTGGTTACAGAAAAGACCCTATAAACTCCAGATTGGCGTTTCATTCAGGTGTTGATATAGATGCATATTGGGGGCAGCCTGTGATCGTAACAGCAGACGGTGTTGTAAGGCATGCTGGATGGTACAAAGGATACGGTAAAACAATAATTGTGGAGCATAAAAACGGGTACGAAACGCTTTATGGACACCTATCTAGTTTAAATGTAAAAGAGGGACAGTATGTAAAAAGCGGTGATGTAATTGGCTTTGCAGGTTCTACTGGGAGGTCCACAGGTCCTCATCTACACTATGAGATACTGAAGAACAACCAGAATGTAGACCCTGCAAGGTATCTTTCTCTGAGATAATGGTATAAACATGTTTGGAAAGGAAAAAAAGGGGAAAAAACACCTTAACCAGAGGGTGGATGAGATAACCACTTTGATAGGTGAGGGGTGTTCCTTTGAAGGTGATATATCTTTTCCTTCTTCAACGAGGATAGATGGAAGCGTTAAGGGAAACGTAAGGGGAGAGGGAGTTCTTATAATAGGGGAAAGCGGATTTGTCTCAGGTGAAGTTAGGGCTGTAGAGATTATAGTTTACGGAAGGGTTGAGGGAAATATCGAATCTCAAAGGCTTGAAATAAAGAGAAACGGTAGCGTGGTTGGAGATGTTTTTACCAGGTCTTTGGTTGTGGAAGATGGGGCTATATACAACGGAAAGTGCTTTATGGAACAGGCCTCCTCCGGGTCTTTAGAGGGCTCTTCGGAAACCGATAAAGAAGACGTTTTTACTACCGAATCTTAGCCGAATAAAAACGGGTGGGAATGCCTTTTGTCAAGCACCCCCACCCGAAGGAGGATGGAGAGATGATGCCTTTTAAGAATACTTGTTAACTTTATATACAAAAATAAAGTATTTTACTTAAATTGTCAAGAGTAATTTTTCCTAGTTTTTAGAGGTTTTTACTGCTTGTATAAAAAAAATACAAACTGATTAAAAGATTACCATAAAAAATCTGCAAAACCTGTGTAAGTATTTGAAAATATTAAGAAAGCTTGATTCTGGTATCCTTTTTGCACTAATAGGTAATGTAATTAAAAAAGGTAGGTAAAGCCATGGTGCTTTGGAAACCAGATCCTTCTTTTTACCCTTCACCCAAGATGGCAATGAAAGCCCCTCCTGAGCGGTTTGGCTACGTGGTAGCTCTAAACTATGGAAAAGGCAACCGTCCTGATGTTGTGTGTGTTGTTGATCTTGATCCTCAATCCCCTACCTACAGTCAGGTTATAAATACCCTTGAGTTGCCTTATGTGGGTGATGAATTACACCATTTTGGCTGGAATGCCTGTAGTTCTGCCCTATGTCCTTATGCACCCCATCCTCATCTGGAAAGACGTTACCTGATTGTACCGGGTATACGCAGTTCACGTATTTACGTAATAGATACCAAACCTGATCCCATTAGACCGCGTATCGTTAAGGTTATTGAACCGCAGGAGGTAATGTCAAAATCCGGTTACAGTCGTCCTCATACTGTACACTGTGGCCCGGATGCAATTTACATAAGTGCCTTGGGTTCTGCTGATGGAGATGGCCCTGGAGGTATATTTTTACTTGACCACTTTAGCTTTGAGGTAATAGGGCCCTGGGAAATCTACCGGGGTTCACAGGAGCTTGCCTATGATTTCTGGTGGCATCTAGCTGAAGACGTTATGGTAACCAGTGAATGGGCTAAACCAAGCCAGTTTGAAAACGGGTTGGTACCACAAGATTTGCTGGCAAACAAATACGGCCACCAAATCCATTTTTGGGACCTGCGTAAAAGAAGGATTATCCAAACAATAGACATAGGGGCAGAGAATCAGATGCTTCTAGAGCTACGTCCGGCTCATGAACCAACCAGGGTTTACGGATTTGCAGGGGTTGTGGTAAGCACAAAAGACCTCTCTTCTTCAATTTGGCTTTGGTACAGGGAAAACAACAAGTGGCAGATAAAAAAGGTTATAACGATTCCTCCTGTTCCTGCTAGTGAATCTGATTTGCCTCCAATCTTAAAACCTTTCGGTGCTGTCCCACCGCTTGTTACAGATATTAACCTTTCCCTTGATGACAGGTTTCTCTATGTTTCCTGCTGGGGAACGGGACAGTTGCATCAGTACGATGTTTCCAATCCGTTTGAGCCAAAACTTGTGGGAAAGGTTGAGATTGGGGGGATTGTAAGCAGAAAAGGACATCCAAAAGGCGGGGAGTCACTATCAGGTGGACCACAGATGGTTGAGATAAGTCGTGATGGTCGTAGAGTGTATTTTACCAACTCCCTCTACAGTACTTGGGATGATCAGTTCTATCCGGATGGTCTCGAAGGGTGGATGGTAAAAGCAATTGCTGAACCTGGTGGTGGGTTAAAGCTGGATCCAGATTTCTTTGTTTACTTTGGGCAAACTCGTCCTCATCAGGTTAGGCTCGAAGGTGGAGATGCTTCTGCTGATTCTTTCTGTTACCCTTCTTACCCCTCCTGATTGGGTTGGTCCCTGGGTGGTTGTTGTTGCTCTTGGAGTTTACCATGGACTAAATCCCGGCATGGGTTGGCTCTTTGCTCTGTCTCTTGGACTGCAGCAGCGCAGTGAAAAGGCAATATGGCTCTCATTGTTTCCAATTGCCCTAGGCCATGCTGTTTCCCTAGCTCTGGTTGCTTTTATGGTGGTTGTTGGATTGTATTTTGTTTCCCTTAACCTTCTTGAGTTATTTACCGCAGCCATTCTTTTGGCTTTTGCGGTATACAGGTTGTTTAATTACTACAGACATCCACGTTGGGTGGGAATGAAGGTCGGAATGCGGGATCTATTTCTGTGGTCTTTTCTTATGGCATCAGCCCATGGGGCTGGATTGATGGTAGCCCCGGTGCTTGTAAATGTGGCGGGTGTACATAGCCCAAATCATCACAGTATGGTAAATCTCTATCTACCTGCTGGGGTTAGCGTGCTTCTGGCAGTAGGTATTCATACCGTTTCCATGTTGGTAGCAATGGGAATGGTTGCCTGGGTGGTTTATAGAAAGCTGGGGCTGGTTGTTTTAAGACAGAGGTGGATTAACTTTGATCTGATTTGGGCAATAGCCTTATTTGTGGTTGGGGGGATTGCACTTGTTGCAGCAGTTATTTAAAGTCTTATAGGTTGGGCTATGTAGTTAAGGAAACTTAAAGGAGGAAAAGGTTTGCCAGGCATAACTGTAAAAGGAGATAGAATACACTACATAAGTGGGGATGTCCTTAAAAAGGAGCGACCCACAGTCTTGATGGTTCATGGAGCGGGACAAAATAGCCTTACCTGGAGGTATCAGGTTGGGTGTTTAAAAAGCCATCCTTATTTCAACCTGGTTGTACCTGATCTGCCTGGCCATGATAAGTCTACAGGGAACGGTTGCAAAACTATAGAGGAATACAGCAATTTCTTAAAAGACTTTGTGGATACACTTGACCTTGGGGAGCTCATACTCGTTGGCCATTCAATGGGTGGGGGGATAGTTCAGGTGTTTACACTTAAGTGGCCACAGAGGGTTTGTGCATTAGTCCTTGTAGGAACAGGCAGTAGGCTTCGGGTTGCCAAAGAGACGCTATGGAGTGTGGAAAACGATTTTGAAACGTTTTGTCGGATTGCCCCGACACGTGCCTTTTCAGGTTCGGCGCCTAAAGAGCTTAGAGAGGCTTTTGTTGAGACTATTCTTAAAACCCCTCAATCCGTTATACACCAGGACTTGCTTGCCTGTGATGATTTCGATATCACCGAAAGGATCAGCTCAATAGAGGTTCCTACGCTTATAATCTCTGCTGATGAAGATATTCTTACCCCTGTTAAATATGGGGAGTATTTGCACGGTAAAATTAAAGGGTCTAGGTTTTATGTGATTAGAGGGGCAGGTCATTTTATGATGCAGGAGAAACCAGAGGAGTTTAATCGTATCTTAATGGATTTTCTGGACTCGCTTTCTCTAAAACACCAAGTAGGAAGTTGACCTGGATAAAGTGATTATATATCATTTAGAGAGAATAAAGGTCGGAGAGATATGAGAAGGGTTATTCTGGTTATCCTTGCTATTCTTTTTGTTTCCGTAAACGGTGTTGGTGCACAGGAAAGTGAGTTAAAAAAAGAAGGCAGTATGCTTTTAAATATTGTGGAGGTTATAAAGTCAAACGGCTTTTCGGAACTAAAGAGATACGAAAGGCCTAATTTTGCCTTGCTTCTAAGGGCTTTTTCCCCTAAAACTTTCTCAAAAGAAAACAGCTACTTTGGGGATAGCGAAAAAACAAGGGTTATCCTTGGAGGAATACCCTTTGTTTCCCTTCCTGTAAGAAGGGATGAGGAAGAGGATTTTGATTTGTTTTCCCAGGAAAGTATGTTTTTCTTCCTATACTTTAGCAAAAAATTTTAGTACAATTGAACTAAAAATTTTTTAAGAAGGAGAGAGGAGATGAAGATAGCTCTTTTAGGCGGAACCGGGGATATAGCTGAGGGGCTGGTACTTCGATGGTCAAAGGCAGGCCACGAGATATTTATAGGCTCAAGAAGCGATGAAAAGGCAAAGAAAATAGCCTCAGAGTACATAGAAACCCTATCGAAACTGGGCATTACTCCAAACATACACGGAATGCCCAATGCAGATGCGGCGCGTTCTGCTGAGGTCGTTGTAATAAGCATACCTCCAGAGTATGCGGCATCAACCGTAAGGCAGATAAGAGACAGCTTTACAAACCAGATTGTTATTACCCCTGTTGTGTCAATGGTAAAGAAGGGAAATTACTTTATGTACACTCCCCCACCTCAGGGCTCTTGTGCACTTGAGATAAAGGAAGCATTGCCTGAAGGGGTAAAACTGGTTTCAGCCTATCATAACCTTCCTGCAAAGGAGTTGAGCAAAATAGATAAGGAACTGGACTATGATGTTGTCATATGTGGAGACGATGAGGAAGCAAAGGCTGTTGTGAAAAAACTTACAGAAGATATGCCAAAGTTAAGGGCTTTGGATGCAGGTCCACTTGAGGTATCTATGATGGTAGAGGCTATAACCCCCTTGATAATCAACCTCAATCTTAGGTATAAGCCAAGGCACTTTTCGGTAAAGTTTGTGTAAATTTTGTCAAAGGGGTGCAATTCTTACATTGCACCCTGCCTATTCACCAACAACCTGTACTATAATCTCTCTTCTTCTTGGTCTGTTATCAAAATCCACAAGCACAATCTGTTGCCATGTACCGGTAAGCAACCTCGAAGATGAAAACGGAACGGTTAGGGATGGACCGAGAAAAGAGGCCCTTATATGGGAGTATCCGTTTCCATCACCCCACCTTGCATCATGCTCATAGGGTATCCCTTTGGGGATCAACCTTTCAACTGCCCTCTGAAAGTCTTTTATTGCCCCGCTTTCGTATTCTATGGTGGTTATCCCTGCTGTAGAGCCAGGAACAAACACCGTGGCTATACCCGAGGATATCCCAGAGTCCTTTATGGCTTTTTCTACATTGCGGGTTATATCTATTAGGTCTGTCTCTCCTTTTGTCTCTAGGGTAAAACGTAGGGTTTTTACCGCCATTTAGTATCTCCTTAGAATTAAAATAGTTTTAGCTGTGAAGGGGTTTCAAGAGGCTTTGCATTAAAGCCCCTTTTCTGAAGGGTTCTTGCAAACTCTGTGCTGAAACCGTAAACCAGGTATACCTCTTTGGGTTTTACAATCTCTACAAACTGAATAAGCTCATCGTAGCCTGCAATGTTGCTAAGTGGGAACACCTCATCGGCTTTGAAAAGTGACTTTGTAAAGGCTTTATCTATAGCCCATCCCATGACCACTCCAATCTTTTTATTCTCGATTCTCTCAACCACTTCTGATCCTCTTAAGAAGAAGGGCATAAGAACCACCTTGCCTTCTATTTGACTTGGTCTAAACCTCTCGTAGTTTGAGAATCTGATTCCGAATTCTTCGTATATCTTTACGGTTCTGTAGATCGAGCTATGGAGGCTGAGCTTGTGGCCTTTGTTTCCTAAAATCTTTATTATGTCTTGGGCTTCTCCAAGTGTCTCAACCAAAAGCACCGGGATTTTTCCCGAAAGAAGGGAGTTTTCAACAAAATCTGTTATTGACTCAACCACACCCTGTGGTGAGGGGAATACGTATTTTGGTAGTCCGTATCTGCACTTCATAATTAATATATCGCACTTTTTTATCTGAATAGGCTCTGAGGTTTCATTTGGGCTCAGTTTGAAATCACCCGTATAGATGATTCTCTTCCCATCAAATTCTACAACTATCTGTGCAGAACCCGGTATGTATCCAGCCGGTATGATCTCTATCTGAATCCTCCCTAGACTGAAAGGATGGTTAAAAGGGCAAGGAAGTACAACCGAGTTTTTTATCCTTTTCTCCAGAAGCTTTATTGTCTGCGGAGTGGCTATAATCTTCTCATGTGATACTATGCAGTTTGTGTTTGCATTAGAAATGAAAGAGAGTTGAACCTTCTTTTGTGAATCAAACCATAGGTCTGTTCCTTTAAGATGGATCCCCTCGTCATACTCAATCATTATCAATCATCAATAGTGTAGCTTTGAGTTGGCCAATTTACAAGTTAGCATGTTTTAGGAACTTGCTTCAAATAGCGGTTTCATATTTGCTCGATAAATCCAAACTCACCCAACTGGTTTTATACACTCTGGGGAGTCTTCTTTTGGGGAGTTAACCAGGCTTGAAACCCTGTATGCTTCCATCATCTCTGGTGGATATGGAATCAGGAGGGAAAGGAGCTTATCTATGTCATTTACTTCAGGGTCCAACCACAGCTCTTCGTACTCTCTTTTTAGGATAACGGGCATACGGTCATGAATTGGACGTATTAAGTCATTTGCTTGGGTTGTTATTATTGTAAAGGAGAAAATGAGCTCCCCTCTTTGATTTCTCCATGTATCCCATAGCCCTGCGAAGGCAAATACGTCTCTGTTTTTAAGTACAAACCGTATAGGAATTTTTTTCCTGCCTTCTTTTTTCCACTCGTAGAAACCATCTGCTGGAACAAGGCATCTCTTTTCTGTTAGGCTCTTTTTGAAGCTGGGTCTATGGTGAAGTGTCTCTGCCCTTGCGTTTATCGTTTTAGATGCTATGGATTCATCCTTTGCCCAGGAAGGTATAAGCCCCCATCTCATCATCTTAAGTACTTTACCATCTTCCACCACTATAACAGGTGCTTCCTGTGATGGGGCAATATTATACCGTGGTTCAGTCTTTAACCCATGGGCATCGAGTTTGAATCTTTGGGAGATAGTATCTATGTTTGCTGTAAGCGTATATCGTCCACACATGTAGTATATGCTAATTTTAGCTGTAATTTTAATGGGTTAAAATACCTTTTTGGGTGGCTTTCTAAATTGAGAATCTCAAAGCAAATGGTAGATTATATTAGTAGACACTTTGAAACAAAAGGGAGGTTAAATAATAGAGTTTTGTTATGGCTATTGTAAGAGAAGCTACAAAGGACGATGTTAAAACCTGTGCAAAAATTGAAAAACAATCATCTACAGAGAGCATAGAGATAATAGAGGACGAAATAGAGAAGCAAATCGGGGATGAGGATCATTTCATCTATGTTGCTGAAGAGGATGGAAAGGTTATTGGCTTTATATCGGCAGAGTGGCAAAGGTGGAACAATTCGGTTTTTATAGACAGTCTCTATATTGATGAGGGGTACAGACGAAAAGGATATGGTTCCTTACTTTTAAAGCAAATGATACAGAAATCAAGGGAAATAAGGGCCAAAAAGGTTTTTATCGATGTGGAAGCGGGAAATAAAAATGCAATAATCCTCTATCTTAGACACGGTTTTGAGATAAACGGTTACGTACAGGATTTCTACAGAAGTAAAAAAGAGGGAAATGCGGTATTCTTGGTTCTATATAATAAATATCCCCGTTAGTGGTTTTTGTCTGCAAAAAATAAAATGAGCAGTTTGGAACGGAAATCTCATTGGGATAGAATCTATAAGACTAAAGGCCCCAGTGAGGTTAGCTGGTATAAAGACCACCTTGAAACATCTCTTCGGATAGTTAAGAAGCTTGGTGTAGATAGCTCTGCGCGCATAATAGATGTTGGAGGGGGAACCTCAAGTTTTGCTCTGGATCTTATAAAGGAAGGGTTTAAAAATATTACTGTTTTAGATATATCACCCGTTGCTCTATCTATTGCGAAATCTATTTTTGGTTTAGATGCTGATAAGATCGTATGGGTAGAGGGAGATGTAACCTGTGTTAATCTGCCCAAAGATTGGTACGATATATGGCATGACCGTGCTTTATTTCATTTTCTTTTGGATCCTAAGGAGCGTAGAAGTTATGTCAGGGTTATGGAGAATTGCTTAAAAAAAGGAGCGTATGCTATAATTGCAACCTTTGCTATTGATGGTCCTCCTAAGTGTAGCGGGCTTGATGTTATCAGGTATACTCCCTATACCTTGCAAAACGAGCTTGGAGAGGGTTTTAAGCTGATTGAAAGTGTTGGTGAAAAACACATTACCCCATGGGGAACTGAGCAACGTTTTATCTATTGCTGCTTTAAAAAGCTCTGATATCGTTTGAGGTAATATATAATGCCAATTGTCTTTTTACACTGTGAGTGTGGTTGTAGTATTCATGTCTATGTATCAAAAGAAAGGTTTTTTAAACTTGAAATAAACCCTCTAAGCTGGCAGGAAGAGTATTCTGAGAAGGTTAGGTCTGAGAAAATTGAAGAGGCAAAGAGGTTTTCTAAAAGGCTTGGGGCTGTGTTTATAGACTCAGGTGACTCAGATAGCATAAGCTGTCCCAAGTGTGAAAAGGTCTACTCTGTTTTTGACCTTAAAAAATAGCTGATAGTATTTATTTTTGAAACGTTTTTATTAGATATTTATCTAAATAGGTAAATACTTAAATAAGGAGGCAAGAAACATGAAAAGGTTTCTAACTATAACAACTTTGGTTTTTGCATTTGGTTTTTCTTCTTTTTCCTTAGCTTCTAATGAGCATAACGTATTTGGGGTTAATGTTCCAGTTGTTAAAAATGAGGTTAGAGATAGCGTTAAGGGAGGGGATATAGAAAGAGATTTTCTTAGATTCTATACGAGTTCAAAAACGGCTACAGAGGGTGTTTCTAAAAGAGAAGCAGTTGTTGAGAAAGATAACTATATATCCATCTTCGGTGTAAGGATATTACCTAAAACAAGGCTATAAAAACCCCCTAAAAGGAAATCCGGCATTATTTGCCGGATTTCCCCTAGCCTCCATTAAAACTCAAAGCCAAGGTCTAAGGGAATCTCTTCTGAGTACTTATGTGCTTTTAGGTATGTTTCTGGATTTCTCATAAGCCTTGCTACATTTAGAATCCTTATAGCTGCCCAGGGATTTCCCCGTAGGATACCAACGAGTAGTTTTTTCATGAAAGACCATCCTATACGTTTATTTCTGTGTCCCTGATGACACAGCTCTGCGAATTTAGTGTAAAACTCCTTTAGAGGAAGCTTTGTGGGTAGAACAGCATGAAGTAGATCAAAGAGAAGGTAGTTATGTGTGATCAACTCATTTTTCCTCTCCTCATAGACCTCCGTTCCAGGAAGGGGGGTAAGTATTGTAAATGACGGTGTCTCAAGCCTGTGCTCTATAACGTATCTTTTAAGCTTCTCAAAGTCTTCTTCAGTCCATTCTGGATCCACTATGAATGTAGCCATAGGTGTTATACCCAGTGACCTTACGATCTCAAGTGCTTTCTCATTCACGGTTGCTTTGGTATGTTTGTTTACCGATTTTAGTCCTTCATCGTCTATTTTCTCAAGACCAAGAAATATAAATTCGAGTCCAACCTCCTTCCATAGGGCTATAACGTCTTTGTGTCGAACAACAACGTCTGCTCTGGTTTCACAGGTAAACTTTTTCTTTATACCCATCTCCTTTAGTTTTAAAGCAAGGTTAACTGCAGGCTCCTTATGGAGAAAAGCAATGTCATCGGTAAGAAATATGTACTTCTCCTTTATCCCAGCTATTTCCTCAGCAAGTCTCTCAGGTGATTTCCCTCTTATCTTCCGTGAGTAAAAGACCCACACACTGCAGAAGTTGCACTCATAAGGACATCCACGGCTCATTTCAAGAGAAGCCATTGGTCCATCAAAACCTATGTGGTACTGCCTTCTTAAATCCTTTGTGAGATGTCTTGCGGGAAAGGGAAGTGTATCGAGGTTCCTTATTATTTCTCTGGGTGTAAATCCATAAGGCGTCATTACCCCTTTTACCTGTGCTACATCCCCTTTGTGTTCTAAAGAGTTTATCATCTCTTTTGTAGTTATTTCCCCTTCTCCTACTACGACTGCATCCACCTGACCCCGCAGGAGATCCGATGGAAGCAGGGATGCATGATGTCCCCCCACAAACACAAAGGTATCTGGATCAAGTTCTTTCACATATTTTGCGATTTTTAGCGTTGGGTACACATCGGTTGTAAATGAGCAACTTATACCTACTGCTTTGGGGGAAAAGTAGCGAATTTCATCATAGAGTTTCTTTAACTTCTTGATTCTAAGGTCCAGTATCCTGACTTCATGTGAGTCTTCAAGGAGTGAAGCGGCCACATTTTCAAGTCCAAGAGGTTCAGTAATAAGGGCTCTACTTAACCCAAGGTTTGTGCCTTGTGGGGGTTGTATAAGAAGTACTCTCATTACAACCTCCCCCTGATAAAGCCTGATTACTGGCATTATCTCACAGAACGCTCCATTTAGTCAAGGTAGAAAATTGTTAAAATATCTTTTAAGCTCTTTAATTGGGGGTTAAATGATATGGAGAAAAAGAGGCTAAATGTAGAGGACCTGGGCCTGTGTTGGATTTCAGCAGGATTTGAAAGGATTTCAAAAGAAAACGATGAGTATGAGCTTATTTTAAAACACTGCCAGGAAGCACTCCTAGACGGTATGAATCAGTATGTCTATGCCAGGGGCTGGGGGGATATTGTTACATTCTACGATTTTAAGGGTACGGATGGAAACGTCCACAAGATAATGGTATGGACAGCTTGGGATACATCGGGTGGACGAAATACGTGCGTTATCCTTGCTAAGGAGTATGAAGGAGGGTTTGACCCTATTCCGATTTCAGTACCGGAGGAGTTTAAGGATACTTGACAGAGACCTTTTAATTGAAGTATAAGATTTAGAAGGGAGCTGTTGGGGTGGAGAGTTGGGATTATATGGGGTGTGAGGGTGTTTTTAAGCTAAGGAAGTTACGTGTTTGCAGTTTAGTCCTTTTACTTATTCTTGCCTTCCTCTGTTTTTCCTGTGCTCAAATAGTAGATATACAGAAGGGATTGTCTTTTTCTGACGAGGATGAAATACGCGAGGCAGAAAAAGCAGCAAAGATGTTTGAGATGGAAAAGTCTCTTGAGGGTAAGCTCTATGTAGATCCTTTTTTGGAAGAGTATATAAGCGGTATTGGTCAGAAAATAGCTGAGATTGCAAAGAAAGATAGACCTATAATTCCTTTCTATACTTTTAAGATAGTACATGATCCCCATATAAACGCATTTACCTTTGGAGGTGGTTACATTTATGTAACTTCGGGACTCATTGCAACCCTAGACAATGAAGCCCAACTTGCTTATATACTCTCACATGAGATTGCACATGTATCCAAGGCACATATTAAAGAGGGAGTAAAAGCCAGAGCGGCAATGCTTGGGGCTCTTAATCTGGCTTATATAGCAAGCTCCTTTCTGGTTCCCGGACTTGCACGTTTGGGAGAGCTTACGCGCATGGTCTTTATCTATACTGCGCTTGCGGCAGTAAATGGTCATGGAAGAAAACAGGAAAGTGAGGCTGACCGTGTTGGGATCGAATACGCTTTTAGGTCTGGATATGATCCACGTGAAATACCAAAGGTGTTTGAACTTATTTTAAAAACCTATGGAGATCCTCCTCCTCTGGAACAGTTTTTCTATAGTAATCATCCTACAAACAGGAAAAGATTAGAGGAGACAGAGCGCATAGTTGAAACTGAGTACTTAGAGAGGCTTGGGGGTAGGGAACTTAGGGTTAATAAAGAGAGCTATCAAAAGAGAACATGGAAAGTTGTAAGGGATGTTGCCATACTAAACTACGAGAGTAAAAGGTATGGAACGGCTAAAGCTCTGCTTAAAAAGGCCTTAAGGATTGAGCCAAATGATGCTATATCCCATTATTATCTGGCTACTGTGTATAGGGAGACTGGGGGTAGTAACGAAGAGCTAGACATTGCTATAGCAGAATATAAAAAGGCAATAGAGAGTAAGCCAGATTTTGGGGATGCTTATTTTGGATTAGGGCTTGCCTACTACAGGAAGGGTCTAAAAAAGGAAGCAAAGGAGGCATTTGAAAACTATCTTAGGTTAAACCCTGATGCAGAAGAAAGAGGGGAGATAGAAAGGCAATTTAATCAGCAATAAAAATGTAAGGGAAGCGGAGAAGTGGGGTTAGAGTTTTTAAAGATTAGGGGGCTTTTTCTTTTATTGTTTTCTCTTTGGCTTATACTCGGTTCTTTTGGATGCGCAAAGAAAAAAACTAAAGAGGTTGAATCAGGGTATTTGAGCCTTGAAAAGGAGATAACCCTGCGTGGAAAGATAAAGACAATTGCCGTTATGCCTACTTTCTTTGATATAAGGGAAGCAGGAAAGAGCAGAAGGTTTGTGGAGGTTGAGCCGTGGCAAAGGAAAAAGCTTACACTTGAGATAAGGCAGATCCTATCAAGTAAAGGCTACGTTACACCAGAGTTTAGCCAATCCGTTGCTTTAGGGGAAGGTAAAGTGGGTTTTACAGGGAAGCTGGTTCATTTGGATCTTTATGAGTTAATGGAGGATTTTAAAGCAATATGCTACGTAATACTAGCAAACGAGTACAAAAAGGCTTTGGAAGAAGGTTTAAGATTGGATAGCTTTTCTGTGTTTCCAAAGAGACGATACGCTCTAAGCCCTAGCATACTTAGAGTGGTTAGGTTGTCTGGGGCAGATGCTGTCCTTTTTACTGGGGTTTGGGGATATGTGGAACACAGAGGGGCTATGGTTTTAAAAACACTGATTAACTCGCTTAGTGTATTTTTGGGTATTCCTCTTATACTTCCTTACTCTAGCCTTTTACAGTTTGCTGTTGCTGTTTTTGATTCTAAAAATGGAGATGTACTCTGGTTTAATTACGGCTACAGTGGATTTGAGGCTCTTCTACATGAGATGCCCAAGAAACCCTAAGGTAAAGCAAAAAGCGAAGCCTTTTACAGTGGTTATACCCTATACTTTTCTGTTTCTGTACTTTATTTTAACTGCTGTGGTACTACTAGGTTGCACTAAAAAAATAGAGGCTAAGCTTCCGCAGATTGGTATAAATTCAGAAGACAGATTCCCAATAAGAGTGGGTGTGTTTATGGATCAAAGCTCTAGAGACTATACCTATAGATCTGAAGGGAGGCTATTTGTTGGAAGAGCCGTAAGGGATTTTGTTCTGGTTTGTTTTAAGTCTCTTTTCTCTGATGTAAGGGAGATAAAGAAGCAGAGAATTTTCTCCCAATTGACCGAGGATACCTTTAGGGTAGATATTCTTGCATTTTATATGCTAAGACGTGGTTTTTCTCTGGATTCCTATATTGTTTTGCAGGTGGATTTTGTAGATAAAAACGGAAATAAGATCTGGCAGGAGTTGATCCTGGGTGAAGGAACCTCAGGAGTTTTTTGGGGTAGCAAAACGGAATCTGCAAGAAACTCAATTGTTGATGCTATGCTAAAATTAAAAGATAAGGTAAGGGGATCCAGTGAGATCCGCTACTTTGTAGCTAAGCGACTTGCATCAGGAAGTTAGGGATGATTACAATAGTTGGTACCTGTCATGTTTTTAACTTAAAAGATAAAGTAAAGTCCCTTATTAGGAATGCTAAGCCAGATGCGGTCTGTGTTGAGCTGGATGAGAAGAGATTAAAAAGACTTAGGAGCAAATCCATTCCTTTTGGTATATTTCCGTTGATTCAAAAGATTATGGCTATGCGCTATGGGGCTGAGCCTGGAAACGATATGCTTGGGGCTGTTGAGGGAGCAGAACAAGAGGGTATTCCTTTTTTCCTGATCGATAAGGATATAGATAGCTTAATTGAGAATATAAGGGCTGCCTTGCTTATGGAGTTTCTAAATCCCTTTGAGTTAATCCGGAAACTTTTTGCTGTAAAAGAGTTTTGGCTTCCCCCCTCGTTTTCCCTCTATGAAAACGATATACTGGAGGCATTTGTAAACGATTTTGCAAAGGAACCAGATAAGTACAGGCTTCATTTTGAGAAGTGTTTTCCTTTTATCAAAAGCATTCTGCTTGATGAAAGGGAAAGGCATATGGCTCTTGAAATAAAGAACATATCGGGCTTATATGAAGAGGTTTTGGTTGTAGTGGGGGCAGGTCATGTATCTGGCTTAAAGAGCCTGCTTTCGGATTACAAGGTTCAAACAGTTATGTTGATTTCCTCTAAATAATAACTTATGAGGGTAAGGTATGTGGAAAAACATAGATGAGTTAAACAGACATCTGGTAGGGTGTTGTAGGTGTCCACGGCTTGTTGAATTCAGGCAAAGGATTGCACTTTATAAGGTTAAACGTTTCAGAGACCAAGATTACTGGGGAAAACCTGTGCCAGGTTTTGGTGATATAAATGCAGAACTACTTATTGTAGGGCTTGCCCCTGGAGCCCATGGTTCTAACAGAACAGGTCGTGTGTTTACGGGGGATCAATCCGGTAGTTTTCTATATGAGGTTCTCTATGAAACTGGCTTCTCAAATAAACCCTGCTCTTTATGTCCAGGTGATGGTCTAGAGCTTAGAAACTGTTATGTAACCGCTGTTGTAAGGTGTGTTCCTCCTGAGAATAGGCCTAAAAGGGAGGAGATTGAAAACTGCATGCGTTTTTTTGATGCTGAATTTGCTCTTCTTAAAAACGTAAGGGTTGTTGTAACCCTTGGCATGATTGCCTTTGATACCTTTGTAAGGTATTTAAGGGAAAAAGGTATGTGGAACTCAGAGACAGTACCCAGGTTTAAGCATGGGGAAAGGTTTTTCTTTGGTGATAGGGGTGTTTTAATTACCTCTTATCATCCAAGCAGGCAAAACACCCAGACGGGCAGGCTCACAAAGGGTATGTTTTTAGAGGTGTTTCTTGCCGCAAAGGACATTCTTTCTTAACATTAGGTATAATTTTTTCGGGTTTTTGCTTAAACCGTAAAAATGTCTATCGATACTCTATTCTCTCTGGCTGCCCTTTTGGGGGTAGGGACGATTTGTGGATTCATAAACACTATTGCGGGTGGTGGTTCTTTTCTCACCCTTCCCGTTCTTATTTTCATGGGGCTTCCTCCCACGGTGGCAAATGGAACCAACCGTCTTGGTATAATGCTTCAGAACCTTTTTGCCTTAAGGGAATTCTACAGTAAGGGTTTCTTGCCCGTTAGATTCGCTTTTCTTGTTGCAATCCCGGCAAGTTTTGGGGCTATCGCTGGGGCTTATGTGGCTACAAGTATAGGGGATGAGGTTTTTAAGAAGTCACTAGCGGTTATAATGTTGGTTGTTACCCTGATTACAATCATAAACCCCGTAAAAAGTACAGGAGCCTCAGTGGGGATAGGTGCTAATGGTGAGGGTAAGCGATTGATTTTAATATGCGTTTTGTTTTTCCTTATAGGAATTTATGGAGGATACATACAGGCAGGGGTAGGGTTTCTAATACTTGCTGGAATGACGCTATGCGGCTATGACTTGATCAGGGGAAATGGGGTAAAGGTTTTTGTGATATTAATTTTTACCGTTTTTGCGCTTTTGGTGTTTATACTTGATGGGAGCATAAACTATTTGCTTGGAACCGCACTGGGTATTGGAAACATTATGGGAGCACTTTTGGGTGCTCGTGTATCCATAAAGAAGGGAAGTGTTTTTGTTAGAAGGTTTGTTATCTGTACCATAGTGTTATTTGCAATTAAGCTCTTTTTAGACTAAAAGTTGAGATGGCTCCAGCCAAGAGCCATCTCAACTCTCTTAAAGGAGGATGGAGGATGAGTAGCTAAATTACAAGCTTAATCTTTTTTTAAAAAATAAAGTAACTTTCTTAATTTGTCAATAGGTTTTGTTATTTGACATGGGTATTTGAATGCCCTAAAATGATTTTTAACCGAGGTAATAGTTAAGTTGAACGCATCAGATTTAGATAATCTGGTTTTTGTGAATTCCATAGACAAATCTGAAAACCTTTCTCTTTACCTGCTGGTTCCGTTATACAGGATAAAGTTTTTTGGTTTTCGTAAAAATGATTGATGAGCTAAGTGCTCTACGAAGGATAAAGGAGCGGTTAAATTACATAGGTAAAGGGGTTGTTGTGGGTATTGGGGATGATGCAGCGGCTTTAAGCACCGAGCATAATAGCCTTGTTCTTGCAACAACTGACTCTCAGGTAGAAGATGTTCATTTTTTAAAGGAAAAGATTTCACCAAAAGACCTTGGAAGAAGGGCACTTGCCGTAGCGGTAAGTGATATAGGTGCAATGGGGGGTGTACCCAGATTTTTTCTATCGTGTATTGGATTATCGGATTGTGTTGACAGTGATTTTTTTGAGTGCATATTGGAGGGACTCGCACTGGGATCAGAAGAGTTTAAGGTTATTCCTGTGGGAGGAAACATCACCTCCTCTGGCAAGCTGTTTATCAACATAACCGTTCTGGGTGAGGTTGAACCTGAGTTGGTTGTAAGGAGAAAAGGGGCCAGAGAGGGAGACATAATATACTTAAGTGGAACCGTAGGGGACTCTGCTCTTGGTTTAAGGATCCTTAAGAGAGGTGGGAACACGCTCGAGGAGGACTCCTTTCTCATTGAAAGGCATTATAGACCTAGCCCAAGGCTTGTTCTTGGAAGGGAACTTGCAAAGAGAAGGCTTGCTACATCTATGATAGATGTAAGCGACGGTGTTATATTGGACCTTGAGCGTATAACGGTTGAGCATGGACTTGGGGCTTGTATATACATTGAGAAAATACCCCTTTCTTACTGCTACAGGAAAAGGGTATCCGATTTTGCCCCTGACCCTTACGAGCTTGCGCTTTCAGGTGGTGAAGACTATGAACTGCTTTTTACCGTTTCCAAAGAGAGGCAGAAGGAGATTGAGTTTGTTTCAAGAATGCTTGGCATTCAGGTTTCTGAGATTGGTTATGTAACGGGTGAGCCCTCCATAAGCGTCCTTAGTCTACATGGGGGTGAAAAGAGGATCCCTTACAAGGGGTTTATTCACCTCAGGAAATGAGCTTTTAATCCAATGTATGACCTATCATTAACGTATAATCTAATCTTAATGTTTGTATTTATCGGTCTTTCTGGTTTCTTTTCCATGTCTGAGGGGGCTCTTTTTTCCCTGGGTAAGCATCAGCGTGAGGTCTTAAAAAAAGAGAAAAAAGGAGTACTCATTGAGAACCTGCTAAAAGACCCTCACAAGCTCATAATAACTATACTGCTTGCAGATGAGATAATAAATATTGCCTACTCCAGCGTAGTTGCATCTACCATAAGAAAGTTAATGATGAATGCTTCGGAGGAGATAGTAATCACTCTGGTTTCTATTGGAGTTGCATCTCCTACACTTCTTCTATTTGGGGAGATAGGACCAAAAACAATAGGGGTAAAGTATCCAAGGTTTGTGTCTGCTCTTGTTTCCCATCCCCTAAATCTGTTTCATGTTGTTGTTACCCCTTTTAGGTGGGTGGTGGAGGTTTTATCTGTAGGTCTTACAAGGTTTTTAGGGGGAAAAGGGATAGAAGATAGAACCAAGGTGGGATTTAATCCGGATGAGGTAAAGGCACTTGTGGGTCTTGGAAGCGAAGAGGGAGTGGTTACAGAAATAGAGAAGAAGCTTGTGGGCGGGCTTTTCAAGTTAGAGGCAGTAGCGGTCTACAGGATCATGACCCCCAGTGTAGACTGTGTTTTCTTCCCTTCAGATATGCCCCTCTACAGTGCAGTTCAGGAGGTTAAGAAGATGGGGTTTTCAAGGATTCCTGTATACAAGGGGGACAGAGATAACATAATTGGGGTACTTTATGTAAAGGATATTTTAGCCGCCTTGCCTTCGGAGGGAGTAACCATTGAGGGTTTTGTAAGGCCACCGTATTTTATTCCCCGTACCAAAAGGGCCTTTGATTTGCTCCGGGAATTCCAGCAAAAGAGGGTTCATATAGCGATTGTTGTGGATGAGTATGGAAGAGTGGATGGGATTGTAACGATGGAGGATATTCTGGAGGAGATCTTCGGTGAAATAGAAGATGAAAGGGGAATAGTAAGGGAACCCGTTATTAAGGTAGAGAGAGAGGGAATAGTTATTCCCGGTAGCATGAGGATTGAGGAGTTCAATGATGCTTTCCTTTTTACTGTCCTTAGATCCGGTGGGTTGGACAATCTTGGAGATGAGATTGAGTTGTCTATGCTTCCTTCAGAGAGAGAGCATGAAACCGTAGGAGGTTTTGTTTTTGGTCTCTTTGGAAGACTTCCACAGGAAGGGGAAAAGGTAGTTTATGGAAATATCCTTTTTACAGTAAACAAGGTGTCGGGAAAAAGAATAGCAGAGTTAAAGGTTCAAAGAGCTACGGGAAAAGGGGAGAGCAATGTCACTTGAGGTAGTTGTTTTGGTAACAGCATTTCTTCTCTTTCTGCAAGCCTTTTTTGCGGGCTCTGAGATAGCCCTTGTTTCGTGTGATAAGGTGAAGATGAAGACCCTTGCTGAACTTGGTTCAAAAAGCGCAAGGCTTGTGCTCAGCTCTTTTCTTGAGATAGAGCGTTTTATAAGCACAACCCTTGTTGGAATAAACCTTTCCCTTATTACAAATACCATTATTATGACTTTCTACATCCAGGATAACTATGGAAAGGCAAGCGAGTTGTACACGGTGATGATTCTATCTCCTCTCGTTGTGGTTTTTGGCCAAGTTGTTCCCAAAGCTGTCTTCCAGAAAAGAAGTAACACCATTGTACTTTGGATTATATATCCGCTTTGGTTTGCATCTAAGGTTTTCTCTCCAGCCTTATTTATAGTAAATCTCTTTACGAGGGGGCTTCTTAAGCTCATAGGTGGCACTGAAAACCCCTTCATTACCCGTGAAGAGCTTCTGCAGGCAATTGGTGCGGATCAGAAGGCAAGAGAGCAGATTGGTTATAAGGAGAAGTTTATAAGAAGGATATTTAGGTTTTCCGAAACAACCATAGAAGAGGTTATGATTCCCCTAATACAGGTGTGTGCTATTGATGAAAATGCCCCTGTAAAGGAGGCCATTAAATTGATAAGGGAGACAGGACACTCAAGGCTTCCGGTTTATCAGGGAAGAATAGACAACATTACTGGAATCGTGCATGCGTTTTATCTTCTTGGAGCGGACCCTGAAGAACCTGTAAAGAACTATGCCCGCCTACCGTTTTATGTACCTGAAACAAAACCACTTGATGAGCTCTTGGAGGAAATGAAAAGGGGACGCGCAGGAATGGCTGTTGTTGTTGACGAATACGGAGGGGCTGTGGGTGTTGTAACCCTTGAAGATATACTTGAAGAGGTTGTAGGGGAAATTGAGGATGAATACGACTATGACAAGGGAGTTAAGCTTTGGAAAAGGGTTTCTGAGAATGAGTATCTGGTAAATCCGCGAATAGATATAGAGAAAATAAACGAGGAACTGGGTATAGAGATCCCAGAGGGGGAGTACGATACCCTAAGCGGATTTCTACTCTCTGAGATGGGCTCTATACCAAGGGTTGGAGATAAGGTCTCTTATAAAAACTGGGTTTTTGTGGTGACAAAGGCAACTGCTCGCTCAATAGAAGAGGTAAAGGTCATTTTGGAGAAAAGTGGCTAACTATATAGACAGCTTTTTGTTTGTCCGATATCCTAAAATTTGACATCTGTTTTTTCCTCTGATAACCTATACATCATAGATGCATAAAGTCCATAATATATGTAACTGGGGAAATGCAGGTAAGTAAAACGCTTGATTACGCAGTTAGGTCTCTTACTTATATGGGAAGACACCCTGTAAATAGGTTTAGTATAAAGGAGATATCTGAGAATCAACATATTCCGCTAAATTATCTGGCAAAGATTATGAGAAGGCTTGTTAAGAAGGGAATAGTTAAGTCAATGGTTGGGCCTGAGGGTGGTTATATTCTCAGAAAACCCCCAAAGGAGATTAGTCTTAGGGAGATATACGAAGCTATAGAAGGTGAGTTTGTGATGATTGACTGTATGGATAAAAACACGATCTGTTTCCTGTATGAGAATTGCCCTCAACTGCCTTTCTGGGATAAGCTTCGCCTGTCAATGATAAAGATTCTTGAGACTACTACCCTTGAGGATATGCTAAATCAAAGCAGAATAGGTAATTTAAACAAACATAATAATAGTGTAGCAAATGAAAAGGAGGTCAAACTATGAGTGTGAATTTTGAGGAGTTAACCGAAAGGGAATACAAATACGGTTTTGTTACCCCGATAGAAGAGGAAATTGCCCCTCGTGGGCTAAACGAAGATATTATACGCTTTATATCAGCCAAGAAGAATGAACCCGAATGGTTGCTTGAGTGGAGGCTTAAGGCCTATCGTCACTGGCTTACAATGAAGGAGCCAAGGTGGGCAAATGTTCACTATCCACCAATAGATTATCAGAGTATAAGTTACTATGCAGCTCCAAAACAGAAAAAGAGGCCAAAAAGCATAGAGGATATAGACCCTGAACTTCGTGCAACCTATGAAAAGCTGGGTATTCCACTGGAAGAACAGAAGATGCTTGCAGGAGTTGCTGTGGATGCGGTTTTTGATAGCGTTTCCCTTATTACAACTTTTAAGGAGAAACTTGCGGAACTTGGTATCATATTCTGCTCTATTTCTGAAGCTGTACAGGAGTATCCGGATCTGGTTAGGAAGTACCTTGGTTCTGTAGTTCCGTACTACGATAACTTCTTTGCTGCACTAAATTCAGCAGTGTTTAGCGATGGTTCGTTTGTCTATGTTCCTAAAGGGGTTCGCTGCCCTATGGAACTCTCCACCTATTTTAGGATAAATGCTGAAAACACGGGTCAGTTTGAGCGAACCCTTATAATTGCTGATGAGAACAGCTATGTAAGCTACCTTGAGGGGTGTACAGCACCAAAGCGTGATGAAAACCAGTTGCATGCTGCTGTTGTGGAACTGATTGCCCATGATAACGCTACAATTAAGTATTCAACCATTCAGAATTGGTATCCAGGAGACAAAGAGGGTAGGGGTGGAATTTACAACTTCGTAACCAAGCGTGGTAGGTGCCTTGGACGTAACTCTCGCATCTCATGGACGCAGGTTGAAACCGGCTCTGCAATTACCTGGAAGTATCCAAGCTGTATACTTGAAGGGGATAACTCTGTTGGTGAGTTTTACTCAGTGGCTCTTACCAATAACCGTCAGCAGGCAGACACCGGTACCAAAATGATTCATATAGGGAAGAACACGCGAAGCACTATAGTTTCTAAGGGAATATCTGCTGGTTATGGCCAAAATACCTATCGCGGTCTGGTTAAGATTGCAAAAAGTGCCACCGGTGCCCGTAACTACACACAATGTGATTCTCTGTTGATAGGCAATAACTGTGGTGCTCACACTTTTCCCTATATTGAGGTGAATAACTCAACTGCTAGAATGGAACATGAAGCAACTACCTCAAAGATCGGTGAGGATCAGATCTTTTACTGCAAACAGAGGGGGCTTTCTGCTGAGGATGCGGTATCGTTAATAGTTAATGGTTTCTGTAAAGAGGTATTTCGTGAGCTACCCTTTGAATTTGCCGTTGAAGCTGAGAGACTCCTGAGTATCAGTCTTGAGGGTAGCGTTGGTTGATTCTGTGTAAACCTTAATTCCTAAAAAATAAAATAAAAGGAGGGGCTATGCTCGAAATAAAAAATCTTCGTGTTCGTGTAGATGATCAGGAGATTCTAAAAGGCATAAACTTAAAGATAAATCCGGGTGAAATTCACTCTATTATGGGACCAAATGGCTCAGGTAAAAGTACACTTGCGCAGGTGCTGGCCGGTAGGGAAACCTACGAAGTAACCGATGGAGAGATAATATATGAGGGGAAGAACCTGCTTGAGATGTCACCTGAGGAACGTGCTCGTGAGGGGATATTTATGGCTTTTCAGTATCCTGTTGAAATCCCGGGTGTTTCCAATCTCCACTTTCTTAGGGAGGCATTAAATGCCATTCGTAAGTATCGGGGACTTCCCCCACTTAAGCATATAGAGTTTACCAAGATGGTAAAGGAGAAGATAAAGATTCTGGATATGGATGAGAGCCTGCTTCAGCGCTCCGTTAACGAAGGTTTTTCTGGAGGAGAGAAGAAGAGAAACGAGATCTTTCAGATGCTTGTACTGGAACCGAAACTCTGTATTATGGATGAAACCGATTCGGGATTAGACATAGATGCCTTAAAGGTAGTTGCCAGAGGGGTTAACTCAATGCGCAGTAAGGAACGGGCTTTTCTTATAATAACACACTATCAAAGGTTGCTTAACTATATAGTTCCTGATTACGTACACGTACTTGTTGACGGAAGGATTGTAAAATCTGGAGGTAAGGAACTGGCTCTTGAACTTGAGGAAAAGGGCTATACCTCTTGGATTAAAAATGAGGTAAAAGGTGTTTCGGAAACTGCACATCCCTAGGTTAGGAGAGGTTAAAGATGATTGTACTTAAAGAAGACAAACAGGGTTACTTGGAAGGGTTTTATCAGTTTGAAAAAAGGGCTCCTGGAAAAGATCTTCCTTGGCTAAGACAATTGCGTAATGAGGCAATTGCAAGTTTTGCTGAGCGTGGCTTTCCAACCCCTCAAGATGAGGATTGGCGTTTTACCAATTTGGCCCCTCTTGTTCGTACCTCTTTTTGTATTCCTGAAGATGGAGAGATATCCTTATCGCCTCAAGATATAAGACCTTTTACCTTTCCGGATTTAAAGTGTATACAGCTCGTTTTCGTAAATGGACATCTGGTGTCAGGGTTGTCACAATTTGAAAGGCTCCCGGTTGGTATGGTTGTTAAAAACCTCTCAGATGCCATTTTGGAAGATAGTGATATAGTTAAACACAACCTTGCACGTCATGCTGATTATAAGAGCGATTCTTTTTTATCACTTAATACTGCCTTTATGGAAGACGGAGCTTTTGTATACATACCTAGGGGATCAATAGTTGAGGAGCCTGTTCACTTGCTATACATAGCAACCGCCAAGGGGGATTTTCCGTTAATAACAAATTCCCGTAACCTAATTGTGATGGAAGAAAACAGTCAGGCAACAATCATAGAGCATTATGTTTCACTGGATGATTCTGTTTACTTCTCCAATGTTGTTACCGAAGCGGTGGTTGGTAAAAACTGTGTTCTAAACCACTGTTTTGTGGAGTGTGAATCACAAAAGGCTTTTAATATTTCCACGCTACGGATTCAGCAGGAAAGAACAAGTAGTGTTACATCCAATACGGTACTTATTGGAGGAGCGCTTGTTAGGAATAATGTGCATCCTGTTTTAGCCGGTGAGGGAGCAGAGTGTTACATAAATGGTCTGTTTATGGCAACTGGTCGTCAACATATGGATAATTATATGAAAGTTGAACATGTAAGCCCCCATTGCGATAGCCGCCAGCTCTACAAGGGTATTCTTGATGGTAAATCTCACGGTGTTTTCCACGGTAGGATTATAGTTCACAGGGGAGCACAAAAAACCGATGCAAAACAGACAAACCGGAACCTGCTTCTTTCTGATGATGCTCAAATAGATACCAAGCCACAGCTTGAGATTTACGCTGATGATGTAAAATGTACCCATGGGGCAACTATTGGACAGCTTGACGAAAATGCCATTTTCTATCTCCGCTCGCGTGGAATACCTCTGAATTCTGCTCGTGCCCTGTTGTTGTTTGCCTTTACCAGTGAGGTTCTAGAAAGGGTTAAGGTTGAACCCGTTCGTCTTTATCTGGAAAAACTCGTTTCCAGCTGGTTTGTGGAAAGAAAACTTATAGAGCCTTCATATACGACGGTGTAGTTTTTCTTACCTGGCTTTTAAGATTGGGATTCCAATAGACTATAGGTTATACTTAGAAGGAAGTAAAAGCAGGGGTTGGTCTATGAGCTTGGATCAGTTGGAGTATATTCTTGACCATTACAAAAATCCCAGAAACTATGGGACTTTACCCGATGCTGATGTCTCCTATGAAGAAGGAAATCCATCATGCGGTGATGTGGTAAGGATTGACCTAAAGATTGAAGACAATAAGGTTGTAGATGCAAAGTTTTCAGGTCAAGGATGCACCATTAGTCAGGCTTCTGCATCCATTCTAACCGAGATGATTATGGGGAAAAGCCTTGAAGAGATCAAAGAGATTTCTAAAGAAGATATGCTAAACGCATTGGGTATAAGGATTAGCCCTATAAGGTTTAAATGTGCATTACTTGCTTTAAAGGTCTTAAAATCTGGGTTATATGGTATAAAGAACTGGCCTGGGGAAGAAGAGGAAAGGTAACAAACTTAAGGAGTTAGAGATGGGCGAGTTTGTAAAAGTGGCAAAAGTATCGGATATACCTTCAGGAGAAATAAGGTCGTTTGTGGTAAATAATGAGGTTATAGCTATCTGTCACGTAAATGGTAAGTTTTATGCTTTTAAAGATGAATGCACACATATGGCGTATCCACTCTCAGATGGCCATCTGGATGGAGAGATCATAACCTGTGCCTATCATGGAGCAAAGTTTAATGTAAAAACGGGTGAGGTTGTTGCTATGCCAGCGGTAGAGCCACTTGAGGTTTTTGAGGTAAAGGTAGAAGGAGACAGCATATATGTTGCAATTGACTAGTATTGGGAAAAGGATATGAATAATTTAAAGAGATTAGATCCCTATGAAATCCGAAAGGATTTTCCCATCTTTGAAAGAAAGATTCGGGGAAAGCCACTTATATATCTTGATAACGCGGCAACAACCCAAAAACCACGTTCTGTAATAGAGTCGGAAAAGAGGTTTTATGAGGAGATAAATGCCAATATACACAGGGCTGTTTATACCTTGAGTTACGAAGCTACCGTGTTATATGAGGAAGCCCATAAGAAGGTAGCAGATTTTATAGGTGCTAAAAGCTGGAGGGAGATTGTATTTACCAGAAACGCTACCGAGTCTATAAACCTTGTGGCTTACGGCTGGGGGTTAAGAAGGTTAAAGGAGGGAGATGAGGTCCTTTTAACCATAATGGAACATCACTCAAACATCGTTCCTTGGCAAATGCTGAGGGATTTAAAGGGAATTACCTTAAGGTTTTTGGATGTGGACAGTGAAGGTAGGCTTGATTTGGATAAACTACCCAACTTGCTTTCTGAGAAGACAAAACTCGTAAGTATCATTCATGCATCAAATGTTTTGGGGGTTATAAACCCTGTAAAATACATAATAAATGAGGCAAAAAAGGTAGGAGCTCTGGTTCTTGTAGATGCTGCCCAGTCCATTCCTCATATACCTATAGACGTTGGTGACCTTGGTTGTGATTTCCTTGTGGCATCCGGACACAAGATGCTAGGGCCTACTGGAATCGGTTTTCTTTATGGACGCAGTGAGTTACTAGATAGCATGGACCCCTTCCTTTACGGGGGGGATATGATAGAGACAGTAACCCTAGATAAGGCCACCTGGAATGAGCTGCCATGGAAGTTTGAAGCTGGAACTCCTAACATTGCTGGGGGAATAGGGCTTGGTGTGGCTATAGACTATCTAAACAAAATTGGATTGCGAAATATCGCTTACATGGAAAAGGAACTTCTTGATCACGCCTTTGCCAGGTTTTCCGACTTACCCTGGATAGAGGTTTACGGACCAAAGGGCGATGAGAGAATTGGTGTTATTTCTTTTAACATAAAGGGGATCCATCCCCACGATATAGCAGGTGTTCTTGATGAGGAAGGGATTGCAGTTCGTTCCGGGCATCACTGTGCTCAACCGCTTATGAGAAGGTTGGGTATGGATAATGCCGTACGTGTAAGTTTCTACCTATACAACACAAAGGAAGAGGTTGATAGACTTGTAGATGTCCTAAGAGAGGTAAAAAGGGTTTTTGGGGTTTAGCTTAATCTCTTACTCCCCTCCTCTTCTGGACTCGGCCAGCCAAGGTGTTTTTTTAAGATTCTTTGGGCAATAGCGATTGGTGTAAATCCAGGGAAGTTTACTGTATTTGGTGTATAACCAGTTACCACATACTACATTATGTAGAAAAATTAACAAAAATACTTGACAAAAAATTTAAAACAAATTAAAGTTGTAGAAAAACAGCAATAATGGGAGTTAAATTTTATAATCCAAAGGATTTCCCCTCGTTTTCATTTTTAATGAAGCGGGGGTTTTTTATTACTTACTTAAAAGGAGGTGATAGGTTAAATGGCTAAGAAAGCTGCTACAACAAAGAAGGCAGCCACCAAAAAGGCAGCTACAAAGAAGTCCACAGCCAAGGCGAAGGGCTCTTCCAAGAAGAGCAGTGAGAAGAAAAAAGGAGGAAGTAAAAAGAGTTAGGTGGGCTAACTTCTAAACTTCCTCCTTCTCTCTAAAGTGGGGATAGAAGGCCTGCTGTCTAAACCACCAAAAGGCAGCAGGCTTTTTAATTTATAGCACACTTCAAATGCAAAATCAAATTAACCTGCAATCCAGGATAGATTACTGGTTCATCATATCGAGGAACTCTCTATTTGACTTTGTTCCTCTCATTTT
Source organism: bacterium HR37 (assembly GCA_002898375.1). GTDB lineage: Bacteria > Desulfobacterota_D > UBA1144 > Nemesobacterales > CSP1-2 > HRBIN37. The sequence goes on along the minus strand of BEIN01000008.1, from coordinate 21,658 downwards.
ATCTAATAGGAACTCCATTGCCTCTACGGTGCTCATTGGGCTTAGAACCTTTCGAAGAAGCCAGACGCGGTTTAATACATCTTCTGGAAGCAGGAGCTCCTCTTTTCTTGTACCTGAACGATGAAGGTCAATGGCCGGAAATATCCTTTTCTCTGCCAGCCTTCTATCTAGGTAAACCTCCATATTTCCGGTGCCCTTAAACTCTTCAAATATAACCTCATCCATCCTGCTGCCTGTATCTATAAGGGCTGTGGCAAGTATGGTAAGACTCCCGCCTTCCTCTGTGTTTCTTGCTGCTCCAAAGAACCTCTTTGGTCGTTGAAGTGCGCTTGCCTCCATGCCTCCGGAAAGAACCCTTCCACTTGCCGGGGTTACTGTGTTGCTTGCACGGGCTAGCCTTGTGAGACTGTCAAGGAGAATAACAACATCCTTACCGTACTCAACAAGTCTTTTTGCCTTTTCAAGAACCATATCTGCTACCTGTATGTGTCGTTGAGCAGGTTCGTCAAAGGTAGAACTTACCACCTCTCCCTTTACTGATCTTTCCATGTCGGTTACTTCCTCTGGGCGTTCATCTATAAGGAGAACTATAAGCACTATCTCTGGATGGTTCTTTGTTATGGCATTTGCGATCCTTTGAAGAAGGATGGTTTTTCCTGTTCTTGGTGGAGCAACAATAAGCCCTCTCTGTCCTTTCCCGACAGGGGCAAACAGATCCATTACACGTGTGCAGAACTCGTCTGGATCATATTCAAGGTTAATTTTCTCATTTGGGTGAAGGGGAACAAGGCTTTCAAATGCTATTCTCTCCCTGCACTGTTCGGGTGGAGCGTAGTTTACGTGCTCTATTTTAAGAAGAGCCAGGTTTTTTTCTCCTTCCCGAGGAAGCCTGACCTGACCGCCTACTATATCACCGGTTTTAAGGTTAAACGATCGTATCTGTGACTTGGATACGTATATATCATCGGGTCCAGGTAAATAGCTGTATTTTGGTGACCTTAGAAATCCATATCCTTCCGGAAGAATCTCTAAAACCCCTTCTGCATAGATAACACCTTCTTTTTCGCTTTGTGCCTTAAGAATAGCGTATATGAGGTCCTGTTTGGACATTCTAGAGGTTTCTTCTATCTCTAGGTCTCTAGCCATTTTCATCAGATCTGCAGTTTTTTTATTACGCAGGTCGTTTAGGTTAAGAAAATGCTGAGACTCCTGTACTGTTTCTGTTTTGTCTTCAGAGTTCTGTTGTGCTTTTGATACTCTTGCCATGAGCTTTATACTCTTAATTTATATTGGGATTATTTTTAAGACAAACATAACCCAAATGTAGGGGAAAATTCTATGGCTTTTAAGAGTTACGTTTGAAGCTTTTAGCTATTAATATTATGCACCTTGTTTGCTGGATTTGTCAAGTACAGTTTTTTAAAATCAAGTAGGATTTGATTCACCATTTTAACTAATTTACATTATAAGGTAATTTAGGAGAAAAAACAAATGAAACACTTTTACTGCCTCTTTATTTTGTTAACGTTGCTAGTAAGAGCTGTTTCCTCCTCATACGCTTTGGATTTTCCATTGTATACTGAAGTGGAATTTACCAAGCTCTCAGACGAGGTACTTATTAATCCAGAGTATACGGGGAATATAGGTGCTATAAGAGGGTTTGATATCAAGGGTTCCCTTATAGCTGATAAATCCATGAGAGTAGAGCAAACGGTGGATGGATGGTACAGGATTTTATTTCCTGGTTCTTTGTTAAGAGATCTGGTTGTTACCGGACGGAAAGGGAGCTTAAGGGTTTTTGTTATATCGGAAAAGAAGAAGGTTAACGCTATAGCCATAAATGAGTTTTATCCGGTAAATGAGCCGGTTATTGTACTGGGGCAACTTGATTTGACCTTAGTTTCAGGTATCAAGATGGACATTTCCAGACCAAGCGAGTTTGAGGTGGCCGTGTTAGATCACAAAAGTGGAGGCTTTATAAAGGGTGACATCGTGGCTATATGTGATAATCAATTAGGAATAAAATTCAAGGGATTACCTGATACCGTGGTAAGCAAGGAAGGGGGTATGAGGGTAAGCCTTAAGCTTTCTGAAAGGATCTTCAATCTCGACCTTAGTGCATGGGGTTATAACATTTTTGTTTCGGAAACGGATGTTGAGAAACCGGCTTTTATAAAAGCTCAGGTTTTTGGCCTTCCGGAAGAAACAAGGCTCAGGTTTAAGTTCAGAGCACTTGCAGGGCAAAAGATTGTTCCTGAAACGGTTACAGCTACGGTTGGGGAGATAAACTCAGGAAAGCCATTGGCAACTGTTAAAACCTCTATTCCTGGATTTCAGCCTCTTAGTGTTTCGGTTGAAAAGACTAACTAGGCCTTATCTTACCTCCTAATCTCAATTGCCATTGTACTTTACAAGCCTGTTTCCAGCAGATATTCTAAAAAATTAGAGCTTTATCAATTTAGTTGAGGTGAAGTTGTTATGGCTGGTCATTCCAAGTGGGCAAACATAAAGCATCGAAAGGCAGCAGTTGATGCAAAGCGAGGGAAGATCTTTACCAAGTTAATAAGGGAGCTTACAGTTGCTGCCAGACTTGGTGGTGACCCAAGTACAAATCCAAGGCTACGTATGGCGATTGCTACTGCAAAAAGCCATAATATGCCCAAGGAAACCATAGAGAGGGCTATAAAAAGGGGTACCGGTGAGATTGGAGGAGAGGAACTTTATGAAGTGGTTTATGAAGGATATGGTCCAGGTGGAAGCGCAGTGCTGGTTCAGGCTCTAACCGATAACAAAAATAGAACCGTTTCTGAGCTCAGAAGAATATTTGCAAGGTATGGTGGGAGTCTTGGTGAAAGCGGCTGTGTTTCATGGATATTTGAAAAAAAAGGTAGAATTGCCTTTGAAAAGGGTAGTGTGGATGAGGACAGGGTTTTTGAAATTGCACTGGAATCAGGCGCAGATGATGTAAAGACAGAGGACAATGAGATCGTTGTTTTAACTTCTCCTGAAGCCTTTGAGGATGTAAAGGCTGCTATAGAGAAGGCTGGTCTTAACTATACCTCTGCTGAAATTACAATGATTCCGCAAAATACTGTAAGAATAGAGGGAAAAGAAGCCGAGCAGATGCTAAGGCTTATGGAAGCCCTTGAAGACAGTGATGATGTACAAAACGTATATGCAAACTTTGACATCCCTGATGAAATAATTCAGTCATTTGAGCAAGCTTCATGAGGGTTCTTGGAGTTGACCCCGGATCGCGTGTATGCGGTTATGGGGTCTTGGAAAGCAGGGGAGATGAGCTCATACATATAGAAAGTGGAGGTATAGTTATAAATCCCTCTATTGAGTTACCCTTAAGGTTAAAAAGCATTTATGAAGCTCTTGTTGATGTTATCAATCGTCTCTCCCCGAGTGCCATGTCTATAGAGGATGTGTTTTTTGCAAAAAATGCAAAAAGTGCCCTTAAGCTTGGTGAGGCAAGAGGTGTGGCACTTCTTGCTGCTGCTGTTTCGGGTATCCCTGTATACGAGTATGCTCCTACTGAGGTAAAGCTTGCACTTACTGGGCGAGGTAGAGCAAACAAACTTGAAGTTCAAAAGATAGTCTCAAAGGTTCTTGGAATTCCTGAGTGGAAAAGAGCCGATGTATCAGATGCAGTTGCAATAGCAATTTGCCATATAAACCTATCCAAGGCAAGTAAAAGGCTTGGGAATGAGGTTCTTAAGTTAAGAAGAAGGAGGATACGCTGGACAGAGGATGATATCTCTTCTAAGGGGAAGGATCGTTGAAAAAAGCCTTGGTAGGATTGTTTTAGATGTCCATGGGGTTGGATACGGTATTACTGTTCCTCTCTCTACCTATTACAGACTCCCTGAAATGGGAAGTGAGGTAGAGCTAAAGATTCATACCTATATAAAGGATGATACAATAGAGCTTTTTGGATTCCTAACGGAGGAAGAGAAAAAGGTATTTGTTTTACTTCTCGGTGTGTCTGGGGTTGGGCCGAGAATGGCAACAAATATACTCTCAAGTATATCTCCTGCAGAGTTTATATCGGCGGTTTCCACAGGTGAACTTTCAAGGAAAAAGATACCTGGAATTGGCTCAAAGCTTGCTTCAAGGCTTGTTACCGAGCTTAAAGACAAGTTTTCTAAGATTCAGCTCAGTGGTGATGACAGGAATAAGGGAGGGATTTTGGAGGATATAGTATCAGCACTTATTAACCTGGGCTATAAAAAGAGTGAGATAGATGAACACATATATCAGATCGAAGAAGCGGTAGCAAGGGAAAAGGACATGGAGAGGGCTTTAAGGGAATCGTTAAAGATAATGAGAAGGCTCTAGTGGGCTTTATATTTTGATTAAATAAACCTTTATTGTTTATAATAACCATATGGAAGAGAGGGTGGTAAATCCAAGCCTTCTGGAAGAAGATACTGCTTTTGAGGCTAATCTTAGGCCAAGATACTTAAGAGAGTATCTTGGTCAGACCAAAATAAAGGAGAAGATAGGTATATTTATAGAAGCGGCAAGACGCAGGAAGGAACCTCTGGATCATGTTCTTCTTTACGGACCTCCTGGGCTCGGGAAAACAACACTTGCTCATGTTATTGCAAACGAACTTGGGGTTAAGATACATGCTACATCCGGACCGGTAATAGAGAGGGTAGGAGATTTGGCCTCGATCCTTACACACCTGGAAGAGGGAGATGTTTTGTTTATCGATGAAATTCACAGGTTAAATAGAGTGGTCGAAGAGTATCTGTACTCAGCTATGGAAGACTACAAAATAGACCTCATGATTGGAGAGGGCCCAACTGCAAAGTCCATGAAGATAAGCATTAATAGATTTACCCTTGTTGGAGCTACTACCAGAACCGGCTTACTTACATCTCCACTCAGATCAAGATTTGGAGTTGATCTTAGGCTGGACTATTACACGCCTGAGGAGTTAAAATCCATAGTAAAAAGGTCCGCAAAGATTCTTAACGTTAAGATAACCGACGATGGTGCACATGAAATAGCACTTAGGTCAAGGGGAACCCCAAGGATTGCCAACAGGCTTTTACGAAGGGTAAGGGATTTTGCTGAGGTTAAAGCTGATGGAATTATAAGTGTTGATGTTGCCAAAAAGGCACTGGAGATGTTAGAGGTTGATTCTCTGGGACTTGATAATTTAGATAGAGCAATCCTTTTAACGATTATAGAGAAATTCAGAGGTGGTCCGGTGGGTATAGAAACCATAGCTGCTGCTGTCAGTGAGGATAGAGATACTATTGAGTACGTATATGAGCCTTATTTAATACGTCTTGGACTTCTTTCTAAAACTCCTAGGGGAAGAGTAGCTACACCAATGGCTTACTCGCATCTTAAGATAGACCCTTCCCATATTCAACCCGAGCTTTTTAAATAAGGGGAGTGAGCTGGCTATCTAGGCCACCACATAATTACAATAACTCCAACAAGGCATATTGAGGCTCCAATTAAATCAAATGTATCGGGTTTTTTGTTATCGATTAACCATCCCCACAGAAGGGATAAAACTACAAAGACTCCTCCGTATGCAGCATACACCCTACCAAAGTGTGCAGGTTGAAAAGTCGGTATAACACCATAGAGGAAAAGTATTAGTCCCCCAAGAAGTCCCAAAATAGGGGTTTTGTGTTCTCTCAGCCATAGCCAGACAAAGTAACCTCCACCTATCTCGCATATGCCTGCCAGTATAAAGAGAATCGATGATTTAATAACTAGCATTGAGTTCCTCCTTTTTAGGAATTAACTTGAAAACTTTTTAGGTGTAATTAGTTATTAACTTAAGGAGGTAAGTTATGTTTGTAAACTCTTACATGACGAAAAATCCGGTGACCATATCTGCTAAAACTACTGTAAGGGATGCCTTTTTCCTATTAAAGAAATACGGTTTTCGACAGTTTCCGGTTGTGGAGGAGGGCAGGCTTGTAGGAATTGTTACAGACAGAGACCTCCGTACTGCTATTTTTAGACCGGAGCTCAGAGTGGAAGATATAATGACCTTAAACCCGTTAACTGTTAAGGAAAACGAGCGTCTGGAATCTGCGATCCTAAAGCTTCGAGAAAATAAGTTTAATGCCCTCCCGGTTGTTTCAGAAAACGGTGAACTCTGTGGAATAATAACTGTAACCGATGTTCTTGATGCCCTTATTGAGCTTCTTGGTTCGAGGGAAGCCAGCGTAAGGCTTAGGGTAGAGATTTCAAGCTCTTTTCCAGTGCCCCTCTGGGAGATAGTAAAGACAGTTGAGCAACGGGGTGGGGAAGTATTATCTGTCCTTTCGGAGAGAAAGGATAAAAAGAGCTACCATATTTGTCTAAAGGGCGGTGATTTTCAAGGAATTTTAAAGGAGCTTGAGGAAAAAGGAGTAGTTGTTAAGCACATAGAGATTTAGTTATTCAAGGGGAATCTCTCTTAAGAAAACATCCCAGTGTCTTTCCGTTATCCTCATAATCTTGTTTCTTAGTTCTTTGTACTCCTCACCCGGGAAGAGTTCTCTAAACAGCTCTTCTCTTATTTCAAGCCATTTGTCTATGGCTGTATAGTTCTTAAATTTGACAACTGTCTTAAAGGTCCATCTGGGCTCTAGGGTATGGAGCCTTTGAGTGTATATCTTCATATCCTCTTCTATTAAGCCTCTTTTTTTGATCTCTTTCCAGAATGGAAGAACCCTTGTTTTATGGAGTTCTAAAAACCTGCCTTCATTCTCGGGTTTTACCTCGTAGTAGCTCTCTTCTATAACTGGCTGGAGGGTTGTGTCTTTAGTAAAGCCAGGGCTTGACGGGAAACAAAACACCATGATAAAAAAGCTTGTTATTAAAAGAAAGCTTATAGGTTTCATTGGGGTTCTCCTAAGAATTTGTTATTTTAAAGTGGTTTATCACATTTTGGATTGAAATAAAAGTGTTTAATTTGCCTTTTGACTTTAATATGGAGTTCTGTAGAATTTATCTCTAGTTAAGAAGCAGTATAATACTTTGGTTTTGTTTATTTTTATTACTGGTAAATTAGAGGGATATTTAAATGTTAAACAACATAGGCCTTGTTTCTCAGATAGGAACATCGGGAGGTGGAATTAGGTCCGTTGATCTCATTCTTACTGCAGGCCCGGTAGTAAAGTTTGTATTGCTTCTTCTTGCCATTATGTCTGTAATCTCCTGGATGATTATATTCTCCAAGTTGTTTGTAATTAGAAGGGCAGAAAAACAAACTGAAAAGTTCCTCGATACATACGGTGTAAGTACCAACCTGAGCAATCTGTTTTCCCTGACCAAGCACATCAAAAGTCCTGTCTCTGAGCTTTTTAGGGCTGGTTATATGGAGCTTGTAAGGATAAAGAAGGCAAGAAATCCAGGAAATCCTGGTGATACGGAATCAAAAGGCAATCCTGAGGTTCTGGTTGGAGAATTTGGCGTTGTTGAGCTTGTTGAAAGAGCAATGAAGAAGGCAATGTCATCGGAAATAGCAAAGTTAGAGAGTTCTTTAATATTCCTTGCAACAACCGGTAGTACTGCACCTTTTATTGGCCTTTTTGGTACCGTGTGGGGAATAATGACATCTTTTATAGGGCTTGCAAGTAAGCAGGGTGTTCCCACCCTACAGGCGGTAGCACCAGGAATTGCTGAGGCTCTTATTGCAACTGCTATCGGGCTTGCTACAGCGATACCGGCTGTTGTGGCTTATAATTACTTTGTGAACAAGGTAAGAAGGATTGCAGTGGATATGGAAAACTTTTCTGCAGAGTTTTTAAACATAGTTGAGAGACACTTTGCAAAGATTTAACAGGGAAACACAGGTATGGGTATAGATACACGAAACAGTGATAAGGAAAGGCTTTCTGCACTATCTGAGATTAATGTAACTCCCTTTGTGGATGTTATGCTTGTGCTCCTTGTAATTTTTATGGTAACAGCTCCTATACTCTACCAGGGTGTTGATGTTAATCTGCCAAAGGTTGAATCAAAACCCATGCCTGCTGCTGAAAGAGAAAAAAAGATAGTTGTTACCATTGATGAGAAAGGTGAGGTGTATATAGAGAAGGACAAGTACTCCCTTCCAGAGTTGCGTGTTAAGATAAGAGAGCTTATAAGGGATATGGGTAAGAACCCTGAGGAAGAAGAGGTTTTCTTAAGAGCGGATTCAAATGTGGCTTATGGAACGGTTATAGAGGTTATGGCTGAGATCAAAAAAGCTGGTATTAACAAACTGGGGCTTATTACAGAGCCACCTGCTAAGGTGGACTATTTGAGAAGATAAAATTATGGATCTTCTAGATGATACGGGATCAGATAAGTACTATAGGTTCTGGGGTCTGGTTCTTTCCCTTGTTCTTCACGGTTTGGTTATAGTTCTGGCTTTATTCTGGGGATTTAATGTGCAAGAATACCAGGGACCACCCCAGTCTATACAGGTGGTGCTAACTTCTCCTGAGGAGATTGGGGGAACGGCAAAAGGAGAGTTTCCTGCTCAGGTTTCAAATAAGGAAAATACGGCTGCAGATATAGCTAAGAGCAATGTAGAAAAGATTAAAAAAGTAGAAAAAGAAAAACCTAAGGAGATGGAATCCAAGGAGATTCCCAAGCCAAAGGAAGAGCCAAAAGTTGAGGTGCCCAAAAAACAGGAGCCAAAGAAAAAGGAGGAGCCCAAGGTAGCTAAGGTTAAGGAAAAACCCGTTAAAAAGGAAGAGCCAGTCAAAAAATTAGAAAAACAAAACAAAGAAGTTAAAAAAGTTGAGGTAAAAGAGCCCAAAAAGGAAGTGGCACGTGTGGAACCAAAAGCTACAGCTTCGGTTAAGCAAACTGAAGCTAAGGGGGTTCCCGATGAAGGGGAGAAAAAGCCAAAGGCTGACTTTGAGAAGGAAAGAGAAAGGGTATTTCAGGAGATAAAGAAAGCACTGGTTCTAAAGGACATAAAGAGAAGGGTAGAGGGGGAAGGAAAGGATGTTTTCGGTGGAAGTGATACATCAGAGGGCAGGGAAGGAGTAGTGTCTGGTAAAGACCTGGGAAGTGGAACCAGAGCAACCATTGCTGCTTTATTTGTAAATAGACTCAGAGAAGAGATTAGGAGTAACTGGAGGGTCCCTGAGAGTATACCTCTTGATGGAACCCTTGAGACGAAAGTTGTTTTTAAAATTGATGAAAACGGTGTGGTTCGTGATGTCAGGGTGGAGAAATCTTCAGGTAATCCTGCTTTTGATGAGTTCTGTGTTAAGGCTATCTACAGGGCTTCACCTTTGAGAACGCCTGTTCCTCCAGAGCTTTTGGAGGAAGCAAAGAATGAAGGGATAGAGGTCTCTTTTAGAAACAGTTGATAGTTAATTCTCTAAATGGTTTTTTACACTGCCTTTTTACGTTAATATTATACGGGGGAAGTTAGAATGAATTTAATTCTTGTTAGACACGGAGAAACCGAGTGGAATCGGGTAGGGATATGTCAAGGGTTTGCTGACATAGAGCTAAACGAAAACGGCAGGAAGCAGATAAAGGAGCTGGCAAAATCTCTTAAGGATGAAGCCATTTCGGCTATATATTCTAGTGATTTAAAAAGGGCTTTGGACACCGCAAGAGCCATAGCGGAGTATCATAATCTGCCTGTAAAAATTGAACCTGACCTTCGTGAAATGAATCAGGGTGATTTTGAAGGACTTACTTTTGTTGAGATAAGAGAAAGGTATGGGCATATATTAAGAGAGTGGAAGGAAAATGCTGAGAATCTGAGACTTCCAGGGGGAGAATCGTTAAAAGAAGTTCAGCAAAGGGCATGGAGAGCAATTGAGAGGATATATGACATGCACAAAGAGGAAACAGTTGTTGCGGTTAGCCATAACTTTACAATTATAACTCTTCTCTGTAAGTTCATGGGCTTGGGGCTTAATGAGTTCTTAAGATTTAGGCTGCAGGCTGCTTCAAAAAACATAGTGTTTTTTAAAAATGGGCACTTTGAGATAGGTTGCCTAAACGATGTAACTCACCTCTCTCCCGAACTTGTTACCAGAGATGTATAAGAGCAGGTGGATTTAGAATAATGACAAAACAGGATATTCAGAGAATAATAGATAGTTCAATAAAAGCTATTGTAAGGAATAGAGATAGCTTTGTGGATTTTCCAGAGAGCATTGAAGTAGAGGTTCCCAAAAGAAGAGAGTTTGGAGATTTTTCCACAAACGTTGCTCTTGTTATTGCTAAGAAGTTGGGTAGAAAGCCCCGCGAGGTTGCAGAAGTTTTGATTCAAAATTTTCCAAAGGAAGCTGATGCACTTTTTAAAAAAATAGAGGTTGCAGGGGCTGGCTTTATAAACTTCTTTCTAAGAGATGAGGTCATAATAGAGAAGCTAAAAGAGATAAATAGATTAGGTGGGGAGTTTGGAAAATCGGACCTGGGGAGGGGAGAAAGGGTAATAGTTGAGTTTGTAAGTGCAAATCCAACTGGATACCTTCATATAGGGCATGCAAGGAATGCTGCTTTTGGAGATAGCCTGTCCAATATACTCAGTGCTGTTGGCTTTGATGTTACAAAAGAGTTTTACATAAACGATGCGGGAAGACAGATAGAACTTCTTGGTCTTTCAGTGTATAGACGCTATCAGGAGCTTTTCGGCTTTGAGGTTGATATGCCAGAGGATGGATACTATGGGGACTATATAAGGGAGCTTGCAGAGGAGGTAAAGGAGATAAAGGGTGATTCACTCCTTGGGGAAGAGGAAAGCAGGGCTGTAGAGTTTTGTAAAGAGTATGCAAAGGATAGACTGTTAGAGGAGATTAAAAAGGATCTTGCTGCTTTCGGAGTGGTATTTGATAGCTGGTACAGTGAGTATAACGAATTGCACAGACCACTAAATAGGTTTGGAGGTAAAAGCAGAATAGAGTTTGTTATGGATAAGCTAAGACAGGCAGGGGCAGTGGAAGAAAGAGAGGGTGCTCTTTGGTTTAAAGCATCAGACTTTGGAGATTCTCAGGATTGGGTTATTATAAGAAGGGACGGTAGCCCTACTTATTTTCTCTCTGACATCGCCTATCATTATGATAAGGTGGAGCGGGGATTTAAAAGACTTATAAATGTATGGGGTGCAGACCATCACAGTCATGTTTCACGATTGAAGGCTTCTTTTAAGGCCCTTGGTCTGGATGATTCATGCCTTCAGGTGGTTCTTATTCAGTTTGTTAGGTTGATGAGTGGAGGGGAAGAGATTTCGATGTCAAAGCGTGCTGGAAGCTATGTCTCAATGCGTGAGGTTATGGAGGAGGTGGGAAGGGATGTAATGCGGTTTTTCCTTGTTATGCGAAGCTCAGAAAGTCATCTTGATTTTGATCTAGATTTGGCCAAAAAAGAATCAAGTGAGAATCCTGTTTACTACATACAGTACGCTCATGCTAGAATTGGAAGTGTATTTGAGAAGGCCAGGGAAAGGGGGCTCTTTCCCTCGGATAAGCATCTAAATCTTCTTACGCTTCCCGAGGAGATAGATATAATTAAAAAACTCATAGCTTTCCCTGAGATTGTAAAAGAGAGTGCCCTTTCCCTTTCCCCTCATAAACTGGCTTTTTATCTACAGGGACTTGCATCTGATTTTCACGTTTACTACAACAGAACAAGGATAATAGTTGAAGATTTTGCTCTAAGTAGTGCAAGGCTTTATTTTATAAACTGTATTAAGACGGTTATAAAAAACGGATTGGGTTTACTGGGTGTTTCTGCACCTGAAAGGATGTGAGCTATGGATAGGGAAAAAAACAGAATTAACAGAAACACAGTGTTTTTGTTTTTTGGTTTTTTTATTCTTTTTATGCTCTCTTTCAGCCTTGGCGTGATAGTGGGAAAGGGACTGAGCAGACAAGAATTTAAAACCGCTAAAGAGGCATCTCGGGAAGGTTACAGAGAAGAGGTTGTAGAAATAGTAAAGACTCCTGCTCCAGAGATCTTTTCGCCTCTTAAGGAAGAAGAGGAGGTTTCTTTAAAAGAAGAGAAACCAGAAGAAGAAGCCCAAGAGTCTGTAGATACTGCTCTCTCTCCCGATACAACCCCTTCTTTGGTAAGCGAATCTGATAGTGGTGAGAAGACAGGGGAAAGGGTATCTACTGCTTCTTCTTTTGATGGCAGGTATACGGTTCAGATAGGTGCGTTTAAGAGCAGGGAGCAGGCTCAGAAACTGGTTGATGTTCTTAAGGAGAAGGGACATCCTGCTTTTTTAAAGCAGGTGTATATCCCTGATATGGGAAGTGTTTACAGGGTACGTGTTGGAGGTTTTAAAACCAGGGAAGAAGCCAAAACCTATAGCGATAATCTTAAAAGGAAGGAGTCAGTTGTAAAGTCTGCTTTTGTTACTTTGAATGACTGAAGGAAGGTCTTTGCTTAACTGGATGTTCTATGGGTTGTAAAAGCAAAAGCCATTTGATATTTCTTGTATCTGTTTTGCTTTCCTTTCGTGCTTTTGCCAGTGAGGGAAAATTCTCAGCCAAGGTTGAGCCCATCTGGGGCCTCTATATCGTAAGATTTGATACACCTGATGGGAGAATAAAAGTCTTTTTGCCAAAAGAGTTAAACCCTGGAACGAAAGTATCCGGTATTATGGAACTTGAGCCCATTGGAAAGGATGATATTGAGAGAGAGAGGAGAAAGGAGAAATTAAACTCGTATGTGGTGGAACTGGGAGGTAATAAGTTGCAAGTGGTCGATGGCAACTTTAAGCTCTCTATTCCTTCAGAGCTGGAGGCTGTTGCAGCTTATATAAGCCTTAAAGATGAAAACAAAGTGGAGCAGATAAGGGTTGTGATTCCATTGGGTAAAAGAGTTGAAACTAATTTGGTAAAAGGACCATTAGAACAGTGGATGTATAAATTGCCAGCTGTGGGGTATGCAGGGAAACTTGTAGAGATTGAGGGCCCTTTTGATGGTGATTTTGAGACAACAAGGCTTAAAGTGGGGGGTAGGGAAATTAACTGGGTCGTTGAATCAACAACGAGACTCTTTTTCAGGAGTCCCATTGATATTACAGGTTCTACGCAGCTTGAGTTAAGGGAAGGGGATATTGTTATAAAGCGCAGATTTAGTAACCTACCTGTTGTAAAGGTTAGAAAGGGTGTGGAAAAGGGACAGGGTTCTAAACAGGAGGATTCTACTCTAATAGAATCAAAAAGTGGTGTTAGCACTAAACCCTTACCACTTAATAAAGGTGGTTACACAGTTCAGATAGCCTCTTTTAGAAAAGAGGATGAAGCTCTTGAGCTTGCAAAAAGCCTTAGGGCAAAAGGGATTCCTGCCTTTGTAAGGCAGGCAAGGATTAAAGGAAAGGGTACGTGGTATAGGGTAAGGGTAGGAGAGTTTAAAACCCTTGAGGAGGCAAGGAGCTATGGTCAGTACTTAAAAGAACACGAGAGGGGATTTGAGTTTTTGTTTGTAACCATTAATGATTAGCTAAATTAAGAGAAGAGGAGCTTTTAGATGTCTGTTCCAGAGGAAGTATTTAGTAGAACAAAAGGTGGTAAGGAACCACCTTCCTCAAAGCTTCTGGGATCGAGAATCAAGATGTGGTGGCTTGTTATGATAACCCCTATAGAGAATTTTTTAATTGAACAAAAGGTTCATCCGAATGTGCTTACGGTAACCTCCTTAATAGTTTCAGCAATAACTGGATTTTTCTTCCATATAGGATGGATTTTTTTAGCCGGTATTTTTCTTCTTGCTGGTTCAACTTTTGATGTGTTTGATGGTCGCGTTGCAAGGGCTCAGGGGTTAAATAGTCAATATGGGGCTTTTTTTGATTCATGTATGGATAGGTTCGCTGAAGCTTTTATCTATCTTGGGTTGTTGGGTTATTTTAGCGGTAGCTCCTTTCTGTATGTTGTTTTTCTTATCCTTGTATCAACCATGATGGTTAGTTATACAAGAGCAAGGGCTGAGGGATTGGGAATAGATTGTAATGTGGGTATTATGCAGAGAACAGAAAGGATAGTTTACATTGGCGTGTTTTCTGTATTTAACTTCGTTGGAAACCTTATAAGCTCAGCTCTTGGGTTTAAACCAGATGACTACCTTCTTAAATTTGCTCTCATAGTGGTACTTGCTTTCTCTCTCTACACTTCCATAGAGAGGATGGTCTATGTGATGAGGAAGCTTAGAGAAAAGGAGTTTAAAAAATGATCTCCTCTTTAGCCGTTTTGAGCTTAAAACAACCCACCTTATTCTGTTTGATTATTCTCTTTTTTCTCCGCTTTCGTTCTCTCTTTTATTCTACTAGCTTTTCTTGAGAGTCCTCGCAGGTAGTAAAGCTTGGCTCTTCTTACCCTGCCTTGTCTCTTTACCTCTATCTTTTCTATAAGTGGTGAGTGAAGAGGGAATATCCTTTCTACACCTATACCGTATGATACCTTTCTTACGGTAAAGGTTTCTCTCAAACCCTCTCCTTTTCTTGCGATTACAACACCTTCAAATACCTGAATCCTTTCCCTATCCCCTTCTTTTATCTTGTAGTGCACTGCTACTGTGTCACCAGGACGAAAGTCCGGGATGTCTGTTCTCATATGTGCTTTCTCTATTTCGTGTATTATGCTCATCGTTTTTCTCTCCTTTATCCTTAAAATTCTACCTTGATAACAAGCGATCAAGTATTATTGCTGCTGCTCCCCTTACGGAGAGATGATTGTAATCAGTTGGCCCTTCTACAGGTTTTAAAACGTAATCTGCGTTTTCTATAACGTGTTTTGCAAGTCCCCAACCCGTACCAAAGAGTATAAGATAGGGTTCGTTCCCAGAAAATATTTTCTCCTTTAGCTCCTGGTAACCAACCATCTTTTTCTGAGGTCTCGCATCAGTTGCCACTACCCGGGGTCTTTGTCCCTCTGTCTTGGTTATCTCATAAAGAGCCTCATCCAGGGATGTGGTTAATTTTACAAGCTTTAGGGCTTCTTTTCTCGTTGGGTTAAATAAAGCCCCGGGACCTTCAGTCCAGTGCCAGAGTACCTGTTTTGCCAGTTCTCTTTGCTCTAAAACGGGATGCACCAGAAAAAACCCCCTTATTCCGTAAGTTCTACCTGCCCTTGCTATATCGTGTATATCAAGGTTCGTAAAGGCAGTAGATATGATTTTAAACTGTTTATTGTAAACTGGATAGTGAACCAATGCAACATATACCCTAAAGGGTGGAGGGTTTTGTTTCTTTAGCTCTTGAATGAACCTTATCTCTTCTATAGTTAAATTCGCTCTATCCAGTAAATCCGGTCTCTTTAAAAACGTTCTTTTTATGCTTTCTTTCCTTCTCCACTCTTCTATTTCTTTATGGTTTCCAGAGAGTAGAACCGAGGGAACTCTCTTACCTTTGAAGCTTTCGGGTCTTGTGTACTGAGGATACTCCAAAAGCCCTTCCCTGAATGAGTCATGATATGGCGAGGCTTCATTTCCTAGAACACCAGGGATAAATCTGGATACTGTATCAACTATTACACAGGCAGCATACTCTCCACCAGAGAGGACGTAATCCCCTATGGATATTTCCCTATCTACGTATAGTTCCCTTATCCTTTCGTCAACTCCCTCGTACCTGCCGCATACTATAATTATCTGTTCGTAGTTAGAGAACTGGTTTGCTATGGTATCGGAAAATCTCTCTCCCTGAGGGGTGGTTAAGATGACCAGGGATCTTGCATTGCTTAGTCTTACACTTTCTATGGCCTTACCCAATGGCTCAGGTTTCATTACCATTCCGCTTCCGCCTCCATAGGGTTTATCATCAACGGTCTTGTGTTTATCCTCTGCAAATTCCCTTATATCGTGTATGTTTATTTGGATAATTCCCTTTTCCTGAGCCTTTTTTATGACCCCGTACGAGAAAGGAGAGTCGAAAAATCTTGGAAATATGGTAAGAATATCAAATCTCATATAAAGTTATTAAATCCTCTTTCAATCAAGAAGACCCTTTATGGGCGTAATTACTATCTCAGATTTCTCAATGTTTATTTCCTTTACTATAGCATCCACCATGGGAATTAGTATCTCTTTTCCTTCCTTCTCATTTTTAACCACAAGTAAGCTCTGTAAGGCCCGATCTATAAGTTGTTCTACCCTTCCTACGTATTCCCCCTTATCAGTATATACCTTAAGCCCCATCAACTGAAACCAGTAGTATTCATCCTCTCCAAGCTCTGGTAAATCCGAGGATTCAATCATCAAGAGAGAACCTTTTAATTTCTCTGCAGATTCTGTAGAATTTAGCCCTTCAAGCTTGAGTATGACAAGGTTTTTTTGGGCCTTCTTTGCTAAAATCCTGTATTCTTGGGGCTTGCTGTCCTGAGTTCTTTTTATAAAAACCCTGCTAATCCTTTGGAGATTTTCAGTCTCTCCACTGAACAGAAAAACCTTTAGCTCACCAGAAAGACCGTGTGCTCTTAAGACCTTTCCAAAGGGGATAAGCCCCATTCCTCAAAGATCGAGGAATACTTTTAGTTATTATTCAAGGATTTCAAGAACCGCTCTTTTTCTTGCTTTGGCTGCTGCTGCACCGAGTATGGTTCTTATTGCTTTTGCGGTTTTTCCTTGTTTCCCGATTATTTTACCAAGGTCCTCAGGGGCTACCCTTAATTCAAGTACCGCTGTCTGCTCACCGGTAACCTCGCGTACCTCAACTTTATCTGGATTATCCACAAGGGATTTCGCTATATAGGTCACAAGCTCCTTTAGCTTTTCCATTTCAGTTACCTCCTCTGTTTTTATCCAAATCTTCTACTGGCTTTTTTCCATTTTTTCTCTGTTTAGGTGAACTTTGAGTAACTGCTCTACTCTGTCTGTTAGCTTAGCACCGCGTTTTATCCATTCATTTACTCTATCTGTTTTCACCTCAATTCTGTAGGGCTTTGTTCTTGGATCGTAATACCCAAGAATCTCAAGAAATTTACCATCACGTGGGGCACGGGAATCTGCAGCAACAATCCTGTAAAACGGCCTGTTCTTGGAACCCATTCTCGTAAGTCTTATTTTAACCACTTTTAACTCCCTCCTTGCTTCTGACCCTATATGAACCTCATCATCTTTCTTGCAAGCTTTTCTATTTTACCCATATTCTTCATCATATTCTTCATCTGTATGTAGTTTTTTATGACCCTGTTTACATCTTCTACCCTTGTGCCACTTCCCTTTGCAATCCTCTTTCGTCTGCTTCCGTTTAGTATCGTGTGTTCCCTTCTCTCCTGAGGTGTCATGGAGTCAATTATAGCTATTGTTTTTTTGATCTCTTTCTCAGCCATTTCTAGAGCCTTTGGGTTCTTTGCCAGCTGTTTCATCCCTGGAAGCATCTCAACCATGTTCTCAAGGGAACCTAGCCTTCTCATAGCTAGCATTGCTTCTTTAAAGTCCTCAAGCGAGAAGCTGTTTTTAAGCAGCTTTTTTGCCATTTCCTGGGCTTTTTTCTCTTCAAATGCAGACTGGGCTTTCTCGATTAAGGTAAGAACATCTCCCATGCCAAGTATTCGTGAGGCAATCCTTTCGGGGTGAAAGACCTCAAGAGCATCTAGCTTCTCACCTGTCCCAAAGAACTTTATGGGTTTTCCGGTTACAGCTTTTATTGATAAGGCCGCTCCTCCCCTTGCATCCCCATCCATCTTTGTAAGTATTACCCCGTCTATGTCCAGAGCCTCGTTAAAGCTAGTTGCTATATTGATTGCATCCTGCCCTGTCATGGCATCTGCTACAAGTAGTATCTCGGTGGGATCAATCTCTTCCTTTATTCTTTTTAGCTCTTCCATCAACTCCTGGTCTATATGCAGTCTTCCAGCTGTATCTATGATTACCACATCGTATCCTTCGTAGAGGGCTTTTGATTTTGCATCTCTGCATATCTCGACAGGGTCTTTGCCCGGTTGTGTATCGTATGCACCTACACCAACCTGTTTTGCAAGCACCTTAAGCTGGTCAATGGCTGCAGGTCTGTATATATCTGCTGGAACCAGATAGGGCTTTCTCCTGTACTTTTCTTTAAGGGATTTAGCAAGTTTTGCAGCAGTTGTTGTTTTTCCTGAACCCTGGAGTCCAACAAGCATTATGCTTACAGGTGGAGGGGAATTGAGGTTTATCTCAGAACTCTTCTCCCCAAGAACCTTTACCAACTCTTCGTAAACTATCTTTATAAACTGTTGGCCAGGGGTAAGGCTTTCCATTACCTCAAGGCCAAGGGCACGACTCTTTACCGATTCTACGAACTGTTTTACCACTTTGAAGTTTACATCAGCCTCAAGCAGGCTTAGACGTACCTCACGAAGTGCATCTTGAATGTTGTTTTCGTTAAGTTTTCCATAACCTTTGATTTTCTTTAGCGTTGAGCCAAGCTTCTCGGAAATTCCCTCAAACATGACCATTTGGATCTATTGTTGTTTTCAAATGTAAACGTTAATAGTTAGCATACTTTATATTCTTTGTCAAATACTCATTATACCATGGAGAGTTGTGTTTCTAAAATTCCTTTGTGTAAAATTGCACATTGCTCTGTGTGTAATTGCACAGTGTTTTTTCTTGGTCCTATATAACCATCAGAAAATATTGGAGATTTGTGTTATGTGTTTGGTTAGGTATGTATATTGCTTGTGTTTATATATAAAAAAGGGGTTTTCTTGCTCTCAAAAAGCTGTTAGGTTATGATTAGAAATTTGTTAAAGTAACCTTAATTCATTGAGGAGAATTGTAGATGATAAGATGGTCACAGAGAATTGAGTCTTTGCCTCCTTATCTGTTTGCTGAAATAGATCAGAAGAAACAGGAGATGAAAGCACGGGGAGCAGATATAATAGACCTTGGTGTGGGAGACCCAGATATCCCCACGCCTGCTCACATAGTTGAGGCTTTAAAAAGGGCAGCTGAGGATCCCCAAAATCATAGGTATCCATCATATGAGGGTATGTTAGCCTTTAGAGAGGCTGTTGCAAGCTGGTATAGGCAAAGGTTTGGGGTAACACTTGATCCTCAAAGAGAGGTTGTAACACTTATAGGTTCAAAGGAAGGAATAGCGCATACCCCACTTGCCTTTGTTGATCCGGGGGATATAGTGCTGGTTCCTGACCCTGGGTATCCAGTCTATAGTGTGGCAACTACCTTTGCGGGTGGTATTCCCTATAGCATGCCTTTGCTAAAACAGAATGATTTTCTCCCTGATCTGGATGCTATTCCTGAGGATATAAGAAGAAAGGCAAAGCTTATGTTTATAAACTATCCAAACAACCCTACTTCTGCGGTAGCTGATAAGGGGTTTTTCAAAGAGGTTGTAGATTTTTCATCAAGATACGGTGTGCTTGTATGTCATGATGCAGCATACACTGAGATTGCTTTTGATGGTTTCATCCCTCCAAGCTTCCTGGAGGTCGATGGGGCCAAAGAGGTGGGAATGGAGTTTCACTCTCTTTCGAAAACCTTCAACATGACTGGCTGGAGGATAGGGTTTGCTGTTGGAAATGCTAGTGCAATTGCAGCTCTTGGAAAGGTAAAAACCAATATAGATTCTGGGGTATTTCAGGCTATACAATTTGCTGGCATAGAAGCTTTGAGGAACTATTCTCTTGGATTGTTGGAAAGAAGGAGAATCTATGAAGCTAGACGGAATCTATTCTGTAAAGGGCTTGATGAGGTAGGGCTTAGGTACTATCCGCCCAAAGCTACATTCTATGTATGGTTTGAGGTTCCTGAGGGTATGTCCTCTAAGGATTTTACGGCAAAGTTGCTTGCCGAAACCGCTATAGTGGTAACTCCTGGCAATGGTTTTGGAAGGTATGGTGAAGGATACGTACGCGTATCAATTACCATAGATGATGAAAGGCTTGCTGAAGCAGTTGAAAGGTTAAAAAAGATAAAATTCTAGATAACTGTTTGTAACCGTGGAAAACCTTTTTGTAGTAGCTAAAGTATTTTTTACCATAATTTACTTGTTAACCCTGTGCCTTCTGTGTGTCTTTGGTTTGCATAGATACTACTTGGCTTATATATTCAAAAAGAATAGGAATCTGGTTCCAGAGCCTAGATCCAGATTTAAAGAGCTACCCCTGGTCACTGTACAGCTCCCTATATACAATGAGATGTATGTTGTTGAAAGGCTTATCTCCTCTGTTTGTGAGATAGATTATCCGAAGGAGCTTCTAGAGATTCAGGTTCTTGATGATTCAACTGATGAAACCCAAGAGATTGCAAAGAGATGTGTAGATACATATAGGGAAAAGGGTTTTCAAATTTACTACATACACAGGGAAAATCGAAAGGGATTTAAGGCTGGGGCACTTGATGAGGGGCTTAAGCTAGCAAAGGGGGAGTTTATTGCTGTATTCGATGCCGATTTTATTCCCCCACGGGATTTCTTGCGTAGAACTATAGATTTCTTTACCGATCCCGAAGTGGGGGTTGTTCAGGTAAGGTGGGGGCATATAAACCTTAACTACTCTACACTAACCAAGGCTCAGTCTATTCTCCTTGATGGGCATTTTGTAATAGAGCAGGCTTCAAGGTTTTATGGGGGTATGTTTTTTAATTTTAACGGAACCGCAGGAGTCCTTAGAAAAAGGTGTATAGAGTCATCAGGTGGCTGGCAACATGACACCCTTACCGAGGATCTAGACCTTAGTTATAGGGCACAACTCAATGGATGGAAGTTCGTTTACTTAAAGGATATGGTTGCCAATGCAGAGCTTCCGGTTAACATGAATGCATTTAAATCCCAACAGCACAGGTGGGCAAAGGGAGCAATTCAGACAGCCAAGAAGATACTTCCCAGAATACTTAGATCCAAAAATATACCTTTGCGTATAAAGATAGAGTCTCTTTTTCACCTTCTTGGAAATGTTGCCTATCTTTTGCTTTTAATTTTGCTTTTTTTAATGTTTCCAATGGCTTATTTCTGGCGTTCTATAGGATGGGAAAAGGTTGTTCTTCTAAATCTTTTTGCCATATCTGCTGGAACCCTCAGTATAGTGAGGTTTTATGTTATTACCATAAAAGAGGTTCACGGGGAGAACTGGTTGAGTTACTTAAAGTACATACCTCTTTCTATTGCTCTTGGAACAGGTATTGCGGTTAATAACTCCAAAGCTGTTATTGAAGCACTTTTTGGTAAAAGCTCCGAATTCAGAAGAACCCCTAAGTTTGCTGTAACCTCTAGGAAAGACAACTGGCGTACAAGAGCCTATACTTCCTCAAAGGAGCTAACCACGCTCATTGAGCTTATTCTGGGTTTGTTTTTTCTGTTCCAGACGGTTTATGCTGTTTTAATGGGGTACATGGCATGGATACCCTTTTTGGTGATTATTCAACTCGGTTTTATATACACTTCTGTTCTTTCCATCTTTCATAGTTACAATCGGGACTTTTCCCTGCTAAAGGGTACCTTTGTATCCAAGCTGCTTTTCCACAGGGGAAAGAACCTGTAGATTAAAAGGATAAAAAAAGCTGATCTGTAATCATTTTATATACTCCTTAGAAGGGAAAGTCTAAAGGACTTAAAGACCTTTGGTATAAAATACATCTCAAGACTAAGTAGTGCCAAACCTATACCAAATAGACTTAGCTCAAATTTCTCAGAGACCACAAACTTCCTAAGCTCCCTGTACCTCTCTATAAACACCTTCCCAAGAAAAATCCCTATGAAAATAGAAAATATCAAAACCACCATATACCT
>BEIN01000007.1 GCA_002898375.1 bacterium HR37 | reverse complement strand
CGCTGGTGTAGCTCCATTGGTTGAATATCTAGTATGCGTCTAAAGCCATCGGTAGCTCTGCCCCCTGCCTGTTCTACTATAAAAGCCAGAGGGTTGCATTCGTAAAGAAGTCTTAGCTTTCCGTTCGGAGCGTCTTTTGTAGCGGGGTAAATGAAGATACCCCCAGTTATTAGGTTTCTGTGTATATCAGCAACCATTGAGCCAATGTATCTAAGAGAGTAAGGTCGTTTGGTTTCTTTATCTTCTTGCTCACAGTACTTTAGGTATTCCTTTACCCCTTCTGGGAAGCTTTCGAAATAGCCCTGATTTATAGAATACACATTTCCCTTTTTTGGTATCTTGATATTCGGATGGGATAGGCAGAATTCCCCAATAGATGGATCCAGTGTAAACCCGTTTACACCTTTGCCCGTTGTGTAAACAAGCATTGTAGAGGAGCCATATATTATGTAGCCTGCTGCTACCTGGTTTGAGCCTTTTTGAAGGAAATCCTCCAGAGTGCAGGGCTCTCCTCTAGGGGAAACCCTTTTATATATGGAGAATATAGTTCCAACGGAGACATTAACATCTATATTTGAAGAACCATCTAGGGGATCGAGTGCAACGACATACTTTGCATTCTTTGAAATCTCATCATCAATAACGATAATGTCTTTATTCTCTTCAGAGGCTATTCCACAACACTGACCGCCCATTTTAAGTGCTGCAATAAACCGTTTGTTTGCAAACACATCTAGTTTCTTGATCTCTTCACCCTGAATATTTATCATCCCGGTTCCGCCTAGGATATCCACCAGTCCGGCTTTGTTAACCTCTCTGTTTACGATTTTGGCTGCTAGTCCTATATCCCTTAGCAGACGAGATAGCTCCCCTCTGGCATGAGGGTATTCTTCTTCTTGCCGTCTTATAATAAACTCATCTAGGGTTACTACGCCAATCATGATTCCATATATTACCCAAAATTTTTAACTGTTAAAACTCCTTGCTATAAGCCTGTTTCCTGCTTACCTCTCCGTTATTATTTGTTCTCTTCTTTGTTTTTAGTGTTTTTCCATATCCCCTCTATCCCACTTTTCCCCAATCTTTCCCTGGATTCCTTAAGTTTCTCTACAAGGTCTTTTGGGATGTATTTGCTAAGACCTGAAGAAATGTCCTTTATATAGGGGGTAAGGGTTGAATTTGCTAGTGTAGGGTTTTTCTCGGAAAGAAAAAAAACCAAGGTGTATAGAAGCAAACACGAAATAATTACCCCTTTTATAAATCCAATTACCCCTCCACTTAGTTTATCAAGCCATCCTAGGTGCAGGGCTCCTATAATATGTGATAGTATAAGCCCTAGGATATGAATTAGCACATAACTTCCCAGAGCGGTAATTATAAAACCTCCAGCACCTGCTATGGCTCTGTTTTTTACAAGCCCGTATCTTATAAATATCTCTCCAACAACATCGTAAAAGAGTATCCCCAGTACAATTCCTGCCATAATAGATACAAAGGAAACAAGTTCTTTTACCAGTCCCCGTTTCAACCCCAACAGGGTAAATAGCGATAGTATTACAAGAAACGCTATATCAAGCCAGTTCATGTTCATTATTTATATAATCTCAAAACTTGAGCCTTTACCAGGTTCTTTTGTAACTTCGATTCTTACCGGAAATTTATCTTTCAGCTCATCAACATGGGTAATTACTATTATCTTCTCAAAGTCCCCTTTTATAGCGTTTATTACATCTACAAACTGGGCAAGCCCGTCTTTATCTTGTGTTCCAAATCCCTCATCTATAACAAGCGTTCTTAATTGGGCTCCTGAGCGGTTTGCAATGAATTTAGATATGGCAACCCTTAGAGCAAAGTCTATCCTAAATGCCTCTCCACCTGAGAAGGTTTCGTAGCTTCTTATACCAGAGGCATCTGCTATCTTAATATCCAGTGTTTCTTTTTCATTTCCCTTTTGCGTAGGTTTTACCATCTCAAGACTGAGGGTCATATTGCCGTCTGTTAGTTTTTTTAGAATCCTGTTTGCTTCCATTTCTATCTCGGGAACTGCATTTTCTATTATAAGGGCTTGAATTCCGTTCTTGCTAAATGCTCGTTCCAGTTCCTGATACACTTTTGATTCGTGGCTAAGCCTTTTTATATCTTCTTGTATCTGTGTTTTCTTTTTATCCAGTTCTTCAATTCTTTCAAGCGTACTTACTATCTTTGTTTTCTCTTCTATAAGGGTTTCCCTTGCTTTTTTTATATCAAGCAGGTTTTTCTCAGCTATCTTTTTCTTTTCCTCTATAAATTGACCCTCTTTGACCTTTTCGCTAATCTCATTGATCTCTTTCTCTATCCTCTTAAGTCTCTCTCTCTCTGTTTCAACTCTATTGTTGAGATTCTCTCGCTCCCTTTCCCTTAGGCTAAGACTTTGAATGGCTTTATCGAGCTTTTCCTTTTCTTTCGAAAACTTCTCCAGTTCTTCTAGGTGCTTTTTTAGTTCTCTGTGTTTTGCTTCATTGTAGCCAAGTTCGTTAATCTCCTCTTGTATCTTTAAGGCTTTTTCTCTGTGTTTTAGCGCATAGCTTTCGCTCTCTAGTATCTTGGACAGAGAAAAGAGCTCTTGCTCAATTGAAAGGATCTCTTTCTCTAGTAAGCTTTTGTTTCTCTTTTCCTGTTCAAGTATAAGCTTATCCATTTCGAATTTCTTTAATCTCTCTAGGTTTTCTTTAACCTCTCTGTGCCTTACCTCGTCATAGTCTAGGTTCTTTATTTCATTATGAACGTTTCTTAGCTGTTCTCTAAGCTCAACAGCATAGTTTTCCTCAAACAGTATCTTCCTGAGGTTATCGAGTTCTTCGTTTATCGTTTCCAGTTCCTTTAAAGCTGAACTTGTATTTTCAAGGGCCTTTTCTTTTTCACCCAGCAGTTTATTTAGCTCTGAAACGTTTTTAATTGAGGATTCAAGTTGGCTGATCTGAAGGGACAATTCCTTTTCCTTGTCCTCTAGGGCCTTTATACTTTCTTCGTCTTTCTCTATTAGTTCTTCCAAAGTGGCTATGGTTCTTTGGATTTTCTCAACAAGCGCAGATTTTGCTTCTTCTTCCAGAGGTGATTCACAGAGTGGACAGCGGGTTTTTTCAGTATCTAGGGTTATAATCTCTAGCTTTTGAAGCTCTTCCCTCCTTTTCTTCTCTAGATCTCTTTTGTTCCAGGTTATGGTCTTTTTTTCATCTTCTATAGCTTTAAGACGTTCTTTTAAAAGTTCCCGTTCAGAGATTTTTCCCTCAACATCCTTTATTTCTGCTCTTAGTTTTAAACACTCTTCTTTGAGTTTTTCAAGCTCTTTTGATCTCTGTTTAAGGTCTTTAGCCCTGGTCTCAATTTCCATTATTCGTGTTTCTATAAGAAGTTTTTCTCTCTCTATATTGTTCTTTATATCCAGCTCGAGTATCTTAAGTTTTTCAACTGCTTGTTTTTTCTTTTCAAGCAAATCGTTTTGAGAGCGTAGACCAACAAAGCAAGCAAATCCTTCTTCTATCTCTTTTTCCCTGTTTATTAGCTTCTCTATTTGGAATAGTCTTGCCTCAAGCTCTTCTTTCTTTCCGGTAAGTGAGCTAATTCTGTTTTCTATTCTAGTTTTTTCTTCGTTTATGATAGCTTTTAAGCTCTCTAGCTCTTTTATGAGAGTTGTGTACTTTAGAAGTTTTTCCGACAGGAGACTTTCTTCCTCTCTAACCCTCTCAAAGTCTCCGTAGCCTTGAAGTATTTCCTCTCTTCTGGATAGAACCTCTCTGTCTTTTTCTATTTCCAGGAGAAGTTTCGTTAGCTCTTTCTCAAGATTGTAACAGAGATTCTTGGTTTTATCTCTTTCTTCCTGAAGCTCCCTGTATCTGTTTACATACGTTTTTAGTAACTCTGATTTTCTTATGGTTTCTTCAAAAAGCTTTTCTGCTTTTTCAAGCTCAAATGCTATTTGATCCTCCCTTGCCTTTATATCCTCTAGCTCTCTTTCTAGGGCCTCCCTTTGTGAGATTTCAGAGTCAATCTCTGCCAGTTTTTCCCTTAAAACCTCTTCCTCCTGCTTAAGCTTGGTAGCAAGCTCTTTTGCCCTTTTTGAAAGCCTCTCATACTTTTCTAAATCTAATATGCTTGCAAGTATCTTTTTTCTATCGGCAGGAGGCTTTTTGGTGAACTCATCTGCTTTTCCCTGAAGTATAAAGGAAGAGCAGATAAAGGATTCATAGTCCATTTTTAAGAGCTTTTTGATCTTGCTCTGTGCCTCTTCTTTGCCTTGAGCCAATGGTTTAAAGCTGTTTGTGTTGGCATCGAACATCTGGAGGAAGAGAGAAGAAGAGACACCGTTTCCCTTCCGGTTTAGTGATCTTATAACCCTGTAGTGGTTTTTCTCAACCTCAAACTCAAGTTCTACATAGGCTTCTCTTTCTCCCCGTTTGATTACCTCTTCATTGCTCTTTACCCTGCACTTCCCCCATAGTGCCCAGGTTATAGCATCTATGATAGCGGATTTACCGTGTCCATTCTTTCCAGAAAGACATGCTATGTCAAACATCCGAAAATCAAGAGGAGGAGTGGAATCCCCGTAACTCAAGAAGTTCTTTAGAGATAGTTTTAAGGGAACCATATCTTAACCCCGGCTTTCTGAATTTGATATCTAAATTATAATTGATACGGGTATCCATAAAAAGCTCTTTGACTTATCTGGTTCATTCAGATAACTTAAAAATGATGGAACTTTCCGATATAGTTAGTGTAATAGCGTCTGATCTAGAAGAGGTTGAGAAGGAACTTGAAGAAAGCATTAAGTCCACTGTTCCCCTAGTTTATGAGATTTCAAGATATATACTGGGAAGTGGTGGTAAAAGGCTTCGTCCCACGGTACTGCTGCTTGCAAGTGGTGCATGTGGCCTAACTAATGGGAAAGAAAGGATACTCTCGGCAGTGGCACTTGAGTTGATCCATACGGCCACTCTTCTTCACGATGACGTTGTTGATGGTGCAAATCTGAGACGTGGGAAAACTGCATCCAATGTAATATGGGGCAATAAGGCCAGTATTCTTGTCGGAGATTTCATGCTTGCTAGGGCACTGGGTCTCATACACTCTTGTGGGAATCTGGAGTTAATAGGGGTTGTTACGGATGCTGCGGCAAAGATGGCTGAGGGACAGATCATTGAGGTAATGAGTGCTAAAAATATGGTTGAGTTCTCCGAAAAGGTTTGCTTTGACATCATACATAACAAAACCGCCTCCCTTATTGAGAGCTGTGGTAAGGTAGGGGCAATTCTTGCCGGTGCGGGTGATAGGGTAAAGGAGGCACTGGGTCAGTATGGGCTTAATCTTGGTATTGCTTTTCAGCTTATAGATGATGCCCTTGATTACTCATCAACGAGTGAGGAGTTTGGTAAGGAAGTGGGCCAGGATTTATATGAGGGCAAGGTAACCCTCCCACTTATTTATGCCCTGCAGAAGGCTTCGGCGGTAGAGAAAAAAAGGGTAAAGGAGATACTTTTACAGGGTGATGGTTTTAGGAAAGAGGAATTCGATTTTGTGTTTAACATTGTTCAAAAATACAGGGGGGTTGAACATACAAAGTTGGTTGCAAAAAAGTTTTCGGATAAGGGGAAAGAAGCCATTAGCAGCCTTCCACAGAATGCATTTAAAGAGTCTCTTTTTCTGCTTGCTGACTATATAACGGAGAGAAGGAAATAGTAGAAAAGACACCTTTTTTAAGGGAGGAAGAAGGGGTCATGTCTACAGAAAAGCGTAGATGGGAAGAAAGGGTAAAGGATAAAATCAAAGAAAGGAAAGGAATTTTTACCACACCTTCTGGAATCGTGTTGGAGAGGCTCTATACCCCTGAGGATGTTAAGGGGATTGATTACGAAAGGGATATAGGATACCCCGGAGAGTACCCATTTACCAGAGGTATTCAGCCTACAATGTATCGTGGAAGACTCTGGACAATGCGCCAGTATGCTGGCTTTGGAACCGCTGAGGAAACAAACAAGCGGTTTAAATATCTGCTTGAGCAGGGGCAGACAGGCTTAAGTGTTGCTTTTGATTTGCCAACACAAATGGGATATGACTCTGACCATCCAATGAGTCAGGGAGAGGTTGGTAGGGTGGGGGTAGCAATAGACTCTCTGGAGGATATGGAGATACTCTTTGATGGTATTCCCTTGGACGAAGTTAGCACATCTATGACGATAAATGCCACAGCATCTATGCTTCTTGCCATGTATATGGTAACTGCAGAAAAACAGGGGGTAAGCCCTGATAAGATCCAGGGTACTGTACAAAATGACCTTCTTAAAGAATTTATAGCAAGGGGAACGTATATATTCCCTCCTGAGCCATCTTTAAAGATTACCATAGACATTATGGAGTACTGCCAGGATAATATTCCCAAGTGGAATCCTATAAGCATAAGCGGTTATCATATGCGTGAGGCTGGATGCACTGCTATTCAAGAGGTAGCCTTTACACTTGCAGATGCTATTGAGTACCTTAACTGGGCAAAGGCAAGAGGGCTTAATATAGAGAAAATAGCTGAAAGGGTGTCTTTCTTCTTTGCGGTTCACAACAATTTTTTAGAGGAAGTAGCAAAGTTCCGTGCTGCTAGAAGACTTTGGGCAAGGATTATGAGGAATAGGTTTAATGTAAAAAGTGATAGGGCCTGTATGCTAAGATTTCATTCCCAAACCTCAGGTGTTACACTTACGGCTCAACAACCAAGGAATAACATAATAAGGGTAACTATCCAGGCCCTTGCCGCAGTTCTTGGAGGAACTCAATCACTGCATACAAACTCTTTTGATGAAGCCCTTGCTCTTCCCTCGGAGGAGGCAGCAACCATTGCCTTACGTACACAACAGATAATTGCATATGAAAGCGGAGTAGCCGATACCATTGACCCACTGGCTGGTTCTTATGCAGTTGAAGCCCTTACCTCAAAGATAGAGGAAGAGGCCTCCAAGTATATTGAGGAGATTGATAAAAGGGGTGGAATGATAAGGTGTATAGAAGAGGGGTATATTAACAGGGAGATAGATGAGGCCTCTTATAGGTACCAGCTTGAGGTGGAGAATAAAGAGAGAATCATAGTTGGTGTAAATGAGTTCTGTAATGTTAGTGATGAGCCGGTAGAGATCCTTAAAATTGATCCCAGAATTGAGGAACTTAAAAGGGAGAGACTTAAGGAGTTAAGGAAGAAGAGAGATAACGAAAGGGTAAGGGTTGACCTTAAAAGGCTTGAAGAGGCGGCGCGTGCTAATGAGAATATTATGCCGTATATAGTAGAGGCTGTTAGGGACTATGCCACTATTGGTGAGATGACTATGGCTCTTGAGAAGGTTTATGGAAGATTTGGACAGAGAAGCAAAAAAAATGTAATCGGATAACCCTTTTAGGGGGTGCTGTTCTGCTTGATGCTTAACATCATAACTATAGCGTCCTCTCCTGTGTCACTGTAGTAGCCTCTTCTTACCCCTACTGACCTGAATCCGAGTTTCTCGTATAACCTTATTGCTCCTGTGTTGCTGCGTCTAACCTCCAGGGTTGCGTATCTAATGCCTCTTTTTAAGAAGTAATCTAGACAACACCTCATAAGACTCTCTCCAAATCCCCTTCTTCTGAAGTCCGGATGAACGGCAATATTTAGTATGTGCCCCTCATCGTATATAGTCCATGCAACTATATATCCAGCAACTACATTTCCTATTTTTATAACCCGTTTAAAGGAGCGTTTGGATTTTAGTTCCATTTCAAATACCTGACGGGGCCATGGTGTTGGAAAGCAAAGTCGCTCTATGGCCATTACCTCATCAAGGTCATCAGGTTTCATCTCCTCTATTGATACCCTGGGAGCTGGTTCCATAACAACGAAAGATTTTACTATTCTAAAAGGGCTATATCAAATCTGTTTTCCTGCATTTCTTGACACCTTCTCTTCTTATGGTAATCTCCAAATGGAAATTGAAATTGATTATCAATTAAATTTTCTAAAATGGTGTTAAATAACTGGAAAAGATACCCTCTTGTGCTAGAAAGGACTGTGCTCTTATTTGTACTTGTCTTTTTAACTCTTACACTTCCCTTACATGCATCCCAGCAGGAGGCAAGAAAGATACTTTCCCTTGTGGACTATATAGGCAGTGATTACAGGAATGCTGTTAGAGAAGGAAAGGTTGTAAGTGAAGAAGAGTACAGAGAGATGTTGGAGTTCTCATCAGAATTAATTGATCTGTTTAAGGAGTTTAGTGGCTCTCAGGGGAAGGCAACAGGTATTGAGTCAGATTTGGTGGAGCTTAACGAGAAGATAAAACAGAAGGCTTCCTCAAGCGAGGTGGAGTTTGTTGCTGATAGAATCAAGGGAAAGATTATATCAACCTATAACGTTGAGACTTATCCTCAGGGTTATCCATCTTTCCAAAGGGGTAAAGCGCTATACGAGGAAAAGTGCTCAAGCTGTCATGGGATGGTGGGTGCAGGAGATGGACCTCTTTCTTCTAATCTAAATCCTCCACCTACTGATTTTACAGATAAAGGGGTTATAAACCAGCTTTCACCTTTTAAGGTTTTTAACACCCTAAGCTTTGGTATAAGGGGAACTGCTATGCCTTCTTTCCCCGAGCTTTCAGAGGAGGAAAAATGGGATATAGCCTTTTATGTGCTTTCACTCGGTTTTGAAAAAAAAGAAGGTGAGGAAGGGAAGAAGGTTTTTGAAGCAGCAAATATACCACCCCATGTTGCAAGCCCCAGGTTCCTTAGTGGCATATCAAACAAGGCCCTTTCAGACAAACTCAAGATGTATACAGATGACAGAGTAGCCTTGGAAAAGGTTATAGCCTTTTTAAGAAAGGAGGCCTTTGAGTCTGGGGAGCTGGGAGAAGATCCTCTGGTTATTGCTAGCTCGATCCTCAAGGAATCCATAGACATATACAGGTCAGGAAAAACACAGGAGGCATATAAAAGGTCTATTGATGCCTACCTAGAGGGGTTTGAAAAGGTTGAGCCAAAGCTTGCTTTAAAGGATAGGAAACTCACATATGAGATAGAGACAAAGCTTGCGGAGTTAAGAAATGCAATGAAGTCTGGGGAACCTGTTGATAGGGTTGAGAGCCTTTATAAGGAGATTCAAAACGATTTTAACCGTGCCTCCATTATCCTTCAAAACGGAAAGCCGGTTGGAAAGGCTCTTTCCTTTATAAATTCCTTCTCGATTATAGTTCGTGAGGGGCTTGAGGCCGTTTTAATAGTTGCTGCTGTTATTGCCTTTCTTAGAAAAACCGGGGCAACAGGTGCTATTAGATACGTTCATATGGGCTGGGCTTTTGCCTTGATTATGGGTCTTATTACCTGGGTTGTAGCCAATACCGTTATATCCGTAAGTGGTGTTGAACGTGAGATTTTAGAAGGTGTTACCTCTCTAATAGCAGCAGTTGTTCTCTTCTATGTTAGCTACTGGCTTATTACAAAGATAGAGGTTAAAAAGTGGAAGGACTATATCCAGGGCAAGGTAAGGGAGGCTCTATCGAAAAAGAGCGTTTTTGCCCTTGCAGGTGTATCGTTTTTTGCTGTATATAGAGAGGTTTTTGAGACTGTTCTTTTCTATCAGGCCCTATGGCTTCAAACTGAGGTTTCCAAAACCTCTATTATATGGGGGCTCGTTGCGGGAATTGCCTTACTTCTAAGTCTGGTTGTGTTTATTTTCAAGCTCGGCCTTAGGATACCTATTAAGCACTTTTTTAGTATAACCAGTTTTATGCTTTATTTTCTCTCCTTTATCCTCGTTGGTAAAGGGATTAGAGAGCTACAGGAGGGTGGAATTATAGGGATTACCGTAGTTAATTTTGTTCCCCAAATCGATATTCTGGGAGTGTATCCAACACTTGAGACCCTGGTTCCTCAGGGGATTTTAATACTTGCCTTTATTGGGGCTCTCCTTTGGTTGGGGGTTATAAATCAGGAGAGGAGGAAAAAGGAGATTGCAGTTAGTGTAGCCCGTATAGCGGACGATATGAAATCTATGCACGAGGCATTTGAACACATTAAGGGCCACATCATAGAGTGGAAGAGGTGCCAAGATATAAACCTTGAAGCTGAAGAACTTGACAACCAGATACAGGATGTGATCAGGCGTGTTGATGAACTGGAGAGCAAGCTAGAGGACTTTTTTGACCTTATATTGAAGAACAGAGAATCAGGAGAAGGTGAAAAACCAAAAGCAAACTTCGGGAAGGTTTCCTAACCCGCTTTGTTACCGTACTTGCCCACCGTTTTTGTGTCGTTTAGGATTATAGAACAGAGAGGGCTATGAGTAAAAAAGCCGTTACTGTTGTATCAGGTGGTATAGACAGTTCTACTCTGCTGTATAAAACCCTAAGGGAAGGATATATCCCTTATGCTATTACATTTATTTACGGACAAAAACACAGTAAGGAGATAGATTCTGCAAGGAGGATATGTGCTACTCTTGGGGTTTCCCACAGGGTTTTAGACCTTGGTGGTCTTAGGGAAATTCTTTCTGGTTCAGCTCTTACAGACCCAGGTGTTGATATCCCTGAGGTTCCAGAAACGGCAGAGTACTACGAGACGCTAAAAACAACAATCGTTCCCAACAGAAACTCCATTTTCCTTTCGATAGCGGTAGGCTATGCGGTAAGCTTGGGGGCAAACTACGTTTTCTTTGGAGCACACCATTCAGACAGAGGCGTTTATCCGGATTGTAGGAAGGAGTTTGTGCAGGCTTTTGAGTTTGCTGAAAGGCTTGCTACTGATAACCATAATCTGGTTGTTAGTGCTCCCTTTGTGGATATGACCAAGGCACAAATCGTTAAACTTGGAGCAGAGCTTGGAGTTCCATTTAAGGATACCTGGTCCTGTTATAAGGGTGGAAGAGTACACTGTGGGGTATGTAGTTCCTGTAGGGAGAGAAAAAGGGCATTTAGGGAAGCGGGTGTTTTAGACCCTACAGAGTATGAAAGGTAGTTTAAATGCAGGGAGGACGGTAAGATGGTTCTTGATTGTTTTCTTGTTCAACATGGTGAGGCTAAATCTGAGCAGGAGGATCCCTCAAGGCCGCTTACTGAAAAAGGGAGGGACGATGTTAAAAAAGTGGCCATGTGTTTTTCTAAACTAGGAATGGGTGTGTCAAGTATATACCACTCGGGAAAGCTAAGAGCAAGACAGACTGCAGAGATTCTGTGTGAGCACCTACGCCCTTCTAGGGGTGTGTTTGAGGTTGAGGGTTTGTCTCCAATGGATAATCCCAAAAGGGCATCTGAGCTTCTAAAAAGTGCAAATGAGCCCGTTGTAATAGTTGGTCATCTACCGCATTTAAGTAGGCTTGTTTCGTTAATGGTTGTGGGTGATGAGACAAAAGATATAGTGAAGTTTAGAATGGGAGCGGTTGTTTGCATTTCAAGGGATGATGACATCTGGAGAGTAAGTTGGATTTTGACTCCCGAGATTGCAGGAGGCTGTTACAGGTGATATGAAGGTAAGTGAGATCTTCTTTTCTATTCAGGGTGAGGGTGTGGAAATAGGTTTGCCAACAGTTTTTTTGCGTTTGTTTGCTTGTGATTTAAGGTGCAGTTGGTGTGATTCTATGTACGCAGTTGAGGGCAGGGATTTTAAGGAGATGACTTTAAGTGATGTAAAGAGGGAGTTAGAGAGATTTGGCTGTAAGAGGGTATGTATTACAGGCGGGGAACCGCTTATTCAGAAAAAAGAACTGGAGGTTCTGGTAAGGGATCTGCTGGGTGAAGGGTACTCTATAGTACTTGAAACCGGAGGACACAAAGAACCTCCTCCGGTTTTCTGGCATGAGAGCTGCATTATAAGTATGGATTGCAAATGCCCAAGCTCGGGAATGGAGAAAAAAATGAGGTTTGACCTTTTTGAGAGGCTTCGTCCCAAGGATCAGTTAAAGTTTGTTATAAAGGATGAAGTTGATTATGCATACGCAAAAGAGGTCCTTAATAGGTACTCTATAAAGGCCAATATAGTATTCCAACCCGTTTATGGAACCAGCCTGAGGTGGCTTGCTGAAAAAGTTATCAATGACAGGTTGGTAGGTGTAAGGGTTTTACCTCAGTTACATAAGGTAATCTGGGGAGATGTAAGGGGGGTCTAAATGGGTCTTATAGAGGACACTGTTGATTCCGTGGAACCTTTAAAGCCTGAATGGTTTTATCGTGCTTCTTTGCACCTAGATGGCCTTGCAAAACCAAAGGGTAGTTTAGGAAAACTAGAGGAGTTTGCAAAACGTGTTGTTGCAATTACAGAAAGCGAAAGACCAAGCCTTGATAGAAAAGCCGTTTTTGTGCTTGCAGGGGATCATGGTGTTACCCAGGAGAATGTAAGTGCTTACTCCAGGGAGATAACCTACCTTATGGTATATAATTTTCTCAGGGGTGGAGCTGCAATAAATGTGCTTGCAAGGCATGTTGGGGTAGATGTATTCGTGGTTGATATGGGTGTAGATTGGGTTTTTGATGAAACCCCAGGCCTTATAATAAGGAAAATAAACAGGGGAACAAAAAACTTCGTAAAGCATCCTGCAATGACTTTTGATGAGGCAAAAAGGTGTATTGAAACGGGTATAGAACTTGCACTTGATAAGATCCGTGAGGGGTACAACTTTATCGCACTGGGGGATATGGGAATAGGAAATACAACATCTTCAGCGGCTGTTATGTGTGCCTGTACAGGTCTTAATCCTGAGGATGTGGTAGGATACGGCACTGGGGTGGATTACGAAACATGGAAACGTAAGGTTAGGGTGGTGGAAACTGCTTTATCCATACACAATCCTGATCCCAGCTCACCTGTTGATGTTTTGTCAAAAGTTGGAGGATTTGAAATTGGGGGTATTGCAGGAATTATACTGGGTGCAACATCTAAAAGGGTTCCAGTTGTTGTGGATGGGTTTGTGTCAACAGCGGGAGCATTGATTGCTCTTGGTTTGTGTCAGGCTGTAGGGGAGTATATGTTTTTTGCGCATAGGAGTGCGGAGGGGGGGCATGGTATTGTTTTGTCAAAACTCGGCTTTACCCCAATACTGGATCTGGATATGCGCCTTGGTGAAGGAACTGGGGCTGTTCTTGCCATGTCTTTGATTGAGGCTGGCGTAAAGATTTACAACGAAATGATAACCCTTAAGGAGGTTTCTACCCTTAGCCTATAGTTATTTCCACGAAGGGAGCCCTTTCTTTAGCTCTACTATCCTGTTAAAGGACTCTTCTACCCTCTCTTCTTTAATTTTTCCTCTATCTATTGCGCTAAGGACAGCTCTTATAACACTATCTGCTAGGTTTATATCGGGAGCAAAGTAATTTGCAAAAAGCAGTATGTCGTTTCCTGCGTTTAGTGCATTTACAACCGTATCCTCAAAACTGTACCTGGAGGTTATAGCAGGCATTTGAAGGTCGTCTGTTATTATTACCCCTTTGTATCCTAGTCTGTTTCTGAGAATTTCCTGTAAATGGGTTCTTGATAGGGAAGCAGGAAGTTTTGGATCTACTCTTTTATTAACTGTGTGAGCAGTCATAATTACTTTTGCTTTTCTTCTCTTTATCAGCTCTTTAAATGGGATGAGCTCTTCTTCTCTATAAGCTTCTGTAAGATAGACGGGTTTTATGTGGGGATCGGATTTGCTGCTTCCGTAACCTGGGTAGTGCTTTAGCACCGTTAGTACTCCAACATCATTATGAGCCTCTATCATTATCTGAGCATATCTGATAACTGTGTCGGGATCTGGTGAAAAACTTCTTTTTCTCTTCCCTATAACTGGGTTATCTGGATTTAGATTTATATCAACTACCGGAGCCAGGTTGAGGTTAAATCCTGCTTCTGCCAGCATCTCTGCCATTTCATAATACACAAGATATGCTTCCCCTTCAGGTAGTGAGGCAATATGTTCTGCTGGTGGAAAGTCTTTAAAGCCGTTTTTACTGTTTAGTCTCTGTACCTCTCCTCCTTCCTGGTCAACTGCCATAAAAAGCGGATATTCAACATCAATTTCACCTAGCTTCTTTGTGAGATTTAGAATTTGTTTTCGATTCTCCAGATTGTAGTTTAAAAATATTAACCCCCCTATTTTTCCTCCTTTAATCTGCTCGACCAGTATCTTTAGGCTTTCCTCTGACATTGATTTTCCTCTGAATCCGGTAATTATCATCTGTCCTATTTTCTTCTCTATCATCTGTTCTCCGTTTTAAAACTATTTTAGCCTAAGTGGAATTCCAGAGACCAGCAAATAAACCTCGTTGCAGATAGAGGCTATTTTCTGATTAACCATTCCCAGTTCTTCTTGATATAACCTTGAGAGCCTGTTTTCTGGAATGATTCCCCAACCAACCTCATTGCTAACGGTAATTATATAGCCCTTAAATTCCCTGGCTGTTTCAATAAAATCCTTAATCTCTTTTTCCCTCTGGTCGTCTGGTAACTCAAAGAAGAGGTTTGAAAGCCATAGGGTAATACAGTCTATAACTGCAGTTAAGTGGGTTGCTTCTTTCAATGCCTCTGCCAGTTTTATAGGCTCCTCTATGGTTATAAACTCTTTTCCTCGTTCCTTTTTGTGTCTTTCTATTTTCTCTCTTATCTCTGCATCAATAGGACGTGCCGTTGCTATAAAGAGTGTTTTTTCTCCAAGTTTCCTTGCCATTTCAAGTGCAAATCTGCTCTTTCCGCTCTTTACTCCTCCGGTAATAAGAATCTTTCTTTCCACGCCGATATTACCTCCTCTACTATCCTTTTGGATTCAAAAAAGTCCTCTTCACTGAAGACCTCAAGTGTTAGTATGCCGGAAAACCCAAGCGAGAGTATCTTAGAGATAACGGATTCTACAAATCCTCTTTTTGCCCGCTGTAGCCCTACGTGTTCTTCTCCTCTATGAGCATAGAGATGAATTACATCTATCCTGTCAAAATTTTCATTGATAATATCTTCCCACTTATCTTTACACGACAAAGCATGGCTTATATCGAGGCAGAGTCTGAAATCAAATTCCCTTATTATAGGAAGTATGTACTTTACTGGGTAACTGAGGTTTTCTATAGCTATGTTATCGCTACCAAATTCTGCAAACAAATAGGATAAAGACTCTCTTGTGTTACGAAACCACTTTTCTTCATATTGTTGTATGTGGTTTCTGGGAAGGTGTAGTATATAGGCATTTGGGTTTAGTGGAAGGGTTAGCTTTATTATGTCGGTTATTCTGGTTACCGAGAATTTCCTAAACTCGTTATCCGGTGAGCATATATCGAGATCAATTGGTAGATGGACCGTATATGATATTTGGAACTCTTTTGAAAGTTTCTTTAGTGTTTTGATCTCTTCATCTGTAGGAAGGTTTGAGTAGTCTTTACCTTCAAATAGTACAAGCTCTATATCGTCTACTAAATTTGCAAGCCTCTCTACATTCGGGATTATTCTGTCAGGGAAAATGTATGATGTTGTTCCAATTCTCATCCCTTTATAAGTACTCCTCCGAGAATAAACCCAAAGAACTCAGAGAGTTCAATTACAGCTCCAAAAACATCTCCTGTAACGCCACCAAAAGTTCTGTTAAAGAAAGATGCAAGAGCAAAGCTTATAACAGATATAGCCACAAAGACCTTTATGCCACCTGTGCCTAGTATGGAGAATGAGAGAAGAAGGGTTAGTATACCACTAGTAAAAAATGCCTTTCTGGTTGAATAGACGGTAAATATGTAGCCAAGACCCTCTGGTAGTGCAGGGGCACATTGCCTGGCTACAATTGCCGATGTCCATCTCGAGATAGAAGGAATTAGGATAAGGTTTTGTATTTTTAAATCCTCCGGCAAAGCATATATGGATAGCGTTTTTCCAACAAGCACCATTATGAGCGTTGAAGCTCCAAAACTACCAATTGTTCTTCCCTTCATAATCTCAAGGGCTCTTTCCCTGTCAAAATGTGCGAAGTTAAGTGCATCAAAACAGTCAGCAACCCCATCTAGATGAAGTCCCCTTGTAAGCACGGCTAGAATTGCTACTGGAAACAATGAACGGAGGAGTTCGGAAGTAATTGCATTTCTTAAGAGCAACTCTAAGATTGCGCATACTCCTCCTAAGAGTATTCCTACTATGGGGAAAAGGGGTAAGGAGTTTGCAATATCTTCTCTGGTTAATTCGATTCTCTTCCCGATTTTAAACAGGGTAAGGAATTCCACCGCAGCTTTAAGTTTTCTAAAGGTCCCTTGAATTGACATCATTTACCAGGTTAGTCAATCTTTTTCGATATCGCCGTTTTGTGAGTTTGAATTGGTCTGTTTTTTAAGTTTTTTATTCCATGGTGGAAACCTAAGCAGACCCGCAATTACTGATTTTAACTGATGCCTTTCAACCACCAGGTGTATTCCACCATGCTTTGCATAAAACTCAGCGGTCATCGCATAAGGATCAACCCCCCTTCCCCCGCTGGTTAACTTTATAACCCTATCACCTGCAAAGGCAACTGTAGCTTTTTTCTCAGCAATTATAAAATCTCCCTGAACAGCATAGCTTGCCAGTGCTCCTCCAGTGGTTGGATGGCCAAGAATCGAGATATAAGGAAGGCCTGCATCTTTAAGCTTTAATATAGCTGCTATGGTTTTTGCCATTTGATACAGAGCTACAGTTCCTTCCTGCATCCTTGCTCCTCCGGATGCAGATACCGAGACCAGGGGTAACTTCTTGCGTATTG
This sequence comes from bacterium HR37, assembly GCA_002898375.1. GTDB lineage: Bacteria > Desulfobacterota_D > UBA1144 > Nemesobacterales > CSP1-2 > HRBIN37. The sequence continues at coordinate 85,417 of BEIN01000007.1, read as the reverse complement.
CGTAGTCTACTATGAGCTTCATTTTCTCTCCGAAAACAGAACCCATGGAGCCTCCCATGAAACGAAAATCACAGACAGCAACTGCAACAGGAATCTCTGCAATTGTTCCATAGCCAATTACTAGGGAGTCTTTGGAGTCCGTTAACTTTGACATTTTCTTTCGGCTCTCTGAGTAGTCGTAGAAATCAAATCGGGAGTCTATATCTTCTGCACTTAATTCTGGATGAAGCTCGTGAAATGACCCGGAATCGAGCAGTAGTTTAAGATAGGCATCGGAACCCAGGGAAGAGGGTTTCTGGCAATGGGGACATGCAAAGTAGTTTTCCTCAAATTCTCTTCTGGTAGAGCGGTTTCGACAACCAATCCTTACTACTTTCCCTTCAGGGTCTTTCTCGTCATTACATACGAATGGCTCATCTCCGTATATGGCTATCTGCATATGAGAGATATCAGAGGTTACGTTTCTTTTAAAGAGGTGAGATGGAAGCCAGTCTTTTAGTTTTTTTGCAAACGCCTTGTATCTACGGGGTCTTTTTCCAAGCTGACCGCATTCCTCAATTTTATCCCTTAGGTGTTTCTGAAGATAGGTTATGTCTGTGCGTTCAAGTTCGTATATGGTGCTGCTAAGTGCCTTTTGTATGTTCTCTAAAGTTTTTGACAGGTAGTCAGGGCTATCTAGAGATGGTTCTTTTATAATCTTATCAACGATCCCGTATTTTAGCATGTAGTCAGAAGTGGGTTGCAGGACTCTAAGTGCTTCTGCAATTTTATCAGCACTTCGGAAGAGTATTGCAGAACACCCCTCGGCTGTAATAACTGAGTATTCTGCTGAAGATAGCATAAAACGTCTGTGGGCCAGTTGAAGCGCAATTGCTCCCCCACTTCCCCCCATACCTATAATAACCGATATGGATTTTGTGTTAAGACTGATCATCTTTGCCTGGCAATATGATATTAACCATGACTGTAGCTTGCTGGCGGAGTATTCAAATGGGTCTCCTCCCACTGTATCTATAAAGGTATGAAGCATCAATCCGTGTTTCTCAGCATAGTTCATCATGTTATAAGCAAGTCCGTAGCCATCTGCCTTTACCAATCCATAGTTTAGTTTGGCACGCTCCGATTCATCTGAGGGGGTTTGCTGGGCGATGATTGCTACCTTTTTGCCCGTTTCTTTAAATGTCGCAGTGCCAACAATAACTGCTGGGTCCTCAACAAACTCTATAACTCTTCCCGTAGGGGTTAGAAGCCTTGGGGAGAAGTCCTTAAGCTCATACCAGGGGATAAAATCGGTATAGAGAGACTCTACTATATGCTTTGATTTAATCCTTCTGTAGGATTTTGCTCGTTCATGTATGGCAATCATTTTTGAGACACGTGACATTCGTTATCCTCCAGGTTTTATAGAAGACTAAGGTAAGAAAGGTAATCTTGCGTTTACCTTTTTTAAAAGGAAGCTAATGTAGTACATGGCAACAAGAACATACCCTTTGATTAATTCATATATTATCCTTTGCAAAATGAGGTATTGTCAACTAATGGTATGGTCTTTTGAAAACCCTGTTGTTAATTGACAATTTTTATCCTGTAATAGTATAATGAACATTGCTATGGGGAAAGATGTAGTAGAGACTGTAGTTGAGTGGATAAAGGAATCACAGAAGATTGTGGTTCTTACGGGAGAAGAGCTTTCTAGTGAATCTGGGGTACCCGATTTTTCAAGTCCGGATTTAAATCCACATATATCTGAGTTTCGTTCCAATCGTGAGGTAAGGGCAAATTACTGGAGAAAGATGAAGCAAATATACCCTTTGCTTGTAAAAGCTCACCCCAATCCTGCACATGAAGCCCTTTTGGAGCTGGAGTTGATAGGCAAACTGGATTGTCTGATAACCCAGACAATAGATGGCCTTCACCATCATGCGGGTAATTCTAACGTTGTGGAGATATACAGCTCTGTGTTATGGGTAACATGTACAAATTGTGGTAAGGACTATCCACTGGATAAGATCATAACAGATATGGAAAAAGGAAAGGAAGTGCCAGAGTGTGAGGAGTGTGGAAAGGATATTTTAAAACCCCCAATTTCCTTCCCGGGCCAACCACTCCCACACTGGGAGATTAGGGAAGCATGGATTCGACTTCGCCAGTGCGATCTTTTCTTGGTCGTGGGTGCTAATATTGATGCTCAACCTGTTTCCTCATTTCCTGTGATTGCTAGGGAAAACGGAGCAAAGATAGTTATAATAAGCCAGAAGGAAAGCCAGCTGGATGATTATGCAGATGCCGTTATATATGGAAAACCTACTCAGGTGCTTCCATATATAGTAAAGAAGGTAAGAGAAAGCACTCCAGTCTCTTAGGTTCACAGATTATTTAATTTAAAGCTTTTATGCTGTAAGATAATGAATCTATAGCCTTTCCACTGCAGGGAGGATAGATGGCTGAAGAAAAACCCCGGATTCAGGATGATATAAGAAAATACGTATCAAATACGGATAGGGACATATATACGGTAAGCAATCTTCCGGAAGAGGTTATAGCTGTTATTTTTGCCTATGTAAGCAGAAGCCCTAAGAGTTTTAGAGACAACATAAGTAGCGTTATAAAGGAAGAGCAACTGGGTCAGGAAAGGGCCTCAAAATTCCATGAAAAGTGGGTTCTTAGCTATGGGCATGCCTCTGTTGCCGAGCATGCAACTGTGCATATAGGGGTAGAAAGGGTTTCACGCCTTTTTTCCTCTATTCTTGAGCTTTCAAATGAGTATCTATCGTTTACTGAGTATTCCCAGAGATACCAGAAGCCACAAAGGGGAGATTTCTATGTTCCCGATGAACTTAAAGACAGGCCTGTTTTGTTAAAGGAGTTTATAGAGCTGAATAACCACCTTTATGATATCTACAGTAACATAAATAACAGACTCTATGAGTTTCTCAGAGACAGTGTTTGTGTTCCTGATGGTGTTGAGGAGAAAGCACATCTTAGGGCTTTGGAAAAGCAGGCATTTGAGGATGCAAGGTATGTGCTTAGCCTTGCAACTTATACAAATCTTGGGATGAGTGCAAATGCAAGGGCAATAGAGGATGCGTTGAAAAAGTTGCTATCCAGTAAGTATCCGGAGGTAAGAAAAAGGGCAGAGGAGATAAAGGCTGAGGTCAGGTTTTCTGTTCCCACACTGGTTAAGTATGCCAGTGAAAACAGGTACATTAAAGATACACGGGATGAGTTTGAACGTATGGCTACTTCTATCTCGATTCCCCACTGTGCCAAGAAGTTAGTTGGAAGCAGGGTTAAGCTTATTGACTGGACTGGCAAAAACATGCCTGATGCCGAGGAATACGCAATTGATAAGATACTGAATGCGGTTTTATTTGAGCATTCGGTTTTTGACCTTGATGATCTTGGTAAAGAGGTAACCCGGAGAGATAAAGAGACCAAGTTGTCTTTATTCAAAAAAACGGTGGAGAAACTGGGCAAGCACGATAACCCAATAAATGCATTTAAACTCATATGCTATGAGGCTGAGTTTGTAATAAGTGAGGCTTGCTGGCATCAGCTTCTAAGACATAGAAAGGTAAATTGGATTTTTAAAGAACCAACTGTATCGTATGGTATAACCGTTCCTCCAAACATAGAGCGAGCAGGGCTTGTGGATTTATTATATGAAGCTACTTCAGAAAGTGAGAGGCTTTATAAGAAGCTGGTGGATGATGAACTACCCTGTGTTGCAAGTTATGTGGTTACAAATGCCCATAACAGGTGTGTTATAGGAAGTTTTGACTTATGGGAACTCTATCATTTAGTTAACCTAAGGATGTCAGAAGGGGCCCAGTGGGATATAAGAAACGTTATACGGGCACTTACGAGGGAAATCAGCAAATATCATCCCAACCTTATAATGCCTGCGTTAAAAAGGGTTAATGACCAACTTTAGAGTCAGTGTACGGTGTTTTCGGGGATAAGTAACATCTGCCACAGTGTTAGCAAAACTTCCTCTTCTTCCGTAAGGTTTGGTTTTTTCCCCGAAAGCATATCTATATTTAGCTTTTGTATAAATGTCTGTAAATCGTAAAAACTTACCTTCATAGGTGCTCTTTTTGGGTTGTTAAATACTATCTGGAACCCATCTTCAGTCTGTGTCGCAATGTAGTCGATAAGGTTTTTGTGCATAACCTTCTACCTCCTCTTATATAAAATAATCACTGCTCTTTCAATTTAAAGGGTGCAATTGATCTTGACTATTCAGAGGTAATTTAAGATACTTTTCTTAATGAATGATTTCTCTAGCTTTTTAAAGCTAATTGCAAAGGACGTATACACCGTATCTGAGCTTACAGCAAGAATTAAAGAATTGATTGAAGAGGAAATAGGATATGACCATGTGTGGGTAGTGGGTGAGGTATCTAATTTTAGGGATAACTTCTCAAGTGGTCATTGGTTTTTTTCTTTAAAAGATGAAGGCAGCCAAATCTCAGCCGTTTGTTTTAAGTGGGTAAATCAGTATATAAGATTCAAGCCCGAAAATGGAATGGAAGTTATATGTTACGGGCAGGTGGGTGTATATGAAAGGCAGGGGATCTATCGCTTAAATGTTAAGCATATTGAGCCAAAAGGGATAGGAGCCCAGGCACTTGCTCTTGAGCAGCTAAAAGAAAGGCTATTTGCCGAAGGATTGTTTTCCGAGGAGAGAAAAAGGCCCCTTCCTTTTCTCCCCCGCAAGATAGGGATCGTTACCTCTCCTTCTGGGGCGGCAATAAAGGATATACTCAAGGTTATCGAAAGAAAGTTTCCCAACTTAGAGATAGTTATATCACCAACCCGTGTTCAGGGTGAAGAAGCCCCTTTGGAAATTGTAAGAGCATTACGCAGGCTTTATCGGATTGAAGGGCTTGATTTAATCATACTTGCAAGAGGTGGTGGTTCAAAGGAGGATCTCTGGGCTTTTAATGAGGAAATAGTGGCCCGGGAGGTTAGCAGGTCTCCGGTCCCTTTGGTGTCTGCAATAGGGCATGAAATCGATATTACTATATCTGACCTTGTAGCAGACCTGCGAGCCTCTACTCCCACTATGGCAGCAGAGATAGTTGTAAAGGATAAAGGAAAGCTTATTGAGGAGCTTTGGGATTTGAAAGAAAGAATGGTGCTTGCGGTAAGGAAAAAACTGGAGCTTTATGGAAAGGAACTCCTTCAGTTGCAAACTTCTATGAGGCGTGTAATGGAGAGTAAGCTTGATTCAGCAGCACTGGAGCTTAAAGGTATGTTTGGAAAACTAGAGGCACTAAGCCCTTTAAAGGTTTTAGAGCGGGGTTATAGTATAGCTTATAAACTTCCCTTTATGACAGTGGTTAAGGACTCAAAGGAAATTAAATCGGGAGATAAGGTGGTTATAAGGTTTCACAGTGGAAGGGCAGTGTGTGTTGTGGAGGAGGTAGAAAACTAATCAAAAATGCTTTTTAACTCTGGTACATCCTTTACAGTAAGATCCGATTTTATTAATAAGTTTGTAATTTGGGTGTCTGGCAATGAATCGGTAACTATGTATTTTATCCTTCCTCCAAGGAGGTTTTTTAGCTCTTTTTTTGAAGGTTCTCCTGGGGTCTTTGTTAGTATCTGCTCAATACCTGTTTTTGTTTCAAAAACTATTGTGGGTTTTATTTCCAGAATGTCTTCAAAGAAGGAGTTTCTGCTTTCGGCCATTGAAATTCGGATTCCAAAAAAGATTGCCAAATAGTTTATCAGCTTTTCAAATACTTTTGTCGAGGGAAGATACGAAAAGGATTGGTCTTCTTCACACATAAAGTTTAATCTCTCCGATACTGCAATAAGTGTGTTTATTAGGTTTTCATGTGTAAGTTGAACCTTTATGAGTTTGCCCTCAGGGGTGGAATTTAACAGAACCGTTGCTATATGCTCTGGAGATACGCTTTTGGATATACATGTAAGATTATCTCCAATCTGCTTCTTTTTAATCATCCCAAGTCTTATTAGTGTTTTGTAACTTATAGCCTCTCCAAGGTTTTGGCTATTGCTATCCGAAAAAAGCACTATGTTTTCAGGTCTTTTCCCATCAATGAGTTTGCAAAAGGAGGTAAGGGTGTCTTTGTCCTCGGCAAAGACGAATTTGAAGCAGGTGTCCTTAAGGGCACAGTTTATAAGCTCTGGATTTTCTTTTGGTGAGAATGAAATTGAGATTCCACCTATTAGGTGAATAGCAATATCGGTTAGAAGAGATTCGAGTTTGTTAGGTGACAGTATAACGGCTGAGTCTCCACAGGAGAAGCCTGTTCCTATAAGGAATGAAGCTATGCTTTTAACTTCGTTTTCAAAATCAAGCCAGGTTACCTGTTTCCAGCTCCATCCATCCTTGCGTTGAAATAGTATTTTCCCACCGTATTTTTTGGTTCTGTTTTCTATAAGTTCAGGTATAGTTTTCTCTTTCATAGAATAGTTGCTCTAGAGTATTTGGTTAAGGCAAGTTAATAAATATACTATAAAAAGAAGAGTGGTAAAATATGGCCAGTGTTTTCAAGGTAAAGCCGTTTCCAAGCAGGTTATTTGAGATAGGTAAGGGTATAGTTGAAACCCTGCGGGGGAGGGGATACAAGGCATTTTTTGTCGGCGGTGGGGTTAGGGATACCGTTATGGGAATCCCTCCTAAAGAATACGATATCACTACCAGTGCAAGGCCTGAAGAGGTTATGAATCTCTTTAAACGTACGGTCCCTGTGGGTGTTAGCTTTGGGGTTGTTCTGGTTATGGAGAATGGATTCAAATTCGAGGTTGCTACAATGAGAAGGGATGAAAGCTATTCAGATGGAAGGCATCCAGACAGGGTTATTTATACAGAGGATGAGCGGGAAGATGTAAAAAGAAGGGATTTTACGATAAATGGTATGCTCTATGACCCTGTTACCGAAGAGGTTATAGACTATGTTGGAGGAATGGAGGATATAGAGAGGGGGATAATTCGAACTATAGGCAATCCCTATGATAGGTTTAATGAAGACAAACTTCGTATGTTAAGGGCTGTAAGGTTTGCAGCGAGATTTAACTACAAACTGGAAGAAGAAACCTTAAGGGCGATAAAAGACCTTGCTCCGCTTATTAACCAGGTAAGTGCTGAAAGGATAAGAGATGAAATTATAAAGATTCTAATACAGAAGAATCCCGGACTTGGTATAAGGTTACTAAGGGAAACTGGATTGCTCAAATACATACTTCCGGAAGTTGACAATCTCTATGGGGTACCACAGCCTCCTGAGTTTCATCCTGAAGGTGATGTCTTTACCCATACCTGTTTGGTACTTGACAGGCTTTATGAGATTACAGAGGGGAAGGTCTCTCCCGAGCTTGCATTGGGTGGGCTACTCCATGACATAGGAAAACCCCCTACTTTCAGTATCTCAGATAGGATAAGGTTTAACGGACACGATAGAGTGGGGGCTGATATGGCTCGAAAGATATGCAAAAGACTAAGGTTGTCAAACAAGCAGACCGAGAGAATAACCTCTCTTGTAAGAGAGCATCTAAGGTTTAAAGATGTTTTCCATATGAGAGAAAGCACTCTAAAGCGTTTTATCGGGTTGCCATATTTTGAAGACCACCTTACACTCCATCTGGCTGATTGTCTTGCAAGTCATGGTTCTACAGAAGCATATGAATTTGTAAAGAGAAAGCTTAAGGAATTTAAAGAAGAGGAAATAAAACCAAAGCCTATTTTATCCGGATACGACCTGATTGAGATGGGGTATAGTCCAGGACCTATCTTCTCTAAGATACTGAGTTCCCTTGAGGAGGCTCAACTTGAGGGTCTTGTAAGCACCAAGGAAGAAGCTAAAAGGTTTGTTCTTGAGAGATTTCCTCTAGATAGCTATCTAAATACCTCGTCTTCAAAATCTGAGTAAATAAACCAGTTTCCTTTCTCAAAAATCCATATATCTTCAAGGAAAACGGTTTTTTCAGATACTGAGGGATACTTGTAGTAGCTTAAGACCACCTTAACCTTGCTCCTCTTATTGTCCTCAAATACTATATCTTTTATCTGATAGCTGGTTATGTTGAGTTTATCTTTTATTCTGGAAGTAAATCTGTCAAATTGCCTTCTTTTTTCTTCATGTACAAAAGCGTTGGCCCTTTTAAAGTGCTTCCACATAATGAGTGTATAGTATAGGGAAGCTGTTTTCTTAAGGGACTCTTCCCTTCTACCTGATAGAGCGGTTGTAAAACACCCTGTTATCAAAAAAAGAAAGATTGGAAGAAGCAGATTAAGTCTCATTTAATAGCAGGTAGGAAGGTTATATAACCTTTATACCTTCCTACCTTCCTGGTCTGTTACAATCTATATTTTTGCCTGAAGCAGGAATGTGATAGCAAGAGCATAAATTACAAGAGACTCAATAAGGGCAAGGCCGATTATCATAGGGGTTTGTATCCTGGGGGCAGCTCCAGGGTTTCTTGCGATCCCACTTAAAGCTGCTGCTGTTGCACGTCCCTGTCCTAAGGCCCCTATACCGGCTGCTATTCCTATGCCAAGACCACTTCCTATGGCCAGCGCTGCCTTTGCTGTCTCTCCCATTCCTCCTTCCTGAGCAAAAGCCTCGGGAACCAGCATTACAAGAAGCATAGCCCCTAACATGCTTACAACTGATACCACCTTCTTCATTTATGCACCTCCTTGATTTGTTTGATTTTATTTATTTGTAAGGGATAAAGCTCTTTCATGGTTTTGGCTTTTAGTGTTCATGAGATACCGATAAAGATATATATATAGCTGAAAGAATTGTAAATATAAATGCTTGCAGGAAAGATACAAAGATACCCAGTGCGATAAATGCTGCCGGAATTACAAAGTGGGTAAGACTGGTAAAAATACCCAGAACAAGGTGGTCTCCTGTCATATTCCAAAATAGCCTGAGTGAGAGGGATGCTGGTCTAACCAGATGGCTTATAAATTCAATAACTATCATAAGTGGGGCCAGGTAAATCATGGGACCCATAAAGTGTTTAAGGTATCCAATGCCATGTTCTTTAAATCCATAGAAGTTATACATGATAAAAATAACAATTGCACATGCAACTGGGGTATTAAAGTTTCCGGTAGGGGGAAGGAATCCAGGAACCAGTCCAAGCAAGTTGGAAAATAAGATAAAGAAGAAAGTGGCCCCAAGAAGGGGAAAATACCTTTTTGCCTTTTCCCTAGAACCCATTATCCCAGCAAGCAGGTCTATTAAAAAGTCAACAGTTAGGATCTCAAATACGTTTCTTAGGGAAAGTTTCTCATCAGGCAGAACCGATTCTCCTTTTGATAGGTTCTTCTTTATCTTATACGAGGCAAGGGTTAAAAAGGCAACAACGATAATTGCCCCCAATACATGGTCATAGCGGTCCAGTCCAAATAGGGTAAACCAGCTAAAGTGTTCCATTTTTTGCACCTCGTAGACTTTCTCCTATTATTACTATTAACACTCCCATAATGCCTATAAGGAATCCATAGATGTTTAGCCTTGTAAAGGCAAAAAGAGAGATTACTATTGCAATCAGTATGGCGAGTTTTACCGTGATAACAAATATACTAAAGCCTTTAGAGTAAAGGTTTGATACAATAGCCCTTACTACCAGTTTTATTGTAAAGAAGTTTACCGTAGCAAGTATGCCTCCTGCCACCACCCCAAGTGCAATTTCCGGTGAACCAAGAAGCACGTTTACCAATGCTATAATACCTGTAACAACAAGACCTGCTTTCTCTATCCTGCCTAGTATAGAACCACTATTTATCTTCATTACCGTTGCTGTCATTTTTCGTCTTCTTCAAAAGCCTAAGCAGCAAGCTAAATCCTGAGATAATCCCCGCTATAAGCCCAATAAAGGTAAACCACGGGGTCTTTGTCCCTGCCCATTTATCAACAAAATGCCCCAACAATAGACCCGCTATGATAGAGACTGCAATGTGTGTTCCTATAGCAAGGTAAACTAGCCATCCTAATTCGTCTTCTCTTTTTCTAACTAACCTTCTTTCCTCCCTAGGGTTTTAGCTCTTTAAAAGCATTATAGGCAGCTTTAAGCGTAATGTCTATTTCCTTCTCAGTGTGGGCAAGGGATAAAAAAACAGCCTCAAACTGAGAAGGCGGAAACATAATACCAGCTTTAAGCAGATTTTTAAAGAATCGTGAATACAACTTTGTATCAGAGCTAAGGGCGGATTCGTAATCTACAACCTCTCTATCGGTAAAGAATATAGTAAACATGGAGCCAGCAGAGTTTATTCGTGCTTTTATGTTGAATTTTTTTATTATTTCTCTAAGTTCCTTAACCAGCTCGCTTGTCAGGTTATTTAGTCTCTTGTAGGTATCTTTTCCTTTTAGCCTGCTAATCGTTGCAATACCCGCTGCCATGGCAAGCGGGTTTCCTGAAAGGGTTCCGGCTTGGTATACAGGTCCAACTGGAGAGACCATCTTCATTATATCAGCTCTACCACCATAGGCTCCAACAGGAAGCCCTCCTCCTATTATTTTCCCAAGGCAGGTTACCTCTGGCAGTATACCATAGACCTCTTGGGCTCCCCCTCTGGCAAGTCTAAAACCTGTTATAACCTCATCGAAAATGAGAATGGAACCTTCATTTAGGGTTATCTCCCTTAGTTTCTCTAGGAACCCATCTTTGGGGGGAACAACACCCATATTGGCAGCAACGGGCTCAACAAGAACGCAGGCTATCTTGTTTTTGTGTCTGGCAAAAAGTCTCTTAACAGATTCTATATCGTTGTACCTTGCTATAAGTGTGGTAGCGGTAAAGCTCTTTGGTACACCGGGGCTGCTTGGGGTTCCAAAGGTAGTGGCACCTGAACCAGCTTTCACAAGTAGGTAGTCGGCATGTCCGTGGTAACATCCTTCGAATTTAACCACAAAATCTCTACCGGTGTAGGCTCGTGCGACCCTGACAGCGCTCATTATTGCCTCAGTTCCGGAGTTTGTCATGCGAACCATCTCCACAGATGGAAACGCTTTTACTATGATCCCTGCAAGCTCTATCTCCTCTCTACATGGGGCGCCGTAACTCGTTCCCTTCTCAGCTGTTTTTTTTAAAGCCCTTACCACCTCCGGGTGTGAATGTCCGAGTATAAGCGGGCCCCATGAGGCTATGTAATCTATGTATCTGTTCCCATCTTCATCTGTAATCCATGCACCCTTTCCCTTGGATACGAAAACGGGTGTTCCCTCTACTGCTTTAAACGAGCGAACGGGACTGTTTACCCCACCTGGTATAAGACGTTTTGCTATTCTATATAGCTTCTGGGAGTTGGTGGTTTTAAGATTCATGTAATCGTTGAACTTGGATAGGTTTAAAAAAACGAAAAGGTTTTAACATGTAATAGCTAGCTTGTCAAGGAATAAGAAAAAGGGGAAGGAAGCTTATAAGCTCCTTCCCCTTGTAGGTCTTAAAAGAGAATCCTTTTAAGACTTGTTTTCCTTATCCAGCTTTAAAATGATCCTTGCTCCCGGAGCAGCTCCTGGTTTCAGAGGTATAAAATGAGCCCTTCTGTTTAGCTGGTAAGCCTCTTCTGTGGTTCCAGCAGCAAATTTTGTGGTTTCACCTTTACCCACAGCCTCTATTCTAGCAGGATCAATTCCCAGCCTGACCAGATATGCCTTTGCTGCATCAGCCCTTCTCTGGGCAAGTCTGAGGTTATATGCAGCAGGTCCTCTTATATCTGCGTATCCTTCAATCACTATCCTTAGGTCCGGATTGGCCTTTAGTATCTCAGCATTTTGCTGGAGAACCGGTTCTGCATCTGGTCTTATATCGAACTTATCAAAATCAAAGAATATATCGCTAAGTGCATACTCCTCAACTGCAGGTGGTGGCGGCGGTGGTGTTTCCTTAGCAGCCATGCACTTAAATTTGGCCTCATCGGCTTTTGCCTTTGCATCAACAAGAAGCCTTCTTGCCTCAAGCTCTGCACAGAATTCACCAGCCAGAGCCTTACCCTTTGCAAGGGCACTCTCTGCAGCGGCACACTCCTCAGGTGCACACTCCGGGCATCCCGCTGCCTTTGCCTCTGCAACAGCTGCTTCTGCATCAGCTAGTTCCTTTGTTGGAGGGGGAGTTGCACAACTTACAAGGTAGAGTAAGGCGAAAACAAATACTACGGGAAAAACCACTAGTAGTTTATCCCTTTTCATTTTACTGCACCTCCTTTAAGAGAGTAATTAAAAGCTTTTTAAACCTTATAATAATACTGCTAACCTTTTCTTGCAAGTTCTTTTAGCTTCTCCCTTGCTATCTTGGCTTCTTCGGATTTTGGAAACTTATCTATTAGGGTTTGAAGAAACAGTTTTGCTTCCTCTTCCCTGCCGATATTGATAAGTGAGAGCCCCTGTTTTAGGTATGAAAGGGGTACCCTCTCATCCTTTGGATAGGTATCTATAAACCTTTGAAACTCAAGTATAGCCTCTTCAAATTTGCCCTCTCTGTAATAGGATTCTGCTATCCAGTAGAGTGCATCCTTTGCCTCTGGAGAATCTGGGTATCTTTTTAGGAACAGACTAAACTGTTCCCTTGCTTTTCCGTAGTTTCCTTCAGCCAGGTTTTTGTATCCTTCATTGAATAGTTGCTGCTGTGTAGATATTTCCCTCGTTTGAGGGGTAGTAGGTAGTGATGGTGAACCGGTAGTTGAGGGGGGTAAACTGCTTAGTTGATCAAGCCTTCTTTTGAGTTGCGTATAGGATTCTTCAAGGGTTTGGATTCTCTCTTCAAGCCTTGCTATCTGTAGCTTGATTTCCTCGTTCTCATTTGATGTCTTAAGCTGTGTTTGCCTTTTAAGCTCCTCAACTTCTTTTGTCAAACGATTGGTTTGGGCCTCAAGACGCATTTGCCTTGCATATACGCCCTTTAGATCCTCATTGGTTGCAACACAACCGATTAATAAGCTAATTACTATCGTTGTAAAACCCATAAAAAGCGCTCTGTGAACCATATTTCCTTACCTGTGAGCCTGTGGTGATATTGGCACTACGATAAAGTGTGCTCTTCTGTTTTGCTGATAGGCATATTCTGTGTTTCCTGGCGCCCACTTATCTGTTTCCCCTCTGCTTACTGCCTCTAAGATGTAAGGGGAAACACCGAGCCCTACAAGGTAGGCCTTGGTTGCATCGGCCCTCTTTTGACCTAAAGCGAGGTTGTACTCTTCGGTTCCCCTTATATCACAGTAACCTTCTATTATTACCCGAAACCTACCGGAGTTGTTCTTTATTATCTCAGCGTTCTGCCTTAATACAGGACGGGCATCGGGCCTTATATCGAATTTGTCAAAGTCAAAGAATATATCCATAAGACCTATATCTGCTCCTGGTCTTTCAGTCCCCTTTAGCTCACTTAGCTCTTCTTCTTTTCTCACTGTTTCCTCTTCCGTCATCCTTCCCTGTGCCTTTGCAATAAGAGCCTTGCCCTTTGCTTCAATGGCTTTGTACCTTGCCTCTTCCAGTAGTGATCGGGCTTCTTGGTGTTTTCCCTGAGCCATAAGCTCTTTGGCCCTTCTTATCAGGTCCTCTGCAGCCCTGTACTCTTCAGGAGCTAGCTCAAGGGCTCCCTCATCTCTTGCAGCCTGGAGGGCTGCCTCTGCATCTGCAAGCTCTTTATCAGACCTTGGGGCACATCCCAGGGTATAAAATACAGCTACCAGTACAACCACAATTGAAACTATAGCCTTTATGTTCTGCATATACCACATCCTCCACCAGTTGTTATACTCCCCCTATGATTATCCCCTCTTGATACTTACCTTATTTTAAATTCCAAGTCAAGAGACTTTATGTGTGGGACACCGGTATTGGAAGAAACTCTTTAAAGGTAAATTTGGGTATGTGTACGGACAAAAATTGTTTTTTCTTTTCCCGGATTCTGTGTTTTGCTTAACTAAAATCGCAAGTTTTTTAGGGGAGTTAGAACCCCAATTTGGTTTTATCTTCGTGGTACATTTTTTGCTTGTAGAGCAATCTACAGGATGAGAATTCTAATTGTAGATGATTCAGAAGACAGCCGCCTTTTGCTTGTATCGATCCTAAAGAGTGCGGGATACGATGATGTGGTTGTGGTTGGTTCTGCTCTAAGCGCGTTTGAAAGGCTGGGTATGAATAACCCGTATTCAACTGCAACCGATATTGATTTGGTAATCATGGATATCTTCATGCCTGATATGGATGGTATTGAGGCATGTAGGCTGATTAAAGCGGTTAACTACCTTCAAGATGTTCCGGTTATTATTGTTACTGCTGCTGATGAGGTTATGTACCTACAGATGGCTTTTGCAGTTGGGGCTATAGACTATATTACCAAGCCGTTTAAAAAGATTGAGCTTCTGGCGCGGGTTAGATCCGCATTGAGGTTAAAAAGTGAGATAGACCGGAGAAAGGAGCGAGAAAGAGAGCTACTTGAGGTCATGCGTCAGCTGGAAGAGGCAAACCGCAAGTTGTATATGCTCTCTTCTTCCGATGGATTAACTGGGATTGCTAACCGCCGCTATTTTGAGAGTTACCTAAATCAGGAGTAGACCCGTGCCCTAAGGCATAGAAGGCCAATGTCTTTGATTTTTGTAGATGTTGATTTCTTTAAGTTGTATAACGATACATATGGTCATTTAATGGGGGATGAGTGTCTTAAACAGATAGCGGGAACAATAGCCAACTCACTGTACCGTTCAACCGATATGGTAGCACGTTATGGAGGGGAGGAATTTGTTGTTCTTCTTCCTGAAACCGACGAAAACGGTGCTTTTGTTATGGCTGAAAGGATAAGATCAAATGTGGAGGGTCTAGATATTCCACACTCTGCATCAAGGGTAAGCGATCACGTTACCGTAAGCCTTGGAGTTGCCACCATGGTACCTCAAAATGGTCTATCCCCTGATGATCTGGTGGATGCTGGGGATAAGGCCCTTTACAGAGCAAAGAGGGAGGGAAGAAACAGGATCTGTGTTTTTGTTAAGAAAGACGATTTAGCTATGGGAGCCGGCTAGAAAAAGTGATGTTTAGTGTGCGCACAAGGATGGTTCTTTTAATCTCTTTTGTTGTTATTGCATTTATAACCGGATTTTTTCTGTTTGAGTTCTCCCAGAAAGCCGTATTTCAGCTGGCTCTTAGGGAAAAGGAAGAAGAGGTTAAAGAGCTTTTCAGAAAGGCCTTGGAGGTTAAGGGTGAGTCTCTGGAGACATTTGTTAGCTACACTTACTGGGATAGTATCCTTGGGTTTTTTAGAAACGGTAATGAGGAGATGGCTGCTTGGCTGGCAAAGAAGGAGCTTTTAACCAACAAAAGCGTTGATGCCCTCTGGATTTACGGAGTAGGCAACCCTCCCCAATTGCTATACTCAGGTATAAAAAGCAAAGAAGACGGAAGGGTTTACATGGAAGATGGGATTCCGTTTTTTGTAAGTGATAAATTGCTTGGACAGGGACAATCCACTCACTTTTTCATGTTTACCTCAAGAGGGCTTATGGAGGTAATGGGTGCTAGCATTCAGCCCATCTTCAAAGGTATAAGGGGTTTTCCCCCTAGTGGGTATTTGTTTGCGGGACGTCTGTGGGATAAAGAGTTTATAGATGAGCTTTCAAATTTTCTTGGAAGCTCTCTGGAGATAGTCCCTGTTAAGGGAGAAAACCCTACCGGTGATAACGGTTCATTAGACCGAAACTCCAGTGTCTTCTATTTACAGGTCCTTAGAGGGTGGGACGGTAAACCTGTTGCAAGGGTCTATATTCACACTGAATCTCCGTTTGTGGAGAGGCTTAACTCTGGTATTATCCGTAATACCGTTTTATATATAGCTCTTGGTGTTTGTGTTGTAGTTCTACTCTGCTCCCTTCTCATCAGGTGGGTGGTAACCCCTCTAAAGACGATCTCTATGGGGCTTAGCATGCAGGCCCCCCAGCTTCTGGATAGGGTTAAAGATGACGGATCTGAGTTTGGAAAACTGGCTAGGCTCGTATTGGAGTTCTTTGAGCAAAGGACAAACCTTTTAAGAGAGTTTAACGAACGAAAGGAGCTAGAAAATGCCCTGAGGCGGGCAGAGCTCCTCTACAGGGAACTTATAGAGTCTGTAAAGGGGATCGTCTGGAGAGCAGATGCTAATACCTTCAGGTTTACCTTTGTAAGTAAGGAAGCGGAGAACCTTCTTGGGTATCCTCTGGATAGATGGCTTTCAGAAGAGAATTTCTGGCAAAATATCATTCATCCAGGGGATAGAGAAAGGGTTGTGTCTCTTTGCAGGGAGGCAACAAAGAACAAACAAAACCACGACCTCGAATACAGAGTGCTCTCTTCCGACGGTAGGGTTGTCTGGGTAAGGGACATAGTTAGGGTTATAGAAGAAGATGGAAAACCAAAAGAGTTAATTGGCTTAATGGTTGATATTACGGATAGAAAAAACCTTGAAGGAAAGCTCTTTCATCTAGCTTCTTTTCCCGAACAGGACCCAAATCCCGTTATCGAGTTCAATCTGGTTACAGGGGATGTTTATTTAAATCCGGCGGCAAAAGCAAGGTTCTCAGATATACACTCAATGGGGTTAAGGCATCCTGTGTTGGATGAGATTGCATCTTTAATCGATTTAACCGAACCGAACCCACTGGTCTTTACCCGTGAGATTGATTTAAAGAACAGGTTTTATGAACAAAAGATCTGTTATCTGCCGGAGAACAAGGTCATAAGGATTTACATGACGGATATAACCGAGCGCAAGCATACAGAGGAGAAGCTAAAAGAAGCAAAGGAATTTGCTGAGCTTATTATAAATAGCAGCATAGACGGTATTTTGGCCTTTGATACCAAGTGTTGCTACACACTGTGGAATCATGGAATGGAACGTATCTCAGGGATTATGGCCGATAAGGTTCTTGGCAAGTGTGCCTTTGATGTATTTCCGTTTCTAAAGGAGATAGGGGAGGACAGGTATTTTTATGAGGCTCTTTCCGGGAGATCAGTTGTTGCTCTGGATAGACCTTTCCGGGTTGCAGAGACAGGACGAGAGGGGTTTTTCGAGGGGTACTATGCTCCTTTGTTTGATAAATCAGGGAGGGTCTTTGGCGGAATTGCTTTTATTCGTGATGTAACAGAGCGTAAGCGTGCTGAGGAAAAGCTACGTCAGAGCGAAGAACTCTACAGGCTTATTGCAGAAAACACCCATGACCTTATATGTCTGTTGGATATAGAGGGAAACTTTATATATGCAAGCCCATCACATAAGGAGGTTCTGGGTTATTCTCCGGAGGAACTGGTTGGAAAGAGTGCCTTTTCGTTAGCTCATCCTGATGATGTGGGGATGTTACTGGAGGTATTTAACGAAACGCGGCTTAAAAGGAACCAGGGCAGGATCGAATTTAGATGCAAACACAAGGACGGTAGCTGGAGAATACTTGAGTCCGTTGGCAGCTGGATATTTGATGAGAATGGTCATTTACAGCACAGGGGTCTTATCGTTTCCCGTGATATTACCGAGCGGAAACAGATGGAAGAGGCTCTTAAAAACCATATCGATTATCTCTCAAAGAGGACAAAGTATGAGGCCATAGTGAATGCGGTTATGCAGAGTATATATAAGACAATTGATCTTCAGGAGGTTATGGAAAACGCTGTTACTGTAATGAGTAAAAACATAGAGAGGGCAAACATAGTTTCCATATACATGGTTGAAGGTACTGAAGCTGTTTTAAAAGCCCACAGTGGGTATCCTGAGGTGTATATAAAGCGTGCAGGAAGGATTCCGTATCCAAGGGGAACGGTTTGGAGAACGATAATAGATGGAAGACCAAGGTATGTTGAGGATGTTGACCTTGATGAAACCATAGGTCCTGCTGGGAGAGACATAGGGATTAAAAGCTACCTTTCAATCCCTATCAGGTTTGGAGAAAATACGGTTGGGGCATTAAATGTGGCTTCTTTTGATAAGTACGCCTTTAATCAGGATGAGCTAAACCTCCTTCAGATAATAGCACAGCAGATAGAAATAGCAGTAAACAACGCACATGTGACAGATAGGTTAAAACAGTCAGAGGAGAAATATAGAACCCTATTTGAGCAATCTCCTGTCGGGGTTTACATATTTGATAAAGAGCTAAAAATCGTTCAATGCAATGAGTGTCTTAGGCAGATTTTTGGCCCTTTCTTTAATGCAATCGGAAAAGAATACAGTTCTCTTCTTTTAGCTATGAAGAAGGCTTTGGAAGGGGAGAACAGTCAATTTGAAGATCTTTATGAGATAACGGATTCTAAGAAGGTCTGGTTATCGGTAAAGGTATCTCCTCTGAGAAATGCTGGTGGTGATATTGTAGGCGGAATTGGAATAATAGAGGACATAACGGAAAGAAAGCAGATGGAAGGACTATTTAAGGTCCTTTTTGATAGGTCCCCTATAGGGATATACATAGTGCAGGATGGTAGGTTTGAGTTTGTAAATTCTCAATTTGCAAAATACACCGGTTACAGCGAGAAGGAGATAGTAGGAGAGTCAGCATTAAAACTGGTTATTCCTGAAGATAGGGAAAGCGTTAGGGAAAACGCAATTAAGATGCTAAGGGGCGAGCGTGTATCTCCATACGAATACAGGATTTTAAGTAAAGATGGGAATATCCGTTGGATAATGGAAACGGTTACGTCCATATACTACAGGGGGAAAAGGGCATCTCTTGGAAACTTTATGGACATCACCGATCGCAAACGAATGGAGGAGGAGCTGAAAAAAGCTAAGGAGACTGCTGAACTTGCAAGCCGTGCCAAAAGCCAGTTTCTTGCAAATATGAGCCATGAGATACGTACACCCATGAACGCTATTATAGGTATGGCAGAACTTCTTATGGAAACCCCTTTGACTCCGGAGCAAAGGGAGTATGTTGAGATATTCAGAAGAGCGGGTGATACTCTTCTTAGTTTGATTAGCGATATACTTGACCTCTCAAAGATTGAGTCCGGCCACCTGGAGTTAAACAACAGGGAGTTTGATCTGGAAGAGTTTGTTGAAGGTGTGGTTGAGCTTATGGCCATACGGGCTCATAGGAAGGGGCTTGAGCTAACGTACTACATCGAACCCGATACACCTGCTGTTTTGGTAGGTGACCCTGATCGCTTGCGTCAGGTTCTTATTAACATTATTGGTAATGCCATTAAGTTCACAGAAAAAGGAGAGGTCTTTGTTAGTATAGGGAATGATCCTGTTTCAACTGAACCAGGGGTTCTTCAGTTCTCTGTTTCTGATACCGGAATAGGTATTGAAAAGGAGAAACTGGGGATCATCTTTGAAAGCTTTATGCAGGGTGACTTTTCTATTACAAGAAGGTACGGTGGAAGCGGGTTGGGGCTTGCCATATCTAAGCAACTGGTTGAGCATATGGGGGGACGTATATGGGTAGAGAGTGAGGTTGGTAAAGGTTCTACCTTTTACTTTACGGTAAAATTTGCTGTTAAAAGTCAGACCCGTTCAGCAAAAAAACCTCATTCTTTAAACCTAGAAGGTGTAAGAACTCTAGTGGTAGATGATAACCCTACAAATCGTTTAATCCTTAGGGAAGCACTAAGTGGGTGGGGTGCTATGGTAACTGAGGCTGAAAGTGGAGAACAGGGACTTTTAGAGCTAAAAAGGGCAAGAGAAGAGGGTAAACCCTATAAGCTATTGCTCCTTGATTACAATATGCCCTCCATGAGCGGGGTTGATGTGGTTACCCATATAAAGGAATGGGAGGGTGACTCTTCAGGCATTACCATAATGATGCTTACATCAAACGATAGAAAATCCGGTATGGATGTGTGCAGGAAACTTGGTGTCTCTGGGTATCTGGTCAAGCCTATAAGGCGAAGTGATTTAAGCAGGGCAATTAAAACAGCCATGGCACTGGAGGACAGAGGTTCTCATAAGGTAGAAAAAACAGATTCAGAGTCTATGTTCTTTGAACAACCCTCGCTTCGTATTCTTCTGGTTGAGGACTCTGAGGATAATCGCCTCCTTATTAAAACCTACTTAAAGAACATGCCTTATGTGCTTGATATTGCTGAAAACGGTAAAGTAGCCGTTGATATGGTTAAGAGGGAGAGGTATGACCTTATACTTATGGACATACAGATGCCTGTTATGGATGGCTATACTGCTACAAGGGAAATTAGAAGATGGGAAAGAGAAGAAGGGGTTAAAGGGGTTCCTATAGTTGCCCTTACCGCTCATGCATTAAGTGAGGAACTAAATAAGTGTATGGAGGCAGGTTGTACTGCATTTATTACAAAACCTGTAAAAAAAGCAGTATTAATAGAGGCAATAAGTAAGTACGCCAGAAGAAAAAATGAGGAATGCTCAACAATACCTGCGGTGTAATTGATTAACCTTTTACAGCTTCTCTTGCAAGTGGTTCCAGCTCTCCTCTTTCATCCATTTCAACACATATATCGCAGCCACCTATGAACTTGCCGTTTATATATACCTGGGGGAAAGTGGGCCAGTTTGAAAACTCCTTAAGAGCCTGTCTTAATTCTGGATCAGCAAGTACGTTTACCGTCTCGAATGGAACCCCATAGGATTTAAATATCTCCACAACCCTTGCTGAGAAGCCACATTGGGGCATCTCCTTTGTTCCTTTCATGTAAATAAGTATCTTATTCTGATTTATTTGAGATTCTATCTTCTTTCTAATCTCTTCTCTCATCTTTTTACACTCCTTGAAGAAACTCTTTATCTTTGGTTTTTTCCCACTGCTTTGGTGTATATGTTTTTAGGGAAAGGGCATGTATTTGCTCTCTCATAGCTTCTCCAAGGGAGTTATAAACCATTTGGTGTTGTTCAACCAGCGTTTTACCCTCAAAGTCTGATGAGATAACAGTGGCCTCAAAATGCACTCCATCACCCCTTACAAAAACCGTTGAGTTAGGAATTGCTTTCTCAATTATGGATTTTATTTCCTGAGGATCCATAGCATGTATAAGTATAAATAGTTAAAATCCTGATGCAATGAGGTTTTTGCATTTTTACCTATTCACTTAGTTAAAGAATTGATTTACTATTATGGAGTTTAAAAAAAATATAGGGAGGGGATAATGCCTTCAAGTGCATATGTTCTTTTAAATATAGCCGGTCCTCAAACAAAAAACGTTGTGGCAAAGATAAGAAAGATAAAAGGGGTAAAGTCTGCTCATATAGTTGCAGGTCCCTATGATGTAATTGCCTTTGTAGAGGGGGAGAGTCAGGAAGAAATCGGTGAGCTTGTAATCTCCAAGATAAGGAAAACCCAAGGTGTTACAAACACGATTACGTGCTTTGTGGTTTCCTAGCTGGATTAAGAGGCAATAACCCTTAGCTTGCCTGGTAGTACCTCTATTCTGTGTTTTCCTGGTTGTAGATAGAAGGGTTCTCCATCCATATGGGCTGGAAGATTCTCTTTGGTTCTTATCTCAATCCAGGTACTTTGCCTTATGTGTACGCCTTTTAAATGCAGATGTTTTCCATGACGAACCTTTGGCATGTTAATTAGCCTTTTTATCCTGGACATTTCTTGAACTATGTGTATGTCAAGCAATCCATCGTCAACCCTTGCCTGGGGAGCCAGTTTGAAGTTCCCTCCCTGAAAGGGACCATTTGAAGCTCCTACAAGAAGCACTCTTCCGCTGTAGCTCCACTCTTGGGTTATGACTTCAGTTTCAAAACCTCTAAATCCAAGTGCTGCATTTATTGCTCCCCAGAGATAGCCTAATTCTCCCCTGAGGTATTTCATTCGTTTGTACCTGTGGGATACTTCCCCATCCAGTCCAATTCCCAGTCCATTTACGAAGTATTGCTCTGCGAATAAGCCAATGTCTAGCTTCCTTATTCTTCCCTTTTTAAGGGTTTCAACCGCTCTTGGAACATCAAGGGGTATGTTTGCAGCCTTTGGAAAGTCATTCCCCCCACCTGTTGATATAACCCCAAGGGTTGCAGAGGAATCTATAATACCATTTACAACCTCATGTGTTGTGCCGTCTCCACCTACTGCAACAATGAATTCAAACCCCTCTGCTATACCCTTTTTGGCTATATCTGTAGCTTCTCCGGGTGCTGAGGTTAGTCTTATATCATGGGGGATGTCTAGTTCTTTTATTAGAAACTCTATATAGGGCAAAAGCCTTTTAGTTCTTCCTCTACCCGCTGCAGGGTTTACGATAAAAAGATACCTTGGAGAGTTTTTCATAGTATTATATGGTGGGCACTTGTGTTAATCCCATTTGTTCGAATTGGATTCCCGTGGCCAGGCCTTTTTGCTTAGAGTTTGATCTCAAACAGTTTTCTAAGCTGCTCCTTTGGAATCTCAACGGGTTCAATGCTTTCATCGATGTTTTCCCTAAAGTGTTTTAGCTCAAGATTTAAAAGGGTACACCGCAGTATGGACCTTATGTGTTTGTGCATAACAACCAGTATGGTCTCACCCGGGTATTTTAGAGCTATTTTTTTTATGGTTTCAACAATCCTTTTTTGCGCAGAGAGTATGGTTTCTGTTCCATCGGGTATGGATATGCTTGTTGGGTCATCAAACCATTTTTTAAAATTCGATTGAGAGTCATTTAGAAGTTCCTGGAGTTTTTGACCATTCCAGCTTCCATGGTCTATTTCCCTAAGACCTGAGCAGATGTGAAGGGGAACCTTTAAGTGTTCAGCATATATCTTTGCGGTTTGGTAAGCCCTTTTTAAGTTGCTCGATATTATTCTGTCTATCCCCAGCTTTTCGATTCTGGAGAGGTTTGCCTTTGCTTCCTCTATTCCTTCTTCGCAGAGTGGTAAATCGGTGGTTCCAATAAGCCTGTTCTCAAGGTTCCATCTTGTCTTACAGTGCCTTGCAAGGTAGATTCTTGCTAAATCATCAGCCTTTTGCATCTTATCTCATGTGAAGCAGGCAATCAGAGAAAATATACCCAATTTAGGTATCTTTACAACTAAGATAGATTTTGTCCTTCCCTCCTTAAGTGCTCCAAGTATTTTCCCCCCAGCGAAATGCGTTTTTCTCTGGCTCCTTCTATTAGCCTTTTTACCAGGTATTCCTTGTTTATTCCAAGTATGTTTACCCCATGATCCGGTTCTACTATACACAGCAGGTTTAAATTTCCTGGTCTACCGTTTTTATTAGCCAGGTTATATATGCTTGAGTAGTTAAGCACTGCTGCTTCAATGGTTCCACACGGCATTGAGGGGTTTTTCGCTCCTATAAAGTACTCGTTTTTTTTAAACCAGCTTGGGTCCGGGTATCCGTGAAAATGTGCAATTGGCATACCATCTTTTATCAGCTCAGGTGCATAGAGAGCCGTTGAGAGAGCCTGAGCAAGTATTACATATGTATCAAAAGAGGGCCTTATATCCCTTCTCTGTAGGTCAACTCCCTTTGGGGTTTGCAGGTACAGTTTACCCTTTATTAGTCCAATTCTTATCACATCACTCTTTGGATCCAGGTTTGTCTTATCGCATCCGGACCGGGAAGTTACTATCCATATGTCAGGTACCTGCTGGTATACAACCTCCCCTCCTATTATTGTTTTTACATACCATCTGCCGTTTTTGTCTTCTCTTACCCAGTTGCTGTTTAGGCCGTTTATCTCTGAAAGGGATTCCCATTCAGATTGGGTTATCTCCCTGGGACCTTCATACCTTGGAGACTCTACAACTGCTATAAATCCATATGATACCCCGGTTCTGCCCTCAAATATCTTCTCAACTATGTCCCTGTGTGAGAGCCTCTCTATTTTATCGCTGAATTTGGCTCCTGTCGGAAAAAGCTCGGTATCTTTTAGCTGTTTGCCAAGCTCAACCAGTTGCTGAACATAGGGGGACCCAGTTGGGTCATACTCTCCCTTTTCGAATCTTTTGAGAACAGGGGGTTTTATAGGTGCGTAGATCTTGGGGATGAGAGAGTTTAGTATAAAATCATCCAGCTCTTCTATGGAAAAGGTAGAATCTGAGAGATTCATATTGATTATCGAAAAACGGTTTTTTGATACCCCAATTACTATCTCTGACATGGTTTTAATAAGGTTTTGAAGCCCTATCTGTATCTTTCTATCGTATGTGGTGTTGCTGTCTACAAATTCAGGATCAAGGGGCATAAGGGTTATAATCTGCGTGTTGTAGGGGTCTTGGAGGTACCTTACTGTGAAATCATCAGCCCACCCGCTAGTTTTTAGTATCTCTGTAACCGACATCTCCGGGGAACGAAGGTAGGAGTATATCTTCTCCGCAAGACCACTCATTAACTTTCTCAGGATAGAATAAGGTCTTTCAACGTCTATAACAGCGCGTATGCTGTGTTTAACCTTTCTGGTTCGAAGGACTTTGGACACAAACCCATTTGATACAACCTCGGTTGCCCTATCCCAGGGTATAACCTCTACCCCAAAGTGCCTAAATCTTTCTTCTAATCTTCTTCTGAACTCCACAATCGCTTCGTTTTTGTAACCTTTTGGTAGGGGTCTAAAGGTAACACTTACCTTCTTTGCCATCTCTAAGGGGTTTGTTGGATCAACCACATCCTTTTGAACTGGCATTCCTGTAAGGGCTATTATCGTCTCTAAATCCAAATCAGCAAGCTCAAATCTACTCATTTCCTACTTTATCCTCCAACTTGACCTGAATTGGCCTAAATAAAAGAAACACATAATATAAATGTTCTCCTGCATTATTCAACTTTGCCTCCAGTGTATCTAAACGGTGTGGGAGGTTTTTAAAACCTCATCTGCTGTTTTACCTTCTGAATCATCCAAAAACCCAAGCATTGCCTCCCTTACAAGCCTTAAGAGCTCTTCCCTACCTTCCTTCCCGGAAGGTAGCTTTTTAGTATCTATCGGTGGCAGTATATTTATTCGTATCGTGCCAGGTCTTATGCTTAGAGACCCCTTTGGCATTATATCTTTTCCACCTGTAATCACCATGGGAACAACCGGTACCCCTGCATACATGGCAACAACAAATCCACCCTTTTTAAAGGGTAGGAGCTTACCATCTGAGCTTCTTGTCCCCTCCGGAGCAATTAGTACCGAAGGCCCTGACTTTATTTTTTCAACGAGTTTTCTGATCTCCTGAACATCCCTGCTTGAGTTATCTCTTGCAACGAAATAGTGTCCGGTTAGCTTTGATACCCACCCTACAAAAGGGATACTTGCCACTTCCTGTTTCATTACGGCTTTCCACTCTATCGGAAGAGAAGCAGCAAACGCAAAAATATCAAATGTACTCTGGTGGTTGTACATTATGATAGAGGGCTCTTTAGGTAGGTTTTCTACTCCTTCTAGTTCAACCCTTACCCCACAGGATTTAAGAACCAGTTGTGCCCATGGTCTTATAGCGTATCTGGTTATCCTGCTCGGGAAAACTATTGATAAAAAAACTCCCCAAACCCCAAAAACCGTTGTCCAAAAAACTATAGCTATCCAGCTAATAACCGTCCTAAGCATTTATGGCGTAAGCTAGATTTATCACTAAATGCAGTTTTTGTCAATAAACATAGTGTAATTTACCTTAAAATGAGAGAAAAAGAAAAAGATTCCGACAGATGGTGCCCCTTAGCTCTCTTTTAGTGCTTTACAGATAGCTTCTTTGATCCCCATAGGCTGTGTGTTAAATACCTTTAGGGCTCTGTTGTTATTTACAACGGTTGAGAACATAATGCTCTCTATGAGCTTTCTTCCAACATGAGCATAAAGAGGGGTTACCAGCCCAAGCCATAGACTGGATAGATAGGGAGTAAGTACTGGTACGGGAATCATGTAGAGAAACTTACCGCGCATACGTGCGTAGGTGCGCATAATTTCAGCATAGGTTACTTGATCCCTGCCCCCAATTTCATAAACACCATGTTGTCCAGCCGGTATATGGAGAGCCTCAATTAGGTAGGAGATTAGATCATCAATGGCTATAGGTTGCGCCTTCATGGATACCCATTTAGGTGTGATCATTACGGGCAACCGATCAACCAGGGCACGGATCATCTCAAAAGATAGACTCCCAGCACCGATTACAATTGAAGCACGAAACTCTACTACATTTAAACCGGAATCTCTAAGAATGCTTCCTACCTCTTGGCGGCTACTTAAATGTGTTGATAGCTTCTCCTTTGAATTCCCAAGCCCACCCACATAAATTATTCGCTCCAAACCAGCTGTTCTGGCTGCATTAGAGAAGTTTCTAGCAGCGATACGGTCCTGCTTCTCATAATCCCCAGATGACCCCATGGAGTGGATAAGATAATAAGCCACACTAACGTTTTTTAGAGCTATATCTAGGCTTTTTGGGTCAAATACGTTCCCTTGCACTATCTCTGTACGCTGGTTAAGAGGGTTTTTTAACCTCTTTGGATCACGTACAAGAGAGCGAACCCTGTACCCTCTTTGCTCCAAGGCGGTTAGCAACCGCCCTCCTATGTAACCTGTTGCCCCTGTAATCAGGGTTACTTTTTGATCCAACTTTACTGTGTGCCCTCTAACCCTTCTCTCCTTAATTTGAGGAGATTTTATATTGATACAATACAGCCTTTGCTTTGGTGGCGGCCCCTACGGGATTTGAACCCGTGTTTCTGCCTTGAGAGGGCAACGTCCTAGACCAGGCTAGACGAAGGGGCCACTCTTTCCTCTATCCTCTGGTAATTTAGCATACAGGGAGAGGAAATCAATACAGGGCTCTTTCTTCTTGAACATTTACCGTTACTTTGCTATTCTCTCAATATAGGAACAATGGCAGAAGAGAAGAAGGAACTTGGTCTTATAACAAGGGGTTCTTTGGTTGAAGGGCTTGAGATGAAGCTTGGCCCCGAAAGGAGCATAGAAGAGGTAAAAGCGGGTAAGTTCGTTGTAGTATATGGGCTTTTTCACAAGTTTTTTTCTCTTATTACCGATGTAAGATTAGATGCTTCCTCGACAAATTTCTTGATAAACCCTCCGTCAAAGGAAGATGAGATACTAAGAAGGGTGCTTTCAGGAACAAGTACCTATGCTACTGTTGAGTTAAAACCAATGCTTATGCTTACCAAAGAAGACGATGAACCAAAACCGGTAAAAACCATTCCTCCTCACTTTGCAATAGTATCGGAGGCCACGGAAGAAGATGTTAGTCTTGTTTTTGGACGGGAGGATGGAAGTGGAAGGTTCTTTAATGTGGGTTCTCCGCTTGATATGGATACACCTGTGTGTATTAACCTTGATAGGTTTGTTGAAAGAAGTAATGGAATCTTTGGTAAAAGTGGTACTGGAAAAACTTTTCTTACAAGGCTTATGCTTGCGGGGATAATCAGGTACGGAAAGGCTGTAAATCTCATATTTGATATGCACAACGAGTACGGTTGGGGTTCCAGAAGGGAAGAGACAGGAGGTTTTGTAAAGGGACTTAAACAGCTTTTCCCCGAAAAGGTTGCTATCTTTTCTCTTGATCCAAAATCCACAAGACGCAGGGGAGCAAAACCAGATGTTGAGGTTTACATATCCCTTGACCAGATAGAGATAGAGGATATAGCTCTTCTCCAGGATGAGCTACAGCTTCATACAACTGCCATTGAATCTGCCTACGCTATCTACAGAAAGTATGGAGAAGACTGGTTACACATGCTTCTTTCGTGGAAACAAGAAGATTTGCCTGAAATTGCCAAGGAGCTAGGTGCACACCAGTCTTCCCTTGCTGCGCTTCATAGGAAGCTTTTAAGGTTAAAAAACCTTCCATTCATAGTGGATGATAATACCCAGGGTGAGGGAACATTTAAGAAAATAATTGAGTACCTTGAGCGGGGTATAAACATAGTTCTTGAATTTGGAAGACAAAACAGTGCCTTGTCTTATCTCCTTGTGGCAAACATTATATCAAGAAGGATACACGACCACTACATAGAAAAAACGGAGCGCTACTTTGCCACACAGAATCCAGCTGATAAGCCCAAGCAGCTTATGATTACAATTGAAGAAGCTCATAAGTTTTTAAACCCCCAGGCAGCTCGCCAAACGATTTTTGGAACGATTGCCAGAGAACTCAGAAAGTACTTTGTTACAATGCTCATAGTTGACCAAAGACCTTCAGGAATAGATGATGAGGTTATCTCCCAGATAGGTACAAGAATAACAGCCCTTTTAAACGATGAAAGGGATATCCAGGCAGTCCTAACCGGAGTTAGTAACACCTCTGGGCTTAGGTCAGTTCTTGCAAGCCTTGATACAAAGCAACAGGCACTAGTTATTGGACATGCAGTGCCAATGCCTGTTGTTATAAAAACAAGAGAGTATGATGAAAAATTCTACAAAGATATTTCCTCTGCTTACGATGAAGGAGATGCCTCAAAACATATAGAGGAGCTATACGGTTAGTTACCACATCTTAATTTCTTCCCTTGCTTCTTCTATCATTTTTACTACATTCTCTTTGGCTGTTCCACCGTAGGACTTTCTGCTTGAGATCGAGCCCTCAAGGGTTATGAATTCGTAAACGTCTTCTTCAAACAGGTTTGAAAACATCTTTAGCTCTGAGATGCTCAGTTGAAGCAGGTCTCTTCTTTTCTCTTCTGCATACCTAACTATCCTGCCAACGATTTCATGTGCTTGCCTGAAGGGAATTCCTTTTCTTGCAAGATAGTCAGCTAAATCCGTGGCAGTGATAAAGCTGTTAAGAAGGGATCTTTTCATGTTTTCTGGTTTGAATTTTATGTTCTTTAACATCTCTTTAAGAACATAAAGACAGGATTTTAACGTATCCACTGTACCAAACATTGGTTCTTTGTCTTCCTGCAGGTCTCTGTTGTATGAAAGTGGCAATCCCTTCATCACCGTAAGGATTGAGATCAGGTTTCCATATACCTTTCCCGTTTTTCCCCTTAGAAGCTCTGCTATATCCGGGTTTCTCTTCTGTGGCATTATACTAGAGCCTGTGGTGAACTCATCTCCTAGATCAACGAAGTCAAACTCCTTGCTGGACCATATAACCAACTCTTCTGATAGCCTGCTTAGATGCATCATAAGAATTGAGGAGTTTGAGATAAACTCCACTATAAAGTCCCTATCACTTACGGTATCGATGCTGTTTCGTGTAACCTCAGGAAATCCTAAAAGCTCTGCTACATATCTTCTATCTATGGGAAAGGAGGTTCCAGCTCCAGCTCCAGCTCCAAGTGGCATGATGTTTATCCTCTTTAAGCACTCTATAAATCGTTCTCTATCTCGCTTTAACATCTCAAAGTAGGCAAGCAGGTGGTGAGAGAGTAAAACTGGCTGAGCTGCTTGGAGATGGGTATAAAGAGGGATAATAACGTCTATATTCTCTTCTGCAAGCCTTATGAATTCCTCTGCAACCCCTTTTATGAGTCCCAGAATCTCGGTTGTTTCTCGTCTGAGATATAGACGCTCATCAAGAACAATCTGGTCATTTCTACTTCGAGCCGTATGTAGTTTCCCTCCTGTTTCTCCGATCTTTTCTATAAGTCGTTTCTCTATGTTTAGGTGTATGTCTTCAAATTCCTCTCTAAAGGGGAACTTTCCGTTTTCTATCTCTTTCTGTATTTCTCTTAGACCCTTTATTATGCTTTTTGCTTCTCTTTGAGATATTATCCCAACTTGGCCAAGCATCTTTGCATGAGCAATGCTTCCTTCTATGTCTTCTCTATATAACCTTTTATCGGTCTCTATAGAAGCTGAAAACCTTTCTGCTACCTTGTGTGTTTTTTTCTTGAACCTACCTCCCCAGGGTTTTTTCAGCAACGTTTTACCCTCCTTTAGTTTTCCTGTTTAGAAACCACTTGCCATTTGGCTTCCTTGTTCAACCCATCTGTTCTTTGCACGTATATGGTTTGAGTTGGATAGGCAAACTCAATGCCTTCTTCTTTAAAACGCTTAAAGATAGCCAGATTTATAGTCTGTTGAATGTCCATGTAAAGGTTGTAGTCAGGGCTAAGTACATAGTAGACTACCTCAAAGTTAAGTGAGAAGTTACCGTACTCTTTAAAGTGTGCCCTATCAAAACGCGTAAAGTTTTGAGACTCTATTATTTCCCTTATCATACCCGGAATGGCTGTTAGTTTTTCATAAGGGGTCTCATAAACCACCCCTATGGAGAAAACAACCCTGCGTTCAAACATGCGTTTGTAGTTGCGAATGCGGCTCTTTAGCAGGTCGTTATTGGAAAATACTATCTGCTCTCCATAGAGGCTGCGTATTCTGGTTGTTTTAAGCCCTATGTGCTCTACTGTTCCTAGGTATTCATCCACTATTATAAAATCCCCAATCACAAATGGTTTATCCAGAACGATAGACATAGATGCAAAGAGGTCTCCTAGTATGTTTTGAGCAGCAAGAGCAACAGCTACACCACCTATACCCAGACCTGCTACAAGGGCTGTAATATCAAAGCCCAGGTTGTCAAGTGCAAGAAGAAGTATAATCGACCATAGAACCAGCTTGCTTATAAAACCCAGCGCTGTAATAGTGGTTGCCTTTGCGGCATCTTCTACCAGCTTTTCTCTTATATAACGGCTTACCCAGAGCTCTATGAGTCCGTTTCCCCAAATTGCACCCTGTAGGAGAAATGCAACTACTGTAATGCTTCTTATGAGTTTGCCAGCCGACTCCGGTAGGGAAAGGATAAGAGAACCAATAAAAAGTGATATAAGTAGCAGTATAAAGAGGTTTGTTCTCCTTATGAGATCCGCTATAAGGTTATCAATCTCTGTTTTTGTTCTTTCTGCAAATGTTGTAAGGCGCCTTACGGTAAAGGTTTTTATAAATTGCAGGGCAAAAAGAACACAAACTGTGATAAAAACCGCAAGAAACCATGCCCATACAGGATTACCGTAATACCTTCTGTTGATTACATCCAGTAGTTCTTCCATCTTTCCCTCCGTGGCTATCTGTGAAGAAACGGTTATAGGGCTTATTTTAACCTAAGAACAGGCTCTCACAAGATTTGGATATCTATATATGTGAAGTCCGTGAAAAGCCCAGGCTGCAAAATCGTTATTGTATTCTGGGTCAGTAAACTTAGGGCGTAAAAGCCCTCTCCAGAGGTAGTAGTATATACACCCGGGATGTACGCTAAGGCGTTCTATTAGCTTACGAAAGTTTTGGGCTCTTATTACAGTTGCTATTGCAATTGGAGCACAGTCCTTTATTGCAAATCGCTTTATTCTTCCCCTGTTATTTGTAGGCATGTTGTTCCTTTGTGTTTTCTATCTATTATTGCTGCTCCAACACAGTCTCCCCATACGTTTACAACGGTTCTGAATCTATCAAGAAGCCAGTCTACTGTAAGTATCAGTCCTATTCCCTCTGTTGGAAGACCTACTGCCTCTAATACAAGTACCATGGTAACGAGTCCTGCTTCGGGTATCCCTGCTGCTCCGATTGCAGCAAGGGTTGAGGTAAAAAACACTATTATAAGTTCCACTATGCCAAATTGAATCCCGTAGCTTTGTGCAATAAATATTACTGCTACAGCTTCATAAAGGGCGGTACCATCCATGTTTATTGTAGCCCCAAGTGGAAGAACAAATCTTCCCACCTCAGGGGATACGTGTGCTTCCTCTATAGCCCCTTTCATCGTAAGTGGTAGGGTCGCTGAAGACGAGGCCGTTACAAATGCTGTGATAAGAGCCTTTCCCAGTTTTGATGCATACAGAACTGGATTGTATCTTGCAACTAACAGGAGAATTACAGGTAGAACAATGAATCCGTGTATGGCTAAACCAAGAAGTACGGTTCCCACATACTTACCAAGGCTTAGGGCCAGTTTCAGCACTGCATCTCCCCCTCCTTCTAAGCCGATTCTTTCAGATATCAGACCCAGAATACCTATAGGTGTAAAGAGGATAATCCACTCAACTATTTTCATTAAGGCTTTATTTAAGACTTCAAGTATTTGCGTGATGATTGCGCTTTCTTTCCCGAGTGTAGCAAGCGCTGTTCCAAAAAGGATTGAAACAAAGATCAGGGGAAGAATCTGAAAGCCCAGTGCTGCTTCTACTATATTTGATGGAATAAAGCTAAGGATAACATCACTTATTCCGATTTCCCTTTTTTCAAAAATTGCTTGTGGAATGTCTTTAATCTGTGTTTTTCCACCTTTACCTGGTTCAATCACTGTAACCAGGATGATTCCAATAAGAACTGCTATTGATGTGGTTATTAAGTAGTAAGTAAGGGTTTTTACCGTAAGTGACCCCAGAGTTTTTGTGTGTCCAAGGGACAGAACACTTAGGGTTATTGATATAACTATTAAGGGAAGTGCTATCATCTTTAGTGCATTTAAGAAAAGCCTGCCTAAAATCCCTATTCTAATGCCTGTTTCAGGATGTATTGACCCGATAACTACTCCCAGGAGAATTCCAGCTACTATCCCGATTGGAAAAAAGGATTTGGCTGTGTTTCCTTTCATTAGAACTTTCAATTTATAAGAACAAGCAGGTTTTCTATTATGTTTACTAATAATACATCATTTGTGTTAATTATGTATCCTGTGGATATAACTAGAAGGAAGGACTTTCTTCTGGAAAAGAAACACAAACTGCTTTACAATTTTTTGGACTTAAATTTAAAAGGGGTTAAAAATGCGATATAGGATAGATATTGCTGTTTTTTTCATTTTGCTCTCCCTTGTAAATAGTGGGTGTGCTGCAGTGCTTTTGGGAGGTGGAGCTGCTGCAGGAGCAGGTACTGTTTTATATGTAAAAGGGGAGTTGCAATCTGTAGAGGAGGTTCCACTTGATAGAGCATGGAACGCTGCTAATTTAGCAGTCAGGGATATGGGGTTTGTTATAGGAAATAGTGAAAAAGATGATTTATCCGGAAGCTTAACGGCTTATACTGCTGATAACAAAAAGGTTCAGATAAAGCTTAAAAGAAGAGCAGAGAGTATAACTGAGATAAGAATTAGGGTCGGAACGTTTGGTGATGAGTCGCTATCAAGACTTATACTGGAAAAAATCAGGGAAAGGCTCTAGCTTTTACGGTAAGCTCCTGCCTTGGCTCAGAGAATTGTAACAGCAGCCCCTCTACTTTAGTCTCCTAGGAAGCAAGCTGCTCAGCTTATTGTTTTATCAGGGTGCAGTTTGCGGTATCAACAAAGGCTGCATCTCTTTTATCAACAGCTTCTTCTCTTCCCTGTATCGTACAGCTTCCGGAGGGTTCAATCTGAACCCCTGAGGTACCTGTAGCAAGGATACCATTTATATCAGCTGTTATGTATACGTTATTCCCTTTAAGCCTTATAGAGGAGTCGTCTTTTGCATGAATTCCATTTGCCTTTGCCTCGATATTAAGGTTTGAAACAGAAACTGTTTCCAGCAAAACGTTTGCAAAATCCTCTCCAACTATTCCGTTATTACAGCCTGTTAATGTAAGGTTTTTTACCCTGATCTCAATTTCTGAGCTTCCTGTGGCTTCTAGGCAGTTTGCATTGTTACCTTCAATTCTAAAATCCGCTTTTTCTTCCCTGAAGGTAAAGCTCTCAAGCTCTCGGGTTCGTATTGATGGGCTTATTATGGCGAAGGTTTCAATTTGAATCTCTGGTTGCTGGGATGATAGAACCATGACTACGTCTAAGAGAGCTTTGCTATCCGGTGTAACGTTTACTATGGTTGCAGCACTGGATCCAGAGAATTCAAACAGGAGGGTTACACTACCACCTCCTGGTACGGTAACACTGTAGTTTCCCTCTGTGTCTGAAAGGGTATGGTCAACTTCTACCCCGTTTTGAAATGCGGTAACAAAAATGTTTTCTTCCTCAGCGATTGCCTGTTTTGTTACCCGTAAAAAGCTTAGGTAGGGCAAGTTTTTTTTGCCTTTTGTGTTAGTGCTAAGCTGTCCTTCTACTCTTACGCTACCGCTTATTACAGTCTGCCCTGTACGTTTTGCCTTGTTATCGTCACTACAACCTAGGGTATACAAAAGAAGAGCAAAAGTTAGAAGTGCATTAAAGAAGAAACCTTTTGTCTTCATGTTTTCCCTCCTCAGTTCTTTTACAAGATTATTAAACCGAGGAAGGATGTTAAGGTTTCAGCAAAGTATGTTGTCTTGTTTCAAAAATTGTTTTAATATGAAAGCATGAGTCTTGAAGATGGTGCAACTGTCTCAGGTATATTTTGGACCCTTTCTCCCGTAGTTGCTATTACAAGCTCATGGCAGGGCAGGGTAAATGCCCAGATTGCGGTAACGGTAATTACAGCCTCAATAGTTCATTCCGTTCCAAGGCTTATTGTAGGAATATGGAAGGGTAATTATTCGCATGAACTTATAGTAAAAAGCAAGTCCCTTGCGGTAAACCTTCTAACAAAAGAACAGATTGAGCTTGTAAAAAGGTTTGGTTTCTATACGGGTCGGGAGGTTGATAAGCTTAAAGATGTTCCTTACAGGATCGGGGTAACTGGTTGCCCCATTATCTCCAATGTCCATTCCTATGCCGAGGGCAGGATAGTAAATGCCATGGATGGTGGAGATATGACTGCCTTTCTTGTAAATATCGTGGATGGGGGGATTATTAGGGGAGGAGAGTGGATGACGCTTGATTACTTCTATTCTGCTGCCCCTGCTGAGTGGATAGCAGAATACGGGCAAAAACTCTCCCGCTCTGTAGCTTTCTCACTTGAGCTTATTCACAAGATAGACTACACCCCTTGGACCCCGTAGAAAGAGGAATCCTTGACAATTAAAGTAAAATACTTTATTTTTTTTCTTAAAGCTAATTTTTTTTCTTAAAAGTCATCCTCCATCCTCCTTTAAGAGAGCGGAGGGTTCCTAAATGGGAATACCTCCGCTTAATTCTTTTAAGCTAAAATAAAAGGTATGAGGTTGCCAAGAAAATCCTTGTTTTTTCTTCTTTGTATTACATTTAGTGGATGCGTGTATCTTCGGTTTCTTGAGGTAAAGCGTCAATTTGCAAATTTTGGTTCCTACTTCCAAATTGAGGAGAAAGGAGGGATTACACTGGTATTTTTAAAACCTGTTCTTCTCTCAGAGGATATTGCTTGGCTTATGGGGGGAAAACCGATTTACGAAAAAAAAACAGAAGAAGAAACGGTATGGAAATATGTATTTAAAAAGCAACCTCCCAATTTGGATCGTGAAGATTTCAACATACCTCTCTTTTTGTTTTTTAAAAATAACAGGCTTGTTAGGGTTTCTTTTCCGGAGAGGTTTCTTAAGTATTTTTCTAAACCGCTACTTGCCAAAATGCTTGGATCCGTTGGAAGTGCAGAGGTTAGCAAGCTATCGCGGAAAATTACCTCAGGGGTTAAAATAGAGGATTATTCAATGATACCAAGAAGAGAACACTTTATTGAGGTGATGGGTAGTCCTTCTTCTATAAAAGCCCTTTCTTCCGGGTACCTTCTTACTTATGTATATACCACTGAGGGAAGTTCAGAAAAGGAAAACACAAATCTTACCTTGCATCTTCTGTTTCACAACAGGGATGGTCACTTAATTAGGGCCGAAGGCATAATAAGGGGCTTTAGTATAAGATTTAATGTCTTTTCTAGGGATAGTTCTTCCAACTAAAGTATGTGTTGTTAAACAGGGTAAAACCTATAGCTTTCAAGCAAAAATCAACCATTGTCTAATTGTTTCTGTTTCCCTTCTCAGATAAATGTAGGAAAAACCTAGAAGGGATGGCTTTCGATATGAATAAGGGTTTTTCAGTTGTTGAGGTCGCTATTGTTTTAATCGTAATTTCTGTTCTTATTGTAATTGCAGTTCCAAATTTCTTTTCCGCTTTAATTTCATCAAACGAGGCAGGTATCCTAAAAGCCATGCAGGCTCTCAGAGATGCAGAGGCAGAGTACTTTGAATTAGATCTTGATAGAGACGATGTTATGGATTTTACAAGCCGTATAGGTAGCCTCTATATTCAGGGGACATTGCGGTGTCCTTCTTTTGAAGATGGCCAAAGTAAGTGTAGCGAAAGCGATTCCCTGGTGGATATATCTTTTGAGAAAGCCATTGCAATTGGGAGCAGAGCTGAGTGTGCAGTTCCTAAAACCGGGTACTGCATCCAGTTTGCCGGTGATGTAGATGGTGAGGATGTTTTTGTTCTTAAAAGCGACTATGGATGGGAAGCTTCTACAGTAAGGATAGGTAGAACCGGTAGACGCGATTTTGCGGTGTATTCAGACGGAATAATAAGGTGCACACGGAGTAAAGCAAGAAAGGGACATCCTGGAAGATTTGAAGCCACTCGCCTGTCTGATATATGTGATAGGTAACAAAAGTATCTGATGCCTATACCCTTTCCCCTTGACCTTAAATGTGTCTTTAGTAATTTAAATTACTGGGGATAGAGGTTATACCATTTATCCGGGAGTTTGATTTTTAAATGAAGTCTATTACTCTTCTTTCTCCGGCTAAAATAAATTTGACCCTTGATGTGCTTTGGAAAAGACCCGATGGGTACCATGAGATTGTCTCGGTAATGCAACCTGTAAACGTTTTTGATGAGGTAAGGGTATCTATAGAGGAGGGGGAGGGAATAGAGATTGAGTCCAGGGGATTAAGAATAAAGGATGTAAGAGATAACCTAGCATGGAAAGCAGCGGATCTTTTTCTTAGAGAGTGTGGGGAAAGAAATAAGAGGGTAAGTGTAAACATAAAGAAAAGAATACCTGTAGGTGCTGGGCTTGGAGGAGGAAGCAGTAATGCAGCGGCTGTGCTTGTTGGGTTAAATAGGCTTTTAAGGGTGTTTGGTGAAGATGAGCTTATCAGGATGTCAGCTAGAATAGGAGCCGATGTTGCGTTTTTTATTCACTCAAGAAGCGCCATAGCCTGTGGAATTGGTGAAAAGATTATCCTGCTTAGGAATTTCCCCAACTTTTACTATGTAATAGTTAACCCCAGTTTTGAGGTATCCACAAAGGAGATATACGAGCTCTGGGATAGGATTGGGAAAGTGCGCTCATTAAGTGATTTAAAGCTGGAGGATACGATTCTCCTTTTTAAGAAAGGGGAATTTCCTTTAAGTAACAGTTTAGAGGAGGTAGCTGTATCTCTTTACCCAGAGATCAGGGAATTAAAAGAGGTCTTAGAAAATATGGGGGCAGGTGCAGTCTCTATGACAGGAAGCGGCCCCAGTGTTTTTGGTGTTTTTAAAGATAGCCAGTCTGCTTACAAAATATATGAGTATCTAAGGGGTAGCACTAGGTTTAAGGTTTTTCTTGCACAGGGGATTTCTGGGTGGCATATACTAATCTAGTAATTTGCAATAAAAGAAAAAGGTTGGTAGATTTTAATCGTGAGTTGGGGCGTCGTCTAATTGGCAGGACTCGGGCCTTTGGAGCCCGCTATGGTGGTTCGAGTCCACCCGCCCCAGCCAGTAAGGCTGTTGACATGTTTTTGGGTAAATATAAGATATAGTTGCTTTGCGAGGTTGTTATAGTTTAGTTGTCAGGGTCTCTTGCTATTTTTAGAAACTCTGTGAATTGGTTATAAGAACATGTTGTGGGGAGGTTGGGTTTAAACTCTAGTGTTTTTGAGGCTTCCCTTAAGTAGTTAGCTTTTAATTTGCCTATCATAATTATACTGGAAGTGGAGGTTAGAAATGGAATCTGTTTTTTTAGGTGAGCTTAATCCTTCTCAACTGGAAGCGGTTACGCACCCAGGGGGGCCGGTTCTTGTTCTTGCAGGTGCAGGTTCCGGGAAAACAAGGATAATAACCTACAGAATTGCTTACCTCATCAAGGAGAGAGATGTTTTACCATCTAATATAATGGCCGTTACTTTTACAAATAAGGCTGCCAATGAGATGAAAGAACGTATCCATCGTTTGATTTCCCGGGATGCAAATGAGCTCTGGATAGGGACTTTTCACTCTATTTGCCTCCGCATCCTAAAGAGGGAGATTGATAAACTCGAAGGGTTTAGAAGAGATTTCATAATATACGATGAAGTGGATCAGATAAAGCTCATAAGGGAGTGTATGAACAGGCTTGGTTTAAGTGATAGGGTTTTTGATCCAAGGTTTGTACGTTCCCAGATAGATTGTGCTAAGAACAGGGGGCTAAATCCTGGTGATTTCGGTTCAAACATATACGATGATAGGGTTTCAAAAGTTTACTATCTGTATGAAAAGGAACTTAGAAACTCAAACGCACTTGATTTCGGAGACCTTCTCCATTTTACTGTGATCCTTTTTGAGAGGAAACCAGAGGTTCTTGAGAGGTATCAGAATCAGTTTCACCATATACTGGTGGATGAGTATCAGGATACGAATTATTTGCAGTATAAGATTATAAAGTTACTGTCCGGGAAACACAGAAACATATTTGTTGTGGGTGATGACAATCAGTCAATATACGGATGGAGGGGAGCAGATATCTCTAACATCTTAAACTTTGAAAGGGACTTTCCTGATGCAAAGGTTATAAAGCTTGAGAGAAATTACAGGTCAACAAAAAATATACTTCGAGCTGCAAATGCCATAATACTTAAAAACAGATACAGACGCGATAAGAAGCTCTGGACAGATAACCCAGAAGGTGATCTTATAGTGTACTACGAGGCATACGATGAGAAGGATGAGGCGCGATATGTGGCTTCCCAGATACAGAGGGAAAAAGAGGAAAATGGACGTTCTTATGGGGATTTTGCGGTATTTTACAGAACAAATAATCAGTCTCGCCTTGTGGAGGAAGAGTTTGCTCGGCGTGGAATACCGTACACCATTGTTGGTGGGGTGGGTTTTTACGAGAGAGCGGAGATAAAGGATATAATGGCTTATCTTAGGCTTATAGCAAATCCATACGATGAGATGAGTTTAAGGCGTATAATAAACGTTCCTCCTAGGGGTATAGGCAAAGGGACACTTGATACGCTGGAGAGCATATCCAGGGAAAAGGGGACTACTCTTTTTAGCGCAATTGAACTTGCCATCAGAGACAAGCTATTACCCACAAAATCTTTAAAAAACCTTGAGAGGTTTTATTATCTTATAACAGAGCTTATAGAGCTTTCAAAAAAAGCCTCGGTGGTAAAGATAATAGAGAGTGTGGTTAACAGAACAAACTATATCGATTTCTTAAAGGGGGAAGAGGAAAGGGTAAAGAATGTCGGAGAGATTTTAAACCTTGCTATGGAGTTTGAGAAAGAAGAGCAGAATGCAAGCATACACGATTTTCTGGACTCGGTTACGCTTGCAAGTGATGTTGACAGATTCAATGAGAAGGCGGATCAGGTTGCCCTTATGACACTTCACTGTGCTAAGGGTCTGGAGTTTCCGGTTGTCTTTATTATAGGAATGGAAGAAAGCCTTTTCCCCCACATAAAATCACTTGGAAACGGGAAATTAATAGAGGAGGAAAGAAGACTCTGTTACGTGGGAATTACAAGGGCCAAGGAAAAACTGTATCTTACAAGCACATCTAAAAGAAGGTTTTTCGGTATAGAGCAGAGATCCATACCTTCAAGATTCATAATTGAGATTCCAAGAAAGCTTCTCAGATGGGAAAGTTACCAGATGGTTTCAAAGGAGCGTGCTGTAGATAAGAATGATTTACCTTTTGGTTGTGCTGAAAATGGAAACGGGCAGCTTGAGGGGGAAAGTACCTATCTGATTGGGGAAAAGGTTGTACATCCTTCATTTGGACAGGGAGTGGTAAGGAGAATAGAAGGAGCAGGGGAAGAGGCAAAGGTTGTTATCTTTTTCCCCAAATATGGAGAAAAAAGGATAATGGCAAACTTTTTGGGTCTTAAAAAGGTTTAAAACGCATTTGGAAACCAGGAGGTGTTTGTATGGGTAAAGAATTAAGGATAGGGGATAAAGCTCCAGATTTTTCCCTTCCCGGGGTTGATGGAAAGGTGTATTCGCTTTCTGATTTCCTGGATAAAAGGGTGTTGGTAGTTATGTTTACCTGCAATCACTGTCCTTATGTGCAGGCTTATGAGGATAGGATTATCGATCTTCAAAGGGAGTTTGGAGAAAAAGGAGTTATTTTTGTCGGGATAAACTCAAACGATGACAGGAAGTATCCAGAAGACAGCTTTGAAAATATGGTAAGAAGGGCTGAGCAGAAGGGCTATAATTTCCCCTACCTAAGGGATGAGTCGCAGGAGGTTGCACGGGCCTACGGAGCAACACACACTCCTCATATATTTGTCTTTGATGAACAGAGAAGGCTCCGTTACACGGGGAAGATAGATGATAATTGGAGGGAGCCTGAGAAGGTTAAAGAGCGGTATCTTAGAGATGCAATTTTGTCCCTTCTTGAGGGAAAAGAGATAAGGATTCCAGAGACATATGCAATTGGCTGTACTATAAAGTGGGCTTGATGGCGTTTACATTATAATTTACCAATATGAGACACCGTAAACGCAAAATAAAGCGTCAGCACAGCATGATAAAGGGCTTAAAGGAGTTTCTCGAGGAGAACATATCTGTTCTCGATTTTGTGGATGGGGTGATACCTGGGGAGATAAAGGTCGGTAGTGCAACGGGTGAAAACCTTGTTGTAAGGTATAAGTACAGTACCCTAAGTGGGGCAAAGCTTATTGCCAGAAGTGGTTCTTCTGTTCAAGAAGTATTTGTTGTAACAAGATATCCGGAGAAACTTAAAGAGGTCATAGAAAAGCTTACGAAGTAGGTGTTGGTTTCCTATACTAACCTAATGCTTTCGTTCCCAAAAAGCCTCTTTATATCTTCAATGAGCTTGTCTTGAACATCGACTTTATAGTTGTCAAGCTCAATTATGGCTTCTCCACTGCCTGTGTGTATGTGAAGCCAGATAGGGGAAACACCCGGGTAGCTCTCCAGGGTGTTTTTTAACCTAAGAAGGTTATCCCTTGTTGCTTTCTCTTTTGTGAGGTTTATGTGAACTGTGGAGTTATTTCTTAGGTTTTTGAGGGAGAGAACGTCAGTGGCCTTTATCTTTACCTTATCCTCAGAAGGCTCTACTATTCCTTTCACAATTACAGGCTCGGCCTTTTCTTCAAGTATGGGGAGTG
The DNA here is from genome assembly GCA_002898375.1 of bacterium HR37. Classification (GTDB taxonomy): domain Bacteria; phylum Desulfobacterota_D; class UBA1144; order Nemesobacterales; family CSP1-2; genus HRBIN37. Next base: position 44,495 of record BEIN01000007.1, on the reverse strand, counting down.
ATTTCCTCAACAGGTCATTAAATATGATTATCTCTACAGAACCCTTCATGTCTTCAAGAACCATATTACCGAATATTCCTGCACCGTTTTTTGTGTGTTTTACGTTTATTGAACGAACTACTCCTGCAATGGATACCTCCTGTTTTTCCCTTATCTCAAGTATGGATTCTGTATCCACGTTTGTGTATCTCTTTATCTCTTCAAGATACCTTACCATTGGATGGCTTGTAACATAGAATCCAAGAACCTCCATCTCGTATTTAAGCTTCTCCTTTTCACTCCACTCTTCTACCTCTGGAAGCTCTGGTGTGGGGATTGAGTCATTTACGGCAAAGAGGAGATTCTGGCCTTCCTGAGAGCTTTTCTGTACGGCTGATGTGTAGGTAAGGAGGGTATCAAGTGCTTCCATAAGCTGTGCTCTATGGGCTCCAAGGGAGTCAAAAGCTCCACTTTTTATTAGGCTTTCAAAGTTTCTTCTGTTTATCTTTTTTGCATCGACCCTACGACAGAAGTCGAATATGGAGGAAAATTTCCCTCCTTCTTCTCTTGCCTTTATTATTGCTTCTACTGTCCCTTCCCCTATGTTTTTTATGGCTGAGAGACCAAATCTTATCTTATCACCGGTTACGGTAAAACCTGCCATACTTTCATTAACGTCTGGAGCAAGAACCTCAATTCCCATCTCCTTGCACTCTGCTATACTGGCTATCACCTTGTCGGTATTATTTGCTTCAACGGAGAGAAGCGCTGCCATAAACTCGGTTGGATAGTGGGCTTTAAGATAGGCTGTTTGATAAGTTATTAGTGCGTAGGCAGTGCTGTGGCTTTTGTTGAAGGAATACTCAGCAAACTTCTCCATGGCATCAAATATCTCTTCTGCTTTTTTTAAGCTTATTCCGTTTTTTCTTGCCCCTTCAAGAAACCTCTGCCTCTGGGCCTTCATTTCTTCCGGCTTTTTCTTCCCCATGGCCCTTCTAAGCAGGTCTGCTTCTCCGAGGCTGTAGTTGGCAAGAAGGCTGGCTGCCTTCATTATCTGCTCCTGATATACAAAGAGCCCATAGGTTTCCTGAAGAATTCCTTTGAGCTCCGGGAGTGGATAGTCCACTTTCTTGTGGCCATGCTTCCTTTTTATAAACTCATCTACCATTCCGCTATCCAGAGGGCCTGGCCTGTAGAGGGCAAGGGCAGCTATTATATCTTCAAAGCTTGAGGGCTGAAGCTTTGAAAGAAGCTCTTTCATCCCTGGAGATTCAACCTGAAAAACTCCCCTGGTTCGACCGCTGGAAAGAAGCCTGTATACCTCGGGGTCATCCAGAGGGATTTTCTTTATATCAAAGCCCTTGTCTTTTTCTGAACTGCGGTTTTCTTTTATAAAGTTTATAGCCTTGTCTATAACCGTGAGGGTTTTAAGACCCAGGAAATCAAATTTGACAAACCCAAGCTCTTCTATTGATTTCATATCAAACTGGGTTACAATCTCGTCATTCGATCCCTTGTAAAGAGGTATGTAATCTGAAAGCGGCTCATTTGATATAACGATTCCTGCTGCATGGGTAGAGGAGTGTCTTACCATGTTCTCAAGGGGACGGGCTAGCTCAATTAGCTCCCTTATCTTAGGGGACTTCTCAATTAGTTCCTTAAGCTGGGGGATCTGGGAGACGGCTTCATCTATACTGAATACCCTGCCCCTAAAGGTGGGAATGAGCTTGGTAATCCGGTCTACATCTGCATATGGTATCCCAAGTACCCTTCCTACATCCTTAACCACTGCCTTGGCAGACATTGTCCCAAATGTTCCGATTTGGGCAACCTTATCGGCTCCGTATTTTTCCGTAACGTACCTTATAACTTCATCCCTTCTTTCCGCACAGAAGTCTACATCTATATCGGGCATGCTAACCCGCTCGGGATTTAAAAACCTCTCAAAAAGAAGGTTGTAGGGAATGGGGTCTATCTCTGTTATACCCAGGGCGTAGGCAACCAGACTTCCGGCTGCACTTCCCCTACCCGGTCCAACCGGTATACCCCTTGATTTTGCAAAGTTTATGAAATCGGAGACGACAAGAAAGTATCCGGAGAAGCCCATTTTTTTTATGATCTCGATCTCACTCTCAAGCCTTTCTCTGTATAATTCAGCCCTCTTTCCGGTTATTTTCCCTTCCTTTAAGCGCAGCTCAAGTTTTTCTCTGGCAAGTTCTGCCATGTATTCATCTAGGGATCTGTTTCCTTCAATCTCAAATACCGGTAGTTTGTAACCGTTGATTCTAAACTCGAAGTTGCATCTCTCGGCTATCTCAAGGGTTCGGTTTATCTCCTCTTCAAAACCAACCAGGCACTCAAGCATCTCTTCCCTTGATTTAAGAAAATACTCATCCCCTTTAAAACGAAAGCGCTTTTCGTCTTTTACCGTTGTCCCGGTTTGGATGCAGAGAAGGATATCGTGAAGCTTGGAGTCTTCCCGCCTAAGGTAGTGGCAGTCGTTTGTTGCAACCACCGGTATGTTAAGCTTTTTCCCCAGTTCTTTTAGCCTCTGGTTTACAAATTCCTGTTCCTTAAGCTTGTTTGCCTGAACTTCAAGATAGTATCTATCCCCAAATATCTCCTTGTATAAGGCTGCTGTGTGTAGTGCTGCCTTGGTATTGTTTGCAAGAAGGTGTTTACATAGCTCCCCATTTAAACATCCACTAAGGACTATAAGGCCTTCCCTGTATGAATCGAGCAGTTCCCTATCGATTCTTGGTTTTCTGTAAAAGCCCTCGAAATAGGCTTTTGTTACAAGATTTGAAAGGTTCTTATATCCCTCCTCATTCATTGCAAGCAGGATTAGGTGGTGGTTTTTCTCCTCTAGCGATTTGTCCTGTCTGGAGCCCGGAGCTACATATACCTCGCACCCTATTATTGGCTTTATTCCCCATTTCTTTGCTTCTTTATAGAACTCCGCTGCGCCAAATAGGTTGCCATGGTCGGTAAGAGCAACGGCTTCCATACCGTATTCCTTTAATCTTGAAAACAGCTCTTCAAATTTTATTGCCCCGTCAAGCAGAGAGTACTGGGAGTGAAGGTGTAGGTGAACAAAACCTTTTTCCATCTCGACGTATTATATAACAGAAAATTTTATACCTGCAAGTTTGGAGAGAGTTTGGGATTAAAAAGATCCTTTAGAAACTGGAAGAAAAATGCTCTGTATATGTTAAAATACTTATATTCTAGCAGCTATCCCCATAAGTAGTGGATACGGTTTTAGAAGCCAGTTTTGTAATGTATTCGTTGTAGGATTTGCTGTGTTAGGTTTTCCAGTAAAAGGTTTTAAACGGAGGTAGCAATATGGAAAGTTTCTTTGAAAACATTGTTTTCTCGTTAAGGGAGGTATTTTCAACCAGCCCGGAGCTTGTAATTATAGTGGGTGCTGGAGGTGTAACTGCGTTTGTGCTTTCAATGTATTTTCTGGTTTTTAGGAAGAAACCGGAAAAAGCAGAAGAAGTGGTAATGCAACCTGAGGAAAAGGATAGCCATATCTTATCTGAGCATAAAGAAGAGGATGTCTCATCCGACACTCTTCAGCCAAAAGCTCAGATGTATTCGGTGGATGAGTTTTTGGACGAAAGAGAAGGGGAAGTTGAAGAAGTTGGGGAAGAAGATATTGAAATCAAGCAAGAAGAGATACCTAGAGAAGAGCTAAGGCTTGAGGAAATAAAAGAGGAGATAGAACCTCAAGGGGCTGAGGAAACCAAACAGGGGCTTTTTGAAAGGCTTCGCGCTGGACTTTCAAGAACCCAGGCAGGGCTCCTTGGGAGATTGGATGAGATACTGTCTTTAAGAAAAGAGATAGACAGTGACCTCTGGGATGAGTTTGAGGAAACCCTTGTTATGGCTGATCTGGGTGTGGGAACCACTATGAAGTTAAGGGAAGCGATAGAGAGTAGGCTTGCCAAGAAATCACTGCGTGACCCTCTGGCTATAAAAATGGCTCTTAAAGAAGAGATTTTTAGTATGCTTAAAAAGGCTGAAGGCAGGGCTTTATCCCTTGATGTAAAGCCGTTTGTTATAATGGTTGTAGGAGTAAATGGGGTTGGAAAAACAACAACTATTGGAAAACTGGCTTTTAAGCTCACAAAAGAGGGCAAAAAGGTTATGATTGCCGCAGCTGACACATTTAGAGCAGCAGCAATAGAGCAGCTTGAGGTCTGGGCCAAAAGGGTTGGAAGCGATTTCTTAAAGGGACAAAGTGGAGTTGATCCTTCAGCGGTTGCTTTTGATGCTGTAAAGGCTTCCCTTGCCAGAGGTACAGATGTTTTGATAATAGATACCGCTGGTAGACTTCATACGAAAACCAACCTTATGGAGGAACTCAAAAAGATAAGAAGGGTTGTTGGACGTGAACTAGAGGGTGCGCCGCATGAGATTCTGCTTGTGCTTGATGCAACCACTGGTCAGAATGCAATTCAGCAGGCCAAGATGTTTAAGGAGGCAATAGACGTTACGGGTATAGTTTTAACAAAGCTTGATGGAACAGCCAAGGGTGGGGTGATTGTAGCTATCGCAGATGAACTAAATATACCTGTAAAGTTTATAGGGATAGGCGAGAGGTTAGAGGATTTAAGGGAGTTTAGAGCCGAAGAGTTTGTTGAAGCACTTTTCCTTACAGGAAAGGAAACCCTGCACTAGGGATTATATGTTTAGGGATACTGACCAAAAGTACATGTCACTTGCTCTAAGACTGGCACGTAGGGCAGAGGGGATGACAAGCCCTAATCCGGTTGTTGGGGCTGTACTGGTAAAGGAAGGTAAGGTTATAGGAAGGGGATATCATAAAAAAGCTGGCTTTCCTCATGCAGAGATAGAAGCTCTTTTGGATGCTGAAAAGAAAGGATATCGGGTTTCTGGTTCTACCCTATACGTTACACTTGAACCCTGTTGCCATAGGGATAAAAGAACTCCACCATGTGTTGAGGCAATTATCAGAAGCGGGATATCACGTGTGGTTGTTGGAACGCTTGATTTCAATCCAAAGGTAAAGGGAAAGGGAATAGAGATTCTTGCCAGAGAAGGAATAGATGTAAGGGTTGGCATACTTGAGGAAAGATGCAGGGAAATAAATGAGGCTTTCTTTAAGTACATAACCACAAAGCTTCCCTTTGTTATCCTTAAACTGGCTGCAACAATTGATGGTAAGATAGCAACATTTACCGGTGATTCTAAGTGGATAGGAAGTGAGCGTCAGAGAAGGTATGCACACAAACTAAGGAGCAAGGTTGATGCAATTATGACTGGAATAGGAACGGTGCTACAGGATGACCCTCAGCTTAATGTGAGATTGGGAAAAGGTTTTTTCAGGCAACCAGTACCCGTTATCCTGGATAGCAATTTGAGGATTCCCCTTGAATCACGTATTTTTAAGGTTCATGTGTCTCCAATTATTGCTACCACCTCTTTGGCGAGCCTGGAGAAGTTAAGGAGGTTAGAGGATATGGGGGTAAGGGTTATAGTTACGGATAAAGATGAAAGTGGACGGGTTGACCTTGTGGATCTGGTAAAAAAACTGGGTGAGATGGAGATTACAAGTGTTATGATTGAAGGGGGGAGCGAGGTTGCAGCTACGTCTTTAAAGAAGGGGGTGGTTGATAAGGTCGTTTTCTTTTATGCTCCAAAGATTATAGGTGCAGATGGGGTAAGCATGATAGGAAAACTAAATATCTCTAGGGTTGGTGAGGCGATTCCAATAGAAAGGTTAAGGCTAAGGTCTATTGGAGAGGAGTTTTTAGTGGAGGGCTATTTGAGGAAGCACCAGATTACTTAATCTTTTCTATACTTACAGCTTCTATCTCGTTAATGAAGCTATGTCTTTCTGTAATGTATTCCCTTCTGTATATGCCTTTTACCTCTACCAAGTCACCTTCAAGTAAAGGGACGTGTCCAAGGGCAAAAACATTAATGAAGTTTCCATCCTTATCAGCAATTTTAAAGCTGGTGTAGGGAGTTTCGGAGTCCTTTTCTTCAAGTATATTAAAGGTAAGATCCCACACCTTGCCTTCTACTATAACCCCTGCGCTATCATAAGCATGGGGGCTTACCAGTATGCTTGTTATCTTTAGCTTCTTGGCTGGCAGAGCTGTGTCTGGGTTTTGCCACTCTTTAGCACATCCCGTAACGATAAGGGGTAGGAGAATGGAGAAAACCACTATGGATGCTTTTTTCATAAGAAGAAAACCTCCGGGTTTAGGAAGCTGTTTGTTGTTTTCTTTCTTTGTTTTCGTACGCTTCTATTATCTTCTTTACAAGGGGATGTCTTACAACATCTGCTTTTGAGAAATAAACAAAGGCAATTCCATCTATTCCCTTTAGTAGCGATTCTGCTTCTAGCAGACCGGACCTCTCGTTTGGTCCCAGATCAATCTGGGTGGTATCTCCTGTTATAACGGCCTTTGAGTTAAATCCGAGTCTTGTAAGAAACATCTTCATCTGCATGGCTGTGGTATTCTGGGCCTCATCAAGAATAACAAAGGCATCATTTAAGGTTCTTCCCCTCATAAAAGCAAGAGGGGCTATCTCTATTGCTCCCTTTTCTATAAGCCTTGTGGCCTTATCAAAATCCATCATATCGTATAGTGCGTCAAAAAGCGGTCTTAGGTAGGGATCAACCTTCTGATAAAGGTCTCCGGGTAAGAACCCCAGTTTCTCTCCGGCCTCTACAGCCGGTCTTGTAAGGATTATGCGGTTTACCTGTCGGTTCATGAAAGCAGAAACTGCCATCGCCATTGCGAGGTAGGTTTTTCCGGTTCCGGCAGGGCCTATACCAAAGGCGATATCGTTTTTACGAATGGCCTCTATGTAGAGCTTTTGTGCTAGGCTTTTGGGAGCAATTATTTTCTTTCTGGTTGATATACAAACCGTATCAAGGAATATCTCTTCTAGGGGTATATTGCTTTGGAGTACAATCCTTGCTGCAAGCTCAATATCTCCTGGGTCCAGTGAGTACCCCTTTGAGATAAGACGGTATATCTCTGTAATAAGCCTTTCTGCAGATTCTACCTCCACTGCTTCCCCTCTCAGACTGAGCTTTCCTCCGCGAGAGTATATTCTTATGTTAAATATGTTTTCTATCTCTTTTAGGTTTTCGTTATTCTCTCCGTAAAGCTGTTTGGTTATGGCGTTGTCCTCAAAATCTATCTCTTTTGTAATACCGTTACCACCCTCTAGAATCTCTTGCATGTTTTCCTTAAAACCCCTCCTGTGTTTTTATTGTTTATTGCTGGTAATAAGATATGTACCGTTTTTATAGAGCAAAAAAGTGTGAAAAAAAGCTTAAGTAGATTGTTCATTCCCCGTAAAAGCTTATAAAAGCTCCTTTTATTTTCCTTATCATATCCAAGTATTATAGTATACCATAAGGTAAGGGCAGGAAACAAAGGCGTTTAGTTAGGAGGAGAGGTTAAGGTGGCAAAGATTACTTTTTTTGAGATTCAGGGTTGGGAGAAAAGGTATTTAAAAAATAGATTAAAAAGCTGTGTCCTGGAATTTAGTGGGGAACGACTTAGTTTGGAGAATGTGAAAGAGGCCAAAGACAGTGATATAATCTCTGTCTTTATCTATTCAAAGATTGACAGAGAGGTAATAAAGAGACTTCCTAAACTAAAGCTTATAGTTACCAGATCAACGGGTTTTGACCATATTGATATAAGAGAGTGCAAGAGAAGAGGGATCACCGTCTGCAATGTCCCCTCTTATGGGGAAAATACAGTGGCTGAACACACTTTTGCCCTAATTTTGGCTCTTTCTAGGAACGTTCATAAGTCTTATGTAAGGTCTCTAAGAAAGGACTTTTCAACAGAGGGGCTAAGAGGGTTTGACCTTAAGGGGAAAACGATAGGTGTTATTGGAGCCGGGCATATTGGTTTGCATGTGATTAGAATAGCAAAGGGATTTGGTATGGATGTTTTGGTTTACGATATAAAACAGAATCCCTTTTTGGCTGAGGTTTTGGGGTTTAAATACGTTTCATTTGAGAAGCTTTTAAGAAGTTCTGACATCATTACACTGCATGTTCCGTATAACAGGCATACTCATCATATGATTAATAGAGATAACATAGGGATAATGAAGAAAGGAGCCATACTTATAAACACTTCCAGAGGAGGGGTTGTAAGCACTGAGGCTTTAATAGAGGGCCTTGATAAAGGGATATTAAGCGGTGTTGGGCTTGATGTTATTGAAGGTGAGGAGTTGATAAAGGAGGAGAAGCAACTACTGTATGATCAAAAAAATATACGTATTCTAGCCAATCTCGTTAGGGATCACATACTGTTAAGCAGGGATAACGTTGTGTTTACCCCTCATATTGCCTTCTACAGTAAAGAAGCGCTAGAGAGGATCCTTGAGATTACGGTTGAAAACATCCTGGCTTTCCTTCTGGATAATCCTAAAAATGTTGTTGTTTAAGCTCATAATCTAATACCTGTAAGCCTGTAGAGGGCCTCTACATACTTTTCAGAGGTCTTCTGAACGATATGGGGGGGGAGTTTGGGAGCAGGGGGTTTTTTGTTCCATCCTATTGACTCTAGGTAATCCCTTACAAACTGCTTATCAAAGCTTTTTTGTGGTCCCCCGGGTTTATAATCTTCTTTTGGCCAGAATCTTGAGGAATCCGGTGTAAGGAGTTCATCTATAATTAGCAACTCTCCAGTTTCCTTTTCTATTCCGAATTCAAGTTTTGTGTCCGCTATTATTATCCCTCTTCTTTCAGCTATATTACAGGCAAATGTGTAAATGGATAGGCTTAAGTCTTTTATTCTCTCAGCCAATTCTTTCCCCAGGATCTCTACAACCCTTTCAAAAGGTATGTTTTCATCATGCTCACCCTCTTCGGCTTTTGTTGAAGGGGTAAATATTGGGCTTTCTAACTTTGAGGCTTCAACCAGCCCAGGAGGCAAAGTTATTCCGCAAACCGTTTGATTTCTTTGATACTCTTTCCACCCTGAACCTGCAAGGTAGCCTCTAACTATGCACTCTACGGGAAGTGGCTTGGCCTTTTTTACAAGCATACTCCTTCCCTGAAGGATGCTCCGGTACTTCCAAAGGATTTCTGGAAAGTCCTCAACGCTTGTTGATATGAGGTGATTGGGAGCAATCTCTGTTGTTTGCTCAAACCAGAACCTTGATATTTGGTTCAGCACAATACCCTTTTTGGGAATTCCGTTTGGCAGGACAACATCAAAAGCAGAGATCCTATCGGTGGCTACTATTAGCAGCTTATCTCCAAGGTCGTAAATATCCCTTACCTTTCCCCTCTTGGGTTGGGGAAGCTCTGGAAATTCGGTTCTTATAACCACCCTCTCATTTTTCATGATTTTAAAGATATTGGAAGAAATAAGGTATGTCAAAGCCACAAACGGGTTTCAACTCCTGGTGTAAAAAAACTTCTTGAGGTCCTTGACAGTGTGTATTTTTCAAAAGTAAAATAAACTGTTACAGTCTTGGTTGAGCGCGTAGCTCAGGGGGAGAGCGCTTGCTTGACGCGCAAGAGGTCGCAGGTTCAAATCCTGCCGCGCTCACCAGTTAGCGTAACTGGTTGATTATGGATGAAGTGCAGATCACACTTCCAGACGGAAGGGTAGGGGTCTTTCCTAAAGGGACAACCATAAAACAGGTGTTTGAGGCCCTTGGGCTTAAAGACAGCATAATAGGTGCTAAGGTAAACGGAAAGGTTGTAGATTTTTGGTATGAACTGGAATCAGATGCTACCGTTGAGCCCGTTTCTCTAGACTCCCCGGAGGGACTCTATCTTATAAGACATACTGCTGCTCATGTTATGGCAGAGGCGGTTCAAAAGCTTTTCCCTGGTGAGGTCAAGGTTACAATAGGACCTGTAATCGAAAACGGCTTTTACTACGATTTTGATTTCCCGCGGGGTTTTACTCCAGAGGACCTTGAAAAAATAGAATCAAAGATGAAAGAGATTGTGGAAGAGAACAAGCCTCTTGTAAGAAAAAAGGTCTCTAGGGAAGAGGCTATAAGAATCTTTAGAGAGGCTGGGGAGACTTATAAGATAGAGATTATAAACGAGATACCACCGGAAGAGCAGATAACCATTTATGAGCAGGGAGACTGGTTTGATTTGTGTAGGGGACCACATGCTCCCTCTACCGGGTTTGTCAAGGCGTTTAAGCTTTTAAGCGTTGCAGGGGCTTACTGGAGGGGGGATGAGAGAAACCCCATGTTGCAGAGGATATATGGAACCGCTTTCTCTAATGAGAGAGATTTAACGGAGTATCTTACCCGACTTGAGGAAGCCAAGAAAAGGGACCACAGAAGAATTGGAAAAGAGCTTGATCTCTTTAGCATACAGGACGAAATTGGCCCTGGACTTGTTCTGTGGCATCCTAAGGGAGCAAGGGTTAGAAGGGTTATAGAGGATTTTTGGAGAAAGGAGCATGAGCGGTGTGGATACGATATCCTTTTTACCCCCCACATTGCAAGGCTTGATCTCTGGAAAACAAGCGGGCATCTTGACTTCTATAGCGAGTACATGTATCCCTCAATGGAGGTTGAGAACACTGCCTATCAGTTAAAACCCATGACCTGCCCCTTTCACATTATGATTTACAAATCCAGGATAAGAAGCTATAGAGAGCTTCCCCTGCGCTGGGCTGAGGTAGGTACGGTTTACAGATATGAGCGCTCTGGGGTTCTGCATGGGCTTTTAAGGGTAAGGGGTTTTTCTCAAGACGATGCCCATATCTTCTGCAGGCCTGACCAGATAGAGGAGGAGGTTTTGGGTGTTTTGGATTTAACGGTGTTTTTCCTTCGAACCTTTGGTTTTGATGACTACGAGGTGTATTTATCAACCCGTCCGGAGAAGTTTGTGGGGAGTGAAGAGGAATGGGATAAGGCAACCAGGGCTCTTCAAAGTGCAATAGAGTCAAAGGGACTTAAATACAGTGTGGATGAGGGGGGAGGGGCTTTCTACGGTCCAAAGATCGATCTAAAAATAAAGGACGTTCTCGGTAGAGCTTGGCAGTGTTCTACTATTCAGGTAGATTTTAACCTCCCGCGGAGGTTTGAGATAAGCTTTGTGGGCGAGGATAACCTACGTCATACTCCAATTATGATTCATAGGGCTATATTTGGTTCATTCGAGAGGTTTTTTGGGATCTTAATAGAGCACTACGGTGGTGCTTTTCCCCTGTGGCTAAGTCCTGTTCAGGTTCGTATTGCAACTATAAGCGATACCCATATAGGTTATGCAGAGGAAGTGTATAATATACTAAGGCAGGAGAATCTAAGGGTGGAGAAGGATTTTAGAAACGAGAAGCTGGGACTAAAGGTTAGAGAGGCTCAACTTGAGAGGATTCCGTATCTTCTCGTTATAGGTAACAAGGAGGTTGAGAACAAAACGGTTGCACCAAGGAAACTGGGTGGGAAAAACCTGCCTTCGATGAAAGTAGAGGAGTTTTTGAGGCTAATTGAGAAAGAAAATAACCCTTATAAGTGGAGGGAGGTAGAGAACTATAGTTAGAGAACCTAATATCAGGGTAAACGAGAGAATAAAGGCAAAGGAAGTAAGGGTAATATCGGTAGATGGAAAACAGCTTGGGATATTTCCAATTCGTGAGGCACTTAGGATGGCAGAGGAGCAGGGAGTGGATCTTGTAGAGGTTGCACCTAATGCAAACCCACCTGTATGCAGGATGATGGATTATGGAAGGTATAAATACGAACTGAAAAAACAGGCCGCTGCCAAGAAGCAGAAGGCTCAAACGGTAAAAGAGATAAAGATCAGGCCCAATATTGGTGAACACGACCTTGATATCAAAATAAACCATATGAGGGAGTTTTTAGAGGAGGGGCACAAAAGCAAGGTGATGATATTCTTTAAGGGAAGGGAAATACTGCATCCGGAAATAGGTCACATGCTTGCCAATAAGATAATTGAGAGGTTATCGGATGTTGGTGTTGTGGATTCTCCACCAAAGTTGGAGGGAAAGAACCTTACAATGATTCTTTCTCCCAAGAAGAAAACATAATGTGTTGAGGAGAGAAGATGGCTAAGCAAAAGGTAAAAACAAACAGAAGTGCGGCAAAGAGGTTTCGTCTCACGGCCTCTGGGAAGATAAAGAGGGCTCGCAGTGGGAAAAGCCATTTGAATGTAAAAAAGAGTAGAAAGAGGTTAAGGAGGTTGGGTTCTCCGGACTATATAGTTGGGGAGGCAGCAAAGAGGATAAAGAAGTATGTGCCCTATCTCTGAGTGCTCTATTTGAAGTATCCGATTAGGGAGGATTTAATATGCGGGTAAAATCAAGCGTTACCTCAAGGAGAAGGAAGAAAAGGTTGCTTAAGCTGTCAAAGGGTTTCTGGGGAAAGAGAAAAAACATTTTAAGACGGGCAAGAGAAACCTTACTTCGTGCTCTTTCCTATTCTTACAGGGACAGAAAACAGAAGAAAAGGGATTTTAGAAGCCTCTGGATCGTTAGAATCAATGCTGCTGTAAGACCTTATGGCCTTTCTTATAGCACTTTTATGGGAGCCCTGAAAAAGGCAGGGGTAGAGCTTAACAGGAAGGTTCTTGCCGATATGGCTGTAAGAAACCCCGAAGCATTCAGGGCTGTTGTGGACACTGCAAAGGCTCACCTAAACTAGATTGAGGCCACTCTGTGTGGGTCATACTCCAGGGGACATCCCCTGCACACCGCTTTTTTCCTGCAGTGCTCTTTCCCTACCCTTACCAGAAGTGCATGGTACTCGCTAAAGAGGCTCTGGTCCTTTGGAAGAGACCTTAGAAACAGCTTCTGTATGTCTTCATACCCTGCATCTTCTGAGATAAGTCCATGTCGTAGAAGGACTCTGTATGTGTAGGCATCTACAACAAAAACAGGTTTTTTCCCTGCATAAAGCAGTATGCTGTCTGCTGTTTCAGGACCAACACCCTTTATACCCAGTAGCTTCTCTCTTAGCTTATCTGTATCTTCATCAAACATCTTCTTTAGGTCTCCATTGTAGCTGTCTATAACAAACTGAATAAAGCTCTTTATTCGCCTTGCTTTCTGGTTAAAGTATCCGGAGGGGCGAATTAGTTTGGCCAGAGTTTCCGTTGGAATTGAAGCAAGTTTATCTACGGATATAAGTCCTGCCCTTTTTAAATTCCCTATTGCCTTCTCTACATTCTTCCAGGAGGTGTTTTGGGTAAGTATCGCTCCCAGTATGCATTCAAGCTCTGTTTCGGCAGGCCACCACCCTTGAGGGCCATATCTCTTTAGCATTGCTTCATAGAAGCCAGCTATACGCTCTGAGTATGTCATCTCTATTATATTTTATCCTGCTTCATGTGAATGTGGATAAAACAAAACCAAAAGGGCTTGATAGTTTCATAATTTTGAATACAATAACCCAGAGTAAAAATGCCCTCTGGGATTTGGTTTTTAAACGGAGGAGTGTTTCTGGAAGGAAATAGTGTGTGGGGTTTGTGGTAAAGCTTTTGGCTTTTTAGGTGGTTTCTTTAGGCCTTCTTTGTAGGGAGTGGAGAGAGGCCTTTTAGGATAGAGACTCCCTTTGTAGGTTAATACAACTGACTCTTTAGGTAAGCTACGCAGGTGGATATGAATCGAACTGCACTTTATGAGGTGCACAAAAAACTTGGGGCAAGGATGATAGAGTTTGCCGGTTGGGAGATGCCTCTTCAATATAGAGGAATAAGGGAGGAACATCTTGGTGTAAGAAGCTCTGTGGGTGTTTTTGATATAAGCCACATGGGTGAGATTGAGGTTGAAGGTGAAGGTGCCCTTTCTCTTTGCCAGTGGGTTACCACAAACGATGTGTCCAGACTCGGGGATTTTCAGGCTCAGTATACCCTTATGTGTAACCCGAATGGAGGGGTTATAGATGATGTTATAATTTATAGAATTTCAGAAACCAGATTCTTTATCTGTGTAAATGCCATAAATACGGCTAAAGACTTTGAGTGGATAAAGCAAAATGCTGCTGGTAAATTTAGAGTGGAGGTTAAAAACCGAAGCCTTGAATTTTCTCAGCTTGCAGTTCAGGGACCCAGTGCTGAGGAGGTTTTAATTAAGGTTTTAAACAGGGATCTTAGCTTGCTAAAGAGGTTTTCTTTTGCCTTGGTGAGCTGGAAGGGAGTTGAGCTTATGGTTGCCAGAACTGGGTATACTGGTGAGGATGGCTTTGAGGTTTTTCTTCCATGGGAAAGGGCACTTGAGCTCTGGGATGCTGTTTTTGAAGAGGGAAGGCCTTATCAAATCCAACCCTGTGGTCTTGGTTCAAGGGATACGTTGAGACTTGAGATGGGCTATCCACTTTACGGACACGAACTCGATGAGGAAACCAACCCTGTGGAGGCTGGGCTTTTAAGGTTTGTAAAGCTTGATAAGGGGGACTTTGTTGGCAGGACAGCCCTTATGGATGTGGTATCGGCAGGGCCAGGGAAAAGGCTTATGGGATTTGAGATGGTTGAACGTGGAATCCCAAGGCAGGGTTATGGTATCTTAAAAGACGGGGATGTAGTAGGTGTGGTTACAAGCGGTACCTTTTCCCCAAGCCTTCAAAAGGCTATTGGGCTGGGTTATCTAAGGAGTAATAGCTACTCGGAAAATGAGGAAATCTACATAGATATTCGAGGGACCTTGAGAAGGGCAAAGATCGTCTCGGTTCCTTTTTATAGGAAAAAGGCTTAGAAAAAGGAGAGAAGAATTATGGTAGAGATTCCAGAGCAGCTTAAGTATACAAAGGAACACGAATGGGTAAGGGTTGAGGGGGATACGGTTGTAATTGGGATTACCGATTATGCCCAAGATGCCCTTGGGGAGATTGTGTATATCGAGCTTCCCAGTGAAGGTGATGAGATTACCAAGGGTGATCCCTTTGGCTCGGTAGAATCTACCAAGTCTGTCTCTGAGTTGTATGCTCCTGTAAGCGGTGAGGTTGTGGAGGTAAACGAAGCCCTTCTTGACTCACCGGAGACCATAAATGAGGATCCCTACGGTGAAGGATGGATGATAAGGGTAAAGCCCTATGACCTTGCAGAGCTTGATGACCTAATGGATAGCGAAGAGTATGCAGATTACATAGAGAGTGAGATGGAGGAAGGTTAAAAGAGAATCTTAGGGGTTTTGCTTCTTTGGTTCTCATGTTGTCTGGGTATTAGGGGCTTACCATGGAATATTTACAGGGGAGAACAGGTCTTTTTGTTCTCCTTTATTGTAAGGGAAGGACATGGAAAAAGATGATTTAATGGAAGAAGGCTCTTTTTTATCAAGACACATAGGTCCAGATGAGGCTGAACTTAAAGAGATGTTAGAGGTTATTGGGGTTAATTCGCTGGACTCCCTTATTGATGAAACCATACCATCTGGTATAAGGCTTAAAAAACCCCTTGAGCTTCCCGATGCGGTAAGTGAGTACAGGTTCTTGGAGGAGCTAAGGGCAATAGCTGGGCAAAACAGGGTTTTTAAGTCCTATATAGGGCTTGGTTACTACGACTGTATCACCCCGAGTGTAATCCAGCGCAATGTTTTTGAGAATCCAAGCTGGTATACCCCCTATACTCCTTATCAATCAGAGATCTCACAGGGGCGACTGGAGGCTCTACTTAACTTTCAAACAATGGTTGTAGATCTTACCGGGATGGAAATAGCAAATGCTTCCCTTCTCGATGAGGGAACGGCTGCTGCTGAGGCCATGACCATGCTTTACAGGCTAAGGGATAAAAAGGCGGTGGAGAAAAATGCAAACGTTTTTTTCGTCTCTAAAATGTGTTTTCCCCAGACCATAGAGGTTCTAAGAACCAGGGCAAAGCCCCTGGGTATAGAGCTTATTATAGGTGATCACAGTGGTTTTGAATTTGATGAAAGGGTTTTTGGGGCAATTGTTCAGTATCCTGATTGTGATGGTGGTGTGTGTGATTACTCCGATTTCATAAGCAAGGCTCATAGAGCCGGTGCAAGGGTTGTGGTTGCCGCTGACCTTCTTAGCCTCACGCTTCTTACCCCTCCTGGGGAGTTTGGAGCGGATGTGGTTGTTGGTTCAACCCAGAGGTTTGGTGTACCTATGGGATATGGCGGACCCCATGCAGCTTACTTTGCTACCCGTGATGAGTTTAAGCGTCAGGTTCCTGGAAGGATTATAGGTGTTTCAATTGATTCCCACGGAAACACGGCCTACAGAATGGCCCTTCAGACAAGGGAGCAGCACATAAGAAGGGAAAAAGCCACATCAAACATATGCACCGCTCAGGCTCTGCTTGCTGTTATGGCTGGTATGTATGCCGTTTATCATGGGCCAAAGGGGTTAAAAGCAATTGCACGTAGAATACATGCTCTTGCAAGGGTTTTGGAACGGGAATTAAAGAGCCTGGGGTTTGCTCAGCTTAACGATTATTTCTTCGATACATTAAAGATAGACCTTGGGGATGATTCAGGAAGAATAGCTCAGGAGATAAGGAGGATTTCGGAGGAGGCATGTATCAACTTTAGATACATAGGCAATAGATACGTTGGTATTTCTCTTGATGAGACAACACAGGTAGAAGATATTGAGCAGATTGCCCGGATCTTTGCACAGGCGGTGGGAAAAAACTACGTGGGGAAAGAGCTTAAAAACGATGTAGACAGAATAGAGCCCAACTACCCATCAAACCTCGTAAGGAAAAGCAGCTTCCTAACCCATCCCGTTTTTAACCGGTACCACTCTGAGACCAAGATGCTAAGGTATATAAAGAAACTGGAGAACAAAGATATTGGGTTAAATACCTCTATGATACCCCTGGGCTCATGCACAATGAAGCTCAATGCGGCTACGGAGATGATACCCCTTAGCTGGCCAGAGTTTTCAAGGTTACACCCCTTTGCCCCTCTTGATCAGGCAAGGGGTTATGCCCATATATTTAGGGAGCTTGAAAGGGCCCTTTGCGAGATTACAGGCCTTTATGCCTGTTCGCTACAGCCCAACTCCGGTGCTCAGGGAGAGTACACCGGCCTTATGGTTATACGTGCTTACTACGAGGATAGGGGAGAGGCTCACAGAAACACCGTTTTAATCCCTTCATCTGCCCACGGAACAAATCCTGCAAGCGCGGTTATGGCGGGTATGAAGGTTGTTGTTGTAGAGTGTGACCAGGATGGGAACATAGATATAGAGGATTTAAAGAACAAGGCTTCAAGGTATAGGGAAACACTTGCTGCGCTTATGGTTACCTATCCATCTACTCACGGGGTTTTTGAGGAAAGGATTCAGGAGGCATGTGCTGTTGTTCATGAAAACGGTGGTCAGGTGTACATGGATGGGGCAAATATGAACGCACAGGTGGGCCTTACAAGTCCCGGGATTATCGGAGCGGATGTATGTCACCTGAATCTCCATAAGACCTTTAGCATACCTCATGGCGGAGGTGGTCCCGGCATGGGCCCTATATGTGTTGCAAAGCACCTTGCCCCATATCTACCTGGACATCCTCTGGTGCCTGTTGGCGGGGAAAAGGCAATAACCGCTGTTGCCTCTGCTCCCTGGGGAAGTGCAAGTATCCTTGTTGTTTCCTATGCTTACATAAGATTGCTTGGTGCAAAGGGGCTGACCGAGGCTTCCAAGTATGCTATCTTAAATGCTAACTACTTAAAGTCCAGGCTGGAAAGGTATTACCCGGTCCTGTATAAGGGCAGCAAGGGAAGGGTCGCACATGAGTTTATACTGGATCTGCGCCAGTTTAAGAAGAGTGCCGATATAGAGGTTGAGGATGTTGCAAAGAGGCTTATTGACTATGGATTTCATGCTCCTACGATCTCTTGGCCAGTTCCAGGAACCATGATGATTGAGCCAACCGAAAGTGAGGCAAAGGATGAGCTTGACCGTTTCTGTGATGCAATGATATCTATCTACGAGGAGATACAGGAGATTGTAAGGGGTGAAGCTGATATAAAGGATAATGTGTTAAAGAATGCTCCCCATACGGCTGCGGAGGCTACATCGGATAACTGGACACATCCCTATACGAGAACCAAAGCTGTTTACCCGCTTCCATTTGTCAGGGAAAACAAGTTCTGGCCTCCTGTTGGCAGGGTAAATAACCCTTATGGAGACAAACACTTGGTGTGTGTATGTCCTCCCATTCACTCTTACATGGAGGAAGAGGAAAGCTAGAGCTTTACCTCTATATATGCGGTCTTTTTAATCTGCTCAATCCAGTTTTTAAGAGCCTTCTCAGCTTTTTGCCTGTAGAGCTTCTCCCTTATCTCATCCCTTACCGCTTCAAGGGGTCTTTCCTCAGAGGCTTCTTTCTTGTCAATAACCTTTATAATGTGATATCCCATAGGAGACCTTACCGGCCCCACTATGCCCCCAACTGGGGTATTCTCAACTGCATCCTCTATTGGTTTTGCAAGGTCACCTTTTTTAAAGTAACCCAGGTCTCCTCCTCTCTCTGCTGACACACTGTCTTTTGAGTACTCCTTTGCAAGCTTTTCAAATTCGTAGCCAGATTCAGCTAGCTTTAAAACCTTCTCAGCGGTTTCTCTTGCTTTTTCTTCCTCATCCGGGGAATTAACCGGAATAAGCACATGGGCTATTCTTACCTCATCAACCGTTTTGCTCTGTTTGTAGTTCTCTTCGTATTCTTTTCTTATCTCATCCTCTGTAATTGCTATCTGTCCCTTAAGCTGGCTTGCTATAAGCTTGTTTGCCAGTATCTGTATTCTCCACTGCTGTCTAAAACTCTCCGGTGAAAGGTTTTGCCTTTCTAGAACCTCTCTCATCTGTTCATCCGTAAGGTTAAGGTTTTTCTTTACGCTCTCTATAGCAGCATCTACTTCACTTTCCGTAACCGTGATTCCAAGCTTCTTTGCTTCCTGCTCTAGAAGTCTTTGCTCTATCATCTGCTCCAGTATGCTTCTTTCCTCTTTCTTGCTTATGGTCTGGGTGTCTGTGTTTAGAGTCGATATCGTTTCCTTTAGCTCAGAAAGCGTAATTAAATCATCGTTTACAACAGCAACAATCCTGTCTATAACCTCTCCAGCCTGTAGCGGTGTGGAAAATACCAGAAGAAAGAAAAAAACAATGCCCGTAACCTTTTTCATCTCTTTGTTATCTCCTTCAATCTATCTTCAAAAACCTCTACACCAGCCTTTTCCCTAAGCTCCTTAGTATACTCTGAGAAAAGGGCATTTCTCAACTCAAATCTTATCCTTCCCCTTACCCTCTCAAGTGGCAGGACGCTTGGGCCCTCTGTTACCTTAACTACATAAAATCCCTTCTTTGTTTCTATAGGGTTGCTTACCTCACCTTGTTTCAGGCTGAAAGCAACCTCATCTATTTCCCCGGGTAGTTGTCCTCTGAGGAAATACCCCATGTCTCCACCTTTGTCCCTTAGGATGTTATCGTCTGAAAACTCCTTGGCAAGCCTCTTAAAATCTTCTCCTCTTCTTGCTCTCTCGGTAAGAAGCTTTGCCCTCTTTCTTGCTTCTTCTCTGTCTACTCCCTGCTCAGGAGCTACCTTTATAAATATCGAGCTTATCCTTACCTGTTCAAACCGCCTTTGGTTTTCTCTATAGTATCTCTCTACTTCCTTTTCGCTTACACCCCTGTTTAGTATCTCTTCTCCAAGTGCCTGTATTAGAAGGCGTCTTTTGTATCTCTCAACCCTCTGTTTTATGTCTTCTCTTTTATCAATTCCCTTTCTCTTGGCCTCCTTGTAGAGAAGTATCTGGTTTATATAGGAGTCCAGATACTCTCTAAGCCTCTCAGGACCCGACAGGTATATAATCCTCTGCTTAACGGGAAGCGCTTCAAGGGAGCGGATAAGCTCTTCCTTTGTAATTCTCTCTGAGTTAACCACTGCGACGGTGTCTTTTCCAATACCCGGGGTCTGTCTTTTCTCTTTATAGAACCTGTTAAAATCGCTGCATCCAGCACAGAATGCAAGGGTTAAAGTGAGGGTAGTTAGTAAAGCCTTTAAACCCATTTTTTTTCTCCTTTTAGCCTGTGGTTTTTTCTGCTTTTTTTGTGAGCAGATTTAATCGTTTTGCTACCTCAGAAATAGCTTCGCTACCGCTTTGGAATAACCGCCATTTGCCACTTGGCAGGAAGTTTGGGTAAAAAGGGGAAGCAGGCATAAACGTTATAACAGTTGAATCCTCTTTTATATCTATCCTTGATATAAGGAGCCTCTTCATTACGAGCTTTAGCTCTACAATCTTTAGAAGATTTATAGCAGGTTCTGGTAAGGGGCCAAACCTATCCCTTAGCTCGCTTTGTATGTCCTTAAGCTCTCTATCTGAAGAAACAGAAGATATCCTCTTGTAGAGGAGAAGCCTTTCTTTGCTGTCTTCTATGTAGTCATCTGGAATAAATGCTTTAGTGTTTACGTGTATCTCAGGCTCGAACTCCTCTCCGGTCTCTTCTCTTCTAAGCTCCTTAATGGCCTTATTTAGCATATCAAGGTAGAGTTCCAGTCCAACATTAGCAATGTGTCCTGACTGTTCCATCCCGAATACGTTTCCCGCTCCCCTAATCTCTAGGTCTGATAGGGCAAGCCTAAAGCCTGAGCCAAGCTCCTTAAGCTCTACAATTGCCTGAAGCCTCTTTTTTGCCTCCGGCGTGAGTGAGTTTGGAGACGGTACAAGGAGATAGGCATAGGCCTTTACATCAGACCTTCCAACCCTTCCCCTTAGCTGGTACAGGTCAGCCAGACCAAAGGTATGGGCCTCATTCACTATTATCGTGTTTGCCCTTGTGATATCAAGGCCGGACTCCACTATAGCGGTTGTAACAAGTACATCAACCCTGCCCTCAACGAAATCAAGTACCCTTCTTTCGAGTACCCTTCTGCTCATTCTTCCGTGTGTAACCTCTACCCTTGCCTCCGGAACAAGCTCTCTTATCTCCTGTGCTACCCTGAAAATGTCTTCGATCCGGTTGTGTATAAAGAAAACAGACCCTCCTCTTTTAAGCTCTCTGGTGATTGCTTCCCTTATTACGTTTTTGCTGAATTGAAAAACGTAGGTTTCAACGGGCTGCCTTCCCTCCGGAGGGCTGTTTATTACGCTTATATCTCTTATACCGGCAAGGGAGAGCTGAAGGGTCCGTGGAATAGGGGTTGCACTTAGGGTTAGCACATCAACCCTGCTTTTTAGCTTTCGTAGTTTCTCCTTGTGTTTTACACCAAATCTGTGCTCTTCATCTATTATAACCAGGCCAAGGTCTTTAAACTTTACCCTATCACCAAGGAGCATGTGTGTTCCTATTACTATGTCTACGGTTCCGGATTCAAGCCTCTTAAGTATCTCCCTTACCTCTGCAGTGGTTCTGAACCTTGAGAGCACCTCAACTATAACGGGGTAGCCTTTTAGCCTTTCTGTAAAGGTTTTATAGTGTTGAGAGGCAAGAAGGGTGGTTGGAACAAGAACAGCAACCTGCTTGCCATCCATTACAGCTTTAAATGCAGCTCTTATGGCAACCTCGGTTTTACCAAACCCAACATCACCGCATATCAGTCTGTCCATGGGTCTTGGGGATTCCATATCGCTCATTACATCCTCAATTGCTGCTGCCTGATCAGGTGTTTCTTCGTATGGGAATGAAAGCTCAAACTCCTCAAACATCCTGTCTCTTTTTGAGAACTGAAATCCATTTTCTGACTTTCTGCGGGCATAGAGTTCAAGGAGTTCTCGTGCTATCTTCTCTACCGCCTTCTTTGCCCTCCTTACTGTCCTTCTCCAGCTTTCACTTCCCAGTTTATCTATCCTCGGGGGTGGTCCTTCCCCTATGTACCTTTGAACGAGTTTTAGTTTGTCAACAGGAACGTATATCTTATCCCCACCTGCATACTCACACTGGAGGAAATCCCCTTCCACGTTTTCTATTCTTAGCCTTTTAAGCCCCCTGAAAATGCCTATTCCAAAGTTTACATGTACTATGTAGTCCCCGGGTTTTAGCTCGCTAAATGAGGTTATAAACGCTGAAGGTATGTCCTTTAGGGGATAGGATCTTAACCTTTTCTTCTCCCCTATAATCTCTTTTTCCGTAATAACCACAAGACCTGCTTCGGGGAAGATAAATCCAAAAGGCAGATCTCCCAGAAGAAGGTTTACGTCTCTTATACCGTGCTCTTTAAGTATGTTTTCAAACCTTTCAAGCTCTATTTTGCTCTTAAGAACTATAAATACGGAAAACCCCTGGGACTGCCACCCTGAGATCTTTTCCGAAAGGCTCTCAAATGGGGATCTTGGGCCTTCTTCCCTCTCTATCGTGTGTGTTTCAAACACAAGGGTTTCTATGCCTTCTTCGTAAACCCCTACACCTTCTATTTGAATCCTCTGGAACTGGCTTAGCCTGCTTTCAATCTGGCCGTACTCTAGAAGGAGTTCATCTGTATCCGGGGCTATCTTTAATCGTTTTTTTACCACCTCAAGTGTTTTTAAGAGTTTTTCCCTTGCGTCTTCTATGGCCTTTATCATTGATTCAGGCTCTTCTAAAACCACAATTGAGTCAGGGGGTATGTAGTCAAATACGGTATCGGTTTTCGGATAAAAAGCGGGAATAAATAACTCAATATCTGAAAACCTCCTTCTCTCCCTTAAATCATCTATCATCCGCATTCGAAGCGAAGCGGGAATCTCTTCTCCTCTTGCCCTTATATAGAGGATGCAGCTGTTTACACCCTCTTCATCCATTATGAGCTCACCTGCAGGTAAAATAATAGCCTTTTCTACCTTTTCTACCGACTTTTGGTCCTGGGGGTTAAAGTGCCTTATTGAGGCAACTTCGTCTCCAAAAAACTCTATCCTTATGGGATTTGGGGCTCCTGGGGAAAACACATCTACAACTAGCCCCCTTGCGCTCATCTCTCCCTTGCGTTGAACGAAATCACTCACAGCGTAGCCCATCTGGGCAAGTCTTAGCAGGAGATTATCCCTTGGTATCTTGCTTCCAACCTCAACACTTAGGGTTGATTTTAAGAGATGCTCTTTTGGTATTAACCTTTCAAAAACAGAGCGAGCTTCTGCAAGAACAATATTTTTTTTGTCTGCAAAGTAGAGCCACTCAATCCGGTTGGGTTTCTCCCCACTTACAGAGGAGAGGATTGCGCCCTCTAGATTGGTTTCTCTGCCTAGGAGGAAAGGAAGGGGTTCTCCCAGGTAAAATGATAGGCTTTCTGAAACAAGCCTTACCCTTTCTTTTGAAGGGAGTATGTAGAGTAGGGGTTTTCCTGTTGCCCTCTGGATAGCCGGAATCAGTGCAAGTCCAGAAGAGCCCTTTAATCCAGAAACCTTTATAACTTTACTGCCGTTCTTTATGCTCTCGGTAAGCCTTAAAAAGGTTCTGGACCTGGAGAGTGCTGTTAGTATGTGGTTTGGGTTATGCTGGTTTTTAAACTCATGGTACTCAACAACCATAGGTTTTTAAGGGGACTTTATTACCTCCTCAATTATCAACTCCCCCATCTCCTTGCAACCAACCCTCTTTGTGCCGGGCTGGTAGATGTCTGCTGTTCTATAGCCCTTATCCAGGACTTTCCTTACTGCTCCCTCAATATCCTCTGCTGCCCTATCCATGTTAAAAGAGTATCTAAGCATCATTGCCGTGGTAAGTACCGAGGCAATTGGATTTGCAATATCCTTTCCTGCGATATCGGGAGCACTGCCGTGAACAGGCTCATATATTGCACCACTTTTGCCTATGCTTGCGGAGGGAAGCATACCAAGGGAGCCTGTAAGCTGTGCTGCCTCATCGCTCAGTATGTCCCCAAACATGTTATCTGCAAGTATGACATCAAAGGTCTTTGGCCTTCTTATAAGCTGCATGGCAGCATTATCAATGTAGAGGTGCTCAAGCTCAATATCCGGAAACTCATCTCTACCGATTCTGGTTACCGTTTTTCTCCAGAGCTCCATTACCTCTAGTATGTTTGCCTTATCAACGGAGGTAAGCTTCTTTCTCCTTTTCCTTGCTATCTCAAAGGCCGTTCTTGCTATTCTCTCTATCTCACCTGTTGTGTATACAAGGGTATTAACCCCTTTCTCTTCACCGTTTGGCAGTTTGGTAATACCACGGGGGGTACCAAAGTATATCCCCCCTGTTAACTCTCTTACAACCATTATGTCAACACCCTCTACGATTTCACCCTTTAAGGTGGAGGCATCTTTAAGTGCTGGATATACCACAGCAGGCCTTAGATTCGCAAAGGTATCGAGCTCTTTCCTAAGAGCAAGAAGCCCTCTTTCGGGTCTTATATCGTAATCAAGTTTGTCCCACTTTGGTCCCCCAACGGCTCCAAGAAGAACCGCATCCGAGTCCTTTGCCTTCTTAAGCACCTCTTTGGTTACAGGAACCCCATACTCATCTATGGAGCAACCGCCAAAGAGGGCAGTTTCAACCTCAAATTCCGTATTGTACTTTTCCTCTATAGCCTTAAGAACCTTCAGACTTACATCCGTTACCTCTGTACCGATTCCATCTCCGGGAAGCACAAGTATCTTTGGCACTTTTTTATCTCCTTTGTGCTTTGGTTTTGTTTGGAATTATTTTACAGGGAATTTTTTGAAAGCGTAAATCCCTACAACAGGGAGAGCTGTAAGGTGTAAGAAAATAGGACACAGGAGGAGATGTATTCTCCAAGCAGGAACCTGAGAATTAAAAGAACTTTAAGGATTACAGTGGCTTGGGTGGCCTGGATTATTTATCCGATTACCGTAAGCTGTGGCATGGAAATTGCTATAATTTTAGGATAAAACCACTTAGGGAGGTGGGTAGTATGGCACTTACAAGGTGGGTTCCTTCAAAGGAGATAGAGGCTTTAAGGAAGGATATAGAGAGGATGTATGAGGAGCTTATGGGAGAGCCTCTTTTTGCCCGTATGTGGAGGAGGTTTCCCCTGCTAAAGAGGCTAAGTGAGGTAGAGGGAGTTTATCCTCCGGTTGACATGTATGACAGGGGTGAGGAGATAGTTGTAAAGGCTGAGATTCCAGGGGTTGATAAGGATAACATAAGCATTTCCTTAAGGGATAACGCACTTACTATAAGGGGTGAGGTTAAAAAAGAGGAGGAGGTAAAGGAAGAGGACTACTACTATGCGGAAAGGTCATATGGCAGTTTTTCGCGGACACTAACCCTTCCGACCAAGGTAAATGCCAGTAAGGTAAAGGCAAGTTTTAAGAATGGGGTGCTTGAGATACGTCTTCCCAAAGCGGAAGAGGCAAAGTCAAAAGAGATTAAGATTGAGGTTAAGTAGGCGCTGGATTACCTTAAGGAATTTGGATGTCAAGGATCAAGATTGATGCCTCCGGTATCAAGGATAAGATAAAAAGGAATGCTCTTTTTAGCTCCATTATAGTTCTTTCAAAGAGGGAGGGGAGTGAGGGGGTAAGGGTGGGTATGACCTTTTACTGGGATACTCTACAGTTCCTCTGCTGATAGCTGATAAAGGGATGCAGGGGAATAGTTTAAAGTATAGGGGCTTGAAATAACGGTAAGGAGGTGTAAAAATGGTGGGAAAGAGAGGAAAGGGGAAGGTTTCCAGGAAGAAGAAGCCAGTTGTTGATGAAAGGGTGCTACACGAGCTTATCGAAAAAAAGGCTTATGAACTCTACGAAAAGAGGGGAAAACAGGAGGGAAAAGCCCTTGATGACTGGCTTGAAGCAGAAAGGATAATCAAGGAAGAATACCTTAGGGGGTAAGATGCTTGTAAGGGAGTGTATGACAAAAGAGCCTGTTACCGTAAGTCCCCGGGAGGACGTTAGGGTTGCCTTCAGCCTGCTCAGGCAATACGGTTTCCGTCAGTTCCCGGTTGTTAAAGATGGGGCTTTGGTGGGTATAGTTACCGATAGGGACCTACGTAATGCCATAAACATAGATGACAATCTCGTTGTTGCAGACGTTATGAGTTCAAATCCGGTTACCGTTTATGAGGATACCTCTCTTGAGGAGGCTGCATGGATTTTACGTAGCCATAAATTCAATGCACTTCCTGTTGTGTCAAAAACGGGAGGGCTTGTCGGGATAATTACGGTTACCGATGTACTTGATGGCTTGCTAAGGCTCCTTGGTTTTCACGGAAAACCTGTTAGAGTGGAGGTTAAAACACCTGAAGGCACCGATTTCTTTGAGGTTCTAAAGGTTATAAGAATGGCTTCGGATAAGGTGCTTTCCTTTAGCTTTCCTTCCGGGAAGCAGGATAGGTGTTACCTCTGGGTTATAGGTTGCGATTTTGATAAACTGGATAAGAAGCTTGAAGAAAAGAAACTCGATGTTGAGATTACTTTCTCTGAACTATAAACGCTTGTGGAGCCAAGGGTGGTAATAGGGCGCAGGTTACTGGTAGCACTTTTTGTTTTTTCGTTATCTTTTTGCGTTTTTATTCCGTCTTTAAAGAGTGAGTTTGTATGGGATGATATTGAGTACATAGAGAAGACCTCCCACAGGCTCAGCCTATCAAATATCCCAGAGGTTTTCTTTAAGAACATTGAGAGGGAAAGGCTCTCTCACTACCGTCCCTTTCTCTTTATCTCTTTTGTTGCCGATAAAGAGCTCTGGGGTATGTCTCCCTTTGGTTTTCACCTAACAAGCGTTATCCTCTACGCAGTCTCCTCTTTATTGTTTTACCTTTTTTCTCTTTTTCTGCTTGGAGAGTTTAATGTAAGGAGAAGAGAGGAGATTGCTCTTCTCTCTTCCTTTCTCTTTGCCCTCTATCCGGTCCATGTAGAGTCTGTCTCCTTTGTGAGTGCAAGAGCAGATATACTGTGCACCATCTTTTTCCTTCCGGCTTTTTTGTTTCATGTGCTTTCGCATAGAAACCCCCTTTTCCTCATACCTTCTGCACTGTTCTTTTTCTTCTCCCTCCTTTCAAAGGAGATTGCAATTTCGTTTCCCCTTTTGGTTCTTGCGTTTGATCTTATAAGCCGCAGGTTCAACAAACGGAGCAATATATTAAGGTATGGAGTTTATTTGCTCTTGGTGCTTGCTTACTTCTACCTGAGGGGAGGGGTAAGTACCACGGTCCCAGAAAGTGTTTTTAGCTCTGGTACGGAAAAGGCTCTTTCAAAAACCGGCTTTGATCTCTTTCGTGTGATAAAAGCCCTTTTTCTCTCCTATCTCTTCTACATAGGAAAGCTCGTTTTTCCCTATGATTTAAATCCGTTTATAGCCACTGTCCCAGATGGCACGTTTTTGCTTCTCTTCTCCGTTTTCCTTGTTTCTGTGCTTTTTTTACTTTGCTTCTTATCTGTGGTAAAAGGAGAGAATATATTTGCACTCCTGGTTCTCTGGATATCAATAACTCTTGCCCCATCTCTCTATCCGGCTGTCTTTCCCGTTGCAGCAACCCCACTTGCCGAGAGGTTCCTTTTTCTGCCTTCTTCGGGTTACGCTCTTCTTGTTGGCTATCTTTTCTTTCGGCTTGAAGATGCCCTGGGTCTTAAAAGGCTTGGCTTTGCTCTTGGCCTCGTTTTGTGTGTGTCCTATGCGGTTACAACGGTAAGGGGGCAGTCTATCTGGAAAAGTAGCCTCTCCCTTTGGGAAAGGGCGGTAAATAAGGCTCCTGGGTACGTTTACACACACGGAAACTACGGGCTTGCACTCATGTATGCGGGAAGGATTGAGGAAGCCTTAAAGGAGTTTCAATTTGCTCTTACCCCCGAGGCAAAGGGGAACAAGGCCTCAAAGGCGGTGGTTGCAAACAGCCTGGGCCTTCTTTATGCAAGTA
Source organism: bacterium HR37 (assembly GCA_002898375.1). Classification (GTDB taxonomy): domain Bacteria; phylum Desulfobacterota_D; class UBA1144; order Nemesobacterales; family CSP1-2; genus HRBIN37. The sequence goes on along the minus strand of BEIN01000007.1, from coordinate 16,804 downwards.
AGAAAAAGAACCTGGATATGGCAGAGGAGTGGTTTCTTAAGTCAATATCCTATAATCCCCGCTTCTACAGGTCCTATTATAACCTTGCTATAGTCTACTTCATGCGGGCTACATCAACGAGATCCCCTCTCTACTACAAAAAGGCCGAGGAGTATCTTAGAAAGGCAATGGAAGTAAACAGTTCCTACGGTAACGCATATCTGCTTCTGGCAAAGGTCTATATAGCCCTTGGGAGGAGAGAGGAGGCACTCGATAGTGCCCGAAAGGCACTTGAGAAGGGCCTTCCAGAGCCCATGGAAAAAGAGGCACGCCGTATTGTTAACGCGCTTCTCTATGGGCCACCTGGTTTTTAAGAACCCCTATTCCCTCTATTCTTACCTCAACAGTATCCCCCACTTTCATGGGACCTATTCCTGAGGGGGTTCCTGTTGCTATTATGTCACCTGGAAGGAGCGTCATAACGTGTGATATGAAGCTTATAAGCTTTGGAACGCTGAATATGAGACTGGATGTGCGTGAGTGCTGTTTCCTCTCCCCGTTAAGGAAGGTGGATATCTCAAGGTCTTCGGGGCTTATTTCCGTTTCTATTACGGGCCCTATTGGGGCGAAGGTATCAAAGCCCTTTGCCCTTGTGTACTGAACGTCCTTTACCTGAAGGTCTCTTGCAGTAACATCGTTAATGCAGGTGTATCCAAGGACGTAGTTTAGTGCTTCGCTCTCCTTTACAAACCTTGCCTCCTTTTTTATAACAACTGCAAGCTCCCCCTCGTAGTCAACGCGTGACGACATGTGGGATGGATATATGATGCTATCGCCGTATCCTATTACCGCTGTAGATGGTTTTAAAAACAAAAGGGGCTCTTCGGGGATTTCCTTCTTTAACTCCTCTGCATGGTCTCTGTAGTTTAGCCCAACAGCAACTATCTTTGATGGAAGACAGGGGGGAAGGATTCTTACCTCACCCAGGGGATGTTTTCTCGGTGTTTCTCTGTAATCGTTAAAGAAGCTTCCCTCAATCTCAACCACGCTTTCCCCATCAAGGATTCCAGAGCCCACCCTGCCGTTTTTATCCTGAAACCTTAAAAACTTCATATCGGATTCTCCTCTCTTGGGGGTTGTCTTTATTTTGATTTAAAAGACGGCTCTCTCTTCTCAAGAAATGCTTTCATTCCCTCAACTCTGTCCTCACTCTTAAAGCAAATTGAAACAAGAGACTTCTCAAGGAGAAGTGCCTTTTTAAGGTCCATATCGTACCCTGCGTTTATGGCTGTTTTTGCAAGCCTTACCGCTATAGGCCCTCTCTTTGCTATCGTGCTGGCCAGGTTTTTTGCCTCTTCCATTAGCTTTTCATGGGGTACGACCCTTTCTACAAGCCCTATTCTCTGTGCTTCCTGCGCATCTATCATCTCCCCTGTAAAGATGAGTTCTTTTGCTTTTCCGGGTCCTATAAGCCTTGTTGCCCTCTGGGTTCCTCCCCATCCCGGGAATATGCCTAGCTTTACCTCAGGGAATCCCAGTTTTGCTTTATCAGAGGCAATCCTTACATCGCATGCAAGCGCAAGCTCACATCCCCCTCCCAGTGCATATCCGTTTATTGCGGCAATGGATGGTATGGAGTTTTCTATGAGTTCATACACTCCCTGAGCAAGCTCTATGTAGTCTTCAAACTCGCCATCCGTCATATCGTACATCTCCTTTATGTCTGCACCGGCAACAAACGCCTTATCCCCTGCCCCGGTAACTATAAGGGCTCTTAGTCCTTCTCCTGGAAGAACGTCTTTTAGAAAAGACTTCATTTCACCGAGGGTTTCTCTGTTAAGTGCGTTTAGTGCCTGGGGACGATTTATGTATAAAACCCCTATATCCCCCTCCCTTTTGTATTCGATAAGCTTAAAAGCCATCTTATTTCCTCCTTAAAAGTGGATTGCCCCGTTTGTCTGGTTATAGTTATCCAGCCTTAACTAGGGTTGTCAAATCCTGGTACTTTACCTCCTTAAGAAAAAGTCCCCATGGGGGTGCACTAAAGACGAATCTGGACCTTTTTCCGGATTCAAGTATATCTTTTACGTCTTTAGGTGAGATCCTCTTTCTTCCCACATTTGATAGGGCTCCAACTATGAGACGAACCATACCCTTTAAGAAGCCGTTTGCCTCTATCTCAATCTCTATTACGTTTCCCTGTCTCTGGTATATTGAGGTATTTATAACCCTTCTTACGGTGCTTCCCTTCCTGTGTTTATCAGAAAGGGCAAATGCCCTGAAGTCATGTTCCCCCCTAAAGAGCTCAAGTGCCTCTTTCATCTCTTCTACATCAAGTGGATTTGGAACAAACCACACCCTAAACCTCTCAAGTGCCGAAGGGTAGGGACGGTTAAGTATCCTGTACACATAGACCTTGCTCTTTGCATCAAACTGGGCATGAAAACCTGGCTCTACCTCTCTGGCCCCTACTATAACTATGTCCTTTGGAAGGAGTGAGTTAAGTGCCCTTTGAAACTGAAGGGGTGTGAGTCTGCTTTCGGTCTTAAAGTTTGCTACTTGTCCAAGTGCGTGTACCCCCGAGTCTGTCCTTCCAGAGCCAATAACAGCAACCTTCTCCCCCGTTATCCTCTCAAGCGTTCTTTCGAGTGTGTCCTGAATGGTGGGTCCCTGTGGTTGTTTTTGCCATCCCAGGTAGTTTGTCCCATCGTACTCTATTACAAGCATTATGTTCCGCATCTAATCCCTAAACTGTTTCCCTCTCAAATTTTATCCTGGGATCAAGTAGGGCATACAGGATATCTACAATCAGGTTTGCAAGAACAAGCACAGCCGTATACACAACGGTTATTCCCATTACAAGTGGGTAGTCTCTGTTTGATACCGCAATGACAAAAAACCTTCCCATTCCCGGTATCGCAAATATGTGCTCCACAACAAATGAGCCCGTTACAAGGTAAGCTGCTATTGGCCCAAGAACCGTTACAACAGGTATAAGGGCGTTTCTTAGTATGTGCTTTAAAACAACCCTTATTTCTCCAAGCCCCTTTGCCCTTGCCGTTCTTACAAAAAGGCTCTCCGATACCTCAAGCATACTTGCCCTTGTAAGGCGGGATATATAGGCTGTGGGTGCTGCTGCGAGGGTAATGGTTGGAAGAACCATGTGCTCTAGGTTTCCCCAGAGTGCTGCTGGAAACCAGCCAAGCTTTAAGGAGAACACATAGATAACCACGGCACCTACAACGAAACTGGGAACCGAAACAAGTACGGTTGCAAGGGAGAGGTTTAAAAGGTCAAGAACACTTTTTGGACGGGTAGCTGAAAGTGCACCTATCAGGATTCCTGCGGTTGTGGATACAAAAAGGGCTGCTATCCCGAGCTTTAGCGATACGGGAAGCGTCTCCTTTATTATATCGTTTACCGACCTGTCTATGTATTTGAATGAGGGGCCAAAGTCCCCACGGGAAAGGCCTGTTATGTAGTCTGTGTATTGTTTCCAGATGGGTTTAGAAAGTCCGTATTTTGCCTCGATGTTTCTGCGGATCTCAGGTGGAAGCTTCTTCTCTGTGTCAAAAGGACCTCCTGGCAGAACCCTTAGCAGAAAGAAGGTTAGCGAAGCTACGGAAAAAACAACAAAGGCTCCTGTAAGAAAGCGACTTAGAGCAAACCTTAACATCCTCTACGTTTCTTCCCCTGTGCCTCTTCTTACAACAAAGCTTTCCTTTACAAAGAGCCCTTTTGAGTCCTTTGCGAAAACGGTAATTACGTTTACCCCTTCGTTTAGCTCCACTCTAAACGATACGGGAAGGGTCTTTTCCTTTGCGGGTAAAAGCTCAACTTTATTATCTCCAACAAAGACAGAGACGAGTCTTACCCCGTCTTTATCCCTTATAGTTCCCTTAAGCTCTACCTCCCTAGAGCTTGTGGTAAGTGGTGGGGGGGTTATCTCTATAAAAGGGGCTTCCTCAAATACCTCTGTAAACTTTGAATCGTTTAGGGGAGAAAAGAGGTTCTGTCCCTCAAGCCTTAACTCTGCCTTCTGTATCCATCCGTAAAGGTCTTTGCCAAGCTCTACCTTTACCCAGTTGGTGTTTTCCCCAACTGCCCTAAACACAGCCCCTTTCTGGGATACTGCAAGAACAGGTGCTTCCGAAAAACTCCCTCCCCTTATGGGAGTTCCATCCCTTAACACAACAGCCCTAAATACCCTCTTTACAAACTCCTCTTCCTTTTCCTCTTCCGGAAGGGAGACCTTTGTTGTTATACCGTCTCTAAAGACCTCATCTAGAATCTGAACCTCCATATCTATCTTTGAGTCTGGTTTTTTGAGGCTAAAGAGAAGGGTGGCATCCTTTACCTCTCCAGGTTTTAGACTGGAAAACTCTGCCCTGCCTTTTTTTAAAAACACCTTATCCCCAGATAGGTTCTTAATAGTTAGTATGCTCTTTTCAGAGACCCCCTTCCCTGTGTTTTTTACCCTGACAAGAAGGGCAATGGTTTCTCCAACCTCTGGTATCCCATCTCCGTTTCCTGAGGAACCAAAACTCCCATCGTCTATGACAGCGTAGTTAAAAGCAAAGAGGGGACGGGAAAGTCCCTCGGTTCTTATATCAAAGGCAAAATCCGGTATGTTTGAGTTAAAGGCATCCTTAAACTCAAGTGTAACCATGTCTTCCCGTGTAAGAGCCCACTTTGGAACCTCAAGGGTAACACTCCAGCTTCTTTTCTCCCCGGGATTTACCCTTCCAAAGACAAACTCCTTTCCGTTAAATACAGGGTTATCCGATTTTGCTACAGCCATAAGCCTAAAAAGAGGGGTCTGTCCTGTGTTTTTTACCTCAACTGATAGGGAGACCTTCTCCCCTGCTTTAACCCTAAGAGGGCTTGGGCTTACCTTAACGGAGAGGCTGGGAGAAGATGAAGCCAGATCCCCCTCAAGGGACCAGTCAACACCAAGTGCCTTCATCCTCTCCTCTATCTTTCTTTCCTCGTTTCTTGATATCTCTTCAAGCTTTTCCTTTACCTCTTTTAGCATCTCGTTTCTTGAGATTGAGTGTGAGGAGAGGATAAGCTCCTTTGCGGTCTTTACATAGAAATCCCCCTCCAGCTTCTTTCTTCTCTCTTCACGGCTTAGGGCTTCCTCAGGGGTTTGCTCTTCATCCTCTCCTGTGTTTTTATTGGTTTCAAGATAGGTTATCGAGTAAAGGGGTTTTTTGGTGTCTTTGTTTTCTTCAAACGAGGGAATGAGTTTTATCTCCTCCTTTGATACGATTGCAGGGTGAACGGCTATATCCGGTGTTATCCCCACATCCTGTATGGATATATCCCCCGGGGTAAGGTATGAGGCTATTGTTAGTTTCAGTGCAGAGTTGTTTGTAAGGTCAAAGATCTGCTGAACAGAGCCCTTACCGAAGGTCTTCTCGCCCATAACCAGAGCCCTCTGGTTGTTCTTTAAGGCACCTGCTACTATCTCTGAGGCACTTGCACTTCCTGAGTCTACAAGCACTATGATTCTTCCCTTAAAGTCTCTTTCTTCTTCCCTTGCACGGTATCTCTTTTTGGAGTTGCCAACCTTTGTTGTAACTATAACACCGTTGCTAAGAAAGAGATCCGAGATCTTTTCTGCCTGGTCAAGGAGACCTCCGGGGTTTCCTCTAAGGTCAAGCACTATTCCTTTGAGATTGCCCTCTCTTTTTAACCTGTTTAGCTCTTCCTCCAGGCTGCTTAGTGTGTTCTTCTGAAAGTCCCTTATCCTTATGTACCCGACCCCGTCTCCGAGGTTAAACGCCTCTACGCTTTCAATCTTTATTATGTCCCTTACTATGGAGAACCTCTTTGGTTCTGAAAACCCTTCCCTCATTATGTATATGTTTACGGTGGTTCCCTTTGGACCTCTGAGCTTGCTTACAGCTTCTATAAGGGACATGTTTATGGTGGACTCATCCTCTATCTGAACGATTCTATCATTTGGCTTAATACCTGCCCTGTATGCGGGTGTTCCCTCAATTGGGGCAATTACGGTAAGCTGCCCGTCTCTTATACCTATTACTATACCGAGCCCTCCAAAGCTACCCTCTGTCTCTATCATAAACTCTCTATAGACCTGTGGGGGGATTATTCCTGAGTGCGGATCAAGGGTCTTTAGCATCTCATCAACCACCGCGTACTCGATATCTGATATTTTTTTACCATCAAGGCTAACACGCGGGATTATAAAACCGAATACCTCTTCTACGGTGTCTGCTGCACTGGTTATGTTCTCTACCTTTCTCATGTCAAATCTCTTCTTTTCGTTTCCAACCTGGACTGTAAAGTACTGACTCCTCTCCCCCTCGGGGAAATCAACAAGTACCTCATCAAGGCTTCTTTCAAGTTTTTCAAGCCCTTTAACCACCATGAGCCTTGGGTGTATGGCTGAGTGGTCAACGTAGTACCTCTTTACGTACTGTGTAACAAGCGGAAGAATGCTCAGGTTTGCCTTTTTTGTTTCCCCTCTAAAGCCCTCAAAGGTTGAGGAGAAAACAAAGAGATAGGCAAGGGCTATTATAAAAAGGATATTTGTGTATCTTGTAATTCTAAGGATCCTTTTCAAGTCTCTATCTCCTTAAAATTAAGGGTTTCTTTTATAGTATCACAGTGTTTTTTCTTCTCAAATTCCCTTCATGAGAATCTCTTTTACCTTTCTTACAACCTCCCCTATGGTTATCGGTCTTGAAACCACATAGAGTTTCCCAGGCTCTGTGCCAAGTGCCTTCTTTTCAGAGGCACCTGCAATTATAAGCACGGGAACGGAAGAGGAGTACTTGAGAAGGCGGTTTATGTCATCTCTTACGTTTTCCTGATACTTTGTATCGTAGACTATTATCATGGGAACTATCTCGGGGTCTTTAAGCCACTTCTCAGCCTCATCCATATCTTCTACAGCAAGCGTTCTTATACCCTCCTCAATAAGCTCGGCCCTTATAAAGGCCCTTTCCCTCCAGTCCTTTGCTACCAGTATCAAAGCCCTAACCTTTGCCACTGAAATAATTTAACATAACCGTTGTATTGGCTAAAAACCTGCGTTACCTTATTTGTTGATGTCTTGGGGTAAAACGTACAAAATAAGTTCCTCTTTAAAAAAGGATGAGCGCGTATTTAGGAAACCGGGTTTGCCAGGCGATTTATTAGAAAATATTGTTCGTGTAATTGTAAGGTATTTAAATCCGGAGAGGATTATAATATCTGGTTCTAGGGCAAGAGGTGACTATAGGAAAACCTCAGATATAGATATAGCTATTGATTGTAAAGGGGATATAGTATTTCCCGGTGAGATATTGGATGAGGAGGTTTCAACTCTTCTAAAATTTAATATTGTTAATTTAAGAAAGGTAAATAAGAGGTTAAGAAGGGAGATTCTTAGAGAGGGAATTACAGTTTATGAAAAGGGTAGAGCAGGATAAGATAAAAGGTTAAAAGGATAAGAGGTTAAGAGTCCAAAGAGTTGCCTAAAAGAGGCTTATCAGATGGGAATTATAGATAAAGAAAATGTATGGCTTAAAATGCTAGATGATAGAAACATAAGCGTTCATCTTTATGATAAAGAAGCTTCGAGAGAGATTTTTGAAAGGATTAAAAGGATCTATGTTAGAGAATTTAAAAGGGCGCTAAGAAAGGTGCAAATGTAAGAACTTATACGTTACTTTTTCTTTAATTTCAGGTTTAATATTATTAGGTAGATTCTATATAAAGGAGGATTTCAAAAAATGAAGGTAAAGGTGATTTCTGTTCTTCTCTCCATTGCCCTTGTTTTCTCTCTTTTTGGAACATCAGCGTTTCTTACCTCCTGTGCTACGAGTCAGCGCACATATGAGGCAGGGGCTGTTGGTGCCGGGCTTGGAGCCCTTGCAGGTACGTTGATTGATAAGAAGAACAGGTGGCGTGGAGGGGTTCTTGGTGCTTTAATAGGTGGAGTTGCTGCTGCAACGGTTACAGAGATCTCACAGAGGGCAGCACGCGAGGCCGCAATGCAGGGAAGGCCTGTAGTCTATCAGAGTAACGATGGTTTTCAGAGGGTTGAGGCAACCCCTGTTGGATACGATGCAAGCACAAAGTGCCATAAGGTTCGGGAAAGAATCTGGCAGGAGGGAAAGCTTGTAAAGGATGAGGTAAAAGAGGTATGTGAGTCTGAAAAATACGAACCAGGGTATCAGTACTAGGGGAAAAGGAGGCTAGCCCGTTTTATAAATGGCTAGCCTCCTTTAACAGGCGAATTTATAAACTTTTTAAGGTTATTATCAAGGGTTGCTCTGTTGCAAACATCATTTTTAATTGATTTAAATGAGAGGAAAACAAGTAATAGCAAGAATTGGTTTTCCCCTCCATCCCTTACAATCACATGTATGTTATAAACTATAGTCATAAGGGATACGATCTTCTTTTTATTTCCCCACTTTCTTTCCCTTATGCTGTCTCCAAACTTTCTCTTAATCACTGAGTTAATTGTCTCACAAAGCCACCTCTTGCCATAAACCCCCATCCATTTTGAAATCCTATAGACCATATAAGCCAATATCCTATTCCAACTCTTTATACCCCCTCCACGCCTTATGGGAGGAATAACCCTTATTGGAAGTCCAAATATCATATTCCCACTTCCACAAACCCCTTAAGATTAAAATTACTATTAAATCTGTTTTGCCTCCTTAGGGTGTACTTAACCATGTCTAATTTATACCTTAAGGAGGCTTCTTATCTATATCTTTGCAACAGAGCAACTTATTACATTTTTTCTTTCCTGATTTTTATTCTTCTAAAAGATACGGGTTTAAAAGAGTATTTTGATAACTCTCTTGGGTATCTTCTTGCTTAAATCGTATTTTATATCAAAGGGGGTTAATACATAAATTAGGATTTCGTATGTAAACATACTAACAGAAACTCAGCAAGTTCTGTTTTTGCCTGAATTGTTCTATAATGAGAAAGTTCTATAACAGCATCAAATATATTGACATATTTCGGTGATGAACCTATTAATTATGAGGAATTTTACATCAAGTAAGATGGTTTCTATGATGGGAAATTAGCTTTGTTTTTTAATTCTAGGGAATTCTATTAATACAGAATTGTAGCTAATGCGTGTAACCCCTATGGTTCATATGGCTATATCTCTTCTTGAGTTTGGGAAGCTTGAGCTTATCCTGTTTGTTAAGGAAAAGTTAATTGAGAATCCATTCTTAGAGGAGGATTTGGTTCTTCCTTTCCCTATTGATGTTCCTTTAGAGTGTGATGTGATTGTCAGGTATTGGAATGGGAATTATAATTTTTTTATAAATGATAAAGGATTACCAAACTTAAGACTTAAACCTTTGGGGGATCAAGCTTCAAAAGAGGAAGTAAAGTTGTATAATGAGGCTGCCTGGATAATAAAGGGCATTAGTAAAAGGAGGGAGATACTAGAAAGGGTTTCACAAAAATTAATCGAAGTTCAGCGTTCCTATGTTTTGGGTATTAGTGATTTGCCTCTGCCTCTTACAATTCGGGCTCTAGCGAAGCTAAGCGGGTTTCATGAATCCATTGTAAGTAGGGTAACCAGAAGGAAACGTGTTTTAACCCCCTTTGGTGAGATATCAATGAGACAGCTTTTAGGTAGTGGTAGAAGAAAAGAAACCATATGTAGAGCTATTTTAAGCATTATAAACAATGAAGAAGAGGCTTTTAGTGATGAAGTGATAGCTACCTGTTTAAATTTGCAGGGATTAAAGATCTCAAGACGTACTGTTGCAAAGTATCGTAAGCTCTTAGGAATTCCATCTTATAGATATAGAGGGTGAGATGGAAATAGAAAAAGAATGGAAAAACAAAACTGGCATGAGTTTGCACTCACTCACTCACTCACTCACTCACTCACTCACTCACTCACTCACTCACGAGAGTATCAAGGATGCGACTAAGGTTTTTACTCTATGGAGCTATAAATGTAATGGTTTCATTTCCTTTAGTACTCCTTCTTTTCTTTTTATTGCTTAGGGCAACAGGGGAGGATTACGCTATTTCTTATGTTATTTCAGTGGTTTCACTTCTTATCCTTCTATTGCTTCCCCTTTGGATTTATCTTGAGAAAACAGTTTTGCGCCCAATAGGCCAGATTATAGAGGCTGATAGACATCTTATCTCTGGTAACGAAGAGAAGAAATTTATTCCTGAGAAGGATATTCCTAATAATGAGATAGGACAAATTATTCGTTCTCGTGAGCGGGTAATTCGTCATCTTGCTTCTCTGCAAGAGGAGACCAGTAAGAAAGGTAAGAGAATTGAGGAACTTTATAATATTAGCTTGAGGCTTTTACAAATACTGGCTTTTCAAGATGAAAGGAGAGTGCTAAAAGAGTGGATTTCTGCTTTAAGAGAGCTTATTCAAGCTAGATACGGTGCTATAGGGCTTACTGATGAGAGAGGAAGGCTTATTGAATTTATCCATAGTGGTTTAAGTGAAGATGAGGTAAATCTTATTGGAGACCTGCCTCAGGGTAGAGGTCTTTTGGGGGCTATAATCAAGGAGGGAGAAGTTATCAGGTTAGATGATTTAACGAAAGACCCAAGACAGTTACCATTTCTACCTAATCATCCGATAATGAAGACTTTTTTAGGAGTTCCAGTAGTGGGAAGAGATGGTAAAGTCTATGGTGGACTGTATTTTATCGAAAAGGAGGAAAATGGGGTTTTTACCAAAGAGGATGAATCTCTAGCCGTTACTTTTGCAAGAAACCTTGCTCTTAAAATCGAAAACGCAAAGTTTATAAGAAGGATTCAGGAGGCAGAGGAGAGGTATCGCAATACAATTTCATTTTTGCCTATTGGTCTAGCGGTATTAGATAAGAATAAGAAGATTCTAATTGCAAATTTTTTATTTCAGGAGGTTTTGGGTGTAAAGGATGTTTTAGGTAGGGGTATTAATGAGGTGCTTCCCATAGAGGGTTTTGAGCAGCAGGCAAGTTCTGTTATAGGAGGGGATAAGATTTTAGAATTATCAAAGGTCAGATATAACCATCCAGAAAAGGGTGAGAGGGTGTTGGATATTATGCTTTCTAGCATATTTCATGGGGAGGAGTTTATTATCCTAGTTGAGGATGTAACGGAGAGGGTTAGGCTTGAGAGGGAGAGGGAATTACTTCAGGGGGAGCTTATTCAAGCTGAAAAGCTTGCTGCTTTAGGGACGATGATTTCTGGGGTAGCACATGAGATTAACAATCAGCTTACACCTATTGTAGGGTTTTCTCAACTTTTATTAAATCGTTCTAGTTTGGATAGCGAGGTAAGGGATAAGTTAAAGAAGATTTTGGATGCTGGCGAGGGTGCAAGCAGGGTAGTTGGTAGTTTATTGAGGTTTGCAAGGAGGTATAAGTCTGAGGAGAGGGGCTATGTTGATATAAATGGTCTTATTGAGGATACACTTGAGCTTGTGGTTTATAAGTTTAGGGCAAATGGTATAGAGATTGTAAAGGATTTATCGAGGGATTTACCAAGGACTGTGGTTAATGCCAATGAGGTGCAGCAGGTTTTTTTAAACATAATAAACAATGCTTGGGATGCCATGGTGGGGTGGGGAGGGGAGAGGAAGTTAGTGATAAGGACAGAGGTGTGTGGTGGTATGATAAGGGTGGTATTTTCTGATACAGGTCCTGGAATACCTGTTGAGTATAGGGATAGGGTATTTGAGCCTTTTTTTACCACAAAGCCTGTGGGGAAGGGAACTGGGCTTGGGTTGAGTGTTTCATATGGTATAGTGGAGGCTCATGGGGGCAGGATTTATTTGGGTGATTGTGAAGGTGGTGCTACTTTTGTGGTTGAGTTTCCTGTGGTTGATTTAATTGAGGGGGTAGGGGTAGAGGGGGAGGTTAGTGAGCGTAGGGTTCAGGAGGTGGGGGTTAGGGGGAGTGTTCTTGTGATTGATGATGAGGAATCGATAGTGGAGCTTATTGAGGGTATACTTGCTTATGAGGGGTATAGGGTTGATAAGGCGTATGATGGTAGGGAGGGGTTAGAGAAGTTAGGAAGGGGAAGGTATGATTTTATCATATGTGATATTAATATGCCTGGTTTAGATGGGATAGAGGTATATAAGAGGGTAAAGGAAGTGGATCCTGAGATGGCTAAGGGTTTTATTTTTCTTACGGGTGATATTGTTAGCTCTAGTGTATATAGTTTTTTAGAGGGTGAGGGTAGGGCTTATATTCTTAAGCCATTTACAATGGAGAGGTTTTTAAGCGTATTTAGCTCAGTTGCCAAATCGATGGCAGGTAGTGTGTTATAGGAGTTAGGAAAAATTATATCTTGTTAGGTTACATAAGTTGGGTAGAATTATTTTGCCTTCTACTAAGTGGTTGCTCCCTGAGATAGCCTCCCGAGTAGTGATTCATAGTATCTCAGGGAGCTTTTTCTAGGGATTTAGAGGGAAGTCTGCCAAAGATTATCATATAGGGAGTTATTTTGCAAGTAAAAAGGGGCCTTCCTTTTGTTTCTGCTTGCTAGAAAACTATGATGCGGGGTAAACGTTTAGGAGAGTTACTTATTGAAGCTGGTCTTATTAATAGAGAGCAGCTTAATCAGGCGTTAGGGATACAAAAAAGGACTGGGGAGAAGTTAGGTCAGGTTCTTACCAGGCTTGAATATATTAGTACGGATGAACTTATAGAGTTTCTTAGCAAGCAACATGGTGCTCAAAGTATAGATCTGGGTAAGGAGTTGGTTGATGAGGGTGTTATTGGCCTTATACCTGAACATGTTGCAAGAAGATATAGGGCTGTACCAGTTAAATTTAAGGTAGAAAGTGGTTCAAAGAAGTTGGTTGTTGCTATGGCTGATCCTTCAAATTTAGAAGTAGTAGATACAATAAGATTTATAAGTGGTTACAGTATAGAACCAGTTTTTGTTAGAGAGGAAAGCATAGAGTGGTTTATAACTTACTGCTATCATAAAAGAATTGGCCTTAAGTAGAGGGTTTAAGTTAGTTAGCTAGGAGAAACAGGGCAGGTAAAGCAATTGACTTTCGTTTATCTTTTTTAGCTTTCCAAGACCCCAGAGCGTTAAGCTTGGGGATACGGAAAGCTAAGCCTGTAAGGGCTTGATTGTGTTGTTTCTTGGTATATAATCTGCAATGTTGAGGCTTAGTTACAAATTCCGGCTCTACCCCAATAAAACACATCTTCAAAAACTTGAATCCACTCTTGAGCTTTGTAGAGAGCTCTATAACTCTGCCCTTCTGCATAGGATTTCTGCTTGGCAAAAAGCCAGATACCATGTTACCTATACTGAGCAGGCTAACTCTCTCGTAGAAATCAAACAGGTTAGACCTGAGTTTGAAGAGGTTCATTCCCAGGTACTTCAAGATGTTCTTAGAAGGTTGGATAAGAATTTTAGGGCTTTCTTTAGAAGGCTTAAGATGGGGGAGAAGCCAGGGTTTCCAAGATTTAAAGGTAGAAACTGGTATAAGAGTTTTTGTTATCCTCAAAGTGGGTGGCAGTTTCTTAGTGATAGAAAGATTCAGATTTCTAAGATAGGGATAATCAGGGTTAAGAGGCACCGTAATTTTCCTGAGGGTGCTAGACTTAAGACTCTTACTCTTAAAAAAGAAATTGATAGGTGGTATGCGATAGTTAGTTTTGAGATTCCAGATAGAAAGGATAAAGTTCCTATAAGGAATGCAGTAGGGATTGATGTTGGTATAGACGCTTTTGCAACGTTGAGTGATGGAGCTAAGATTGAGAATCCCAGGTATCTTGGTAGGACTGAGTCCAAACTTGCCGAAGCCCAGAGGGTGTTTTCTAGAAAAAGGAAGGGAACTAAGGCCAGAGAGAAGGCAATGGTTAGGGTTGCTAAAATTCATCGTAAGATAGTCAATCAGAGAAGGGATTTTCTTCATAAGGTTAGTAGATACCTTGTAGATACCTATGACCTGATTGCATTTGAGGATTTGAAAATAAAGAATATGATGCAAAATGGCAATCTTGCTAAGTCTATAGGGGATTGTTCCTGGGGTAGGTTTCTCCAATACATAGCTTACAAGGCTGAGAGTGCTGGTAAGCATGCTATTGGGGTAGCTCCAAGGGGGACAAGCCAGAACTGTAGCAATTGTGGTGCTAGGGTTCCAAAATTGCTTTCTGATAGGGTTCATATTTGCAATAAATGTCATATTGTTCTTGATAGAGACATTAATGCGTCACGTAATATTTTAAGGCTAGGAACTAGCCTTCTTGGGCTTAGCCCAGGAGAAGCTCCCTGCGTAAGCTGGGAGTAGTTCACCGAGAAGGGCAACTACTATATTTGTATCTAGAACTATCATTCACATAGTCTCCGTTCGTCTTCCAGAGCATCTCCTCCAATGGATAAAGTTCCAGCAAACTTTAAAAGGGCTTTTGCGGTTCCTATCTCTCTTTCTTCTAGGATTTCAACACCCAGTTTTCTCAGTATCCTGACAGCATCTTGAGTTGTAAAATCAAGAAGTGTTACATCGTAGCCTTTTTCCTTAAGAACCTCATAAAGCAGGTTCTTAACAGGTATCCTTTTACCGTTGATGCAAGCATAGTAGTTTTTGCCTCTGCCAACTATCCTTTTTTTTAGGGCAACCTTTTCAATATCCTTTTTAGATATATGGGCTTCTTTACCCCTGAGAATAAATTTCTTTAATGCCATGGTTGTTATCTCCACTTACAGTTTGATATAAGTGTATATAACACTGAAAAATTAATCAAAATATTAGGTGTTATATAAGAGGATTAATGGTTTTAACCCCCATTATTTTTCTACCTTCTAGCTTCCTCTCTTCTGTTAGAAAGAAATCGGCTGAGTTTTCTATGCTGCTTGCTACAAGATAGCTATCCCAATAATCAACATCCTTTTATGCTAACTTCTTGGCTATTTTATAAGTTTCATATGCTCTGTTGCAAAGATATGTATAAGTAGCCTCCTTAAGGTATAAATTAGATATGATCCAGTATACCTTAAGGAGGCAAAATAGATTAAGGAATAAAAGGGAAGGAAGATACAAGAGGTTTTTAAGGGTGGCATATTTTGTTACAAGGCAAGCACTTCCAAAGAAGAGTCCACATATATATAGTCTTCCTCAGTTAATCTCATGTGTACTTTTAAAGATATACATATAATTTCTTAATCTCTTTAATTCTATTCACTTCACCCTTAAGTACCAATGCAATATCAATATCAGACTCCTCTGTAAAGGAATTCCTTGTAAAAGAGCCGTATAGAAAAACATCTAAAAGGCGATCCCCATAGATATTTGAAAGGATTTCCTTAACCTTAGGTAAAATCTCTTTTACTTTTTTAAGTCTTTCGTCCTTATCCATATTAGCTTTTTTCTTTCTAAATACTTTGTGCAAATTCTATTTCCAAGTGTCCAAAGAACTGTCTGCAAAAAATTTTAGCAACTGAACCATATCATAGCAAATCTGGCAAGGAATCCCACGTGCTTTAGCCGTGGGAGTGTCAAATATTTTCAGGTGTATTCTTTGCTTTAAAAAAACGGGAGAATGCTCTTTCATCCTTTAAAAAATAATGTCTTAAAACCCTTGACAATGGGTTTTGTTTGTGATGTAATTGCATAGAGTTTTTAAAGGAGGATTGGGAGAGATGTCAAAGGAAACTTGCTCAGGCTTTAGTTTGAAAATCGGGCTTGACAAGTTTCCTTTTGTGTGTTGTAATTTCACCCAAATTAAAGCCTCGGGTAGGGCTTCTCTTAAAAGGAGGATGGATAAGATACCCGAAAATCCCTTTTTCTTCTGCAATAATAAAACCTTAGAAAAATCAACCCAAAAGGAGGAGGTCTATGTTTAGAGAGTTTTTAAAAAATAACAAAAAAAGGAGGATAGGTTCTATGTTTAAAAAAATGTTAAGTAAGTATGTTTTGCTTCTTGCTTTTCTGCTTCTTATCCCTGTAAAGTCGTGGGGGGGTGGAACAACTCTAATTCCAGACTCTGATTTTCTCGGTGAGAGTCAGCTTTACTTTCCCTGGGATTTAAGGGGTAGAAATAGCTTTATACAGGTAACAAATGTTACCAACTCCCCCGTAGTAATCCACGTTCAGGTATTTAACCATGCAGAGGATTGTCTTGAAAACAGCTTCTGGGATACCTTAACCCCTAACGATACAAACGTTTATGACCTAAGCGCTATTCAGGATGACCCGGATGGGTTTGGTTTTGTTGTTGTAACAGAGGTAACAGGCCTTGCAAGCACTGAAAGTGTTTTTAACTTCTCCCTTATAGGAAACTTTAGGATTATAGATGATGCGGGATACGAATACAGGGCAAATGCTGCTGCCTGGGATCCTTTTAGTGAGCCAACTTCTTTATACTCCTTTAACTTTAACAACAGAGGGGGGGCAGCCTTTTCAGACGTTATAGGTATAACCGTTGCAGGTGCAGGAACTGGAGCAGTAGAGGCAAATAATCAAATAGCTGCTGTTTTTGGTTTTGATCCAGGGTTTCCGGTCTTTATATTTGATGACCAAGAAGTTCCAAGGGACTGTGATGTCGTTGTCTTTTCCTGTGGTGAGCCAAATGAGCTTATTGCGGATGTTCTTGGTATATCAACAAACCGCATAAACTATGAGTTTGGTATAAGTGCACAGTTTCCAAACACAAAGGGTGCTGCACCAAACATCTGCACTTCTTCAGCTACAACCGGGTTTGTTTCCCTTCCGTTTACTGGCTTTATAGACCTAATTTTTGGTGATAATTTCTTTGTCGGTTTTACAGGGCTTAACAGTGGTGGAAGCAGTGTGGGAAGCATGGATCTCTGGTGGGCGGATTCTACCTTTTTGACAACTTTT
>BEIN01000006.1 GCA_002898375.1 bacterium HR37 | reverse complement strand
GTTAGTATGCAGTTTTCGAGAACCTCTAGTTATCAACAACTTATCCACAGGACAATTTTTGTCAATGTTACATAACCCATTTAAATCACTTGATTTTCTTAATTCGAGCAACCCCCCACTTTTTTGCATTCCCTCGATGCTCGATGAAAATAATTATCATTATTACCTGATAAATATTAAAAACTAGATTTTCAAAGAACCAATTTAAACTCTAATTAAAGCCTTTAACCCCATTTTATTAAATCTTAAAATCTGTGTCAATACCTTTATAAAAAAATGCTTGATTGCTCTTGTTATTGCCTGTAAATCTGAGATTTCCTTATTAAGTTAAGAGCTGTTTTGCCCTATTAACAGGATTAATTTATAATTTCTCGATAAGCAAACTAAAAACTTGCTTTTAAATCCTGTAACTGAATATGAATATATATAAAAAGATAATACTACCAATTCTTGACAAACTGGATTCGGAAAGTCTCCACAATCTGGTTCTTGATCTCTTTCACTTAGCTGAGTTTTCTTCCGCTACACTCTGGCTTCTCAAGCAGTTTGCATATAAACGCAAAAGGTTTACTGATAGGAGATTACGGGTGATTCTGGGTGGTGTCGAGTTTGATAATCCCCTTATTGTTGGAGCTGGTTGGGATAAATTCGGGCGTGCGGTAAAAAGCCTCTGGCAGTTGGGCTTCGCAGGGGTAGAGGTGGGAACTGTTGTTGCAAATCCACAACCCGGTAACCCAAAACCCAGGCAATTTGTACTCTCCTCGGGGGTTATTCTTAACTGGTTAGGTTTTAATAGCCCGGGTATGGAAGCTGTTGCCAGGAACCTGGAGAGATATAGAGGAAGTGGGATACCTATAGGTATAAGTGTGGGAAAAAACAGGGATGTTGAGGCAAAAGACGCACCTTTAGCTTATGCTACTGTGGTTAGAAGGTTATATGACTTTGCCTCCTATTTCGCTATAAACGTTAGTTCTCCAAACACTCCCGGGCTTAGGGGACTGCAGGATAAAAAGCCTCTTGGTGAGATTCTTCATATGGTAAATAAGACAATGGATGAAGCAGGAGGCAGAAAACCTGTTTTTGTGAAGATCTCTCCTGATCTGAGTTTTGGTGCGGTTGAAGATGTAATAGAGGTAGCTATCGATAATGGTTTAACGGGTATTATAGCAACTAATACCACAGAAAACCCCTATATCAAGGCAAAGTATGGAGACAGGTGGAGGAATGTTCAGGGAGGATTAAGTGGAGATGATGAGGATTTCAGAAGGATGGCTACAGAGAAGATAGCCTATATATATAGAAGAGCTGGTTCTCTATTAAAGATTATAGGGGTTGGAGGGATAAAGGACGCAGAAACTGCCCTAGAGAAGATAAAAGCTGGAGCAAGTGCTCTTCAGGTGGTTACCGCAATTAGAAGCGAGGGGCTAACCGTTGCAGGGAAAATAAACTCAGGGATTTTGGAATACATGGAAAGAGAAGGCATAGATAGTATAGAGGAGATTGTTGGGGTTGATTCTGGTAAGTATGGCCAGAAAGAACACTATGTTCTATAATGTGCATTGAGTTTAAGATAGTCCATGGTAATATCGCTTGCAATCACAAAGAAACTCTCCTTTCCCATTTTAAGGTCAAGTGTAATTGAGAATCTTGGTTGTTTAAGAACGTGGTTTACCTCTTTTTCGTCCATTACCTCTATACCGTTTCTCACAATCCTGTAGTTTTCAAAGTATAGGTCAACCTTTAGCGGATCAAATTTAACCCCAGAGCGTCCTGCAGCGGCAAGTACACGTCCCCAGTTTGCATCTTCTCCGTAAAAGGCGGTTTTGACAAGAAGAGAAGAACCGAGGGTACGTGCTATTTTTTCTGCTTCTTTCTCACTTTTTGCCCCCTTTACATTTATCCTTACAACCTTCGTAGCTCCTTCTCCGTCCTTTACTATCATCTCGGCAATCTCTGTGGTAAGCTCCGTAAGAGCCTTCTCTAGTTTCTTATAGTTTGTATCTCCGTAGTGTATTTCTTTGTTTTCTAGAGATCCATTTGAGAGCATAATTACTGTATCATTTGTTGATGTGTCTCCATCCACTATGATTCTGTTAAAGGAGTTATCAACTGCATTCTTTAGTGCTTTTTTTTGAGCCTTTATATCTATGTTTAGGTCTGTAAGGATAAAGCACAACATGGTTGCCATCTGAGGAGCGATCATCCCTGCTCCTTTCCCTATGGCCAGGATGGTTCCGTTTCTACTGCCTGCTTTTATATTCGTATACGCATACTTTGGAAACTGGTCTGTGGTCATTATTGCATCTGCTGTATCTTTAAAGCCGTCTTCGCTTAGGCTTGACACCAGCTCGGGTATGGCTTTTCTTATTTTCTCTACGGGCAGTGGAACCCCTATTAGCCCGGTTGATGAGGGAATTACCAGGGATTCCTTTATTCCCAATTCACGGGCTACAAGTTGGGTTATATACTTTGCGTCTCTTATCCCTTTTTTACCAGTGCATGCGTTTGCATTTCCGCTGTTTACAACGATTGCCTGGCATAGCCCACTTTTTACCCTTTCCATGCCTACCAGAACAGGAGCTGCCTTTACAACATTGGTTGTAAATAACCCGGCTGCACTTGCAGGTGTTTTTGAGAATATAAGGGCCAGGTCTTTTTTCCCGTTTCTCTTTATACCTGAGGCTATTGCGCTTGCAAGAAAACCTGGAACTCTTGTCATATCTTTAACTCCTCTATAAACCTGTAAGATTTAATTTTTTTCCCGGTATGGTACTCGGTAAATTTACTCAGGGTTTTTATGTTATTGAGCGTTGTTTCTTGATTTATATCTGCTAAACCTTCATTTATTACAAACTCCCCTAGTAAGGGATCTGGTTTCTGTTCGTCGGGTGCACATTTTGTACAGATAATTCCCCCTTTCTGTATGTGAAAAAAGGCTTTTCCTTTAGTTTCTCTATTGCATCTCAAGCAGGTATAAAGGCTAGGTTTGTATCCGGCAAATGAGAGGGCCTTTATTTGAAACTCTAGAGTGAGTAAGGCTGGATCTATACCTGAGTTCATAAAGGAGAGGGTTTCAAGCAGCAGGTGAAATATATCTTTAACTGGTTCTTCATCCGGGATAAGGATATCGGTGTTTTCTAATACAAAGCTAGCCCACATAAAAAGGTTTATATCCTCCATTATGTGTGTGAATACCTGTACGGTTTCGGCATCTTCTATAAACTTTATGCCACTGTAGCCTTCTCTGAATCTTATCCTTAGGTGTATAAACGGCTCCAGTCTTCCCCCAAAACGCTTCCTACTCCTTTTTGCATTTTTTGCAATTCCCTGGATTTTTCCAAAGTCCACTGTGAGAAAAGAGACTATGTAATCAGCTTCACTGTATAGATTTTTGCGGAGAACAAAGGCCTCAGAGGTTTGCATGGATAATATAGTATCACTTAAAAAATGAGCATGGCAATAAAGAGATAGACTATGGAACCGAATATGTCATTAAACATTGTAAGGAAGGGACCAGAAGCTGCAGCGGGATCAAAGTTTAGTTTGTGTAAGACAATTGGTTCCACAACCCCTATAAATGAGGTAGCAATGGTTGCCGAGACCATAGCAACAAATATGGCAATTGATAACCTTATAACCGAGGGTTCATTCATGTTTATAAGAGTAGCTATTACAGCGGCTACCAGTCCACATATTATGCCAAGAATAAACCCCTCCTTTATCTCTGCAATGATTAGCTGCATAAATTGACTTGTTCTTATGGTTTGCATTCCAAGGCTTCTTACCACTATCGTTGTGGTTTGAAGCCCTACATTTCCACCGGTTGCCATTATAGCGGGCATAAAAGCAGCAAGGATTACAACCTCCTCAAGGGTCTTTTTAAACGCATGTACTATGACAAAGGCTATAAATAGCTCTCCAAGAAGGGTGAGTAAAAGCCATGGAGTACGTCGCTTTACCTTTGTTATGATTGGAGTGTAGATAGGATGCAAATACTCTTGCATTCCTGCAAACAGATACATATCCTCAGAGGCTTCCTCTGTTATAACATCTATTACGTCATCTGCTGTAATGCGTCCAAGAAGCCTTCCATCTTCACTGACAACGGGAAGTGAGACTATATCGTACTTCTTAAAGATATTGGCCACCTCCTCCTGGTCAACATTTGGTGTAACCGTAACACTTACAGGCTCCATTATATCTCCTACCTTGGTCATCGGGTTTGCTAGAATCAGCTTTTTTAGTGATACCGTCCCAAGGAGCCTATCGTTCTCATCCGTTACGTATATCTCGTAGATGTCTTCTACCTCATCGGCTATAAGCCTTATCCAGTTAATCGCATCCCTTACGGTGGAGTCATATGTAACCTGGACAAGCTCTGTTTGCATTATTCCCCCTGCCGTATCCTCGGGATACTTAAGCAGGGTTTCTACGTCTTTAACCTCCTCCGGGGTAAGCTTGCCAAGTACGATTCTTGCTATATCTTCGGGTAGCTCCGAGATGAGGTCTGTTGCATCATCAGAATCCATCTCCTCTACAATCTTTGCAATTTTTTCGTGATCAAGTGCGGCAAGGATTTCCCTTCTCTGTTCCTTCTCCAGTTCCAGTATCAACTTGGAAATGGTTTCGGTATCCAGTGTATTTAGAACCTTATTTCTCTCCTCAGGATGGAGGGACTGTAGTAGTGCGGCAATTTCTGATGGATGCACAGAGGATAAAACCTTCTTTACCTCCTCTATGTTGCCTTCTTCAATACGTTTTGTTATTTGTTCTGCAAGCTCTAGTGCAGCCATGGTACTCAGCTTTTATTTTGTGAAGATTAAAACTAAATATTGTAAAGAATAGGATTAAAAAGTAAAGGTAGATGATATTTTATGATAAGCACTTATCCATCTATAGTCAAATTAGGTAAAATCCTAACCCATGAAAAGGCTAAAGAGCTATGGAAGCTTTGTTAAAGTGGAACACACCCTGTTTTCCTTTCCCCTGATTTTAAGTGGGGCTTTTCTGGGTAAGTATGGAGCTCCAGAACCTAGATTATTGCTTCTTATACTGCTTGCGGCCTTTGGAGCAAGAACCGCTGCACTTGGACTTAACAGGATTATAGACAGGGAAATAGATAAGAAAAACCCAAGAACCATGGAAAGGGAGTTGCCTTCGGGCAAGCTGAGCTTATTTGAGGCGTATTTAGTAGTTATACTGGGTATTGTCGTTTATTCTTTATCTGCTTACCTTATCTGTGATCTGGTCTTTTATCTATCACCGATTCCCCTCCTTGTGTTTGTAGCTTACCCTTATATGAAGAGGTTTACCTCCCTCTGCCATTTTGGTGTTGGACTTGGGCTTTCCTTAGCCCCTTTTGGTGGTTGGCTTGCTGTAAGATGCTCTCTGGACGGTATTATCCCCCCCGTTTTGCTTTCCCTTTTTACGTTCTTCTGGGTTTCTGGTTTTGATATTATATATGCTACCCTGGATGAAGAGTTTGACAGAAAAAGTGGTATCTTCTCTCTTGTATCTAGATTTGGAAGAAAAAAAGCCCTTTTTATATCTGCTTTGCTTCATGTGTTTTCCTTTATATCACTCCTTGTGCTCTATCTGCTTCAGTTTAGATCCGTTTATCCGGTGTTTTTTTTGTTATTGGTAGGAGCACTTCTTTTGCTAGAGCATAGAAAATCAGCCAGTGTAGATCTTGCCTTTTTTAAGATAAATGCCCTTTTAGGGTTTGTCGTTTTCTTTTTTGTTCTCTCTGGGATATACTTATCCTGACATGCGTACCATAGTTGGAATAACCGGGGCCTCGGGTGTAATATACGGGGTAAATTTCTTAAGAAGGTGCCCGGATGAAAAGTTTCTTGTTGTAAGTAAATGGGGGAAAAGGGTTCTCCTTGAAGAGTTGGGGCTTAAGGTAGAGGAACTAAGCCCGTGGGTAAAGAAGACATTTAATGACTGGGATTTGGCTTCTCCCTTTTCATCAGGAAGTAACCACTTTGATGCCCTCGTTATAATTCCCTGTTCGGTCTCTACTATGGGAAAGATTGCTTCCGGAATCTCTGATACCCTTATAACAAGGATTGCACAGGTAGCACTTAAGGAGAGAAGAAAGCTCGTTATAGCTTTAAGGGAAACTCCTCTTAGCTCGATAGCCTTGGAAAATGCACTTAAGCTCTCTAGGGAAGGGGCTGTTATAATGCCTATAAGTCCTCCTCACTATATAGAGATTAAGGGTGTAAATGACCTTGTTGATGGTTTTGTGGATAAGGTTTTAAAGGTAATCGGAGTAGATGACGGGCGTGGTTGGCGGTGCGAGGAGCTTGAGTAGGAGTTGTTTCCAACGCTTAGGGGTATTGCATAGGCTCTATAACTTTGGTTAAATAACTTTCCTAATGAAGCGAAAAAACTTTGATGATCTTCAAGAGTTTATCCGTTATCTGGAGGCTATAGGTGATCTTAAGAGAATAAAAACAGAGGTGGACCCCATTTTAGAGATTACCGAGATTTCTTCAAGGGTAATTAAGGAAAGAGGACCGGCTTTAATATTTGAAAATGTAAAGGGTTCCTCATTTCCCCTTGTAATAAATCTTTTTGGCACTGAAGAGAGGGTTGAGCTTGCTCTGGGAAGAAAACCAAGGGAAGTGGGAGAGGAGCTAGTTTTTCTCTTTGAAAAGATTAATCCCCCTTCACTCAAATCGTTTTTTTTCCTTCTTCCAAAGGCTTTGGGGTTTCTCTCCATGAGAACAAAGAATGTAAAGAAGGGGCTGGTCCAGGAGGTTGAGGAAGAACCTGATCTCGATAAGCTTCCCATAATCCAGTGCTGGCCCAAAGATGGTGGCAGGTTCATTACCCTGGGACTTGTTCTTACCGAAGATCCTTTTACCAGAAGAAGGAACCTCGGGATATACAGGCTTCAGGTCTATGATAAAAAGACCACCGGTATGCATTGGCATCCCCACAAGGGTGGTGCTGCTCACTACCATGAGGCTTCGAAGCTTGGGATGGACTTAGAGGTTGCAGTTATCCTTGGTGGTGATCCCAAGATGATATTTACTGCTATTGCTCCTCTTCCCGAGGGAATGGATGAACTTGCTTTTGCCAGCTACCTCCGAGGAAAACCAATTCCTATGGTTCCGGCAAAGAGCATTTCTCTTAGGGTACCGGCAAATGCTGAGTTTGTTCTAGAAGGTGTTGTGCCACAGGGTGAGCTTCGGCTTGAGGGACCTTTTGGAGACCATTTTGGATACTACTCTATGGAAGCACCCTTTCCGGTATTTAAGTTAAGAGAGATTACCCGCAGAAACAACCCTATTTATCCGGCTACCGTGGTTGGAAAACCCCCAAAAGAAGATGTATTCCTCGGGATTGCTGCTGCTGAGATGTTTTCTCCCCTTATAAGGATTGTTCAACCTGAGGTAAAGGACATGTGGGCTTATCCTGAGGCTGGTTTTCATAATCTTCTTGTGGTCTCTGTTGATGAGAGATATCCTAAGAATGGTATAAAGGCTATGCTTGCCCTTTGGGGAACTGGTCAGCTCCTTCTTACAAAGTGTATGATAATGGTGTCAAGTGATGTAAATCCAAGAGATTTTGGTGCTGTATTAAGGGAAATAGGTGAAAACTTTGATCCCAAGGAGGATTTTCTTCTTATTCCCTGGGCGCCTCTTGATACACTCGATTTCACAAGTGGCAAGTTAAACGTGGGAAGTAAAATGGGAATAAATGCTGTAAGAAAAGGAAACGGTAAGATAAAGAGGAGATTGCCAGAGAGGGTTCCAGACCCTCGTGAGAAGTTAAGTGATGTTATAGACTACAGGCTTCTTCCGGGAGGAGTCCTCGTTATCAAAGTGGAAAGAAATCCTAGGGAAACGATTAGAAGGATCTTTGATGTTCCCGGTTATGAGGATGTAAGGGTGGTTGTTGCTCAAAGCAGGGATATTGATCTACACGATGATACTGAGTTAATCTGGGGAATATTTACAAGATTTGACCCTTACCTGGATGTCATATTTGAAAGAACCGAGCTTAGGGGATCAGCAGTTGTTTATGATGGGAGAATGGGTATAGACGCTACATTTAAGGAGTGGTATCCTGAAGTAATAGAGATGTCAGATGATATTAAAGCAAAGGTGACGGAGAGATGGAAGGAGTACTGGAAGTTATAGATAAGGTTTGCCAGGATAAAAACCTTTTAAATATCGTTGATAAGGTTTTAGTTGGAAAACGCCTTAGCTTTGAAGATGGTCTGGGTATTTTAAAGAGTGAGGATCTAAATACCATAGGACTCATTGCCAATTATGTGAAACGGAAGAGGGAAGGTGACAGGGTTTACTTTGTTGTCAACCGTCATATTAATCCAACTAATATATGTGCAATCTCATGTAAGTTCTGTGCCTTTGGTAAAGCAAAGGGTAGCGCTGGGACATACGAGATGAGCTTTGATGAGATAGTTGCAAGCTTAAATGAGGAGCTAAGGGAGGTTCACGTTGTTGGTGGACTTCATCCGGACTGGCCCTTTGAACACTACCTCGATATAGTTCGTGTAATAAAAGAGGCTCTACCAAACACCCATGTAAAGGCCTACACTGCAGTTGAAATCGACTGGTTTTCTGAGATAAGCGGGCTTTCGGTGGAAGAGGTTCTGATAAGGATGAAGGAGGCGGGAGTTGATGCCCTTCCTGGGGGAGGAGCAGAGATATTTGCAGAAGAGGTAAGAAAAAAAATATGTGCACCTAAAACCTCTTCTCAGAGGTGGTTAGATATTCACAGAACCGCCCATAGTTTGGGTATACCGTCTAATGCAACCATTCTCTACGGTCATCTGGAAAGATACGAGGATGTAGTTGATCATCTTGAAAGACTAAGAAATCTACAGGATGAAACACAAGGATTTTTGGCATTTATACCCGTTTTGTTTCAACCCGAAAACACACGCTTAAAGAATGTAAAGCCGTTTCCGGGCTCGTATGATCTTAAGGTTCATGCCCTTGCGCGTTTGTACCTGGATAACTTCCCTCATATAAAGGCTTACTGGATAACCCTTGGAGAGAAAGTAGCGCAGGTTGCGCTTCACTTTGGGGCAGACGATGCTGATGGAACCATAATAAGGGAAAAGATAATACACGATGCGGGAGCACCTTCTGAGGTAGGGCATACAAGGGAGTTCTTTGTTAGCATGATTAAAAGCGCCGGATATACACCTGTTGAAAGGGATGCACTCTACAATGTGGTAAGGGTGTACTCCTAGGTAAATGACATAACCATGGGTGGATTTACGGGTCAGCTATTGGAACAGGGGGTGGAGTTCTTTCCGCGTCTGGTAATAGCTTTTGTGGTTCTTTTTGCTTTCTGGTTGGTAGGTACGGCTTGTGAGAAGGCTTTAGAACGCTTTTATACAAGTGTTCATCTTGAGGCTAAAGAGCTTATATACCTAATCCAGAAGGCTTTAAAGTTAACATTTATTGCTATCGGGGTGGTATCGGCACTGGGGACTCTTGGGATTAATGTATCTGCTTTAATTGCCGGGCTTGGGTTAACAGGGTTTGCACTTGGTTTTGCTCTTAAGGATGCTTTATCCAACCTCCTTGCGGGTATCCTTATACTGATTTATAGGCCTGTTCGTGTAAAGGACTACATTGCGGTTATGGGATTCCAGGGAAGGATAGTTCAGATTGATCTTCGCTACACTGTGCTTGAGGAAAACGGAAAAAGATTTCTCATTCCCAACTCGATGCTTTTTACAAATCCAATAACGGTGGTAACATCTGAAGATTCAGTAAGTAGTGCCAAGGTTGTTTCTAAATAGGGAGAGGGGGATCTCAAGATGGATAACCAAAGAATGTGTGGGATGTGTATGTACTGGGAACTTGAGCCACAGGGGTGCAGTAGCTTCTGGGGGAGATGTACTTGCATAATTGAGAGTGATGGCAGGAGGGTACCATTTAAATCTGAAGACCTTCACTATACTGAGGGAAAGGATTGTCCATACTGGAAATTAAAAGAGATATAACGATAAGTCAATCAGGGGGCAATTATATGACACGATTAGATTCAAACAAGGTGCTGCTTTCGGAAAAGGATATACCAAGACAGTGGTACAATATCCAGGCCGATATGCCGAATCCCTGTCTTCCGGCACTGGATCCGGTAACAGCTAGCCCTATCTCTCCCGAAAAGCTTATGCCTATTTTCCCCAAGGAGTTGATTGAACAGGAGGTATCTAAGGAGAGATTTATAGACATTCCGGATGAGGTTAGAGATGTATATAAGCTATGGCGTCCAACTCCCCTCTATCGAGCGCGTTTTTTTGAGAGGCTCCTTGATACACCTGCAAGGATTTACTACAAGTATGAAGGTGTAAGCCCTACGGGTTCCCATAAGCCAAATACGGCCGTTGCTCAGGCCTACTACAATAAGAAGGAGGGGGTAAGGCGTTTAACGACTGAAACCGGTGCTGGACAATGGGGGAGTGCCCTTAGTTTTGCCTGCAGCCTGTTTGGTTTGGAACTAGAAGTTTATATGGTAAGGGTAAGTTATGAACAGAAGCCCTACAGGAAGCTATTGATGAATATCTGGGGAGCAAAGGTAATACCTTCCCCGAGTGAAATAACAGAGGCGGGAAGGAGGATCTTGGCTATGGATCCTGATTCACCTGGCAGTCTGGGTATTGCGATATCTGAGGCCGTTGAGAGGGCTATGCAAAGTGAGGAGACAAAGTACTCTCTTGGAAGTGTTCTTAATCACGTACTTATGCACCAGACTGTAATAGGACTTGAAGCCATAAAACAGATGGAGGTTGCAGGTGATCTCCCAGAAGTCGTTATTGCGCCTTTTGGTGGAGGGTCAAATTTTGCAGGTATTTCGTTTCCTTTTCTAAGGCTTAATTTATCTGAGGGTAAAAACATCAGATGTATTGCTGTTGAGCCTGCATCGTGTCCTAAGCTTACAAAAGGAGAGTTTAGATACGATTTCGGTGATACAGCAGGACTTACCCCACTTCTTCCTATGTATACCCTTGGACATGGGTTTGTTCCACCACCTATTCACGCTGGAGGGTTGCGTTATCACGGTGCGGGGATGCTGGTTAGTCAACTCTACCGTGATGGGTTAATTGAGGCAGAGGCCGTAGGACAGCTAGAGTGCTTTGAGGCTGGGGTTTTGTTTGCAAAGGCTGAGGGTATTGTTCCTGCTCCTGAGGCAACACATGCTATAGCAGCTGTTATCAGGGAAGCAAAAAAGGCACGTGAGGAGGGAAAGGCTAAAACCATACTCTTTAACCTGTGTGGACATGGTCACTTTGATATGAGCGCCTATGAAGCCTATTTTGAAGGAAGGTTAAAGAACCATCGTTTAACAGAAGAAGAGATTGCTATGAGCTTGGGTAAACTAAGGACACCGAAGATAAAATAAGCTTATTCATATTAAATTTCAATGCCTTCTTTGTAGTAGCGATACCAGTTGCTCTGAAATCTTTCTTCCGGATCGTATTTTTTCTTTAGTCTGAGAAATTCAGGGAATTGAGGGTAGCACTTTATAAGCTGAGTTGTTGTTGCAAACCTATGGTTTGTTAGGTAGTAACTTCCATTATAACCTATCACTCTATCAATTAGCTGCTGAAGCACATGGCGCGAGTGCTTTATACCTTCTGGTGTATGAACTGTGTGGATATGAAGACTTATACGTACCCAGGGTCTTTTTGCATAGGATAGAAAGCTTTCATCATCTTTCTGAATAAGACCTATCTCTCCGAAAATCAGATTCACTTTGTTTTTTATAAAGTCCTTTCGAAGTTCATCTATAAATTCGGTAAGGTTTTCCTCAGGCACGTAGACCTCGGTTGGTATATCTGAACCAGGTAGGCTACCAAGGAGGTTATCTAGTTGTCTGTGGTAACCTTTTATGTAGAGCCCCAGTTGGTGTGTGTCTGACCAGTAAAGCTTACCTGATCTGGACATGTAGATGGCCTTTAGCTGCTCAAAGTATCTTTCCTTATCGGTGTGTGCCAGGAGTCTTAATTTAATCCAGCTTTCCTGAGAGGGTTGCTTAGGGTAATCTGGTACCGTGGCTGATGTATCTACCGGGCGGTAACACACAAGTATTCCTTTACGCAGGAAACCCTCTGACTCCGGGCTGGCATTGTACAGAAAACTTCCATACAGGAAGCCCTCTTTGATGCGTTTTTTGTATAGGTGCACTAGGTTTTCTATATCTGCAATGCTAACAACACACTCAAGTTTTTTTCTTGGAGCAAGTCGCAGTTTAACGGAGTAGATAATACCAAGTAAACCGTATCCTCCTATGGCGAGCTTAAACAACTCTTTGTTCTCCTCTCTGCTGCATCTCCACTCTTTTCCATGTGCATCGATAAGGGTGAAGGCTTCAACATCCTGAACAAAGGGCTTCATATTGAGTCCGCGACCGTGTATGTTAGAACCAATACAACCTCCAATGGAAAGCCAGTCAGCAGTCTGTTTCTGAATGATTCCCCATTGATTTGACAGGCCCTTTTGCTTGTTGAGCAAATAGGCAATTACCTGTGGCCACTGGATACCCGCTTCAACCTCGATTGTCCCGCTCTCAGGATCAAAGGCAATTACCCTGCTCAGGGTTGTTGTATCAATAAGTATTCCGCCCGTAACAAACTGCTGCCCCCCCATAGCATGTCTAGCCCCAGCAGTACATATACTCTTTCCCTCATTGCCTGCCATAAGTATGGCTTCCTTTAGAGCATTTAGAGAGCTTGGATACAAAATCTTCTCTACAACCGTTGGATTGAGTCCTGTGTGAATATCGTTAACCTCTATCCCTCTTTCCTTTAGTTCAAGCCCACTTGAGGTTCTAATAAAGGGGATACCAAGGGGAAGTCCTATGGAGGTTAGGGAAACCATACCAATGCCTTTAACGGCTAGTTGAAGAAAGTCCCTTCGGTTCATTCTACTTTTTTCTTGTATTTATATTACAACCCCTTATTTACTCTCCCTTGTATGGCATGTTCTTTAGCTCAACTATAAAGGCATGTATTTCTGTGTCCCCTACGTTTTCTATGGCATGTTTCTCAGGGCCAACCCATATTGCTTTACCCGGTTCTCCCTCACGTGTTACGGAGGTGCCATCAGGGTAGGTGACCTTAACCTTGGCTGGTGCAAGGGGTATGTGAACTGTAGCAGGATGGGTATGCATGTCCTCTTTCTCTCCGGGTTTTATCTTTACCTCAAGCACACGTACGTGCTCATTATCTAGGAGAACCTTGTAGTGCTCCGGTGCTACTTTAAGAACGTCCTGTGAGAAAACCAGTGAAACGGTGAACAAAAGCATAAGTATGGATGCAATCGTTGTTACTGCTCTCATAGTTCTTCTCCTTTTATCTGGTTTGTCTAGGTAATTAAATCTACCTTATAACACAAAACCGTTTCTATCGCAAATGGTAGTCCTCTTTCCCTAGCAGTTTTAAGCATTCTTTTGGCAATCGGGGTTGGTAGGTCTCTTTGGTTTTTACCCTGCTTATAACTTTTCCCTCATTTGTAAACCACTGGTTTAAGTCTGAGTCGCATCCGTTTGTAATACCATCGGGAATTGGGGGTTGAGGTTTACAGAGGGGGCTGTCATCCGGACACCTGAGACGAACGTGAAAGTGTCCATCGTGTCCCCACCAAGGTCTTATTTTACGCAACCATTTCTCATCTCTGTAGGTTTGGCAGAGCTTTCTCTTTATGAATGGGTTTACAAAGACCCTCTCCACTCTGTTTGAGAGTGCAGCAAGCTTTAAGATGTTTGCGTAAATATGATTCCACCTTGAACCATCTATACCTTTGTTATCTGGGGTCAGTAGGGAAACAGGATGTATGTGTTCTCTCTCATCTGGTGTTAATAGGCGCTTTGTAACAACTGGATGTTGCCAGAGCAGTATATCTACATCGAGGCCGTTTTGGTGGCTGTTGTGTTCATCAGGCATTGGGCCACCGTTTCTCTGCGATAAATCTCCTATTAGAATGGTGCTTCCCATCGAAACGGAAACAGCTCTACCCAGAGATTTAATGTAGTTTATAAGCTCGGGGTGCCCATAGTACCTGTTTCGGCTAAGACGGATTACCTGAAATCCTTCTCCATCTGCAGGTAGCATAACCGCATTTTCTATACA
The DNA here is from genome assembly GCA_002898375.1 of bacterium HR37. GTDB lineage: Bacteria > Desulfobacterota_D > UBA1144 > Nemesobacterales > CSP1-2 > HRBIN37. The sequence goes on along the minus strand of BEIN01000006.1, from coordinate 88,467 downwards.
ACCTGCTGTATAATATCCTATGCTCTGTGTTTTTTGTGCTTCTTCTCCGTATGATTGCAGAAGTGGGCACATCTGAAAAACCGCCATGTATATCAGCAAAAAGCTCTTTTTCATAATGCTATATTTTAAAACAGTTGTTTTGGATTTGACATTGAGTAAATTAACTGATTTTAATATTTTTTCTGTTTCTTAGCGGTGTTTTGTTAATAACCCCTAAGTAAGAGGGAGGATGGCTCAATGAAGAATGAAAGAGAACAGTGGCAAAGCCGTGTTGGTTTTCTTCTGGCTACAATAGGTTCAGCAATTGGGCTTGGAAACATATGGAGGTTTGCCTATATGGCTTATGAAAACGGAGGTGGAGCCTTTCTGGTCCCCTATGTTATAGCGCTTGTTACTGCCGGGATTCCACTTATGATCTTGGAACTGGGTATAGGACATAAAAAGGTTGCAAGTGCTCCACTTGCGTATGCAAAGATAATAAAGAGGTGGGAGTGGCTTGGGTGGTGGGCTGTTACCTTTATTATGTTTGGTATAGCCCTTTATTACTCTGTAATAATATCTTGGTGCCTTAACTATCTGTTTTTTTCCGTAAACAAGGCTTGGGGAACAGGTGTTGAGGAGTTCTTTTTTAAGAGTTTTTTGGGAATCACCTCAGGTCCCTGGGATATAGGTGGTATAAGGTCTACAATACTTATCGGTTTGGCTTTTATATGGTTTGTTAGCTGGTTTATAGTTTATAGGGGAATAGGTAAGGGAATAGAGTTTGCAAATAAGGTTTTTATGCCCCTTCTCTTTATACTTATACTTGTACTGGTGGTATGGAGTATAACCCTTGAGGGGGCTAAAGACGGGATCATTGCTTATTTAAAGCCAAACTTCTCTGTACTAAAACACCCGCGTGTGTGGATAGATGCATACAGTCAGGTGTTTTTCTCCCTGAGTCTTGGGTTCGGAATACTTATAGCGTATGCAAGCTATCTTCCTGAGGAAAACAACATTACTGGTAATGCGGTTATAGTATCAGTTGCTGATTCGCTCTTTGCTATACTTGCTGGTTTTGCAGTTTTTTCTATCCTTGGATACATGGCTTTTCAAACCGGAGGTTCAATAGATTCCGTTATCTCCGAGGGAATAGGACTTGCCTTTGTAGCCTACCCCCAAGCTATAAATCTGCTACCAGCTTTTGGAAACGTGTTTGGAGCGATTTTCTTTTTAGCACTTGTTCTGGCTGGACTTACCTCTTTGGTTTCTATAATAGAGGCTTTCGTTGCAGCGGTTATAGATAAGTTTGATTTCAAAAGGGGTAGGGTGGTTACAGTTGTTTCCCTTCTGGGTTTTATGGGAGCGATTATATTTACAACAGGTGGTGGACTCTTTTGGCTTGATATAGTTGATCATTTCCTTAGCCACTATGGTTTGGTCGTTGTTGGAATCTTAGAGTGCATACTGGTAGGGTGGCTTTTTCATATAGAGCTTATAAGGGATCATGTTAACAGGATTTCAGAGTTTAAGGTTGGTCTGTGGTGGAACCTTATGATAAAGTTCTTTATTCCTTTTGTCCTTACCACAATGTTGCTTTGGGATCTAACAAACGAGCTTAAAAAGCCTTATGGGGGTTATGGTTGGGATGCAATATTTGCAATAGGGGTGTGTTGGCTTCTTGTAACGCTTATTATAGCGTTTGTTTTTACGTGGTTTCCCTGGAGAAAGGATGTCTTTTACAGAAATACCATAAGAAATAACTAGAAAGAGGTATGGGTATAAAGTAAAATAAAAAAATAAAGTTAAACTTTGGTTTATATGGGGTGATGTTTACATGGAAGAGGGAAGAGCTAAGAAGGCTACTTTTGCAGGTGGTTGTTTTTGGTGTATGCAGCCTGTATTTGATGAACTAAAGGGGGTTATATCAACAACGGTTGGTTACACAGGTGGGCATAAAGAAAACCCTACTTATGAGGAGGTTTTATCTGGAACCACCGGACACTATGAGGCAATTGAGGTCGTATATGATCCTCTGGAGATTTCTTACTCCGAGTTGCTGGATGTGTTCTGGAAAAACATAGACCCAACTATGCCTTATGGACAGTTTGCTGATATCGGTCCCCAATACAGAACTGCTATATTCTATCACGATGAGGAACAGAAGATAATTGCAGAGAACTCAAAAAGGGAACTTGAGAAATCGGGGAGATTTGATAAACCAATAGTTACCGAAATACTTCCTGCTTCACCCTTTTATAGGGCTGAGGAATATCATCAAAAGTACTATCAAAAAAGTCCTGTACTTTATAAAAGCTATAAGTTTCTGTCCGGAAGGGATATCTTTCTTAAAAAGATATGGGGAAGGTAGTGTTTTAATATGAGCGTTAGAAGCCGTGTGGAAATAGAGTATTGTACCAAGTGCCGCTGGCTTATGCGGGCTGCTTGGGTAGCTCAGGAGCTTTTAACGACTTTTGAGTCAGAAATTGGTGAGGTTGCTTTAATTCCTGGAACGGGTGGTGTTTTTGAGATTCGTGTAGATGGTAAGTTAATCTGGTCTAGGAAGAGTCAGGGAAGATTTCCAGAGCTTAAGGAGTTAAAGCAACTTGTAAGAGACATTATTGCTCCTGATAAAAGACTTGGACATTCTGATATTGGGGGAAGAAAGGGTGAAGGGGGAGTTTAGGAGTTTTGGGGAATTCTACAAGTTTTACCTATCTGAGCACAGTAATCCCCTGAATCGTCGTCTGCATTTCTTTGGGTGTTTAATGGTTATAGCTTTGATTGTCTATGCGGTTCTTACACAAACCTGGTTTGTCCTTATTGGCGTTCCTGTTGTTGGTTATGGTTTTGCCTGGATAGGACACTTCTTTGTAGAAAAGAACAAACCGGCTACTTTTAAGTATCCTCTATATAGCCTTATGGGTGACTGGGTAATGTTTAAGGATATAATTACAGGCAGGATAAAGTTTTAGGTAAGCAGTTGTTGCTGTAACAGAGCTGTTTAATCCGAAAGAGCATTCTATGAAGAGGGTAAAAAAGCTACTTTTTTTACTTTCACTTCTCTACACTACCGTTTACGTTCCGTTGTTCTTAATGATTTACTTTCCTAATTGGTATTTGATTAACTGTAGGTGGCATCCACGCTGTGAGCTTTTTGGTAAAGATAGAACTTTAGTTGCGGTAGAGGAGTTAACATCGTTCTTTAAGCACTCTGGGGAACTATCAGGTATGTGGACGAGCAAAGAGAGGCTTCATCTTTCTGAGGTAAGGGAAATATTTGACAGGCTGGCTATTATAGCAGTTGTCTCTGTTTTCCTTATAGCTCTTACGTTTGATGCCAGATACGTATCTTTGTTCTCACTTATTAATGTCTCTGTAGTTGTCTCTTTGCTTATAGTCCTTCCATTCTTTGACTGGTTCTGGATAGATGTTTTTCATCCCCTTCTGTTCGATAACGAGCTCTGGAAAAACAATATGAGAGACGTTTCCTTCTATATTATGCCAAGGCAGTTCTTTAAGTTCTCCGTTCTTTTTATCGTTTTTCTATCCTGTTTTATTAACCTTACCCTGTGGTTTTGCTTTAAAAACAAACGCTGCTAATTTTGGCCTCTATTGATTAAGTTGTCGAATTGTTTTACACTTGAGACACTGTTTTTATTTTAAGGAGGAAGGGGAGTATGAAATTATTGCTTATAAACCCAAGGTTTCAGGAGAGTTTCTGGAGCTTTAAATGGACAATTGAGAAGATTTTACCTTACAACAGAAGGACCGTTAATCCACCTTTGGGTTTGGCCACCCTTGCAGCTCTGTGTCCTGAACATTGGGAGGTCTCTATAGTTGATGAAAACGTAGAATCTGTCCCCTTAGAGCCGGATGCAGACATAATAGGTATTTGTGGGATGGGTATTCAATTTGAGAGGCAAAAGGAGTTACTAACCTTTTACAGAAAAAAAGGATACTATGTGGTTGCGGGTGGAAGCTATGCCTCCCTTTGTCCGGAGCTTTATGAACCTATTGCAGATACCGTTGTAGCTGGAGAGGCTGAGTATATATGGAGGGAGTTCTGTCAAGATTTTGAAAGAGGAAAACCCAAGAAGTTATATCAGGAAACTGGTGAGGTTGATCTTACAGACTCTCCGGTTCCACGCTTTGATCTCCTAAAGCTTGATAAGTATGAAGCAATAAGTCTTCAGTTCTCTCGAGGGTGTCCTTTCCGCTGTGAGTTTTGTGACATAATAGTTATGTTTGGACGAAAACCAAGAACCAAGTCCTTGGAGCAGGTGGGCAGAGAACTAGACATGCTAAGGAGACTAAACATAAGCAATGTTTTCTTTGTAGATGATAACCTGATTGGAAATAAGCCTGTGGTAAAGAAACTGCTTAGGTTCTTGATTGACTACCAGCGGGAGCATAACTTTCAGTTCCGTTTTGGAACCGAAGCATCTTTAAATCTTGCCCAGGATGATGAGCTCCTTCGCCTCTTTAGGGAAGCAAACTTTGAGTGGGTTTTTATAGGAATTGAATCCCCAGATGAGAACAGCTTGAAAGAAACCCTTAAATTTCAAAACACACGTCAGGATATGATTTCTTCAATCAGGAAGATTTACTCTTATGGTATCGAAATCCTTGCTGGGTTCATAATTGGCTTTGATAACGATACGGTTGAGATATTTGAGAAGCAGTATCGCTTTATACAGGAATCCGGGATACAGGCAGCAATGGTTGGTCTTCTAACCGCTGTTCCCAAGACACCTCTTTATGAGAGGTTGCAAAAAGAAGGTAGAATCATTGTAAATGCAAACAGCTCGGACAATACAAAGCTTGGGACAAATATAATCCCTAAACGCATGACCTATGATGAGATGATAAGAGGGTATAGAAACCTTTATTACCGGTTGCTTGATGATGCAAGCATAGCGGAAAGAATAAAAAACAAACTTCGTTATCTATCCAATCCTTTATTTAGAAGTGTATACCCTCTAAAAGAACAGATAGGGGTTGCCACAAGGTTCTTTATCTATGGATTGCTACCTGGAGGTATCTCACGTATTTATCATTTCCTAAGATCCATACCATTTTCAAAACCCAGGTATGTTCCACTTGTTATAAAGGAGTGGATAATTGCACTTTCAATGCGTGATTATGTTGATCGCCACTTCGTTGAAGAGTTTGAGACACTAAACAGCAGGGTAAACAAATACGCTGGCTTATTGGAGAGAGCTTTTGGTAGTTACCTTAAGGGGGGTACTCTTGAGGTCTCTGTTAACCACTTTAAAAACGCTGCTGCTAACCTTTCAATCTCTCTAAGGGAGGGACTCCAAAAGCGAGAGTTCTTTGTTAAGGCTACGGGCTACATAGAGAGCCTTCTTAAGAACACGGCTTCATCAGTTACTTTAACCATAGAGGATCTCGACGAGGATGAGCTTGAGTACCTGAACAATTTCCTTAAAAGACTTTCTAAGTATGGGGATAGGGTTTATATCTCTGTAAACGAGAGGATAAGGGGCATGATTAATATTGATTCATCAGTATTTAACCTAGTCCTAGATAGGGGTTAATGTTGAAGAGGATCCTCTAACCCGTTCCTTCAAAGAGGATACCTGAGTAGATAATTGAGGATATGTAGTGTTGAAAGCGCTCAAGTGCATCTGCTCCCAGAAATCCGCCAATAAACCAGAATATAAAGGTTCTTGTAGCACTTGCCATTCTTTCTCTGTTAAAGATGTTACGGTGTATAGCAAGCGATATATCAATTGATTCTTTTATCATTCCAAGTATTATGCCTCCAAGCGGGCTTGAGAAAACGTATCCTGCAATAATTGCTATAAGAAAACAGACCGTTTTGTGAACCCTTTCGGACCTATCCTTTATGAAAAGAGAGGTTTTAAGTGCTACCGTAACTACTGCTAGGGTAAACAAACTAAGCAGTATAAGTACTATATCCATTCCCTTCATGTCCCTCACCCCTTTGTTTTTAATCTAAATTCTACCTTATAAAAATCGGTGTTAACAGGAGGATTTTCAAAAACAGAGGGTGGAGAAAGCTCTTGACATAACAACAGAAATTGTGTTTAAATCGAAATGTTAGAACTTAATATAAGGAGGTGTGTGAGATGGTGCCAGTGGAAGCTTTGCTTGGTTTTGTTTTGTTAATGGTTGGTTTTGTTTTCTTTGGAAATGGGGTAACCCTTCTTGGAAAAACAGGAGCAAAGGAGATAGGGGTACTGAATCTCGGAGTCGGAATATTCATATCTATTGCAGCTTGGAAGCTTCATACACTTGGATTGACTGCTGCTACTGCCTTGATATCTGTATTTGCTCTTATCTATTTCATGGTAGCGGCTATATTTGCTCTGGGTTATGATTCAAAGGGATTGGGCTGGTTTTGTCTTTTTGCCTTTATTGCTTTTGTGTGGTACGCAATTCACTTCTTCTCCCTAGGTACAGCAGGTTTCTGGTTTGGTATATTCTGTCTGGCATGGGCTTTGCTGGTTATACTGGCATTTGCGGCTTTATCCCTGGGTAAACCCCTAGCTACATTGGTGGGCTGGATTTTTGTTATTGAGGCTATCTTAACCCTTCTAATCCCGGGTATGCTTCTTCTTACGGAGAAGTGGAATCCATTTGGTGGTATACCAAGTTAGAATGAATGCAGCTGGATTATGATCTTTTAGGCTCTTGAAAACTCGATGGTTTTCAGTAAAACTACCTTTGAGGAAGTTTTCTATTGGTTGATTAACAGGGCGGCGTAGCCAAGAGGTAAGGCAGCGGTCTGCAAAACCGCAATACCCCGGTTCGAATCCGGGCGCCGCCTTTTAGGTTTTTCTATGCTGCGCTCTTTCTTTAGTCTCTTGTTCCAGTATAAGCCCGGGTGGCGGAACTGGCAGACGCATTGGACTTAAAATCCAATGGGGCGTTGCCCCGTGTGGGTTCGATTCCCACCCCGGGCACCAGTTCCATAGGGTTTTGTGTCTTGTGTCAGAAAATAAGACAGTTTTGCCCTTGGCGAGCCATCCTTTATCTAGGGTCTCCCTGGGTATTTTGTTAATGATTTCAGTTAATTGTGTGCTTGCTGTTTTTCTTTATGGATGGTATGGGATTTGCATAGTACAGTGATTAAAGCCAGAGCAGGGGAAGAAATCAAATGGTTGAAGCAAAGTTTATGGCCCGTAGAAACGTTATAACAGCAACGCTGGATACAAAGATAGTAGATATAGCGGAGTTAATGGTAAAAAACAGGGTGGGCCTTATTGTCCTTGTTGATGAGAAGGAGAGCAGTAGGGTTAGAGGGGTTGTTTCCGAACGGGACATAGTGAGATCGGTAATGAATAGAATTTCTGTGGATGAGAAGGTTGAGAAGATTGCCACAAAAGACGTTATCACTTCTGAAATCCACGAAACTATTGTCGAGGTTGTAAAAAAGATGGTTGAATACAAGATAAGGCACATTGTGGTTTTAGAGGATGGAAAACTCTATGGGATAATATCCATGAGGGATATTATAAGCGAGAGAAATGCCCTCTCCACCTTGCTTTCTGCGGAAGTGTGGTCTGTGGATGAGGGTATGACAGCTTAACCCTTTAAAACGAACAATGATTGAGGTTAGAATACACAGCAGGGGAGGTCAGGGAATGGTTACCGCTTCTCAGATTCTTGCTTCCGCTCTTGTCTGTGAAGGTAAATATATCCAGGCATTTCCTGAATTTGGGCCAGAAAGAAGAGGGGCTCCTCTTAAGGCGTATTTAAGGTTTAATGACATGCCCATACTTAAAAGAGAACCTGTTATATCCCCCAATGTGCTTGTCGTCTCTGATGAGACACTTCTTTCCCTAAAGGATACCCTTTTGGGTGTATCGGCTGACACAGTTTTTATTGTAAATACCGAAAAAAACGGTTTTAACCTAAGCTATGCAAAGGTTTTTACCGTCCCTGCAACCTCTCTTGCCTTAAAGATCATAGGTAGAGCCATAGTGAACACCGCTATGGTAGGGGCTTTTATAAAAGCCATTGGGATACCTTCTCTTTCTTCTGTGGAAAGGGTTCTGCCTCGTTTCTTAAACGGTAAAAGAGTTGAAAAAAACTTTGAGCTTGTAAAGGCTGCATGGGAGCAAACAAGGCAGGTAAACGGTGATGATAGCGGATAAAGGCTCAACAAGGTTAGAAACAAAAGAAGGATGGAGAAACTTTCGTCCTGAGATTAAAGATGAGCTGTGTGTGAGGTGTAACATTTGCTGGGTTTACTGCCCTGATTTGGCAATATACACAGAACAGGGAGACTTCACTGCTCGTGGGAAGAAATACGTTCTTGCTTATAGGGTAGACTACAGGTATTGCAAGGGTTGTGGCATATGTGCTAACGAGTGCCCGGTAAAGGCAATTGAGATGGTAAGGGAATGAGAATGTATACGGAAGAAAGGGCTCCATCTAAAAGGAACTTTGTAAAAGATGTTCTTGCTCTTACCAGCAACCATGCTGTAGCCTATGCTGTAAGATCCCTAGATGTTGACGTAATAGCCTCATATCCTATTACCCCACAGACAACCATTGTTGAGAAGCTTGCAGAGTTTGTTGCAAACGGTGAGCTTGATGCTGAGTTTGTAAACGTTGAATCAGAACACTCTGCACTCTCTGTTGTTCTTGGTGCATCTGCAACGGGTGCAAGAACCTTTACTGCAACTTCGAGTCAGGGTTTTTTGCTTATGCATGAGGTTCTTCATAACGTCTCTGGGTTACGTCTCCCGGTTGTCATGGCTGTTCCCTCAAGGGCTGTATCAGCTCCTATATCTATACATGGGGACTACTCTGATCTCATGACGGGAAAGGATGTGGGTTGGATTGTGTTCATATGTGCTTCTGCTCAAGAGGTCTACGATACGGTCTTGCAGCTATATGCGGTAGCGGAGGATGAAAGGGTTTGTTTGCCTGCTATAGTTGCATACGATGGGTTTTTAATGTCACACACTATGGAAAGGGTTGAGGTCTACCGGGATGATCTTATTTTGGAGTTTGCACCAAAAAGGGTAAAAAGACTCCTTGATCCTGCCAATCCGGTTACCCTTGGAGAGCTTGCTCTTCCAGAGCATTACTACAGATATAAGTACTCTCAACTTTCTGCGCTGGATGGCAGTAGGGAGGTTATAAGAAGTGTTTTTAAAAGTTTTTACAGTTATTTTGGGATAGAATACGATTTTGTTGAGAGGTTTAAAACGGAGGATGCTGATTTTATCATTGTAGTTTATGGAGGTGCATCTTGGGGAAACGCAGTTGAGGCAGTGAATATAACGAGAGAAAAAGGGCTAAAGACAGGAGCTTTAAGAATAAGGGTTCTTAGACCCTTTCCCATTAAGGAGGTTGTTGATACCTTAAAAAATGTAAAGGGTTTTTCAGTTGTGGACAGAGCTATATCGTTTGGGGCAAGTACCCCTGGGCCAGTTTACGCAGATGTGGTTGTCTCTTTGGCGGAATATGGGTTCAGTATCCCCTCCGTCTGTGTTATTGCTGGTATAGGGCAGAAGGTTATGTATGTAAGCGATTTTGTAAGGGTCCTTGAAGAACTTGTAAAAGGAAAGGAGGGGGTGATCCTTCTATGATTAAGAATATTAAGGATCTTCCGCGTGAGGAACTTTTTGCCCCGGGTCATACTATGTGTTCTGGGTGTGGGCCTGCAATTGCAGTGCGCTGGATAACAAAGTTTATAGGTAACAATGCAATAGTGGTTAATGCAACAGGTTGTGTTGAGGTTACAACCACCATTTACCCCAGAACCGCCTGGGAACATCCCTATATTCATTCTCTTTTTGGTAACACAGCAGCAGTTGCAGGTGGGGTTGAAAGGGCAATTGGTGTTCTTAGTAGGAAAGGCAGGTGGGATTCGGGTGATACCAAAGTTGTGGTTATAGCCGGTGATGGAGGAACATACGATATAGGTCTTCAAGCCCTTAGTGGTACCCTTGAGAGGGGACACAGGGTTCTTTATATCCTCTATGACAACGAGGCATATATGAATACCGGTATTCAAAGGAGCAGTTCTACCCCTCTTTATGCGTGGACAACTACAACCCCTGTGGGAGAGAAAGTAAGGGGAAAACAGGAGAGAAAAAAGGATATAATAGGGATCGTTCTCTCCCACGGTATTCCCTACGTAGCAAGTGCCAGTGTAAGTCATATAGTTGATCTTGGAAACAAAATAGAAAAAGCTCTATCCTACCTCAAAGAGGGCCCCACTTTTATAAGGATCTTTGCCCCCTGTGTACCTGGCTGGCGGTATCCAGAGAATAAAACTGTTGAGGTTGCCCGTCTTGCTGTTGAGACCGGTTACTTCCCTCTTTTTGAATGGGAAAAGGAACGATTTAGGCTAAATCCTCCAAGTAATGGGCTTGTTGACGAGCAAAGAAGGGTTCCCATTGTGGAGTTCTTAAAGTTACAGGAGAGGTTCTCTCATCTTAGCGAGGAGCAGATTTGTGCAATACAGGATGAGGTTAACCGTATGTGGGAGAAAATAAAGAAACACCTAAAATAGTCCTTTCTCTCTAAGAAGGCGTAACCTACTATAGTATTTTATCCTTAGTATAAATTAGGTATAATAAAACACCTGCTTTGTTAAGTGTTTTTGCTTTAATAATAAACGATTAAGAAGGAGATAGGGAAATGAGTTTTGTTCATGAAAAAAAGGAAGCAAGGCCTTCTGAGGACTTACGTGTTTTTAAAGGACTCCAGGTTAGGGACAATCTGGAAAGGGAATATTCCGATATACTCACCCCGGAGGTAATGAGAGCCCTCTCATACATGGTTGGCAGGTTCAATGAAGAGCAGAAAAAGCTTATGGAAAAGAGAATCCAGAGGAGAGCTGAGAGGTTTAGAAAGAAACAGCGAATAACCTTTTTGGACCCCAATGACTATATCCCGCGCACTAACATTAAGGTGCAGGATGCCAGAGATGGAAAGTTTGTTGGTTCTGAGATCCCTAAGGACCTGCAAAGACAGTGGATTCAGGGAACTGGACCTGCTGCAAAACCAAATGCACCTATAGAAAAGAGCATACGCAATGTTGCATATGCTTTGCTTTCAGGTGCAGATGGGTGGATGTTTGATGGAGAAGATGCACTGAGTCAAGTTTCAACTATGTCACTTGACAACCAAAGAAACCTAAAACTGGCCTTCGAGAAGGATCCCCTGTTTCTTAGGGTGGCCGAGCAGGTAGCCAAAGAGATGAATGAGTGGGCTTTGGGTTTCTTTGGTAGAAAGATAATAAATGACTGGCAGGAACAGCTAAACTTTACAACAAGGATATTTCGTGTTCGTGGGCTGCATCTTGATGACCGCCACATTCGTGATGAAGATGGAAACTCTGTTTCGGCTTCGATTGTGGACCTTGTCATCTATGTTGTTAACAATTACAGGCAGTTGCAAAAAGATGGTTCGTCAATTGTTCTTTACCTCCCCAAGATTCAGACGGCTGAGGAAGCAGCTTTCTGGAATGAGTTGCTCTCTGCGCTTGAGGAGTACCTTGGCCTGCCGGTTGGTACCATAAAGGTCTATGTCCTTGTTGAGCAACTAGAGGCTGCATTCCAGCTAATGGAGATAAGGGCTGCTCTTGGAACACATTTTGTTGGTTTCAATACGGGAAGATGGGATTATATAAACAGCGTGGCTGATGCAATGGCATGGGATAAGAGCTTTATTCACCCCAATATTGAGGCTGTTGTTATGACCTATGGCTACATGAGAACCTATGAAGATAGGGTGCGAAGGGCTGTAAATACCCCTGATATAAACGGTAACTTTGCTCTGTGGCAAGGAGGTATGGAAACAAACATACCTGTGGGGTCAGAAAGGGGTGTAAAGGAGGGAATGGAAAAGGCTATAGCTGGTGCAGAACGTGAAATGAGGGAAGGGGCAAGTGGTAAGTGGGTAGCACACTGGAAGATGGTCCATATTATAAGGCCTGTGTGGGAGAAGACAGGTAAAGACAATCAGTTGGGTAGACCTTTCCCTCCGCTTACCTACACAAAAGAGGATGAGGATGCCCTTCTTCTTCTCGAGCCAGCTCCTAGAACCATAAGGGGGGCAAGAAACCTGATCAGCGTTGCCCTGCAGTATGGCAACGCATACAGCCAGGGATACGGGGCAGCAGCTTTAAAGCCGGCCGATTTCTTTGACAACGATGATGTCCTGTATCTTATGGAGGATATGGCTACCGGAGAGATCCGTATGAGTATACTCTGGGAATGGGTACACAAGGGCGCAAGGCTAACCGAGGATGACCCTGAGACCGGACTTAAGGCTGGAGATGTATTTACAGCGGATATATTTAAGAGACTCCTTGAGGAAGAGTATCAGAAGCTGCTTAAAGCAAAAGATAAAGATGTCCATGATTATTCAAAGCGAACCACTTTGCCTGTTGTTAGAGAGATAGTTGAGGCTTATGTTCTAGACGATGTTAAGATTCCATGGTATATTGACCTTTTAAATATAAACCTCAATAACCACGACCTAAATATCGCTAAAGAGAGGATTAAGATGTACATGGATACCTTTAAGAAGGAAGGGAAAAGGATTACCGAAAACCTTGATTTTAAACCCTCTCCTAAGTCAAAAAAGGAGGTCTCTGATAAGGAAAGGGAGCTGTTTGAAAGGGAAGTAAGAGAGACAGAGAAGTGGTTTTCTAGCCCTCGTTTTAAGGGAATTACCCGTCTTTACTCGGCAAGCCAGGTGGTTCAGCAGAGAGGAACCATCCCTACAGATTATCCTATTGCCAGAAAGGCTGCAGAAGAGTTTTATGAGCGTTTAAGGGAGTTGTTTGCCAGAAGGGAGCAGATTACAACCTTCGGTCCGTATTCACCCGGACAGGCAGTAACCTTAAAAAGAATGGGGATAGAGGCCATATATCTGGGAGGATGGGCTACCTCTGCAAAGGGCTCAACAACCGAGGATCCAGGCCCTGACCTGGCAAGCTATCCGTTAAGCCAGGTTCCCGACGAAGCTGCTACCATAGTTAGAGCCCTCCTTGCTGCCGATAGGAACCAGTGGTACACAAGGTTAAAGATGAGCGAACAGGAAAGAAAATCTACTCCTATAGTTGATTATCGACCTTTTATCATAGCAGATGCTGATACCGGACATGGAGGGGATGCTCACGTAAGGAACCTTATAAGGAGGTTTGTTGAAGCCGGTGTCCCTGGATACCACATAGAGGACCAAAAGCCGGGTACGAAAAAATGTGGACATCAGGCGGGAAAGGTTCTGGTTCCTGTAGATGAGCAGATAAAGAGGCTAAATGCGGCTAGATTTCAGCTGGATATTATGAGGGTACCAGGAATTATAGTGGCAAGAACAGATGCAGAGGCTGCAACCTTCCTCGATGGAAGACATGACGAGCGTGATCATCCGTTTATACTCGGGGCAACAAACACCGATTTACCAAGTTACAAGGTTGGGTATCTTGCTGTTCTAAAGAGGTTCTACGATAAGGGAGTACGTGAGGTAAACGGTCACTTTCTCTATAAGATCTCTGACTCAGAGTACAGGGATGCCTTTGACTGGCTTAATCAAACCGGGGTTCTTTCCTTTATAGACGAGCAAATCGACTCACTTAAGCGGGGTAAGGAATTTGATGTGGATCTTGTGCTTGATAGGGCTATAACAAGGTTCCATGAGACCTGGGAGGCAGAAGCAGAGCTTAAGACCTTTGGGCAAGCGGTTGCAGATGCAATGGAGTTTCACCTTGAAGAAGGAATACAGTTTGATATGACGGTTGAGGAGTGGCTTAAGTTTGCAAGTCAGGCTTCGTTAAAAGAGATGGGAGAGAAGGCAAGGTCCATGGGGTTGAATATAACGTGGGACTGCGAGCTTCCGAGAACTCCAGAGGGTTATTACCAGATCAAGGGCGGTATTGATTATGCTATTGCAAGATCAATTGCTGTAGCACCGTTTGCTGACCTTCTCTGGATGGAGACAAAAACCGCAAATCTAGAGGAGGCAAAACGTTTTGCCGATGCTATACATGCTGTATATCCGGATAAGATGCTGGCCTATAACCTGTCTCCCTCTTTTAACTGGGATACAACTGGAATGACGGATGAGGAGATGAGAGAGTTCCCAAAAGAGCTTGGCAAACTTGGTTATGTGTTTAACTTTATAACCTACGGTGGGCATCAGATTGATGGATTGGCAGCAGAGGAATTTGCTGCAGCACTGCTACAGGATGGTATGCTTGCTCTTGCTCGTCTGCAGCGGAAGTTTAGGTTGCTTAATTCTCCGTATAGAACACCTCAGGCACTTGTAGGAGGTCCACGCCTGGATGCTGCTTTGGCTGCTTCCTCTGGGCGTACCGCTACAACCAAGGCAATGGGGAAGGGTTCAACTCATGTTCAGCATCTTGTTGAAACAGAGGTTCCTCCAAGGCTTCTTGAAAGGTGGCTTGAGATTTGGGCAGAGCACTACAAGATGCCTGGGAAACTCCGTGTGCAGTTAAAACCTCATCAGGCGGGCTCAGAGTTGCTTGAGTTAAATGTTATAGATGAGGCTGGTTCTAAGATTGCCGATATTGTATTTACAATTATTCGTGACCGTAAAAACAGAAACATCCTTTCAATAAGGGATCAGAATACCTACAAAGAGGAATACAGAAGAAAGCGTTTAATGACACTTATGCACCTCTTCTTAATACACAGGTATAAGATCTTCTCCGTTCACTATGTCACCCCAACTGAGGATAATGAGAAGCAGGCACGTGGAATGAAAAATATGGGTATCTACAGTGAGGTCAATATAGAGATTGGGCATATTATAGTTGCCGATGTTAACTCTGAGAAGGTAAAGGAGCTGCTAAACCCTGATCAGGTTGAACTTAGGAAGCTGATTACAAAAAGCCTTAAGAAGGGAGTAGAGGAAAACTAGGCTTTAAGAAGTGAGTTGTTCTCATAGCAGAGGCCCTGATGACTGAGATGCTGTTTCTGTCATCGGGGCCTCTGTGTTTTTTAAGGCTGTGTCTCTGTTATAGTATAGTTTAGGGTGAACTGATAGCATGGTTTATGAGATGGACGATTTTTCAGTTGATGTGATTGAGCAAAGCTACAGCGTTCCAGTTGTTGTTGACTTCTGGGCGCAATGGTGTGCTCCGTGTAGGGTTTTAGGGCCTGTGCTTGAGAAGCTTGCAAAGGAGAACAAAGGGCGATGGGTTCTTGTTAAGGTGGATGTGGATAAGCATCCACAGATTGCAGCCCGTTATGGCGTTACCAGTATCCCTAATGTTAAGCTTTTTGTTAACGGTAGGGTGGTAGATGAATTTGTTGGAGCGCTTCCTGAGGAGGCTGTTATCCAGTGGCTTAAGAGAGCTTTACCAAGCAGGTATTCCGGGATGGTAGAAAAAGCTGAGCGCATGTTATTGGAAAACGAAAACAGGTTTGAGGATGCCCGGAAAATCCTAGAGGAAGTTGTCGGGGCTGAGCCAGAAAACGAAAGGGCCATTATTCTCTTGGCTAAAGCCTGTCTCTTCTCCGATCCTGCTAAGGCCTTTGAGTTGGTAGGTGGTATCGAAAAAGACCCCTCAGGTATTGTAGAGGTTGTAGGTGTATTTAAGAGGTTGTTTGAATACCTAAGGAATCCTGGCCTTCTTCCCGAGGATCCTGTAAAAGATATATATTTAAGGGCGGTAGCCAGCCTCTTTTCTCAAGACTTTGAAAAAGCGTTAAATGGGTTTATAGAGGTAATGGGTAAGAACCGGTATTATGATGATGATGGGGCAAGAAAGGCATGTATTGCGATCTTTAGGCTTCTGGGTGAAGACCATGAGGTTACTCAAAATTACAGGCGAGTTTTTAGCAGGGTTTTGTATTCCTAGTTAATGGGGTGGGTGTGAAAAGAAGCATAGAATTAACCTTTTTTTGCTTTATTGTCTTACTGTTTGCTTTTAGCAGCTGTGATAAAAAAGATTTAGAAGAGAATAATAAGGTAACCATTGTTTTTAAATACGGAAAGTTATTTGGTGACCCTGAGCCACTAGAGAAGCTAATAAAAGAGTTTGAGAGTCTAAATCCAGATATAAGGGTAAAAGATGAGGTACTTCCGGCTACAACGGATGAACAGCACCAGTTTTATGTAATCAATCTGGAGGCAGGTTCCAAGGATTTTGATGTGTTTTCCCTTGATGTTATATGGATTCCAGAGTTTGTAAGGGCAGGATGGCTTAGGGATTTAACCCATATTGTGCCCCCAGAGCTCAGAAAGGAATTTTTTCAGGGACCTATGGAAGTTGCGATGCAGAATGGCAGGGTATACGCTGTACCGTGGTATATAGATGCCGGGGTTCTTTATTACCGCAAAGACCTTCTTAGTAAGTACGGTTTTTCCCCTCCTAGAACTTGGGGTGAACTTGTTTATATCGCTTCTGAGATTATGAGGAAAGAACCGGGAATCTATGGTTTCCTCTGGCAGGGGAAACAGTATGAAGGACTTGTTTGCAATGTACTTGAGTACATATGGGGTAATGGAGGAAGCGTAGTAGAGAATGGTAAAATCGTTATTGACAGCCCTAATAACAAACAGGCACTTGGTTTTGTTAGGGACCTTATCCACAAATACGGTGTTACACCGGAATTCGTTACAACAATGACAGAGGATTCTACAACGAGGATATTTGCTAAGGGAAGGGCAATCTTTATGAGAAACTGGCCATATGCCTGGAATATACTGGAGAGGGAGGATTCACCTGTAAAAGGGAAAGTTGGTTTCTCTATGCTTCCTAGCTTTCCAGGTTATAGTTCGTTTTCAACCCTTGGTGGTTGGTTCTTAGGGATAAATAACTACTCTAAGCATCCTAGGGAGTCTGAAAAGTTTGTTAGGTTTCTCTCTTCATACAGGGCGCAGAAGTTACTTTCTCTAACGGTTGGATACAGGCCCACTTTAAAACGCATATACCGTGAAAGCGATATTGTAAAAACACAGCCCCTTATAGCACATCTCTATAAGGTTTTTGAACATGCCAGACCAAGACCTGTTACTCCATTTTATATGGTAATTTCTCAGGTCATGCAATCTGAATTCAGTGCCGTAATAACCGGGGTTAGGAATCCAGAGGATGCTTTAAAATCTGCAAAAAAGCACATTGAGTTTATATTGGGGACAGGGTATTGAGTCTGTACGGAAGAAGGCCTCAGATCTTTTTTCTTTTACCCGCTTTGTTTGTTCTTGCGTTGGTTATGTTTTACCCTCTGATTTATGTCCTCTGGTTGAGTTTTCATCGTAGGTTCTTGATATTTAACGTATCTGAGTTTATAGGGTTTGGTAACTATGTTTTTTTGTTCTTACAGGATGAGAGGTTCTGGAATGCCCTCTACAATACGCTCTATTTTACCATCACATCGGTTTTCTTAGAGCTTGTTTTTGGGCTCGCAATAGCAGTTCTTCTAAGCAGGGGTTTTAGGGGAAGGGGAAGCGTACTTTCAATCCTGCTTATTCCCTGGGTGGTACCAGCGGTTGTTTCTGCAAAGATCTGGGAGTGGATATATAATCCTGACTTTGGTATTCTAAACTTTATTTTAAAGATCAATATTAACTGGTTAGGGGATCCTTTCTGGGCATTAAATGCAGCTGTTCTCGTTGATGTCTGGAAGGCAACACCCTTTGTTGCTTTGCTTCTTATAGCGGGATTTCAAACAATACCAAATGATCTGTTTAGGGCGGCCAAGGTGGATGGGGCTTCAAGCTGGTACATATTCTGGCGTATAACGCTTCCGCTTTTAAAGCCCACCATACTTGTTGTGCTTGTTTTTAGAACGTTGGATGCATTTAGGGTGTTTGATACGATATATGTTCTAACCGGTGGAGGTCCTGCAAATACAACTGAGACGCTCTCCATATACACCTACAAGCTACTTTTTCACACATTGCAGTTTGGGTATGGCTCAAGTGTTGCCGTGGTTATCTTTGTTTTTACAGGAATTGTTACTGTATTTTATATGTGGCTTTTAAGTAGAGGGTGATGTAATGCAAAAAGTACAGTTTAGGTTCTATTTTTTTCTCGTTTTTGTAATTATCTTCTTTGCAGGGCCCTTTCTATGGCAGGTAATAACCTCTCTGAAACCTGCTTCGGAGTTGGCCACTTTACCACCTGTTCTTCCCAGCAATCCTACCTTTGAGAACTATGCTTATGTATTTGAAGAACGTCCTTTCTTGAGGATAGTTTTAAACAGCTTTATAGTGGCAACCTCTACTACCTTTCTCTCCCTTGGTATCGGTTCACTGGCAGCCTTTGCCCTTGCAAAACTGGAGATGAAGGGGAAGAGTGTGGTTCTTGTGCTTATACTGTCTGCTTCTATGTTCCCGTCCATATCTATTGTTGCTCCTCTTTTTGTGCTGGTAAGGGCTCTGCATTTGAGGGATACTCTATTTGCACTTATCTTTACATACACTGTGTTTGCTCTCCCATTTACAATTTGGGTACTAACCAACTTTTTTAAAAGCATCCCTAATGAGATTTATCTGGCATCGAGGGTTGATGGCTGTACGATCTTTCAATCTTTTTACAGGATAGTTTTGCCCCTTTCTGCACCGGGACTCTTTTCTACCGCTATTTTGGTTTTTATATTTTCTTGGAATGAGTTTTTGTTTGCCCTTGTTTTTACAGCTACAGTTGCTTCGCGGACTGCACCTGTTGAGATAGCTCTTTTCCCTGGAATTCATGAGGTGCCTTGGGGTGAGATGGCAGCAGCTTCAGTTGTTGTTACCATTCCAGTTGTTGTACTTGTTTTTCTATTTAGACAGAGAATTATAGAAGGTATAATCATGGGGGCAATAAAGGGGTAGAGCCTTGGTTGAGATAAGATTTGAGGGTGTTGAAAAGAGATTCGGAAGTGTAACGGTTATAAAGAAACTTGATCTTACCATAAGGAGCAGGGAGTTTTTTACCTTTCTTGGACCAAGTGGGTGTGGAAAATCAACCATACTGAATATGATCGCCGGGCTGGAGGATGTAACTGGGGGAACCATATACTTCGATGGCACTCCAGTTAATGGTCTCTCTCCAGCTGAGAGGGATGTTGCTATGGTTTTCCAGAGTTACGCTCTTTATCCTCATATGACAGTATATGAGAACATTGCATTTCCACTACGTGTAAAGAAGGAGAGAAAGGAGAAGATAGATGAAGAGGTTAAACGAATCGCCAGTCTTCTTGATCTGGGGAGTCTCCTCCAAAGAAAACCAAAAGAGCTTTCTGGTGGTCAAAAACAACGGGTCGCTCTTGGAAGGGCACTTGTAAGGAAACCGAAGGTGTTTTTAATGGATGAGCCCCTTTCTAACTTGGATGCCAAGCTAAGATTGGATATGAGAACAGAACTGAAAAAGCTTCACCAGGAGCTTGGAATAACAACTGTTTACGTTACCCACGACCAGGAGGAGGCAATGGTACTTTCGGATAGAATGGCGGTTCTCTATATGGGGGTAATACAGCAGTGCGATATTCCGATAAACGTGTACAAAAAACCTGCGAACGTATTTGTTGCAGATTTTATAGGAAGTCCGCCAATGAACTTTGTTGATGGCTCATCTTTTAGGGGTGTAGAGCCAATCTGGTCAGCTTTAAGGGAGTTGGACAGGGAAGTGGTTATTGGAATAAGACCATACGACCTAATTGTAAGCACCAGGGAGTATGATGATAAATTCATGGTGTTAAGGGGTGAGGTGTTGATGGTAGAACAAACTGGCAATGAAATATGGGTAGATGGGGTATTTAAAGGTATAAAGATAAGGGGAAGATTAATTGGAGAGAAGAACCCTTTTCCCGGTGAAAGTGTTTTTTTTCATGTTCCATTTGAGAAGTTGCATATATTTGATAAGGAAAGTGGTACCAGGATCATCTGATTTAGAAATATCAGTATTTTTGTGTAAGATAATATTTAGTGCAGTATTCCGTTAGAGTTTCTGCGTGAAAGGCTCCTTCTTCCTTAAGCAGCATTTACGTGTAACGGTTTCTGAAAAAAATTGTGTGGATGGAGGTTTTTAAGAGATGGCTTTTCCAAATAGCTCTAGGATGGAGCTTCCAATATTGCAGGAGCTTAATGCTACAGGTGGGGAGGAAATGGTCAGGGTTCTTTACAGTCGCTTGGTTCCTTATTTCCCACAGCTAACAGATGAGGATCTAAAGGAAAGGACAAAGTCCGGACGGAATCGCTGGAGAATGCTGGTTAACAAGGCAGGTCAGTCCCTTGTTAAAAAAGGGGAGATAAGAAGGCATAGGGGTAGTTGGAGGCTTACTGAAAAGGGAAAGGAAAGGATTGAGCGAGAAGGCCTGGCTTTTGATATTCCACTTGAAACCGTAAAGGAGGAGCTCTCGCATGATGATGTTAAGAAGAAGCTTATAGAGATTGGTTTAATGCTGGGTAAATACGCCGAAGAAGAGTATAATAGATTTGATGTTATATGGAAGGAAAGCAAGTTATCTCCACGTATAAGCCATGTTTTTGAGGTACAGATTAAGGGTAAGATTGAGAGTGCTTTGGCAAAGTTAAAACACGCATACGATGTACAGAGGTCAAAACCGTTTCTGGTGATTTCTGATGAGCTTAACTCAAAAAAAGCAAACCGCTTGCTCTATCCCTATCTGTCGGGTTCTTTCCATGAAATCGGGGATGTAACCACGATATTAAGTGTTGGAGAGGTAAAGCGGGTTTATAATGCTCTAAGTTCTATAAAGAACGTTTTAGAGAAGTTTTTTGAGTAGCATACAAGATGCAAAACCTTACCCCTATTAGACAGCAGTATCTGGAGATCAAGAAAAGATACAGTGATATGATTGTTTTATTTCAAATAGGGGATTTTTTTGAGACATTTGATGAGGATGCAGAGATCGTATCACGAGAACTTGGTATAGCCCTTACTTCTAAGAGACTCGGGAAAAACCTTCGTGTTCCTCTGGCCGGAATTCCGGTGCATACACTTGAGCAATACATAGGAAAGCTTATTGATAGGGGATACAAGGTTGCTGTATGTGAGCAGTTAACACCACCTGGGAAGAAACTTATAAAAAGGGATGTAACTAGAATAATAACCCCTGGAACCGTAATCGAGTTAAATCTTCTTGATGGAAAAACAAACAACTACCTTGCAAGTGTGGTTCTAGAAGGCGGTAAAGCAGGAATGGCTTATGCGGACATTACAACCGGGGAGTTTCTTACCACAGAGCTTTCTTCCGATAAAGTGGTTTCGGAGCTAGGGCGATTAAAACCCTCTGAACTTCTTTTGCCAAGGAGTGTTTCGATTAAGGATTTGGAGTTTGTAACGGGATTTAAAGGGGTAATAACCCTGCTTGATGACACAGTGTTTGAACTTGAAGGGTGTCGCAGGGCTCTTTTGGATCACTTCAAAACCGAGTCTTTAGTACCTTATGGGTGTGAGCATCTACCATTGGCTGTAAGAGCAGCTGGCACTATTGTTCAGTATCTTGATCAAATCCAAAAAAGGGTGCTTGATCAACTTACTCGTTTAAGCGTTTATTCCACAGACTCATTTATGGAGGTAGATCCCCGAACGCTTGCAAATCTGGAGGTTTTCCATGGTAGTACTGGCACACATTATGGTTCCCTAATTTCCATAATAGATCTTACAAGCACACCCATGGGAGGTAGGTTGCTAAGGAAGTGGTTAAGGCAACCGCTTCTGGATGTAAATGAGATTGTAAAAAGGCAGGAAGTGGTTCATTTCTTCTATGAAAACCCGATTTTACGTAAAAGGCTTGGAGAGCTTATTGGTCGGGTATTCGATATTGAGCGCCTCGTAGGTAGGGTAAAGGCAGGAGTTGTAACACCTAGGGAACTTGTTGTTTTAGGACGTAGTTTGGAGGTTGTATCTGAAATAGTAAGTGTAATTAAAGACAAAGAGCCTTTAGAAGAGTTTATACGTTCTGGTTTGGATACGTGTGAGGATATTGCTAGATTAATCTCTACTGCTATAGTTGATGAGCCTCCGGCCAGCCTGGAACAGGGAGGAGTTATAAGAAACGGTTACTCAAAAGAGCTGGATCAGCTAAGGTTACTATTAAAAAACAGCAAAAGGTATCTGGCAGATCTGGAAACAAGAGAAAGGGAGAGAACCGGAATTAAATCCCTTAAAGTGGGTTACAATAAGGTTTTTGGTTACTATATAGAGGTAACCAAACCAAACCTTCCATTGGTTCCTCCTGAGTATATTCGTAAGCAAACTCTGGTAAATGCAGAGCGGTTTATAACATTGGAGCTAAAAGAATTTGAGTCCATAATATCTAATGCTCAAGAAAGAATAAAGGAGCTTGAAACAAGTCTTTTTCAACGTATATGTATGAGGATTGGTGAACAGCGAGAGAGGGTAATCCGTGTTGCCAGTGTTATTGCCCATATTGATGTTTTTTTGGCTCTTGCGGAGGTAGCGGTTCGTAATAACTATATTCGTCCCAGATTAAATAATGGGGATTCCATAGTAATAAAGGGAGGGCGGCATCCTGTAGTTGAGCACACTGTAAGAAACGGGGAGTTTGTTCCAAATGATACGTTTCTCTCAAATGATGAAAACCAGATAATTATCATTACTGCTCCCAACTCTTCGGGGAAATCAACCTATTTAAGGCAGGTTGCTCTTATTGTGCTTTTAGCACAGATAGGGAGCTTTGTACCCGCAGATTCTGCCACAATCGGTATAGTTGACCGTATATTCACAAGGGTTGGTCTCCAGGAGCATATTGCTCTGGGGCAGTCCAGCTTTATGCTTGAGATGATGGAGACAGCCCATATACTAAATAATGCAACACCCAGGTCGCTTATAATACTTGATGAGGTGGGACGGGGAACCAGTACCTATGATGGGATTTCTATATCAAGGGCTATCATAGAATTCTTACACGAATACCCCAATATCCGTGCAAAAACACTCTTTGCAACACACTATCACGAGCTAACCGAGCTAGAAGGTGTACTTCCCCGTGTGAAGAACTTTCACATGGAGGTTTTAGAGAAGGAAGATGGATTTGTTTTTCTGCGCAGGTTGGTTCCAGGTAGGGCCAAGAGAAGCTATGGTGTTCATATAGCACGACTTGCAGGTTTACCCAGACCTGTGGTTGTGCGAGCCAGGCAGCTGCTTTCTGAGTATGAAAAAAGCTATAATAAAGACTCTCTAATCTTAAGTCAAGATAGGAAAAAAATCGATGTTCCTCCCCTTAGGGATACCTGTGACTATAGTTATCGTATGCAGGACAGTGTGTTGGAAGAGCTGATGCAACTAGATATTAACACCATGACACCTGTTGAAGCACTTCTTAAGCTCTGTGAGCTTCAGAAGAAGCTCTCTGGTTAGCTGTGTTCGATTTGATTTTTCATCTATCTTATAGAAACTATATTGTGTAGCAGAGTATAGAAAGGGGGTTAGGTAATGGTTGAGGAAATAGATTTAAGGGAAGACGTAGAGACCCTTAAGAAGGATATATCAAAGCTTCGTCAAGATATATCTGAAATAACGCAGAAGCTTTTAAAGATAGGTAAGGATGAGACGGATGCTGCCAGGGGAAGGGTTAGAATCGGTGTTCAAAGACTTATAGAGGATGTGGGTCAGGCTATAGGTCAGACACGCAAACGGGGGAGAGAAACCTTTGAGTCAGTTGAGGAAAAGATTGAAGAAAGGCCTTTTTTAACCCTATCCTTAGTTTCTGTTTTAGCTTTTATAATTGGACTTATTCTGGGTATTTTATTTGATAGAAACAGTGGTAGCAGCACTGATTAAGCAGGCAACTGCTCTAACACCATTGACCAAAGCTTATTATCTGTTTAAAGATATTACAGTCCTTTCCATTCTTTCTTGTTTTGGATGAGGTGCTTCCGCCACTTGCTTTTGCCGTTGTTACCCTTCCCAGAAATAAGATGGCTGGGGCTGAATATACACCAAGCTTTAGAAGCTTTCGTCTTGCGCTATTTACGCTACCGGAATGAATTTTTTTGGGTTCTGTGTTGTTCATCTAGTTATTCCTTAAACTAAAATATACATCTAGCCAAACTATTTACAATTGCACTATAGTTTTAACTTTTATTACGCTAAAAGTATTAAGAAACTGCTCCTCCCAATACCTCTAGTTCCTTTATACCTGCTTCTGTAAGCTTGTATGCTATAGAGCCTTTTTCCTCGTATTCTTCTATAAGTCCCTGGGATAGGAGGTAATCTAGTTCTTCTATCAAGGAGTATCCATCTTTGTCCTTATCCGATATCTCATCGTAGAGGGCCTGTAAGGTAGCAGGGTTCATCTCAGAAATTAGCTTAAGAATATCATACCTGCTAAGCATTTCTCTAAACCTTTTTAATTATAGTTTAATTTGTTTATTGAGATGTTCCAAGTGCTTTGGCTTGATTCATTTAAATGAATGAATATCTTTAGTGTGAAAGCAAAAAGATCTAGGCTAACAACTAGGAGGTGGGCGCTAATGTATAGGGCAGGTGTTGAGAGAGCAAGGAGGAGAAATAGAGTTTCTAGAGTTCCATACGAAAACCCCAACAGAAGGGTGTGGATTCCAAGTGTTGATGTTTACGAAACTGACAACGAGTATATCATAAATGCAGAACTTCCTGGAGTATCCAGGGAGGATATAGCAGTTGAGTTGAAAAACGAAGTTCTTTTAATAAAGGGTGAGAGAAAACCCGCGGATAATCTATTAAAAGGTGCTAATCTGGTAAAGGGTGAAAGTGTTTATGGCCCCTTTACCCGTAGATTTATTCTTCCTCCAGATGCAGATGCTGATAATGTAAAGGCTAGGTATACTAACGGTGTTCTTAGTGTGGTTATCCCAAAAAGAAAGGAGGTGCAGCCAAAGAGGGTGGAGATCGAGGTTAAATAAATAGTGGTGGTTTTAGGGGGTTGGAGTAGGTAATTAGATGTTAAGGGATGAGAAGTGTAGATTCTGTAGGATTGTATGGAGAGAGGAGCCAGCTTATATGGTGTTTGAAGATGAAGACTCTGTTGCTTTTTTAGATCATAGACCTCTATTTCCTGGTCACTGTCTTTTAATTCCGAGGGCTCATTATAAAACCATTATTGATTTACCCATAGAACTTATCCCAAAACTCTTTATCAATGTTAGGCTTTTAGCACATGCGGTAGAGATTGGTTTAAAGGTAGATGGCTCGTTTGTGGCAATTAATAACCGTGTAAGTCAGAGTATTCCCCATTTACATATACACATAGTACCAAGACGTAGGAAGGACGGTTTAAGAGGTTTTTTCTGGCCAAGACAGAAATATAAAGATACTGACTCTATTTTAGAAGTTCAAAATGCTATAAGATCAGCAATAAGTCGTCTTACCTCTTCTCATAGTGCAGAGGGTTTATGAACGTAACTTGAGGAAATGTTTCATGGATTTACAAGTGATTTTCTGTTCTCTCAATGGTTGTTCTTTAGATTTCTTGGCCTTGTTTATCTGCTTGCTTTTTCCTCACTTTTAGTTCAAATAAAGGGCCTTTATGGTTCAAAGGGTATTTTACCGGCAGGGGAATATCTGGAGAGGGCAAGGAGACGCTACGGAATACGGAGATTTTACCGTTGTCCTACTCTTTTCTGGGTTAATAGCAGTGATCATGCTCTTATTGGTGCTGGCATTGTGGGGATTGTTTTTTCCCTTTTGCTTGTAACTGATCATCTTACCTCTGTTTCTCTTTTAGTGCTTTGGATGTGTTATCTTTCATTTGTAAGTATAGGACAGGATTTCTTGATGTTTCAGTGGGATGCCTTACTACTTGAGATTGGGTTTTTAGGGTTTCTTCTATCACTTGATACTCCCTCGTCTTCATTTTCCTTATTCTTATTGTGGTTTGTTGTCTTTCGTTTTATGTTTTCTTCCGGTATAAGAAAGCTTTTAAGCGGGGATAGAACATGGCGTAATCTAAGTGCCCTTAAATACCACTATGAAACCCAGCCTCTTCCAACACCACTGGCTTGGTATATGCATAAAATGCCTGTGGCTTTTCATAGGATATGTACCTTTCTGGTTCTGTTTATCGAGATAGCTGTTCCGTTCCTGATATTTAGTTCAAATACAATGCGTGTAGTAGCTGCTTTGATCCTAGCTCTCTTGCAGGTTGCAATTGTTCTTACCGGAAATTACGGTTTATTTAATATTTTATCCATTGTTATCCTCATCCCGCTTGTTCCAGATAGGATATGGTTTAATCTGACAGGTAGTATAAATACTTTTCACAGTGCCATGCATAGTAGGGCTATTCAACATATTATCCATTTCATAACAGGTGTGCTTTTTATTTTAAATTTGCTCCAATTTATCGCAATCTTTTTAAAATCAAAAGGTGTATTCCGTTTGCTTTCCGTATTTTCACCTTTTTTTCTGGTAAACAGCTACGGTCTTTTTACCGTTATGACAACTCTGCGCTATGAGGTCAATATAGAGGGAAGTGATGATGGTGTTAACTGGAGAGAATACGAGTTTAAATGGAAACCAGTTAAGGAGGATAACCCTCTAAAATGGAACATACCCCACCAGCCAAGGTTGGACTGGCAGATGTGGTTTTTAGCTTTAAGGCAACACGGAATTGATCTGTGGTTTGTAAATCTTCTACTTCGTCTTCTTGAGGGAGAAGGTTCGGTTTTATCCCTGTTGAAAACGAACCCGTTTCCAGAAAGCCCTCCTAGGTATATAAGAGCAGTGCTTTACGAATACCGTTTTACAAGTACCGAAGAGAAGCGTAAAACCGGTTGCTGGTGGGAAAGAAAACCTCTTGGACTGTTCTGTCCGGTGGTAAATCTAAAGTAGCTATTTCTTTTTTCTCTGGTTTTGTAACTTGTTGTCTTTCTCACGGGATAAGTTGGCCATGTTCTCCTTGTATTTGATTACCTTTTCTAGAAGGGAGGAGTCTGAGGTTGCTAAAATCTCTACTGCAAGAAGGCCTGCATTCCTTGCTCCGTTTATTGCAACCGTTGCAACCGGAACACCATTTGGCATCTGCACTATCGAGAGAAGTGAGTCAAGCCCACTTAGCGACTCAGTGCGTATTGGAACACCGATAACAGGAAGAGGTGTGTGGGCTGCAATCATCCCCGGTAGGTGAGCTGCTCCACCCGCTCCTGCAATTATTACTCGTATTCCTCGTTTATGTGCTTCTTGCCCGTATCTTGCCATATCTAGTGGTGTACGATGTGCAGATATTATACGAATCTCATATGGTACACTAAATTCCTCACATACCTCTGCAGCAAGTTTCATGGTCGGCAGATCTGAGTCACTTCCCATTACAATTCCAACTAAGGGGTTCATCTTTCCCTCCGTTGTTGTTTTGATTAGAAAGAGATAAGTTTTGCTGCTCTGGTTGCTTTATCAAGAGCCTCTTCAATACTGTTAGCTAGAACCGTTACATGTCCCATTTTTCGGCCTGGACGGGTCGTTTTCTTACCGTATATATGTACACTTACCCCAGGTATCTTCAAAGCATCTCTAAGCCCCTTTATATTTACAGGGCCACTGCGTGTTCCCAGAAGGTTTACCATAACGGCCGTTGGAAGAACCATAGATGTGGAACCAAGGGGAAGACCTAAAATGGCACGCACATGGTTTTCAAACTGAGAGGTAACACACGCCTCTATTGTGTAGTGTCCTGAGTTGTGTGGTCGAGGAGCAAGTTCGTTTATAAGTATCCTTTCATCGTTAAGAAAAAACATCTCTATACCAAATATACCAACCCCGTCTATTACTTCAATCGTTTTTCTTGCTATCTCTTTTGCATTCTCCAAGCTCTCTGGGCTGATTTCTGCTGGTGCCTTTACCATATGGCATATGTGGTTTTTCTGAATGGTTTCTACAACTGGATATACAGCCACCTCCCCATTTGAGCTACGTGCAACCATTACTGCAAGCTCCTTTTTAAACTCCACAAACTCTTCAACCATAAGCGGGATTCGTGTTTGCTCAAATCTTCTCCAGACATCCTCCACGCTGCTGGGTCCGTTAATTAGAGCATTTCCTCGTCCGTCATAGCCATTTCGTCTTGCCTTTAAAACAAGTGGCCACCCCAGTGTTTCTCCAGCCTTGTAAACATCTTCTTTCTCTGAAACCGCCATAAAGCGGGGAACCCTGATACCATTTGAGTCGAGTAACTGCTTCTGTAGTAGCTTATCCTGTACTAAACCGAGGGTATCGGCTCTGGGATAGATAAGCACACCATCGGATTCTACTTCTCTAAGGAGGGAGGCGTCTACAAACTCATTCTCAAGGGTTAAAATGTCTGATAAACTTGCAACCTTTCTTATCATTGATATGTCGTTTAGTGGTCCCACAACCTTTAGCTCTGTAACCTGCTGGGCTGGGCTATCCGGAGCTGGATCAAGTATGGCTATTTGAAGGCCAAGTTTGTAGGCTGCGGTTGCTGTCATACGTGCAAGTTGGCCTCCACCCAAGATACCTACTATTTTTATTTCTTTTCCTCTGTTTTCCATCGAATACTCTCTAATCATATCATAACTCTCCTTTTATTCAATAAATATGTATTAGAATATTCAAATATTTCAATAATGTATAGTACTGGTTACTGTGCCTCAGGTATTGGTAGTTTTTCGACCAGAATTAAATCAACTTTTTATGTCTTAGAATATTGTAAAATTTTATAAAATATTTTATAATGTTAATTCGTTAAGATGCCAAAGCGTATAATTAAATCGGTTTCGGATCTTTTTGGTGTTCTTTCAAACCCTATAAGGCTGCACATTCTCATACTGCTTAATGAGGGGGAAAAGGACGTTAAGGAAATCCACGAAAAGCTTGGAATAAGCTCTTCCAATGTATCGCAACATCTGGCTATTCTTAGAGCACACCATCTTGTGGATATAAGAAATGAGGGAACACACGTTTTCTACAAACTCCATAATGACAAGGTTATAGACATCATTCGTGAAGCCATAAGGTTTCTTGAGCTTGAGTTCTCAGAGGCTGAAGAGCTAAAGAGCGTTATAGGTAAATTGGGGATTTAATCTTAACCTGACTATTTACACCATGTAGGAAAAGACTTTCCCCCTCCCTTTGTTAGCTGACGTTGGTTTTCTCCGTTTAGATACATAATATAAATGTCCTTTGCTCCGGTTCTTGTGGAGGTAAAGGCTATATAGTGTCCATCAGGAGACCATGATGGGTTTTCGTTTCTTCTCGTTCCGTAGGTAAGCCTTTTCTCATCTGAGCCATCCGGGTTTATAGTGTATATGTTTGCCTCACTGCCCTCTACCCTTACAAATGCTATTTTGTTTACTGCGGGATTAGGAGACCAGGCCGGATCGGTGCTGTAACCTCCAGAGGTAAGCCTTCTTATCCCGCTTCCGTCTATATTCATTACGTATATTTGGGGAATGCCGCTCCTGTCAGAGGTAAACGCTATTTTGGTTCCATCAGGTGACCAGGTGGGGGATACATCTATGGATGGATGGTGTGTTATGTTTAGTGCTCCACTGCCATCTGGGTTTGCAATGTAGATATCGCCGTTTGCACTGTAAGCAATCTTTTGTCCATCTGGAGACCACTCTGGACTCTGTTCCAGCCTGAATGCACGGGTAATTCTTTGCTCCTCAACCCTTGGAATAAGCTTTAGTATGTATATATCCTGATCCCATACCTTATCTGAGCTGAAGGTTATCCTGGTTCCATCCGGGGAGCAGTGAGGTGACATAACAAGTGCGTTGTGATTTGTAAGGCGCCTTACATTGTGGCCATCATAGTCCATTATATAGAGGTCTCTTCTATGCTGTGCTCCAGAGACATACACTATCTTTGAGGTAAAGAAGCCATCTATACCTGTAAACTCTTTTAAAACCAGGTTGGCAAACCTGTGGGCAGCTTCCCTTACCCTGTCTGGAGTGGCTTCATATGACCTTCCCTGAAGGGGTTTTTCAGCTATAACATCAAATAAGGTGACATCTATTGTAATTCTATTGCCAGAGTATTTGTAGTTACCCCTTATAAAGGCTTCAGCCCCTGATTCAAATAGGGCCTGGAAGTCTGTGTATCCACCGACATCTGGGTTTGTAATGGCATCTACTCTTACATCAAAAAGGCCAGAGTTCTTAAGGTCGTTTCTGAGAACCTCAACAAACTCTCTTGCTTCCTTCTGACCCACCCCAGAGCCTTCTAAATCTGGAATGACTATGGATATCTTTTTTACTATAGGCTCATCAATTGGTGGAAGTATGATTCTAGCAAACAGAGTGTCTTTTAAGAAGAATAGGGAAAAAGCAAACAAAACAATGGTAGTTAGTAAACGGTACCTCATTTTTTCCTCCGTTTGTTAAATGGATTTGTAAATACAATGCAAGGTGGGTTGATTCCTAGGGGGATTTTCCACATACCGGTTACTCTTCAAGCTCAACGTTCCAGTAGGAAGCATCTACAAAGCTAAGGAATGGTTCCCATTCTTTGTATCTTATAGATTTTATATAAACGTTGGAGAATGGATTCCATAAAGGTCTTCTGGGTTTGCTTCTAAGTTTCATGCCCGATTCCTCAGGTGTTCTTCCTCCCTTCTTTCTGTTACATTCCACACAGCAACATACAACGTTTTCCCATGTGCTTTTTCCACCAAGAGATCTTGGAATTACGTGGTCTATGGTAAGTTCAGAGTACGGGAACTTTTTACCACAGTACTGACACATACCACCGTCTCTCCTAAAGATGTTTAGACGGTTGAATTTAACCTCTTTCTTAGGTACCAGCTCGTACCTTACAAGCATTATCACTCTGGGGATCTTTATTATCTTATTTACGGTTCTTATAGCGTCTTCTTCCCTGGTAGCAGAAACTTGGGTCCAAGATTCAAAATCAAACGTTTCGTAGTTATCTCCAACTGCCTTTGCAACACCACAGTAAAGCATTATAAAGGCCCGTTTTACATTTGTAATGGTAATGGGAACAAAATATCGGTTTAGTACTAAAACGGGTGATGTCAACATAGTTACTTACAAAATCTACCCATTTTTGGTTGCGGTAGCAAGAAGACGCTTTTGGTAAGGGCTTGGTGGTTGTTTAAATCCGAACCCGATTCAGTTAAATTTATTACACAAAAGTGGAGGATATTTGCTTATGGATAGTCTCTTTGCTGTATTTATAGTTCAGGTGCTTTTTGAGGTTTTTCTGTTTTTGGTTATCTACCGTTTCTTGAGCTTAACTGGGGAGTTAAAACGGGAAATAGGTGATTTTAAAGATGCTTGCAGAGGGGATAAAGGAGATATATAGCTATGTATCCAGAACTGTTTAGGATAAATGACTTTGTAATCTCCTCTTTTGGTGTAATGGTAGCACTTGCTTTCCTTGTTGCTTACTGGGTTGCGTCTCTTGAGTTTAGGAGAAAGGGTTTAAATGAGAGGCTTCTTAACAACCTTCTTCTTGTGTCGATGATCGGGGGGATAGTAGGGGCAAAGCTTTTTTATGTGTTTGAGAATGTACCCCTTGGTGATTTGCTTGCTAATCCTTTCCCCTACCTCTTCTCGAGGGGTGGACTTACTTTCTATGGAGGTTTTCTTGGGGCTGTTTTCCTGGTTCTTCTGTTATCTTGGAAAAACCGGGTAGGTTTCTGGACTATAGCAGATGCACTTGCTCCTTCAATTGCCATTGGCCATGCAATAGGGCGTATAGGTTGTTTTCTTGTTGGTGATGATTATGGAACCCCCTCAAACCTCCCCTGGGCTATGTCTTTTCCAAAAGGGCTTCCCCCAACTACTGAGAAGGTTCATCCTACCCAGATATACGAGGCTTTATACCTGGGAATTGTTTTCTTGGTTTTGTGGAGGCTCCGGAGAAGAGAACGGGGAGGTGGGTGGCTGTTTTCGGTTTTTCTTATCCTTTCTGGGGTAGAACGATTCTTTATAGAGTTTATAAGACAGACAACCCCAAGCCCTATACCAGGTTTATCCATTGCTCAGCTTGTTGCCCTTTTGCTGGTTTTATTTGGTGCAGTAAGGCTCTGTATTATATATAACAGGAATCAATCCAGAGCTTCTAGGGTGTAGCCTCTCTTCTTAACACGAAGCGATGAAAACGGTGCAAAAAATCAACGTTTTTACATCCGTTATCTCAGGTGCGGTTTTTGCAATCGCGTTTATGGTTCCCTATGGAGGTATTATTTCCTGGTTCGTACTGGTTCCCTTTTTCCTTATCCTCGAAGGGAAACCACCTCGGGTTGCCTTTATACTGGGTCTTCTTATGGGGGCCTCTGTAAACGCAGTTGGTACATACTGGATCATAGGCACACTTACCAGGTTTGGTGGTTTTCCGTATGTGGTAAGCGTTTTATTCCATCTTCTTTTCAGTATCTATTCCGGACTCTATATCTCTTTATTTGCTTACCTGTCTTCAAGGTTTGGGCTTTTGGGTAAAGAGGGTCTGGTTTCAGCTCTTCTTATAGCTGCTCTTTGGACCTCTGTAGAGTTTTTCTTTCCTTTTCTTTTTCCCTACGGGATTGCAAACTCTCAGGCCGGTTTTATCCCACTGATTCAGGTTTCTGACCTTTTTGGGATTCACTCTCTGAGTTTTTTGATTGTGCTTGTAAACATAACCCTTGCAAGGTTAGTCGGTGCACTTAGGATACAGAGGAAGAAACCTTTGGGGGAGATCTTTTTCTCAATTGGCCTTCTTTTTTTGGTTATTGTTTATGGGATTGTAAAAATGGACCGCATAGAGCAGAAGATTTTAACCTCTCCCAAGGTAAGGATAGGTATTGTTCAGGCAAACTTTGATTTTTTTGAGAAGAACGAGGATAACGAGGAGACAATTTCTACAACCCACAGCGATATGTCTAGGAAGTTTAACTCAGCAGACCTAATAGTTTGGCCTGAAACAGCCGTACAGGCATGGATTCCTGATTCGGAGAACGCTCTTGTTGTTAATGGAAGGTCTTTGATCCCGGATATACCTGGCTCTTACTTCCTTGTCGGTGGGCTCTCATTTAAGATAAAAGACCTTGGTGCTGAAGGTACGTCAATCGATGAGCAGGTGGATAAGTTTAACACAGCCTTTCTTACCAACTCTAGTGGAAGGATTCTAGGGCGATACCATAAGGTGAAACTGCTTCTCTTTGGAGAGTACCTGCCGTTTGCAAAATACATACCTGCACTTAAAAAGCTGAGTCCGGCCTCAGGCGATTTTACCCCTGGAAATGAGTTGAAGGTTCTGGAGGTGAAGGAGAAGAGCTTAAGGATAGCTCCTCTTATCTGTTATGAGGATATTATTCCCTACTTTAGCAGGGAGCTTGCAAAAAAGGGGGCCAATATAATAGTAAATCTAACCAACGATGCCTGGTTTGGTAGATCCACAGCTCCTTATCAGCATCTTCTTGTCTCCATACCAAGGGCTGTTGAGACAAGGCGTTATCTCATAAGGGCAACAAATACCGGTATAAGTGCTGCAATTGATCCTCTGGGAAGGGTGGTTGCTAGGACAGATATCTTTAAAAGGGTTACCTTGGAGGTGAAAGCTGGCCTTATGGAGGAAAAAACTGTTTATACGAGGCTGGGAGACGTTTTCCCGCTAGGGTGTCTTGTTTCTTTTGTCGTCTATGTTTTCTTCTCTTTCCTTAAGGGCAGGGATAATATCCTTTAGGGACTCTAAAAACTCGGTGTTTTCCTCGGGTTTTCCTATTGTTACGCGCATACAGTTTTTAAGTCTTCCTGGTGAGTTAAAGTTTCTTATTAGTATTCCTCTGTTTGCAAGCTCTCTGAATACGTAATCTGCATCACTTACCCTAAAGAGTATAAAGTTGGCATCGCTTGGAAAGGCCTCTATTCCCATAAGTTTTAGGGTTTCATAAACCCTTTTCTTCTCTCTTACTATAAGCTGTATGTTTTCTCTGACAAACCCTGAGTTATCTAGAACTATTTCAGCTATTTTTTGGGTTAGGGAATTTATATTGTATGGAAGCCGAACCTTATTTATCTCCTCAATCAATCTGGGCCTTCCAAACAGGATTCCCAATCTTATACCTGCGAATCCAACCTTTGACATGGATCTAAGAACCATAAGGTTTTCGTGTTTTTCTATAAGCGGCAGGAAGGTTTTGCCTGAAAAATCACAGTATGCCTCATCGAGTATAACCGGACATGTGGAGTTATTAATTATTTCAAATACCCTTTCGTCTGAGAGCCTATTGCCGGTTGGGTTATTGGGAGAGGCAAGGAAGATAAGATCAGGATCCCCCCTTCTTATTTCTCTTAGCATTGCTTTTAAATCTATATCAAATCCATCATCAAGCTCGACCTCTATAGGCTCCAGCCCAAGGGCAACACTTATTATCCTGTACATCGAGAAGGTTGGTACCGGATAGAGTACCCTCTGGGTTTTGCCAGAAAAAGTTATCATAAGAAGCTCTATTAGTTCGTCTGAGCCATTTCCAAGAAGAATACCCTCCTTTGGAAATCTCACTATGCTTGATATCTTATCCCTAAGGGTTGTGGCCTGAGCATCTGGATACCTGTTTATCTGGATCTCTCTTAACTCCTTAAGCACCTTCTCTAAAACATCTTCAGGTAGGTTAAAGGGGCTTTCATTTCCATCGAGTTTTATCCTGTATCCTAAAGTGGGAACCTCATAAGCAGATATCTGGCGAATTCCTTCTTTTACCCTGGTATAAAGTATGGATTCTAGCTTTGAACTAAATCCCTTGGTTTCTTTCTCTAACTGGTGCCCTTTCTTTTCTTTTTTTATCTCTGCTTCTATCTCGTTTACGCACTCAATACATATGTTTATACTTTTCCCCTCAAAGACCCTTCTTTCTCCTCCCTGCTCTCTGTTACAGAATGAACAGTATATGCCTTTTTTTATTGATGCATCGGATACGCTGAATTCCTCAAGTATCTCTCTTACAAGGCTTAAACACTCAGAGCATATAGCCAGTTCTCCTTTTTGAGCAATGTGCCTTGTGTCAGTACCGGATATGTTGCAAAACGAACATCTTACATCCAAAACAAATAGCTCTCCAAGAACTAAGTTTCAAATCTTACTTTAACTGATAGAGCATGGGCTTCAAGCCCTTCGGTTAAGGCAAGATCCATAACGGGTTTTGCAAGCTCTTTGAATCCTCCCTCTGAAATCGATATTACACTTGGCATCCTTAGAAAGTCATAGACGCTGAGGGGAGAGGAGAATCTTGCAGCTCCACCTGTTGGAAGAACGTGACTTGGTCCTGCTATGTAATCACCGAATGCTTCTGTAGAGAGTGCTCCAAGAAATATAGCTCCTGCGTTTTTTATCTTTGGAAGAACCTCTTTTGGATTTCTTACGCAGAGCTCAAGGTGTTCAGGTGCAAGTGTATTTGCTACTGATACCGCTTCCTCAAGTGTGTCCACAACGAATATCCTTCCGTTGTTTCTAATTGCACTACCAGCAATATCCTTTCTCTTTAATGTCTTTAGCCTTTTTGAAACCTCAATTTTTACCTCCCTGGCAAACTCGGATGAGTTTGTAACAAGTACCGGAACGGCCATCTCATCGTGTTCTGCTTGCGCAAGCAGGTCAGCTGCCATCCACTCTGCTGGGGGGGTGCCATCGGAAACTATAAGAACCTCACTTGGTCCCGCTATCATATCTATATCCACAACACCAAATACAAGCCTTTTTGCAGCGGTTACATATACGTTGCCAGGGCCAACAATCTTATCCACCTTCGGTATGGTCTCTGTTCCATAAGCGAGTGCAGCAATTGCCTGTGCTCCTCCTACCTTGTATATCTCATCCACCCCTGCTATGGAAGCAGCAACCAACACCGCAGGGTTTATTTCACGGTTGGTATAGGGTGTTACAAGAACCAGCTTCTCCACCCCTGCTACTTTTGCCGGGATTGCGGTCATAAGGACTGTAGATGGGTAAGCAGCTTTTCCTCCGGGGATATAAAGCCCCACCTTCTCAATGGGTCTTATTAAGTACCCAAGCTCGTTTCCAAGTGGATCGGTAAACGTAAACTCTCCGGGAAGTTTCTTCTCATGGTAGAGACGTATTCTCTGAGCAGCTAGAGTAAGGGCAGATTTTACCTCCTCAGGGGTTTCCTGCATTGCTTTTTCTATCTCATCCTCTGAAACCCTAAGGGTTTTGGGGGAAAGCTCTACTTTATCAAACTTCTTTGTGTATCTTAACAGTGCGTAATCCCCCTTTTCCCTTACCTCTCTTATGATTCTCTTTACAGTGGACTCAATACCTGTGTTTATAGTGTCTGGCTTCCATCTGTATTCTTTGAGTTTTTTTTCGATGTTTTCTCTTTTAAGGTGGATTATCCTCATAAAATAAGGATTATACACTACAAACTTACCAGTGAAATACTTGTGTTTAAAAAATCCGGTATCTGGTTTAAAAAATAAGTGTTTTCAAAGACTTACATTGCATAGTACTTACCCCTTCTATGGCTTGGTGTATTCCTTGATAAATAAGAAAAAGCCTTTACAATGTTTAGAGGGTTTATTTACCCGTAATCGGTATACTGGTATCAGTTTTGGGTCAAATTCTCTTGTACAGGTTGTTAGAGGAGTTTAAGCATGAAGGTCTTTATATCAGAAGCAGCTTTTATGGGGATTATCTTAAGCTCAATAGAGGTTTACAAGAAAGAGTGCTTGGGACTCCTTCTAGGATATAGACTAGAAGATAGGTTCATTGTGGAGTACAGTGTTGCCTATCAGAGTGCGAAGCGAAAGACCAACGGGGTATCTCCAAATCATATAAGGCACAGTAGGATAGAGAGCATACTTCCCAAGTTTGACAGGCTCCAGATTATAGGAGATTTTCACTCTCATCCTCAGTATGGCTCTCTTAAGGGGGTTCCAAGACCTAGTCCTACCGATATAAGCGATATGAAGGCAGGAAATGTTTACCTGATAGTGGCTATAAACGACAACAGACGTTCTGTAAGATGGCAGGAGAACAAAGACGGCACTATATCGGGAACCCTAAATGATTTTCATTTTAAGATATCTGCTTACCATTTTGAGGGGAATAGATTGAGAAAAAGCCCGATTAAGTGCCCGTTTTGTCTTGCATTGAGCAACTAGGGTTTCTGTGTAATGATGTTTTTTTGGCTGGAGTGTAGAGGTGAGGGTTTTTATTGCTGCTTTAATCCCTGAGGATACAAAGCTTGAGATAAAGAGATACGTGGATGAGGTAAAGAGGTGTTGGGATGGGGTTAAATGGGAGGACCCTAACAAGTTTCATATAACCCTTAAGTTCCTCGGGGAGATTGAGGAGGCAAGGGTAGAGGATATTAAAGGGGTTCTTTCAGAGGTGGTAAGGGCTTATTCCCCATTTAATGTTACAGCTTCAGGACTAGGGGGGTTCCCCGACCTTAGAAGACCCCGTGTTATTTTTGTGGATTTGCTAGAGAACAAAGAGTTTAAGAGTTTTCAAAGGGATATCGAGGAAGGACTTACAAGAGCAGGGTTTAAAAGAGAAGATCGCCCTTTTGTATCTCATATTACGGTTGGGAGGATAAAGGGTAGGGCTGTATTAAGAAGTACCCTGCCTACAATGAGGCCTTTACCGTTTAATATATCCGAGGTTGCTGTTATGAGAAGCATCCTTAAGAAAGAGGGCTCTGTTTATATACCCCTTTTTGTTTTTAGGCTTTCCTGAGTAGAGCGGATTTGACAATTTCCAATGAATTAGGCAAAAATTTTAGTAGTAATCACTAGAGGAGTTTAGATATGCAGGCTATTATAAAAACCGGTGGTAAGCAGTATATAGTGAAGCCAGGAGATGTGGTAAAAGTTGAAAAACTTGAGGGGAACAGTGGGGATGTTGTTGAGTTTAAAGAGGTTCTGATGGTGTCAGATGAAAACGGAACCGTTAAGGTTGGTTCTCCTTTTGTGGATGGAGCCAGTGTTCGGGGAAGGATCCTTAAGAACGAGAAGGGAGAGAAGATAATAGTGTTTAAGTTTAAGAGGAGAAAGAACTACAGAAGAAAACGAGGACACCGTCAGATCTATACCCATGTAGAAATCCAAGAGATCATAAGTTAGGAGGGGAAGATAATGGCTCATAAAAAAGGTGGAGGAAGCACACGAAACGGAAGGGACAGTGAGGGGAAAAGATTAGGTGTAAAGAAGTTTGAAGGGCAGTTTGTTCGGGCTGGAAATATCATTGTTAGACAAAGAGGAACCAAGTTTCATCCTGGTAAAAATGTGGGTCTTGGAAGAGACTATACCCTCTTTGCGCTCTCTGATGGTATAGTCAAGTTTGAAAGGTTTGGGAAGGATAGAACAAGGGTTAGTGTTGAGGCGTTGCTAAGCTAGTCTCTATTTTTGTGCCTTTTGGCCTTTTCCTCATATCTGCCTCCTTTTCTATTGCCTGGTTTTTGTTTCCCAGAGTTAGTACATACTCTCTGGAACTTCTTTTTCCGTTGGGTTATCATGAAGAAACGTATTCTCTTTAGATTACGGTTTGGGTGAAGGAGGATAGATTGTGAAAATGTGGAGCAGCTTAGAGGAACTGGATGTTAGAACGGTAATTTCTGTTATTTTAGCGTTTGCTCTTTTATCAGTAGTTGTTTCACTCCTTAATTCCTACCTCTACACATCGAGTTTCCTGGATAAAAAGGTTGGAGAAATTGAAACCGTACTGAAAGACCAGAGGGAGTTTTCAAAGGTTGCAAGAGGCATTCTTGATGTAAGACCGGATGTTGCTTACATAAGGCTGGTTGATGATAACGGTATACTAAAGGAGAGTTTGGGAAGCAGTGAGGGAGGGGATATAAGGGAGTTTAGGTTTCTAACCCCTGATAAAAACACGGTTATCGTTGGAATAAGAGAAGATGCCAACAGGTTTCCTGTGTTTGGTCCCGTTGTGTGGAGCGTTTTTATGGGGGTAGTTTTATCCTTGCTGTTTCTCTTTCTTATCTTTTTTACTGCCCCTAGTAAGGATGCTTACCTTGAAAAGTTAATCTCGGCTATGAAGCGTGTATCACGCGGGGATCTAACTGCCAAGCTAGATATTGATAAGGGAATTCAGGGAAATCTTACCCTTGTCAGGGTTTTTGAAGGCTTTAACAGCATGGTGGATCAGTTGAGAAAAAGGTATTCTGACTATGAAACTGCATCCAGGGAGTATCAGGTAGCTGAGTCTGCTCCCCGGGTGGTTGTTTCTGAAAAGCGAACGGATGCCAGCTTAAGAAGGGTTGTAGCTCTTGTGGCTAAGATCTCAAACTTTAAGGAGCTTTCACAGAAGGTAGAAGGGGCAGATTTCTCATCATGCCTTACAGAGTACAGAAAGGCAGCGTCTTCAATAATATCGGATTACGGGGGTTTTACCGAAGCCCTCCTTCAGGATGAGATTGTCGCTATCTTTAATGTCCCGGATGAACAGGACAAACCCGACTTAAGAGCGGTTTGTGCTGCCGTTGAGTTGCTTCAGTTTCTTTCAAATATGAACAGGCAGAGGAAGCTAGAGGGAAAAGAAATTGTGGTTGGAAAGGTTGCAATAGATGCAAAACCCCTTGCTTTTTACTCTGACTCTGGTGTACCACAGAATGTAAAGGAGGTAATTTCCTTGGCAAGAGATGTTTGCGATAAGGCTCCGATATGGAAGGTTGTTGTATCATCTGAGGTTTACAAGCAGATAGAGGATTTTGTTGATGCAAAAGAGATAGGCATCGGTGATAAAAGGTTTTTTTCCATAATCGCTGTGGAGGAAGGGGTAGTACAGGTATAGTTTTTTGAACCGGGCCTTTTTCAGTGTAAAATTATTAATACAGGCTGGGTTCTGGTAGATACGGTAGCCCGGGTAGCCCTAGATAATATAATAAAATAGAGTGTAACTTGATGGTTAACTTAAAAGATTTAAGTCCTGAAGAACTTGAGCATTTTGTTGTTTCTCTGGGTGAAAGGCCCTATCGCGCTCGCCAGATAGGTGCCTGGATTTACAAAAGAAGAGTATACTCATTCGATGAAATGACTGATCTTCCAAAAAGGTTTAGGGAAACCCTTAAATCTTTTGCTTTTATTTCCTCTATAAGGCCGGTTCAAGAACTTGTCTCAAGGGACGGAACAAGAAAGTATCTATTTAAGCTTTCGGATGGAAATCGTATAGAGAGCGTTTTAATCCCGGATGAAGGCAGGTTAACCCTTTGCGTATCCTCTCAGGTCGGGTGTTCCCTGGGGTGCACCTTTTGCCTTACTGGAAGGGTTGGTAAGATAAGGGATTTAAAACCCTCAGAAATTCTGGATCAGTTTCTTGAAGTAGAGCATCTTATTTCCTCTCGCATTACCAACGTTGTGTTTATGGGTATGGGAGAACCTCTTGATAACCTTGAGAACGTTGTAAGGGCATTAAAAGTGCTTACCCATCCAAGCTTTATAGGTCTGTCACCGAAGAAGGTAACGGTCTCCACCTCTGGATTGGTCCCTAGGATACGGGAACTCGGTGAGCGTATATCTGTAAACCTCTCCATTTCCCTGAATGCACCAAGAGATGATCTCAGAAGTAAGATTATGCCTGTAAATAGAAGGTTCCCGATAAAGGAGCTAATTGAGGAGGCAAGAAAGTTTCCTCTGCCAAACAGGAAGGTGCTTACCTTTGAATACGTGCTTATAAGGGACGTAAACGATTCCGACAGGGATGCAAGGGAGTTAGGTGAGCTCCTTAAAGGGGTAAGATGCAAGGTTAATCTTATACCCTTTAATGAGGCTTCCCCACTTCCTTACAGGACTCCCAGTGAGGAGAGGGTCCTGGCTTTTCAGAGGACGCTTGTATCTTACGGGCTTAACGTGAGGATAAGAAAGAACCGGGGACGTGATATACTTGGAGCATGTGGACAGCTTGCTGCCGGTTATGGATTTAGGGAATCGAAGTTAAATAGAGCCGTATAAAAGCCATGAAAGGTTCTGAGATAAGACAGCTGTTTCTTAAGTATTTTGAGGATAGGGGGCATACGGTAGTTAAAAGCTCCTCCTTGATCCCTAAGAACGACCCAACACTTCTTTTTACAAATGCCGGGATGGTTCAGTTTAAGGACGTATTTTTGGGCAGGGAAAAACGCCCTTACAAAAGGGCTACATCCTGTCAGAAGTGTCTTCGTGCAGGTGGGAAACACAACGACCTTGAGAATGTGGGGTACACGGCAAGACATCATACGTTCTTTGAGATGCTGGGCAACTTTTCTTTTGGGGATTACTTTAAGCGTGAAGCTATCGGGTTTGCCTGGGAGCTTATGACCGTGTTTTTTAAACTCTCCCCCGATAGGCTCTGGGTTACCGTGTTTAAAGATGATGAGGAGGCCTTTCGTATATGGAATAGAGAGATTGGGCTTTCCTCAAATCGTATAGTTCGTATGGGAGAGAAGGACAACTTCTGGTCAATGGGGGATACGGGTCCCTGTGGTCCATGCTCTGAGATTGTAATTGATCAGGGAGAGGAGTTTGGATGTGGAAGGCCATCGTGTGCGGTTGGCTGTGACTGCGACAGGTACCTTGAGCTCTGGAACCTTGTCTTTATGCAATTTGATCGTGACTCATCGGGGAACCTAAAGCCCCTTCCTAACCCCAGCATAGATACTGGAATGGGTCTTGAGAGAATAGCCGCTGTTCTTCAGGGGGTGAGGAGCAATTATGAGACTGATCTCCTTAGGGGGATAATTACCAGTGTTGAGGAGCTTTCAGAGAGAAAATACGGGAAAAACCCAAGGGTTGATATCTCTATGAGGGTAATTGCTGACCATTCACGTGCGGTTACTTTCCTGGTATCCGATGGGGTTTTCCCATCCAATGAGGGACGTGGGTATGTATTAAGAAGAATACTCAGACGGGCAGTCCGTCATGCAAGGCTCCTTGATATAAGGAATCCATGTGTCTTTAAGCTTGCCTTTGTCGTAAAAGAGATAATGAAAGATGCATACCCT
Source organism: bacterium HR37 (assembly GCA_002898375.1). Lineage (GTDB taxonomy): Bacteria > Desulfobacterota_D > UBA1144 > Nemesobacterales > CSP1-2 > HRBIN37. The sequence goes on along the minus strand of BEIN01000006.1, from coordinate 46,636 downwards.
GAGCTTGAGGAACGAATTGACTTTGTGGCTGAGGTTATAAAAAACGAGGAGGAGAGGTTCTTTGAAACCATAGATAGAGGGCTTGAACTTTTAAGCCTGGAAATGAAAAAACACGAAAACACAAAGGTGCTTCCCGGAGAGGTTGTGTTTAGGTTATACGATACATACGGCTTTCCTCTGGATTTAACTGAAGATATAAGCAGGGAAAGTGGTTTCAGGCTCGATTACGAAGGTTTTGAGAGGGAGATGCAAAAGCAGAGGGAGCGGTCAAGGCAGGCGTGGAAGGGCTCTGGTGAGGAAGAGCTACCCTTGTACAAGGAGTTTGTATCAGGTGGTTTAAGTGTTGAGTTTACGGGATACGATAGGACAAGGGATACTGGAAGAATTACAGCGATAATTAAGGACGGGATGCTTGTTGATAGTGCCTCTGAGGGAGACAGGGTAGAGATTATAACGGATAGAACCCCCTTCTACGGTGAGTCTGGTGGACAGGTTGGGGACAGGGGGGTTATAGAAGCAGAGGGTGGTATTGCAGAGGTGGTTGATACCAAAAAGCCCCTTCTAAACCTGATAGTTCACCAGGTGGTTGTAAAGAGGGGAACACTCTGGGTGGGTGACAGGGTAGAGTTAAGGGTTGATGAGAAGCACAGGTATGGTGCAAGAACCCACCACACGGCAACCCACATGCTTCATGCGGTTTTAAGGGAGGTACTTGGAACACATGTAAGGCAAGCAGGTTCTCTTGTTGCTCCTGGTAAGTTAAGATTTGATTTCACCCATTTTTCCTCTCTTGAGGACAGGGACATAAGAAGGATAGAGGACATTGTAAACGAGAGGATAAGATGGGATGACAGGGTTATAACACAGACGGATGTTCCTTACGAAGAGGCAATTAGAAGCGGCGCTATTGCGATATTCGAAGAAAAGTACGGGGACAGGGTAAGGGTTGTAAGTATAGGTGAGTACAGCAGAGAACTCTGTGGTGGTACGCATCTTCATACAACAGGGGAGATCGGGCTGTTTAAGATTATAACGGAGACCTCTTCATCTGCTGGGGTAAGAAGGATTGAGGCTGTTGCTGGTGAACCTGCGTGGAGGTTTATAAGAAACCAGGAGGAGACCATTTCTGAGGCATCAAGGATTCTTAAGGTTCCTCAATCAGATTTAATCTCCAGATTAAAGAAGATGGTTGAGGAGAATGAGAGGTTGAGAAGGGAACTGGATTCTTTTAAGGCCAGAATGCTCAGTGAGAGGGCAAAGGCTCTTTTAAACAACGTAAGGGAAATAAAGGGTATAAAAGTCCTTTCCGCTCGTATCTCTGGGGTTGGACCTGAGGAGTTAAGAAAGATATGGGATGACATAAGGGATAAGCTAAGCCCTGGGCTTGCCGTTCTTGGAAGTGGAAGTGACAGTAAGGCGTATCTTCTTGTTGGGGTTACAAAGGAGTTAAGCTCAAGGTTTCATGCGGGCAATATAGTTAAGGAACTTGCGCCTTTAATAGGGGGAGGTGGCGGTGGAAGGGCTGATATGGCTCAGGCAGGTGGAAACAACCCTGAAAGGATAGAAGAGGCCCTGCAAAAGGTATTTGAGATTGTAGAGAGGTCTTAAGATGGCTCGCTTATACCTTCTTTCTCCAGTATGTCTCTTATCTTTTTAAGTGCTGCGCTTTCAATCTGCCTTACCCGTTCTCTGGATAGGTTAAGCTTTTGCCCGAGTTCCTCAAGCGTCAGAGGCTTTTCCCTAAGGATTCTGTTCTCTATTATAAATCTTTCCCTATCCTTAAGGGATCTGAGTGCAACTTGAAGCCCTTTCTTTAGCTTTTCCTCTTCTTCGACCTTCGTGATTACCTCTTCCTGATTTGAGGTTTCATCGACGAGGAAGTCAAGATGGGTTGTTTCTCCCTCTTCGTTAACCTCTGTATCAAGCGATAGGTCTTTGCCACCCATTCTCTGATCCATCTCTATAACGCTTTCATCCGATACCCCCAGTTCCTCTGCAAGGTTTTTGTACGCTTCGGGATCTAGAGTCTCTTCTGTCATCTCCATCTTCTGCTTTGTTGAGCGCAGCTTGTAGAAGAGCTTTCTTTGTGCCTGTGTTGTTCCTATCTTAACCAGGCTCCATGTTCTTATTATGTAGTTCTGTATGTAGGCTCTTATCCACCAGACAGCATAGGATATAAGGCGGTATCCCTTTGTTGGGTCAAATCTCTTTACAGCCTGCATAAGCCCTATGTTGCCTTCCTGAATAAGGTCCATTATGTTAAGCCCATATCCCTTATACTCATTGGCTATCTTTACCACAAATCTTAGGTTTGATACTACAAGCTTCCTTGCAGCTTCGAGGTCTCCGTACTTCTTGTATCTCATGGCAAGCTCGTACTCTTCTTCTCTGCTGAGAATAGGGTAGTTGCTTATCTCAGCAAGGTACCTCTCTATTGAGTCTGTAAGTGCTGGAAGGGATACACCAAGCTGTTTTTCCTCTTCTTTTGTTTCTTCCCCTTCCTGTTGAACCTCTATTTCCAGTTCTTTTATATCTGTATCAGACATATCAAAATTTCTAGGTTTGCAGTTTTAGTTTATTTTACAACATTTTGCATTGCAAAAAAAGAAAGGCTTTTCTCTTTTCTTTTGATATATTATAAATTATTAGATGAAAAAAAGAACAAAAACGGAGGTTAAAATAAGAAATATTTTAAGTGATATTTTGCTAACCTCTATTAAAGCATCCATGTCTTACTCTATTTTGCATTCTCTTAAGGTTCTCTGTGAGCGTATTTTATGTACAGGGAAGGTAGATGTAAGGGATATCCAAGAATGTATAGACTGGAAAAGTGTGTCTAGGGATAGCTGCTTTCTCTCCCTATTCTGTGTATCTCCGGAAGGTATGGTTGAGCTTAGAGAGGAGTTTAAGGGTTATGGTTCGTATATATGTAGTAGGGTTAAATCTTACTGGGGATTTCTATCGAAGGAGCTCTCAGCGGATAAAGGGTTTTTAGTTGATGAGTTAAAAAAGGGTATTTTGCTTTTTAACAGCGGTTTTTACTTTGAGTGCCATGAGTTTTTGGAGGATTTATGGAAAAGGTCAGAAGGAAGGGAAAAGGAGTTTTTAAAGGGGTTAATTCATGCATGCGTTGCTTTTTACCATCTGGAATACGAAAACTATGAGGGAGCACTCGGTTACCTCAACAGAAGCTATAACAACTTAAAGGGGTTTATCCCCGTGTTTTGGGGAATAGACGTTAAGGACTTTACCAGAGGGCTTTTAAACTGTGTAGAAGTTCTTAGGGGTTCTTATGTAAAAGAGCGGTTGGTAATACCTAAGTTAAAGGTGATTTCTTAGGAAATGTCTCTGGTTACTTGACTCCTCCTTAGGTTCAATTTAAATTTAATGTATCCTATTTTAAAACCACAAGTTCCGGCGTAGCTCAGCAGGCAGAGCGAGTGGCTGTTAACCACTGGGTCGGGGGTTCGAATCCCTCCGCCGGAGCCATTATTTCTTTTCGAACCAATTCAGAGGGGTAAGAGGAGAGGAAATTTTTATTTTCTTTTTCTAAAATCCTACCACCCCTACCTGACCAGAACCTTGTTGAAGATGGGTTAAGTTATTGAAATTTAAGGAATATTTAAAGTTTACCCTGATTCTCTTTTGGGAATATTTTATTGAATCAATCCTTTCTCTTATTAAAAGAACCTGCTCGGCTCGGGAGAGGGAGGAAAGGGTGTTAAGGAAGATTTTAAGTTGAAAAATTAAATTCTGGGGGTCAATTTTCAATTCCTCCTTGCTTAGTTCGAACCCAGCCCGGTCGCCCGATACTCTATTTTTTATTAGGGAATTTCGAACCAACTCATCTGGATTGTGATTGAGTCTAAAACAAAGATTTTCAATGTAGGGTTCGTCTCTGGATACCCTTTCTAAATTTTCTAAAACAAATCTTTCTAATCTGTCAGCGTTTACCTGTCTTGTAGTGCATACCTGCCAGTCTCTTTTCAGAGTAGAGGTGCATCTGTAATAAAAATATCTCTTTCTTCCTCGTTTTGCTTCCTTGTTTGTGTAAGTGGGAGTCATTCTTGATCTGCATTCATCACAGGTAATTAAACCAGTAAAAAGATAATTTCTAAAGAGCTTCATTTTTCTGACTTTCTTCTTGTGTAGTTCCTGAGCTTCGTTAAAAAGAAGTTCACTAATTATAGGCTGGTGCAATCCATTATAAATTTTCCCAGCATATTTTAACTTTCCTATATAGACAGGATTAGAAAGGATGTTCTTGAGACTTGATTTGGTAAAAACTTTGCCCTGCCTATTTACAATATTTTTCTCTTTTAGTGTGTTATAAACTTCTGCTACTGATCCAGTATCAACATAAGTTTCAAATATTAACCTTACAACTTTGGATTCTTTCTCATCAAGAACAAGTTTCTTATTCACTGCTTTATACCCAAATGGAGGAATACCACCATTCCACAAACCTTTTTCTGCACGTTGAAGCATTTTATCCTTTGTTCTCTCACTTGCTAACTCTTTTTCAAATTGAGCAAAAGTAAGCATTATGTTTCTTAAAAGCCTTCCCGCTGGAGTAGAGGTGTCAAATCTTTCCGTGATTGAAATAAAATCAACTTTGTATTTTTCAAAAATCTCCATTAAGCAGTAGAAATCTTTAGGAGAACGGGTAAGTCTATCAATCTTATAAACTAAGACTATGTTAATTTGACCTTGTTTAATGTCTTCAAGTAATTCTTGTAAGGCTGGTCGATTAAGATTTGCCCCAGTATAACCGGGATCAGAGTAAACCTTAAAAACCTTCCAGTTATCCTGACTCTTAATAAAAGCTCTTATCTTTTCTTCCTGAGCCTCACAAGAAGAAAATTCTTTTTCTGCTTGAGTATCCGTTGAAACTCTTGTGTAGATTGCACAATTCATGATTTTAAGTAATTAAGTTGCTCTGTTGCAAAGATGATAGAAAATAAGCCTCCTTAAGGTATAAATTAGATATGGTTAAGTATACCTTAAGGAGGCAAAATAGATTTAGTAATAATTGTAATATTAAAAGGAATAAAAGGGAAGGAAGATACAAGAGGTTTTTAAAGGTGGCATATTTTGTTACAAGGCAAACACTTCCAATGTATTCACATAAGAGGAGTCCACATATATATAGTCTTCCTCAGTTAATTTCATGTGTACTTTTAAAGATATATATAAGGAATATGTCTTATAGGGATTTAGAGGAATTTTTACTATCCTCAGGAAAGGGGAAAGAAATAAAGAGGCTTTTAGGGAAGGTTTTGGAGGTAGTTATTTCAAGGAGGGGTTTAGGGTTTTTGTTTGCCTGTGATTCAACTGGTTTCAAGGAGGTGGACACTGGCTATGTGTCTGAGATATTCTGTTGGGAGTAAAGGGGTAGATTGCACTCTCAGATGAGATGGCAAAAATTGTAAGGAAGTACGATAAATTGGAGGATTTCGTACCCGGGATGCCTATACTGTTTTTTAATCCCAGAGTTGATGCAATAAAGGCAGGTAGTATATAGTTATAAATCAAAACTCTTTGGTTTAACTGGGGGAACAATATGTCTCCACTTGAGGGAATGAAGGTTTTAGATCTAACCAGGCTTATTCCCGGAGGGTTTGCCACCCTAATTCTTGCAGACCTTGGAGCTGAGGTATTAAAGATTGAAGACACCAATTCAGGGGACTATGCTCGCTGGATTGAACCAGATGTTGGAGGATTTGGTTGTTACTTTGCTGCTCTAAACCGGAATAAAAAAAGCATAAGGCTTAATTTAAAAACTGAGCAGGGAAAGGAGATATTTAAGAAACTCATAAAAAACGGATACGATATCGTGGTTGAGAGCTTTAGGCCCGGGGTCATGGATAGACTAGGCATAGGATACAGTGTTCTTAAAGAGATAAATCCAGGTGTAATCTACTGTGCTATAACCGGGTATGGTCAAACCGGTCCTAAAAGGGAAAGAGCCTTGCATGACCTTAACTGTATGTCGGTTTCAGGGCTTCTTGGGATAACGGGGGAGGATTTACCTCCCATTCCTGGGATTGCTGATGCAGCAAGTTCACTTTTTTCGGTTATAGCAATTCTTGGTGCGTTTATCTCTAGGGAGAAAGATGGAAAGGGAAGATTTATAGATGTTTCTATGACAGAGAGCGTAATAAGCTTTTTCTCTTTTCATCTTGTCAAATACATGGTGGACGGTAAGTTGCCAGAGGTGGGAAATACGGATTTTACCGGTAAGTTTCCATGTTACGGAATCTATAAAACAAAGGATGAAAGGTATGTATCCGTTGCTATACTTGAAGAGAAGTTCTGGAGGAATTTCTGTCTTTCTGTTGGGAGGGAGGATTTAATTGAAAAACAATACGATAGCAGCAGAGAAACCAAAGATGAGGTTGCACGCATATTCCAGTTAAAAACCAGAAGTGAGTGGGAACAGATTGCAGAGGAGTTTGATTTCTGTTTAGAACCTGTGCTTAACTTCAGGGAGGTTTTAAATCATCCTCAGCTAAGGTATAGAAATCTATTTTTTGAGATAAACCATGGGGATAAAAAGATACCTCAGGTAAGACTCCCTTTTATCATGTCTGAGCTGGATAGTGTTTCTGCTACCCCACCTCCTCTTTGGGGAGAAAACACAGAGGAGGTACTTATCTCCCTTGGATACAGTAGAGAGGAGATAGAGTCTCTTAAAGAGAAGGGAGTTATCTAGAGCACTTTTATGAGCTTTTATTTTTTAAGGAACTCATCTATAAAAACAAGAAGTCTTCCCTGAACTGCCCAGGCTACATCCTCTGCATCAACAGTACCGGTTAAGTTAGCGTTTGCAAGTTGACCTCTAGCCTGTGCTTCTAAGAGATCCTTTAGTCCTTCTCCAGCTATTACAATGCTTCCAACAATGTCAAGGTTAACACCGGGGACAACGTTAACTGTAAAAGTACCTTCTAACTCTGTTGCCATGTACCTATCAGCATTTACAGGAACCCCACCGAGACAGGTTCCTCCTCCACTGACGCAGGTATCTGTTTCCTGATTCCAGGCAACAAGAACCTGTGGGGAGAATGAAAGTCTATCTAGAAGATTTACCGTTCCCCATACCCTTGCATAAAAGGCATTTATTACACTACCTTCAGCTTGGTATACAGTGGGTATCATGTGCTTAAATAAGAGGTTGTCAATATTGTAAGCAGGGTTAAAGAAGATTACACTTCCTTCAACATCCGTGCTGTTAGGGTCAAATTCATCTCCACTTGCCCATCCAAACTCAGCTGCTATGAACTTTATAGGGAAACTGGGATAGACCTCAGCACGTAAAGCAAAGAGTATATTTGATGGTTCAATATCGATTTCAGCAGGACCAGCCTCTATCTCTCCAAATCCTCCCTGAATTTCCCCTGTTAATCTGAGGAAATCTGTTTTGTAGTCAACAAAAGCTGAGTAGAGGGTAAAGAACCTCAAGTCCAAATCGGCTCCTACGGGAACAGGAGGACAAAGTGTCGCATTGCCCTCACCAAATGGAGGAGGTGGACATGCGGTTCCAAAGTTTTCCTGATGGATCCAGGGAAACAGGTACACCCCCATGGTTATGTTGCCACCCAATGTGGAAGGGTGGTTGTAAACGAGAGCAAATGCACCTCCATCCCATCCATCTCCGTGTGCAGTTACTACAGTATTACCTTGGGTAAACCTGTCTGTAACAAAGATGAATGTAAATGTCCCTCCAGAAAGAGGCCAAGACTTAAGATAGAGAAACCTATCGAGAAAGAAACCAAGGTCTGAAAGTGGGTCCCAACCACCGTTTCCCAGTATTCCCATTCCCCAGTCAAATGGTTGACGCCCTATCCTCACAAAACCAAGGTTTGCTGGGAGAACAATATCTGCATGAAGCATACGAACATTAAAGAACTGTACATTATCATCCACTCCAAAGGACTCTCCTATACCCCTGTCAATGGCATTTGTACCTATAAGAAGAGCACCCCTAAACCTGTCCCCAGTGGTAATAGAGGAGTTAACAAGCGTGCTACGACCACCTAAAAGAGCAGATGTGGCTCCACCCCATATCACGTTATCAAAAACATCAACCTGTGCCCTTATCGTTACAGAATCGCTTAACACCAACTGCGGGGTTAAACGAAGCCTGGTGTCGGCAAAAGAGATGTTGTCATCAGCATCACTGAAACCAAGTGCTTGAGCGGTGGCATCATCTATTGCGCTTATAAAAGTTGCATTTTTTATAAACCGGGCCCTGGTACGCATAAAACTTGGAAAGCCACCAAGGGTAAGTTCAGCTGCATAAGAGGGAAGGGTTAAACACACAACCAGTATAGATAATATAAAAAACTTAATCTTTCTCATCCCTCCTTACCTCCTTGGAGAAAGATTAGAGGTCTACAATTCCTACTAAAGCACTTATTATTTTTCTTGTCAATGGGTTTTTTATTATATAGGGGGGTTTATGATTTTATACCATCCGTTGCCAAAGGTTGTGTTCTTACCTATGTGGATTAACTCCCCTGCTAGAAGAAGTGGGAGGAAGTCTTTAAGTTTTCCTTCAAAGCTTATACTCCCTGTAAACCCCCCTATTGGATGGGTGTTTCCCGTTTTTGTGGACTCTCTATTTGTATCTATCCATCTTACCTTACGTGATACGGTTTTTACATAACTGGCCTTATGGAGGGGGAAAGCCTTTTCGTTTGCGGTTCCACTACAGTAAAGAGCATAAAGAGAGAGTATCCTTTCTGTAAGCCGTTTTATTATGTGGGTAAAGTCAGGATTAAATATTACTTTTCCTTGAAACCTTATCTTGGTTGGTGTAACAAAGAGAAGCGTTATACGGTTCTGATCAAGTTCAGCAGCTTTTTCCACAAAATCACCCCAGTTAATCTCCTCTACCCTTTCTGTAAATACCCCCTTTTCCGGATTGAATATCTCTTTCCAAAAACCCATCCTGTAATTAAGGGTTTTTATACCTTCAATTACAAATTTACCTCTTGTCTTTCCAATCCCTTTATCTGAAAGCTCTTTAACTGCAAGTGTAAAGTAGGGGATAAGGGATATGGCTTTCCCAATCACTACAAGATCAAAGTGAAATGGCTCTTCTTTTTCCAGACTCGTTTTCTCCCCCTGAAAGGGTTTTATCACAAACGGGCGGGGTGGATTTAGAAACCTTCTTCCCCAAACTTCTAAGTTATTTAGCAGGGGTTCAAATGCTGCCGGATATGGGCAGACTGTATTTAGCATGCACGAACCGCACTCTTTGTTTATATCCCTGTAGGTGCAAACCGTCTTTTTTAGGGATATACCTATTGCCCCTCTTAGTGCTACTCCTTTTGTGTGTGGCAGGATTATTGGTTCTTTTGCCCTGAGGTTAAATCTTATAACGGATACTCTAAATCCATCTAACATCTCTTATTTTTGGAAATCGGGCTTTTTGTTCTATTTGCTTCCAGGAAGGAAAGAAATCATTTAGATAGGACTCTACTATTCTCTTTAGTTTTTCTGCTCCTTCCCTGCCTATAGGGGTAAATCCGTGGGCAAGAATGGACTGGTTTCTGAGGTTTATGTACTTTTTTAGCTCGGAGTTACTGTCGTTAAATTCGTTAACAAACCTTCTTCCCATTTCGTCACCGAGTTTGTAAAGGAGAAAAAAGGAATCAACAAGTCCAACCTTTACCTTCCCTTCGCTTCTTTTTTTCTCAAGCTCTTCAATTGTGGCTTCATCGAGCTTTTCTCTTAGCCTATCCATATCCAGATCGCCGGTTTCTATCCCATTGTGGTTCGTAAAAAGCCTTACCTGTGCCATGTACTCAATGGTTCTATAAAGTCTTGCTACAGCGTCATCGTATTTTCCCTCTTCAAACCTTCTTTCTGCGTTCTTAAATAGATCAACTATCCTTTCTACCGAGTATTTGCTCTGCTTTTCCCGGTAAAGTAGCTCTTTGTTTCTATCCAGCTGCCCTTTTATCTCAAGCTCCCTGAGAAATCCTTCGTTCCTCCGGCTTAGCTCGGTAAGCTCTTTAAGGCTTCCTTCCGTATCAAACCTGTCCCAGAGCATATATGCCCTTGTAAGTGATTCCAGAAAGGCAAGTTTTTCTTTTACGGTTTCCTGGGAAATCTTTTTCTCAAACTCGCTAAGTAGAGACATACAGGCTTCAAACTGATACGAGTTAAAGAGTTTGCTAAACCTATCGAGTTTTATAGCCATCCTAAGCATTGTTATGTTCGGGGAGACCTGTTTTTCCGTTCCCTGAATTACCCTTCCAGAATCATCTCTTTTCCCGGATATATACGTTACCGCTCCTACCTCTCTTGCAATCCCTACTGCAAAGAGGGCTGCAGACATGGATTTTGTCCCCGATGTGTAGTCTATAACTATCTCTTCAGGGGAAAACCCTTCGTTTATAATATCCCTTAAGACCCCATCATAGTGCATGTAGAGTTCCTGGATATCGTCTGCTTCCTCATGCTCGATAACCCTGTATGTGCCTTTATTAATACTCAGCTTGCTTACTATAAGCGGTAGGGTTTCCTTATTGCTTTTTGGGGTTACAAAAAAACAGAGAAATTCGGGGTTTTCACGCTTTATGGAGAAAACAATACCCTCTGCTATATCTTCCCTGTTACGTCCTGTTCCAACGGTTATAAGCATTGCCTTTCTCATAGGCTTATCCTCCACTGTTACTTGATTTTAATTCAATTTCTTTAAAAGATAAACTGCTATCGTTATTGCAAAAAAACTTAAAACGATTAATTTTTAAGGCATGAGGAAAAAAGAGCCTTCTAAGAAAGTAGGAGAGAAAGAGATTGTAGAAAGACTAAAAAAACACTTTCCAAACCCCAGAACAGAGCTGGTCTTTAGTAATCCTTTTGAACTTTTGGTGGTTGTTGTTTTATCAGCTCAGACCACAGATGTTAAGGTAAATCAGATATCTCCAGAGCTTTTTAAAAGGTATCCAACACCGGAGGCAATTTCAAAAGCCCCCATTGAAGACCTTTATGAGATTCTTAAACCAATTAACTACTACAGAAAAAAAGCAGAGAGAATAAAGGAGATAGGAAGAATAATTGCAGAGAATTATGGGGGGAAAGTTCCTGATAGTATAGATGAACTTGTAAAGCTTCCAGGTGTAGGGAGAAAAACAGCATCGGTTATCCTTGTAAATGCTTTTAATAAGCCTGCGATTGTGGTTGACACTCATGTCCAGAGGGTAAGTAAACGGCTCGGGCTTACAAACAATAAAGACCCTCTGAAGATAGAGAAGGATCTGGCAGGGTTTTTCTCTGAAGAAAACTGGGCATATATATCAAATGCCCTTGTTCTTTTTGGCAGGTATGTATGTAAAGCTAAAAACCCAAAATGTAGAGAATGCCACCTTGTTGATATTTGCCCTTATGACAAAAAAAATCTTTAGTATTTTCTGTGATTTGCCTTCTCTCTTTTAACCTTTCTTGGATAAAAGCTATAATCATACCCCTTTTCTCCTTTTAACCTTTTCTCCTCTTAACCTTTTCTCCTCTTAACCTTTTCTCCTCTTCTCTTCTTCTCCTTTTTACCTTAACGGTAATAGTCTTAGCAGTTCCCTTAAGCGGGAATAGGTATTTCCACAAAAATTCATAATCCTTGTGGGCGGAGCCATGAAACGCTAGTAGCAGTTCCCTTAAGCGGGAATAGGTATTTCCACTAGGCAAATTTGTGTTAAGTTGCTTCTTGCCGAAAGTTCGTAAAGTAGCAGTTCCCTTAAGCGGGAATAGGTATTTCCACAAACCCTTACACCTCACGGCACACAACATAGCAGTGTCTTTTCTGTAGCAGTTCCCTTAAGCGGGAATAGGTATTTCCACTCACCTGTTGAATCCACATATCTAGTAGGCTACCAATTTTCCGTAGCAGTTCCCTTAAGCGGGAATAGGTATTTCCACGAAATGGTGAAAGCCAAAGTACAGTTCAGTACCACAGACAAGTAGCAGTTCCCTTAAGCGGGAATAGGTATTTCCACTACCAGCACACGATAGACTCAGATTCTATCTGTAACAATTATTGTAGCAGTTCCCTTAAGCGGGAATAGGTATTTCCACGCCCAGTTAACAGCCCTCTGTGGATCCAACCTGACAACATAGGTAGCAGTTCCCTTAAGCGGGAATAGGTATTTCCACGAAGGTGGAGGATAGTGCTTCTTGGTTATGACTATGTGTAGCAGTTCCCTTAAGCGGGAATAGGTATTTCCACTTGGTTTTTAAAATGCGGGGGAAAATTTGATTATGAAGAGTAGCAGTTCCCTTAAGCGGGAATAGGTATTTCCACAAGGTATTGGTAACTCCCACGGTACAAAAGTTAGGTTTCTGTAGCAGTTCCCTTAAGCGGGAATAGGTATTTCCACGATATGAAATCGTTATTCGTTTGGGGAATGAAGAGTTTGTTCTCCCGTAGCAGTTCCCTTAAGCGGGAATAGGTATTTCCACGAGATAATGGAGATGTAAGCTCACAAGGTCGAGCTTGATAAAGTAGCAGTTCCCTTAAGCGGGAATAGGTATTTCCACAAAATAACAACCACAAAGTTAATATAACACGGCGGAGGGTAGCAGTTCCCTTAAGCGGGAATAGGTATTTCCACGAGCTACGATGTAGTGGCGGTTACGCCACACGGGATCTGGGTAGCAGTTCCCTTAAGCGGGAATAGGTATTTCCACAGAGACTTATTATGTGTGAAGTATGCGTGGACAAGCGAGCTGCACAGTAGCAGTTCCCTTAAGCGGGAATAGGTATTTCCACCTAGACGAAAAACTGACTAAGTATTCACTTACCAAAGGTAGCAGTTCCCTTAAGCGGGAATAGGTATTTCCACGTACCCTTATTTTCTCTAATGATTTAAATGAGTTAGTATGCAGTTTTCGAGCACCTCAAGTTATCCACAACTTATCCACAGGACAATTTTTGTCACTGTTACGTAACCCATTTAAATCACTTGATTTTCTAAATTCGAGCAACCCCCCACTTTTTTGCATTCCCTCGGTGCTCGATGAGAATTATTCTCATGTGAGTCTATTATTCAATTGTCAAAGAACAAACATACTTAATCCTCAAGAGAAAATTCAACCCAGCCCAGCGGGGTTGAGGGTTTTTCTCTCTCAAATACTACCCTTCTTGTTTCAGGAAAGTCCCTGTTGTCTGAAACTCTGTAAAACCTTCTTTTTATTTCCCGTTTTACCTTTGGTGGTAGAGCTGAGAAAACAGAGGTTCCCTCAAGGCCAGTTCCCCATCCTATTTTACCTATGAGCTTGCTTCTGAAGCTAGAGAGGGTATATACAACATTTTTAAGTTGTTCGGACTGGCTGAAAAATGATATTTCGTTTTCCATAACCCTGTTCCCAAACTGTTGAGCCATGTTAAGAATATCCCTTAAGTTTGAGAAGAGGAGTTTTTTCCCTGTTGAGCTAAATGTCTTAAGGATATTATCTTTTAAGTGTGTATCAAGCTCTATTTCCACCCCTGGTTTAATTGCTTCAATAAACGTATAGAAGCCAGTTGCTTCTCCACTCTTTTTTATATTCCTTACCTCATATACTTGAATGTCCTCATCTTTAATCGGTAAGGAATCTTTAATTAACAGAGTTCTGAAAATATCCCTGTGTGGCTTTTCACTAGCATATGGAATAAAAAAGTTTGAAAGCTCATCCTCAAGAAAGTTCCCGATTCTTTTGGCCTGTTCTCTTACATTGTATTTCCTGTTTTCAAGTTCTCTGAGTGAATCAAAAAATCTTCTCTCAAGTGTCTGGGGTTCTGTTAGTAAAGCTATTGAGTATATTAAGGAAGAGCGAAGAAATCCTTTTATTGAACTTCCAGGCAAGAAGGCTCTTCCGAAAGCATCCCTTATAAATGGTCTAATCCTTTTTGGACTTAATCCACCTGTATGTATTCTGTAAAGGCAAATGTCTTCAAGAACCTTTTGTTTTAGTAAACCTTCTTTGTACATGAATTCCTCAAGCCATTTATTTGTTGAATCTATTCCCGTAAGGAATCTATCAAATAGATTTCTCTCAAGAAGAACTCTGTATAACCTGTCTTTATTTAATATGTATGTGATGTTTCCTGCTTTAAGGTAATCTATGCCTGATATTAGCTCTTCTGTTCCACTACCTACGTGAATAGGGGTAAGCGTGCGTAACCTTATCCTAGCCATTTCCAGCTCTCCTTACAGGGATCCAGAATGGATAACCATAACGATAAACCCGGTGGGGAATTTCTTGCTCTATTTCCTCAGGGGTAACATCAACCATTCTTCCTCTAAACTCTGCTGGAAAGACAGAACCTTCTGTAAAGCAGTAAATTGCTTTTTTTCTTTTGTTTCGCGTAAAGAAAGGTGACACTATCCATCCCCTTCTCCTGATAAGATGGTAAAACGCATTATCGGAGTCAAGTTCCAAAAGCTCACTCTCATTGGGAATGGATAGGGAAAGGGTAACAAAGCTATCTGGTTTTTCAGGTGTATCCAGACTGATCCTGTCTATTTCGTACTCAAATTTCCCGTACCCACAGCTCTTCTTTCCTCCAATGCCTGTATCTCCAAGGTAAAGTAGTGCAGATTTAAGCATCTCCTCCATGTTTTTTTCCGTTACCCTGAAAAAAAAGTAGACTCCTCCTTCTTCCAGTGTCCTCTCAGATAGCCTTTTCCTAAATACGGTGGAGGTTACGTAGTATATGTTTGGGGAGTAAGTAACACGGTCTAGAGAGACAAATGGTTTTGTTAGGTATTCAAATAATTGATTTTTTAGTGTCTCCTCAATTAGTTCTTTCTCCAGAGGCTTTCCATTTATCAGGACTTCAAAAGTTTCCTTTGTTACGAAGTTGAGTTTCTTTATTTTTTTTGAGTAGCTTTCCTCGACTATGGGGTCTATAAACTTTGCCTTTATAAAAGGTTTTGGGAGCATAAGTGTTTTACCTGACCAGGGAAATGCAGAGGATATAATGAGAGGAGGTTCGTCCTTAAATAACTCCACAACATCGGAGGTCTTATCTAACCCGTAGATTTCTGACCATGCCCATACAAGTGAACTAAAGAGGGTATCAGAGTGAAGCAAATTCCTGGTTTTCTCAAGTCCTATTCCCTCTTGACCAAATCTTACAGGGGTTTTAAATCTTAGTTTTGCAATTGAAAGTTCCATGTGTGGTTTTTAGCTCCCAAAGAAGATTTGAATCTCCTGTACCCTGTCTTTAAGGTTTGAAGGATGACCTATCTCCACTTCTTTTATAAATCTATCTTCCTGTGTCCGATAGAACTCTATCTTTTTTGCGGTAACCTTTATTCCTTCAAAAGATACCTTACCGTAACCTCTTGATACATGCCCACCGATGCCATCATCTTCAAGAACTTGAAGAGCTGAGGATAGGTTGTTCATATCTTCTTTAAGGTCTTCTGTTGATTCTATGTTATATACCATTTCAAAGTTAAAGACCGTATCTGGAGGAACCCTCTCTATGAATCTTGGGTTTGCTGCTGAAGTAATACGGTCGAGGGTGTTTTCTCCCTTTACTTCCGTAAAGCTTCCGATTCTTTCCAGCATCTCTTTGCTCCTCTGGTCAAGAAAACTGTCTCTTACTATTAATCTTGAAGGTATATTAAACGAGTCTCTTGACTTACCAAACAATCTACATACAGGACATTTGAGGCTAACTTCCTGCCATTCCTTTTCATCCTTATCCATACATTCATGTCGGTAAACCGGATTTGCTTGTGTTCCGCTCTGATGGTCAAATTTAAAATTACTATCTTCAGCCTGTCTTTTTCTTTCTAAAATGTCTCTAAGCTTCCCTTTCAGGGAGCTACCCGGGATGTAGGGAATTCCAATTGGGTCCTTTATCACAAATGAATCTATACCTCCAATCTTAAGTTCTGCTTCTGGACCCCCTATATGTAGTCCAGTAACTGCCCTTATCTTCCCTGTAAGAATAAGCTTTCCAAACAGAGGTCTGGTGTTTCTTGTTATCATCCCTTAATACCTCCTTTAGTCTTTTCCCCCAAGGCCCTTGTGATAACCCACCACCGCCTCAAAGAAGTTTACGAAGTTTTCATAATCTTTTATGTCGTTGCTATCTATTATCCTATCTATGTATGCCTCAAGGGCATTTGCAAGTGGTTCAACCCTTTTTTCCCTGCGGGACTCCGATTTTAGCTTTGGTTTTAGAAAAAGAAGAGAAGCCCTTATGTTCTCTAACTCTTTTGCTCTTTCTGATTCATCTTTTGCCAGTATGGAGCGAAGCTTTACTTTGAGGGTCGTAACGGGATCGTATATTCTCCTTAGTTTGGCTGATTTAAGTCCTCTTTTTACAAGAAGCTCTCCCAGCTCTTTTGCACATTCCACCAGATTACGTGGTGTAAGTGCATCTTCTCTTATAGTTTTTATAATCCTGTTTTCATCGTGGTGATCCGTTCTTTGGTCTCTGTTTTTGCCTTCAGATAACTTGTCTTTTAAAGACTGTAACTTCTCTATATCTTTATTTTTAATCATTTCTCTCTCCTCCCCTTAAAAATAGGTCAAGCCAGATAAGTGAGGCTGTTATATACTTTTTGTTATCTGGTTTCATAATCTCGTTTCTCAAAACATACCAGTCCTTTTTATTTTCTTCTGATTTGAGTTTCTCTCCAGTTCTTGTAGTTATATAAAACAACTTTGGATGCCAGAAGGCTTCTAGGCTATCAAGTTCTTCATACACTTTAAGAACCTCGTATATGAACTTTCTTGGTAACTTAAACCTTAGCCTTCCGTTTGTTTGCGTCGTGAGGTTTAGGAGAAGCCTCATGGTATCGAGTATCTTATCAGCTTCACTCCATTTAAATACCAAGTCGCTTCTAAAGAGACATACGGATCTTTTCTCTTCCTTGTCTTTTATGTTTCGTTTAGCATTCTCTTCCAGTTCCCCTGTCTCTTGTGCCATTTTGTAGAGTGGGTACTTTGTTCTAAAGATTCCCACTCCTGCTGAGAGGTCGAGATAGGGATTTTCTCCTGTATGGAGTTTAAAACACCTGTGTATATCAAAGGCTGTTTCAACCACATCATCCCACGATCCTGTAATGAATAGGTCATCACCACCTGCGTATATTATGACTGCTTTTCTTGGTTGAGGCTCATTTAGGAGCCTCAGACTTCTAAAGTCCTTAAATAGTTTGCACTCTAGTATCTGTGTTAGATAAAAGTTAAAAAACAAATTTAGTTCTCTTGATAGGGATGCTATTCTGGAAAAGCTCTGATACGAGATCTCTTGACTGTTTCTTATGCGTTTTAGACCTCGAGAGAAGATCTGGCCAAGATTGTCAACGTCCATTCTCAGTGCTCCTATACGCTTGACACCGGTAGATAGTTCTGAAAGTTCGTCAAATTCCCCTGTTACTCCATAGCGTCCGTACGGAATAAAAATAGAGTTTCGATTTTTGTAGTCCTCAGGGTCGAGAGAGTTTATTACAAAGACCGTCTCGGAATCTGATGGGTGTTCTGAAATCGCATAGCTTGAACCGTTTATTTCAAAATCGCTTTCCATGGGAGGGTTTTTAATAATGAATCTATATCTTTTTGACCCCAGTTTTTTCCCAATTTCGTAAAAGTGCCTGCAATAGGTGCATCCCGAGAGATTCTTATCTTCATCTATTGGGGTAATTTCCTCTACCTCCTCTCTACATATCTGGCAGTTCTCTTTTTTGGGTTCATGAGGCTTTAATATCCAGTGCAGGTTGTTTTTCCACTTCCTGAGTTTCTGGGTGTCAATCGCTTCTCTTAAGCTCTTCCATATAGTTCCAAAGTCTCTTTGTCCTTTTTCCAGACCGGTGCCCGCTATCTCATAGCCTGAGAGCTCAGTTAGTGAGAATCCAAGATACAGGTTTGTACCGAATCTATCGAACAAATAAGAGTTGGTTTTCTCCATTGTTTGCATGATAACCCTTTTTGCTGTATCCGTGTTTTGTGCAAGGAGGACAAAACCACCTCCTCCAACAAATACTATATTTGCAGTTGTAAGTTCCAGAGCGTTAGTTATTTCTCTTGCAAGGTGGTGACAGAGCATCTCTATGTAGAATGATCTCCCTCTAAGGGTTTTAAGAGCTCCTGTTGTAGTAACCGTGTATATAAAGTCCTGTATCCCTGAAAGGTCTGCTCCAATAAGAAGAAACCTCTTCTCTAGACGGGATTCCTCAGAGGTTATCTCGTTTATCAGTTGTTCATTGTAAAAGCGCTCCCTGCATTTTTCCAAAATGTATCTGTAGAGTGCTCCTGAAATAGCTGCTGTGCTTTTTAGGTGATCAAACAGAGATACATCGGGAAACTGACCCCACAGTATCCCTCCCTTCTCCTTATCAAGTGCAACGAGTGTGTGGGAGGGTATGGTTGAGGTGTATTTTTGAAGAAGAAAAAGAAGTGTATTTGTGGATAAGGCTTTTGTGTTGTTAATGAGATCAAATTCCTTCTCAAAGTGAGTCCAGAGTTCCCTATAAGTACTCTGTGGAATTGTTTTCGCTCTGAGTTCCTCAAAACCCATTTGTTCTTTATTTATCTCTGGAGGTATATATGACCCCTCGTCTAGATAGAAGGGAGAGACAAAGATGGGTTTTACTGTATCCGGTTTGTCCGGATCCAGAGAGACCCGTGAAAATATAGAAAGAAGAGGAACCCTTTCCTCAAACTCTCCTGTTATGCTTTCACTGAGGAGATCCCCCTTTATCCTTCTTTCTCCAGCAGATAGGTTGTCTGCTTCATAGATTAAAAGGAGGTAGTTTGAATTTGCAATCTCCCCAAACCTATCACTGTGGTGGTATCTTGCCGCGCCCGGTATGATCCCCTTCAAACCCTTTTTCTCTAACCAATCGGCACCAAGATCCTGGTGATTTTTTCGTTCTCCAAAAGCCCTCTTTATAAGCTTTCCTATATCATGAAGTAGTGATGCTAGGGCAATTTCCTCAATCATTACAACCTCATTCAAATAGCTTTAACTATATTACTACAGCCGCTTTTCCGTTATCAAGCCTTTTTAGTTGGAATAAGGGCTTCTAAAATTTTAAAGTTTCTTAACAGGTTTTTTTAGAAAAGAAAACGTTTCAGAAATATTTCAGGGTATTTATAAGTTTAAAATCAAGTTCATACTTTGGTATGTAGAGACGGTTTCTCTAATTTGAAACACTTTGTTGACATATTACTGCTCTATGTGAGAAAATCATCTCAGGTTTTAAAGGAGGAAATCTGGGGAGATGATGCTCTATGAGGTTCCATCTGGGTGTGGTCTGAGAGAGGTTCTGGAATGGGAGGGAGGGGATCTTAAGGATGAGTCGCTTTTCTTTATCTTCCCTGATGTGCCTGCCCTGAGTAGGGCAGAGAGGCTCTTTGTTAAACATGGTCTCTGGGGTAACAGGCTTCTTACATTTGGGAAACTTGCCTTCCTTTTGAATCGGGATATGTTGGTAAGATTGTCCAGGGTAGGAAGGCTCTTCCTTATGGAAGAGGTGGTGGAGGAACTAGCAGATACGTTTACATATTTTAAAGAACCACTTATAAGGGGTTTTTCCGGTTCTCTCGTTCGTCTTATTGCTGAGTTTAAGCACTTAAAGTTAACCCCTGATTGCTTAAGAGGGCTTGCGGAAAAAATTGAGGAGGATGTGCTTAAGAAAAAGCTAATTGATCTGGCAGGTGTTTTTGAGTGTTACCAGAAAAGGCTCCTTGGTGAGGGGCTGGTTGATGATATAGATGAACTTGTCTTGCTATCAGAGAGTATAAGAAACGGAAGACTTGGGGATGTTTTTCCAGAGGCAAAGAGGTTTTTTGTATTTGGTTTTCCGGATCTTACCCTGACCCAGGTTGAGGTTTTAAAAAGTATAGAGGAAAGAGGGTATGAGCTAAGGGTCTTTGTCCCCGACCTAAGTGGTTTTTCTACTTTAAGAAGAAGGCTTTCTAGGAAGCTTGGCATAAACCCTGAAGATATCAGGCGTCTTTCCCGAACTTCCTTCAGGCAAAGGAGTGTAGAGATACGTTCTTTTCCTTCTTTTTCTGAGGAGGTTGACTTTGTTTCAAAAGAGATAAAGAGGTTGATTTTGGAAAAAGGTGTTAGGGCAGACGAAATCTGTGTTGTTTTAAGGTCTTTTTCCGAAAAGGCAAAGGACATTGTAAGCGGTTTTGATAAGCTTGGCATTTCGTACTGGGTATCTAGGGGTATAAGTTTAAAAGAGTCTCTACTTGGACAGTTTGTGATGGATCTTCTGGAGGTTAAGTTATCTGGTTTTGAAAGAAAGAGATTTTCCAATCTGCTAAGAAGCCCTTTCCTGTCAGAGTTTTTTAAAGACACCCACTGCCTTGAGAGTGTAGTTTTGGAGCTTGAGAACAAAGCCCGTGAGAGGAAGTTTCGGGGTGGAGTTAGAGAGTGGCTTGCTCTTTTAGAGGAAGCTAATCTGCCGGCGGGTTTTTCCGAATCGGTTAGGAATTTGATTTCTCTTCTAAATGAAAGATTAAACTCTGGGACCTTAAAGGGTTTTTGTTCCGACCTTATAGCTCTTCTGGATACCCTGGGTGTGCATATTGCGGTAAGGAGGGTCTCATCCCTGCACCGTATACATCTTTTTGCCTGGGAGGAGCTTTCAGCGTTATTAAGGGAGCTTAGGTTTCTTTCGAATATGGGATTTGGAAAGGCTATTTCGCCAGAGGAGTGCCTCTTCCTCCTTAAAGATGTTTTTTCCGAGGCAAGGTTTTACCTTAGGTCCTCTGAAGAGGAAAGGGGAGTTTATGTGGTAGAGGCCTTTGACCTGAGGGGTGCAGATTTTCCCTTTGTTTTCCTGCTGGATGTTTCTGAAAGGAGTTTCCCCATGCAGTTTGTTCAGGATGCGGTGCTTAAAGATACTGAGAGGAAGGTTATAAACAGGTTTATGGATGGTGATTTCCTTCTGGTTGAGGATGTCCATTACCAGGATGAAGAGCTTCTCTTTAAGCTTGTATGTAGCTCCGCTAAAAGCTACCTCTGGATTACGTATTCACAGGTAGACAGTAGGGAGAGGGCCATGCTCCCTTCGTACCTTGTAGAGGAGATAGCTGAGGAGGAAGGATGGGCGATTAAAAAAGAAACACTTAAGGATAGGCTTTTAAGGGCTGAGAACATATATACGGTTTATGACCTTGCAAGATACCTTTTCTTTACGGATAGCTACGGGGAGGGTGAGCTTTCAGAGTTTTTAAGAAAACACTGGCCGCAGTATGAGCGGGTTGTATCAGGTGTGGCTGCAGAGAAAGAGAGGTTAAGGAACAGAGGGGACTTTTCCGGGTTTGAGGGAGTGGTTAAGGATATCAGTCTCTTTAAGGAGCTTTCTTTATCTCCTACAGGCCTTGAAACGTACGGCAGGTGTCCCTTCAGGTACTTTGCATCAAGGGTACTTGGGCTTAAGGGCCTTCCTGAGTACGAGGAGGATGTCTCAGTTCTTGATACGGGAGGTTTCTATCACAGGGTGCTTGGAGACTTTTTTAAGGCTCTTTCCTCTGAGATGGACGGAAGGATTGATTTAAGAACGGTAGGGGATTATGAGCTACTTCAAAAATTTAGGTGTTTTGCAGAAGGCATTGACTTCTCTGGAGAGTTTGGCTGGCTTTCCCCGGGTATCAGGGAGCTTCTTAGGGTAAAGATGCTTGAAGAGGTCTTGCCTACCTTTATCCTAAAGGAGGCCGGGAGAATAAGGGAGTGGAACTCTAAGGGGTTTTTCCCCGTATCCTTTGAGAGAGAGGTTTCTTTTGAGTTTGAGGGGATACGATTAAGAGGGGTTATAGACAGGGTTGATATTGGAGATAAGGGCGCTCTTGTTATTGACTATAAACTTGGGTCTCCAAATACTAAGCGGTTTTGCAACCCGCTACACCTTCAGCTTCCCCTTTACCTTTTTGCGCTTAAACAGGAGGGAATAACACCATACGGTGGGTATTACAGGTTTATTGAGAAACCAGATGAGGAAAGAGGGGAAAGTGAGAGCGGTAAAGGAAACATAGATGCCCAGATAGAATCTGCTCTGTCTTATTTAAGGCTCTACAGTAGCCTTATTAGGCAGGGCTTTTTTGCTCCCGTTATAGAGGATAAGAAGGCTTGTATTGATGGGCTAGAGGTTGAGTTAAGAAAGGACGATTACTCAACCTGCGGATGGTGCGAGTTTAAAGACCTCTGTAGGGTTCATGGAGGTGTTATAAGAAGATATGGAGGATAGCAAAATAAGGGAATTTATGGGGCTTAACGAAGAACAGGAGGTGGTTTTAGATCTGGATGCTCAGCCTGTTGTTGAGGCAGGTGCGGGTTCCGGTAAGACCACAGCCCTTGTTGCAAGGTACCTCTGTATTCTCGAGCAGGGAAGGGCTGATGTTGATGGAATCGTTGCTATAACCTTTACCGAAAACGCTGCCTCCGAGATGAAAGGGAGGATTAGGAGCAGGATAAAGGAGTACATCAGACGGTATGGGGAAAGAAGCTTTTTAAGAAGGGATGCAGTAAGGAAGCTTACCGGTGCGCCGATAGGAACCATTCACGGGTTTGCAGCTCGCCTTATAAGAGAAAATCCTTTGGAAAGTGGGGTGTCTCTGGATTTTTCCGTAGTGGATGAGATCGAAAAAGGTGCACTGGTTAGAAAAGCCATAGATGATCTTATTCTGGAGTTGTGGCAATCGGAACCTGATGGGGAAGGGCTTTTAAAGAAGATACTTAAAGAAGAGGGCTTTAATTTTGAGCAGATAAGGAAAAAGCTTTCTGAGATCATCTACCTTGCAGATACCTTTCACATTGAGCCTCCTTTTTGTGTGTTTGGGGGTAATGAGCTAAAAGAAGAAGTGGGGAAAGAGAAGTTAATTGAAATCCTCATAGATAGGATCAATGGGTTTCCGGATGAGTACCCAAATAAAAACGTAGAAAAGAGGATGGGAAAGGTTAAAGAACTTGCCTCAAAGGTTCTTGGTTCACCTTACGGTTCGGGTAGGGTTTCATTTATTTCAGGTATCTGTAAGGAGCTTGAAGGGATCTGTAATCTCAAAAAAGCTGATAACTCGGATAAAGATCTCGCAGGAGAGCTACTTGATCTTGCAAACCACATTCTAAGTCTGTTCGATTTGGAGCTTTCCCACCTTTATAAGGAACTGGCCGAGAGGGCTTTTTATCTTATACGGGAAAGGAAGAGACAACTTGGTGTCCTGGACTACGAAGACCTTCTTCGTTTTGCCAGGAATCTGCTTGAGGACAGTTCGGAGAGATGCGCTTCTTACATAAGCGGATTTAAGTACGTTATGGTTGATGAGTTTCAGGATACCGACAGACTGCAGTTTGAGATAATACGCTTGCTCTGTAAGAAGGCGGGTGCAAACCTCTTCGTTGTTGGTGATTCAAAGCAGGCCATATTTGGATTTCGTGGTGGTGATCCTTCTCTATTCTCCAGATTAAAAGGTGAAGGAAATGACTTCAAGAGCTTTGTAAGAAACTACAGGTCACAGGCTCCACTTGTTGGGTTCTTCAATAAGTTCTTTGAGAAACACTTTGACCGTGGGTACGAGTACATGTGTCCGGAGATTGGGTCAAACTCCAAAATACATCCTATAGAGTTTATTATCTCTTCCGGTAAAAATGTGGATGAGTGTAGGAGAAAAGAGGCAAAGAGCATATCAAGAAGGATTTTGGAGCTTCGCAAACAGGGGTATTCGTTTAAGGATATGGCTTTGCTTCTAAGGTATAGGACCTTTATGTATGTATACGAGAGTTCTCTAAGGGAATTTAACATTCCCTACCGCTCCGTTAGCGGAGGAACCCTGTTTGCTCAAACCGAGGTAAGGGATATAGTGGCTTTTATTAGATATCTGCTAAATCCAGGAGACCGTATTGCAGAGGCCTGTGTTTTACGTTCTCCCTTTTTAGGGGTATCTGATGAGGAGTTGCTGTCTTTCTACGGCAAGCGTGAGAGGGTAGAAAGGATTTCAGATTTCCTTGAGTTTGTAGGAGGGCTTAGAAAAGTGGCTTTCTCTCTAACCCCGGCTTCCCTTCTCGAGTTTATCTTAAGAGAGACGGGTTTTGACTCTGCAGTGCTTGCCCTAAGAGATGGATTGGTTAAATACGAAAACATAGGCAGGCTCCTTAGGGTTTTTAAAAGGCTTGAGTCAATGGGGTTAAACGTGGTTGATATACTTGATTATCTGGAATCCGGATTTGAAGAGGATTACGAACCTCCCTCTCAATCTGAGCTTCTTGAGGAGGATTCTGTAAAGGTACTTACCGTTCATAAGGCAAAGGGGCTTGAGTTCCCCGTTGTGTTTCTTGCTGATCTTGATCATGCAGGAGGGGAGAGTAAAAGGGTAGCCGTAACAGGGAAAGGAGAGTTCCTTGTAAGGCATGAGGGGACAAGCTCTTCCCTATGGAAACAGGTAAGTGAGCTTAAGTATATGGAAGAACTTGAAGAAGAAAAGCGCATTCTCTACGTTGCAAAGACGAGAGCAAAAGACCTGCTTGTTGTAGCCTGGGGAAAAAGTGGGAAAAGCAGGCCTTTAGAAAAGAAGCTTTCTTTCCTTATCGACTCTGTAATTGGGGTAAGCTCTGAGGTGGAATTAAATACGGATAGGGTTTCTTTTTGTGGGTTTGAGATACCTATATGGCGGGAAAAGGGCGTGGAGAAGGCGTTTTTTGAAGAAGGAAAACCCTCAGGTTTTTCCACTCTGGAGGGGTTTTCCCTTGTAACAGGAGATCTGCATGTGGGAGAAGGGGGTAGGGGTTTTGTTTTGCCTATTGGTGAACTCTCTCCTCTTGAGGTTGGAAAACTTATGCACAGGTTTCTTGAGCTTTGGGATTTTAGGGAGGAAAGTGTTTTAAGCACCGCAAGATTTGTTCTGGCTGAGGCGTCTTGTGTAGATTGTGGGTCAATTACTGAGCTTTTTAGCTCAATGGCTAGAAACTTTCTTAAATCGGAACTTATCGGGAGAATAAAGAGGGCACGGAGGGTATATAGGGAGGTTCCCTTTCTTGTAGAGGATAGGGGTTATACAGAGAGGGGAAGAATGGATCTTGTGCTGGAGGAAGAAAGGGGTGTAAGTGTCTTTGATTACAAGTACGTAATGGAAAGAAGCGAGCTTGCCAGTTATAGAGAACAGCTTAAAAGGTACCTACACATTGCCTCAAAGAGGTTTAAGAAACATACGGATGGTTTTTTTGTTATTTTACCCCAAGTAGAGCTTGTACCACTGTAATACCTTTCCTGTGTTTTCCACTTTTTAGCAGGGTTTTTGCTGACTTTTTTTACTTTGCAGGTAATATATCAAAACTTTTGCCTTTTAAAGAAGGTTTTGTGAGGAAAATGATGGGTGTAAGGGCGGTTTATCTCGTTCCGGTAATAGCTCTTGGTATCTTTGCAATGGGTAAAAAGAGTCTGGCATCAGGTGGTGGTTTTTTCTCTCTTGGGTTCAGGGGAGGAACGTCCTTTCTTGTAACGAGAATAAGGTTTTCTACTTACGAGGTTTTTGGTGTTTATAAATTACCCTACAATATAAGGCTTGGGGACGTAGCTGTTCACTCGAGATGGAACTTTGCAGGAGGGGTTGTAAGGCAGGATGAGGACAGTGCTTTTCTCTTAACCTTTGGTCCTGGCCTTGCATTTAACAGAGAAGGTTTGCCCCTTATCCTAGACGGTGGTGTTGGTCTTGGATTTATAAGTGAGGCAGAGTTGGGTGAACGTGACTTTGGTGCTCCCCTTCAATTTACCGCACATGGGGGAATTGGCTTTAGGGTTGGTCACCTCTATATAGGGTATAGATTTCATCACATGTCGGATATGGGCTTTTTCGATGGTAAGGGGATGAATCGTAACCTCCTTGAGCTTGGTTATGTTTTCTAGCTTATGGGCTATCTTCTGTTAAGGTTAAAGGGGGATAAAGGGTTATACTTTACATAGCCTGAAAACCTTGAGTAACCTTCCTGTGTTCCAATATCTATTACCTCTTCGCTTACTATGTACTCAAATGCCCTGTACCTTGCGCTGTTTACAATATCATCCAGATCAAATTCCTTTTGATTTCTGAACAGTCTTATAAACGATTCTATCTTCCTGTTAAACAGGTATACTCCTCCCTTAACGAGGGTGTCTTTTAAGGGTTTTCTGACCTTGCTTAGGGAGTAGGTAACAAATGCCCCAGTTCTTTTGTGTATGCTATACATCTCATCATAGTTAATCTCTATGTAGAGACCTCCATCCACCACGAAGAAATCCTCTCCCAAATCTATTGTCTCCATTGCCCTCCTCAGTGCACCACCGGTTCCTGAAGGGGGGTTATCGAGAACGTATTTAAGCTTTGGGTAGCGTTTAACTATCTTCTCTGCCATGTGCCCTATAGAGAGGACTACCTCAAGGTTAAACCTCTGCAGATACTCAATCAGGTAGTCAAGGAAAGGCCTTTCGTTTACAGGGATCATGCACTTTGGTACTTCCTCTTTTGATAGAGCCGGGTTTTTTGCCGGAGCACCGCAGATGATAAGTACTTTTATCCCCTTCATCTTTACCCCCACCAGTCAAACCAGCGAAATTTGTTTATCCAAAGAACACCCCAGGTGTTTGTTAGGATCCCGAGGCATATTAGCAGTTTGTGGTGCCATCTGAGTGTGCTTCCGATTCCGCGAAGGGTTAGCAGTATTAAAAACGGGTAAAAATCCATTGCATAGCGGTATCCAAACTGTGTCCAGCCGGTTCCGGCTTTTGTAAAAATAAGCAGAGCAATGGGTATTATTGCAGACCAGCATGCAAACGCAAGCCTGTTTCTTATACCCGCAAATATGCTGTATATAAATGCAGGTGTTGTAACAAGAACTGAGAGCCCCTGCATGGAAGGGACGACATAGGGAGGTTTATCTATAAAGACTGGAGGCTTTGCAAGGATAACGTAAAGGTGATAGGGGATGTAGTAGAGACTAAACATTCCTCTGTCAAACCATGGCTGGGCACTTGGTGTAAGTAGCATGGTGTATGCAACATCAAGGGGTGTGCCAAACCTTAGGTAGTTATAGGTGAGGTTCAGGAAAACAAACACTGCAGTGCCTGAACCAAGCTGGATCAGGGGTTTTAACCTTATCCTTTTTAAAAAGTGTTCTTCTGAATTGGAAAGCCACTTATCGGATAGCATGATGATGAAAAAGGGTAGCCCAAGTATGGTAGAGAGCCTTGACCAGTAAGAGGCCCCGACAAGAAGGCCGATAAGAAAAGGGCGTTTTTTACCAAGCGTCTCATATATGGCAAGATTCAGAAAGAAAAAAGAGCAGATGTGGGCAAGATACCAGGAAGAACCTATTGTTGCTATGTACCAGTGAATGGTGCTAAAGGCAACAAGCACTGTCATCCATATACGGATGCTCTCACTTGAGGTTAACCTTCTCATAACTAGGTACACAAGTGATACGTTTATACTTCCCAGAACGATTGATGCAAGGGTTTGCTTAAACTCTACCCCCCATATGGCAACAAAAGGTATTAAAAGAATGGCAGGCATTGGGGGATAGACCACGTATATGTTTCCGTTAAAGGGAATAAGCTCTGTAAGGCGAGGTGGGGCCTCCTTAAGGGAGAGTCTTCCGTGTATAAATGCGTCTGCAAGCCAGACGAAGTAATCGTAGGGTGTGTTGTAGCCGGGGTAGGTTAGATAGTAAACAACCAGTGTTACGGAAAAGAAGAGTAAAGCTACTATAAAAGGAGCAAGCCTCTGGTTTTTTCTGATTTGAAAGCGCATCCGACAAAAGACACTTTTTGTCTAAACAAGCTAATTTTAATTGTATAATTTATTTTGCTCAAGGCTTTTGGGCACAAATTTGGCTGGACGGAGGCGTAGATGGATCTTATGACTTTTATTGGCAAAAGCTCTGAAGCCAATATCGGTAAGGCTATAAGGGAGTTCTCTTTTAGACCACCCAGGGTAGAGATTGTAGAGGAGAGAGAGAATCTTGTAAAGGCTTATGTTTCTACAAGTGAAGGGGGAAATTTCGCCGTTATGCTCTCTGAGGATACCGCTTCGTGTGGGTGCAGAGATAACTTTCAAAAAGGGGAGATATGTAAGCACATACTGGTTCTTGTATTCCACCTGATAAAGGAAAGGAATCCATGATGTAGGATCTATACAGAGGCTTCCCGTTTTGTAATTTCCTCTATCCTTACGTTAAAGATAAGGGCCTTCCCAGCAAGTGGATGGTTATAGTTTACCTCTACTACCTGACCAAAAACACCTGTTACCTCACAGTCTCCGTTTATGGTTCTTATTCTCATTCCTATTTTCGGTTCGATCTTGTTCTTCTCAAATATCTCAAGCGGAATGGTCTTAAAAAGGTTTGCATCCTCTGGGCCGTAGGCCTCTTCGGGAGGCACTCTAAACTGTTTTTCTTCACCCTCTCTCATCCCAAGTAGTTCTTTGTAAAGGCCTCTTATGATTCTTGACTTCCCAATCTCAACAGTTACGGGTTTATCTGGTGTGTGTATAACGGTTCCATCTTCAAGTGTTACGGTTGATCTGAATACAACCCTATCTCCAACCTCTATCACTTTATCCCCCATCTGGCTACCTCCAAAACACAGATGATTTTACCGGACTTTTTATATCTTAACACAAATTCTTGTTTATGTTTACAGATGGAGGAGTGGATCTGCTAACTTGAGCTGGCACTATGGGACCTTTGATTTGATACACGGTAGATTCCTCCAAGGATAAGAATCCCCCCTATCAGGATTCCTGTATCCAGCTTGTTTCCAAGGTGTATCCAGTCAAGGATCAGGCCGAATACGGGCACAAGCATTGAGGAAAAGGTTGTTGTGTGTATATCGAGTTTTCCTAGCAGATAAAACCATATGGTGAAATTAACTGTGGAGGCAATTATCGAGGTAAAAAGCAAGATGCCTGTTAGTGTCCATGTCCAGTTTATATTGAATAGATGCTCTTTTGGCAAAGAGAGCACAAGAAGTCCAATCGTCCCAAGGAGCATCTGAAGACCGTTTATCACGTAGGGGTCTTCTTCTGACATGCGTCTTTTAACCCATATGTTGGAGATTGCCCATGAAATTGCCCCTATTAGAATGAGGATCTCTCCAACAAGTGTTTTAAGGTTTTGTTTTAAAATGGTATCCCAGCCAAGGATGCAAACTATCCCAACTGTTCCCAAAACAGCTCCTGTAAGTCTTTTTGTTGTTATCTTTTCCCCGAGGAAAAAATGTGTGATTATAACGGTCCAGATGGGCATGGTGTAGAGTAGAACTGATGTCTTTCCAGCCGTAACAAACTGCATTCCA
Source organism: bacterium HR37 (assembly GCA_002898375.1). Classification (GTDB taxonomy): domain Bacteria; phylum Desulfobacterota_D; class UBA1144; order Nemesobacterales; family CSP1-2; genus HRBIN37. The sequence goes on along the minus strand of BEIN01000006.1, from coordinate 17,354 downwards.
TACAGCATGAATCCAAACATGGCGGTGGTCTGAAACAGCCCAACCACCATGTAGTCAAGCCATTTCTTTCCCTTTGGCCACCTTGAGCCCTTTATGTAGAGTATCGGAAGCATTGCCAATCCCCCGATTCCACAACGCCAGGTAGCAAAAGTGAAGGGAGAGAGGAATTTTAAGCCTACCTTCATAAGTATCCAGGAGTATCCCCAGGTTATAATTACAAATGCCAGCAGTGCTATGTTGATCCACATTTCTGTTGTCCGTGTGGCTGCATAGGGTGGGTGTTACTCGATCTTCTTTATCTCCAGAACCTCTACGGGAATTCCCCACATGTGAATACTTACCCCTTCGGGGCGCTTCTTTAACTTAAACTCAACTCTTAAACCATCAACCCTAAACTCCTCTTCAAGATTTATGGGATCGTATCTGTTTCCATCGTCTCCAACTATGCCGAAGAAGCCATCTTCCAGGTTTATAAACCTTATGGTTCCACTTCCCGTTATTATGCTGTCTGATTCATTGTGGTTATCGGAGCATACGGCTATAAGTGTTGACAGGACAAGTACGATTAAAATTATCAGGTTTCTTTTCATCTCTTGCTCTATTCATATTACCGAAAAAAATTGAATAAACCAAAACTCTTTTACCAGAGTTTTTTTCAGTCTTGCGGTTGACAACTTGGCTTCGATACGTTAAATTCTGTTGACTTTTAGCTATCTCTAGCTTAGAGGGGACAGGGAAATTTTGGACACAACTGGTGATCATTTTTGCACAAGGGCAAGGTGTGTTTTAAGAAAAGAAGGTATAAAGAAGTGCGAGGTTCTTGTGTTTTTAGTTTTTTGGGGTGCTTTTAAACGAAAAAATTTTTGAGGAGGTGGACTACAGTGAGAATTGTAGTAATAGTAAGGCAGACCCCGGATACAGAGGCAAAGATAAAGGTTGCTCCAAGTGGGGATACAATCGATACCGAGGGTATAAAGTGGATTGTAAACCCCTACGATGAGTTTGCTATAGAAGAGGCCATAAGGATAAAAGAGAAGCTGGGGAAGGGAGAGGTAGTCCTTATTACAATGGGGCCTGCAAGATGTATTGAAGCACTGCGTACCGGGCTTGCAATGGGTGCGGATAACGCAATCCACATAAAGGATGAAAGCTTTGCTTTTACTGACCCTTATGCTCTGGCCAAAGTTATAGCTCAGGAGATAAAAAACCTTGGAGAGTTTAATCTGGTTCTTACCGGTAAGAAGATGATCGATGAGGAAACGGGACAGGTAGGGATACACGTAGCTGAGGAGCTCGGGATCCCACATGTGGCTATAGTTACCAAGGTGGAGCTATCTTCTGATCTTACAAAGGTAACCTGTCAGAAGGAGATAGAAGGTGGACAGATGGTGGTTGAGGTTCCTCTTCCTGCACTTATTACCTGTGAAAGGGGTTTGAACGAACCCAGATATGCATCACTTCCTGGAATAATGAAGGCAAAGAAGAAACCGGTTAAAGAGGTAACTATTGATAACATAAATCTTGAAGCTCTTGGTCTTACCAAAGAGGCACTGGGTCCAGCTGGGGCTCGCTTTAGGGTTACAAAGCTTGAGGTTCCACAGATACAGAGAAGGCTAAAGATACTAAAAGGAAAACAGCAGGATATGGTTAAGGGAGAGGAGGTTGCAGAGGCAGTTCGTGAGCTAGTAAGACTTCTTAGAGAAGAGGCCAAGGTGATTTAAGAGTTTAAGGATTTTAGCAGGAGGTAGAAAGATGAGCAACGAAATTTGGGTAGTAGCAGACTTAACAATAGGTGGTGATGTTAGAAAGGTAACGTTTGAAGCCCTTTCTGAGGCAAGAAGAAAGCTAGTTGGTAAGCTTGGAGGGCAGCTCTGTGGGGTTTTAATCGGCTCGGGGGTTTCAGCTCTTGCTTCTGAGCTTGGAAAGTACGGTGCCGAGAAGGTATATGTGGTTGAAAACGAACTTCTTAAAGACTACACCCCTGAGGCTTATACGGTAGCCCTTTCGGAATTGATAAAGAAACACAACCCCTATATAGTGCTTGCTGGTAATACATCGGTAAGTCAGGACTTTCTTCCAAGGGTTGCTGCAAGGGCTGAGGCAGGGCTTGCAGTGGATTGCATTGATCTTGACCTTACAGACGATAAGAGACTGGTTGTTAAGCGCTACAAGTACTCTGCAAAGTCCATTGCTGCGGTTGAGTTTCTGGACTATAAGCCAATGATGGCAACCATCAGGCCAAATGTTTTTAAGCCTGAAGAAGATGTAAAGAACCCCGAAGTGGTAAGCGAGTCTGTAGAGATAAAGCCTGAGGGTATCTGGACAAAGATCCTTGAGGTAAGAAGGAAAGAGTCCCCTAGACCAGAGCTTACCGAAGCCGATAGGATCGTTTCAGGGGGACGGGGATTGGGAAGCGGAGAAAACTTTAAGCTCATATTCGAACTTGCAGACGCAATCGGGGCTGCTGCAGGTGCATCACGTGCGGCTGTGGATTCTGGCTTTGTCCCCTACGAGATGCAGGTTGGGCAGACTGGAAAGGTTGTCTCCCCTACACTCTATATTGCAATAGGTATATCTGGCTCTATTCAGCACTTTGCCGGAATGGGCTCTTCTAAGGTAATAGTGGCGATAAACAAGGACCCTGATGCCCCTATCTTCCAGAAGTGTGACTATGGAATTGTAGGGGATCTGTTTGAGATAGTTCCTGTGCTCACCGAAGAATTTAAGAAACTTCTGGCTCAGCAGTAAAAAAGCAGATTCCAGAGGCAGGTGCTTCTGCCTGCCTCTATTAGCCAATTTCGGCTTTTATGTCTACAAGCTCAATCTGCGTAATCCTGCTTCCAAGAAACCTCTCTGCGATTCTTATAAAGCTTTCTGATACATCGGTTAAGTAGAATTCCCTAAGTACAGGGGAATTGGCCTCTGTTCTTGCTAGCCCGTTTTCCAGAAGAACCCTTCTTATCTCAAGTGCGGTTTCTGTAGCCGAATCTATAAGTTCTATCTCAGGGCCCATAACCTTTTTAATTACGGGTTTTAAGAGGGGATAGTGGGTGCATCCAAGAATAAGGACATCTATGCCACATTCTTTAAAAGATTCCAGGTACTTGCCTGCAATTAGCTCCACTACTTCCCCTTCTAACCAGCCTTCTTCTGCAAGTGGAACAAAAAGCGGACAGGCCTTTGAGTAAACCTCTATTTCGGGGGCAATGTTTTCAATGGCCTTCTTATACGCGTTGCTCTTAATTGTGGATTGTGTCCCTATTACTCCGATTTTCTTTCTCTTGGTGGTTTTTACCGCTTTCCTTACACCCGGCTCGATAACGCCTATAACCGGGACTTCAAAATCCCATCTAAGACTTGGAAGCGCAACAGCAGAGGCTGTGTTACATGCAACCACAAGTAGTTTTACCCCCTTTGAGATAAGAAACCTTGCGTTGCTCTGAGAGTAGTTGATTACGGTTCTGCTCGATTTTGTTCCGTATGGTACTCTAGCTGTATCACCCAGGTAGATAAGGTTTTCATCTGGAAGTACCCTAAGTATTTCCCTTACTACCGTAAGTCCCCCAACTCCTGAATCGAATACACCTATGGGGCTGTTGTTGTCCATTGGTTTAATCTTAGCTTCGCCGGGGGCTATGTCAGTGAACTACTCCCAGCTTACGGAGGGAGCTTCTCCTGGGCTAAGCCCAAGAAGACTAGTTCCTAGCCTTAAAATATTATATGACGCATTAATGTCTCTATCAAGAACAATATGACATTTATTGCAAATATGAACCCTATCAGAAAGCAATTTTGGAACTCTAGTGCCACATCTGCTACAGTTCTGGCTTGTCCCCCTTGGAGCTACCCCAATAGCATACTTACCAGCACTTTAACCCTAATTATCCCTATCTTAGAAATCTGAATCTTTCTATCACCAAGAAACTGCCACCCGCTTTGAGGATAACAAAAACTCTTATACCAGTTTCTACCCTTAAATCTTGGAAACCCTGGCTTCTCACCATTGCCAAGCCTTCTAAAGAATGCCCTAAAATTCTTATCCAACCTTCTAAGAACATCCTGAAGTACCTGGGAATGAACCTCTTCAAACTCAGGCCTAACTTGCTTGACCTCTACTAGAGAATTAGCCTGCTCAGTATAGGTAACATGGTATCTAGCTTTTTGCCAAGCAGAAATCCTGTGCAGAAGTGCAGAATTATAGAGTTCTCTAGAAAGCTCAAGAGTGGATTCAAGTTTTTGAAGATGAGTTTTATTGGGGTAGAGCCGAAATTTGTAACTAAATTTCAACATGATAGTTATACCCCAAAAATACGTAAAATATCAAGCCCTTACAGGCTTAGCTTTCCGTGTCCCCAAGCTTAACACTCTTGGGTCTTGGAAAGCTAAAAAAGATAAACGGGGTGTTTTAAAACAGTGCTTCTATTGCTTTCTCAATCGAGTCAACCCCAATAAGTGATAATGAGGTCTCTACGGTTAGCCTTTCAAGGTTTGTGCGGGGAAGAAGGCATCTTTTAAATCCGAGTTTTTCCGCCTCCTTAAGCCTTAGCTCTGCCTGAGAGACGCCTCTTACCTCACCTACAAGACCAACCTCACCAAAAACAACCGTATCCGAATCTATGGGTTTGTTGAGAAAACTAGATACAATTGCCATGCTGATTCCAAGGTCAATGGCCGGCTCCTCAATCTTTACCCCTCCTGCAACGTTCATAAAGATATCCTGTCCTATAACGTGCAATCCGGCTCTTTTTTCAAGTATAGCAACCAGAAGAGATACCCTGTTGTAGTCAAGACCTATTGTTGTTCTTCTTGGTACCCCGAAGTTACAGGGTGATACAAGGGCCTGAATCTCAACCAGTATTGGCCTTGTTCCCTCTAGACTTGGAACAACCACTGAGCCAGAAGCATTTACCGGTCGTTCAGAGAGAAAGATCTCAGAGGGGTTTTTTACCTCTTTAAGACCGCTGTCCTGCATCTCGAATACCCCAATCTCGTTTGTCGAGCCAAATCTGTTCTTTACGGCCCTTAGGATTCTGTAGGGGTGCTCTTTTCCCCCTTCGAAGTAGAGCACGGTATCTACAAGATGTTCAAGCACCTTTGGACCGGCAATTGTGCCTTCCTTGGTTACGTGACCTATAAGAAGCATTGAGGTTCCGTGGGCTTTTGCATACTGCATGAGTCTTGAAGCACATTCTCTTATCTGTCCTACACTTCCAGGTGCAGAGGGGAAGTCCTCTGTATATATGGTGTGGATTGAGTCGATAACTGCTATAACCGGTGAGATCTTATCTATCTGTTCTATTATGTTCTCAAGAGAGGTTTCCGCAAGAACGAATAACCTCTGGGAATCTATGCCAAGTCTTTTTGCCCTCATCTTTACCTGCTCTGGTGATTCCTCACCCGTTACGTAGATTACGTTCCTTTTGGACTGGGCTACCCTGTTTAGCATATCTATAGCGAGGGTTGATTTGCCCATTCCAGGGTCTCCGCCAAGCAGTACAAGAGAGCCAGGAACCAATCCTCCTCCAAGAATCCTGTCAAGTTCCCCTATGGTGGTTTCAATTCTTTCTTCTCTGTTAACCCCTATTTGCGTTATGGCAACCGGATGGGAAGGGTTAGTTTTTCTCTTTGAGATTTCTCCCTCCAACTTGGTGTATGAGTCCCACTCTCCACAGATGTGGCACCTCCCCATCCACTTCGGTGAGTGGCTTCCACAGTTCTCACATACGTACTGTCCAATATGTTTCGTTTTTAAACTTCTAGTGTTCCTCTGTTTCATTCTCCCCTGTTTTGCCCTGTCTCTGCCGGGCTAGTTTTCTAAACTCTTCCGCAAACTCTTTTAGCCTCTTATCAACAAGATAGTTTACGGTTCCTTCTTTAAACTGTCCATCGGGTTTTCTCTCGCCCGCTTCCATACCGGTAAGTATCTCTATTGCCTCATCTACCGTTTGTACCGGGTATATGTGGAACTTTCCTTCTTTTATGGCTTCTAAGACCTCTTTCTTAAGCATCAGGTTCTGTACGTTTTGATGGGGAATTATAACACCCTGCTCTCCGGTAAGCCCCTTAATCTTGCAGACATGATAGAATCCTTCTATCTTCTCGTTTACCCCTCCAATTGGCTGGATTTGCCCCTTCTGGTTAACGGAGCCTGTAATTGCAATCCCCTGTTTTATGGGGACACCTGAAAGACTTGAGATGATTGCTACAAGCTCTGCAGCCGATGCACTGTCTCCTTCAACCAGTTCATAGCTCTGCTCAAAACACAGGCTGGCAGATAAACTCAGGGGCTTATTCTGTGCGTACTTAGAACCTATGTATCCGCTGAGTATCAGAACCCCTTTATTGTGTATGTTACCGCTTAGATTTGCCTTTCTCTCTATGTTTACAACACCTTCCGTTCCCATGAAGGTTTCACAGGTTATACGTGAGGGTTTGCCAAATGAGTAATCTCCAAGGTTGTAGACTGCAAGCCCATTAATCTGCCCAACCACAGCACCTTCGGTGTCCACAAGAATTATACCTTTGGCTATAAGCTCCTGTATTTTCTCTTCCAGCATATTCGATCTGTATATCTTCTCCTCTATTGCCCTTTCTACGTGTTTTCTCGTTACGTATTTGTTTTTTCCATCTACATTTGCCCAGTAATTTGCCTCACGTATTATCTTGGAGATGGCTCCAAACTGGACAGATAGCTTGTTCTGATCCCCTGCTATTCTCGATGAGTACTCAATAACAGCTTCCACACCACTTCTGTCAAACTGTTTTAGGTTTTCCTTATCGCAAATTGATTTTACAAAGCAGGCGTACTGAGAGAGCATCTCATCTGTTCTATCCACAACGGAGTCAAAATCTGCCTTTACCTTAAAGAGCTTCATAAAGTCTTCATCGTAGGCATAGAGCAGGTAGTAAAGAAGAGGGCTTCCGGTAAGTATCACCTTCACATTGAGCTTTATTGGCTCTGGCCTTAACCCAACGGTACTCATAAGCCCATACTGCTGGTACACATCCTCAATTCTTAGTTCCTCGTTCTCAAGAACCTTTTTAAGGGAGTCCCAGACAAAGGGATATTTTAATACATCCAGTGCTTCAACCACCAGGTACCCACCGTTTGCCTTGGCGAGTGAACCTGCATGTATCATTGTAAAGTCTGTAACGAGAACACCAAATCTTGCTTCTCTCTCAATGGAGCCAAAGAGGTTTGTATAGGTTGGGTGTGGCTCAAAAATAACCGGGGCCCCCTTGGTATTGGAGTTATCTATTACCACGTTTACCTGGTATTCGGTAAAGGTTGGCTTTTGCTGTGGAAGCTTAAAAGGAAAGGGAGGAACCTCACCCTTTTCCGGCAGAAACTTCTCTATGTTTTCAAGAATGTGTTTCTGTGCCATATCCAGGTAGTCTATTATCTCAGGAAAGGACTTGTATTTTTCCCTGATACCATCAATAACATAGCTTACTGCAAAGAGTGCTACCCTTTTATCCAGTTCCTTTAGTTTATCCATTGCTTCTTTTTCAAGGTTTCTAACCTTTTTAAAAACCTCGGTTACTTCTTCGTCTATCTTCTCCTTTCTCTTCCTTATATCCTCTTTGTGAAACTCATCAAGCATATTGTATTCTTCCTGTGTAATGGGTCTTCCACGAAATAGGGGGATGGTTACTATACCTGTTGGTGTAAATTGAACCTGCATCTCCAGCTCAGAAGCTTTTTTCTGAAGCTCCTCAAAGAGCAGGCCCTTTTGTTTCTGCGTTTCGTTTATTATCCTCTGTTTTTCTTCTTCGTATTCCTTGCTTTCAAATGCCCTGGGAATGTTGTTTCGCAGGTTCTCAACGAGGTCTTCCATGTCTTTTTTAAATACCTTACCCATTCCGGTTGGCAGACTAAGTGCCTTTGGGGTATTTGGGTCTTGAAAGTTGTATACATAGCACCAATCAGGTGGGGTTGGCTTATCTTTTGCAATCTTTGACAGAATAGACCTTATGACACTTGTTTTTCCCACACCTGGAGGGCCAGCAAGGTAGAGATTATAGCCACGAGACTCTATGCCTAAACCAAAGTATATAGCATCAACTGCTCTTTTTTGTCCTATAAAGTCTTCACAGGCCTCAATCTCTTCTGTTGTGTTAAAACCCAATTTGCTTAAATCGCAGAAACGATACGCTTCGTTAACGGAGAGTCTTTTGGGTTTGCTCGCCTTCGATTTGCTCATAACCATACCTCTTGTAATTTGTTTTGTCATATATTGTCATATATAATGGTTTTTTGCAAATCCCTGATACTTACCTAAAATTGCTCCTTGACAAAGTATTTTTTGTGTAAGAAGATAGTTACCAAATGGATAAAGTAAAGGAGGAAAGCTTATGAAACGCAGGCTTTTTAGTTTTTATCTGGTAGTGTTTTTTTGCTGTTTGTTAATGGTTAGTACCTTAAATTCGGTTGCGGAGGATAAGGTTAGGGAACTTCCTGCTCCCCAGCTTGTAACGGATGCATGGATGCTTCTTATTGGATACGAGGCGGACCCTGAAGTGATTAAGTCTCTTCTCCCTCCGGGCCTTGAGCCTCATCCAAACAATATGGTTGTTATGAACATGTATACGGTTCCTGACCCATCTCAGACATCTGGTTTTGGGGCCTATACTCTAACCTACTTGACAATACAGCTTAAAGGGCAGGATTCCTATATAATGGGGTCAGAAACTGGAGAGCCGGGAAGGTACTTTGTAGCTTACTTTAACAGCTCTGAGGTGATGAGGAACTTTACCCGTAAGGTTGGAATTCCAGCTGAACCTGGAATGACAAAGCAAACAAAAAAGAACGGTAAGCTTGTTTCTGTGCTTGAGGTTGATGGAAAACCGTTTATCGAAGCCACTGTTGATGTTTCTGAGGAGCTTCAACCGGCGGTAGGGGGACATCTTAACTATTTTGGTTTGAAGAAAATAAACAGGGACGGTAAAGAGGTGCTTCAGATAATGAAGTATCCTATTCCCTTTGTTGTAAGAACGGTTAAAACTGAAAATCCTAAGGTGGAATTTAAAATGCCAGAGGATCATCCACTTTACCGTCTAAAACCTCTTAAGGTAAAGTGGGCCTCCTACATGAAGGGTAGCTTTGTATATCCTCAGGCACAGGTATTGAAGGAGGTAGAGGCAAAGTAAGATTGGGGAGGATAAGCGATGATAAGGGTAGGGGAAAATGTAGCATTAAGCTGGCTTGGGCACGCAAGCTTTAGAGTTGAGTTTGGGGATAAGGTTATATACATTGATCCGTGGAAGATCAAAAGGAAGGAGGAGGCTAGTCTGGTTCTTATAACCCACTCACATTTTGACCATCTCTCTGTGGATGATGTAAAGAGGGTTCAGGGAAGTGGTACTGTGATTGTTGCAACCAGGGATTCAGCTTCTAAGCTAAAGGGGGATGTAAGGATTGTAAAGCCTGGAGACAGTGTTACCGTTAATGACATAGGCATTGAAGCTGTTCCTGCATACAATATCGGTAAGAGTTATCATCCGAAGTCAAATGGGTGGGTTGGTTTTATTCTTGATCTTGGTGGCACAAGGATATACCATGCAGGCGATACCGATGCTATACCCGAGATGAAAAAGATAAAGGCAGATGTTGCTCTCCTGCCTGTAGGTGGAACGTATACCATGACTGCTCAGGAAGCTGCTGAGATCGCAAACGAATTCAAGCCAAAGACAGCAGTTCCCATGCACTGGGGAACAATCGTTGGGTCAAGAGAGGATGCAGAAAGGTTTAAGGATATCTTTGAGGGAGAAACCCTTATACTTGAACCTGAAGGTTAAAGGAAGTCTTGGCTTGCAATAGTCTGGGTGTTTGGTAAAACTAGTAATAAAGCGGGGTGTAGCTCAGTTGGCTAGAGCGTTGCGTTCGGGACGCAAAGGCCGGGGGTTCAAGTCCCCCCACCCCGATAAATGATTTCAGGGACTTACGATACATTAAACTTTCTCCATTTCTTCATTGCTACGGTTTTTGCTACGGTTTTGAGCAAAAGTTGAAAGCTTCTCTATTGCTTCTCTAACAGAGTCTTCAGGATGGGTATACCTCATAGTCGTTTTTAAATCACTGTGACCAAGGATTCTGCTTATTGCTACGATGCTTGCACCTGTCTCTACCATACGGGTCGCTGCTGTATGCCTAAGATCATGAAACCTCAACCCATGAATCCCCGCTTTCTTACAAGCCCTTTCAAAAGCCCCTTTAACTGAATCATGTCTTTTGTAGGGGTTACCTTTAGAGTTTGGAAAAACAAAGCAAGAACTGCCATCTCTTAGTTTTTGTTCTAGTAAAAGCTTTCTAAGAGTTGCATTTATAGGTATCCGCCTTACCTTTTTGCTCTTAGAAATATCATGTCTAACGGTAATCAGGTTGTTTTCAAGGTCAACATCCTCCCATCTAAGAGAAAGAATCTCTCCCTTTCTCATGCCAGTGTTTAGAGCAGTTATGATTATAGCTCTAAGCGAAGAATTGCAAACTGAAAGCAACCTCTCTTCTTCTTCGGGTGTAAGAATTCGCTCTACCTGATTATTTACAGGAATTAATCCAGACTGGGATACGGGATTATCCCCATAAAACTTTTTCCAGCGTTTAGCAAGGTTAAATAGATACCGTATTACTTGTAATTCACGATTTACTGTAGAAGGTTTTACTTCAGCAAGCCTTAACCTTTTGTAGTCGTCTATATCCTTGGGTGTTACCTCAGATAGTTTTTTGCCTTTAAAAAGCTCAAGAAAATGGCGTAAGCCGTATGTATCCCTCCACCATGCTCTTTTTTTAGCTACATCCCTAACATATTTGATATATTCCTTCGCAAACTCAGCTACAGTGGGAATCTCAGTCCCTATTATATCAAGTTGCCCAAGCCTTACCTGCCTTTTCCTTTCCTCAAGCTTTGCCTGTGCCATTGCCTTTGTAACCAATCCTACTTTTCCCACAGATTCCCACTTATCTTTACCATTAACCATATATCTTATATACCAATAGGCAGTCTTTTTCCCATCCTTACTCTTTATCCACCTTTTAAACACACCCATCTCTTTACCTCCTTTCACCCCAATTATTGCAAAAAGAAGCTATTTTGCAAGGACTTTAAAATCATTTGAGGAGCTTCTATATATCTTTCCGTTAATATGTAGAACCGTTGCTTATTGTTGGTTCCATACTGTCACCACAACTGATGTGCACTTGCTATTACATCTCTGGCTTGTTGATTTTTAATTAGTGTTTGGGGTAAAACCCGTGACTTGAAAAGGTCAGATATACAGCTTACTGACTGATTGTAATCAAATAGCATGGAATAATGCCAATTGTTACGAATTATTCTTGATTATTGACAAATAAGGCCTTATAAGTGTTAGGCAGCAAGACTAGAATTTATTTGCTTTCCCTCCCTCCATGCCAAATATCACGAATATCCTCACAGCGCCTTTTCAGCCCGAAGCCGACTGTGTGCCGTTCGTAAGCAAGTTTCAGAAATAGACCAGCAGGAATTCGCGGCAGCTCGTCTTTATCGCGTCCTAGATCATTGCACCACCATTCCAGAAGATCCTTGTCCTTCTTCGATGCTGCACATTCGGGGCATGCGTGTACGAGGTTGTGGATGCCCACGGGACCTCCAAGCCGACGCGGGACAACTTCTGTAATAACAGTCTTGCACTGCTTTCCGCAGAAAGCGCAAACACCTGGCTGTTGGGCGAGTTTCTGTATTTCGCGGTCATAGTCGGACATATGAATGTCACCTCTTTTGAGTCGCTTGTAGCGATCCATGATGAAGCGGTAATTGCCCGCCTCGCCCGCTGATGGGGCAATCACTAGCTTAGCGTAGTAATAGAGGATGAAGTCGCCAACGGTTCGGGGAACTGCTCTTGGTGGCATTGTTTACACCTCTACAAATAAGTCAGGCCAAAGTTGCTTAAGCAGATGCTCAAGGTCGGCTGCTCCAATGATCTCAACGACTTCGCCGACAGTTGGCCCGTGACTTTCCGGCCGTATTCTACCTAAGGACTTCGCGCAGTCTTCAGAAATATAGATACGCTTAATTTTCCCCTTCTGGGCTCCAGTCAGAAGCGAGGCCAAGGCAGCTAGGTACCTATCTTCCGGACTGCGGATGCGACGTGTCAAATCCAGCTCTCCTACGAAGAGTGCTCTATCGGGGACTGGGCGCTGAAGGTAGGAACTTAAAAGCGCCACAGCTATAGGTAGATCCAGTTCTTCCCGATAACGCTGCTTACGTGGAACGTAGCAATTAATTTCGTAGGAAAGGTCTGTCAGGTCTACTTCCCTGATTGTGCTCAAGATGCTCAGAAGCTGCTTAACCTTCTTAGCAGGTAGGAAAGGTGCGTTCAGTTCAGGTCGAGACCCATAACGGGGAAGGGTGACAGATGCCTGACCTTCAGCGAGTTCTTCTCCAATGCCCGCGTAGCCGAGTACGGCACTGCTCTTGGCAGCCTTATGGGGCGATTCCTTCAGCCGTCCTCTCTCATCCATTATGAGAACCAACGGGTCGAGCATAGCAGGACCAAATCGGTTCTTGGGAACAAAGAAGGGCCGTAGACGGAATGCTCTACGAATATACATAATACAGTCAACGTTGTGCTCGAGGTCTTTAGGACCGGCGATTTGCCCCTTCTTCGTGACGTGGCCTATGAGGATCGAAACGAGGCCCTGTGCCTTAGCATTCTCTGCGAACTCGTACAGAGCACGATACTTATGAATGGCGGTTGATGCCAGCCCTCGGCCCTGAATGGAGTCTACTACGATAGCTTGGATGCCATGGTATTCCTCACCTTCAGTAAGAACTCGCCGTGCAAGAAAACGGGGTAGTGCGTCGATGTCTTCAATTGTATCGTCAAAAAAGAAGTTGTCCCTGATGGGTTTAGGGAGTTGACCCGTACTATCACCGTGAATACGAGTAACGGCGCGCTTGAGATCTCCAAGCCCCTGTTCTGTAGTCAGGTATAGAACTTTTATTCCACACATCGCCAGCTCGCCAAGCACCTGAATTGCCAAGGTAGTCTTTCCGATACCGGGTTCACCAGCGACAAGGTAAACTCCGCCCCGAATGAACCCTGGTGTAATCGCCTTCCTGAGCCACGGCAGAGAAGCCAACTCGATCACATCAGGGCCTTTGCTGATAATGTCGTCAAACCTCGGCATGTAGAACCTCCATATCTAATCTAACCAGTCGCCGATGATGCGCGGGTTGAGAAGCACTTTTTCATGGAGTTATATCCACCTTGTCCAAATACTGTTGATTATTGAGGTATTACTGCTGTTTGTTTATAAATTCCTATAAACTTCAAGTACTTTGCTGCAGGGTTATGAGGGTAATTGCAACCATATGTATTAGCAATTTCATAATACCACAATGTAAAGTAACTTGGTAAGAGCAAAAGCAACGCTTTAGCAGTGAATACTGAACTTTGTGTACCCGCTTTTTTGCTATCTGAGATTTTGAGAGCATCAAGAAACTCTTGGAACAAGTAGCTTATATCATGGTCATCACTTGGCGAGTAGTATAGAATACTTCGTATGCGATACTTCTCAAGTAAAGACATATTCCCTGCTATGCATTTTTCAAGTCTATCAAAGTCAAAAGAGTCATACCGATGCAAGGCTTGGTTCCATGTGAGCAATAGTAGGCTCAAACTGTCTGCCGTTTCAGCAGGCTTGCCCCAGGAATAGGCAGCAAGAAAAGGGACAACTTTATACATTGCGTCTCGTTTTTCTTGCCGCTGAAACTCTTTATAACCTCGCTGGAATTCATCAGGTGATGGGGCTTTCATGGCGATCACACCACTTGTAGTTAGCTGTCCAAAGCTATTACTTATTAGAGAACTAAGAGAACTAAAGTTCGTATAAACTTACCCAATATCAAGTGTTATACGAACAAACCTATCGCTCCCTTTTGTTTGACATTATAATCTAAATGTCTTCAAAGAATCAATAGGCAATTTTCTTTAGCTATGTTTAGTTTAAGTACTGCATGGGACCCTTAAGTAAATATTTGGCAAAGCGTATAGACTTTTTACACCATTCTTCCTTTTATACCATTTTGTTTGCTTTTTTCGCTTACACCAATAGCAAGGAAGAAAGGCTTTTTAATAGATGCTTTTAAATGGAAGCGTAGAACCTATGTCAGACACCCACGACTGAAATCGTGAGCTTCCTTGTCAGATTTTCTGTGATCCGTAAGCATGGAGGGCATTGCAGGTTCATTATTTAAAAAAGCTAAGAAACCGGTTGTAAAAGGGTTAAGGATAAGTCACAGATACTACCTTGCAAAGTATATGGTTTTATCATAGGGGGTATTTTTTATGCTGGCCAGAGCATGCAAAGTATAAGGAAGCATCCATCTTGCAGTAAAAACACTATAGCTAGGATACCTAAGGAGTTTGAAAGTGCATTGTAAGTCCTTGAAATTATTGGTGGTTCCTACAAGATTTGTTTTTACCTTGAGAGGGCAACCAACCTGTTTTATACGATTTTATACCAGTTTGTAATAGTTTATATAAGTTACTGAAATTACGCAATTTTTTTGGATTCTTGTTTTATATTTTTTTATACTGATTTACATAAATTTACAACTCAACCCGTAGCAATTTCCGTAGCGATAAATTATGAGCACTGCCTTTGCTTTGCAATTACAGTAGACAGGTATTTTGCTAAAAAAGGCATTAATTGTTGCCTCCAGTATATCTTCCATAATCTTAGGAATAAATATCTACGCAACGAGGTACCAAATCCCTTTCAGGGAGTAATGAATTTTTCAACCAGATTCAAGAGGAATCCCTAGGTCTTCGAGACCAGTGTTTCAATCCCTTTCAGGGAGTAATGAATTTTTCAACGAAGTGGAAAATTACTACCGGCTTGCAAATAGGTTAGTTTCAATCCCTTTCAGGGAGTAATGAATTTTTCAACTAACTTTTTCCTGAATTCTTCCCAATCCATTTCATTTGCTGTTTCAATCCCTTTCAGGGAGTAATGAATTTTTCAACATGATATTTAGCTCTTTTTAGTGGGAGTTAAATTCAGTTTCAATCCCTTTCAGGGAGTAATGAATTTTTCAACTCAGCTATGGGTTTAGGTTATATAGGTAATATTGTCTGTTTCAATCCCTTTCAGGGAGTAATGAATTTTTCAACCAACTTTAAAAGCATGTTTTTATGATGAATGCGCAATGTTTCAATCCCTTTCAGGGAGTAATGAATTTTTCAACAAATTGTTGCTGGCAGTAGCATCTTTCTTGGTACAGTTTCAATCCCTTTCAGGGAGTAATGAATTTTTCAACAACTTTGTCCCCGCATAGAATGTGGTCTCCATCGTATATGTTTCAATCCCTTTCAGGGAGTAATGAATTTTTCAACCGGGAAGGGCAGCCTGGAATCTCTGGTCGCTTCTTGTTTCAATCCCTTTCAGGGAGTAATGAATTTTTCAACCTTTTGTTTCGGGATCTGCATCCGGGTCCACCCCCAGAGTTTCAATCCCTTTCAGGGAGTAATGAATTTTTCAACTCCTCCTTTGGCTTTAACTCGAGTATAGCTTCCAATGTTTCAATCCCTTTCAGGGAGTAATGAATTTTTCAACCTGTGTGTGACAGTCAGTGATAGTCAATATAATTGGTTTCAATCCCTTTCAGGGAGTAATGAATTTTTCAACAGTACCTGTGGGCTATGATACATAGGCAGACTATGGGTTTCAATCCCTTTCAGGGAGTAATTGGTTTTTCAACTGGGTGGACTTCTCTACTATCTCACATCTACCGTTGAGTTTCAATCCCTTTCAGGGAGTAATTGGTTTTTCAACTGGTTCCCCTAATTGATTTAAATCGATTACCCTATGTTTCAATCCCTTTCAGGGAGTAATTGGTTTTTCAACGCTGGTCCACCGGACTTAGGAGTGTAGAAGTTAACCTGGTTTCAATCCCTTTCAGGGAGTAATTGGTTTTTCAACAGTTCCGTTGCAACCAATTAATAGCAAACATTTTTGTATATGTTTTCCGAAAATCTCCTTCTTGACTGATATTAAGTTGTCAAAGAACGAAAATAGCTTCTTTAAGTGTATCATGCAACTTGCTGTAAAATCAATACTTTTTAATTTCCGAGGATCGCCCAAGAGTTTCATGTAAGCTCCGATCTTCGGGAAGTTATAAAATAATAGCTTCTTCGGGCAGTGGCTGGGTTCCACCTATTCTCTCAATCTTTTTAATATCTATTTCACAAAGAAAATAAAACCTTATACTATCTCCTTCTTCAGGTTTTATAAGCTCTTCGAGTCTGGCTCGCATTTTTAAATAATCTATTTTGCTTAGGTTACATTCAAAAACGCTGAATTGAACCCATTGCCCAAAGTTTTTGAGTGTTTTAAACACCTTTAATCTACGATTATCTTCTTTTATATCATATGAAACAACTATAAACACTTTAAATTCCTTTATCTACTTTGTAAGAAAAGGGATATATTCCTCAATTTCATTTGTGATAAATTTCCCCAGTAATCTTGCTTGTAGTTCAAAGCACTTTATATAAGTTGCTTTGTAATTGAATAATGGATGTTTTATTTCTGATCGTTTCCTTTCTTCATAATATTGAAGAAACTTTTTGAAAGCTTCTTCTTTTAGCTTGTAAACATTTCCTAGCTCTATATCGAAATCGTTAATTTGTATTATTCGTTTATTGATAAGATATAGTACTAAGGAATCAACTATAACAGGTCTAAATTCCTCGATTAAATCTAAAGGTAAAGATGGTTTTCCATATTTATCGGAATGAAGAAATCCAATATATGGATCAAAACCTACAGTATTGCATGTGCTATACATATCATTTGTAAGAAGCACATATCCGAGTGAGAGTAAGGCATTTACGGGATCTGTAGGTGGTCTTTTTTCTCTTCCTTGAAACTTAAATTCATCTGCTTTTATTAAGTTGCTAAAGACACCAAAATAAGCTGCAGTTCCTGCACCCTCATATCCTCTTATTTCTTCCATGGATTCAGCATATTTAAGCTTTCTTATAATGATTTTTATTCTTTCTATAGCTTCTTTGATGTTTTCGTCTTCGTTTTCATTAATACGTTCTGCTCTAAGAAGAAGAGTACGTGCATTTGCAAGCTTACCATATACCAGAGATTTACTTATAGCAATTGTTGTGTTTATGTTTTCTGATGCTCTGTATTGTGCCTTTCTTAAAATCGAATTCTTTGAAAACTCCGGTTGAATACGCCCTATGTATCTACCGTGATTAGATAAATAAACTATTTCTATATTGCGTTCTAAAAGTGATTTAACAGTTTGAGCCGTTATTGTTATATTCCCCCAAATAACAACTTGATCTATTTTTAT
>BEIN01000005.1 GCA_002898375.1 bacterium HR37 | reverse complement strand
ACCTGTTATAAAGCCATCTGCAAACCTCAAGATGCTCCTCAAGAACCTTTTGAGTGGATTTAGAAGGATATGCCCTGAATTTATAAGAAAGCTTCATTCTCCTTGCTCCTCTACATACCTTTCATCCCCTACCTCACGGAAGGGGACTTCCCGGTGGAGAAGTTAAAGATTATTGCAACACTGGAAAAAAGGGACATGAAAGAAATTCTCTCAGAACTCGTTGAGGAATACATCATAGGGAGGCACAAAGAAACTCTGGAAATCCTTTCTAATCCCAAATGGGTAGAGATGATCAAGCAGGGCAAGAGGGAAGTTGAAGAAGGATAATTTGGATACGTCCCCGACGGGATTTGAACCCGTGTTACCGCCTTGAAAGGGCGGTGTCCTAGGCCTGGCTAGACGACGGGGACGGGTATGAGCCGTGCAGGATTCGAACCTGCGACCCTCTGCTTAAAAGGCAGATGCTCTACCGGGCTGAGCTAACGGCTCAAAAGTAATAATCCCAAAAGAATATATCATGAGCTGAGGCTTTGTCAAAATTTCTCCCCCTTTTCTTGTTCTAACCATCAGTTTGTGTAAACTCAAACTTTTGTTCCGATATGATTTCTGGATTGAGTAAAGCAGAATTTAAAAACTTTTCCCTTATAACCATTGCAAACTTTTTCTTCTTCTGTAACTTCTCTTCTTTCTTCCTGCTTCCGCTTTTCATTAAAAGGCTGGGAGGGGATGAAGCAACAATAGGTTTTATAATGGGCTCTTTTGGTGTTACCTCTTTGGGTTCTCTTCCTTTTGTTTCTTTCTTGATAGATAGGTATGGAAGACGAAAGTTTATGCTTTTTGGCGGAAGTGTTATGTTTCTTGCTTCACTTGGGTACGTGTTTGTAAATAGCTTAAGTCCCCTCTTATTTCTTTTCAGATTGCTCCAGGGAATGGGTTTTGCCTTCTTTTTTACCTCTGCAGGCACTGCAGCTTCTGACTTTGTGCCCCAATCAAGAAGGGCACAGGGGCTTGGTATATTTGGGGCTTTCACAATAGCCTCCTATGCACTTGGACCGACGCTGGGAGAGGCAGTTATAGAGGCTCTGGGGTTTCGTCCTTTTTTTGTGTATGCTTCGCTTTTTAGTTTGATTGCCCTTTTGCTGGTTTCCTTCTCAAGTGATGCGGATTTTAAACACTCCAAAGACCCCTCTGGGCTTGGTTTTTTCCGGACTGTGTTCTCAAAAAGATATGCTGTTCCACTTCTTACAAACCTCATACTTGCAGGTGGTTTTGGTTCTGTACTTAATTTCTTATCTGCGTTCCTTAAAACCAGGGGGCTTGATGTCTTCTACTTCTTTATTGTCTACACCGTTACCGTTTCCCTAGTAAGGGTATTTGGAGGAGGGATCTCCGATTTAATGGGACGTAAGAAAATAGCCTCTCCAAGCCTTCTTTTCTTCTCACTCTCTATTGCGGCAATGGCTTTTGTGGATTCGGTTTATAAGCTTTTAGCGGTCTCTTTCCTCTTCAGCGTAAGTTATGGGATGCTCTATCCAACCTTAAGTGCGCTTGTAATAGACAGGGCAAAGCCGGATGAAAGGGGAAAGGCTATGGGTGGGTTCAATGCCTGTTTTAGCATGGGAACAAACATACTTACCTTTGGCTTTGGTTTAATTGCAAAAATACTTGGTTTTGAAGGGATGTACTTGATTGCAGGTTTATTTGTTTTCATGGGTTTTTTGCTCTTTACCTTTTGTGAGAGAGAAGAGGGTGGTTCTTGAGAATTATGTTTTTTTTATTTACCATTTGGGAGAAATGGAGATCAGGTCAGGAGACTATGTCTTCCTTCTCTCTTCGGATAATAAAACCTTCCTTGTTAAGGTAAGAGAGGAAAAGGTTTTGGGAACGCATCTTGGTAACGTCCTCTTAAAGGATGCAATCGGTAAGAGGTACGGTGAAGTTATATACTCTCAGAGGGGTGAACCCTTTATCATACTTGAGCCAACTCTTGAGGATAGGATGATGAAGGTAAAGAGACTCACCCAGATAATCTATCCAAAAGATGCGGCCATGATTTTGCTAAAGACCGGGATTCACTCTGGGATGCGGGTTATCGAGTGTGCCTCTGGTTCTGGTGCCCTTACCATAGCGCTTGCAAGTGCTGTGGCACCCTCTGGAAAGGTCTATACCTATGATAGAAGAGAGGATTTCCTGGAAAATGCCAGAAAAAATGTGGAGGAAGCAGGGCTTTCAGAGCTTGTTGAGTTTAAGCTAAGGGAAGCTCATGAGGGATTTGATGAAAGCGGTGTGGATGTTGTGGTTCTTGATCTGCCATCACCCTGGGAAGCAATTCCATCCTCTGCACGTGCACTCAGGGGAGGAGGAAGGATTGCAAGCCTATCCCCTACATACAATCAGGTTGAGAAAACGGTTGAAAGTCTTAGGGAAAACGGTTTTGTTTACATAGAGACCATAGAGGTTCTTGTGCGTAAGATACTTGTTCGCTCTGGGAAAACCAGGCCTTTTGAGAGGATGGTAAGTCACACGGGATTTTTAACCTTTGCAAGGAAGGCGGTGTTTGACGTTAAGGGGTTAGTAGGGACTGTATAGAAGTATTTGCCTTTATCCAAAAATATAATAAGTTATTTTATTCATTTTTTATTGCCAAGGAGGAGAAACTATGAATTTTGAGGAGCGAATTGCCAGATTGCTCGAATTTAAAGGCAACAGATACCCAATTGTCTCTCTTTATCTTAAGCTTGGGCCGGCTGAGAGGGAAAACTTTAAATACAAGATAATCCTTAAAAACCTTATAAAGGAGAAAAGAGAGCGCCTTGATGAAATGGGCCTTTCTGCTGAGGTATTGAAGTCAGTTGAGTCTGATTTAAAAAAGATTGCAGACTATGTTGACAGCCCCGACAACATTACGGGGTGCAGGGGAATTGCCATCTTCTCTTCTACCGGAGAGGGTATCTGGGAGGTATTTAAGCTCCCACTGGTCTATCGTAACAGGCTTGTTATTGACTATACCCCTCTTGTAAGGCAACTCGTTACCGTAAAAGATGAGTTTGGAGACATTGCCGTTGTGGTTGTCGATAGAAAGAAGGCACGGCTATTTAGAATAGGGCTGAATGGGGCGGAAGAGGTTCTTGACTACTTCTACCCCGAAGCAACACGTAGTACCAAGTTTCAGGCTCAGGAGGGCAAGTTTAGGCAGAGGGTCTCTCCTGTTGGTGGTGGAGGGGAGGTTCCACATGGCTACGGAGAATACGGTTTTCACCGGATGATAGAGAATGAGATGCATCAGCACTTTAAGTACGTTTCCGAGAAGCTTTTTGATTATTACAAGGAGAACAGATTTGATTGGTTAATCATAGGTGGACCGGAGCAGGCGGTATCTGATTTCTCACACCACCTCCACACTTACCTAAGGGATAGGATCCTTGGGACAGTAGCGGTTGACAACATAACCTTGTTAAGGCCTGATGAGGTGTTTGAGAAGGGGCTTGATCTTCTGGAGGCAAAGGAACGAAGGGATGAGAAGAGGATTATAGAGGAGTTTGAGCAGAAACTTGCCTCTGGCCTTGCTGTAAATGGGCTTGAATCTACCCTAAAGGCCCTTGCAATGGGGCAAATAAGGATACTCATGGTGGTAGAGGGCTTTACACATTCAGGGTTTAAGTGTCCTGAGTCCGGTATTTTGGTTCTGGAGGAGAACGAAAACCTCTGCCCTGAGGGTAAAAAGCCTTTGCCTGTTGTGGATGTTGTAGATGACCTGATAGAAGAGGCGCTTGGTCAGGGAGCTGAGGTGGAGGTGGTTATGGATGAAGAGGCCAAGAAAAAGGTCCAAGGGGTGGGAGCCATTCTCAGGTTTAAGGTATGAGATCCAGGCGGAACAGTAAGGTCCCTATTTTTAGGTTGCTAAAACAGATCCTTCTTCATGGCAGTAAAAAGAGAAGGGCTTCCTATCTGATTTTTATCCTGCTCTTTGCTGCTTTATCCATATACCTTGGCTCTGAACCTAATAGTACATATGGGTACTACACGGTTGATAAGGTAATCGATGGTGATACCGTTATCGTAAAGGAGATTGACCCTCATGTTAGATACCTAGGTATAGACTCTCCGGAGATTCTTACGGATGACTCGCCAGGGGATCCCCTCTCTGAGGAGGCAAAGCGTTTTAATGAGAGGCTTGTTTACGGAAAAAGGGTAAAGCTTGAGTTCGATAGGGAAAAGTACGACTCCTACGGAAGGGTCCTTGCTTACGTCTTTGTTGATGGCGTATTTGTGAATGAGGAACTGGTAAGAAATGGCCTTGCAAGGGCTTTGGTAATTAAACCCAACGATAGGTATGCAGATGTAATATACAGGGCCGAGGAAGAGGCAAAGCGGGAAAGGAAGGGGATCTGGGGAAATTTAAGCAAGCTAAGGCCACCACCGGAGAATACAAACTTTCTTATAAAACCTTTTAAGGCCTCAGAATATGTTGGACAGAGGGTAGTTGTAAGGGGAAAGATTGTTGGTTACCGGAAGTCGAAAAAGGTTCTTGTTTTAAATATGGAAGGGGATTTAGACATTGTTATATTCTCTGATAACTGGGATGAGTTTGAGTTTTTTGGAATAGCCCCTGAGCGCCACTATGTTGGTAAACCCGTTGAGGTCATAGGAAGGGTAACCGTGTACAGGGGTAAGCCGCAGATAATAGTGAACCACCCAATCTCAATCAGGAGCCTTATGTGAATGCACAGGAGGTTCTGGTAAAAGGGGCAAGAGAGCTCGGGGTTGAGCTTTTACCTGAAACTGTAGAGCTCTTTATGAGGTATCTTGAATACCTTAAGTTCTGGAACAAAAAAATCAATCTTACCTCTGTTAGAGAAGACCGTAAGATAGTCATAAACCATTTTCTGGATTCTATAACCGTGCTTTCTCTGATTGAGAGGAACTCAAAGGTGCTTGATGTGGGTTCGGGTGCAGGTTTCCCGGGGATTCCGCTAAAGCTCGTTGAACCTTCTCTTATCGTTACCCTGATGGATTCTGTACATAAGAAGGTTGTGTTTATGAGATACGTTATAAGGGAGTTGGGGCTTAAGGGTATAGAGGCGGTATGGGCAAGGGCAGAGGACCCTAAAAACGGAATACCAAGGGGTTATTTTGATTTTGTGGTATCAAGGGCGGTAGGTAAGATTGAAGAGATTCTTGAGGTCTGCTCTCCCTATATTGTGGAAAAAAAAGGAAGAATAATAATTATGAGGGGAAAGAGGGGATTGGATGAGTGGAATGCTCTGGATGATTCTATTCGCAGGGGCTACAGACTTGAGGAGGTTAAGCGTGTAACCCTGCCTTTTGGTAAACAGCAAAGGGTTATACTCTCTGTTTCCCATGGCTGATCCGGATACAGAGGTAGCTGGGTTATGGAAAAGAAGGGCTTTATTGGGTAAATTCCTTGGTGGCTATTTAAGGGTTTTTGAGGTGAAGGATGGTTCTTTTTTTAAGAGAGGATGAGGTAAAAGAGCTTTTAACGATGGATGATGCTGTGGCTGTTCTTGAGGAGACGTTTAGACAGCAGGGTACCGGAGGGGTTATAAACCACCCAAGACTCAGGGTTAAAACCGGAAAGAGTATGCTTCACTACCTTGCTGGCGCGGTTCCCTATCTTGGGGTAATGGGCTATAAAGCCTACACATCCTATAGAGGTGGGGCTACTTTTCGGGTTTTTCTGCACAGTATTGAAAATGGAGAGCTTCTCTCGATAATGGAGGCTGACTTTTTGGGTATGATTCGCACCGGTGCTGCCACTGCTGTTGCAACAAAGTACATGTCAAAAGAAGCCTCAACCCGTGTTGGTATTTTTGGTACGGGATGGCAGGCAAGGGGACAGCTTATGGGTGTTTCTGCTGTAAGAAAGGTAGAGAGGGTTAAAGCTTATAGCCGAAATCCGGATAACAGAGCCAAGTTCTGTAAGCAGATGGAAGACATCCTGGGGGTGGAGATAATACCGGTAGAGAGGCCTGAGGATGTTCTAAAAGACGTGGACATAATTGTAACTGCAACTACCTCTGTGGAGCCTGTTTTCAGGGGAGAGTGGCTTCAAGGGGGTGTCCACATAAATGCAATAGGGGCAAACTTTCTCTTTAAGCGTGAGCTTGATGAAGAAACAATTAGGCGAAGCGATATAGTTGTTGTGGACTCTAAGGAGCAAGCAAAACTGGAGGCCGGAGAGCTTCTTGCTCCTATTGATAAGGGCAGGATTCGCTGGGAGGAGGTTTACGAGTTAGGGGAGATCGTTGTGGGTAAGGTAAAGGGAAGGATACATGAGGAGGACATAACCCTCTTTAAATCACTTGGGATTGCAATCGAAGATATTGCGGTTGCAGCTCGTGTTTATGAACTTGCTGTGGCAAAGGGATTGGGGAAGAAATTAGAAATTCCATCTATCTAGCTCACAAGGAGTTTGGCTTATGGTAAAGAGGATTAAAATAGGATGGGATATATCTCATATGGAGTTTACCATAGAGGATCACTACTACTTTTCCGTATTAAAAAAAAGCATAAGGGAAGCCGGTGCGGTTGTACGTGAGCTGGATTCCCTTGGTGGTATAGCAAATTTTGATGTGCTTGTAATAAACTACCCTGAGAAGCCATTTAAAAAGACAGAAGCTAAGCTTGTTAGGGACTTTCTTAAGAGTGGGAAAAAGGTGATAGTTGGGGGTTACTACAAAAATGAAGACAGGATAGCTGATCACATTAACTCTCTTTCTTCTCACTTTGGGCTTCTTCTTAACAAAGACGAGGTAAGAGACAGGTTCAGTAATGATGAGGGTGACGATTTGCTTATTGTAACATCAAGGGTTCTATCCTACAACGACTCTGTTGAGAGGGTTCTCTTACCGTGTTCTGCTTCGATAAGCATTCTTGATAGTTCCGTAAGACCCATAATCTATAAGGAGAAATCGGGTTCCAGGGGGGAGAAGGTTTTGGGAGCTGAAAGCAGGATAGATGGTGGAAGGTTTTTACTACTGGGGACATGTGTTTTCTGGGATAACTTTGCAATAAAAAAGTACAGTAACTTCAGGTTCTCTCTGAATCTCCTTCTTGGTTAGCTGTTTTGTATCACAGGGGCCTTAGAGTTGTTTCTTGACCCGGGGCTTTTTGAATGTTAGGTTTTGAGTACTTAATTTCTACTTTAGAGTGTGGAGAAAATGAAGACTGTAGGTGTAATTGGAGGAAGCGGACTTTATGAGATGGAGGGACTAGAAGATGTCCATTCCGTAAAGGTTGAAACCCCCTGGGGCTTTCCATCGGATGAGTTTGTGGTTGGAACACTGGGTGAGGTCAGGCTTGTCTTTCTTCCAAGACACGGGCGGGGCCATAGGATAATGCCTTCTGAGATAAACTTTCGTGCAAACATCTACGGTATGAAGAAGCTCGGTGTTGAGTGGATAGTATCTGTCAGTGCGGTAGGTAGTATGAGGGAGGAGATTGCTCCCGGACATATTGTCATCCCTTCACAGTTTTTTGACAACACAAAGGGTAGGGTATCAACGTTTTTTGGAGATGGTATCGTAGCCCATGTATCCATGGCTGATCCGGTGTGTCCTAATCTCTTAGAGGTTTTATACGAGGCCTCTAAGAGGGCAGGTGCCGTTGTTCATAAGGGTGGGGTATACCTTTGCATTGAGGGTCCACAGTTCTCAACAAGGGCTGAAAGCAACATCTACAGGAAGTGGGGGGTCGATGTTATAGGGATGACAAATATGCCAGAGGCAAAGCTGGCAAGGGAAGCAGAGATTTGCTATGCCACCCTTGCTCTTTCAACCGATTATGACTGCTGGCATGAGGTGCATTCAGATGTAACGGTGGAGGATGTTGTTGAGGTTCTTACAAAGAACGTTGAGCTTGCCAAGCAAATCATAAAAGAGGCGGTTTGTCTGATCTCTGAGCAGAGGGATTGTATATGCTCCAATGCGCTAAGGGATGCAATAATAACCTCAAAGGACGCTATTTCGGATGATGTAAAGAAAAAACTCGAACTCATAATTGGCAGGTATATAAAATGAGTCTTTTGGTTTAAGAAAGGTGTGTATTACCTCTGGACTTTGCTTTTTTCAAACTATCAAAAGTTGGTTAGCATGAGGTTAACTTTTATAGCTTTTCTACTTTTCTCTCTCTTGTTTTTGTCGTGTGCGGGAAGGGGTATAGAAGGGGATCGGGAAAACAGGTTCGTTGAGGATCAGAAGGCGCTTGCAGTAGCTTCTCTTTACAGACAAAACTTTAAACAGGCTATGCAGGAGATAGAGGAGGCAGAGAAGGTTGCAAAGAAAGACCCGGAAGTTTACCTAATAAAGGGACTTATTTACTTTGGTTTAAAGGAGTACAAGGAAGCTGAGGCCTTATATAAGAAGGCACTAGAGATTAAGCCAGATTATTCTGAGGCCAGATACAACCTGTGTGGTCTTTACCTTACCATTGATAACCTGGATGCTGCTATTGAGGAGTGTTCTAAAGCGGCTTCTGACCCCCTTTACAAGTCCAGGGATAGGGCTTTTACAAGCCTTGGTGTTGCTTACTTTAGAAAAGGAGACCTGGATAAGGCGTATGAGTACTACAGAAAGTCACTGGAGCTAAATCCTGCACTTGTCTACACTCATAATGAACTTGGAAAGCTCTACATGGCACTAGGTAGGGAGCAAGAGGCGGTAGAGGAGTTTAAAAAGGCTGTTGAGGGATTTGAGCTTTACGATGAGGCACACTACAACTTAGGAATTGCGTACCTAAAGCTTGGGGAAAAAACTCTTGCTTGCAATTCCTTTAAAAAAGTTGTAGATATTTCTCCAGGGAGTAGTTTTGGTATGAACGCAAGAAGCTATATAAATTCTGTGTGCAAAAAGGAGAATGGAGGATAATGGCAAAGAAAGAAGAAAAGAAGGGTATTATGGATTTGCTGGTTAGCAAAAAGTGGGTTGAGCTTGTTGAAAAAACGGTTGAAAAGAGACTGAAACTTGCCCGAAGCTCTTTTGACAAAAGCCTTCAAAAGGCAATTAAGAGCCTCAATATAACAACCAGGAAAGACTTAAACAACATAAACCGTAGAATAAAAGCCCTTGAAAAGAGAATGGACAGGCTTGAAGGTGTTGTAAAGATTGCAACTCCAAAGGGCTCAAAGCAAAAAGAGGTTTAGCTTTTTAAAGGTTTTTTATCTTCTCTATCAGAGAAGATGTTGAGACTCCCTCAAGCAGTGGAATTATATGAACCCTGCCCCCATGGCTTTCGACTATATCTCTGCCAACCACTCTTTCTACGGTGTAGTCACCGCCTTTAACGATGATATCCGGTTTTAGTTCTTCTATAAGCTCAAAGGGTGTATCCTCCTCAAATACTACCACATAGTCTACAAAGCCAAGTGCAGCTATTATCTTTGCCCTTTCGTTCTCATCGAAAATAGGTCTCTGTGCTCCTTTAAGTCTTTTAACGGATTGATCGCTGTTTATCGCTACAATAAGCACATCCCCCAGTTTCTTTGCTTCCTCAAGAAGGTGCAGGTGTCCTGTGTGGAAGAGATCAAAACAGCCATTTGTAAAAACTATTTTTTTTCCCACCGATTTCAGCTCTGAAGCTGTTAGCAAAAGCGTATCCCTTTTTAATATCTTTCTCTGGTAGGTATATCTGTTGTTTAGATGCTCAATCAGTTCTTCTGGGCTTACGGTTGCCGCTCCTAGGCGGCCTACCACTATTCCAGCTGCCGTATTTGCTATCCTTACCGAATCCTCCCAGGAGCCAGAGGAAAGGTACGCAAGGGTAAATGCACTTACTACTGTATCTCCTGCTCCTGTTACATCAAACACCTCTTTTGCATCTGAGGGAATGGTTTTTACCTTGTTTTCGTTACCGGCTACATAGAAACTTATGCCTTGTTTTCCCCTTGTAATTAGAATTCCATCAGCCCCTGTCTGTTTTACCAGTATCTCCATAGCCCTTTTAAGGTCAGATTCATCTTTTATGGGAAAGCCACAGACCTCTTCTGTTTCCCTTTGGTTTGGCGTAATTGCATTTGTTCCTCTGTACTTGGAAAAGTCTATTCCCTTTGGGTCTACAGCAACGAATACCCCATTTCTCCGTGCGAGTTGAATTACTGCTTGAGAGAGCTCTTCTCTTATCACTCCCTTTCCGTAGTCAGATATTATCACCCCGTGAGGCTTATCCTTTTTAAAGGACTCGGCAATGGCTGTAATTAGCTTATCCATTACCCTATCCGATATCGGCTTTACCTCTTCTCTATCCACTCTCGTTATCTGCTGGCTCTCAGCTATTAACCTCGTTTTTGTGGTTGTTGGCCTTTCTGGATCCACTATTATGTTTCCTGTATCTATGCCCTTTTGTTTTATCAGCTCTAAAAGCTCCTTCCCCTCTATATCCTCTCCTGTGACCCCAAATAGCTCAACTGATGCCCCTAGGCTTTTTAGGTTACGCGCAACGTTTGCTGCTCCCCCTGGAAGCAGCCTCTCTTCTGATACCTTTAAAACAGGTACAGGAGCCTCGGGAGATATCCTCTTTACCTCTCCTCTTATATAGCGGTCAAGCATGATATCTCCTATAACGATGACCCTTAACCTACAGAAGCGCTCTATTATTAAGACCGTGTTCATGGGATAAGTTGGGGGTTATGGTTTTTTCTTTGGTTAATTATAATCTAATTTGTAGAAAAGGATAAATCCCAGTAAAATCAAACCGGTATGGGAAAAGACCTTGTAGGTGACTGTAGGGTTGTTGACATTCACTGCCATCTGCTTCCGGATATGGATGATGGAGCCAGGAGTTGGGAAGAGAGTTTAAAGATGGCACGTATTGCATCAGAAAGTGGAATAAATACCGTTGTTGCAACCCCACACTGGATTCAGGGAACGGTATGGGAACCAAATCCTGATGTGGTTAGAAAAAAGGTCTCTGAGCTCAATGAGCTTCTGTGCAAAAACTGTATTCCCCTTAGTGTTTTTCCAGGCATGGAGATTGGGATATCTGAAAACGTAGTGGAGCTTGTTTCTTCAGGTAGGGTTTTAACGTTGGCCGAGGGTAGATATGTTCTTGTTGAGGTTCCGTTTTTCTCCCTTCCTGTTGGGATTGAAGAGGTTGTTTATAGGTTGGTTGATAGAGGGTTCTTTCCGATTCTGGCTCATCCGGAAAGAAGTAGGGATATACAGAAAAACCCCAAAAGGATATGTGATCTGGTAGATAATGGGGCACTTATCCAGATTACCGCAGGTAGCCTATGTGGTTGTTTTGGAGGTAAGGCAAAAAAGTGTGCCCTTGAGCTTATCGAGCTCGATGCAGTTCATATAGTGGCTTCAGATGCACATTCTTCTGATAAACGTCCACCGCTTTTGAGTAAGGCTATGGATATAGTCAAGAGAATAAAAGGAATAGAATACACGAACCGTTTGCTTCTAAATGCCTCTCGTTGTCTTGGGTAGGATTTGGTTCGGTTTTTTTATTTCAGAGGGTATTGTTTCCGGGACTGGCTTAAAAAAGCCCGATGTGTGGTTATTGGGGGTAGCTGTTATTTCTGAGATTGAATGCTCCTTACGTACTTCAAACGAAGATCAAAGAGTACATCATCAAGGAGCTTTTCCTCTTCTTTGTCCAGGTTACCTTTTGTTTTATCCTTAAGTATCTCTAGTATCTCTATTGTGTGTTTTGCGGAGGCAAGGTTTACCGTTCTCTCCTTTGACTGGGGATCGGGAATCTCTCCTAGGTGTATTAGGGCAGAGGTGTTTAAAGAGAGTATAAAGGTAGAAAAATCCATTTTAAAGAGTTGTTCCCCCTGCTTTGGGTTCTTTTTGGTCTCCTCACTCATAGGTTTTTATCTCCTTGTTTCCCTATGTTTTCGTTAATGTACTCAAGAAGCCTGTATAGGATTTCATCGGCTTCTTTTTTTAGAATAAGCATACGGTCTCTTAGGTCAAGTATCACCTCAATGCCCGCAAGGTTTATTCCCATATCCCTTAAGTCTCTTGCAAGAGAGAGCTTCCTTAAATCCTCCTCCGTGTAGAAAATCTCGTTTTCCTCAACAATTGGGAATATAATCTCTGCCTCTTCAAGCCTTTTTATAAAACTTGGTCTCACACCTATAATCTCTACAACAGTTCTTAAAGAGTATCTCTTCATCATCTCAAGTACTTATCAAGGTGTGCTCTTGGGTTGTAAGGAGATGTCTTTGCAAGTTCTTCAAACTTCTTTCTTGCGCTTTCGTTTATCTTCTCAGGAAGCACTATCTTTGTTATAACGTAGAGGTCTCCTCTGCCTCCGTCTCTTAAGTGTGGAACCCCTTTTCCTCTAAGTCTGAGCTTTGTTCCACTTTGAGTTCCGGGAGGAATGGTTACAACTGCTGTTCCATCAACTGTGGGAACGCTGATTTGGGCTCCAAGGGCTGCTTCATATACTGTTATCGGAACCTCAATGTAGAGGTCATCTTGCTCTCGTCTGAAAAGCGGATGGGGCCTTACCTTTATTACAAGGTACAGGTCTCCATTTGAAATGGTTCCTTCCTCCCCTTTTCCTGGAACCCTTATTCTGGAGCCGGTATCTACACCCGCTGGTATCTTTACAGATATGGTTTCTGTGGTGATTCTTTTTCCGCTACCGTTGCACGTGTTACAGGGCTCTGTTGAGATCTTCCCAGAGCCACCACACATGTCACATGCTCTTGATATGTTAAGGAAACTGGTAAAGAGACTCCTTCCACTACCCCTACATTTTGGGCATACCCTAGCACCTGCACCAATACGAACCCCGCTCCCACCACAGCCGGGACAAATCGTTTCCCTTGTAATTGTGATGTCTTTGACCCCGCCTTTTATGGCCGTATCAAAGTCTATTTCAAGCTGGTATTCGAGATCACGACCTCTTCGCCTTACTCTTGTGGGTTCTCTTTCCCCAAATACCTCGTTGAATATATCTTCAAATCCTGAAAAGTCTCCAAACGTAAACTCAAAGCCACCACCCGGTGCCTCTGTCCACCTCCAGGTTGTTCTTTCTGCACCTGGCTGGAATTCTGCGGTTCCATACATATCGTACATCTTCCTTTTTTCATCATCAGATAATACCGCGTAAGCCTCCTGGATTTCCTTAAACTTTTCCTCAGCTTCCTTGTTCCCAGGGTTTAGATCCGGATGGTACTGCCTTGCAAGCCTCCTGTAGGCCCTTTTTATCTCCTCTTTGGAAGCGTTTCTTGGAACGCCAAGTATTTCATAGTAATCTCGTTTTGGAGCCATATCTTTATTTGATTATACCCTCTATTGCAGGGCTTGAAAGAGAGTATTTCCCAATTAAACTTCGTTCTTTTAATCCTAAGATAATCATCTCCCGGAGTGAGTCAAGAAACGCTCTCTATCATTCGGAATGCTCTATAGCTTTAAGTATCTTTTCCGCTATCTGCATAAATGCCTTTGCTGAGGGGCTCTGGGGATTTGAGATAACTATCGGTGTTCCCTCATCACCCCCTTTTCTAATCTCGGGATCAATGGGTACTGCTCCCAAGAAGGGGACCTTAAACCTTTCAGCCATTTTTTCCCCACCACCCCTGCTAAATATATCCAGTTCGTATCCACAATGGGGACACACCATGTAGCTCATGTTTTCCACTATACCGAGGACGGGGACATTTAGTTTTCTAAACATGTTTATACCGCGTCTTACATCAACTAGAGCAACTTCTTGAGGGGTTGTTACAATAACCCCTCCGCTAAGGGGAACCGTTTGCATTAAGGAAAGCTGAGCATCACCTGTGCCAGGGGGCAGGTCTATTACTAGGTAATCCGTTCCTCTCCACTCCACATCCTCTATAAACTGCTTTACAGCCCCGTGAACCATGGGTCCTCTCCAGATTACGGTTTCGTCTTCGTCTATAAGGAAACCAATGGACATGAGTTTTAAACCGTGCTTCTCAAGTGGGATTATCTTTTGTTCAGGTGTTGCCTTTGGCCTTGCTTTTATACCCATCATAATGTGAATGCTTGGTCCCCATATATCTGCATCCATAAGGCCTACGTTTTTTCTCATTTTGGAGATTGCAAGTGCAAGGTTTACAGCAACAGTTGATTTCCCAACACCACCCTTCCCACTGGCAACGGCTATGTAGTATTTGATATCAGGCAACGCGGGTTTCTCAGGAGCTCTGGTTTGAGTAGGACCGTATTTTGGCTCTCTTGCTGTGATCTCGAAATTCACCTCAGAAATCCCCGGGTACTCAAGAAGGGTTTTTCTTACGGATTCTCTGATCTCGGATTCAAGCCTTTCATCGGGTTTTGGCAGAACAAGCCATAGCCTTACCTTTGAACCGTCTATTTGAATGTTTTTAACAATCCCAAAAGACACTATATCTCTGGTAAACCCCGGGTATTTTACCTTCTTTAAAAGGTTTTTTATCTCCTCTACATTCAGCTCCATATCTTTGCTCTTCCCCCTGTTTCTGCTAACCTATTCCCAGTCTCTGTTTTGCCTCCTCGCTCATCATATCCGGATTCCAGGGTGGGTCCCAGACGATCTCAACAAGAACATTCTTTGCCCCAAGCTCCTGAAGGGCCATTTCTGCCTGCTTGGCAATTACCCTTCCCATTCCACATCCGGGAGTCGTTAGGGTCATCGTAAGCTTTATGTTTCTGCCTGATATCTGTATGTCGTATATAAGACCAAGATCAACTATATTTACAGGGAGTTCAGGGTCATAAACTGTCTTTAGTGCTTCAAGCACCTTCTCCTCTGTTATCTCAATCGGCTTGTCTGAGGTGTCCTTTGGCTTGTGAAATCCCTTAATGGATACCTTCTCTTCTCCTTTGGTTTCCTCTGGCGTTTCTTTGTTTATACTTATTATCTTTTTCATACTTCCTTCCCCTCCTTAAAAAATTTGTTCCCAGAAGCTGTAGTTGGTACCCAGTTTCAAAAAAATTAGAAAGAAAATCCCATTATACTTCTGCTCTTACTCCTTTCATTTAACCACTAAAAAAACCCTGTGTCAAACTGGTAAGGGGAACTGTTTAAATCTTGACACCATTTTGTAAATGCTCTAATCTACTTGTCTTAGGTATGCCCATTGTGAGAAGAAAGTCAAGGCAGGTCAAGATAGGAAGAGTTGCAGTAGGTGGGGATGCCCCTATAAGTGTGCAGTCTATGACAAAAACGGATACACGAGATATACCTGCTACTGTAGCTGAAATTAAAAGGCTTGAGAAGGCGGGTTGTGATATAGTAAGGGTTGCGGTTCCGAATATGGATGCTGCAGTATCACTTGGGGAGATTAAAAGGCAGACAAATATACCCATAGTAGCTGACATACATTTTAACTACAGGCTGGCTTTAGAGGCTATAAAACAGGGTGTGGATGGGCTTAGAATAAACCCGGGCAATATAGGTTCAAAGGAAAAGATCAGGGCGGTGGTTGATGCGGCAAGGGAAAGAGGTATTCCAATAAGAATAGGGGTTAACTCAGGTTCACTTGAGAAGGAGCTTCTTAGGAAGTATGGCAGTCCTACACCAGAGGCGCTGGTAGAAAGTGCTTTAAAGCATGTCTATATATTGGAGGATATGGACTTTAGAGACATAAAGATATCTGTAAAGTCAACCGATGTGGTAAGGACAATAGAGGCATATAGACTCATTGCTGAAAAAACCGATTACCCGCTTCATCTGGGGGTTACAGAAGCAGGAACGGTAAAGGTAGGAACTATAAAATCTTCGGTTGGAATAGGTACGCTCCTTGCAGAGGGAATTGGTGATACCATAAGGGTATCTCTTACGGGGGATCCTGTGGAGGAAGTCTATGTGGGTATAAACATACTCAGGTCTTTGGGGCTTAGAAGTAACGGGATAGAGATAATATCCTGCCCTGGTTGCGGAAGACTTGAGATTGATCTTATTGGGCTTGTAAACGAGGTTGAGAAAAGAATAAGTGGAATCAATCTTCCCAGGCCAGTTAAAGTTGCCATACTTGGGTGTGTGGTAAATGGACCTGGAGAGGCTTCGGAAGCTGATATAGGTATTGCCGGGGGCAGGGGAAAGGGTATGCTCTATAAAAACGGAAAACTCGTTCGCTCTTTTAGGGAAGAAGAGCTTGTTGACCAGCTTGTAGAGGAGATAGAGAAGTTTGCAGTTGGCTGATATAAACGTATAAGCAGGTATCTATTGTGAGGTATTCCAAGTTTTTTATACCTACCCTGAAAGAAGACCCTGCGGATGCAGAGGTTGTAAGCCACAGGCTTATGGTTCGTGCAGGTATGATAAGGAAGCTTGCGGCTGGAATCTATAACTATCTTCCCCTGGGTCTTCGCTCTATAAGAAAGGTTGAAAACATAGTAAGAGAGGAGATGAATCGTGCTGGTGCAATAGAGTTGCTAATGCCTATGGTTCTTCCCTCAGAGTTGTGGAAAGAAAGTGGAAGATGGGATAAGTACGGAAAGGAGCTTCTAAGGTTTAGGGATAGAGCAGAAAGAGAGTTCTGCCTGGGGCCTACTCATGAAGAGGTTATAACCGATATAGTGCGTAAGGAAGTAAGATCCTATAAGCAACTTCCACTTATTCTCTATCAGATTCAGACAAAGTTTAGAGATGAGATTCGTCCACGTTTTGGAGTAATGCGTGCTAGAGAGTTTATAATGAAAGATGCTTATAGTTTTGACGTTGATGAAGAGGGAGCGGAAAAATCATACTGGACTATGTATGAGGTATACTGCCGTATCTTTGAAAGGTGTGGTCTTGAGTTTAGGGCTGTAGAAGCAGATACGGGTAACATCGGTGGTAGCTTTTCCCACGAGTTTATGGTTCTTGCTCCTACGGGTGAGGATGTAATTATGAGTTGCAACAGGTGTGACTATGCTGCAAACCTTGAGATGGCTGAGATAGGGGAGAGGGATGTTGGGAAAGACCCTGGGGAATCGGAAAGGCCTATTCAGGAGATTTACACTCCAAATCTTACAACTGTAGAAGAGGTTGCATCTTTTTTGAGGGTAAAACCAAGTAAGCTTATAAAAACCCTTATCGTAGAAGTCGATGGCAGAGAGCCTCTGGCTGTACTTGTTAGGGGTGATCATGAGCTGAGCCTAACCAAGTTGAAAAGGTTTTTGGGAGCCGATACGGTATGGCTTGCCGGTGAGGAAACAGTTAAGAGGGTAACTGGAGGACCTGTCGGTTTTAGCGGACCTGTTGGTATTAGAGCAAGGATAATTGCAGATAGGGAAGTAAAACATCTTAAAAACGCGGTTACCGGGGCTAATAGAAAGGACTACCATCTTATAAATGTTAACATGGATAGGGATTTTAGGGTTGAGTGTTTTGCGGATATAAGGGTTGCAAAGGATGGGGACCCATGCCCAAGGTGTGCTGAAGGAGTTCTTCGGTCAAGCAGGGGAATTGAGGTTGGACACGTTTTTAAACTTGGAACCAAGTACAGCGAGGCTATGAAGGCCACTTTCGTTGATGCAGATGGTAAGGAGAGGTTCTTCTTTATGGGGTGTTATGGAATAGGTATTGGTAGAACTGTGGCTGCAGCAATAGAGCAGAGTCACGATGAAAACGGGATAGTTTTTCCCCTTTCATTGGCTCCTTTTGAGGTCATAGTGCTTCCGCTTAATTTGAAGGAAGAAAGCATTAGAAGTACTGCAGAAAGTATCTACAGTAGTTTGCTCAATCGTGGAATTGAGGTGATTATAGACGATAGAGAAGAAAGTGCAGGTGTTAAGTTTAAGGATGCAGACCTTATCGGTATCCCGATACACGTTACAATAGGGCCAAAGAACATAAGAGAGGGGGTTGTGGAGATAAAGGTAAGAAAAGGGGGAGTTTCTAGGAAGGTAAAGGTTGGTGAAGTTCAGTCGGAAGTAGAATCGCTTTTAGATACGCTTAAAACACATGGCAAGGGTTGAACTCAAACAAGAGGATCGTATCATACTTGCTCTTGATTTTTTAGAGCTAAAGGAGGCTATGGACTGGGTTAGGAGACTGAATGGAAGAATCTCTACATTTAAGGTGGGTCCTATCCTTTTCCTTGGTTGTGGAGTAGATGGGATAAAGGGTATTACCGATACGGGTAAGAAGGTATTTTTGGATCTTAAATTCCATGATATACCATCAACTGTTAAAAAGGCTTCAATACAGGTTGTAAGATGTGGTGTAAGTATGTTTACCGTTCACGCACTTGGTGGACTCGAGATGATGAGAGAGGCTGTTATAGGGGCTATGGTTGAATCCGAAAGGTTAAATGTGATTAGACCCAAGGTTATAGCTGTTACGGTTTTAACAAGTCATAACAAAGAGAGCTTAGAACAGATAGGTTTCGGGGGAGGGTCTTCTCTGGATGTGGTTCTTAGGCTGGCTGAGCTTGCTGATAAAGCTGGTGTTGATGGTCTTGTTACTTCTGGAGAAGAAGTTGGGGTCTTAAGAAGGGAGTTTGGAGATAGATTTATACTTATCACTCCAGGTATACGTGTTGGAACACTCCAAGAGGATCAAAAAAGAACTGCAACCCCCAGAGAAGCATTCTCTAGGGGTGCTGACTATATCGTGATAGGTCGCGATATAACTGGTTCAAAAGATCCTGAAGCCGTTTTGGACGAGATTTTACTCTCCTTATCTTAACCTGCCGATACTGCTCTTTTTTTAGCCTGTTTCTTCGTAAACACAATCTGGTTGTTCTTGTCCACATCAACCACGATTATATCTTCTTCCTTAAAGGTCCCTTTTAGAATCTCTGTAGCCAGTGGGTCTTGAATAAGCCTTTGAATCGTTCTCTTAAGAGGTCTTGCTCCATAAATCGGGTCGTATCCTTCCCTAGCAAGTAGCTCTTTTGCTCTCTCTGTGAGTTCGATATCTAGTCTCTTCTCTGCAAGTCGTTTCCTAAGGTACTCAATTTGTATATCAACGATTTGCTTGATGTGTTCCATTGTAAGAGGTCTAAAGATTATTATCTCATCTACCCTGTTTAGAAACTCTGGTCTAAAAGAGCTCCTTAAAACCTCCATAACCCTTGCCCGCATCTCCGCCTCATTGCTTATTAGCTGCTGAATGTAGTGGCTTCCAAGGTTAGAGGTCATTATTATTATGGTGTTTCTAAAATCAACAGTTCTCCCGTGTCCATCGGTTAGTCGACCATCATCAAGTATTTGAAGGAGTATGTTAAAGACATCGGTATGTGCTTTTTCAATTTCGTCAAAGAGTACTACCGAGTAAGGTCGTCTTCTTACGGCCTCTGTAAGTTGCCCTCCTTCTTCATAGCCCACGTATCCAGGAGGTGCTCCTATAAGCCTAGAGACTGTATGTTTCTCCATGTATTCACTCATATCGATTCTTATCATTGCATTTTCATCATCAAACATGAATTCAGCCAGCGCTCTTGCAAGCTCTGTCTTACCCACTCCTGTAGGACCAAGGAAGATAAAGGAGCCAATAGGCCTTTTTGGATCAGACAGTCCAGCACGAGAGCGTCTAAGAGCATTTGAAACTGCTCTTATAGCCTCTTCTTGCCCAACTACCCTTCTGGACAATCTCTCTTCCATGTGCAGAAGCTTCTCCTTTTCTCCTTCCATTAGCTTGGCTACAGGGATACCGGTCCACTTAGATACTATTTCTGCTATATCTTCAGCATCCACTTCTTCCTTTAACATCTTCCTCTTTTGCTGAAGCTCAGCAAGGGCTTTGCTTTGTTTTTCAAGTTCTTTATTTAGCTCAGGAAGTCTTCCGTAAAGAAGCTCTGAGGCCTTTGAGAGGTCCCCTTGCCTCTGGGCTTTTTCAGCTTCTATCTTAACCCTATCTATCTCCTCTTTGATACGCCTTATCTCTAGGATATATTCCTTTTCTTTCTGCCAGTGTAGTTTTAGGTTGTTAAGCTCTTCCTGCAGGTTTGCAATCTCTTTTTCAATATGAGCAAGTTTTTCCTGAGAAGCTTCGTCTTTTTCCTTCTTAAGGGCTTCTCTTTCGATCTCAAGCTGCATAATTCGCCTCTGGATTTCATCGATTTCAGTGGGCATTGAGTCTATTTCCATTCTCAGTTTTGCTGCTGCTTCATCTATCAAGTCAACAGCTTTATCCGGAAGAAATCGTCCTGTGATATAGCGGTGTGAAAGAACAGCAGCTGCAATTAAGGCCTCATCCTTTATCTTAACTCCGTGGTGAACTTCATATTTCTCCTTTATTCCTCTTAGTATTGATATGGTTTCTTCAACGGATGGTTCATCTACATAAACCGGTTGAAATCTTCTTTCAAGTGCTGGGTCCTTTTCTATGTACTTTCTGTATTCATCGAGTGTTGTTGCCCCTATACAGTGTAGTTCTCCACGTGCAAGCGCTGGTTTTAACATATTTGAGGCATCCATTGCTCCCTCAGCAGCTCCTGCTCCAACCACTGTGTGAATCTCATCTATAAACAGTATTATCTCACCCTGTGATTGGGTAATTTCTTTTAGAACGGCTTTAAGCCTTTCTTCAAACTGCCCACGGTACTTTGCTCCTGCAATAAGTGCTCCCATATCCAGTGCAATTAAGCGCTTGTTTTTTAACCCCTCTGGAACGTCACCGTTTACAATCCTTTGAGCAAGCCCTTCCACTATGGCGGTTTTTCCAACACCAGGCTCACCAATTAGTACCGGGTTGTTCTTTGTTCTTCTTAACAGGACCTGTATTACCCTTCTTATCTCATCGTCACGGCCGATTACAGGGTCGAGTTTTCCCTGACGTGCAAGTTCTGTAAGGTCTTTACCATATTGTTTCAGGGCTTGAAAAGTTTCTTCAGGGGTTTGGCTCGTTACGGTTTGCCCTCCTCTTATCTCTTTTAAAACCCTTACGATGTTTTCCTTGGTAATCCCTAGCCTCTTAAGTTCTGTTTTTATCTCACCTATCGCATGTTGTGCAATACCAAGGAGCAGGTGTTCTGTGCTTATATACTCATCTCCTAGTGCTTTTGCTTCCTGTTCAGCGGTATTTAAGGCCTGACTTAGCTCTCTACTGAGATATAACCTGTCAGTTCCTCCTTCTACTCTGGGTAGGAAACGCAGTTCTTTTTGAGCTAGGTCCCTTATTATCTGTGGATTTGCACCTATCTTGCTTATTATTTCAGAGGGTATTCCCTCTTCGTTTAGGAGTGCAATTAGCAGATGAGGGATGTCTATTACCTGGTGGTTTTCTCTCTGGGCTATTGACTGTGCTTCCTCCAGCGCTTCCTGTGCCTTTATTGTAAATTTGTCCAGTTTCATCTTTCTAACCCCTTTTTATTTTGTGTTTTTACCTCTTCAAGGGTTAAGATATGTCTTAATGGTGGAAAAATCAAGTATTAGCTTCCTTTACCGTAGGGCTATTGTGCTTTTCGTATAAGCGTCTTTTGTGTTTGCATATGCGAATAGCCCACTTGACATAGGGTGCTTTTTCAGATTAGAATTAAAAACAGAAATTCGCAGTATAACAAGGCTTCTTGAATGTTTATAATTCAGTTAATACGCGTTTATCTCCGGTTGCTCAGGTTGTATTGCAATACGGTTTGTAAAGTAAGCAAATGCGAAATGTAGCAAAAATAAAAAATACGGAGGAGAAGTGGTCATGGGACTAAATAAAGAGTATATAGGATTTGAATCTGAGCCGGTTGTTTATGAGGTTACTGAAGAGGCAATCCGTAAGTACGCCTGGGCAATAGGGGCACGGAATATAACCTATTACAACTACGATGGTAATTTGGGGAATATACCTTTTGCTGGAATGGCTCCTCCAAGCTTTATTGTTGTTCAGGAACTGCTACTTGCAGAGAAGCTATGGTCTGATGAGAGACTTCATGGAGGGCCCGAACAGCTGGCGCGCAATCTTCTTATGCTTGTTCATGGGGAACAGGATATGAGGTTTTATAAACCAATAAAGCCGGGAGATAAACTCATCTCTAAGGCACGCATAAAGAACATAGAGGATAAGGGAAGTGGTCAACTGCTTGTAATTAACATAGTTACCACTGATGAGAAGGGTGAAAAGGTTGCCGAATCGGACTGGGGAATCTTTATAAGAGGGATAGGAAGTGAGCAGAGAAGGAAAGAGGAAAAAAGAGAGCCCAAAAAGGAAGAACCAAAAATAGTTGCAGAAACGCAACCTATCTTTAGAAAGGTCATAAGAATCCCCAAAGACATTACCTTTAAGTATGCAGAGGCATCAGGGGATAGAAATCCGATACATCTGGATGAAAAGGTGGCAAAAGCTGCTGGGCTTAGGGGAATCGTTGTACACGGACTCTGTACCCTATCTATGACTATGAGGGCTATAATAGAGTGTTACCTAGATGGTGACCCATCCAGGCTGAAAAGGCTTGCAAGTCGCTTCTCTAGCCCTGTCTATCCTGGTGATATACTTATTGCAGATGGATGGGAGATAGGGAAAAGAAATGGTATAACTGTGCTGGGTTTTGAGGTAAAAAGAAGGGATGATAACATTACGGTTTTAAAAAACGGTCTGGCTGAGGTTGAAATCTAACCAACCTTTACTAAGTCTAGCTCTTAGAAATACCCTATGTTGTATGGTGTTGTAGTCGCAGGATCTCTTCCCTCTGTGAGATCCTTTCTATTTCCCTGTCTATCCTTTCAAGTAAGGTAACCAGTGTTTCTTTTTTAAAGGCTGATATTACAGGAGCGTTATACGCTCTTTTTAGCCTGTTTATTACCTCTTCAGAAGCGATGTCTGATTTGTTAAATACGATAAATCTGGGTATGGAATCATATCCAGTGCTCTCTAGAATCCTTTCTACAGATTCGATCCTTTCATCAACTAAGGGATCTGTTGAATCTGCAACGTGTACAAGAAGTGTGGACTCTCCCAGTTCTTCAAGGGTGGCACGAAAGGCATTTACGAGTTCTTTTGGAAGGTTTCTTATAAATCCTACCGTGTCTGTAATTAGTATTTCCCTTCCACTCGGGAGCACAATCTTTCTTGTGGTTGGATTTAACGTAGAGAAGAGTTGATCTCTAACAATCACCCCACTTCTTGTAAGTGTGTTAAAAAGAGTGGATTTCCCAACGTTTGTGTAGCCAATAAGGGTAACTGTTGGTATGCCTGTTTCTTTTCTATGTTTTCTCGTATGCTCTCGTCTCCTGCTTATCTCCTCTATTTGCCTCTCGAGTTTCTCTATTTGCTTTCTTAGCCTTCTTCTCTCTTCCTCTAGTTTTTTCTCTCCCGGTCCTCTTGTCCCAATTCCTCCACCAAGCTGGGATAACTCTATGCCTCGACCGGTAAGTCTAGGGAGCATGTAGCGAAGTTGTGCTAGCTGAACCTGAATCTTACCCTCACTTGTTGTGGCACGTTTTGCAAATATCTCTAGTATGAGTTGTGTTCTGTCAATTATTTGAAGGTTTGTCTCTTCTGATATTGCTCTTACCTGAGCTGGGGTAAGTTCTGCATCGAAAATAAGAGATTCTGCTCCTACCTGTTTTGCTCTAAGTATTATTTCTTCCAGCTTTCCTTTACCTATAAGGTATCTGGGATCGACTTCTTTCCTGATCTGTATGGTTTTATCAAGAACAACTTTATCAGCTGAAATGGCAAGTGATTCAAGCTCGTTAAGTGATTCTTCTGCCTCGAGCCTTGATCTTGTTGAGAATCCTACAAGAAAAACTCCTTCTCTTTCTTTTTCTCCTCCAAAATTGAAGTAGCTTCTCTCTATCTCATTCTCTAGCTCTTTTATGAACTCTTCAAAGTTAATATCCACTCTACCAAGGTCATTATACTCTATTATCCTCCACATATCCTGATCTGGGTTGGGGGGAATAAGATGAGCTATCTGAAATCTACCTGGAACCCCACCGTCTTTTACCTCAAGTACTCCTATGAGATCAAGCCTTTCGTTTATGAGCGTTACAAGGTCAGGGTGGCTAAGTTTTGGATTTTTAATATGGGTATGTATAAGGCGGTATCCCCTGAGTCTGTATTTTGCTTCCCTTGAGCGCTCTAAAATCTCAGTAAAAGGGACCTCGTGGGAATCCCCTACAAATACAGCTTCGATCTTTCCTTTTCTGTCTATGATTAGGGTTATGGTCTTTTTTAATTCATGTGATATCTGGGAAAGGGTTTTCCCAAGCTCTAGTGTTATTATTTCTCTTGGGGGGATCCTTCTTCTATATAGCCTTGATAGGTTTTTAAGCTCACTTGGACTTAAACCGGATGTTTTGCCGTATATCTTCTCTATATCTAAAGCCCTCCTTCTATGTGGGATTGGAGTATCTAAAATATAAGTCTAATAAAAGCAAGATTTTCCTTCAAGCTAGGGTTTTGGTCTGACTGTTTATTGTTTATAATTTACCCCATGCAAACTGGATATTTGATTGTTGGAGCAGGTCCTGCTGGAACATGGGCTATAAAGGGGATAAGGCAGGAGGATCAGGCAAAAAAAATAACCATAGTAGGGGAGCAGCCATATTGTGCGTATTCTCTACCGCTTCTTACAAAGGGATACATACAGTGCCGTTTTAAGGAAGAGGATCTTTTTCTTGTTGAGGAGGATTTCTACAGAAAAAACGGAGCAGTCTTTTTGAGTAACAGCAAGGTGGTAGAGGCTGATCTAAAGGAAAAGAGGGTCATTCTGGATAGTGGAGCTGAGATCAGATATGAAAAATTGCTGATTGCTACTGGAGGAAGGCCAAGAAGGCTAAGTGTTTTAAATTCGGATATGGAAGGAATTTACTATCTTAGAACCCTTGATGATTCAAAAGGTATAAAAGCAGCAGCAAAAACTGCTACTCAGGCCATAGTAATTGGAGGTAGCTTTATAGGGGTTGAACTTGCTGTTGCCCTGCGTGAGGTTGGGCTTCCTGT
The DNA here is from genome assembly GCA_002898375.1 of bacterium HR37. GTDB lineage: Bacteria > Desulfobacterota_D > UBA1144 > Nemesobacterales > CSP1-2 > HRBIN37. The sequence goes on along the minus strand of BEIN01000005.1, from coordinate 85,444 downwards.
AAAACTTATAATGCTTGAAAGATATATATGGGAGACGCTTCTTCCAGAAGCCGTTGGAAAATACTTGATGGAAAAGCTTATTGAGGGAGGAGTGGAGGTGTTTCCTGAAGAGAAGGTTATCGGGTTTGAGGGCAGAGGTGGAAAGGCAACTGCTTTAAGGACTGAAAGTGGGAAGGTTTTTGAAGGAGACCTTTTTGGCATAGGTGTTGGTATCAAGCTAAATACAGAGTTTCTTAAAGAAACCCAGGTTCTGATAGAAAGGGGTATTAGGACAAATGAATTTCTTGAAACCAATGTGGCAGGTGTGTTTGCGGCAGGTGATGTAGCTGAGTTTGATGATGTTATCCTGGGGGAAAAGCGCCTTGTGGGTCATATAGAGAATGCACAGTTTCAAGGATATACAGCCGGCAGGAACATGGCTGGTGCAGGGATTAGGTACTCAAGGGTAACGGCATATGACTCTGCGGTCTTTGGAATCCCCCTTATCTTTGTAGGGGCACTCGAGTCTGGCAAGGAGTTCTGGATAAGGGGAAAGGAAGGTAAACCCCCACAGGGTTGCTTTGCGGTTAGAGAAGGCAGGGTTGTTGGTGGTGTCCTAATCAAACCGCGTGGTAAGGAGGTAAAAGCCCTAAAGGAGCTTATAGAGAATAAAGATATTGATATAAGTAGGTTTGAAGAGGAGCTTAAAAACCCTGATTTGGATTTGTTAACTCTTGTAAACAGAATAAAGATTACTTAGGGGTTATTTCTATAACCACCCTTGGTTCCTCTTTCTTATTCTTGTCTGTGTACTTTAGCTCTGATATCTTCCTTGCAAGTTCTTGATCCTTTACGATTTGTGCGTATCCGCTAATTTCCCTATCGTCTACCCTAATTACCACATTTGGGTTCCTAAGTATGTTTTTAAGCCAGTTTGCATTTGAGTCTCTTCTCGATGCATAGAATTTTCCATCCAGGAAAACAAAACGCAATTTTACTGTCCGTGTTTTTCCTGTTACCCTTCCTATTGTGGATAGGTATCCTAAAAAGGTGGTTTTGTTTTGGTGGTTTGGTTGCATACTAATAGCATACGAAAATATGATCTGTTTTCCAGTTAAGGAGGAAGATATATGATAGATTTTCAGGAAGAAATTAGAAATATAGCCAGGGGGAGAAAACAGGCAAATAACTACAGTTCAGGTGTTTCTTCTAAAAGCCCTATGAAGGATGTTATGGAGTATTTTTATAATCTTGCAGAGCAGGGTGTAAGTATCTACAATGAGGCTTTAACAGTGGGGGAGCTTTCCGTACACAGGTTGCCTGGTGAGGTTCTTTCTCTTTTTCTCAATCTCCCGAGGGAGCGTATGGGTTTTTGTGTTGTGGCACCAGAGAGCTTTGTTGTTTTTCTAGAAGAAGATGAAGAGCATGTTCTTGTTCTTGGAAGAAGAAAGCAGTGGTTTGTTTTAGAGGATAGTCCCCTTTCAAGGGCAAGGCAGCTTATAAGGATCAGGTGCTTCATGGATGGTGGTGGTTTTGTTTTTAAAGACAACACAGGAACAGCCCTTGACCCTGAAGAGATTATAACCCTTATAATAAGATGGGCGGTTTCTGAGCGGTAACCCACCTTATTGCAGGATTACATGGGTAAGTGATGCAAGTATCAGAATAGAGAATATAAAGCCAATTATGGCTAGTATGTAGATTGTTCCCTCTTTTTCGTGTTCCTGCATGGGCATTGAGTATAACAAATCGTTTAAACTTGTAAAGGAGTTGAAATGGTTTTTTGTTCTTGCGAAAGTAAGTTTTTTACGTTAATGTTTGTAAGGTATGATTGATTACACCTTACCTATTTTTAGGCCTCCAAGTGAGGCAAAGAGCTTTATACTTCAGGCAAGTATTGGGTGTTCCTATAATAAATGCACCTACTGTGCAATGTATCGCAGGGAAAATCAAAAGTTTCGAATACGTCCAATAGAAGAGATAAAAACTATAATTGATGAGGCGGTAAAAAGGTATGAGTTTAAACGAGTGTTTATTTCCGATGGAAATGCACTTGTAATTCCCCAGGATAGGCTTGTTAGAGTACTTGAGTATCTGAATCAAAAGTGTCCTAATCTTGAGCGGGTCACAATGTATGCAAATGTTGGGGACGTTTTAAGAAAAGGGGTGGAGAACTTAAAGATTCTTAGAGAACTTGGGCTTCATATGGTGTATATAGGATTTGAAAGTGGGGACGATGTTGTTCTTAAGAGAATAAAAAAGGGGGCAAGTTACAGGGAGGCTGTAGAGGCTTCAAGGATTTTAAAAGAGGCAGGAATAAAAAACTCTGTTATGGTTCTTTTAGGTATAGGTGGTAAGGATAGAAGCTTAGAGCATGCACTTAAAACAGGTCATCTGCTTACAGATGCTGATCCTGACTATGTTGGTGTGCTTTCTCTTCAAATTCGCCCTGGTGCTCCTATTTACCAGGAGTGGATTGAAGGCAAGTTTGAGCTTCCGGATAAGTTTCAGATGATAAAGGAGCTTGAGATTATAGTTGAAAATACCCATTTAACCAACGGTTTTTTCTTCTCAAATCACATATCTAACTATCTACCATTGAAAGCAAGGTTTCCGGAAGATAAGGAGAAGGTATTAGAGGAAATAAGAAAAATTTTAAAATACAGAGATGAATCAAGACTGCGTCCTGAGTTTTATAGGGATGTGGTAAATCAATACTAAAAAATAGGAGAAGCTCAATGAAGAGGATAGCAACTATCTCTCCTGTATGGGGATGTAGTGTTAAGGAGCTAAGAGCACTTGCAAAAGAGGCTGAGGAAGGTGGTTTTGAGGCAATATTCTCGCCGGAGGTTCCTCCGTATAGTGCTCTTGCCAATGCCCAGGTCTTTGCCGAGGTAACTTCAAGGATTAAAGTGGGTACGTGGATAACCAATATATACATGAGGCATCCTGTGATGTGTACTGCTGAGGCCCTTACCGTGCAGGAGGTTTCAGATGGTAGAATGGTGCTTGGCCTTGGTGTAAGCCATAGACCCGTAAATGAGAAGTTCGGGATTGATATGAAGAATCCGCTTGAGGAGATGCGTAAATACATACTGTCTGTAAGGTCTTTTGCAGATGGGAGCTCCCCACTTTTGACGATTAAAAGACAGCTTCCAAGATTTCCTATATATGTTGCAGCACTTACTGAGAGGATGGCAGAACTTGTAGGGGAGCTGGCCGATGGCATAATGCCTTATCTTGCGACCCCTGAGTATATGAAAAAGCTAATAGATGCTGTATCCAGAGGAGCCCAAAGAGCTGGTCGTTCTCTTTCGGATATTGATATAACAAACGGGATCCCCTGCTTTATCTCCGATGATTTAGAGGCTGCACGTAAGGCAGCAAGACGAGGGCTAGCAGGTTATGCGCGTTTTCCCTTTTACCAACGTCTTATAAAGAACATAGGTTTTGGTGATGTTGTTGAGAAAATAAAAGCAGGTGTTAATCCTGCAGAGGCTTTTACCGATGAGTTTTTGGATGCTGTGGCTCTTATAGGGCCTGCAGATAGGTGCCGTGAAAGGCTTCAGGCCTACAGGGATGCAGGTGTAGGGCTTCCAATTATAGTGCCAAATCCAGTTGGCAAGGAGAGTAATGTTGAGGTAATGCAGAAGATGGTAAAAGCTCTGTCTGGTAGTTAGAATCGGGTTATGAAGAACTTAAAGATAGAAGAGGCATGGAACTATCATAATCTAACCAAACACTCCTATGAAAGTGTCCGTTCCAGTACCCATTTTCTTGATTGGGACAATCAGCCTTTACCTTACAAGGAGTATTTGGACGTAAGGTCTATTCCCCTTAGTAGGGATTTTCCTCTGTTGAAGATGCCTGCACTTGAGGCTATATCTACAGTTTTTACCGATTACAGTGGTGAGTCCGATTTAAGTGTTAAAGACCTATCAAACATTCTCTTTCATTCAGCAGGCATAATTCGGAGAAAAAGCCTTCCTGGGGGGATAAGCATTGATTTTCGTGCAGCAGCATGTGCGGGTGCACTCTATCCCATAGAGATTTATGTGGTCTGTGGGGAGCTCAAAGGGCTAGAAGCAGGAGTTTACCACTTTAGCCCCCGTGACTTTGCATTAAAGGAGCTAAGAAGAGGAGATTGGCGGGGGGTACTGGTTGATGCAACCTGTGGGGAAGAAGCTGTTAAAAGGGCTCCGATCGTTCTGGTCTATACAGCAGTTACCTGGCGAAGTTCTTGGAAGTATCAAAGCCGTGCCTATCGTTATCATTTCTGGGATACAGGAACTATAGTTGCAAACACACTTGCTGTTTCTACAGCATACAGGTTGCCGGCAAAGGTTATAATGGGTTTTGTTGATGATAAAGTAAACGGGCTGATTGGAGTTGATGGGAAGAAAGAAAAGAGTATCTGCTTGGTTTCCATAGGGAGTACTGCTAGAGAACCCTTGCTACTGGATGTACCCCCTCTGGATGTAAAGACGCTTCCCCTTTCAGCAAGGGAGATCGAATATCCTCTTATTCAAAGGATGCACTGTTTTTCCTCACTTAAGAGTAAAGAAGAGGTTATAGGCTGGAAGAAAGGAATCTACCCTGGCTCTTTTTCTAATGAACCCTCCGATTCCAAGGAGAATCTAATTCGGTTAAGTGGGGTTCCTGATAGCAGATTGCCACAGGATACTGTTCAGGAGGTAATACTAAGGAGAACTTCTACGAGGAGATTTTCCCAAAAACCTGTTGCCCTTGAGGTGCTCTCTACCATACTCTACCGCTCAACAAGGGGGATTCTCTCAGATTTTTTGGAACCTCTGGGGGTTAGTCTAAATGACATCTACCTGATTGTTAATGCAGTTGAGGGTCTTCCTTCTGGTGCTTTTTTCTTTCACAGGGAGCGTAATTGTTTGGAGCTTCTTAAAAGTGGTTTGTTTCGTAGGGAGTCTGGCTACCTTACACTGGAGCAAAGACTCGGTAGAGATGCAGCTGTGGTTGTTTTTTTCCTCTCAGATCTGAGTTGTGTTCTTGAGAGACTCGGTAACAGGGGTTACAGGGCTGTTCAGCTTGAATCTGGAATACTTGGGGGAAAGTTATATCTTGGAGCTCATGCATTTAATATCGGTGCTACGGGGCTTACCTTCTATGATGATGATATTACGGAGTTTTTCTCTCCGCATGCAAAAGGAAAAAGTGCAATTTTTGTAGTTGCTTTGGGTGTACCTGCTGATTAAAGAAGCCTTATTTTGTAAACAGTTTTAGATACTCTGAACACGCCCTTATTAGATAGCTGAGGTAGGGTTCGGTTATATTCCTTTTAAAGATTCCTTCTCCCTGAACCACGGCTTCTGAGAGTGCCCGGTAGGCTTCCTCAAAGGTTTTCCCGGAATACGATATCTCTTCGATTCTACCCTGTCCTGAGCTGGTAAAGTGAACGGATTTTTCTTTTAACCTTATCTCCATAAACGGTGGGCGTATGGCTTCTTCAAATTCGAGTTTCTCACTCCTTTCGAGTATGTTTTTTATTTCTTTGATTTCCTTCTCCATATTTGAATCCCCTCTTTATGTATTGTTACTGGGCAGTCCATCCTTCATCTATTGGTATTGCAGCTCCAGTTATGTTTTTAGCAGAATCACTGGCAAGGTATACTACCAGCTCTGCTACCTCCTCAGGTTCAAGCAACCTCTTCATAGGGGCCTCAGCTAGTATAACCTTCTCTAGTACCTCTTCTCTTGGAATTCCGTGAGCCTTGGCCTGGTCATCTATCTGTTTCTCAACAAGTGGGGTTCGCACAAATGTTGGACATACAGCATTAGCTGTGATACCGTACTCTGCCATCTCAAGGGCCGTAACCTTTGTTAACCCTATTAAACCGTGCTTTGCAGAAACGTAAGCGGATTTAAATTTTACACCTATAATCCCGTGTATAGAAGAGATGTTTACAATCCTTCCGCTTCTCTGCTTTATCATGTAGGGTAGGGCATACTTGGTACATAAAAACGGTCCTGTAAGCATAACCCCGATTAGCAGATTCCATTTATCTTCCGGGAAGTCAACTATAGGGGCTACGTGTTGAAGTCCTGCATTGTTTACCAGTATATCTATGCGACCAAATCTGCTAACCGTTTCCTCTATAAGTCTCTTACATTCCTCGGGCTTTGTTACATCCGTATCTATAAAAAGGACATCCCTGTTAAGTTCTCTTACCTTCTCAACCGCTTTGCTTCCCCTATCTTTATCCAGGTCAGCTATTACGGGAATTGCACCTTCTCTGGCAAACAGCTCGGCAATTGCAAGGCCTATACCACTTGCTCCCCCTGTTACTATCCCTACTTTTCCTCTCAGTTTCAAATGAGTTGCCCCTTTGTTGTTTTTTGTATATTAAATTTAACTTAAGCTTTAAGTTGTTTCTACACCCATCATATACTTGCGTTACCCTGATATAGAACCGCTTTTGAGGATTGGAACTAAAGAGGGTTCTTGGCATGCATCCTCATTAACAAGAGCACTCGGTTAATCCCACCCCGTATTGAAGAATTGGGGTGGGATTTTAAGGCCTTTTACGAGGTTAGCTTCTTTGCGATTTCTGCTATCTCTTCTTCACTGAGCCCGGGGGCAAACTCTTCGGGAAGCTCTGGTAATTCAGGTACTGTTCCTCCTTGAGGAGGACCATCTACTACCTTGAGTTCACCATCTCCTGTGGGGGATGAACCACGCCATATCTTTGATATCTCCTTGTAGTCATCCGGACTGAATCTATAGAGGGTTCTGTGAATTCCTGCCTCTTCGTACTTGCGGGCTTCAGGAAACTTTGAATTTTCAATATTGGGTATTGGAAGGAGTTTGGTCATGTTAACCCCTGTAATTGTTTCTAGGGCTTTTCCGTATGCAACTGCATGTACCCCACCTCTTACAAGCAGATAACCGATCATCTCTCTGGCAACAGGGTTTTTTGTCATCTCATACACCCTTATCTTGTGCAGGCGTGCTCCGCATTCCAGAAAGAAGTTGTGAAGCAGGTCCAGGACCAGATTTCCGCTGTTAAAGACGTACTCACCGCTCCAGTGTCCTCCCATGGAGTTACCTACAAGTGCTGTTTGAGCGGTAACTATAAAGTGATGGGTATTGCGCAAATCTTTGCCGGGACTAAGTGGGGCATCCTCTGGTTTCCCTTGTTTTGTTGTACCGGAAAGGAGTAGGTTTACCGTTGCTGCCACTAGCTCGATGTGCCCCAGTTCCTCTGTTGCTATGTTTGCAATTAGATCACGGTAGGGTTTTAGTTTGGTGTGATTGCGAAAGTTAAAAGATTGGTATGTGTAGTTCATAAGGGTTGACATTTCCCCAAACCTTCCCCCTAGGAGTTCTTGAACTGCTGCTGCGGCATTGGGGTCAGGTTCTTTTGGCATTGGTAGTTCAACCTGGAGGCGGTCTATTCTAAGAAACATCTTTAACACCTCCCCTTTTGTTTTATTTAATATTAATTCTTATCCGTAAATATATACTAAATGCAATTATCAATCAAGTAGTACTCCATGCTTGAATTTGTTGTAAATTCAGATAGATTGTTTATTCTTTAAAGAAGAGGTATTATTGCTTTTATGAAAAGCAGGGTAAGTAAGGAAAAACTACAGAAACTAATTACCCTCTCGCGGAAAAAGGGTTTAAAACTAACACCCCAGCGCATGGCCATATTCCGTATAATTTCTGAGTCAGACAAACATCTTAGTGCTGATGAGATCTATCAGAAAGCCAAAAAGGACTACCCAATGCTTTCTGCGGCAACCGTTTATCGCAATCTTGAGCAGTTGGTAAGTGCTGGTTTGCTTTCCCATTTAAGCCTTGGTGGAACTGCAATGAAATACGACTCCAATATGGAGGAACACCACCATTTTATATGCAATCGTTGTGGTAAGGTTCAGGATATATACCTTAAAAAGGTTACTTACGAACTGGATACAGAAAGAACCTACTTGGATGAGTTTGAGGTTTTTGCCCCTGAGCTTTATCTTCACGGTATATGTAAAGACTGTCTGGAATAGTCTTTGGCCTGCACTTTACGTTGCTGTTTTCTTGAGAGTCTAGGGTCTCTAATGTATATTTTAAAGTCTCGGCTTATCGTCTTTATGTATAAGGTATATCGGAGGATTAAAAGAGCATGGGTTCTGTTTTTGGTGGAGATCTTACCATTGTAACTTTCTTCCCTCTTGTTGGGATTCCATTGGTTGTTATTCTTTCACTCCTTTATCGAAACTCAAGTGAACCTATGAAGGTTGGTGCCCTTTTAGTCAGTGTTTTAGAGTTTCTCATATCTATTCCCCTCTTTACAAACTTTAAGAAAGGGTTTTCTGGAATGCAGTTTGAGGTTAAGGTTCCATGGATAGAGAGTCTTGGTATAAGCTACCATATGGGTATAGATGGAATCAGCCTTTTTCTAGTTCTTCTTACCACGTTTATTATTCCAATAACTATATTGAGTGCTTGGAACTCTATAAACAGAGGCTTAAGAGAGTTTCTTATCCTTATGTTTGTGCTAGAGACAGCTCTTATAGGAACCTTTGCAGCGCTTGATATGGTTCTTTTCTTTATATTCTGGGAGGCTGTTTTGATCCCCATGTATTTCCTGATAGGGATATGGGGAACCGAAAGAAGAATTTATGCAGCAATAAAGTTTTTTATATATACGGCCTTTGGCAGCGCTTTTATGTTAATTGCCATACTCTATCTGTACTTTACCCATATTGACCAGTTTGGTTTTGCATCAATGGATATAATGGATTTCTACAAGCTAAATATACCTTTCTTTGGTTTGTTAAGCCCTCAAGGGCTTGCTTTTTTGGCATTCTTTCTTGCGTTTGCAATAAAGGTACCTATGTTTCCCCTTCATACGTGGCTACCCGATGCTCATGTAGAGGCTCCAACTGCGGGAAGCGTTATACTTGCTGGAATTCTTCTCAAGATGGGAACATATGGTTTCCTCCGGTTTTCTCTTCCCCTTTTCCCTGAAGCAACACTCAGTTTCCTTCCGTTTCTTTCTGCAATCGCTATAGTGGGGATTATATATGGTGCTTTGGTTGCATTTGCCCAATCTGATCTGAAAAAGCTTGTTGCCTATTCAAGCATAAGCCACCTTGGTCTTGTTATGCTTGGGATCTTCGTCCTGAATATACAGGGCTTAGAGGGTGGGATTTACCAGATGCTAAACCATGGTTTATCCACCGGAGCTCTATTCCTTATAGTTGGTATGATTTATGAGAGGCGCCATACGAAGCTTATTGCAGAGTTTGGTGGTCTATCAAAAGTAATGCCTGTTTTTGCAGCATTCTTTATGATTGCGACGCTTTCATCGATAGGCCTGCCCTTGTTAAACGGATTTGTTGGGGAGTTTTTGGTGCTTCTTGGGGCCTTTAAAACAAACTACCTCTACTCTGTACTTGGTGCTACTGGGCTGGTGCTTGGGGCGGTATATATGTTATGGGCTTATCAGCGGGTGATGTTTGGGCCACTTGATAAACCAGAAAACAGGGTTCTTCTGGACCTTAGTTTGCGAGAGATTATGGTTTTGCTTCCAATTGCTATTATGATTTTCGTTATGGGTATTTACCCTAAGCCTTTTCTATCCAGAATAGAGCCAAGTGTTGAGGAGCTTTTAAAGGTGAGTTTTAAAGAAAGAGCTGCTACTTACTACTTAACCGAAAGTGAACTAACAGAGTAGCTGGTACCGGTTTTTTTGCGTCCGGCTGTGTTTAGGATATCGTTTATAACATCCATTGGCCTTATTCCTTCTGCCTCTGCTCGAAAGTTAAGAACCAGTCTGTGTTTAAGAACAAACGGAGCAAGAAATCTTACGTCATCCGTTGTCGGTGTAAATCTTCCTTCCAGTATTGCCCTTGCTTTGCTTCCAAGTATCAAAAACTTAGAAGCTCGTGGCCCTGCTCCCCAGGCAACCCATTTCTTTACAGCTTCAGTGCTTAAAGGGTTGTTAGGTCGTGTTGCTCTTACAAGCTCTACAGCGTATGAAACAACGTATTCAGAAATTGGAACCCTCTGTATCAGCTCAGTGTATTCAAGGATTCTCTCTGCATCCAGTATCTTCCTGAGCCCCTTCCTGTAAGGGTCTCTATGGTTTTTTGCAATCTCTATTTCTTCTTCCAAGGATGGGTAGTCCACATCTATCTGGAACATAAACCTATCTAGCTCTGCTTCAGGTAGTGGATAGGTTCCTTCCTGTTCTATTGGATTCTGTGTTGCAAAGACCAGAAAAGGGGGTGCTATATTGTAGGTCTGGCCACTTACCGTTACCTTTCTTTCCTGCATTGCCTGAAGGAGGGCTGCCTGTGTTTTTGGTGAGGCCCTGTTTATCTCGTCTGCAAGCAGGATATTGCAGAATATAGGCCCCTGTATGAATCTAAAAAACCTTTTCCCGGTTAGTGCGTCGTTCTCAAGAACCTCCGAGCCAGTTATGTCTGAGGGCATAAGGTCGGGAGTGAACTGGATTCTGTTAAACTTAAGGCTTAAAACATCAGCAAGCGTGCTTACAAGCAGGGTTTTTGCAAGCCCTGGAACACCCACAAAAAGTGAATGTCCTGAGGACATAAGGGATATAAGCAGGAGCTCTACTACATCTTTTTGCCCTATTATTACCTTTCCTATCTCCTGCAGGATCTCTTTTTTGACTTGAGCCAGCTCTTGTGCCTTTTCTACATCCCTTTCCCAGTTTTGGTTTTCCATTTTAATCCTCTTTTAGAATTATCTCTAAAGCCAGTTTCTCTTGTTCTTCTAAATCCTTTTTGTTTTGTTTTTGGTAAATGGATGTAAGCGCAATATGTATTTCGGGATCGTATGGATTTATCTGTATTGCCTCCCTAAATAGCTCTTCTGCGTCTTTTATCTTTCCCTGTTTGAGATATATTCTTCCGAGGTTTATATAGGCCTCTATGCTGTCAGGATAGTAATCCAGTATGAACCTAAACAGCTTCTCTGCTTCTTCATACCTTCCGTACATGGCTTTTGTTAGACCAAGCCTATGGAGAATAACAGGTGATAGCGGATCGAAACTAATTGCTTTCTCGTATTCATATAAAGCAGCTTTTAATCTGTTTCTGTCCCTAAGCATATCCCCCAGTTTGGTGTATCTCCTGGCCATTGCGTCTTCTATGTAAGCAAGCTCTTTGCTTTCATCTTCTGGGCTATCTTTATCATCCTGTACAAATTCCAGTTCCTTTACACTCAGGGAAGGAATTTTCTCCTTTAGCTTCTTTGAATTTAGGTACTCTATCCACAGGTTGTAGAATTCATCAAATTCTTTTTGGGTAATCTCTTTTATTGCCAATCTATAGTCTCTGGTTTCTTTTAGTTTATCTACCAGCTTCACAACAGCGTTACTGCCCCATTTGTGCGTAAGAAATTCAATCATTGTTCCTACCTGTGCAAACGCAAGCTGTGCCTCGTAGGCATTTTGTAGCTTCCCTAGGGAGGGGTACATCTTCTCTATTGGAACGAAACCTCTATCCTTTAGTGCCTTGGCAAGGATTGTTTCGTATAATGGGTTTAAGACCTCTGAGTGCTTCTGTCTCCATCTCTTCTCATAAAACTTTGCTATGCCTTCATGAAGCCATACAGGAATGGTGTTTTTGCTTCTTATAAACAGCAGGTAGTGGGTGTACTCATGAGCCAGTGTATCTGACCATCTATACCCTTTGGGTAGGAGTCTGGGTGATAGTATCATTATGCGATTGAATTTACATATACCGACCACTCCTGTGGTTTTAATATCATTTAGTGAGAGTGTGGAGGCTGTGGTAAAGCTCCTAAGATCAGGGTAGATCTCAACAACTACAGGCTCATCCGGGTAGGTTTCCAGTAAAAACCCTATCTCATGGTATGAGCTCTCAAGTACCTCTTTTGCATATAGAGTAAGAATCTGGTCTTTTGGATGTACATACCGTATAATAAAGTGTTTGGTTTGTACTTCTTTAAAACTACCTGCGGTTTTTAGTACGTCTTTTATATGGTTTAGGAAATCATTTATATCTTTATCTTCAGGTGCTAGGTTTCTTGCCTGTGTTATATAGTCTTGTGCTTTCTTATACTCCCCTCTGTGAAACTCAATCTCAGACTTTAAGTAGTAAGCCAGGGCCTTTTCCTCATCCTTCTGGGCTAACTCAAGAAGCCTATCGGCTGTTTTAGTTGCTTCCCCAATCTGCCAGCTGTAGAGATATTCTCTGGTTGCCTTAAAAAGCGATAGAAATTCATTGTGTACCGTGGTATAGGTGGTTATGGATAGGAGAAATGCCAGCAAAAGCTTATTTATCATTTTATAATCCTTTCAAGGTACCTTCTGTTGAGCTCTGAGTACCCCTCAGGTGAGCCTTCTTTAAAAGACCTAAGGATGTTTTCTTTAAACCACTTTCCCGTATCCTCTGGAGGAGGGATATCAATATGGCTTGTATCAAGCCCTCCATATTCTCCCTGGTATGCTGATTGCCTCTTTCCCAGTACCAAAGGAACTGGCAGACCCATTCCCTGGGCGCTCAGTTTGTGTTTATCAAGGAGTTCCTTTGCTTCTTTTTGAGCTTTCTGCAAGGATTTTATCGCTTCTTCCTGATTGGATATAGCTTTTGATACCTCCTTATCGGTTAGGTTCCTCTGGGCCCTTCTCATAAAATCCCTCGATTCGTTTATGTACCTTTTGGTCTCCGGGGTTAAAAACCCACTGCTGTATTTTGAGTCTTCTATATCGATCTCGAGTTTTGAGGTCTCTCTCTCTATATCTCCCTGTTTTTTTGCCAGGTAAGTTGTTTCGTTGTTTGGGTTTCTTTTACCCTTAAGGTTTTTTAGCTCCCTTAATACGCTTTGAGCAATTTCCAGAGAGCCGCTTATTTCTGCTTTAATCTCTTCTGTGTTCCCTATGCCCAGGTTGCTTAGGTTTTTAAGTGTGTTTAGTCCTTCAACCATATCTTCTGCAGTTTGGGTGGCCTTGTTAAAATCCGATGTTTCAATCAGATTCTTTAGCTCTTCACCCATTTGAACCAGCCTCTCGGTAAGAAGGGAACCCTCTGCGTATCTATCGTCTTTTTGGTATCTAATAAGCTTGTTACTGGCTTCTTTAAGATTATTCTTTAACTGCTCAATTCTTGTTTTTTGGGTAAAATCATTTAAATCCTTATTTTTTGATTGTCCTCTTAAAACGGAGGCTTTAAAATCTTCTGTTTCTTTTTTAAGTGCTTTTTGGGCTTCTTCAAGCCCCCTTATCCTGTGAATTAGCTCCTCCAGTTGCGAGATTTCTTTTGAGAGCAGGGTTGAACTAAGAGATTGAAATCCCCTCTCAATTGAGGCTAAGGTAAGCTCAAGTTGCTCTTTAAGCTTGGACAGAAGGGTAAGGGCTTCCTCAATCCTATCTTCTTCAAGGAGTTTCATTAGTTCATCAAGGGAGGTATCAAGGTCTAGGTTATCAAAGGCATCGGCATTTAGAAAACCCTCATACTCCCCTCTACTGCTTATAGAGGAAAGCTTCTCTATAAAGCCTGAGATTAGCTTTCTTAGCTCCTCTACTTGTTTTGTGATTTGACTTTTCGTGTCCCGGTTTCTGTTTTTAAGGTCTTTAACCAGATCTGATAACCTTTCAAATCCTTTAAGGGATTCCCTTCCGTAGAGTATTGACTCCTTTAACCTTTCTTTCCTGAGCATGGAATCCAGAAAAAGTATGTCTTCTTCAAATTCGTTTATCTCTCTTGTTATCAACCCATCGAGCCTGGATATGTTACCTGTAAAGAATGAGGATAAAACGTGTTTGCGTTCGTCTAGAAGCTCCTCAATCCTTGCTACCATATTTGAAACACCTACAAAATACGTGTAATCAGAGAAACGATCATGGCGCATCTTATCAAGTAACTGGTAAAGCAGGTCCTTTGCCTTATCTATATTAACTGTGATTTCGCTCTGAATATCAACTATATCGCTTATCTCTTTTTCGCTGTAGTACCTTTTTTGTTCAGGTCTTTTCTCTATACTATCTGCCAGTAAATCCAAAAAACTGTTTAGTGCTTTCTCTGCAAGCTTGATGGATTCTTTGTGTTCCTCCGAAGGTTTCTTTAGAGTGATTCTAAGTGGTTTTGATACGGCTACCTTGGGACCGGAGATGGTATCGTTATCATACACCTTTACAAAAACTTCTATGCTTTCATTCGTATCTATTCCATTATTAATCAAGTTAGGGTACAGAGTATAGTTTCCCTCCGTTGATTTTATGGGTTTTTTAAATGCCTCTAAAATCTTTGTCTCCTCTACACCATTTGTTTTCCATACGAGAAGAACCTTGGTTAGCCCAAAGTCATCTTTAGCCTCGTACCTGATATCTAGCTTTTCGTTCGTGTCTAATTCTATGTTGTCTCCGAACGGGGATTCTATCTTAACGTCTGGGACTTTATCTTCTTTAACAGCCAATTTAAATGTTTTTGACCTGAACTTTCCCTTACTGTCTTCCAGGAAAAAGCTGCTTTCTGAAAGGGCCAAAAACTCGGCTTTTAGTCTTCCATTCTCAAGATTAAAGGGTATTTCCAGATTATCTTTAAAAACCATCTTCCCTTCTTTTATGTTGGCAAGTGGAGTTGCCTTAAAGGTTACCATGGTTCCTTTAAGGGTATAAATATCTCCTGTGCTTCCCTTAAGTGTTGAAGGTTTAATTCCTGTATATGCGGGGTATCTATACTCTATCTCAATATCTGCAAGCTCTAACTCATAGGGTTCTGAAGGGGGAACGATTCTTGTACTAAGGAGGAATTTCCTAAACTCAGCGGGAGAGAGTAAAACAGATGCTATGGATATAACGACTAGGAGGATGGATGCTTTCCAGTTGGTTCTTATAAATGGTTGTGGTAGTGCTTTTGATATGTCCACCGAAGAAAGTCTGTTAATGACCTCTTTTATATGAGCCTTTATAAGAGAGGGGGAGACAAGGACTCTTTTTTTGTTTTCCAGCTCTCCTGCAAGTAAAATCGCATTTAGTGTATCTTCTCCGAGTCCCGGATAAAGCCTTTCCAGTTCTAAAACCCACATTGGGTTTTCTCTTACCTCCGGTAGTACAAGCTTAAAAATCCCCAAAAGTACAATCGTTAGGAAAAGTATCTTAAGTATTGAAAAATATAAGGGATCACTGTAGAGATTAGAAAGCAAACAGACTGCTGTTTGTGCTATTATTGCAACAAAGATTACCTTGGTTAGTGCATTTAAGACCTTTCTGGTTTTTTGTTTCTTCTTTATAGCCGTTAAAACTGAGTCAAGAGCCTTTTTGGAGTTAGAGTCCATTAATTAAAATACTACATCAGGAACCAGTGGAAGTGAAATTGGTACAGGGGATTACTTATGATAAAATTATAAAATTTAGTTTGGAACTGGTGAGCGATATGAAGTTTAAAACCTTACTTACCAAAAGAGTTGAATTTTGTGCTTCCCATAGATACTGGAATCCAAATTGGAGTGAGCAAAAAAACAGGGAAGTCTTTGGTAAATGCGTAAGTCCTTATGGACACGGACACAATTATATTCTGGAAGTTACCATTGAGGGAGAGGTTGACCCTGATACCGGAATGATTATAAACCTATATGACTTAAAGCCTATCATAAATGAGGTGCTAAGAGATTTCGACCATAAGTTTTTAAATGAGGACAATCCAAACTTTAAAGAGCTTATTCCTACAACGGAAAACATTGCCAGGGTACTGTGGGACGCAATAGATGGGAAGCTAAAGGAAACAGGAAGAGAATGCAGATTATACAGGATAAGGTTATATGAAACCCCTGATCTGTACGTTGATTACTGGAGGGAGTAGATGGAAAAAGAGGTTTGCACATTAACCAGGGTATACAGGTTCTCTGCAGCCCATAGACTTCATTCTCCAAGATATTCGGATGAGGAAAACCGTCGAATATTTGGAAAGTGTAATAATCCAAAGGGACACGGTCACGACTACTATATAGAGGTGACGGTAACGGGTAATATAGATTCTGAAACTGGAATGATAGTTAGTGTTGATTATCTGGATAGGGTGGTAAAAGAAATAATAGATGAGCTTGACCACAAGAGACTTGATATAGAGGTTCCTTATTTTATGGAGTTTCAGCCTTCGGGTGAGAACATTGTAAAGTACCTTTGGCTTCAGCTCGAGCAGCGAATAAAAGGGGTTAAACTCTTTCATCTAAAGTTGTGGGAGACTCGGGACAACTACTTTGAGTTCTTTAAGGAGGAATAGCAAAACTATGTCTATTGAAGATGCTGTAAGGGAGATCCTGGTTGAGATTGGAGAGAACCCAGAGCGTCAGGGACTAAAGGATACCCCATTAAGGATAGCACGTATGTATAAGGAGCTAACCTCTGGTTACAGGATGTCACCCCATGATATAATTAACGGTGCGATCTTTGACATAAAGTACGATGAGATGGTTGTTGTAAAGGATATAGAGTTTTATAGCCTATGTGAACACCATCTTCTCCCTTTTTTCGGAACCTGTCATGTAGCCTACATACCTAATGGTAAGATAATAGGCCTTAGTAAGATTCCAAGAATTGTGGAGCTTTTTTCCCGCAGACTTCAGGTTCAGGAGAGGTTAACTGTAGAGATTGCAGACTTTCTAAACAGGATTTTAAACCCGGATGGGGTAGCCGTTGTTATGGAAGCATATCACCTGTGTATGGCAATGAGGGGAATAAAGAAGGCTAAGGCAAGTATGTTAACAAGCGCGATGCATGGGGTTTTTAAGGAGGATGAAAGAACAAGAATAGAGTTTTTAAGTTTGATAGGAAAGAAAGCATAATGGAAAAAGATGTTGCCGTTATTACCGGTGCTGGGAGAGGGATTGGAAAGGCCATAGCTATTGAGTTTGCAAAAACAGGGGCAGTGGTTATCCTGTGTGCAAGGACATTGGGTGATATAAAAGCGGTTGAGAAAGAGATAGTAGAAAATGGAGGAAAAGCATTGGCTTTTGCCTGTGATGTTGGGAAGGAGGTAGATGTTGAGAGGTTTATAAAGGCCGCCTCTGAAATAAAGGGTAGAATAGATGTACTGGTTAACAATGCTGGGGTTGCATTTGTTGGACCTGTATCGGATTTGGATCTATCGAGTTGGGAGCAGACAATAAGGACAAACCTAACAGGTCCTTTTCTTACCGTAAAACATGCCCTTAAATATATGAGCAGTGGAGCTCATATATTTAACATAGCATCTATTGCTGCCAGAGTAGGGTTTCCCAATTGGTCAGCGTACTGTGCATCAAAATCAGGGCTTCTGGGCTTTACAAGCTCTCTCAGGGAGGAGGTAAGAGGCAGAGGAATAAAGGTTACTGCTGTGATTCCGGGACCTACTGATACATCCCTTTGGAAAAACATCCCTGGTAACTGGGATGCAGGTAGAATGATGAAAGCCAGTGACATTGCAAGAGCTATTGTGGGTATTTATAAACAACCTAAGGAAACACTTACTGAAGAGATAGTGCTTATGCCTATAGGGGGTATATTGTAGTAGTTTGTAACTCTTACGTTTGGGGTTTTTCTAGTATGTTACATATAGTGGTTTTAGGTATCAACTATAAAACAGCCCCAGTTGAGGTTAGAGAGCGTTTTTCCTTCTCTAAATCTATACTTGAATCAGGTCTTTTAGCACTAAAGAGTAAAAAAAGTGTTGAGGAGTGTTGTATTCTCTCTACCTGCAATCGTACGGAGATATATGCGGTTTCAAAGGATATAGACGATTGCGTTAAGGATATGAAGGAGTTTTTGTGTGAGTTCCATCAGGTTCCTCTGGAGGCTTTTTCATCTTATCTACATGTTCTTGCTGATAGAAAAGCCATAAATCATCTCTTTAGGGTTGCATCAAGTCTTGATTCCATGGTGGTAGGCGAACCCCAGATTTTGGGACAGGTAAAAGAGGCCTATAGGGTGGCAAGCTCAAGTGGAACTACAGGGTTAATTCTTAACCGTCTTTTCCATACGGCTTTCTTCGTTGCAAAGAAGGTAAGAACCAGAACTGGGATAGGAACACAGGCGGTATCTATAAGCTATGCTGCTGTTGAGCTTTCAAAAAGGATTTTTGGGGATCTCTCTAACAGAACCGTTATGCTTGTTGGTACAGGTGATATGGCGGAACTTGCAGCAAGACACCTTGTTAAAGCAGGAATAAGGGATTTGATAATAGCAAGTCGCACATTAGATAAGGCAGAGTCTCTTTCGCGTAAGTTGAATGGGAAGGCTATTAAAATAGAAGAGATTTACTATCACTTAAAGGGTGTAGATATAGTTATAACTGCTACAGGTTCACCGGATTTTATAATAAGACCCGGACATGTAAGTGAGGCTCTTAAATTAAGGAGGAATGAGCCTATTTTTATGATAGATATAGCTGTTCCACGTGATATAGATCCACGAATAGGAGAGATGGAAAACGTTTATCTATACGATATAGATGATCTTAAGGGTGTTATAGAAGAGAACTTAAAGATTAGACGCGAACATGCTCAGATGGCTGAGGAAATAATCCTTAGGGGAGAAAAATACTTTCAGGCTTGGCTTGAAGGGCTGAAGGTGGTTCCTACGATAATCTCCCTTAGAAGAAGGCTTGAGGAGATTAAGACGTTTGAACTTGAGAGGGCATTTCGCAAATTGGGTAATCTCTCGGAGAGGGAGAAAAAGGTAATAGAGAGTATGGCTTCGGGGATTGTGGGGAAAATCCTCTACAGTCCTGTGACGAATCTAAAAAAGGAGGCCTCATCATCTTTGGGTGCACTATATGTGGATGCTGTAAAAAGGCTCTTTGAGTTGGAGCACAATTTCGGTACGGAAGAAAAAAATGAGACGGGTTCTAAGGATCGGAAGTAGGGGAAGCTACCTTGCTCTATGGCAGGCAGAATCTGTAAGTAGTATTATTAAAGCCGATTTTCCAGATATAGATACTGAGATAGTGGTTATAAAGACTACAGGGGATAGGTTTGTTGATTCACCCCTCTTCAAGATAGGAGGGAAGGGGGTATTTGTAAAGGAGATAGAAGAAGCGCTTCTAAGGGGGGAAGTAGATATTGCTGTACACAGTATGAAAGACCTTCCCACCTCTCTACCACCTGGGCTTGTAATTGGTGCTGTTATTAGAAGAGGTGACCCAAGGGATGCTCTTGTATCGGATAAAGGGGTTTCTTTCTCCGGTCTTCCAGAGGGAGCGGTTATTGGAACGAGTAGTTTAAGGCGTAAGGCTCAGCTCTTAAACCTGCGACCTGATCTAAAGCTGGTTCCACTTAGGGGAAACGTTGATACAAGACTTAAGAAGTTAAAAAAAGAGGGACTGGATGCTGTTGTTCTTGCCATGGCTGCTCTAAATAGAATGGGATTTGAGAAAGAGGTATCTGAGTGTTTTCCTGTCGATGTGGTTGTCCCTGCACCCGGACAGGGTGCAATAGCTGTGGAGTGCAGGAAAGATGATGGTGAGACTGTTTCTCTCTTATCTCGGATTAACCATGGTGATTCTTTTAAGGCTGTTGGTTGTGAAAGGAGTTTTCTTGAGAGGCTAGGAGGAGGATGTCAGGTACCGGTTGGATGTTATGCGGAGGTTAGGGGGAGGATAATTAGGGCTGTGGGTTTGGTGGCTTCTACCGATGGTAGAGAAGTGGTAAGAGATAGTATTGAAGGCCCGGTGGATGATTATAAAAACCTAGGAAAAGAGCTTGCTGAAAGGATTCTTTCCAAAGGGGGA
This sequence comes from bacterium HR37, assembly GCA_002898375.1. Taxonomy (GTDB): domain Bacteria; phylum Desulfobacterota_D; class UBA1144; order Nemesobacterales; family CSP1-2; genus HRBIN37. The sequence goes on along the minus strand of BEIN01000005.1, from coordinate 65,740 downwards.
AGGGATATCCTTTTAAAGCTGACTTCTTAGGTCTCTTTCCTGGTTTTTTTATTTTTCATTTCAGGTATATATTAATGGTAAAACGGATATGGAGAGTTTTAGATGTCTTCTAAGTATCTATATGAGGTTGACTTTGCCTTCTTGGATGTTGAGACAACGGGTCTTGATCCTTACTCCGGGGACAGGATCTGTGAGATTGCAGTACTTAAGATAAGAAACGGAAAAACTCTGGATAAATTTGAGACCCTTGTTAATCCCGGAAGGGATATTCCTCCTCAGGCTGTATCTATAAACGGGATAACAGATAGTATGGTAAAAAATGCACCTTTCTTTAGAGATATTGCATGGGATGTTTTTGGTTTTCTTAGGAACACTGTTATAGTAGCTCACAATGCTCCCTTTGATCTGGGGTTTTTGTTTGCAGAGTTTGATAGCATAAGGCTTTCTCCTCCTGAATACGATGAGGTAATTGATACACTAAGCATAGCAAAGCGTTATTACAGTTTTCCAAGTAATAGCTTGGGGCAAATCGCAAGGTATCTTGGGATTCCAACTTTCGGGGAACACAGGGCTTTTGGTGATGTAAGGATTACAAAGGACGTTTTTGAGTATTTTATAATGGACCTACGTAGAAAAGGCTTTAGAATAGAGCGGCTAAAGGATGTTATAAGACTTCAGGGGGGAACAGTTTCGTTTGAGAGATCTAAAGAGCTTGTGCTTCCGCCTGCTATTGAGGAGGCCCTTAGAATGCGTGGAAAGCTAAGGATTAAATACCTTTCAGCTTACGGGGATGTAACTACAACAAGAATAATAGAGCCCCTAGGACTTAGTGTAAATGGAAAAAACACATATATTATTGCTTTTTGCCATTTGCGAAAAGAAAGGTGCACCTTCAGGCTTGATCGTATACTGGAGGTAAAAAGCGTTTCGTAGAAACCCTACTCTTCTGGCATTTCTTCCGGAGAAGGGGTCTCCTCTGGAGACGGAGTGGCAGCAGGAGTTCCACTGGGTGTTTGTGCTTCCAAGGTTGCCAGTTTGTTCCTTAGCTCTTCATTTTCTGCTTTAAGGGTATTTACCTCATCTGTAAGCTCTTCTATTCTTTTCTCCAGATCTGCCTTTTCCTTTGTAACCTGCTCTAACTCTGTCTTTAGGTTTTCGTACTCTTCTTTAATCTTACTTTCACATCCCATTAGCAAAATGGAAAAGAGTAAAACGACTGCTGGCACTGTATAGATTAGCCTTCTCATACTACATCCCCCTTTTGTTATTTAAATTAATCTTTAATGTATACTGTGTTTACCTTGTATGTCAATAAGGGTTCTTAATCGTGGTTAACTTGACTAAGACGATTTGGTTACTTATTATATTTAAATACAGGACGCGGGGTGGAGCAGCCTGGTAGCTCGTCGGGCTCATAACCCGAAGGTCGGAGGTTCAAATCCTCCCCCCGCAACCAGTAATTTTAAAAACTTAAAAAAACCTTAACTGATCACTATAAGGTTTCTTCCTTATTCAGGCTAAAGTTTTTAAGAAATCCTCCTGCTAGGAGGTCTTTTCGTGCCAAAGAGGGCTTTTTCGTTTTTATGTAGAGCTCCTTATCCTTTTCATCGAGTATTTCCTTTTGTTGTTTTTGTATCCTAATCAATATTCATTTAGGCTACTTGACAAGTGGGGTTGGTTTTGATAATTTAGAACCTCATTATGAAAATGATTTTCAATTTTAATTAGATGCTGGGTTTAAAAAAGGCTTAGCATAAAGGTCTATACCTTAGTGGAGAGGTACAGGAGATGAGGCGAACCTATTCTTATAAAACAGAAGCCCTGGCTCTTTCAAGCTCTGATATCGGTAGCATCAGTAAGTGCAGATGTTGTGATTTCTACCACCTGTCTATAGGAAACATAACTCTTAGATTAACTCGTGTGGATCTTATGAAGCTGGCTGAGATGCTTGTTGAGGCTCTTGAACTCGGGGTTGTATATGATTTTAGTGAAGGGAAGGTAATTTCTTAAGATAGCAAGCACGTATAAATTTCTCTTTTTGTTTATCGATTTCTTAAAAAAACCGTTTAGGATCCTGTTTGTTACTTCTTTCCCAAATCTTAATTTTAGTGTAATTATGTTTATGTGATCAGGCAGATTGTATCCGGAGGTCAGACAGGTGTTGATAGAGCTGCACTGGATTTTGCTATAAAGCACGGTATTGACTATTTCGGATTTATTCCCAGGAATAGAAGGGCAGAGGATGGCAGGATACCGGATACGTATACCTTCCTTGTGGAGACTGAGAGTTATGACTACAGGGTCAGAACTGTTAAGAACCTGATCTATGCCGATGGAACACTGATTATATACAGGTATTTAATTGGTGGTACAAGGCTAACTTATCAGAAATGCAAAGAGCTTGGAAAACCTCTATATCTTATAGCTATTAATAGGGATTTTGATTTCTTAAAGGAAAGGGAAAAGTTTAATAACTGGCTTAAAAACCACAGGGTCTCGATTCTTAATGTGGCAGGAAACAGAGAAAGCGAGGCACGGGGAATATATGGTGTAAGCTTTAGGTTGCTGGAGCACCTTTTATTGCCTTTGGAACCTAAGGATAGTAGATAGTGTTATCGAGGTTTGTTATGAGATTGGTGTTTGCTCTCTATCCGTTTCTTTTGCTTCTATTTTATCCACTAAGCTTAAGAGCATCTTCCCTGTATAACCTGGAGGTCAACATAGATACACATAAATCAAAAGTGATTGGTAGGGCAGAGTTTATCCCGGATTACACGGGATATGTAACCTTTTATACGGAAGGGTTAAATATTGTTGAGGTTAGCTCCCTGCCTTTAGAGAAAACGGGTGGCAGCATCGTTATCTCAGGAGAGAAAGGTAAACCGATTGTTATTGTCTATGAGGGGCTTTTTGAGAACAGTATAGATGAACGAAATGTGGTCTTACTGGATCGATGGTATCCGTTTGTGGATGACCTCTCTGTTTATAATCTTACCGTTAGGTTACCAAGAGGTTTTAAAGCGGTATCCGAGGCTGAAGCGGTAAGAAGTTATAATGAAGGTGGGTATCGGGTATTTGAATTTGGTTTTCCCCATCCGCTTGAGAAAATCCACCTTATAGCTTCTAAGGAATTTAGGGTGAGATGGAAACAGTATAAGGGAATTAACATTTACACTTACTTCTTCAGGGAAGAGCATCATCTCTCAGAAGGCTATATTGAATACACCAGAAGGTACATAGATAGATACGAGGATGTTCTTTATAAATTCCCCTATAAAAGGCTCTCAATTGTAGAGGTTAACTTGCCTGTAGGGTATTCTGCTCCCACACTTATTGTTTTTGGCAAAAAGGTTTTAAACCTTCCTTTCATCGTTGAAACCTCTTTGGGACACGAGATTCTCCATCAGTGGTTTGGTAGCTACCTCTACGTTAACCCTAAGGGAGGTAACTGGGCTGAGGGTATCACAACTTACCTTGCAGACCATCTATATGAAGAACTTAAGGGCAGGGGTTGGGAGTACCGAAAGAGCCTGCTTGTAAAGTACAACTCTTATGCTGGGGGAAAAAGAGAGTTTCCTCTGAATGAGTTTAGGTATCCACGTGATAACCTGTCAAGGGCTATAGGTTATGGAAAATCTGCCATGGTTTTTCATATGCTTATGAAAACGGTTGGAGGAAGGGTTTTTTATTCTTCCCTTAGGGATCTCATAGTTGAGGGCGGGTTTAAGAGGGTATCTTGGGATGATATAAGAGTGGCATTTGAGAGAAGGTACGGAGGTGATCTCAGCTGGTTTTTTAACCAGTGGTTGTATAGGGTAGGAGCTCCGGAGATAGGAATTGAGAATGTAGGGCTTAAAATCCACAAGGGGAAATTTCGCTTAACATTTGATATTGTGCAGAGAGGAGATGTTTATAGACTGCTTATACTGATTTCAATTTACTTTTCAGGTGGTAAAAGGATTACCAAGTTAATCGAATCCTCTAGAAGGAGTGAAAGGTTTACCTTCTATTTAGAAGATGAGCCGTTAAGGATTGTGGTTGATGAGAACTACGATGTCTTTAGAAGGCTTACAACCGATGAATTTCCACCGGTTATCTCAAGAATGCTGGGAAAGAAAAAGCTCTATTTTGTCCTGCCAGAGTCAGGGGAGAGCAGGGAAAGGTGTGCTTATATAGCTGGTTTCTTTACAGGAAAGGGTAAAGAAACTATTTTAAAAATGCCAGAAGAATTTGCATTTAAAGAGATAAGATCCAGCTCCTTTGTTGTTTGTGATGGAGAAAATCCTTTGGTGAAAAGGCTTTTTGGAAGAATCGGTTTTCCCGATGCGGGTTTTAGTATCTTTGTAAGGAGAAATCCGTGGAATGAGGATGAAGTGGTTGCCATTCTGCAGGGTAAATCAAAGCTTGAGGTGGAGCTTGGCTTTAGGAAATTATTGCATCTTGATAAGTACTCATCTCTTTCTTTTAACGGCGGGGAGAACGTATACAGTAGGGTAGAGGAATCAATGAGGGGCATTGTTCTTAAGGTAAGGGAGCCGGTAAGGGCTTTACCTGTTTCCTTAGCAGGTAATCTGGAGAGTGTAGTTAACGCGGTAAAGGATAAAAAGATCATATACATAGGGGAGCGTCATGACCGGTATGCTCATCATGTGGCCCAGCTAAATATCATTAAGTCTTTATATGGAGAGGGAAGAAAGGTTGCTATAGGAATGGAGATGTTTCAAAAACCCTTCCAGCATGTTATAGACGATTATATAGAAGGAAAAATAGATGAGGTGCAGTTTCTCAGGCAAACGGAGTACTTTAAGAGATGGGGATTTGACTATAATCTATACAAACCGATAATAGATTTTGCCAGGGCAAAAAGGATTCCAGTAGTGGCCTTAAATATTGATAGCAGCATTGTAAAAAAGGTTGCACAAGGCGGAATAGAATCATTAGCGGAGGAAGAAAGAAAACACCTTCCCTCTCAAATGGATTTTTCTGTTAAGGGTTATAGGGAAAGGCTAAAGAGGATCTTCTCCGGGCATCCTGAGGTTGGTGGGAACAAGTTTGAGTTCTTTCTCCAGGCACAGATAATCTGGGATGAGTATATGGCTGAATCCATAGATGGTTTTCTCAGGGAGAACAGGGATTATCAGATGGTTGTTTTAGCCGGAAGTGAGCATGTTAAATACGGCTGGGGTATACCAAAAAGGGTTTTAAGAAGAAACGGTTACGATTACTCTATAATACTCCTCGATGAAGAACCCGACATTGGTATAGGTGATTATATCCTTTATCCGGAAAAGATTGAGGCCCTGGGATCACCTGAACTTGGTATTCTTGTTGTGAAAGAGGATAATGGTTTAAAGGTATCCGGATTTAAAAAAGAAAGCATAGCAAGAAATTCTGGATTGAGAGTAGGAGATATCATCATTTCCCTTGATAGCTATCCTGTAAGGGATTTTGATGACCTAAAGATTGCACTTTTTTACAAGGACAGAGGAAGTGTAGTAAAGGTCAGGTTTTTAAGGAATGGTAGGGAAATGGTGGCCGAGATAGTGTTTTAGTGATTACCCTATCCTGCTGTTATCCCTCCGTCCAGGGCCAGAATAGCTCCTGTAGCCCATGAAGAGTCATCAGATGCGAGGAAAAGAATAGCCCGTGCAACGTCTTCGGGTTTCCCGTTTCTTCCAATTGGGTGAAACTCTTCCCACATTTTCATTCTCTCTGGGATTTTTTCTTTTGGTATACCTAGGGTTTCAAATAGCTCCGTCTCTACAACACCGGGGCATACGCAGTTTACCCTTATTCTGTAGCAGGCAAGCTCGAGTGCAAGTGCTTTTGTAAGCATTATCACCCCTGCTTTTGAGGCGGAGTATGCTGCTGTTGTAAATCCTCTAAATCCTTTGATCCCAAGTGTGCTTGCAACATTTACAATTACCCCGCCTTCTTTCATTTCCGTAACAGCGTGCTTACACATAAAGAAGGTTCCTTTAAGGTTTATATCCATTATGTAGTTGTAGTCTTCCTCAGAGGTCTCTACAAGCGGGATTCCTTTAAATACACCTGCATTGTTTACAAGAATATCAAGTTTTCCAAACTCATTAACCGTTTCCTTAACTATCCTTAGGGTATCTTTTTCCTTTGATATGTCTGCGGTGACATGGTGTGCTGCTCCTCCGTTCTCTTTGATCTTCTCTACTGTTTCAATGAGCTTTTCCTCTCTTCTTCCCGCAACCGTTACTCTGGCCCCCTCTTTTGCTAGGAGAATGGAGGTGGCCCTTCCTATACCTGTTCCTCCTCCTGTTACTATCGCCACTTTGTCTTTAAGTTTCATCCTACCCTCCTGGGTTTCCTCGTGTATATTTTACCCTGCCTATTTATTTTAATTTAACTTTGCTAAGTTCTGTTTGGTGCAGTAAAATATGTAAATTTTTTAGGTTTTGTGCTTACTGCAGTTTTTAAGCAGTTATGGTACAAGGAGGATGTGGTTTATGAGTGGAGCTGATTCTCTTTTGTGGATGACTGTAATTGCCATTACTTCAGGTATAGTTGCACAACTTATTTCTGCTTTTATGGGAATCCCTAGTATAGTTCCCCTGTTTGTGATAGGAATTGCAATAGGTCCTGAGGTTCTCGGTATCCTTAACCCTGAGCTTCTGGGGGGAGGATTTGAGACTATTATAAAGCTCTGTGTGGCAATAATACTTTTTGAAGCCGGTCTTAATCTTGATAAATCCGAGATAAAAAAACACCAGAAGGTTATCCTTCCCCTTATCACCTATGGCGGTCTGATAACTATGTTTCTGGGGGCTTTTTTTGCAAGAGTGATAATGGATATATCATGGGAAAAGGCCTTCCTTTTTGGCTCTCTTGTTATAGTAACGGGTCCTACCGTAATACACCCACTCTTAAGAAGGGTAAAAGTGGGTTCTAGGCTGAAGAACATACTGGAGTCAGAGGGTGTTTTTATAGATCCCATAGGGGCTATGGTTGCAATATTTGTATTTGAACTGATAGTTCAGGAATCACTGTCCTTCTTGCATAGTTTTTTCCTCGTTTTCTTTAGGCTGGCAATAGGAACGGTAGTTGGTGTAATAGGTGGTTTTCTAATAGGAAAGATTGTAAAGAGATGGTCCCTGCTTATGGAAGAGATTGCTGATCTATTCGTTTTAGCATCGGCGCTGGGAATCTATGCGCTATCAGAGGCTTTAATTGCAGAATCTGGTCTTATGGCTGCAGTTGCTTCTGGGGCTATTTTGGGAAATATGGATATACCTGAAGAAGATACACTGAGAAAGTTTAAGGGTAAGCTCTCAGTCCTTGTAATCTCCCTTCTTTTTATCCTATTATCTGCAAATCTGGAGCTAAAGCATGTTTCAATACTTGGCTGGAATGGGGTGCTGGTTGTTCTTGCCCTTCTCTTTATAGTTCGTCCTATCGAGGTTTTTATCTCTACCATCGGATCTGATCTGCATTTTAGGGAAAAGGTTTTTCTCTCCTATATATGCCCGAGGGGAATTGTAGCAGCATCGGTATCTTCAATATTTGCTATCCAGCTTGAAAGAAGGGGAATGACGTGGGGGGATGAGATCCAGGGACTGGTCTTTTTAACCATAGGTATTTCCGTTCTCATACAGGGACTTACTGCAAATGGTGTTGCAAGGATACTGGGGGTATTAACAGAGAGTAGAAGGGTGGTTATTGTTGGTGCCAATGCATTTGGAAGGTTAGTGGGAAAACTCCTTAAAAAGAACGGTAGGGAAGTTGGGCTTATAGATACAAACGAAAACCTTGTGCGGATAGCTTACGTAGAGGGGTTTGATGTTGTGGAGGGTAACAGCCTTGACCCGGATAACCTTGAAAAGGTAGGCATTACTGAGGCTGATACCCTGCTTGCGGTTACAACAAGCAACAAGGTAAACCTTTTGGTAAGCAAACTGGTAAAAGATGATTTTGGTATAAAAGCTGCATTCCCGGTTTTAAACATGATAGAGAGTAATATGGGAAAGGAAACCATAGCAAAACTTGGTTTGGATATTGCTTTTGGGAAACCCCTTAACATGTACGAGATCAATCACAAGGTGGCTCACAAGGAATACAGAGTTTTTGAATGTTACGTGGAAGATGGTCTTGCAGGAAGGAAAATAGAGGATATACCGGTTCCCCAGGATGTTATTGCAGTTCTTTTGATACGAGGGAAGCTTAAAGACACGCTTATATGTAGAAGCAATCTCTCTATTGAAAAAGGAGACAAAATAGTGTTTGTTGATTTAGCAAATGGGCTTAGTCTAACGGAGAAATTGGGCTTTAAAGAGTGCAATCAGATAACTGTCTAGAGTTACTTGTATAGTTTCATCAGCACGGCTAAAATAACTACAGATGAAGACCTTTGAAGAGGCATTATTAGAACTTAAAGAGATAATTGAGAAGCTAGAAGATGGGAATCTCTCTCTTGAGGAGTCTGTAAGCCTTTTTGAAAGAGGCATTAAGCTTGTGGATCTTTGCTACTGCAGGTTAAACGAGGTTCAAAAAAAGGTAGAGATACTGGTAGAGGGTGAGGGTGGAGAGATAGTTAGAAAGAGTTTTAATCCGGAAGAAGAGTAGCCTATGGGTTTTAATGTAGAAGAGTATATATCCGAGAGGAAAAAGCTTGTTGATAGGATGTTGTCAGAGCTATTTAAGGATGCTTCTGATTCAATCACTACACTTGATGAGTCTATGCGGTACAGTATATTGGCGGGTGGAAAGAGATTAAGGCCTGTTCTTTGTATTGCCTCTGCTGAGGCAGTTGGAGGAAGAGCAGAGGATGTTCTTCCTGTGGCATGTGCAATAGAGATGATTCATACATACTCCCTCATTCACGATGATTTACCTGCTATGGATGACGATACATTGAGGAGGGGTGTTCCAACGAATCATAACGTTTTTGGTGAGGCTGTAGCTATTCTGGCCGGTGATGCCCTTCTTACAGATGCTTTCTTTGTTATTGCCCAGAGTGAGATATCCCCTTATCTTGTGGTTGATGTTATAAGGGAGATCTCAAAAGCTGCGGGTTCAAAGGGTATGGTTAGAGGGCAGGCCCTTGACCTTGCACTTGAGGGAAAAGAGGTAAGCATAGAAACTGTTGAGAGGATGCACTACTTAAAAACGGGGGCTCTTATAGAGGCTTCTGTTGTATCAGGGGGGAAAGTGGGTGGAGCAACTGAGGATCAGATCCTGCAGTTACGTTCCTATTCCAGGAATCTTGGCATTGCCTTTCAGATTATAGATGATGTTCTTGATATTGAGGGAGGAGAGGATATAGGGAAAAGTAGAGGCTCTGACATACGTAGAAAGAAGGCAACGTATCCGGGGATTGTCGGTATAAAAAAGGCAAAGGATAAAGCACTTGAACTTACCCTTAAAGCCGTTTCCTGCTTAAGGGACTTTGATGAGAAAGCAGAACCACTTAGAGAAATCGCTTTCTACCTTGGGGGACGCAGGTATTAAGGGAAAAGAAAGACTAGATGTTCTTCTTCTGAAAAAGGGAGTAGTTTCTACAAGAGCACAGGCGCGTTCATTAATTATGAGTGGATCAGTGTTTGTTGAAGGTTGCAGGGTGGATAAGGCAGGGACCCTTGTAAGAGAGGATTCAAAGCTAGAGGTTAAGGGGTCTTTGTTAAGATACGTAAGTCGCGGAGGGGTTAAGCTTGAGGCAGCTTTAAGGGAGTTTGAGGTTGATGTTAGAGATAAGGTTGCCTTGGATGTGGGTGCATCCACAGGTGGTTTTACCGATTGCCTGCTACAGCATGGAGCAAAAAAGGTCTACGCAGTTGATGTTGGATATGGACAGCTACATTGGAAGCTGAGACAGGACCCAAGGGTTGTGCTTCTGGAAAGAACTAATGCCAGGTATCTAAAGCCTGAGGATATAGGGGAACCTGTAGATATCTCTACGGTAGATGTTTCCTTTATATCCCTTACCAAGGTTATACCTCCAGTACGTGATATATTGAGGGATGGGGGGATCCTAGTTGCGCTTATAAAACCTCAGTTTGAGGTAAGGAAAGGAGAGGTTGGGAAAAAGGGCATTGTAAGGGATGAAAGCAAGCATAGAGAGGTCATAAACAAGATAACAAATTTCCTGCACGAACTAAACTTTAAGGTACTCGGTGTTATTCCCTCTCCAATACTTGGTGCAGATGGTAACAGGGAGTTCTTTATAGCTGGAATTAAATCTTAGCTTATCCCTTTAATTTTTCCCAGTCTGAGAGGAACCTTTCAAGCCCTATATCCGTTAAAGGATGCTTGATGAGTTGCTTAAATACCCTGTAAGGCATGGTAGCAATATGAGCCCCCACTTTTGCGGCTTCTACAACGTGAATGGGATGGCGCACACTGGCAACCAAAACCTCAGTTTTGTAGCCATAGTTTTTGTAAATGGTTACTATATCCTTCACAAGCTCCATTCCCGTGCTTGATATGTCATCAAGTCTTCCTACAAAAGGGCTAACATAGGTTGCCCCGGCCTTTGCTGCTAAAAGTGCCTGTGTGGGAGAGAAGACTAGAGTGACATTTACCCTTATTCCCTCTTCTGATACCTTTTTTGTTGCCCTGATGCCATCTTCTGTAAGTGGCATCTTAACCACAACGTTGGGATGAATTCTGGCAAGCTCTCTGGCTTCCTCTATCATCCTTTCTACATCAGCGCTAATAACCTCTGCGCTTACAGGCCCGTTTACTATCTCACAGATTTCCCTTATCAGTTCTTTAAAACTTCCCTGTTCTCCTTCTTTTGCAACAAGGGTTGGGTTGGTTGTAACACCATCTAGAACTCCGTAGCTTGCTATCTCCCTAATCTCATCCAGGTTTGCAGTGTCGAGAAAGAACTTCATACCTCTTCTCTCCTTCGGTTGGTTGTACTTTTGGACTATACCATAATAAATGTATTTGACAAATCCCTTATCATTGGCAAACTATCATGCTTGGAATCAAACGGATTAAGGAGTGGTAGGTATGGCAAAAAGGATTCGTTCCGCCGTTAAAAAGCACCGTCAGAGCTTAAAGCGACGGATGAGGAATGTAGCCGTTCGCTCACGGCTAAAAACGCTGGTAAAGAAGTTGAGGGCTGCACTAGAGGCCAGAGACCTCCAAAGAGCCCAAGAGGCTTTAAGAGTTGTCGTATCGGCTTTTAGTAAGGCTGCCTCAAAGGGTATAATACACAGGAGAACTGCTTCCAGACATATCGCTAGGCTTTCAAAAAAGGTTCATGAGCTATCAAAACAGCTTGAGCAAGAGCAGCCTTCTGGCTAGCTTTTTCCTTTTGAATTAAAGAATTCTAAAATCAGATTTACAAGGGGTGTGTCTCTTGGAACAGAGCTTGTTTTAAGCCATCTGTCACTCTTATATATGGTTTCTATAATGTGTTTTATATCCCTGTAGCTAAAGTTTTTTGCATGTTGCTTGAGGTAATAGAGTGATCCTGAAGATACTCCTAACTCTCTTAACATGGCCTCTTCGGTGGTGTTTTTCCCCATTAGTTCTTTTACCTTCCATATTAATCTAAATCGCCAGTATATCCTGTTAAGGATTATAAGAGGTTCTTCTCCCTTTTTCTGAAGTTCTATAAGGATGTTAAGTGCTTTTTTCTTATTTCTTTCTGCAAGCGCGTTTGTCAAATGAAATGCATCTTCAAAAGTGGTTTTCTCTATAATTTGTTGTATATCGCCTTTCTCTATGATTTGCTTCTTATCCATAAATAGCGAAATCTTTTCTAACTCTTTGTGGATGTATTGAATGTCATGTCCTACTAGTGAAATAAGGGTTTCAATTGCCTCTGTTGTTATAGAGTAGCCAAGTTTCTTTGCTTCCTCTCTTATCTCCTGGAGCATATCTTTTGTGTTTAGATCAAACGAAACGAAATACGGCTTCTCTCTGTTTTTAAGTGCTAGGTTCTTATCTTCTGTAAAGAGGAGTATAAGGCAGGTAAAAGCAGATGGATTGGAAAAATACGCATCTAAAATCCTTATTTCCTGCTGGGGTAGTTTTTCAGCATGTCTGACTACAATCAGCCTCTTTTTAGAAAACATTGGGTATGTTTTAGCACAGTTTAGTATCTCGTTTGCGGATGTAGAGTCTCCGTAGAAGTTAAAAAAATCAAATCCATCTGATTGACCCAGCAATTTGTCTTTTAGCCTTTTTACTGCCCCTTCCATAAGGTGAATCTGATTTCCGGTAAATATATACACGGGCTCTATTTGGTTGCTCTCTATTTTTTTTATAAAATCACCGTAGCTCAGTTTGTTTGAAAGCCTTTTGTTTGCCATAATATCTGGAAAAATTATAAGTGATTTAAAGGTTAGAAAGCAAATACGGAGATGGTGTTTTAGGTGACTGTTTCTTTGGAGAACATAATCAGGTGGGAATATAAGGAAAGGGTAGATTATATAGCTTCCCTTAATACGCAGAGGAAACTGCACAGGGAAGTTATCCTTGGAGACCTCAACGAGAGGGGCTTTTTGCTCCTGGTAGAGCATACCCCTGTAATTACGGTTGGAAGGTTTGGTGATCAGGGAAATATTTTGGCTTCTAAGGAGGAAATAGAGAAAAAAGGGGTTAGAGTTTATAGAATCGAACGAGGAGGTGATGTTACCTACCACGGTCCTGGTCAGCTTGTGGGCTACCCTATTATAAACCTCAGGGATTTTGGTCTTGGGGTTAAAACCTATGTTTACCTTCTTGAGAAAACCATTATGGATGTTCTAAAGGACTTCGGCATAGAGGGGTATATCGTTGAAGAGTATCCGGGGGTTTGGGTTGGAGATGAGAAAATTGCAGCTATAGGTATATATGTAAGAAACTGGGTCACGATGCATGGTTTTGCTCTTAATGTTAACACAGACCTTGATTACTTCTCCTTTATAGTCCCCTGTGGGATTCCGGATAAGGGTGTAACTTCCATGAAGAAGATTCTTGGGAAGGAAATTCCCCTTAGAGATGTAGCGTTAAGCCTTGTTAAATGGTTTGAGAAGAATTTTAGAGCAAAGCTGGTTCCTTCTGATGTATCTCTTTTAACTGAGCTCAGGTAAAGGCCTTATTCTTCCCTGCGTTCGTGTATTTCAAGTGCGTTGAAGAAGTAGCTTATTTCAAAAGATGCAGATTCCTTTGAATCAGAACCGTGAACTATGTTTCGTTCGATGTTTTGAGCAAAGTCCCTTCGTATGGTTCCCGTTTCAGCCTTTTTGGGATCGGTTGCCCCCATTATCTCGCGTACTTTAGATATGGCGTCTTTGCCTTCCAGAACCATTACAACACATGGCCCGGAAGACATAAAATCGGTTAAGCTTTGGAAAAACGGTTTATCTTTGTGAACTGCATAGAATCCTTCAGCTTGTGTTTTTGAGAGCTTAACCATCTTAAGCGCTACTACTCTGAGTCCATTCTGCTCAAACCTTTTTATCACCTCACCTATGAGGTTCTTACTTACTCCATCGGGTTTTACAATTGATAGTGTTCTTTCCAACTTCTCTACCTCCGTTAGCAACCTGTGGATTCAGTAGTTGTTTAATCAGTTAATTTTCTTGGAGTTTTAAGGGTTGTCAACAGGTAACTTTCCTGCAAGGAAAGTACTTGACATGTGCATTTGGTCTTTTGTAATATGAATACACTTTAAATACCAAAGGAGGATGGACAATGAGTCTGGTAAAGAAAAGGGTTTACAGGGTACTAATAATAATGCTTGTTCTTGGAAGTTTTACTCCTGTATCCATCTTTTCAAAGAGTGCAGAGGGGGCTATGGTTTCCTCTCAGATGCTTTCTTCGGATGGGAGTACCGTATCAAGAAGCATAAGTGAAGAGAAGATCCGGAGGATGCTTGAGAATAAGATTGTAGCAGAGAGGTTAAAAAGCTATGGTCTTTCCAAGGAAGAGGTTCTTGAGAAGATAAGTAAGATGAGTGATGAGCAGGTTCATCAACTGGCTGCTCTTTCTGATAGAATACCAGCGGGAGGAGATGGTGCTGCAACAGCAGCGGTATTGGTACTTGTTGTTTTTGTAATAGTTATACTGGTCCTTATAGTTTTAAGAAGGATTTAATGCCTTTATGAGAAGGGTTATCTTGGCTCAGTTTACCTTCTATATCCTTCTATATGCTGCCTTTGTGTCCTTATCCCATGTTAACGCATCTGAGTCATCAAAGGTAATAAAAAACGTACCATTTATAAAACAGGAGGATCAGTTTTGCGGCCCGGCTGCCCTGGAATCGTTGCTAAGATTCTATGGTACTCCTGTAGACCAAAGAGAGATTGCCAAGGAGGTTTATACCCCGAAGTTAAGGGGAGCACTTATAACAGATATGGAGTACTTTGCAAGAAAGATGGGGTATAAGACGGATATAAGGAATGGAAGTATTGATGAGTTGGTGTCTTTTATTGATGGTGGGATTCCCTTGATAGTGCTTGTTGATCTTGGAAATGCTGTTATAAGTGTTCCCCATTACTACGTTGTTTACGGTTATGACAGGAAGAAGAGAGTGTTTTTTATACACACGGGGAATAAGGGAAATCAGGAAATAGGGTTTGATAAGCTCGATGGTGAGTGGAAAAGGATGAACAGACTTATGCTTGTTATCAAAAGGTGAGTTTTGGATTCTACAAGGCCGGTGTTTCCTTCATTTGTCCTGCTTCTTTTGTTATTAAGCGGATGTATTTATCTGCCAAGAATTGTGTTGCTTGCAAGGGATCCTCTAACGGCTGAGGAACATAATAATTTAGGTGTAGCTTATGAAAGAGAAGGTAAATACGAGCTTGCAATCAGAGAGTATAAAAAGGCTTTGGGTAAAAATCCAAGCCTTGTTATCCCATTGGTAAATATCGGGAATACCTACTTTAAACAGGGTAACTTTGAGGAGGCAGAAAGATATTATCTTAGGGCACTTAAAAAGAATGAAAACAGTATAGAAGCAGCTAACAATCTTGCTTTCCTATATCTGAGGTTAAACAGTAACTATGAAGCCGGATTGAGGTACCTAAACAGGGCTATTGCGTATTCTCACGGTGAGGTTCCGGCCTACGCTCTTGATACACTGGGTGCTCTGTATTCGAGGTTGGGAAGACTGGATAAGGCTATCTTTTTCTTAACGATTGCATGCAAAAAGGCTCTAAATAACACAGAGCTATTAAGGGAGATTGAAGGTCACCTGCAGGAGGTCGGTATGGAACGTTGTCCTGGAAGGTAAGTTTTTTATATCGTATTCGATAGTTCTACAGCCTCATCTACCATATCTCGCACGAGATCCAATCCGCTCTGCCAGAATCCCGGGTTTGAGATATCTATACCAATCTTGGCAAGAAGCCTATCGGGTGCATCACTTCCACCTGAGGAGAGAAGTTCTATATAACGTGGAACAAAAGCCTTCCCCTCAGTTAGGTATCTGTTATAAAGGGCCAGAACCAAAAGCTCTCCAAACGCATAGGCGTAACAGTAAAATGGTGAGTGAACAAAGTGTGGTATATACATCCACCACCATCCGTAGTTGTCCGTTAGCTCTACGGAATCTCCAAACATCGGTTTGTTTGCTTCTATCCACAACATGTTTATCTGCTCAGTTGTTAACTCGCCCTCTTTTCTTCTTGCCAAATGCAGTTTCTCCTCAAATCTTGTGAGCACAACCTGTCTGAACACGGTTGCAAATATATCTTCTAGTTTGCTGCAGATAATAGAGAGTTTGGTTTTTACATCCTTTTCCGATTCCTTTAACTTGTGGAAAACAAGGATTTCCCCGAACACACTTGCTGTCTCGGCCATGGTAAGAGGGGTATGAGATTGAAAGTATCCTTGCTTTCTTGAAAGGTACTGGTGGATTCCATGACCAAGTTCATGGGCAAGTGTCATAACATCCCGTAGCTTTCCCGTGTAGTTTATAAACACATAAGGGTGAACACTGGGAACGGTTCCGTGGCTAAATGCACCGGCACGTTTTCCCGGTCTTAACTCTGCATCTATCCATCTTTTTTCAAAGAACTCCTCCGCGATTCTGGCTATTTGGGGAGAGAAGCTCTCAAAAGCCTCCAGGATTATACGCTTGCATTCATTGTAGCTAACCCTTTTGCTTTCCGGAAACACGGGGGCGTATCGGTCATAGTCGTAAAACTTTTTTATTCCCAGAAGCTTCTTCTTTAGTTTGTAGTATCTGTTTACAATGTCGTAGTTGTTTTCACATGAGCTTATAAGTGTGTTTACCGTGTTATCATCGATTTCGTTGTCTAGATTGCGTGAGGCCATAGGATGAGGAAAGGAGCGAAGGCGGTCATTTATAGCATGGTCCTGAACCAGTGTGTTAAATATGTATGTAAGGATGTGGGAGTTCTTTTGCAGTCCGTTTGTAAGGCTTTTGGATGCAGCTTTTCTTATGTTCCTGTTGGGTTCGTATAGAAGGGAAAGGATTTCAGCCTCGGAAAGGTATCTAACCTTACCATTTTGCTTTATCCTAAATCTCGTGTTGTTTATTACTTCATCGAAAAGGCGTATAAATGCTCTTGAACTGGTGTTGTTTTTTTCTTCCAGTATCTTTTCTTCCGCTTCGCTTAGCCTGTGTGGTTTATAGCGTCTTTGATGTTCAAGAAAGTGCTTGTAGTGTGATAGTAATCTGTCTTCCAGAATGTTACTTGCTTTATCATCTGGTAGGGCAATCCATTCAAGCTCGAAGAACAGAAGATATTTTTTTATCTCCGTTGCTTGTTCTTGGATGTATTGAAGAAAAGCTCCATTCTTTGGATTGCCTGTATCTGCAGCAAATACAAGCTGTGCAAATGAGATAAGCTTACCTACCTGTTCGCTTATGGACTCCAGCTCTCTTACAGCTTCTAAAACCACCGTGGCATTGGCTTCGGTTGAGTTAATCTTTCCCCTGTATTTGGATTCAAATGCCTTTGCCCTAAAGAGAGCATCCTGTAAATCGTCCTTAATTTTTGGGTCATCTATACCACTGTATAAATCCGAGAGATCCCATCTAACTCCTTCTGCCCCGGTTATAGAATCTCCACTGGGTGTTATCATCTCTTTTGTCTCCTTATTAGAAGGAAATAAATCTACTGTAGGGTATTTTACATTGAGTTTTCCTTAATAAATTCTAAAACTTCCCTTGCATGTCCTGCTGGTTTTACGTGTCTGTATATCCTTGCTATGTTACCCGAGGTATCTATTATTACGGTATCCCTTGAAGCTACTCCGTTTTTAACTTCCACTCCGTAAAGTGACATAAGCCTGTGTTTCTCATCAGGGATTAGTGGTACCTTGAGTCTGTACTTGTCTCTAAAACTGCAATGGCTTTCTTTTGTGTCAGCGCTTATTCCATAGACCAGTGTGTTGTTTTCTAAGAACTCTTCATATAACTCGGTAAACTCTTTTGCTTCTATTGTGCACCCCGGTGTATCATCTTTAGGGTAGAAATACAGTACTACCCATTTACCTTTTAACTCGTTTAAGTCCACTTTTTTCCCATCATGGTCTGTGGTTACAAAGCTTGGAGCAGGATCTCCTGGTTTTAGTTCCGCCAGTGTTTTAGTACATAGGAAAAATGAGGATACAAACATTACAACCAAAAGGGAGAGAAGTGCAGTTTTCATTTTTTTCCCTCCAGCTTTTCTAGTTCTTCCTTTGCTATCTTACTTATAAGAGAACCTTCAGCTTTCCCCTTAAGGCGGGACATAAGCGTTTTCATCAGCTTGCCAAAATCTGAAGGGGTTTTTATATCCAGTTCATCTATTGCCTTTTTTACTTCTTCTCTGATTTCCCCTTCTTCCAGTTGTTTCGGCATATAACTCATTAAAACCTCTAGTTCTGCTCTTTCTCTATCTACAAGGTCTTGTCTTCTCCCTTTTGTGTATCCTTCAATTGCTTCTTTTCGTTTTTTTATCTCACCCAATATAACCTCAATAACCTCTTCATCTGAGAGTCCATCTTTCTTTTTTTGCTCTATTTCTTTGTTTCGTATGGCTGACTGGAGCATTCTTAATACCGAAAGCTCAATATCCTTTCTGTTTTTCAGCGCTTCTTTTAGATCATTGGCAATTTTTTCTTTAAGGCCCATACTCACCTCCTTTTTAAATTTACCATAAATTGGGAAAAGTTTTATAATTTATTATCTTTCTAAACAGGTGATTGAAATGGGTAAAAAGTTTACACAGGAGCTTTGGAAGGAGATAGAAGATATATACGAATCGATACTTTCTCACCCCTTTCTTAAAGGGCTTACAGATGGCTCATTGGATGAAAGTAGCTTTAGATTCTATGTTATTCAGGATGCACTCTATCTAAGAGAGTTTGCACGGGTGCTAAGTATAGCTGCAGCAAAGGCCCCACGGGAAAAATGGATTATGATGTTTAATGAGCATTCTTTAGGGGCTCTTAAGGTAGAGCGTGCTCTTCATGAGAGTTTCTTCAGGGACTTTGGCTTAAAAAGGGCTGATATATTAAATACTCCTCTTGCCCCTACAAATCTTGCTTATACGAGCTATCTTTTGGCTGTAGCTTATTCCTGTCCTTTTAGTGAAATCATAGGTGCGGTCCTCCCATGCTATTGGATTTACTGGGAAGTTGGAAAGGCCCTTATATCCAAAGGTTCTCCGAATCCGCTTTATCAGAGATGGATAGATACATATGCTGGGGAGGAGTACTCTAAAATAGTAGAGGCAGTTTTAGCCCTTACGGAGGAGATTGCAAAGGAACTTAAGAACACCGAGAAGAGGGCTTTTAAAAGACACTTTGTAACCACAAGCCGTTTCGAGTGGATGTTCTGGGATATGGGATTTAGATGTGAGCAGTGGCCTGTGTAAATTAGTAAACGGGAGAGTATCTTAAGACTGCAGGTTGGACTTTCCCTGCCTCTATGAAAAAAACCTTCTTTTCTCCCTTATACAGGATCTCTTTGGGAACCGTTGTTGTGATAAATATTTGTCCATTGAATTCTCTAAGCAGGTGAAACAGGAAGCTTCTTCTCTTATAGTCCAGCTCGCTAGCTATGTCATCTAGTATAAGAATTGGGGTTCTTTTTAGAATCTGTGTAAGCAGTTTGATCTCCGATGTTTTTAAAGCAAGGACCAACGTTTTTGCTTCCCCTTGAGATGCAAAAACAGATGCAATTTTCCCATCTATAGCAAAGTCTATCTGGTCTCTGTGGGGACCAACTGATGTGTGGCCATATTTTCTGTCGTGGCTAAACCTTAACTCCAGTTCCCTTTTTATGTCCTCCTCAAAACCTACACTTGGTGTAAAAGAAGTTTTGTATCGTATCTGTATATCCGTTTCCAGACCGGAGATCTGTCTGTATGCCTCTTTTATTTCAGGTTCTATTTTTTTTATAAATTTTATTCTTCTTCTGGTTATTCTTCCTCCGATTTCAGCTATGGTTTCATTCCAGACTTCTATAGATTCTTTAGATACCTGTGTTTGATGTGTAAGAAGTGCATTTCTCTGTGTTAAAGCCCTGAAATACAATTTTAGGTCTCTTAGGTGTTCGGGTATGATGTTAGAGATAACAGCATCTATGTATTTTCTCCTGTCTTGAATGGTTCCCTTTATTATCTCCAGGTCTGAAGGAAGAAATGTAACTATATTGAATTTTCCTGTAAACTTGGTGGTATTATATACAACTTTTCCATTGAGTTTTAGGGTCTTTCCCCCCTTTCTAAGAACTATGTGGACTTCGTTTAAGCCTGATTCTGACTCTATCTCCCCTTTAATCCTCCCTTCCTCTTCCCCAAAGAGGATAAGTTCTTCCATCTTTACCTGTTTAAAGGGTCTAAATGTGCAAAGCAGGTTAATTGCTTCTAGCAGGTTTGTTTTTCCCTGAGCATTGTCTCCTGCAATTACATTGAATCGTTCGTGAAATGTTAGGGTTTCAGACCTGTAATTTCTAAAGTTCTTAAGGGTAATGGATTTAAGTATCACAGATGCTCTTTATATGAGTTTTTATAAAATTATAATCGAGGGAGCAGGCTGGTTCAATTGAATCCTGCTTGACCTTGAACAGTAGGATTCGGTAATATTTTAAATCTAGAGTGGCTGTCATGGTGTTATCGCTTAGAATTTGTGAAATTTCGGTAAAAGACGCCGGTAAGGGTTTTGTAAGGGTTGACCCCAGGGACATGCGTCTGCTTGGGGTAGATGCATGGGATTTTATTGAAATAGGAGGAAAGAGAAAAACCGTTGCAAGGGTTATGCCTTCTGAGAAGTCATTTCGAAAGAAATCTGTTATACAGGCTGATGGTATTATCAGAGAGAATGCAAGGGTTGGTATAGACGAGCACGTCTTTGTAAAGAAAGTTGAGGCTGAGTCTGCAATAAAGGTTGTTCTTGCACCTTTTAATAGTAACTTCCTGCTGAATGTAAATGGGGATGAGACAAGGTATCTAGCAAAGCGTCTTGAGGGATTGCCGGTTACCGTGGGGGATAGGGTAAGGGTTACCTTTCCCGGTTCGAGAGTTGAGGATTTTCAGGTAATAGGGACAATACCTGCGGAATCTGTTGTAATTACCTCTTCAACTAAGATTGAGGTAAAACACAGACCAAAGGTTAAGGTAGATTCTTCAAAGGTCACATATGAAGACATAGGTGGTTTAAAGGAGCAGATAAAGAAGGTTAGAGAGATTGTAGAGCTTCCTTTAAGGTATCCCCAGGTCTTTGATAGGCTGGGTATAGAACCTCCTCGGGGGGTGCTTCTTGTTGGGCCACCCGGGACCGGGAAAACACTACTTGCCAAAGCCGTTGCAAATGAATCAAAGGTGAACTTCCAGGTTATAAACGGTCCTGAGATTATGCATAAGTTCTACGGAGAGAGCGAGGCGAGGTTAAGGGATATCTTTGAGGTTGCAACGAGGAACCAACCTTCTATTATCTTTATAGACGAGATTGATGCAATAGCTCCCAAGAGGGATAAGGTTACGGGAGATGTGGAAAAGAGGGTTGTTGCACAGCTTCTTGCCTTAATGGATGGTCTTAAGGAGAGAGGAAGGGTTGTGGTAATAGGGGCAACCAATCTCCCAAATATGCTTGATCCGGCTTTAAGAAGGCCGGGGAGATTTGATAGGGAGATAACCCTCAATGTACCTGATAGAAATGGCAGGCTTGAGATCCTTGAGGTTCACACACGGGGTATGCCACTTGCAAAGGATATAGATCTGGAAAAGATTGCTGACCTTACGCATGGATTTGTAGGGGCAGATATAGAGAATCTGTGTCGTGAGGCTGCGATGAAGGCACTTAGGGCAACTATACCGGACATTGATTTTGAGGATGGGGCCCTTCCGTATGAGAAGCTTATAACGCTCAGTGTCACCATGCAGGATTTTATGGAGGCTCTTAGAGAAGTTGAACCATCGGCTATAAGGGAGATCTTTGTGGAGGTACCAAAGGTTAGCTGGGAGGATGTGGGTGGGCTTAAGAGCATAAAGGAAAAACTCATGGAGGCTGTTGTTTGGCCACTTAAGTACAAAGAGCTATTTGAAGCTACAAAGACTAAAGCTCCCAAGGGGATACTTCTTTATGGTCCTTCAGGAACCGGAAAAACGCTTCTTGCAAAGGCAATTGCCAATCAGAGTGGTGTAAACTTTATCTCTATAAAGGGAGCAGAACTTCTTTCAAAATATGTTGGGGAATCTGAGCAGGCCGTAAGAGATATATTCAAGAAGGCAAAACAGGTTGCTCCGTGCATAGTTTTCTTTGATGAACTTGATGCCCTTGCTCCCCATCGTGTGGAAACTCATAATCGTGTTTCTGAAAGAGTTGTAAGTCAACTTCTGGTTGAGATGGATGGTATTGAAGAGTTAAGAGGGGTTATAGTTATTGCTGCTACAAACCGAATTGATATGGTGGACCCAGCCCTTCTTAGAGCTGGTAGATTTGACCTCCTTCTGGAAATAACGTATCCGGATGAAGAGGACCTGCTTGACATACTAAAGATACACACTCGCGGGAAGCCTCTTGCAAGGGGGGTAAACCTAAGAGATATAGCAAGCAAAATAAAGGGGTTTTCTGGAGCTGAAGTAGAGCTTCTCTGCCAGAGGGCCTCATTAATTGCAATAAGAGACCATCTAAAACGGGGGAAAGGGGTTTTAAGAATTAATCAACTTCACTTTGATGAGGCTTTAAAAGAGATTGTAAGCAGCAGGGGAAACACTCCCTTCCTTTCTATAGCTACCGACGGTATTAGAACAAAGCACAGTGCCTGATATAGATCTACTTAAACTGCTTTTGTCTTTTGTCTTTGGCTTGATAATGGGGAGTTTCTTTAACGTTTGCATACATAGACTGCCAAGTGGAGAGTCAGTTGTTTTTCCGCCTTCTCATTGCCCCTCCTGTAAAACCCATTTAAGGTTTTACGATAACATACCTCTGCTGAGTTACCTGCTACTTCTTGGGAGGTGTAGATACTGTAAAAGCAGGATTTCTCCGGTTTATCCAGTGGTTGAGCTACTGTCTGGCTTGATAAGTGTGCTTTTACTCTGGCGTTTTGGCCTTACTCTGCAAACTCTTTTCCTTTTTTCATTTCTATCCGCACTTCTGGTTGTATCTTTTATAGACATAAGACATATGATAATCCCAAACGTTATAACCCTTCCAGGTATTGCGGTCGGGTTGCTCTACAGTGGTTTTAGTACGGATTGGTATGTACTTAGAGATCTCTCTAAAACAGGGTGGAGTGTGGTTATTGGAACCCCCATAATGGATTCACTTGTGGGAGTAGCTCTGGGTGCTGGTATGCTTCTACTTATAGGCGGAATTTATGAGCTTGTAAGAAAAAAAGAAGGGCTTGGTATGGGTGATGTAAAGCTTCTTGCCATGATTGGAGCATTCCTTGGGTGGAAAGGGGTGCTATTTGTGGCTTTTACAAGCTCTGTTCTTGGAACCGTAGTCGGTGTTTTGGTTATGTTATACAGGGGAAAGGACCTAGGATATGCGCTTCCATTTGGACCCTTCCTTTCACTGGCTGCTGCTCTTTACTGCTTTATAGGTAGCTTTAATTCCCTATGATTATAAACTCTTTTCTTGACATCATTTATCTATGCCAATATCATATTCCAGTGTTTGGAGGCTTTGTGTTATGAAAAGATACCTGATAACTGTGTTTGTGTTTTTATTCCTTACAGCCTTTCCTTATGGTAACGTCAGAGGGGCTGATCTTACCTCACTATCTGAACTCGTTAAGAGGTTAAAACCATCTGTGGTTAATATAAGTACCACCAATATAGTTAGAAGAAGCATAATGCCCTTTGAATCACCTTTCGGTGGGGGGGAAAACGATCCGTTTGAGGAGTTCTTCAGGAGATTCTTTGGAGAGAATCCACAGAGAGAGTTTAGACAAAGGGGGCTTGGGTCAGGATTTATTATAAGCGAAGATGGCTACATTATAACGAATAACCATGTAGTAGAGAAGGCAAAGGATATAGATGTGATTCTTGAAGATGGCAGGAGATACGAAGCCAAGGTTATAGGGAAGGATCCAAAGACAGACCTTGCTCTTATTAAAATCAAACCGGATAGAAGGCTTCAGGCTGTAAGGTTTGGGGACTCAGATAAGCTTGAGATAGGTGAGTGGGTGGTTGCTATAGGAAACCCATTTGGCCTTGGTCACACAGTCACCGTAGGAATTGTCAGTGCAAAGGGTAGGTCCCTTGGACTTGGGGCTTATGATGATTTTATTCAAACCGATGCTGCTATAAACCCGGGTAACAGTGGAGGACCTCTTTTTAATCTCAATGGAGAGGTGGTTGGTGTAAATACAGCAATAATCGCTGGAGGACAGGGTATAGGATTTGCAATCCCTGCAAACATGGCAAGGTATGTTGTTGAGCAGCTCAAAAGCAAGGGGAAAGTGGTTCGTGGTTGGCTTGGGGTTTTAGTGCAGCAGGTAACTCCTGAGATTGCAGAGAGCCTTAATCTCAGGGAGCCAGTTGGTGCTCTGGTTGCGGATGTTACCCCGGGAGGTCCAGCAGAGAAAGCGGGTATAAAGAGAGGGGATATAATTGTGGAGTTCAATGGGGTAAAGATAAAGGAGATGAGTGAGCTTCCTAAGAGGGTTGCTATGACGCCTCCAGGTACAGAAAGCGAGATTAAGCTTATAAGAAATGGAAGGGAAAAAACGGTTAAGTTAAGGCTTGGGGAACTTCCAGATTCTGGAGCTGCTATCTCCAGTAGAGGAGGGGATCAGAAAAATATTGAAGAGGGACTTGGGATTACGGTACAGGAGATTACCCCACAGATAAGGAGAATGTTTAATATAAGAGAGTCAGAGGGAGTTATAGTAACCAATGTAGAGCAGGGAAGCGTTGCGTGGGATGCAGGACTTCGAAGGGGAGATGTAATACTTGAGATCAACAAAAAACCTGTTCGCAATCTAAGCGAGTACAGAAAGGTTATTGGCTCAATTAAGCAGGGACAGACTGTTCTCTTCCTTATCAAGAGGGAAGAAAACACCCTCTACATTGCCCTTAGACTAGAAGGAGAAGAGCAATAGGAATAGAGGAAAGAATAAAGCAATTGGGTATAGAGCTTCCACCAGTTCCCGTAGCCCTTGGTTTCTATAGACCTGCAGTTACTGCGGGTAATTTTGTATATGTTTCTGGTCAACTTCCCTTAAGAGAGGGAAGGCTTTTATTTAAAGGAAAGGTTGGAAGTGAGGTTTCGGTTGAAGAAGCTATAGAGGCTTCAAAAATTGCGGGTATAAACGCTCTTTCTGCAATAAAGGAAGAACTTGGAACGCTGGATAGGGTTAAAAGAATTGTAAAGGTTACGGGATATGTGGCAAGTGCCCCTGGTTTTGAGATGCATGCAGCGGTAATAAACGGGGTATCTGAGCTCTTCTATCAGGTCTTTGGTGAAAGCGGTATTCACGCACGTGCTGCGGTTGGTGTTTATGAACTACCCATGGGTGCTCCTGTAGAAATAGAGGTTATTGTAGAGATTTTTCCTTAAGCTTCCTTATGAGCTTGATTAAACAAGTTTTTATCTACTCTGATAACCCCTCAGAGGCTCTATCAATTAATGCCTTAGTTGATTATCTAAGGGGGTTGGGCTTTGATGCCACCAATCGTGGGGATCTGCTTTCCTTTCTGGATCTTTCTGATGAGGATGAGAATGAGTACATAAAAAGTATCATTGGTACGAGGGTTTTAGATATATCAAGCCCTTTGGAAAGACCTTATGAGCCTGCAGATAAAGGGGTAGATACTGAATTAAAAAAGTTACTTAAGGATTTAAAATCTCCTGAGGTTATGTTTGATGGTTTTTGGCTTCAGAGAATACTCTACAGGGTCATGTTTAAGCGGATCCCAGGTGAGCTTAAATCTGGCTTGGTTCATATAATCTTTACCGGTAAGCTTTTTGGAACCTTTGAGACAAAGAGATACCATGCAAGGGTTGTGCTCCTTGGTATTCCCTCTATTATCTCAACCTCTGGGGTGGTTGAGGCTCCTGCAAGACCAAGAGAGTACTACTGGCTTAAGGCTGGATTTATTCAGAGTGGAAGAGGGATTGAAGAGCTTGATGAGGTTTTTAAGGGTATGTTTATAGAATATGACGATCCACGTATTACAGAGGTGTTAAAATCATATACACTCCAGGTTATATTTTATGAGGCTACAGGTGAGGCCTTCTGTCAGAACAAATGCTGTTGTCTATACAATTCCCACTGGCAGGAAGAGGTTTTAAGGGTTCAACTTGAGGGAAAACTCTGTGAGAGGCATAAAAAAACTCTAGAGTTTCTTACTAAAGGTGGAAAAGGGGGGTAGAGGTACCCCCCTGGTTTATTTTTATGCTCTTGCCTGTTCTTGAAGTATGCTTACTGCAACCTCTGCAGCTTTTTTCCCGGAAAGTAGCATACCGCCAAATGTAGGTCCCATTCTTGGAAGCCCGTATGTTGTGTTTACAGCCATTCCACATACTATTAGACCCGGATGTACTTCCCCGGTGTATTCAACAAGGGCATCCTCAGCCTTTTCCACCCACATGGAGCCATGACCTGGAAGCTTTTTAAAAAGCCCTTGTTGAGCCAGCCTGGATACAAGGTATGCATCGTGTCCCGTTGCATCTATAACGAGTTTTGCTTCAAGGGCAATGGGGTCAAGACATGTAATTTCCTTTGGCATGTTTGCAATAGGGGTCCAGTTAACCACAACCCCTGCTACCCTACCGTTTTCCCTGTAAACTAGGTCATCAAACATTGTCATGTTTGCTACCTTTACTCCGGCTTCACATGCTGCTGCTATTAGCTTTGAGCACGCGTAAGGACCATCAGCCACATAAAGCCCTTCTGAGACCTCTTTATACGGAACCTCTATCTCGTCTAGGACCCTCTGTCCCGGATCTCTTACGGTAACCTTGTTCATAAGGTATCCACCTATCCAGAATCCTCCTCCCAGATAGTTCATTCTTTCTATAAGCAGAACCTTATACTTTTTCTTGGCGATATCCTTTGCTGCTACAAGACCACTTGGACCTCCACCTACAACTATAACGTCACTGGTTACATACTCTGAGAACTCTTTGGAGAATTCCTCTACTATAGCCCTTGTGATTTCCTTTTCTCCGACAGGAGCAAAAAGCCTTTGTTTATCGGCCATAACAATATTACCTCCCTTTTATACTACGGTGTTATCAAAAGTTTAATCTATCATAAATAAAGTGGTCGTCAATAGAGATTAAATTACAGAGAGGGGGTGTTATGGTTTAAACACTTAACAAAGCTGGTAAAACAGTATATATTTAATGAATCGCTTTTTGGTGATTATTTAAGTGTTTATTGCCTATGCTCTCAATTTGAAATAAGCTTAATTATCAGGAGGTAAGTTACATGAGAATGTCTTTAAGGTTAGTTTGCATCTGTCTTCTTGTTGTCCTTGTTGGCTCGGTTAGGGAATCTTTTGCTGGGATTGTTATGGAAAGGGTAATGTATAAAAAGGGAAGTGTGGCTAAACAGAAGGGAAGGATTTATATCTCCAAAAATAAGATTAAGTTTACCGACGAAAACGAACAGACTGTAGCAATTCTTGATTTAAACAGCGGGGAGATGATTCAGGTAGACAATGCTGGTAAAAGGTATACCGTTGCAAAACCTGAAGACTACTTTAAGTTTATTGAGGAAACTACAGTAAAGATGAAAGCAGAGATAGAAAAGCAGCTTTCCAAGCTTCCACCTGAGCAAAGAGCTCAGATGGAAGAGATGATGAAATCACGTGGGCTGCTCCCCTCGGATAGGGTTAAACAAAAGAAGTTAGTTTTAAAGAAGACGGATGTATTTGAGAAGATAGCAGGATATAACTCACGCAAGTACGAGGTCTATGAAGATGGAAGATTGATAGAGGAGATCTGGGTTAGCAAAGATGTTGGGTTTGATAAAGAGGTTGATATGAAAAAACTGGCAAACTATATGATGGAGATAAAGAAAATAGGTGAGAGGGCTGGATTTGGATATTCCGGTCTTGATGACCAGGAGAAGGAATTTCAAGAGATATACGAATCCGGGTTTCCTATGAGGTCTGTTGATTACTCTCCCAGCGGTGATACCTACATAGAGGAAGTAACCAGAATCCAAAATACAAGCATACCTGATCAGGAGTTTGAGATCCCAAGTGGTTATAAAAAGGTTACACTCGAGGAACTTATGTTACCCAATCCGTAGTGGTTAGTTCTCACTGACAACGTTAACCTTAAGATTTACGCTTACTTGAGGGTGAAGTTTTATTCGCACCTCGTGAGTTCCAAGGGTCTTTATAGGTGTTTCCAATTCTATGTCTTTCTTTGGAATCTCAAATCCCAATTTGGAAAGCGCATCTGCTATGTGTTGGGAAGTTACTGAACCAAACAACCTGTTCTCTTCTCCAACCTTTACAGGTATTGTGCAGGATATCTCCTGAAGTTTTTTTGCTATCTTTTCAGCTTCTGCTTTTAGCTTGCTTTCCTTTCTCTTTAGTGCCTGTTGCTGTTGCTCCAGGGCTTTTAGATTCTGAGGGGTTGCAGGAACTGCAAGGTTCTTTGGAAACAGGTAATTTCTTGCAAATCCTTCTTTTACCTCTTTTGTTTCTCCCTTTTTCCCTAATGACCCTACATCAGCTAAAAGAATTACCTTCATAGTGTGGTTTCACCTCCACAAGATTGTAGTAAGTGTGGTTTTTCTCTCAGTGAAGCACGGTAAATGGAAGAAGGGCCATAATACGTGCTCGCTTTATCATTGTGGTAAGTCTCCTTTGATGATAGGCACAAAGACCTGAGGTTCTCCTTGGAATGATCTTTTTCCTTTCGTTGATAAAGTTTGACAGTAACTCGATGTCTTTATAATCTGGCTCCAGTCCTTCGGTACAGAACTTGCAGACCTTCTTTTTTGCAAAATACCTTCTTTCTCTTGGTGCTTCCATAATTTAGATTCCTCCTTCACTGGGGATTTGGGTTTCTTCTGATTCAGGTGAAGAGACACGTTGCTCTTTCTTTACGGCATCTTCTTTTATCTTCACCGTCATAAACCTAAGCACTTCATCGTTTAGAAGCCTAAAATTTGTCTCCAGATCAGCAACCACGGTGGGAAGTGCCTTGTATACAATGATATAGTAGATTCCCTTTGTATAGTGCCTTATCTCATAGGCAAGTTCTCTTTCTGCCCACTTATCGAATTTAAAAATTTCTCCCTCGTGGGCCAGTATAATCTCTTTTAGCTTCTCTTGTACTCTCTTTGTGTCTTCTTCTCCCAGGTCAGGTCTTACTATATAGAGAGTCTCATAAAAGTTGGGTTTTGCCATGTGTATATCCTCCGTTCTGGGCTTCCGATCCTAAGGCTTTTAGGATAACGGAGCTTTTGTGTAATTTAAACTTTAAACCTAAAGTATACCATATCTCCATCTTGAATTTGATAGTCTTTCCCTTCTATTCTCAAAAGCCCTAGTTCTCTAATTTTTAATTCTGATTTGTGTTTTATGTAGTCTTCGTAGGATACTACCTCGGCTTTTATGAAACCCTTCTCAAAATCGCTGTGTATTTTACCCGCGGCTTGCGGTGCTTTTGTTCCCTTCTTTATGCTCCATGCTCTAAGTTCTATACCATTTGTTGTGTAGAAGGTAATAAGATCAAGAAGTTTGTAAGCTGACTTTACAAGCCTTTTAAGTCCTGACTCACTTAAACCCATCTCCTTTAAAAACTCTACTTTCTCGTTTTCATCCAGCTCAGCCAACTCTGCTTCAAGTTTACCGTATATGGGAACAAGCTCCGTTTTTTCTTCTTTGGCTATTTCTTCCAGAATGCCAAGGCATGGCTCATTTCCGTTTTTCTCCTCTAAGTTTGCAACATATAGTAAGGGTTTTTCTGTAAGCAGGTTTAGGCTTTTAATCGTTTTTTCTTCCAGTTCGTTTCCGGATTTAAAAAGCCTTACAGGTTTGCCTCTATTCATGTGATCCTTTAATCTCTCAAGTAAGAGGTACTCAGATTGCGCTTCTTTGTTTCCTAATTTTGCCTGTTTCTCTACTTTTGCCATCCTTTTTTCTACGGTTTCTAGGTCTGCAAGAAGAAGCTCAAGATTTATTACCTCTACATCCCTTCTAGGATCTACACTGTTAAAAACGTGGGGAACATCCGATTTGAAGCATCTTACCACGTGTATTATGGCATCTACTTCCCTTATATGACCCAGAAATTTATTACCTAAACCTTCTCCTTGACTCGCTCCTTTTACAAGCCCGGCTATATCTATAAACTTAAGTGTAGTTGGTATTACCCTCTGAGGCTTTATAATCTCGGCAAGTCTTTCAAGGCGTTCATCAGGAACATTAACTACACCGACATTGGGATCTATTGTGGTAAAGGGGTAGTTTGCCACCATAGCCCTGGAAGAGGTTAGGGCATTAAAGATGGTTGATTTGCCTGCATTTGGTAGCCCTACAATACCACAACTAAGCCCCATACCTTTATAACTTAAACCTCCAAATTCGGGAAGGAGTTTGGTGTTCCAAATCCTTCCCGATTATTTATCTCTTTTTTAAATTAAAAGGGGTGCAACTACAAGTGATACAATCGACATAAGCTTTATGAGTATATTCATTGCAGGACCCGCAGTATCTTTAAATGGATCTCCTACTGTGTCCCCAACAACTGCGGCCTTATGTGGGTCAGAGCCTTTACCTCCCAGGTTGCCGGCTTCTATATACTTCTTTGCATTGTCCCATGCACCACCTGCATTTGCCATCATAAGTGCAAGCATAACCCCGGTTACAACCGCTCCTGCCAGGAAGCCCCCAAGTGCTTCCCTACCTAGGATAAACCCTATAATCAGAGGAGCTATAATGGCTATTATTCCCGGGACTATCATCTCTCTAAGTGCAGCATCTGTGCTTATGCCAACACAAGTTGCGTAGTCCGGTTTTGCATTTCCCTCAAGAAGCCCGGTTATCTCTCTAAATTGTCTCCTTACCTCCTCAACCATTCTTTGTGCGGTTCTTCCAACGGCTCTCATCGTTAAAGAGGCAAGAAGGAAAGGAACTGTTCCTCCTATTAAAAGACCGG
This sequence comes from bacterium HR37, assembly GCA_002898375.1. Lineage (GTDB taxonomy): Bacteria > Desulfobacterota_D > UBA1144 > Nemesobacterales > CSP1-2 > HRBIN37. Next base: position 35,236 of record BEIN01000005.1, on the reverse strand, counting down.
CTACAACCTTGCTGTTGGTTAGATCTATCGTGTTTAGACCAACTGCCTTTGTATATGCTGCAAACAGGGCAAGTGCTGCAAGTGCGGCTGAACCTATTGCAAAGCCTTTTCCTATTGCTGCTGTTGTGTTACCTAGGGAGTCCAGTCTATCTGTGATCTTCCTTACATCCTCACCAAGCTCTGCCATCTCTGTTATTCCACCTGCGTTGTCTGCAACAGGCCCATATGCATCTACGGACATTGTGATTCCAATTGTGGCAAGCATGCTTACTGCAGCTATCCCTATTCCATACAGGCCTGCAAAAGCATAAGAAAGCCCAATGGCTATTGCTATTATGATAACTGGGATAGTTGTGCTTATCATACCCACAGAAAGCCCCTCGATGATGTTTGTTGCAACGCCTGTTTTAGATGCTTCAGCTATCTTCCTTATTGGGGAACCTGAGGTGTAGTATTCTGTAATTAGTCCAATTGCTATTCCGGTTACAAGCCCAAGAACTGAGGCTCCATAGATTCCCATAATTTCTTTACCCCCAATCCCCTCTACAAGGGCAAGTATAAGAAGGACTATAAGAGATCCTCCAATATACACTCCTCCCGCATAAAGGGTTGCTCGTCTTAGAACGATCTGAGGGTCTAGGTTCTTTAGCCACTCTACGCTTTTTCCACCTATAACAGAGGCAATTGTCCCTATGGTTATAAGGATTATCGGAATAGCCATAAAGGCTATCTGGTGAGTCTCTCTATCTGCAGCGATAACTATTGTTGCTATTACTGAAGCCACGTACGATTCAAAGAGGTCTGCTCCCATTCCTGCTACGTCTCCTACATTGTCTCCCACATTATCAGCTATAACCGCTGGGTTTCTGGGATCGTCTTCTGGGATTCCTGCTTCTACCTTACCAACTAGGTCTGCACCCACATCGGCTCCTTTTGTGTAAATACCTCCTCCTACCCTTGCAAAAAGGGCAACAGAGCTTGCCCCCATTCCAAATCCGCTTATTGTGCTTGCAAAGTTATGTACAAATGTGGAAAGCACAGTGGTATCTGCTGGATTATCAGGAATCCCAATTCCAAAGGCATATGCTATGCTAAGCCCCAGGAGTCCAAGCCCGGCTACAGATAGACCCATTATGCTGCCGCCCTTAAAGGCCACGCTAAGGGCCTGTCCCTGTCCCTCCGTTGCTGCAGCCTGTGAGGTTCTTACGTTAGCCTGTGTGGCTGCTTTCATACCAAAAAAACCTGCAGCCATTGAGCACACTGCTCCTGCTACATAGGCTATTCCTGTCCATATGCCTATAAATATTGACAGGAGTACAAAGATAACTGCAACGAAGATAGCTATTATCCTGTATTCTCTTTGCAGAAAAACCATTGCTCCCTGGTGAATAGCAGATGCTATCTCTCTCATTCTATCGTTTCCATCAGGAAGTGACCTGATGTGTTTGTACGTAAGGTATGCATAACCTAAGACCGCTATAGCCACTATAGGCCCAAAAAGAGCTGCAATTAGCTCACCCATCTTTGCAACCTCCTTTATAAGTTATTAATTGAGGGTTTATGCGTTTCTTTTGTTGAATTTATTCATAGCACTTTCTATTCCTTGGTTGATTATCTCTAAAACAGCATCCCCTGCTTTATCAAGCACTTTATCCAGTAATGCCTTCTCCTCTTTTCTGAATTCAGAAAGCACATAGTTTACAACCTCTGATTTGCAAACCGGTTTCCCTATTCCTATTCGAACTCTTATAAACTCCTTGCTGCCAAGATAGTTTATTATCGACTCAACCCCTTTGTGCCCTGCACTTCCCCCATCAGGTTTTATCCTGATTGTTCCGAAGGGGAGATCCAGTTCATCGTGAATAACGATTATATCCTTTTTGGGAATTTTAAAAAATGAAGTTGCTTCCACCACAGCTTTACCACTTTGATTCATGTAAGTTTGAGGTTTAAGAAGAATTATTTTTTTCCCTTCTAGAAGGGCTTCTCCGTAGAGACTTTTAAAACCTTTTTTTTTATACCTGTTTCCAGCCTGTTTCCAAGCCTGTCAACTACCATAAAACCAACATTGTGTCTCGACATAGCGTAGTCTTTCCCAGGATTTCCAAGACCAACTACCAAAAAAGTCTTCATTTAGGTTACTTCTCCTCACCCTCTTTTGTGGTGGTTTCAGATTCTGTTGCTTCCGTTTCTGCTATTGCCTCAACAGCGGGTGAAAGTATTGTAACGATTGTTTCATCTGGCTCGTGTAAAACCGTAATTCCCTCAGGTAAGGAGAGATCTCGTATGTGTATTGAATCTCCTATTCCTAGTTGAGATACATCTACTTCTATGGAGTTTGGTATATCCGTTGGGAAACACTCAATTTCAATCTCCCTAAGTATCTCTTCAAGGATGCCACCTTCCTTAACCCCGGGTGCTTTTCCTACTATCTTTACAGGAACCTTTACACTTATTTTCTCTCTTAGAAGAACTTCTTGAAAATCAAAATGAATTGGTTTGTTGGTAAGGTAGTCAAATTGAATGTCTTTAAGCAAAGCTAGCTTTGTAATTTCTTCCCCGTTATCCTTTATGTGGAGCTCAAGAATTGTGTTTTCTCCTGCTTCCGTTGATAGCGCCTGTTTTAATTCGTTTAGATTTACAATCAAGGGTATCGGTTCGGTTTCTTTCCCGTAGAAAATAGCAGGAATTGCTCCCTGCCTTCTTATTTTCCTCGCTGCGCTTTTGCCAACCTCTTTTCTTCTTATTACCGTTAAAGTACTTTGTGCCATAGCCTTACTCCTATGTAAATAGAGTACTTATGGATTCTCCTATAGCTATTCTTCTAATAGCCTCTCCTAAGAGGCTTGCTATGCTAAGGACCTTTATTTTTCCAGATCTTTTTGCTTCCTCTCTGGGTGGTATTGTATCCGTTATTATAACCTCTTCAAGTGGTGAATCCTCTATTTTCTTTATAGCGTTACCCGAGAGCACACCGTGTGTGCAGCACAGAGTTACCCCTTTTGCACCTTCCCTTATAAGGGCTTGGGCGGCCTGAATGGCAGTTCCTCCTGTGTCTACAAGGTCATCCACTATGATTGCAATCTTCCCTTTTACATCCCCTATAACATTCATTATCTCAGCTTCGTTTGGAGCTGGCCGCCTTTTATCCGTCATAGCAAGTCCTGTCCCCAGTCTCTTTGCATACGCTCTGGCTCTTTCCATTCCACCGGCATCAGGGGATACAATAACTATTTCATCCTTGCTGAACTTGTTCTTTATGTAGTCTATAAGAACAGGTGCTGCATAGAGATGATCCACCGGGACATCAAAGAAGCCTTGAATCTGGCCTGCATGTAAGTCCATGGTAACAACCCTGCCAACCCCTGCTTTAACTATTATATCAGCAACAAGCTTTGCCGATATGGGGGCTCTTGGTTGAACTTTTCTGTCCTGTCTTGCATACCCGTAGTATGGTATTACCGCTGTGATTGCCTTTGCTGAGGCCCTTTTTAGAGCATCTGTTATAATCAGCAACTCCATTATGTTTTCGTTCACAGGAGGGCAGGTTGATTGTATAACAAATACATGGGTTCTGCGTACACTTTCTGCTATTTCTACAAATACCTCTCCATCACTAAACCTTCTGATTTCTGCCCTTCCAAGAGGAACCCCCAGGTATTTGCATACCGCTTCTGAAAGTGGAAAATTAGATGTCCCGCTAAATATCTTTATGTTTTCCATTACAGGTTAGTGAAAAGATAAAACAACCTTATGCTTTTATTTTATAAAAAAACTATTATAAAATAACTACTGGATAATGCAAGTTCCACAGGAAAGGGGAGGTTATGGGGTCTAGAGGGTATTTAACTGAGAAGGAAAAGGAGTTTTTATCATCACACAGAGTTGCAAGGATGGCCACAGTTGATAAACATGGAAGCCCTTTGGTTCTTCCAATATGTTATGTCTACAATGGCAGGTATATATATACTCCCCTTGATAAAAAGCCAAAGCGTGTATCTGTAAAGGAGTTAAAGAGGGTAAAGAACATACTTGAAAACCCAAATGTATCGGTTGTTGTCGATGAGTACAGTGAGGATTGGAATAAGCTAGGCTACATTATTATCCTTGGCACAGCGGGATTGTTGGAATCTGGTAAGGAATATGAAGACTCACTTAGGCTTTTATGCAAAAAGTACCCTCAATATGTGGAGATGAAGCTTCCTGAACTAAATCTCCCTGTGATAAGAATAACCCCTCTTAGGTTTATATCGTGGGGAAGGATTTAGATTACAAACACCAATGGTGTTATACTATTTCAGGGAAAGGATAAAGGGAGGGGTTGTTGTGATAAGAGTAGTTGTTCTTGGCTCTGGCTTTGGTGGGATAGAAGCTGTACTTAACCTTGAGAGGCACTTTCGTAAAAGAGAGGATGTGGAGTTAGTACTTATAAGCAACCAGAACTACACCCTTTTTACCCCTCTTCTTCCTCAGATCGTTTCATCGTATATAGAACCAAGACATATAGTACAGACCATAAGAGATATTAGAAGAGATAGAAGATTCAGGTTTATAAGGGATAGGGTAATTGGTATAGACCTAGAGAAAAAGGTTGTAAGGCTTCTTGAGGGTTGGATATCCTATAATTATCTCATAATAGCTTTGGGAAGCACCACTAACTTTTTTAATATTCCGGGTGCTAGTGAATACACCTTCTCTCTAAAAACTCTGGAAGATGCGGTGGAGTTAAGAGACCATATTATTGACATACTTGAACACGCGGACCACGAGGAAAACCTTGATTTAAAAAGGGAAATGCTAACCTTTGCTATAGTTGGTGGGGGTTATACTGGAGTTGAACTTACAGCAGAGATAAGAGACTTTATATACAGACAGGCGGTTAAGAACTATAGGGGAATTGATTTTGGTGACGTAAGAATTGTTCTTCTTGAAGCGGCTAGCGAGATATTAGAAGGTGTTGATCCCTACATTGCAAAGAAGGCTAAGGGAAAGCTGCTTAAAGAAGGTATAGAGGTTAGAACAGGTGCAAGGGTTACAAGGTGTTTTAGGGGTGGGGTAGAGATTAACAACAGGGATATATTAAGGGCAGGTATAGTAATCTGGACAGCTGGTGTAAGGGCAAACCCGGTTTTGGATTCTCTTGGGGTAAGGAAGGGAGAATTTGGGCGTATACTGGTAAACGGTTATATGCAGATTCCTGAGTTTCCAGAGGTTTACGTTATAGGAGATAGTGCTTTTGTAGAGGGTGATAAGTTACGGAGGTCATCTCAACCGGTTGCTCCGGTTGCAATTGAGCAGGCAAGGGTAGCTGCAAAGAACATCGTTAATGCAATAGAGAACAGGTCTTTTGAGGAGTATTCTTTCTCCCCTTCAGGTATGTTGGTTTCTCTTGGTATGAACGATGCAGTTATAAGAGTAGGAAGGATAAGACTGGCAGGTTTTATAGCGTGGTTATTGTGGAATGCCCTGCACCTACTGAAACTTGTGGGCCTAAAAAAACAGATCCAGGTTGCAGTTGATTGGATGCTTGCTATGGTTTTTCCAAGGGATACAGCCATAATAAGGTTTCCAAGAAGGTGTTTTATCTGTTCTGGAAGGGCAGAGTTGTATAGGGATTTGGAAAATTATAAGCAAGAGAGGGGGTTATGATAAAAGCAGGATTTGGATTTTCTCAGGATGAAAACGGTGTTAAGGCAGCAAGGAAAGCGGCCTTTCAGGCTCTAAGTACAGGCGATATGGAGAGGGCCGATTGGGCTTTGGTTTTTTCTACATTCCCTTACAGGTCAGCATACAAGGATATTTTAAATTCTATAGGAGAGGTTATAAAAACCAAGGATGTGGTTGGATGTAGTGCTCTGGGGGTGCTAACCAATATGGGGGAAATAGAAGCAGAGCCAGCCGTCTCAGTTTTGGCTGTCAGTTCTGACAGTATAAGGGCTTCTACGTTTATAGTTAAACACTCAGGGGATGGTGGGGTAAAGGCCGGTATAGAGATTGGACAAAAGTTTGTTCCTGTAGAAGAAGAAAATGCTCTTCTTATGCTCCTTTGTGATCCTTTTTTTCTGAATCCTGAGCTTGTATTCAGAGGGATAGAATCTCAGCTGGGGGAGATCCCTATAGTTGGAGCTGCTGCTTCTGAACATCCAATGCTGAGTGAAACTTTTGAGTTTTGTGGAGATACCGTTATTTCTGGAGCTGTTTGTGGGGCTATTCTGGAGGGAAGCTTTACGTATAGGATTGGAATTACCCAGGGGTGTCAACCTGTAGGTAACCCATGTATTGTAACAAAAGCTGACAGGAACATAATATTTGAACTGGATGGACAACCTGCTTTTGAGGTGTTAAAAAAACAGGTTCCTAAAAGCCTGGTTGAAAACCCAAAGGATATGTTACGTCTCTTGTTTGTCGGATTTACACCAGATCCCCATGAGATAGAGAGTGTTGAAGGAGATTATCTTGTGAGAAACATAATAGGGTTCAATCCCGACAGTGGCGTAATAGGGGTAGCTGAAAATGTAAGGGAAGGTCAGGTCATAACTTTTACCATGCGTAACCCTGAGCTTGCACGTGAGGATCTAAAACGGATGCTTGAACGGGTGGTTGCCACAGGTGATCCTAGGAGACCTTTTAAATTTGGACTCTATTTCAACTGTTGTGCACGTGGGATGTCTCTTTACGGATACAGGGGAATAGATACGGCCTATATTACAAGTTTTCTAGGCGATATACCAATAGTAGGTTTCTTTGGTAATGCGGAGTTTGGTCCCTTAAGGGGAAGAAACTGTATGTTTACATATACAGGGGTTCTTGTGTTAATTGGTGAATAATAACTGCTTCTATTGCTGTGATAATAGGTGAACGATACTAAATACACGCCATGAAAAGCCAATTATGTCTTTGCTAAGAAGTGTTTTTGGGGTTACATGGTGTATAAGGGAAAATTCGTTATAGTGGAGAGGAATTTCTTTAGGGAGAGCATCTCTTATCTTACGTGATTCTTCAACGGGTATTATTCTATCGTTTCTATCATGCATAATAAAAACACGTGTTCTGATGTTATGGGCTCTAGAGGATGGGGAAAGTTCGATAAGCTCTTTTATAAACTCCTTTGGAAGGGAAGTTATGTAGGTTTTTGCATCCTCTAGTGTAAGCTCTTTTTGTAAGAATGCTTTTTCGACTCTCTCCTTGCCTATCTCTTTCGTAAGCGCATTAAAAAGTAGTTCTTGGGGAAGGGTATCTGGAATCCATGTTCTCTCATTGCCCCTGTATTTAGCCTTTTTTGATAGGATCTCTGCAAGGAGTTCTACAAGATCAAAATAACCGCCAACTGATATAACAAAAAGAGGTTTATCTCCTAGATAGGATGCTGCAATTAGTGCGTAAGAGCCAGCTACTGAAAAACCACATAAGCCAATGCGTTGTGGGTTAACGTAGTTTCTCTTACTCAAAAAATAGAATGTTTCTATAAGCCGATTTATGTCCTCTTTTGAGAATATCCTTTTACGTATTGTAGGGGAGTCCGGTATTGCTGTCCCGATACCAACTGAAGCAAAAGATATAGCAAGATTTACAAGCCTTGGGTCTTGTGCTCCTTTTGGGCTAAACCCAGGAAAGAGTATTATAAACGGATAACTTTTTTTCTCTTTTGGTAGGTATATATAGACTCTGTGTTCTAGCGGTGCCCCTAAAGTGTCTCTTTTGGTTTTAAACTTCTCCTCTTTTATATAGATTTCTTGTCTTGCCCATTCAAACCACTTGGGAGTTCTGGGAACAATGTAGGAAATGATAAATGCTGTGCGGTACAGGGAATTTCCCCAGGGGGTTATAGTAAGAAGTACACCAAATAACACCAAACAACTTAAGAAAGCTATTATGGGCAGTTTTAACCTATGTATCATTCTACAGTAAACAGCTGTTGACAAAAATACGGCTTTCAGTTAAAAAATTTACCTATTAATTTCCAGGAGGTTAAGATTAGCGTATTAGATGTAGTTAGAGAAAAGTTGTTAGAAAAAGAAGAGCCAATCACATTTGAGGAGGCTCTTTCCTTAACAGAGCTTCCAAGAGAACAGGTGCCTGATCTTATTGCTCTTGCCAGGAAAGTTACTCTTAAGTACAGAGGAGATGGTGTTTTTTTGCGTTCTATAATAAGTGCACGGACCGGGAACTGCCCAGAGGATTGTGCCTTTTGCTCTCAATCTGCACACTACGATACCGGGATAAAAACACATCCCTTTATGGCTACAGAGAAGATCCTTATGGCTGCAAAACAGGCAGAAAAGCTGGGTGCTATGGATTTCTGTATTGTTATAAGTGGAAGAGGCCCAACACCAAAGGTTTTTAGGAAGGTCCTTGAAGCAGTTGATCTTCTTCGTAAGGAGACAAACCTAAAAATAGGTTGCTCACTTGGCGAACTTACGGAAGAGCAGGCCTTTGCTTTAAAGGAACACGGTGTCTGGCGTTATAACCATAATCTTGAGACGTGTCGTAGTTATTTCCCAAGGATCTGTACCACCCATACCTATGAAGACAGGTTGAGAACAGCCAAGTTGGTAAAAAAAGCAGGAATGCAGCTTTGCTCAGGTGGTATACTGGGCATGGGAGAGTCTGTAAGACAGAGAATAGAGTTTGCCTTTGAACTAAAGGAGCTTGACCCAAGCTGGGTTCCAATAAATTTTCTTAATCCAAGACCAGGGACACCCTTGGGCCATCTGCCACTGGTTTCACCTTTTGAAGCTGTAAAGACCATTGCAATATTTAGGCTTATTTTACCCGATAAAATAATTATGGCTGCTGGAGGAAGAGAAGTAACCCTTAGAGACCTTCAGGCTATGGGTCTTTTAGCAGGGGCAAATGCTATGATCCTTGGAAACTACCTTACCACCCTCGGTCGCTCTCCCGAGGAAGACCTTCGTATGCTAGATGATCTACAGATGCCGGTAAGGAAGGATGTACCCTAGCAAATCCCTTCTTTTAAGCGACCTTTAATTGTTGTATAATAACCGATACCTTTTATGTAAGTTCTGTTTCCCTTTGGCTGGTTATCATGGACAAGTACGATATAAAAAAACTTGAGCAATACGATATTGAGTTTGTCTGGCATCCCTTTACCCAGATGAAGGAGTATGAGAGTAAAAAACCAATAATAATTGAGAGGGCTGAGGGCGTTTATCTAATTGATACGGAGGGTAGAAGGTACATTGATGGAGTATCCTCACTTTGGGTTAATATCCACGGCCACAGGGTTCCAGAGATTGACGACGCCATTAAAGAACAGGTTCAAAAGGTTGGACATAGCACCCTTTTGGGTATTACAAATCCTCCTGCAGTGGAGCTTGCAAAGGAGCTAATTGATATATGTCCTTCCGGTTTAAAGAAGGTTTTTTATTCTGGTGATGGTGCAAGTGCGGTTGAGGTTGCTCTGAAGATGGCTTTTCAGTACTGGCAGCATAAGGGAAAACCAAACAAAACAAAGTTTGTGTGTTTGGAAAACGGTTATCATGGTGACACCATAGGGGCTGTTTCCGTAGGGGGTATAGACCTGTTTCATGCAGCGTTTAAACCCCTACTTTTTAAGACATACAAGGCCCCATCTTACTACTGCTACAGGTGTCCCCTGGGAAAGACTTACCCTTCCTGTAATATCGCATGTTCTGAAGAGGTGGGAAAGATCCTAGAGAAGCATCATGAAGAGATAGCGGCTGTTATCCTAGAACCCTATGTTCAAGCGGCTGGGGGGATGATTGTTTCCCCTCCCGGGTATCTAAGACGGGTAAGGGAGTACTGTGATAAATACAATGTGCTTTTAATCCTTGATGAGGTTGCCACCGGTTTTGGAAGAACCGGTAAGATGTTTGCCTGTCAGCATGAGGATGTTACTCCTGACATATTGGTTTTGGGAAAGGGTATGACCGGAGGTTATCTACCGCTTTCTGCAACCATTACAACGCAGGATATATACGATGCCTTCTTAGGTGATTATGAAGAGTTTAAAACTTTTTTTCACGGTCACAGTTATGCGGGAAACCCCATTTGCTGTGCAGCTGCCTTGGGAAATCTTAAGGCTTTTAAAAGGTATAAAACCCTTGAGAAGTTAAAGGAAAAGATAGAGTTTCTAGAGCAGGAACTGCAGGAGTTTAGGGGACTTAAGCACGTGGGAGATGTTAGGAATAAGGGATTTATGGTTGGGATAGAGCTGGTTGAAGATAAAGAATCTAAAAAACCTTATCCGCCCGGGATGAAGATGGGCTGGAGGGTTGCAGAGTTTGCAATGCAAGAAGGGGTTCTTATACGTCCTCTTGGAAATGTTGTTGTTCTTATGCCACCTCTTGGAATCCCTATTGAGGACCTGAGCAAGCTTGTTAAGGTAACCTATAGGGCTATTAAGAGAGCTACTGAGGGAGAAGTTTAGTAATCCTGTTATGGAAAATGCCCTTTTATGGATCGAGGAAGAACTTAAGCTTATAAAAGACAAGCAGCTGTTCCGTGTACTTACAGAGCTTCAAAGTGGACAAAATCCGGAGGTCTTAATAGATGGGAAAAGATACATACTTCTTGCCTCCAACAACTACCTTGGACTTTCTACCGATCCTCTGGTTAAGGAGGCTGCAAGGAGAGCACTGGAGAAATACGGTACCGGTTCTGGTGGGTCTCGTCTTGTGAGCGGGAGTTTAGACCTTCATAGGGAGCTTGAGGAAAGGATTGCCTCCTTTAAAAAAACAGAGTCTGCGATACTTTTTTCCTCTGGGTATCTGGCAAATGTGGGAACCATATCTGCTTTGGTTGGCCCTGGAGATGTAATATTTAGTGATGAACTCAATCATGCTTCCATAATAGATGGATGTCGTCTTTCCCGTGCAGAAATTAAGGTTTACAGGCACTGTGATATAGACCATTTGGGCTACCTTCTGTCTAAAACCAGTTCATCTGGTAAAAGGCTTATAGTTACGGATACAGTGTTCAGTATGGATGGAGATATAGCTCCCCTTCCAGAGCTTGTTGAGCTGGCTGAGATGTACGGTTGTATGCTTATGGTTGATGAAGCTCATGCTACCGGGGTTCTTGGGAAAAGGGGAAGTGGAGCTACCGAGTACTTTGGTGTTGAGGATAGGGTTCATATAGTTATGGGAACGCTTTCAAAGGCTATAGGATCTTTGGGGGGATACGTTGCGGGAGGTAAAAAGCTCATTGAGTTTCTAAGAAACAGAGCAAGGACCTTTATCTTCGATACCTCTCTTCCAGCCTCTGCAGTTGCAGCTTCTATGGCTGCAATTGATATTATAGAGTCCGAGCCTCAAAGAAGGGATTATTTATGGGGGTTAATAAACAGGTTTAAATCAGGCCTTAAAGATATTGGGCTTAGTATTCTTCCTTCAAATTCAGCTGTTATCCCTGTATTAATAGGAGAAGCTGAACCTACCCTTAGGTTCTCCATCTTGTTAAAAGAGAAGGGAGTTTTTACCCCTGCTGTACGTCCTCCTTCTGTTCCGCACGGTAAATGCCGTATACGTGCAACCCTGATGGCAACACATAGAGAGGAGCATATTGAGATCGCTCTTAGCGCATTTAGAGAAGTATATAACGAACTCTTTGTAAACCCCTAAACCTCAGTAACTCGTTATAGTTGGTTGTTCCTGCTTATCTTGATCCTTTTTGTAAGTGGTTCTGGCTTTGGCCTCTATTAGAGCAATAAGTTTGTTCTTAAGTTCCTCATCTGGAGGACAGATATCAGGCAGTATATAACCCAGTAGAGCAATTTCTAGGAAATACTCCACATTAGCCTCTAATATCTCAGGTGGATAGATGTTACTGTATTGCTGAGATATGTTCCAGAATATTATATCTCTTAGCTCCTTAGCAACTTCTAAGACTCTACCTTCATGTCCCTTCTTTTGTCTCATCCATACCCCGAGATTAAAAGCCATTGCTATTGATTCTTTTAAATTCTGTCCTTGTATAGCTTCCTGCATAGATTTATCTCCCCCTTTCCCTTTAGGAACCAAAAGTTACACTCTTAGAAGGTTTATACACTCGTCAAACAGGGAAAAAAATCTTTCTGTATTCCTGTTAGCAAGGTTAAAGGTTTCTTTTGTGTACCTGTTTGAGATCCTCCTAAGAGAGTCAATATAGTCTTTCTGTAAGGCTAGGAGCCTTTCAATCTCCTCAAATACAACCTTTGGATCCGTAAGTGTTGAGATATCCTTCTGAACCTTGTTATATACCTCTTTTAAAGAGTTTAGATAGCTCTGCTGCATGTTAAGCCAGTTCTCTAACTGGGAATTTATAACCTTTAAGTTCTCTTCCCATAAAGAAATCCAGAGCTCAACACTGTTTAGGTAATTTTCCTTTACAATGCTAGTGATTTCCTTAAGGGTTTCTGTAACATCCCTTACATGTTGAACTTCTTTTCTCTCAGGCATTTTTCAACCCCTCCTTTTGGTGATTGGTTCTATCTAGTAGAAAAGATAATAACCGAGTTGTTAAATGTCAAGGGCTTTTCTTCGCAAATGCAAAATAAACAATTCCTGAAAAATATTATGGAAATTTGCAATTTTGTTAAACATATATGTGCAATTGCTAACAAAAGTGCCTAGGGGATATTGTCAACCAACTTTCCGTTCAAACACCAAAAGCTCATCACATCTATCCTTGGCCTTTTCTTTCGTTCAACGTTATCTGGAGTTATATGGTGGATAGTTGTCTCAAGAATGAGTCTTCCGGAGCTCCCAAGCACCCTGCAAGCACGTTTTCCTATACGGCGTCGTGTTTCCTTCTCTATTTGGGGTTTTAGCGCAGGTGGTATGTGTAGCAACCAGTAAACATCGTATACACGGGCTAGGATAAGGGCATAGCGAACGGAGCGAGGAATGATCTTTGTGGGTTTTATCTCTTTTGGTTGGGTACTTCCAAGAGGGTAAAATATAGCTCTCTGTACCATATGGTAGTTGGTTCTGTCTATCCAATCAAACAAACGGTAATCCTGTGATATACCCACTGGCCATAGAACCTTTGTTGCAAACAGGCCTATGGGTTTAAAGGGTGGTATTCTTCTAAGTGTTGAAAGGCAAACAAGCGTAACAAAAACTATAGCTATTGCCGAGTATATGTATGCTTTTTTGTTGACCTTTGGTTCTAACTCAGGTTTTGGCCCCTCAAATCCTTTCCTGATTGCCTCCATTATCTCTTCTCTGAAGAACAGGACACCTGAGGCAATGAAGGCAAAGTTTGCAAATGGGATCTTTAAAGTAAGGATAATACCCAGGTGAAAGGGAATTTGAAGTATAAGCCCCAACCATTTTCTAAGGGATCCTTTAGGAGATAGGAGAAGGAATGGAAGAGCTATTTCTGTGATAACTGCTGCATAGTTTGCTACTTTTAAAATCCCAAGGTGTTCTGGTTGCCAGAAATAGGGCATTCGGGAAATTGGCAGAATTAGAATCGAATAAAGGGCAACTCCCTCTTGCCACATCGGACTTGTTAGTTTCGTAAGTCCGGCTATAAGGTAAGCCCAGCAGATATTAAAAGTAAGGCAACTTACTGCAACACCCGGAACCTTTATCCGGACCCACTTTGACAGGCATCCTTTCCCTTCCTTAAGCAATTCATTTAAAACAAGGGTTTTCCCTACCGGCAGAAGCACTAACCAGAATAGTGCAAGGTGCATTATCCCATCGTCAACAAACATTACTGCAAAATTCCAGCGTTGAATACATACGGTTATCAAAAAAAGAATCCCCGCAACCAGTTTTGTACGGTATCCTGTGATAATTGCCCAGGAGCCTATCCAGGCTAATGCTATCAGCACGTAAAATACAATGGTTGGGGTACCTGGTTGTATAAGATTGATGTTTAACCACCAGAAGTGTTCCAGATAGAACTCATGGCTTACAAGTCCGTCGGGACTGCTAAAGTCCCTTACTTCGAGAAATAGAAAGAAGTAGTAAAAAACGCAGAGGATTCCTACAAGTATCCGGAATATATCAACCGGTAGTGCCCATGTTTCATGAAAGAACCATAACCTGAGTTTTGTGCATACGACCTTTATTCTGTCTTCTAGGTACACCATTGGGGTTAGCCGGAAGATATACCTTTAAATTTTACTTTTTTCTCCAATGTTGTAAACCTTTATTGACTTTTCCCATGCCTTACTTTAAAGTTTCTCTAAAAAAATCGAAAGTGAGGTGAGATGCTGATGGATTGGGGAATGAAAAATCGGATGGCAAAAATAATAAGACCTGATACCGGAAGGGCACTTATGCTTGCTGTGGATCACGGTTATTTTCTGGGGCCTACAACACGACTAGAGGTTCCGAGGAAAACAATAGAGCCCCTGCTACCTTATGCTGACTCCATAATGCTTACACGTGGTGTTCTCCGTACATCAGTTGATCCTTCAACTGCAACGAGTGTGGTTTTACGGGTATCAGGAGGAGTAAGCATAATTGGGCCCTCTTTATCAAACGAGGGAATTACCACTTCCATTAAGGATGCTATACGTCTTAACGTTGCAGGTGTTGGGCTTTCGGTTTTTATTGGGACCGAGCATGAACGTCAAACACTTCTTAGCCTTGCTGAGCTAGTGAATCAGGGTGAGGAATACGGTATTCCCGTTATGGCTATTACCGCTGTTGGTAGAGAGCTTGAGAAGCGAGATGCACGTTTTCTTTCCCTTTGCTGCCGTATATGTGCGGAGATAGGTGCACATATGGTAAAAACCTATTATTGTGAGGACTTTGAAAAGGTAACGGAGAGTTGTCCGGTTCCTATAGTGATTGCTGGGGGACCTAAATTGGCTACTGAGCTAGATGTACTGGAGATGGCTTATAATGCGATACAAAGAGGGGCTGTGGGTGTGGATATGGGTAGAAACATATGGCAATCGGACTATCCAGTTGCTATGATAAGGGCTATACGTGCTATTGTTCATGAAGGGTATACACCCAAGGAGGCTCTAGACCTTTTTATGACCCTTAAAGAAGAGGAAGTCAAAAAAAGAGCAGCAGTTAATTAAAAATAGCCCCATGCGTGTAGCTGTTTACTATAACAATCGAGACATTAGAATCGAAGAGAGACCGATACCGCAGGTTGGCCCCGGGGAGATCCTGGTGCGTGTTCGTGCAAGTGGTATCTGTGGGAGTGATGTTATGGAGTGGTATCGTGTTCCCAAGGCTCCTGTGGTGCTTGGACATGAGATTGCTGGGGAGGTGGTTGAAGTGGGGGAGGGAGTGACAAAATTCAAAACGGGAGACCGGGTTTTTGCAACACATCATGTCCCATGCAACACCTGTTATCACTGCCTTCGTGGTAACCACTCGGTATGTGAAACCTTAAGAAGAACGCACTTTGATCCCGGTGGTTTCTCCGAGTATGTAAGGATCCCTGCACTTAACGTTGATAGGGGAACCTTCTTGCTCCCTGAGGGGATGTCTTTTGAAGAGGGGGCTTTTATAGAACCCCTTGGGTGTGCTATAAGGGGGCAGAGGGTTTGTGGCTTTCGTATGGGAAGCAGTGTATTAATTGTAGGAAGCGGAGTTACAGGGCTTCTTCATCTTCAACTGGCATGTGCACAGGGGGCAGGTCGTGTTATTGCAACAGATGTAAATGAGTACAAGCTCAGTGCTGCCCTTAGGTTTGGAGCAAGTGCTGTAATTCATGCTGGTAGTGAGGATATAGTGGCACGTTTACGTAATGTAAACGAAGGACGCCTTGCAGACTTTGTAATTGTCTGTACCGGGTCTGCTAGGGCAATTGAGCAGGCGTTCCATCTGGTGGAGAAAGGAGGTAGCATCCTCTTCTTTGCCCCTACAGACCCTGAAGTTAAGGTTTCTATTCCCTTTAACGATGTATGGTGGTCTGGTGTTACAATAACAAGCTCATATGCTGCTGCTCCTTATGACCTGGCCTTGGCAATCGAGCTTATAAGGGAACGACGTGTAAACGTTGTTGATATGATAACACATCGTCTTCCTCTCTCTGAGATTGCTTTTGGTTTTCAATTGGTTGCTGAGTCAAGAGAATCTCTAAAGGTTATTGTTGAACCTTGAAGGCGGTGTTTTTATAACCTTTTTAGGCTTTCCTTAATATGAAAGAGACGGTAGAAGTTGCCATTCCTATTCCCCGCGAAGGGGAATTCTGTTATAAGGTTCCGGATTACCTTAGAGATGGAATAGAAATTGGAAAACGGGTAATTGTTAGATTCAAAAACAGAAAGGTTCTTGGTTTTGTTGTGGGATTTAGGGAGCCACCTGAGGGGGTTTTTTTAAAGGAAGTGATTGATATTGTGGATGAAGAACCTCTCTTTGATGAGAAGAGGTTGGAGTTCTTACGATGGGTGTCCAGATACTATATGTGTCCCCTTGGTACCGTCCTTAAAGCCTCTCATCCATCTGGTCTGGGTGTGAGCTTGAGAAAGGTTATAAGGATTACAGAAAAAGGGACAGAGCTTCTTTACAGCAACAAAATAAAGAAGGAAGAGCAGCAGGTTCTAAGGGTTCTATCCCTTTCAGGGGAGATAAACGTTAGAAAGCTACTTACTCTGGTAGGTGGTTTAAACCATGAGTTTCTAAATTCGCTTAGACGCAGAGGGCTAATCGAGTTTGATTACAAACTGTACCCAAGCACCGGGATAAAGTTTGAAAAGATTGTTGTAGCAAGGCACGGTGTGAGATTAAGCGATACCGAGAAGTCTCGCTTTCCTGCAAAGGCCAAAATACTGGAATTTATTATGACTCATGGATATGTACCGTATGCAACTCTAAGGGAAACATTTGGTGACCCAAGGCAACATATAAAGTGGCTTGAGGAAAAGGGTTTTGTAAGGATAGAAAAAAAGGAGGTTATAAGGGACCCTTTTTCACATATGGAGGTTATAGAAGATAGCCCCCATGTTCTCAATCCTGATCAGGAATACGCTCTAAACAGGATAAAAGAGGCTATCTTGCGTGGGAGGTTTTTGCCATTCCTTCTCTATGGCGTTACGGGAAGTGGCAAAACTGAGGTATATATAAGGGCTGTAGAGGAGGTTATAAAGCGTAATAAAGAGGCAATAGTGCTTGTTCCGGAGATTTCCCTTACACCTCAGCTTGTAAAGAGGTTTCGCTCAAGATTTGGAAAGGGTGTGGCCGTTATACACAGTGCACTGAGTGATGGGGAGAGGTTTGATGCATGGCGTATGGCCAGGTGTGGAGCGGTAAAAGTGGTTGTGGGTGCTAGGTCTGCTATATTTACCCCATTTAGAAATATAGGGATTATAGTGGTTGATGAGGAGCATGAATCCTCTTACAAACAGGATGAGCCTCCCTGTTACAACGCCCGTGATTTGGCCCTTGTTTTAGGCAGGATGGTAAATGCAGTTGTTATACTCGGCTCAGCTACTCCTTCTGTTGAGTCATATGCTAATGCAGTTAAGAAGAAGTTTGATTTTATCTCGCTTCCCACAAGAGTTGAAGACCGTCCGCTTCCACAGATTGAGGTTGTGGATATGAGAAAGGAAAAGGGCAAGGTGTTTTCCAGAAGGCTTAAAGATGCAGTGGTGGAGAACTTTAAAGAAGGGAAACAGACAATCCTTTTTCTAAACAGAAGAGGGCTTTCAACACTTGTTATTTGCCAGGCCTGTGGAAGAATTCTTACCTGTCCCAACTGCAGCATCTCTCTTACCTACCATAGGGGAAATACATTGAAATGCCACTACTGCGGAATGTCGGAAGAGTTCTTTAAGAACTGCAGTCTGTGTGGAAAGGATTTAATAACCCTGGGGATGGGTACTCAGAAGGTAGAAGAAGAGCTAAAGCTTATATTGCCTCAAGCACGCATAGCCAGAATGGATAGGGATGAGGTAGGTGGAAAGCTTAAGTTACTTAAGATGTATGAGAGGCTTGAGAGAGGTGAGATAGATATCCTTATAGGAACCCAGATGGTGGCAAAGGGACATGATCTTCCCGGGGTAACCCTTGTAGGGGTTATATCTGCCGATATATCCCTTGGTATCCCTGATTTTCGTGCGGGGGAAAGAACGTTTCAACTTATTACCCAGGTTGCGGGACGTGCAGGAAGAGGGATGGAGAATGGAAGGGTGATTGTCCAGACTTACAATCCTGAACATCCAAGCATAAGGTTTGCAGTTAATCATGATAGCTTGGGTTTTTTAAAAGAAGAATTAAAGCTCAGAAAAGAACTAGAATACCCTCCTTTTTCAAGGATGGTTAATTTTAGATTTCAGGGAAGGTCTAGAGATGAGACTCTGGAATTTGCCAGAGTTGTTAGGGAAACTGTTAGGAAACTGGCTTCTAAGCTTCCTCTTGAGGTTGTAGATATACTTGGTCCTTCCCCTTGTCCCGTATATAAGGTAAAAAACTGGTACAGGTGGCAAATGCTTATGAAATCTGACAGCTTAAGTGCACTCCATGGCTTTTCCAGACAGCTTGTGAAGGTCTTTTCTGAGAAGGGGTTGGGCAGGATAAGGTTTTTTGTTGATGTGGACCCTCTTAATTTCTTATAATCTGGTTATTCAGGTTTTTTTCTATATTTGGTTAAATTAATTGCCGGGTTTGTGGTAAAATTCTAAGCATGAAAAAGAAAGAGTTAAGTGAGCTTAAAAAGGCAAGGGAACACTTTGTTAAAGGCACTACGGAGTGGTTAATAGGCACTGGATTTGCAATAAAAGGGCTAAAGAGATTCCTGGAGAAGGAAAAGGGCCGAAGGTTTGCATATGGCCTTACAGTTGAATCCCTAAAAAAGGGAGTTGGTCTGGTAGGAAACCTGGCATATTTTTTATTTAGAAGCGGTATAAATAGAACCAAAGGGAAATCAAAAAGACGTTCAAGGAAGGCAAGGAAGATAAAAGTTGAGTAAGGTTTTTCCGGACCCTGAAAACGCAAAAAACACTGTAGTGCTTTTTAAACAGATCCATGGTCATCTATCCCCTAGCAGGGAAGAGCTGTTATTTCTAATCTCTTCATATAGTCGTTTTCTTGGCAGAGCAGTTATAAAGGACCCACAGATACTTGATGTGCTAAGTAGCTCAGAATTTGTAGAGACAAAAAAAGCCATTGAGAAGTTTGTTGAGGAAACAGATGGTTTCCAAAGAGAGTCCGGAACGGCATCCGAGTTTATGGCAAGGTTAAGGCGATATAAATACAGAGAGCTCTCACGTATAGTGTATAGAGATATAATGGGCTTTGCTGCCTTTCCAGAGGTAATGGAGGAGTTATCGGATCTGGCATCAGGGATTTTAGAAGCGGCATTTAGGTTCTTTAGTCGAGAGGTTAAGGTAGAGGGTAAGGGAAAGTTTGTAATCCTTGGAATGGGAAAGCTTGGTGGAAGGGAACTTAACTTAAGCTCAGATGTGGATTTGGTTTATCTTTATAATGCATCCCATCCCGATCCCTTTTTTAAGCTGGCTGAAAGGATTACCAGGTCGTTAAGCAAGGTTACGGAGGATGGCTTTATCTACAGAGTGGATCTTGGACTGCGTCCGGGAGGAAGTAAGAGTCCTATTGCAATATCCCTTGAGGGAGCCGTTGAGTATTATTACTACTGGGGAGATACTTGGGAAAGGGCTGCTCTTATCAAAGCAAGACCCATTGCTGGTGATCTGTTGCTTGGGGATAGATTTCTTAAAGAGGTTGAGCCTTTTGTTTACAGAAAGTATATAGATTATGCATCTATAGAAGATTTAAAGGATATGAAGGCAAAACTTGATAGGCTCCATAGAAGGCAGGATGTAAAGCTAGGAAAGGGGGGGATTCGTGAGATAGAGTTTTTTGTGCAGGCTCTTCAGCTTGTGAATGGTGGAGCTATTTATGAGCTAAGGGAGAAAAATACCTTAAAAGCGTTAAAGAAATTTTGGGAAAGACGAATTATAGATAAGGAGGTGTTTGAATCCCTTTCCTCTTCGTATCTGTTTCTTAGAAGGGTTGAGCATGCAATTCAGCTGGTAGATGAGCTGCAAACACATAAGTTGCCAGATGATGCAGACGGTATAGATAAGCTTGCAAAAAGGGTGGGGTTGAGAAATAGGGAAGAGTTTGAGAAGGAGTATGCTAGGGTAACATCACAGGTCTCTCAAATATACAATCAGCTTTTCTATGAGCCTTCTAAAAAGGTTGAGGAAGTTGGAAGGGAGTTTCTTGAGGTTGCTGATTTTTTGATGGGGGATAGTCTGGAAGAGGATAGGGTTTTAGAGAATTTGAAGAATCTGGGTTTTAAGTATCCTCATAGAGCTTTTGAGATAATATCTGCACTTCTTGATCCCCACAGGGGGGGAATTGGTCCAAGAGGCAGGGTTTTTTCAAATCGGGTTATACCTGCTTTTTTAAGCAAGGTAATTGCTTCTCCTGATCCAGATGCAGCGTTAATAAACCTTGAGAGGTTTATTGTAAGGGTTGGATGGCGTACCTCTATATACGCTGTGCTAGCTGAGAATCCATCTATACTTGAACTCCTGGCCAAGCTCTTCTCAACAAGTGGTTTTCTCTCAAACTTTCTTATAAAGCATCCAGAGTATCTTGATTTAATCACCCTAAGGAGTGTATGGAAGGAATTCTCCTCAAAAGAAGAAATGGTTGAAGAGCTAAAAAAGTTGGTTGAAGACGAAGAAGAGTACGAGGATAAACTTGATGCGATAAGAAGGTTTAAGCATGTTGAGACTTTAAAGGTTTGCCTAAGGGATCTTAATCAGGAGGTGGATCCGGTATATGTAGGTAACTACCTATCCATGCTTGCGGATTCGGTACTTGAGGTTGGGCTTTCCCTTGCTGGTGAGGTTGTAAAAAGCAAAGTGAGAAAGACAGAAGGTATCTCTGATATAGTGGTAATTGGAATGGGAAAGCTGGGAGGAAAAGAGATGAGCTATAATTCTGATCTTGATATTATCTTCATATACGAAGGTGAGGATCATGAGTTTTTCTCTAAGATTGGGCAAAAGCTTATCTCCATACTTTCAATACCAACGGGTGAGGGATTTGCTTACAAAATAGATACAAGATTGCGGCCTTCTGGCAGGGCAGGTGCTCTTGTATCCTCGCTTGAGGCTTTTAAGAAATATCATGAACAAAGTGCAAGGCTCTGGGAAAGGCAGGCTCTTATAAAGGCAAGACCTTCAGCAGGTAACATGGAGCTTGGCAAGGAGGTTATGGATATAGTAGAGTACTTTGTCTATGAAAAACCTCTAAAGGAGGATTTCCATAGAGAAATCTACCATTTGAGAGCCAGAATGGAAAAGGAACTTGCCAGAGAAGATGAAAACAGGTTAAACCTTAAAACTGGACGTGGAGGTATAGTTGATATAGAGTTTCTGGTTCAGATGCTTCAGCTTAAGTTTGGTGGTTCTTATACATCGGTAAGAAAGCAAAATACCCTAGAGGCCTTGTACGGGCTTAGGGAATCTGGTTTAATAGAGGAGGGGGTTTTTAATACTCTAAAGGATGGTTTTTACTTCCTTAAAAGGCTTGAGAACCTTCTTAGGCTTCTCCATGATAGATCCATAAGTGAGATCTATGATAGTGATTTTCATAAGCTTGCTTTGGAATTGGGAATGAAGGAAAACGGAGAAAAACTAAAAGAAATCTATATTTCCAAAACTGAAGAGATAAGAAATATATACGAGAGTTATTTCTCTCTGTGAATTACTCTCCGGTCTCAAACTAAAGATGAAAAAACCAGCGAGCTTTAAAAGCTGTATATTTATAATGGCTGATGGTGCCAGGGCAGATGTTTTTGAGGAGCTTCTAAACCGAGGGTATATGTCCAATATATCCGAGTATATTGTAAAGAATGGAACATATGGAAAGGCTATTTCTGTTTTCCCTTCTACCACTGGACCTGCCTATGCTCCTTTTCTCTTGGGTAAATTCCCTGGTCGGTGTAATCTGCCGGGAATAAGGTGGTTTGACAGGAGGGTTTATGCAAGGAAGCTCTTTTCTCTATATAGATCTAGGAGTTATGTGGGATTAGAGGGGTTTTTAATGAACTATGACATTCCTAAGGAAGCAAAAACCATTTTTGAAATTGTTCCCAGATCCATAAGCATACTAAATGAGCTATCACGGGGTATAAGTTTTGGAGGGGATAAAACTAGGTTTTTAAGAATCTACTATAAGATTAAAAGCCACTTTACCGATAGGTGTGATGAAGTGGATCTTGCAGCTAGAGATATACTGATCGATTCCCTTAAACAACGTCCTCAATTTGCTTATGTTGTGTTCTTGGGTATAGATACCTATTCCCACCTTTATCATCCGTTTCATAACAAAGTGTTGGAGTCTTATCTAAGGATTGATGAAACTGTTGGCCTTATAGTGAAGGCTCTAAAGGCTCAGGGAGGACTGGATGAGACGCTTATTGTAGTTACTAGTGATCATGGTCTTACACAAACCCATTCTCATTTTGATATGTTAGGTTTTCTGGATAACCTCGGGTTTAAGACCTTTTACTATCCGAATATTTTTAAACACTATGCAGATGCAAATGCAGCAAATATGGTATCAGGAAATGCAATGTCTCATATCTATATAAAAGGCCAGGACGGATGGGAAAGAAAAAGAGCATTTGAAGAGCTTTCAGAACTCGTTGATGCACTTTTGGAAAGACCTGAGGTAGACATAGTTGCTGGGGTTGATGAGATGGGTAGGGCAAGGGTAAAAAGTGAGAAGGGAGAAGCTATAACTTGGATAGATGATGAAGGATACATAAGATATGAGACAGTCTCTGGTGACCCTTTTGGTTACAGTACTCTGCCCAGGAAAATGAGTAGGGATGAGATCCTTAGGTATAGTTTTTACTCAAATTACCCGGATGCTCCTCTTCAGATCATTCAACTCCTTGAGTCTCCCCGCTCAGGAGACCTGGTGGTTAGTGCAAAGCACGGGTTTGATTTGAGGGCAAAGCACGAAAAACCGGAACACCACTCCTCTCATGGTGCCTTGTTTAAAGAGCATATTGTTGTTCCTCTGTGTATAAATACCAGACTGTCAAGGGAGTTCATAAGGACAGTTGATCTTTATCCTACGATTTTAACCCTTCTTGGTTTTGATTTTCCCCACGGAGTAGATGGAGTAAACTTAGCAGATTGAGGTTTTTTAAAAGGCATTCAACAGTAAGCATGGCAATCGTTAACCATATAAAGTAAGTTCCTATCTCTCTTACAACCTTTATTGGTTTGGTTTTGTTTTCTGAGCTACCTATGAGTTGGAAAGAGATTTTTCCGAGATCTGATTCTCGTGGATCAGTGTTTACAGCAAAGCTGTAGAGGTGTTTACCCTTGTATTCAATCCGGTATATACCGGGAACAAGTGTTTTATAAAATATGGGATTTTGTTTTGTTACCTTAAGATTTTCCCCATAGGGCGTTTTTACGGTTACCTCTTCTATATTGTCTTGAAGGCTTATATCCACGGCTTCTCCGACCAGGAAATTTCTTTTTTCAGAGACTTTGGTAAGAGAAGAGTCAAGGATGTACTTTATTACAGGTACAAAAACAGGGGTTATAGGGAAATTGGTCCAGGCTGTATCAGCAGTGGAAGTAAACATGTATACGATTCCATTTTTTATATTCTTTTTTAGAAGAAAGGGCATATAATTTGAGATGTAGAAAATAACACCAGAGTCTTTATTGGGGAGGGTGTTAAAAAGTTTATTAACCTTTACTTGCTTTAATCTTTTATCTGTATCTGGTAAGAAGGTAAGTGGAGCTTTTGCCCTCAAGAAAAAATCTCCTTCAACCGTATCTTCAATTTTTGCAGGTAAAGTGTTTCCAAGCAGCATGTTATATACATTGGCTCTTATCTGACTTCCAAGAAATACTATAACGGAGCCACCTTCATTTAGGAATCTCTCTATCTCATGTGCCTTTTTGGGGGATAAATATCCTGTGTTTGCCAGTATTATGAGCTTGTATTTATCAAGTTCTTCAGAGAGAAAGTCATCGTTACTCTTTATGTTTAATCTAAACTCTGTTACCTCAGATAGGGTTTCCAGTGCTCGTACTATATAGAAAGTTTCACTGAATCTGGGGTCTTCACTTGGATCACCATCCACTATAAGTATGTTTGGTTTACCTGCTCTTGGGATAACAAAGTATCTGGTATCATCTGCCTTTAGGTTATCGTTTGCAGTCTGTACTTTACCAGTTATTTCTGTAAGAGTGGATTTCCATTGAAGTCCTGTAAAGAGAAACTCCTTCTTTTCCCTTGCTCTAGGAGCTATGTCAATAACTCTGTTTGCTTCTTTACCGTTTAAGATAACTTTTGTAAGCAGATTCTTTACCGGAGCTTTAGAAAAATTAGATACCTCAACTGCTACTTTAATTGAATCTCCTCTATATTCAAACTCTATATTGGATACGGCATGGTTCTCTTGATTGTTCTTTTCAGAGATATCTATTGGTATAAACCATTCCCTCTTAAATTCCTCATCTCTCCAGCCGTTTCTTTGAAGATCCGTAATCATTATTACTTCTTTGGTTTTGTGGTGTGTTCTTTGTAAGAGATTAAATGCCTCTTCTATCCTTGTCTGGTTGTCGGTGAATGAATAAGAGGGTTTTATATCATCTACAGCCTTTAGTAGCTTTTTCTTATCAGAGGTGATTGCAGGCAGTGAGTTATTCGTTGAAACAAGCGGGATTATAGCTGCAAGGCTGCTTTTGTTAAGAGCATAGATAATGTCTTTTGCCTTCTTTTTGGCAAGTTCGAGATTATCTCCATAGCTCATGCTTAAAGAGTTATCAATTACTATTGCAACGGATTTTGTTTCGTTAGAGCCAACATCTTTCAGAAAGGAAAAGAAAGCGGGCTTTGAAAACACAATAACTATAGATACGAGTATAAATACCCTTATAAGCAAAAGCAGTAGGTCTCTTATACGTGACCTTTTTGTCGCCTCAGCTTGGGAGGCTAGTATAAAAGATACCGCTGAGAAGCGCTTTTTTGTATTTGCATGCCTTCTTTTTGATATAAGGTGTGCAATTAGGGGAATAACGGTTGTGGCAAGTCCCAGTAAGAAGAGTGGGCTTAGAAACTGAAAATTCAAGGTATTCTCCTATCTGGTTGCAATCTGTATTAGCACATTTTCTATAGGCATGTCAGATAGAGCAAAAACATAGTGTGCTTTGTTTTGATGGAAAGTGGAGAGTAGTCTGTCTATAAACTCTTTTATCTTCTCTTTATATTTCCTTTTTATGTAGGATGCATCAGCAACTACTTTTTCTCCGTTTTCCATATCTTCAAACTCTATTGAGCCACTGAAGTCAAAATTGATTTCCTCAGGGTGGAGTATATGAAATCCAACTGTTTCTTTCCCAAAGGCCCCAAGGAGTTTTAGGATATCGTTTACCGATTCAGGATCCACAAGGAAATCTGACACCAGGATAAAAGCTGAATCCGGGTAAGCTCTTTCAAGAACCCTCGTTATTGCTTCCTTAAAGGGTGTTTTCCCAACTGGTTTTAAGCTTTTAAGCTTTTGCAGGACAGAAATAAGGTTTTGTAGACTTCCACGTGGAGGAACCACCACGGAGTCTTCACCAGAAAAATGTGCTATTCCAACAGGGTCACCTTGTTTGAGTAACAGGTATGCAAGGGTTGCCGAGAGCCTTAGAGCATATGTAAACTTTTTCGTTTCATTGATTCCATAATCCATAGAACCGCTACAATCTATCAGAATGTACCAGTTAAGTTTTGTCTCATCTTCAAACTTTTTTACATACGCCCTATCTAACCTGCCATATAGCCTCCAGTCTATGTGTTTTGGCTCGTCTCCTTTTGAGTACTCTTTGTACTCAAGGAAATCAGGGCTTATGCCCTTATGGTAACTTTTGTGTATACCAACTTTGAAGCTTTTTACTGGTATAGGAATTCTGAAGGAAAAACCCCTAAGCTTTGTAGCTGCGTCTGTATCTATTATGTCTTTTAACATGGTGGAAGGGAAAAAAGACTCTACCCACCGTTAAGGAGTCTTTCGATCTTTTCAGAAATCAGGCTTTCATCGGAATTTGTAGCTATAGCAATCTCCTTAATTAAGAGACTGCGAGCATTCTCCATAATTCTTCTCTCACCGAATGAGAGCTCTTTCTCATTCTGTAGGAGGAATATGTCCTTAAAGACTGTGGCTACTTCAAATATATCACCGCTTTTTAACTTCTCAGCGTACTCCCTGTATCTCTTATTCCAGCTTTGGTGTCCATTGGTGGAATTAAGGCTTTTTTTTCTGCTCTTTAGTATCTGGTAAACCCTGGCTACTTCCTTCTTCGAGATTACCGGTCTTAGCCCAACCGTTCTGGCATTGTCGGTTGGAACCATTACGGTTACATCACCATCAAGTACTTTGAGTATGTAGAAGGTCTTTTTGGTTCCACAGATTTCTTTAACTTCTATTCCCTTAATTTTTACAACGCCATGAGCCGGATAAACAGCTTTCTCTCCTATTTTAAACATCCCTCTTCCTTCCTTGGCGTTGGTTTTAACTACAATATCATAAATTAAACTTTTGGTCAAATACTTGTTATCATATATGACATGCATTTAAGAAGCGAATTCTTGATAGTTGGAGCGGGGATAACCGGTCTTACAATAGCCCGTGAGCTTATCAGGCGGGGAGTAGAGGAGGTAGTTATCCTCGAGAAAGAAAAACAGCTAGGGGCACATGCAAGTGGAAGAAACAGTGGTGTTCTTCATGCAGGGATCTACTACATACCGGATACCTTTAAGGCCAGGTTTTGCGTGGAGGGAAATCGCTTGATGAAGGAGTTCTGTCGTCAAAAGGGATTAACCCTTAGGGAATGCGGTAAGGTAATAGTTGTAAAGGACGAAAGCAGGTTGGATGGGCTCTACGAACTTAAACGAAGAGCGGATATAAGTGGGGCCAGGGCATTTATAATTGATAAAAACGAACTTAAAGAGGTTGAGCCTTATGCAAAGACATATGAGAAAGCTCTTTTTTCACCTGATACAGCTGTTGTTAATCCCAAGGAAGTGCTAAATGCCATTGCTTATGAGCTTGTTAGCTCAAAAAAGGTTAAGATACTCTATGGGATAGGCTTTAGGGGGCTTAAAGAGAGCCACCAAGCAATTACTTCTCCAGAAGGCTATATAACCTTTAACAAGTTTGTAAATGCTTCGGGAGCCTATGCTGATAAGGTGGCGGCTTATTTTGGGGTGGGAAAGGATTACAAAATACTGCCTTTCAAAGGAACCTATAAGAGGTTAAGGAAAGAACGCTCTTATATTGTTAGGGGTAATATATACCCTGTACCAGACCTAAGAAATCCTTTTCTTGGTGTTCACTTTACCCGTGGAGCGGATGATGTGGTTTATATAGGTCCTACAGCTATTCCTGCTCTTGGTAGAGAGGATTATGGATTATTTAAGAAAGGGGCTTCAATAGAGCTGTTTTCTATACTGTTTAGGGAACTGATTCTTTTAATCGAGGACAGTGGATTTAGGGATTTAGCATTTAAGGAAATAAAAAAATACTCAAGACGCTTTTTCTTTGAGGAGGCAAGCTCTCTTGTATCTGAGCTATCTTACGAGGATCTTGAGGACACGGATAAGGTTGGTATTCGGCCTCAGCTTGTTCACTGGCCTACCAAAAAACTGGTTATGGATTTTGTTCTGATAAAAGATGGAGACTCGCTCCATATATTGAATGCAATCTCACCAGCTTTTACCTCATCGATGGCCTTTGCCAGGTATGTGGTTGATATGTTGCTTGATAGCAAAACTATCCTTTAACCAGCCCTTTCCAGAGTACCTTTCTTAGGTTTGGGCTTTTTAAAATCTTAATTATAACCTCTCTGTGCCAGTCAAACCTGCCCTTTTGAGATATAAAGGATAGAAGTCCATCTTTCTCTGCTGCATGGAAAAGCTCATCTATTTCTTTATCGCCCAATCTGGAATAGAAGCTGTGAAAGTACTCTCCCAGTGTAATCTCCTTACCAAGGGTTTTTTTCCATTTTGTTTCGTATTCGGAAAGAACCCCAGCTTTAAAACTACCTTTTTGAAAAGCCTTTTTTATGGTATCTGAAGCCATCTCCGCACTTATAAGACCATAGTAGATTCCGCCTCCTGTGGTTGTCTTTATATGCCCTGCTGCTTCTCCTACTGCAATGATTCTATCGGAATACGTGCGCTGTATAACTCCAAAAGCAATTCCCCGTCTTTTTATTGTGCAGTTTGCCAGATAAGATTCAGCATCTTGTATAACTTGGGATAGGGTACCTTTTAGGCCCTCTAGCGGGTTTCCTTCGGTCATAACACCTACTCTTGTTCTACCGTCTAGAAGTGGTATAGCCCATCCAAAGAAACCAAGAGAGAATCTGCTTCCAAAATACACCCTTAACCTCTCAGGCTTTCTATCCCGTATCTCAATTTGGATTCCTTTAAGGATTTTTTTTGGACGTCCAAGTCCTAAGGCCAGTTGGAGGTTGAACCTAACACCTGTGGCTATAACGGCTATTTCTGCTGTTACTTTTTTTTCTTCCCCCTGTGTTCTCACTGTGGCCTCTACAAAGTCCTCTCTTACTGTAAGCGAACTTACCTTTGTACCAAGCTGTATCTCTACCCCTTTTTTCTGGGCACTTTCTCCCATCTTTTTGTCGAATATGTGTCTGTCAACAACAACTACTGACTCATCCGGGTGTGTATATGATATACTTATACCTCCTGGAGAAAAAAGCTCTGCTTCTTTTAACTTGCCTACTATGGATTCAACTGGAAGGTCATACCTGAAAAAAGCTTCTTTGCTAATAACTCCAGAGCATACAACTCCATGTCCTATAGCTATGTCTTCCTCAAGTAGCAGTACACTTAGCCCAGAATCAGCCAGAAGAGAGGCGGTATGAAGCCCACTCGGGCCACCACCTACAACTATGACATCGAATTGTTTTTTTCTGCTTTTCATGGGATTTTATTTGACAAAACAAAATACACTATACCCTGTGTTAAGGTCAACAGGTTTTCTGTAGAATTGACTGACTTTATACTATAGGTTACAATTGAAAAAAATTCTCAATTGGATTTATGCCTTTGTATGAAAGAAAAACAATTTAAGCATAAACAGGCCTGGGTTAAAACCTTCTTTCATGCCCGTGGCTTTAAATGTACACCCCAGCGTCTTGCAGTGTTAAGTGTGCTTAAAAATAGCCCAAAGCATCTCTCTATATCAGAGATCCACAGTAGGGTAAGGGAGTTTTTGCCAAAAGTTGGCCTTGCTACAATTTATAGAACACTTGAGACGCTTGAGGAATTGGGACTTGTTGTGAAAGTTCACCTTGAAGACGGATGTCATAGCTATACAGTTGTTTCCAGAGAGCATGGACACCCAATGGTCTGTGTAAGGTGCAATAGGGTATTTGAATTTAGAGAATGCCCTATAGACAGGATGTCTAAGAGGCTTTCAAGAAAAACTGGTTTTGCAATTGAGACCCACTTCCTTCAGTTTTTGGGAAAGTGTCAGGACTGTAAGCGTTAATTTTGGAATTCTAAGGGGGGAGATTTACTTTAATGTCCCACATTCATATACCTGATGGTGTTCTTCCCTTCTGGCTTGTACTTTTAGGCTGGATTGCTACCATGGGTTTTCTTTTGTTTTGTATAAAAAGGGTAAAAAGCTACGGGCTTGAACATAAGCTTCCCCTTATCGGGGTAATCTCTGCACTTATGATAGTGGGAATGACTCTAGAGATTGTACCAATTGCTTACCACGTAAATCTAAGTGTGGTTGCAGGTATATTGCTTGGGCCTATTCTGGGTTTTATATCCGTGTTTATAGTTAATCTAATAATAGCGATGTTTGGCCACGGTGGAATAACAGTTGTTGGTTTAAACACCCTGGTGATAGGAGTAGAAGCGGTTTTTGGGTTTTATCTGTTTCGATTTCTATGTTATCTATTTAAAACCAATAAAGCCTTATCTATAAGCTTTACAGCAGCTATCTCCACCGTCTTTAGCCTGATTATCAGCACCTCATTTATGATTGGTATCGTATACGTATCGAAAAAAGATCCGTTTGAGATACTAAGCGTTTATTCACATAAGGAGATACATGATGGAGAGTCAGATCAAAAGGAATCAAAAACCAAGTCTGAAGTCTTATCTGATGGGAAAAGGATGGAGAAGATGAGTATTTTAAACTTTGCAAAAACAGTTCTTGTAATTGGATTTCCGGGATGGGTACTTGAGTCAACGATAAGCGGACTCGTTATAGGGTATATCTTTCGTGTAAGACCTGACTTAGTTTTTACCAGAGCAACGTAGAGGTAAGAAACGTTGGATATAGGTATAATCGATTATCTTGCAAACAGTGGAAGGAGCTTCTTTCACAGAGCATCTCCTGCTTGTAAGATGGTGTTTGTCCTGCTTTTTGTTCTATCTATTATGATTACAGGAGACCTTGTTGTACTTATTAGTATCTACATAACCCTTTTAACCTTATCTCTTCTAACGGATTTGCCCTTTCTGAGGGTGGTTTCTATTGCTTCTTATCCTGCTATTTTTGCCGTGCTTTTTGCTATTGCCAGCTGGAACGGTGATCCTATAAGAAGCGCCGTTATTGTGTTTAAAGCTCTTGGGGCTGCTCTTACCATGGTTATTCTGATCCTTACCACACCATATCACAGGATTTTCTCCTGTATAAGACCGTTCTTACCTCAGGTTATTGTAGATGGTTTGTTTCTTACATATAGAGCCTTGTTTATCCTCCTTGAGCTTATGGATAATTTTATTCGTGCCCTTAAAATAAGGGGTGGGCTTTCTCCCAGAAGTTACAGAAAGAATCTTAGGAATTTTGCCCAGGGCATAGGTCTTTTGCTTGTAAGAGGATTTGATTTGGCCGAGAGGTTTTACTGTGTTATGAGGGTAAGGGGATATAGTGGTAGATTGGGAAATGAGCTGATAGAGAGAAAGTTTATTTGGAGTGATATCTTTATTTTTATAATAACACTTTGTGTTTGTAGCCTTTCCTTTGTGGTAAGATTTAGGGATGATTTTAATAGATTCAGTCTGTATTTTCTTTACTTTTCCCTGTTTGTCTTTGTAGTATCTGGGTTTTACCATATAGGCAAGGTGCTGGGTGTTAGAGGTGTATTGTGGAAGAGCTAGTAAGAGTAAGTGGACTTAAATACACATACCCTGATGGAACGGTGCTTCACTTCCGGGGGATAGATTTTGTTGTTCGTAGAGGAGAGAAGGTTGTTCTTTTAGGACCAAACGGTAGTGGAAAATCAACCTTGATTTTCCATCTTCTGGGTCTTCTCAAAGCTTCACAGGGGACGATTAGGGTTTTTGGGGTTGATCCTGCCAGGGATTATACGAAAATAAGAGAGCGCATTGGAGTACTCATTCAGAATGTGGAAGAGCAGATTATCGCTCCTACAGTGTGGGATGATGTTTCTTTCTCCTTACGTAACTATGGATACAGAAAAGATGATATTGAAAGAATGGTAGAAGAGGTGCTTGAAAAACTGGATATAAAGCATTTAAAAGATAAGGTTCCCCATTATCTAAGTGGAGGGGAGAAAACGAAAGTCGGGCTTGCAGGAGCACTTGTTACAAAACCTGAACTCCTTATTCTTGATGAACCTTTTGAAGGACTGGACCCTGTTTGCAGAACCGATCTTATACATCTGCTTAATAGGATCAATAGGGAAAATGGTACCGCTATACTGCTCTCTACCCACAATATAGATACGGTTCCGCTTATTGCAGATACTGTATACATCATGGCAGCAGGAGGAGAAATCGTTACAAAGGGTTCTCCAAAGGAGATATTTGCTCAACTGGATCTTCTCTCAAGAAATCACATAGAGCCACCTGTTCTTGGTTCCCTGTTCTTTGAGTTAAAGAAATACGGTGTAGAGTTAGATATTTCACTAACTGTAGAAGAGGCAGCAAAGGTTATTGCAGATGAGATTATGACTTCAAGGAAAAAAACTTTGCATCTATAGCTTGCGGATTCGTAACTTTTTCTTGCCAACACTTTTAATCCATTTAAAATTAATGCTGAATATAAATAAGCCTTGGAGAGCCCAGTATGCCTGAGATGAGAATTATACGCAGCTATGTGGATAGAGCCAACTCGGAAACAATTGAATCCTACATTGCTTCTGGTGGATATACTGCACTTCCAAAAGCCCTTAGAATGGATCCACTTGAGGTGATTGAAGAGGTAAAGAAATCCGGTCTTCGCGGACGGGGAGGAGCAGGGTTTCCAACTGGAATAAAGTGGAGTTTTATTCCAAGAGATTCTAAAAAACCTGTTTATTTGTGTTGTAATGCCGATGAGAGTGAACCTGGGAGTTTTAAGGACAGAGAGATTATAGAGCGCGATCCGCATCAGATGCTTGAGGGAATTATAATTGCTTGTTATGCCATTAATGCACACAAGTGCTACATATACATAAGAGGAGAGATGCCAAAAGGAGCAAGAATCTTAGAGAGAGCTATTCGGGAAGCTTATGAGAAAGGGTTTCTTGGTGAGAACATTTTGGGTTCTGGATTCAGTTTGGATGTGATTTTGTTTAGAGGAGCGGGTGCCTATATATGTGGCGAGGAAACTGGTCTTTTGGAGTCAATAGAAGGAAAAAATGGGGAGCCAAGACCAAAACCGCCTTTTCCTGCACAGGTTGGACTTTTTGGTTGCCCAACTATCATAAACAACGTTGAAACACTGGCTTGTGTACCACATATAATAAACAGAGGTGCGGATTGGTTTGCAAGCATTGGTACCCCTAAGAATACGGGAACAAAGATATACGGACTTAGTGGTTGTGTAAACAGACCAGGCCTCTATGAGCTTCCTCTTGGTATTCCTCTACGCGAGTTGATTTATGAGTACGGTGAGGGGACGAGATTTGGTAGAGCCATAAAGGCTGTATCTCCTGGTGGCTCTTCATCTGCTGTGCTTACCGCAGATGAATTGGATATCCCTATGGATTTTGATTCTCTGGCAAAAGCAGGCTCTATGCTTGGGACTGCAGGTGTAACCGTTATTGATGAATCTACCTGTATGGTAAGGGTTGCACAAAACCTTGCACATTTCTACAGAGATGAATCCTGTGGCCAATGTGTTCAGTGCAGAGAAGGTACATGGTGGCTTGAGAAGATGTTAACAAGGATTGAGGAAGGAAGGGGAAGAATGGAGTATCTGGATACCATACTTGATGCCTGTTCTCAAATGAAGGGAACAACAATTTGTGCTCTCGCAGATGGTTGTGCTATGCCTGTTGAGTCTATAGTTAGAAAGTTTAGGCATGAGTTTGAAGAGCATATAAGGCTAAAGAGGTGTCCTTTTGAAAGCAGATATATGGGTGTTTGGGAAGAAGATTGATTAAGTGTGTAGAGTCTTTTAGCTTTAACCAGATATCCCACCAATATCCTGGGTTGTGTTAAAAAAACCTTTCTGTAAAGAGTAGATAGTGTGAGAGGACTATATTTTTATCAAATATTTTGAAACTTTTTTATATTTAAAAACATCTAATATAATAAGTACAATTAAGGAGGTCAGTATACATGAAGAAATTAACACCTTTTTTCTCGCTCTTATTTGCAGTAGCTCTGTTAACATCTTACGCTTTTTCAGAGCCACGAACTGATTTTCAAACCGATTCTGGAGCCTACTATAATTTTTACCTTGACTACATGTATCCCAAAAGAAATGTTGGTCCTAAACCCAGTTCTGTTAATATAGAGCCTCTTACTGCAAATGTGGAGCCCAGAGTTGATTTCTACACGGATTCAGGGACTTACTACGATTTCTATCTTGACTGGATGTATCCTAAGGGTAAAAGACCTGCTAATGTAGCAAAGATCAGGTCAACATCGTCAGGGGTTGGATTCAATAAGAGTTTTGACGGTCCTGGAGATTCAGGTGCATACTATGATTTCTATCTTAACTGGATGAGTCCACGTATGTAATGGGGTAACTCTAAAACCTTTTAGAACTGTGGTTGTTTTGTAGGAAGTTCTCCGTTTTCCTTAGGAGAACTTCCTTATTTTCTAATAAATATTTTTCTTGTTTTGTTCTAGGGCCAGACTGGCCTTTGCTGATGAGTATGCGGAAACACAGTAAGGAACAAGGAAGGTAAGGAAGGATTTTAGGAAGAAAGCCAGGGTGAATCGTAATGAAACTATCGTATCGAAGTGGTTAATCAATATAAGAATTGGAGCTACAAAAAAAGCTACCTTAATGGCTCTTACAGTAATATCTTTTCTAAAGAAGTTCCTTACAAATTCCCTAAACTCTTTACCCATTCAGGTGTCTATAGGTGTTTTCCCTAGTGTTCTAACTCGACCTTAAATGTGTCAGCAAATCGGGTTAGTAAATTAAAAGCCCCAACAACAAGGTTTAGTTCTGCAATCTGGGAGTCGTTAAAGTACTTACGGAGCTCATTGATTGATTCTTCACTGGCTGAGACCTTTTCTGTTACCTCTTTTGCAAATCTAATGACAGCTCTTTCCTTTTCATCAAAAACTGGATTGTTTGGGTCTGGCGGTGCTTCTATTTTTTCCTTTGAGAGCCCTACACGTTGGGCAACTGCTGTATGATGAGCTGTACAGTAGCTGCATCCGTTGATCTTTGTCGTTGTTAGTATGGCAAGTTCTTTAAGCGCAGGATCTACGGCACTTGGTCCCAAAACGGCTCCAAGAAATGGCATAAATCCCTGAAGAAGGGTTGGGCTATTTGCCATTGCCTTTATAACGTTTGGTACAAGGCCAAATTTTTTTTCAAGTTGTTCGTATATAGCTTTTATCTCTGGAGAAGCATTTTCTTTCTCCACATATGGAATTCTGGCCATTGCTATATCCTCCTTTTATATTTTAGAACTAACTAGTCAGTCCTAATTATAGTATAGTTGAAATCTTTTTGTCAAGGCCAATCAGCGTTAATGTGCTGTTTAGCTCTCTTGGTATTTTATTTTGGATATAAGTAGTTCTTTTAGTTTTTTTCTTATCTCAGGGGTTACAAAGGTCCTTTCTTTGAGTTTTCCGGTTAGCTCAAGCATCTTTTTATATGTTCTTACAAACGCCTGGCACTCTGGACAGTCGTGTAGGTGCTTCTCGAGCTCTTCGAGGGTCTTATCGTCTAGCTCTGCTTCTATATAACCGATTATGTTTTCTACAATCTCCTTACACATTACCATTTCTTCCCCCATTCAAAGAAGTAGTCTGAGAGTTTGTCTCTTAGAAAGAGTCTAGCTCTGTGTAGTCTTGATTTTACTGCTGGAACGGATATCTCAAGCACTTTAGCCACC
>BEIN01000004.1 GCA_002898375.1 bacterium HR37 | reverse complement strand
ATGGAAGAGCTTCTCAAGCTAAAGGGAGTGGGTAGGAAAACCGCAAACCTTGTTCTAAGCATGGGATACAGGAAGCACGCAATCTGCGTAGATACGCACGTACACCGTATATCAAACAGACTGGGTTATGTACGGACAAAAAACCCCCTAGAAACTGAGTTTGCCCTAATGAAGAAGCTTCCTAAAAAACACTGGATAGAGTATAACAGTCTTCTTGTAGCGCTGGGACAGCAGGTATGCAGACCGATATCTCCAAAGTGTGGTGAATGTCCTGTTGAAAGATACTGTGAAAAGGTTGGGGTAGAGAAAAGAAGGAAAGCAAATAAATATAGGGAAAGAGTTTGACTATGGCTCGTTTCCAAATATAATTGAATTGCCTAGCACCCCACAACGGCAGGTTGAAAAGGAGGTATTCTGAGTTTGGAATCATTTATATTCTACCTGTTTGCCGTGGTCTCGATTGCCAGTGCGCTTCTAGTTGTATCCCACAGAAACCCTGTGGTAAGTGCCCTATCACTGGTTCTTACCCTCTTTTCAACAGCTGTTCTCTTTATACTTCTCCTTGCACACTTTATTGCTGTTATTCAGGTGCTGATTTATGCAGGGGCAATCATGGTTCTTTTTATCTTTACGGTAATGTTTCTAAACCTAAGAGACGATGCCCTGAGTTTTGATGCCCAGGGTATGAAGCTAAAATTAGCAACGCTATTTGTCATACTGATTATAGTCGGTTACTTTTCACATCTCGGTTTTAAAAAAGGCGTTTTACTTCTTAGCCAGAACAAAAACCCGATTCCAGAAAACTTTGGCACGGCAGAAGCGGTTGCAGAGGTCCTTTTTAGAGACTATCTGCTTCCGTTTGAGCTTACCTCCATACTCATAGTTGTGGCAATACTGGGGGTAGTTGTGATAGCCAAAAGGAGGCTTAACTGAGTTGATGGGTGTTCCAATAGAGCACTACCTTGTGCTAAGTGCTATTCTCTTTGTAATTGGCGCATACGGGGTTATTATAAGGAAAAACCTAATTATAGTCCTTATGTCTCTTGAGCTCATGCTGAACTCAGCAAACATAGCATTTGTGGCATTCTCAAGGGCTCTTTCAGATATGACCGGGCACGTATTTATGATAATGGCCCTTACTGTGGCCGCTGTTGAGGTAGCCGTTGGTCTGGCACTTGTTGTGGCCATCTACATGCATAAAGAGACACTTGATATAGATGTGTTAAAGATGCTCAAAGGATAACTTTTGAGGTATAGAGATGCTTGTATGGATAGTTGTTGCCCCGCTTATAGGCGTTCTTGTAAATGGAGTGGTATTTGCCTCAGGGCTGTGGAAAAAGCTCCTAAACGGAGATGAACATACCGAAAAAAGAATCGTAAGCTTTGTAGGTTGCGGTGTTATACTTGCCTCCGCAGTACTCTCTACACTTGCCTTTCTTAAACTCCGCTTAACTGATGAAAGACAGATTATCCAGGAGCTTTTTGTCTGGATCCCTTCAGGAGAGCTCAAAATAGGCTTTGAGTTTTTATTTGACCCCCTATCATGTGTAATGAGCCTTGTGGTTACCTGGGTAAGCTTCCTCATTCATGTCTACTCAATAGGTTATATGCACGAAGACCGCTCCTACTCAAGGTACTTTACGTATCTAAATATGTTTGTGTTCTTTATGCTCCTTCTTGTACTTGGCAACAACTTCCCGCTGATGTTTGTTGGGTGGGAAGGCGTGGGTCTTGCCTCTTATCTTCTCATCGGGTTCTGGTATGAAGATGCGGAAAAGGCATACGCAGGTAGAAAGGCCTTTATAGTAAACAGGATAGGAGACTTTGGTTTTATCCTCGGTATCTTCCTCATATTCTTTGTATTTGGCTCTCTAAACTACCAGGAGGTCTTTAGCAGGGCACTTAGCCCGGAGTTTATGGATGCAATTCCACAAGCAGTTATAACAACAATAGCACTGCTTCTGTTTGTTGGAGCGGTAGGGAAATCCGCTCAATTTCCACTCTATGTCTGGCTTCCAGATGCAATGGCTGGTCCCACCCCTGTAAGTGCGCTGATACACGCCGCTACCATGGTTACTGCAGGGGTTTACATGATAGCAAGGTGCAATGTATTTTACTCCCAATCCCCAACAGCCCAGATGATAGTTGTTGGTATCGCAACCTTTACCGCCTTCCTGGCTGCAACGATAGCCATAACGCAAAACGATATCAAAAGGGTTCTGGCCTACTCCACCGTAAGCCAGCTTGGGTACATGTTTATGGGGGTTGGCTCAGGAGCCTATGTGGCGGGAATGTTTCACCTTGTAACCCACGCCTTCTTTAAAGCACTTCTTTTCCTTGGTTCAGGAAGCGTGATCCATGCACTTGGCGGGGAACAGGATATAAGAAAGATGGGGGGGCTTAGACGGTTTCTTCCGGTAACCTCAATAACCTTCCTTATAGGAACCCTTGCGATCTCTGGGGTTCCCCTCTTTTCGGGCTTCTTCAGCAAAGATGAGATACTTGGGGCTCTATACGAAAAGGGATACGGTATATGCTGGTTTATAGCTCTTGTTACAGCGGTTCTTACCGCATTTTACATGCTAAGACTCTATATACTAACCTTTGAAGGTAAACCAAGAATCACCGAAGACCTAAAGCACCACATACACGAATCACCTCCCTCCATGTTAATACCCCTTGTAATACTTGCCGTTCTCTCCGTAGCAGGCGGGTATATAGGGATTCCCGAGTTTATGTGGAAATCTATAGGGATAGAAGGAGAAAACCTGTTTGAGAGGTTCCTTTCATCCTCTATTCTTTCCACAGAGCAGATAACACACCACGCATTACCACACGGGTCACTTACCCACTGGGGGCTTGTTGGCCTCTCGGTTCTTGCAGCCTTCGTGGGTATAGCACTGGCTGTTTACATGTATGCCATAACCCCATTGCTTCCTGAAAGGCTTACAGAAAAACCTATTGTATCCATTCTCTACAGGGGATCATACGGGAAATGGTTTGTGGATGAGATATATGATCTCGTTTTTGTAAAAACGTTTGTTAACCTCTCAAAACTCCTAGCCCTATTTGATTTAAAGGTAATCGATGGAGCTGTAAACGGTATTGCAGGGGCAATAAGAGCCCTTGCATCCGTTCTAAGAACCGCTCAGACAGGGCTTCTTAGGTTCTATGCTGCCTTAATGGCCATCGGGGTTACGGCTATCCTTGTATACATGATACTCTCAGCAAGGTTCTAATTTAAAGCAAAAAAGGGGATAGCCAGCAGTAATTGGCTATCCCCCTGAATTCATTTCCACCGTATACAGTGTCTATACGTCGAAATAAAGAACAAACTCATAGGGAACCGGTCTAAGCTTAATCGGATTTACCTCCCTTTCCATCTTGTAGTTTATCCATGTTTCAATTACATCTTCGGTAAAGACATCCCCCTTGAGCAGAAACTCGTGATCCTTCTCAAGAGCCTTTAGGGCCTCTTCAAGAGAACCGGGAACAGAGGGAATACCCGCAAGCTCCTCCGGACCCAGTGAGTATATGTCCTTATCAAGGGGTTCACCCGGGTCTATTCTGTTTTCGATTCCATCGAGCCCGGCCATAAGCATTGCAGCAAAGGCCATATAACCGTTACATGATGGATCCGGGAATCTAACCTCTATCCTCTTTGATTTGGGACTGGGTGAGTACATGGGAATACGTATTGCAGCGCTTCTGTTCCTTGCGGAGTAGGCAAGGTTTACAGGAGCCTCGTATCCAGGGACAAGCCTCTTATATGAGTTTGTCGTAGGAGCAACAAAGGCACAGAGGGCTGGGGCATGCTTTAGTATTCCCCCTATATAGTACATGGCAATGTCACTTAAACCGGCATAACCGTTTCCAGCAAAGAGCGGCTCACCGTTTTTCCAAAGTGACTGATGTGTGTGCATTCCGGAACCGTTATCGCCAAATATAGGCTTTGGCATGAAGGTAACCGTTTTGTTATGCCTTCTGGCAACGTTTCTGCAAACGTACTTGTACCACATCATTATATCACCCATCTCAACCAGAGGGGCAAACCTGATATCAATCTCAGCCTGACCCGCAGTTGATACCTCATGGTGGTGTTTCTCAACAGCTATACCAAGCCCTTCCAAGATCCTTATCATCTCTGATCTAATATCCTGGTAGTTGTCTGTAGGTGGAACAGGAAAATACCCCTCTTTGTGTCTTGGTTTGTAACCAAGGTTTGGTCTTTCATCCCTTCCAGAATTCCATATCCCCTCTATGGAGTCTATAAAGTAGAAGCCAGAGTTTGCAGTCTGATCATATCTAATATCGTCGAATATAAAGAACTCAAGCTCGGGTCCAAAGTAAGCTGTATCAGCAATCCCAGTATTTTTCATATGAGCTACAGCCTTCTTTGCTATGTTCCTGGGATCCTTTGAATATGGCTCGCGTGTTATAGGGTCAACCACATCGCATATAATTGCAAGCGTTGGAACCTCACAGAACGGATCAATACGCGCGGTTGTGGGATCCGGAATAACTATCATATCGCTTGTGTGGATAGACTGCCATCCACGAATACTTGAGCCATCAAATCCCAGCCCCTCTTCAAATGTCTCCTCATCAAGCTCATGAGGAGGAGCACTGAAGTGCTGCCATGTTCCCAGGAAATCAAGGAACCTAAAATCGATGATCTCTATGTTTTTCTCCTTAACCAGTTTTAACACATCACCTGGAGTTCGAGGAAACATGTTGTTTGTACCTCCTTTTTTCTTGGTGCTCATAAAACTAACCCTCCTTGCAAATATTTATTTTTAATAAAGAGAATAAAAACTCACTTAAAGTGCATCTTCACCGCGTTCCCCTGTTCTTATTCTTATAACCTCTTCCATCGGGAGTATAAATATCTTGCCATCCCCTATTTTCCCAGTTCTAGCGCTCTCCATTATGGCATCAACAACCTTGGTTACAATCGAGTCAGGGACAACAATCTCGAGCTTTATCTTGGGCAAGAAGTCTATAACGTACTCAGCCCCCCTGTATAGCTCAGTGTGGCCCTTTTGCCTGCCAAACCCCTTTACCTCCGTAACCGTAAGCCCCTGAACACCTACTTCCTTTAGCGCCTCTTTAACCTCATCCAATTTAAACGGTTTTATTATGGCTTCTATCTTTTTCATATATCATTAACCTCCTCACATACTAGCTAATGCAAACAACATACCACTTCCTTTACTATCATTCAATCGGTAAAAAAGCCAGTTTTTGAGTTTAACCAGATACCGGAATGCCTACCTATTAAGCACAGTGTGTTAAAAAATAAACACATACCCTAAAGAGAGGGTAAACAGAGGGATACCACACCTACGGTGAATGCAGAAACTACCCCTTACGTACTTTTACACCTCAAGTAAGCTTCTTAGTATAAAAGCCGTCTTTGATCTCTTGAGTTTCTTTAAGGCCCCCTTCTCTATCTGCCTTATCCTTTCCCTGGTTAAACCAAAACGCTTACCAATCTCATCAAGTGTGGATGGGGTTTCGTATCCGATCCCAAATCTCATCTTTATAACCTCCTTCTCCCTTGGACTTAAAACAGAGAGTGCCTTATCTATATTGTCGGGGATGGACACAGTAGCAATTACAGAGTCTGGAGGGGGCAGGTTATTATCGGGTATAAGGTCCTTATAGGTCATCTTTTCATCATCCCATACAGGCGAATCAAGGCTTATTATCTTTTCGTTGGCCTCAAGGACCCGTTTAATGTTTTCAACTGACATGTTAACCCTTTCTGCAATCTCCTCAGTAAAAGGAACCCTTCCCATGTCTCTCTCAAGCCGTGAGCGCACAGTTCTTACCCTGCCGGATTTCTCAAGCACATAGGAAGGAATCTTTACGGTTCTTGTCTGGTTAAAGATAGCCCTGATTATAGCCTGATTTATCCACCAGCAGGCATAGGTTGAAAACCTATAACCCTTTGTATGGTCAAACCTCTCTACAGCCTTTATAAGGCCGAGGTTTCCCTCCTGAATCAAATCAAGGAATGGAACACCCCTGCCAATGTATCTCTTTGCTATGCTTGCAACCAGCCTTAGATTTGCCCTGACAAATCTATTCTTAAAATGGTTTGCCCTGTTTATGTAAGCATCAAAGAGGTTTAAAAGCCTTTTTACCCTATCTACGTTAACCCCTTTAAGCTTATCCCCTCTTGCTATAGCCTCTCTAATCTCCTTAATTGACCTCTTCGGTGCACCGTTTCTACCGTTAAATGCCTTTTCCACAAGCTTTTGAATCTCCCTTGCCTTTAGCTCACACCTTTTTATCTTTGCCGCAACCTCAACCTCTTCACCAGGAGTAAAAAGTGGCTCCATACCCACTTCCTTAAAGTACATGTTTATGAGTTTTAACTCCTTATCCAGCGTTTCATCGCTACCCACAAGCCTCTTTGAAGGTTCAATGTCAAAACCGTACTCCTCGGTCTTTATAAAGCTCTCCTCCCCAAGTTCCCCGTATTCTTTAAATACATCTTCAAGTTCCCTAAACTTGAGCATACATCTCACTCCTTTTAATTTATAGATGCAGGTATATCCAAATAGATGCAATCCTGTAGCTAACTTACTCTATTTAAACTACAGACTGGCATTTTGGTTTCAACCCCTACAGATAAGGTCAAAGAACGGCAAAACAGAAACACCTACTGAATGGTAAATTTGCTATCAATTTCACCCGAAGCCCTTCTCCTTATATCAGACCACTTCTCAATTAAAACCTCGAGCTTTAACTGGGCCCCTTTCGTATCCCCCTCCCTAAGTAGGTAAAGTACCTCCCAGATATCCTTTACAGAACGCTCATTCTGTATCATGGATGGATGTATAAACGAACATATCTCACCGTAGTTAAGAACCAGGTACCCTGAGCTATCAAAATCATAAAGCCAGCTCTTAAGATAACCAATCCCCGAGTCCATATCCTTTAGTACGGGAAGAACGAAGGGATCAACCGCATAGTCTGATGCCCCTATAACACCCCTCACTATACTGTCTGCCTCTTCCAACCTGTCAATAGCAAGTGCTATTTTTGTATGATAACTTATAGACCCAAAGCCCCAAGGCGTGTAAAAAGACCTTTTTTCCTCATCCCTAAAGGGTACAAACCAGTAAAGGGGTATATAGTTTTCCGAGTATAAAACCTGTGATTCTTTTTCAGAGGTTCTAAGAGGCACTATGTAGTAGTTTCCCCTCTCATCTTTCATAAAGAAACAGTCTTCTATTTCGTCTTCATCGATACCCAGATGATGTGAAATGGCTTTTCTGAAGGTTTGGTACTCGGTACCAAACCAAACACCATAGGGTGAAGTTGGGCCTCCCCAGTACTGCTCGTAAAAATTGATATACCTTTTCCAGTACTCCATCTTCTCCTTAAAAACATCTATAGGTTGATACACTATAAGAGAAGCCCTTGCCATAAGAAAACTAATAAACTAAATTGAAGATAAAATCAACTTGTGGTTATACGTTGACCCCATTTCCCCAAGGGATTATAATTTTTGTAAATTCAAAAGGGAGGATGGAAAGATGAAATTTATCTGTGCGCTTTTACTCTCGATTCTTATTGCTTCTTCTGCCCTTGCCCAGGGAGCTGGACAGAAGGAGATAACCGTATACGACCCTGCCGACGCCCTTCACCCCTTTAAGCTTATAAGCCTCTTTGCCAGACCCCCTATTGGACTTCTAAACATATTCGTAAAGGGTGGGTACTGGGTTCTTGATTCCGAACCGATAAGGAGAGGATTCAATATAGACTATAGACCCACCTTCAACATAGACGAAGATTACTAGCCTTATCTCCCAATTATCCTACCTGCTTTGCCCTTTTCCATATAAAATAATCTAATATGAAGCACCTTGAGGGTATTTTAAGCTCCCTTCCTACCCTACCGGGTGTCTACATAATGAAGGACGGGGAAGGAAGGGCCATATACATAGGAAAGGCAAAAAACATAAGGGAAAGGGTGCGCTCGTATATAAAAAACTCAAAAAGTGACAGAAGGCCTCAGATTCCCTACCTTCTAAACGAGCTATCAAACCTTGACTACTTTGTGACAAAAAACGAATACGAGGCCCTGATTCTAGAGAACGCTTTAATAAAGAAACACAAACCAAAATATAACATCCTGCTAAAGGATGACAAAAACTACGCCTCCATAAGGCTAGACCCAAGAGAAAGGTTTCCCAAACTAACCTATACAAGACGTATTTTAAACGATGGGGCAATCTACTTTGGGCCATTTGTTTCAACCGAAGCCCTAAGACAGACAAAAAGGCTTGTTCACAAGCTGTTTCTTCTACGTGATTGCAGCGATGAGAAATTCAGACGCCACTCAAGTAGACCCTGTCTAAACTACTACATGAAGCTATGCTCCGGGCCATGTGCAGGAAGAATAGGGGAAGATAGATACAGAGAAGCTGTTAAGGGAGCAACAGTGTTCCTTAAAGGAAACACCAAAGAGGTGATAAAGCTGCTTACGGAAAACATGAACAAAGCCTCTGAAGAGATGAGATACGAGGATGCAGCACACTACAGGGACCAGATAATGTTTTTACAAAAACAATCCAGCATCGAGGGATTATTTACCGCAGGACTTAAAAACATGGACATAATCGGTTTTTACAGAGAGGGAACAAACGCTAGTTTTGTGGTTCTCTTTTCAAGAGGAGGAGGAATAATAGACAAATCAGAGTACTTCTTCAACAAGGTCACTGGAGATGATAAGGAGGTGGTTGGAGAATTCCTTAGACAGTTTTACAATAACGATAGATCCAGCCCTGAAGAGATACTTATACCAATTCGCTTTGAAGGGCTAGAAACCTTTTCAAGGTGGCTCTCCGATAGATTTGGAAGGAAGACGAAGGTAACAGTTCCAAGAAGTGGAGGTAAAGCAAAGCTTATAGAAGTTGCCAGAGAAAATGCCAGGGAGAGCTTTAGAAGATTGCTTTTTGAAAGCCAGAGAGAATCCTACCTGTTACACAGGCTAAAGGAACTGCTCTCCCTTTCTAACCTACCCGAGAAGATTGAGTGCTTTGATGTATCCAACATCCAGGGGAACACTGCTGTTGCTTCAATGGTTAGATTTGAGAATGGAAAACCCGTAAAAAGCAGATACAAAAGATTTAGAATAAAAACAGTCCATGGGGTAAATGACTACGCCATGCTCTATGAAGTCCTTATCCGCAGGCTAAACAGGATGAATCAAGAAGGTTGGGAACTACCGGATCTCATACTGATTGATGGAGGTAAAGGTCATCTAAACACAGCATACAGGGCAATCAGTGAGTTTGGTCTTTTGGGAAGGATTGATCTGGTATCAATTGCTAAAGGTAGAAAAACCCAAGAGGTAGATAGGCTATACACAGTGGGAAGAAAGGATCCGGTACCTGTTGGAAGGACATCAGAAGAGTTGCTTTTTTTGATGAGGGTTCGAGATGAGGCTCATAGATTTGCAATTACATATCACAAAAAGTTAAGAGCACTAAAGGCACTCTCTTCTGAGCTTGACCTGATACCTGAGGTGGGAAAGAAGCGAAAGAAGGTACTTCTTAGCCACTACAGCAACCTCTCAGAAATAAAAGAGGCAAGCATTGAGGAACTCTCCTCCCTCCCCACAATGACAAAGAGGGCAGCAGAAGAGATAAGAAAATACCTCAAGGAATCAAAAGACGGTGAGGAAAAGGGTTAGGTTAAACTCCATCCTCTAA
Source organism: bacterium HR37 (assembly GCA_002898375.1). Lineage (GTDB taxonomy): Bacteria > Desulfobacterota_D > UBA1144 > Nemesobacterales > CSP1-2 > HRBIN37. Next base: position 110,735 of record BEIN01000004.1, on the reverse strand, counting down.
AAACATCTCAAGTATGGCCTTTCCCATGTGAAGCCTGTTTTCGGCCTGCTCAAAAACCACTGATTGTGCTCCATCAAGCACATCGTCTGTTATCTCCTCTCCCCTATGAGCAGGTAGGCAATGCATAACCACCGCAGTGGGTTTTGCAAGTGAGAGAAGCTCCTTATTTACCTGGAAAGGTTTAAAATCCTTAAGCCTTTTACCCCCCTCTGCTTCCTGCCCCATGCTAACCCATACATCGGTGTATACCACATCTGCTCCGCGTACAGCCTCTCTGGGATCATTTAGAATCTCTACATTAACCACACCATACATTTGCTTAGCCTTATCCAATATACCTTCATCGGGTTCGTACCCTTTCGGAACACCTATCCTTAAGTTAAAGCCCAGTATCGCAGCCGCCCCAACCAGTGAGTTTGCAATGTTGTTTCCGTCCCCTACATAGGAAAACTCCATCGAGCTAAGGTTAAAGCCCTTTTCCTTTAGCGTAAACAGATCCGATAGTATCTGACATGGATGTTCAAGATCAGTAAGTGCGTTGATTACGGGAACGGATGAGAACCTGGCAAACTCCTCAATCCTTTTCTGCTCAAAGGTTCTTATTATAACAGCATCAAGATAAGAAGAAAGAACCCTGGCCGTATCGGCTATTGTCTCCCCACGACCAAGCTGCATATCTCTAGAGCTCATATAGATTGCACTTCCACCCAGATCCACTATCCCGACCTCAAACGAGACCCTTGTTCTTGTAGATGGCTTTTCAAATAGCATCCCGATTACCTTACCTTTTAAGGTGTGATGCGGTTTTCTCCTCTTCTTTAACTCCTTAAGAGTTAAGGCCCTTTTGATAAGAGACTCTATCTCGGTTCTCTCTAGGTCAAAAATACTTAGGAAATGCCTTGGCATCAACAAACCTCTCCAAACGATTCTTGAATCTTTCCCACTGCATAATCAACCTCCTCCCTGCTTACTATAAGCGGGGGAAGAAGCCTTATTACCTTATCCTGGGTAAGGATTACAAGGAGTCCCTTTTCCATACACCTTCTTGTAATCTCCTTTGCCACTTCCTTACTTCTAAACTCTATTCCAAGTATAAGTCCCTTTCCTCTGACATCCTTTACAAGCTCTTTGTGTTTTCTCCCCAGGGTCTTTAGCCTCTCAAGAAGATACTCACCCATCCTGGCAGCGTTATCAATTAAGCCATCACCCAGGATAGTACGTAAAACGGCACATCCTGAAAACATTGCCAGTGGATTTCCCCCTAGGGTGGAACCATGAGAGCCAGGTGTTAGATGAATGGCAACCTCCTCCCTTGCAAGTACTGCTCCTGCAGGAATCCCACCACCAAGAGCCTTGGCAAGCGTCATTACATCGGGCTCTATCCCGTAGTGCTCGTAGGCAAATAACCTTCCAGTTCTTCCAAGCCCTACCTGAACCTCATCCAATATAAGAAGAACACCTCTCTTTGTACACAGCTCCCTTACACCTGGCAGGTAGTCCTCAGGGGGAATTATCACCCCATTTTCCCCCTGTATGGGCTCAAGTATAACAGCGCATACCTTATCGTCTTCGAGCGCTTTACCAAGAGGTTCAAGTTTACCATATGGTACAAACTTAAATCCCCCTACAAGCGGTTTAAATCCCTCATGATACCTTTTCTGACCTGTAGCACTAAGCGCACCGAGTGTTCTTCCGTGAAAAGAACCAAGCGCAGAAACTATCTTGTATCTCCCCCCGTTTACCCTTCCCCACCTCCGTGCAAGCTTTATGGCACTTTCGTTTGCCTCAGCCCCACTGTTACAGAAAAACACCTTATCAGCAAAGGAATGCTTAACCAGAATCTCTGCAAGCTCAACCTGAGGCTCTACATAAAAAAGATTTGATACATGGATTAGCCTCCTTGATTGCTCCCCTATAGCCTTAACCACAGCAGGATGAGAGTGTCCAAGGTTTGTTACGGCAATTCCTGTAGTAAAATCCAGGTATTTTTTTCCCTCGATATCCCACAGCCAGCATCCTTTTCCCTTTACGAACACAATTGGATAACGACTGTAGTTATTTATAACGTACCTTTGAAACTTTGAGATTACGGTCTCGGTATTCAAAGCACTATCTCCGTTCCAACTCCTGCATCGGTAAAGATTTCAAGAATCAAAGAATGTTCCACCCTTCCATCAATTATATGCACCTTGTGAACACCCTCACGGAGTGCCTCTATCGCACACATAACCTTCGGGATCATCCCTTTAGAAATAACCTTCCTCCTTATTAGGTCCCTTGCAGATGCCTCGGTAAGAGAGGAGATAAGCCTGTTTTCCTCATCCAGGATACCAGGAACATCCGTAAGAATTATTAGTTTTTCAGCTTTAAGGGCACCCGCTATTTTTCCAGCTACGTGGTCAGCGTTTATGTTATAAGACCTTCCCTGTTCATCAAAGCCTATAGGGGCTATAACGGGAATGAAACCTGCATCCTCAAGAACCTTTATCAAATGGGGATTTATCCTCTCAACCTCACCCACCATTCCAAGGTCTGTATCCTCGGGTATGTCTATTTCGTTTTCACGAGCAAACCTTGACACATCCATCTTTCGTGCAATTATTATCTTTCCCTCCTTCCCTGAGGCTCCCACAGCGTTTCCACCAAGGGCATTTATCGCCGTTATTATCTCCTGGTTTACCTTTCCAACCAAAACCATTTCCACTATCTCCATGGTCTCTGAATCAGTTACCCTAAGACCGGCAACAAATCTGGAGCTGATCCCCAGCCTATCAAGAAGACTCCCAATCTGGGGTCCACCACCGTGTACAACAACAGGATGCATTCCAACGTATTTCATAAGCACGATATCACGGGCAAAGTTGGTAAGATCCGTACCGGTTATACTGCCTCCGTACTTTACAACTATTGTCTTACCATAGAACTCCCTTATATAAGGTAGCGCCTCAACCAGCGTTTGTGCCTTGTGAATTAACTCTTTCATAGAATCCCTTTGTTTTTGTGGTCTGTTAAAATAAATCGTTTATTATATAGTAAATAAAAATTCTTTCAACAAAAACACACACTGTTTTTCGTGTGTTATAATGTATAGAACCTATTTGGTCAAACCAAAAGAATCCATCTTCCAGGAGGGGTAAATACAACATGAGAGCAGAAAGCGGTGAGCTTGATTTAAGTGAAAAGGGTATAGGAAAAGATGGAACACCCATTTCTTTAAACCGCAGGTTGTTTATACAGTTTCTGGCGTTTGGTAACTGCAGGGATACAGAAGAAGTTACAAAAAGACTTAAGGAATCGGATATAGAAGGAGCGCTCTATCTGGATATAAATGATCCATATGGAATTGGTATTGTAACCATGAGTGAGAACCCTGAATTTTTTATAGGTTACCTAAGAAGCTTCTTAAATCAGCCCCCTTTTACCAATCTAACTCTAAAACCTGAATACACCATGTTTGGTCGTACGTACTCCTTTGGTTATGAAAACGATCTGGAAGAGGCACTTATAAAGGAACCCAGAAGAAGAATACTGGATAAGGAATGGCCGTGGGCAATATGGTATCCCCTTCAGAGGATAAAAGGGTTTGAGACCCTGCCAGAGGAGGAACAGAGGGCCATACTTGGAGAACACGGAAGGATCGGATTCAAATACGGCAGAGCCGGTTACGCAAGGGATATCAGACTTGCGTGTTTTGGACTCGATAAAAACGACAACGACTTTGTTATAGGGCTACTTGGAAAGGAACTCTATCCCCTCTCAAGTGTTGTACAGGCTATGCGAAAAACAAAGCAAACATCTAAGTACTTAAGCAGGTTAGGCCCTTTTTTCATCGGCAAGGCAATCTGGCAGAGCGAAGTCTGAATCCAAACTGTAACTACTAAAGGATATATCTGCTCAGATCCCTATCCTTTATTATATCGGAGATCTTCTCCCTTACGTACTTTGCGTCTATAACAACCCTCTCATTTGGCATATCAGGAGCGTTAAAGGATATATCTTCAAGGATCTTTTCCATTATCGTGTGCAGTCTTCTAGCCCCTATGTTTTCTGTGGTTTCGTTTACATACATTGCAATCTCTGCAATCTCTGCTATCGCATCATCCTCAAAGACAAGCTCAATGTTTTCAGTCTTTAGCAACTCCTTATACTGCTTAATAAGAGCGTTTTTTGGCTCCGTAAGTATGCGCAGAAAATCCTCCTTTGTAAGGGGATCAAGCTCTACCCTTATAGGAAACCTTCCCTGAAGCTCAGGTATAAGGTCTGAAGGTTTTGAGACGTGAAAGGCACCAGCAGCAATAAACAGTATATGATCAGTTCTTACCATACCGTGTTTCGTATTTACAGTGCAACCCTCTATTATGGGAAGCAGGTCCCTCTGAACCCCCTCTCTTGAGACATCAGGTCCAGCCGTACTTTCTCGTCCGGCAATCTTGTCTATCTCATCGATAAAGATTATTCCCGATTGCTCAACCCTCTCAATTGCAAGCCTTACCACCTTGTCCATATCAATAAGCTTCTCAGCCTCCTCTTGAATGAGGATCTCCATAGCCTCAGGAACCTTTACCTTTCTCTTCTTGGTACGCTTTGGAAAGATATTACCCAGCATATCGGATATGTTTATATCCATATCCTCAACACCGGTAGGGGTAAACACCTGGATGGGAAAACTCTTTGAGGTTACCTCAATGTCCACATACCTCTCATCGAGCTTGCCATCTCTAAGAAGCCTCCTTAACTTCTCCCTCGTTTCCCCGGAGGCATGTTCCTCAGATTTTCCCTTGGGATACAAGAGATCAAGTATCCTCTCCTCTGCCAACTCCTCAGCCTTTGCCCTTACAGACTGCTTTTCCTCATCGGTTACCATCTTAATTGCTATATCCGTAAGGTCCCTAATCATGGATTCAACATCCCTTCCAACGTATCCAACCTCGGTGAATTTCGATGCCTCAACCTTAAGAAACGGAGCCTGAGCAAGCTTTGCAAGTCTCCTTGCAATCTCGGTTTTTCCAACACCTGTTGGACCTATCATAAGTATGTTCTTCGGAGCTATCTCATCCCTTAGCTCCGGAGATACACGCTGGCGTCTCCATCTGTTTCTAAGTGCAATCGCAACAGCCTTTTTGGCCTTTTCCTGCCCGACTATGTATTTGTCAAGCTCTGAAACGATTTCACGTGGTGTAAAAAAAGCTTCCTTCCCCATTTTACAAAACCTCTACTACTATTTTATCGTTAGTATAAATGCAAATCTCTGAAGCAATTCTAAGAGACTCTTCAACCATCTCCTTCACATCAAGTTCAGAGTGCCTTAAAAGTGCCTTTGCCGCAGCCTGTGCATAGGGTCCACCTGAACCGATTGCAATTATATCATCATCTGGCTCAAGTATATCTCCACTTCCAGATATCAAAAACATGCTTTCCCTATCAGCAACCACAAGAAGGGCTTCAAGCCTTCTAAGAACCCTATCCGTTCTCCAATCCCTTGCAAGCTCAACAGCCGCTCTTTTGAGGTTGCCCCTGTACTCCTCAAGCTTTGCCTCAAACTTATCGAAAAGGGTAATTGCATCTGCTGTAGCCCCTGAAAACCCAGCAACCACCTTTCCGCTATAGATCTTCCTTACCTTTCTTGCAGTATGCTTTATGGCGGTGTGTCCAAGGGTTACCTGACCATCTGCACCCATTGCAACCCGCCCGTTTTTTCTTATACAGACTACCGTCGTTCCATGAAATCCCTTCATTTAATTAGCCCTCGGATGAGTTTTATCGTATACATCCATTATCTTCTCAATTGAAGCGTGTGTATAACGCTGTGTGGTTGAAAGGCTTTTATGTCCAAGCATCTCTTGAATCGCCCGTAAATCTGCACCTCCTCCAAGAAGGTGGGTAGCAAAAGTATGCCTTATAACATGAGGACTTACGTTCTTATCGATTCCAGATAAAAGGGAGTACCTCTTTACAATCCTGGCTACACTTCTTGCAGTAAGCCTGCCACCACGTGAGTTTACAAAGAGAAAATCCCCTTTGGGATTAAATTTCTCTCTTACCTTCAGATACTCCCTTATTGCCTCTATCGCCTTTGAGGTAACAGGTACAATCCTTTCCTTTCCCCCTTTACCACAGACCTTAACCACACCACCAGATAAATCCAGGTTAACCATGTCTATCCCCACAAGCTCACCAACCCTAAGCCCACTTGAGTAGAGAAGCTCAAGTATTGCCCTGTCCCTTTTTCCATACACACTATCAGATGTCGGAGTCTCAAGTAATTTAAAGACCTCATCAACCGTTAGGAAAGAGGGCAATCTCTTTTCCCCCTTTGGGGTGGGAACAAGCTTGGCTGGATTTCTCTCAAGTTCTCCTATCTTTACCATGAACTCAAAAAACATCCTGACCGATGTCAGCTTCCTGGATATTGAGGTCTTTTTGTTCCTGCCATAAAGCCACCCAAGATACGCCCTTATGTCAATGTCATCAAGGGTAGAGAAATTAATCCCCTCTTCCTCTCCAACTCCTCTTTTCTTTCTTACGAACGAGAGAAATTCGTTAAGATCCCCGATGTAGGCACGCACGGTGTGCTTTGAGTAGTTTCTCTCCGAAACAAGAAAGGTTTCAAAATCTTTTATATATTTAACCATTTAACAGTATGTAATATATACTTTGGCTCCAAACATTTCAAATAAAGGATTGTTTTCCCAAAGGGCAAAAAAGGATAAAACCCTACCCTCCCCTTTCAAACCCCTTGTACTCCTTTGATAACTCGTCGTAAAACACCCCTTTGGAAATCTCTATTCTCTTTGCCCCGATAAACCTCTTTCTGTAGTATGGAAAATCTATGCTATCGATTGTAACACGCTTGGCTCTGGAAGAGGCATGAATAAATTCACTGTCCCCAATATATATGCCTACATGGGAGGGATACTGTGCATAGGTTCTAAAGAAAACCAGGTCCCCCATGGTAAGCTCGCTTCTGTCTACATCCTTACCAACCTTGTAGATATCCCTTGCTGTCCTTGGAAGCTCAACATCAAAGAAGCTAAAGACCTTGTTTACAAAAGCCGAACAATCTATACCCTTAAGTACAGACGTCCCCCCAAATTTATAAGGGGCACCAAGAAACCTCTTTGCAACACTTATAATGGCACTTCTTATATCGTACTCGCTTACCCTGCTCTCCACATTGGTATGTGGAACCTTCTTTTCCCCATATACCATGTCCTCTTTAACAGGTATTACAAGGGACTGCCCAGCTTTTATAAAGGTTCCACTTAACCCGTTTGCCTTCTTTAGTGAATCAACAGAAACACCAAACCTCCTTGCTATAACAGCAAGGGTATCCCCTTTCTTTACGGTGTATCTTCTAAAACCAACACTGCTTTCAGATTTTGAAGCCAAAAAAACCCCTGGGATAACAAGCTCCATCCCAACCCTTATACTATCACTGGTCAGCCCATTTGCCCTTTTTAGCTCATAGACAGAAACACCAAACCTCTTGCCAATTCCTGAGAGGGTATCACCCTTTGAGACCACGTACCTACTGCCCCAGGAAGGAGAGCTTTTAAAAGGCTCTTTTCTGCTTAGAACATGCTGATCTAGGGTAACCAATCTCTCCTCCACATCGGGAAGTATAAGCACATCCCCTACCTTGATTCTATTGTGGTTTAAACCATTTGCTCTTTTTATATCATTAACGGTTGTTCCAAACCTCTTTGCAATGGTATAGAGGCTATCCCCTCTCTGAACCACATATCTTTTGGAAACAAAAACCTCATTGGAAGGAGAGCTAGATATAGCTTTACCCCTAGAGCTAGGTATCTTAATTACCATACCCTCTCTTATCATATTACCTGTGATTCCATTTAGCCGCTTTATCTCCGCTACGGATACACCAAAGCTTTGAGCTATTTCACTTAAAGTGTCTCCTTTTTTTACAACATATCTGATATGGAAGGAGTTATCACGTTCTGTTTTTTCTTCCCGGGAAGGTGTTATGCCTTTTGTGGAAGAAACAGGTATAATAAGTTTTTGTCCCACATTAATAAGGCTGCTTTTTAAATTGTTTGCTCTTTTTATATCTTCTACAGAAACACCAAACCTCTTTGAAAGGGTATACAAACTGTCTCCCTTCTTAACCACATACCTTATGTTAGCGATAGAGTTAACCGTCATGGCAAACAAAAGGAAAAAGGGGAAAAGGAAAGAGCGTTTTGACAGCATGATAGAGCCTCCTCCGGTAACAGGTTATAAAACCACCCCCTCCACAAGGCACAAACCTCTTTCCCCAACCTCAAGAGATGTTTTCAAAGACCAAAAGAAAACATCCCAATTATACACAAAGAAGCCCTTTGTGCAAAGATAAAATCCTTTTCGGATTTTTTTACCGTGGAGGTCTTTACATCTTTACAGAAATAGGCTTTGGGTTTACCAAACTAAAGCCGCTTTGCACAGATATAAAAAAGCTCCTGTCCGAGCTCCCATCCTTCTGTAACTATCTGTATCTGACCACTTTCCCTTAGTTCCTTTAGTGCCTCAACAACCTCTATCTTGGTACGGGTATAATCCCTGTCGGGATTTAAAAGGAGAATCTCCCTTGTAAGCTTGTCTGTATTTGTGTGTCCCTCACCAAGACCTGTACACAGTATCTTAAGCAACTGAGAGGCAATATCTTCCATTTCTCACTCCCTTCTGAGTTCGTTTATATTTAGTGTAATATAAAAACAAATACAGGTGAATATGAGGCTTCTTATCTACACACATGAGTTCCCCCCATTCCTTGGAGGACTTGCCACAACAAGCTACAAGCTTGCAAAAGGTCTGTCTGAATCAGGACTTAAGCTCTGTGTGCTTGCTCCCGGATACTCAAGAAAGGATAAGGATATAGACAGAACGTTAAAGAACTGCAAAGTAACAAGAATCCCCTTTCTTGGAAAAACATGGGTAAGGAAAATCCCTTTTTTGCAATACCTGCTTGGGTTTCTTTTTCTTTCAATAACAATACTAAGATACAGGCCAGAAACCGTGCTGTTCATAACAGAAGAAGCTGAAGCGGTTGGAGGACTTTTCCCCGTTTTTAACTTTAAACCCATAGTACGTGTTGCAGGCTCAGGTATAACAACCTGTTTTCTAGACAATAAGATAAACAAATTGCTGCTTAGATTCCCCATAAGAAGGCTCTACAGAAATGCACATAGAATAGTGGCGGTAAGTAACTACACGAAAGAACTCCTGCGCAGTATAAACATTCCTGAGGAAAAGATAACCGTAATATACAACGGCGTTGAGAATCAAATGCTCCATAAAGAGCCTGATTCCAAAAACATCGAGAGCATAAAGAGAGAGCTTGGAATAAACAAAAACGAGAAGATCCTACTTACCGTAGCTAGGGTACTTCCAAGAAAGGGACAGGATATGGTTATAAAGGCACTACCAAAGGTGCTTAAAAGATTTCCTGATCTCAAGTACGTAATTGCAGGAGAAGGCAGATACATAAAGAAGTTTAAGAAACTTGCAGAAGAAAACGGTGTTGGGGAACACGTGGTCTTTACGGGGGGTATAACCCATGAAAGAACCATAGACTTCTACGATATGTGTGATGTGTTTATAATGCCAAACAGGTTCTGGAACAATAAGGTTGAAGGGCTACCAAATGCGATATTAGAAGCAAGTGCAAGGGGAAAACCCATTATAGCAGGAGCACATGGGGGCTCAAAAGAAGCGGTAAAGCACGGGATTACAGGGTACCTTGTAAATCCAGAGGACACAGATGAGATTGCTAACACCATAGTGGAACTACTAAGTGATGAGAAAAAAGCCAAACAGATGGGACAGAACGGAAGGCTTATGGTAAAGTCCATGTTTACAGAAGAATGCATGATAAAAAACTTTATAAGACTGCTAGAGGATCAAAACCCCTAGTTACCGTAACATCCCCTGTTGCACGTTTTCTCTTTTTATCTCATCCTGACCAAAACCCAATCTGCTCAGAAAGGGAAGCCCAAGAAGGGCTGGGACAAAGTACCTAAGGGAGCACAGTATACCAACCGCTGCCATAACAGAAGGGGATTCATAGGGAGAAAACAGGTATATGAGAGCAGCATCGCGGGTTCCTATACCACCGAAGCTAATGGGAATCAGCCCAACAAATATAGTGATGGGAACGAACGCAAAAACCAAAACAGGTGAAACGCTGCTATTTAAAGCCAGGAAAAAAAAGTATATTTGACCAACGTGAAGAAACCAGAGAAATACGGAGAGAAAAACAACAAAAGCAAGCCTTTTCCTGTTTTTTTTCTGAATCCTTAAAGCCTCCTGCCACTCATCTAGAAACCCAAGAAGCTTTGCCCCAACCCCTTTTTTAAGAACCGAAAACTCCGGAAGCAGATTCCTTAAATCCACATAGAACATTAAAAACGCCAGAAAAACGACAATTAAGGAAAAAACAATTGCAAAATCCACAACCCCACTTCTTTGGGGAACAAGAAGGGCTCCTACCAACAACACAAGACAAAGAGAGGCAACATCAAGCACCTTTTCAAAAACCACAAAGGAAAACCCCTGGTTTAATCCCAGTCCATCACTCTTTTTGAGAAAAAAAGCCTTTGCAAAATCTCCTATCTTTGATGGCAAAACCACGTTTAAAGTGCTTCCGGCAAGTATCAAGGACACTGATTTCCAGAGACCTATGGGACAACTCTTTAAAAGAATCAACTGCCAACGCCTTGCGCTTACATAAGTCTGGGGAATAAAGAACAGAAGGGAAACCACAAGAAAAAGAATGTTCATACCCTTTATGCTAAGCATAAACTCCTTTATATCTATCTTAAGGAATATAACGGTTAGTATAGAAAGGCTTATAACAACTCCTATTAAACGTCTCATAAAAACCTATATCCTTCTTTCTATCTTTAGATACCCACTCCTGTTAAGCTCATCCAGAGAGCTTGAGTAATCAATCCACTTTGCAAGAACAGACTCCTGATAACAGTTGCTCATAACAACGTATATGGAGGTGTGATCAACTCCCGCAAAAAGCCTCTCGATTCTGTACTTCTTGTTTTGAGATATGTACCTTATCTCATCTACTATCTTAAGCCCATCCTCAAACAAAAAGGTTCTTCTAAACCATATTGGAATGCTCTTTTTCCCAACGATTAAAAGCCTTTGAAGCAGCCTTCTTACAAGGTTACTTGAAAACCTTCCAAATGTCAGCAATCCAAGCCTAAAGAGAAGGAACTTAAACGGGGTTGGTAACCTCAGCTTTACCAGACCAAAACTACCACTTACCTCGACTTTCTCCTTGCCTATACTTACCTCATATCTATCCACATGATGGGTAACAGCCAACCTGCCATTACTTAGCTTTGCAATAAGACCATTATCGGAATAAATGTGTTTTCCATCAGAGAAAACCTTTATAACCCCACCCTTTGCAAGGGATAGCACACAGTACCTTTTGTTTTCCTTTCTTACGTATATACCCGCCTTCTCAAAGTACTTTTCAAAATCACCCCTCTCATCGAGGCTTCCGGTTCTACACTCATTGAAGTCCAGATAGGCCTGGAGAAAATTTGACACAAAGTGGAAGAAAATCCTCTCATCCTCAATATATGCCCTCTTTCTGTTCTTTACCCCCAGCAAAAACCTGTCAGCAATCTGGGTGGCAAGAGGATACACCTTCCCAAGGATCTCAAACCCGTGAGGGTAGAAGTTAAAGGTATTTCTGCTACCATACTCACCACCATAGCTTCCATCGGGATGGATAAAGTAAGAGGCAAAATCAACCGCTTTTTTTAGCGGTTCAACCACCCTTTCATCACCACTTTTCTTGTAGTACTTGGCAAGGAAATCTATTGTAAAAGTCTGGTAACCAGGGTCTGCACCCTCGTATTCCTGAAACCATCCTTCATCAGACTGCCAGCTTAGAACGAGCTCTATTCTTTTTTTTGCCCCCTCTAAGAACTCCTCCTCCCCGGTAACAAGAAAAACGTTATACAGACACAGGGCACAGAGGGCCTGATGATTTGAAAGCCTTCCGCTTTCGTTGTGTTTTAGCAACCAACTTCCCCTTTTTTTAAAGAACCTTACAATATCACCATCACTTAATCCCAGAAGCATATAGCTCTCGGTACAGGCATACAGGGAAAAGCACGTGGCCCCAAGAGCCCTTTCAAAGGGATAGTAATCATCAGTAGAGCCATCTCTGTGAGATGATCTATCGGCATACCTTATCCCTGCAATAACAAGCTCTCTTACCCTTTCGTTTCCGTAATACACATCTCCTCCGGGAAACCTAAAGCTATAGACAAGAGCAAGTGGGAGAACGCATTCCTGGTACATACCACTTGGGAAATCCACCGTCTTATAGTGCCAGTAGCTTTTATCAAAGCACCCAAAAGTTGGACTCAATGGGTTTCTATCAACCAGTGCAAGGATCCTTGGTATATACGTAATTGCCTCCAGTGCATAGAGTTCTTTCTGAGCAGTCATTTTCTATTCCCTTCTACCATGTGTTACTATAAGGTCGGCAAGCATGCCAATTGAGATGATAATAACAGCAGAGAGTATGATGATTATATCTGATTCCTGAAGCGTTCCCTGACTTATTACATCGTATACGGACTTTATAGTTCCCACCGTAAAAAGAAACATAGATACAGGGGTAAAAACCTTTAACGGGTTGAAATAGGTTATGATCCTTATCACCGTAAGCAGGTAATTATAGGTATCCGTTATTGGATGGAATTTCGATTCCCCTATTCTTTTATAGTAATCTATAGGAACAAACTTAACCCTGTAGCCGTTTGTAAGGAATATAAGGGTTATAGAAGAAACACAGGAAAACCCATTGGGAATAAGATAGAGGTACTTTAAAATAATGTCCTTTTTAAAAGCCCTAAGCCCCGAGTTCAGGTCCGGAATGCTCTTGCCCACAAGAAACTCCGCAAGCTTTCTTATAAATAGCTTGGCAAAGCTCCTTAAAATCCTATACGTTCCCTTCTCTTCCCTTCTTGCCCCAATTACCTGGTCGTATTCTGGAAAGAACTTAAGAAGCTCTGGAATAACATGATTTGGGTAGCTGCCATCTGCATCCGTCATAACTATTATATCCCCTCTAGCCTCCCTAATTCCGGTTTTCCTTGCGGCCCCAGACCCCCTGTTTTCATAATGTCTTATAACCCTTGCTCCGTGCTCACCTGCGATTCTTGAGGTTTCATCAGAAGAGCCATCATCGACCACAAGAATCTCATACCTGTAGTCTGTTTGATCCATAGCCTTTTTGATACGCTCTATATCCTCTCCTATAGCCTTCTCCTCATTATAGGCTGGGATAACTATACTTACCTGTATATCTTTATCATTTAAATGTGTCATAATCACACCTTATTACTGAAAAGGTATCATTTTTAAAAACCTTTTTGGAGTCCGGTATTTTCTCAAGCACAAATTCCTTTCTTCCCTTAACCATTGACCTTACATAATCACCAAAAGGCCTATAGTATACCTTGCCATAAAGGAAGTCTTCCCTAAAGTGGTTTTTATTTATGACAATATAATCAATCCCGTATCTTCTACAGAAGCTTAAGACCTCTTTAGGGTTATCCGAATAGTATGCGGTAAAGAAATCAAAGATTCTTCTTCTTACCTCGGAATAGTAACTTTTATAATAAGGAAGTGAAAGCTCCATGTTAACAAGCACCTTTCTCTTGGAAAGAAGAGGAATATCATCCATATCCTTTGGGTAACCGGCTATAAGTACATCCTTTGGGAGGCCTGAGATAAATCTATAGAGCTCTATCTTATCCTTTGGAGGCCCAAAGTCCCTAACTTCATACACCAGAACAGCAAGTGCCAAAACCGTAAGGAACCCAAAGACCCATTTATCACCGGGCATCCTAAAGCGTAAGCTATACCTTTTTGCAAGCTCATTAAAAAACCCCTCTACATTCAAAGACACAAGCAGGTTAAAAGCCAGAGGAAACGTATAAATCACGTATCTTGAGGGAAGATGAATCTTAAAAAGCACAGTGTGAGCAACGGTAAAAAGTATGAGAGAGGATACCAGGATATCATACACTATCCTGTTAACCTTAAAAAGCCTTCTGCCAAGAAGATATCCCATCGGAATAAGGAGCAAAACATAGAGCGCAACTTTATCCAGGTTAAGACCAGCCCTTCCCATAAAAAGATACTCGTATAAATGGTTACGGAAAAAACTTGATCTTCCCCCGGGATAAAACTCTTCCATAACCCTTGCCTCGCTTCTGGTTATAATAGGCCCAAAGGGATCAGCCTCTTTGGTATACGAGTACAGAAGAAAAACCCCGGCAACTGCAATCCCCAGAAAAATAAACCTGTATGTCCTTATACACTCCATAAAAGACCTTCTTACAAATGATACGCCAAGGATAAAACAGGAAATAAGAAATATCTGGGGATAGAAAAGGGCCTGAAGAACAAGGACAACAGAGGCTATAACCGTTCTTTTCGTTACAAAGTAGTAGAGAAAAGATATAAGAAGGGGGTATGCAAATCCTCTTGGAAGCCCCTGCTGAAAATAGTTTTCCCAGCCGATTACGAAAACATAAAGGGTAAACAAAAGAGCCGAAGCACACCCGGCAATCTCTCCCCCAAGTGCCCCTGCAAGGCGAAACACAAAGAAAACGGAAACTATAACAAGCACTATAGAAATGATCTTACTTAACAGAAGGGGATCAACAAATGTAGTTCCAATCCTGTAAAGGAGGGTATAACCCGGTGGGTTAAACTTGCCAGATGATATAAAATCCGCAAGCAAATCATCCCTAAATAGCTGAGGATCCTGGAACCTATACATCCAGAATATCTGCTGCTTCTGGTCTCCGGTTGCAAAGTAGGGGTTAAATATCGGAAGCAACGACTTTGTTACAAGAACAAAAAGCAAGAACCCAACTACGTACTTTCTCATAAACCCTCTACCTAAGATATTTTAAAGCCTATATATATACCATCAAAAAAACCCACCAAAAACACTGATGAGGTTAAAAAACCAAGCTTAAGATCACCCAAAGTCTGTACCTCTGTACCGGGGGCAAGTAACGACCCAAGCTGTGGGTGTCTGACAAAAAAAACCTATATGGTATGATTGGATTGAGAAACTGGACTATATATGAGCGAGTGCTTGTATGGACTCAAGATACTTAGACCCAATTATAATACGGTCAGGCCAAAGGAGATGACAAGAAGGCTCTTTATTAACGCCTCATGGCTTCTAGGGGGAAAAACAGCCTCCAGTGTGTTTTCTGCAGTTCAAACCGTTGTCGTTGCAAGGATGCTTGGGGTAAGTGAGTACGGGCTTCTTGCTCTGATTATTGCCTATGTAGACATACTAAATCAGCTCTTTGACTTTAGAGTCTGGGAAACTGCAACAAAATACATAGGGACCTTCTGGACAAGCGGAGAGAAAGAAAAAACCCGCTCCATGATTAAGCTTTCATATATCGTTGATATATCCAGCGGAATTGTAGCTTTTTTGATAGCCATTGCTACAGCAGGTATAGCAAGCAGGTACCTTATAAGCTCCCCCCAGGCTCAAATGCTTATCTGCATATATGCACTTAGCCTGCTAATAGATACCGCAAATTCAACCTCCGATGCGATACTTAGGGTCTTTGACAGATTTAAAACGATAGCTTTTATAGCCTCTCTTAACAACCTTATTAGGCTAATAATGGTATCCACAGCCCTTTATCTGGGTATGGGTATAAAAGGGGTTTTGCTATCCTACATTGCAGCAAGCTTCGTCGGATTTACCCTAAGGCTCTTTGCGGTAGCAAAAACCCTAAAAGATAGCGGAATCGAGAGATGGTGGAATGCAAGGCTTGGTTTGATCAGGCAACACTGGAGGGGGATAGCGTGGTTTTTGGGAAACACAAGCCTTACAGGTACCCTCAAGATGGCAAACGATAACTACCTTGGGACTCTTGTGCTTGGATACTTTGCGGGGAAAGAAGCGGTAGCGTACTACAAGGTGGCAAAATCTGTAGTAAAGTTAATAAACCGAATAACGGATCCGATTTACGAAGCAATATATCCGGAACTGGTAAAGCTATTTAGTTTAGGGGCAATAGAAGACATAAAGAGGCTTCTTAAAGAGTCAACAAAAAACCTAGGAAAGATAATCGTTCCAATAGCCGCATTTATATTCATCCTCTCTTACCATATCCTATACTTTGTATTTGGAGCAAAGTACACACCTTCTTCAATTGCTCTTAAATTGATAACCATTGCCACACTCATATCCCTGCTTACCTTCTGGATAAACCCTGCATTCCTTGCGATAGAAAAAGTGGGTTTAAGAAACGTTATTGCCATTGGATCCACCCTGACCTATATTCTTCTCCTCCTACCCCTTGCAATAAAATACTCCTACATAGGAGCAGCAATTGCCTTTCTGGGATACAATCTTACAAACTCTCTCTTATCCCTTTTTATTATAAGGAGATCATTTAGAAGAAACCCAAAAAGGGTAAAGCTCAAACTCAGTTAAGGCACAACAGGGTTAAGCCTTGTTTACACACAGAACCTAAACTTTTATAATAATCTTTCAAAATGGTAAAGATAAAGATATGCGGAATAACCAGCCTGGAAGATGCCATACTGGCTACGGATCTGGGAGCAGACGCACTTGGATTTATGTTTTACAGGGGCAGTAAAAGGTACATCCCTCCAGAGACAGCAAGAGATATAATAAAGAGGTTGCCCCCGTTTATCGTCACAGTTGGTGTGTTTGTAAACCAGAAGCTAGATGAAATCAGGTATCTGAAAGAAAAGGTAGGCTTTGATATAGTACAGCTACATGGGGATGAACCTCCTGAGTTCTGTAGAGAGCTCGGAGAAAGGGTTATAAAGGCCATAAGGATAAAAGAGAGTGTAGACCCTAAAGAGGTTGAATCCTACCCATCCCGGGCAATTCTTTTTGATACATACTCACAAAAAGGATACGGTGGAACCGGAGAAAGCTTTAGATGGGAGGTTTTAAGGGAGCTAAAAACCACAAAGAAGGTCATTCTCTCGGGTGGACTCACACCTGAAAACGTTTCAGAGGCAATAAAGATAGTCAAACCCTATGCGGTAGATGTAAGCACAGGCGTTGAAGAAAGGCCTGCCAAGAAAGACCCAGAGAAGCTAAAAAAATTTATAGAGGCGGTAAGATATGAAACTCAAATACCCAGATAGCCTAGGACACTTTGGTATATACGGAGGAAGATACGTATCTGAAACACTTATGCCCGCACTAATTGAACTGGAGAGGGCATACCAGGAAGCAAAAGAAGACCCAACCTTTAAAGAAGAGCTAGGCTACTACCTCAAGGAATATGTGGGTCGTCCCACTCCCCTCTACTTTGCAGAGAGAATGACAAGAGAGCTTGGGGGAGCAAGGATATACCTTAAACGAGAAGATCTGGCCCATACAGGAGCTCATAAAATAAACAACACCATAGGACAGGCCCTTCTTGCCCTGAGGATGGGCAAAAGGAGAATCATAGCAGAGACAGGAGCAGGACAACACGGGGTTGCAACCGCCACCGTTGCAGCCCTTCTCAACCTGGAGTGTGAGATATTTATGGGCCTTGAGGATACAAAGAGACAGGCACTAAATGTGGCCCGTATGAAGCTCCTTGGAGCCAGGGTAAGAGAGGTATCTTCAGGTACGCAAACCCTTAAAGATGCCATGAATGAAGCCATGAGGGACTGGATAACCAATGTAAGAACCACGTTCTACATAATAGGTAGCGTTGCAGGACCACATCCCTACCCTGCGATGGTTAGGGATTTTCAATCGGTAATTGGGAAGGAAGCAAGGGAACAGATCCTTTCCAGGGAAGGAAGACTTCCAGACCTACTTGTTGCCTGTGTTGGAGGGGGATCAAACGCAATGGGGCTTTTCCATCCCTTTATTGAAGACAAAGATGTGGGGATGGTGGGGATAGAGGCTGCAGGTGAGGGTCTTGAAACAGGTAAACACGCAGCAAGCATATCCGCTGGAAGACCTGGAGTTCTACACGGTAGCAAAACATATATACTGCAGGACGATTACGGACAGGTAAGAAGCACACACTCAATAGCCCCGGGACTTGATTACCCGGGCGTAGGACCTGAACACTCCTTCTTAAAGGATATAGGCAGGGTTTCCTATACCTCGGTAACAGACAGAGAGGCTCTCGAGGGGTTTAAATTCCTGTCAAGGACAGAGGGGATAATCCCGGCACTTGAATCCGCCCACGCTATAGCCTATGTTATTAAAATAGCTCCTCAGATGCCAAAGGATTCGGTAATTGTGGTTTGTCTCTCAGGACGTGGCGATAAGGATATGAATTTGGTTTCAGAATTTATATGACTAAAACGGATAGAGGTGTTCTTGACTTAGCTATATAAACAGTTAGATTTTGTTTATTATTGGGGATATGATCCTTTTGACGTTTGATGGATTATTAAGGTACCTGTTTTCAAAGAAGAAACCCGCTTTATGTTCTGAGGGCATAAGAAGCTGGAGGGCTTTCCCGCATCTATCCCACTACAATTAACGATAAAAAAAATGAGAATAGAGCAGAAGTTTAAAGAGCTTAGGGAAAAAGAAAAAACGGCTCTGGTTACCTATATAACAGCCGGAGACCCTTCCCTTAGACTAACCGTAGACATAGTGGCTGAGCTTGAAAAAAGCGGAGCAGACATAATAGAGCTTGGTGTTCCCTTCTCAGATCCAATGGCCGATGGCCCTACCATACAGCGCGCCTCTGAGAGGGCCCTTCGCAGCGGAACAACCCTAACAGGTGTACTTGAATGCGTGAGGGAAATAAGAAGGAACTCTGAGATTCCAATCATACTCTTTGGATACTACAACCCATTCTTCTCCTATGGCCTTCAGAGGTTTTCAGAACAAGCATATGAAGCAGGTGTAGATGGGGTCCTTGTTGTAGACCTACCTCCCGAAGAAGCAAACGAGTTTAAAATCCATACAGACAGGATCGGCCTGGATCTTATCTTTCTCCTTGCTCCAACAAGTACAACGGAAAGGATAAAGCTGGTGGCACAACAGGCAAGTGGTTTTGTGTATCTGGTATCGGTAACAGGTGTTACGGGAGAGAGACCGGATATGGATTACTCACTTGAGCCACTTGTTGAAGAAATCAGAAGGTACATTAAGCTTCCTGTAGGGATTGGATTTGGGGTCTCTATGCCACACCAGGTAAGGAAGATAGGGAGGTTTGCGGATGCTGTTATTGTGGGAAGCGCTATAGTTAAAATCATAGAGAAAAACGGAAACGATGAGGGGAAAACCCTCAGGGAGCTTGGAGAGTTTGTAAAAAAGTTAAGTGAGGCCTGTTATAAGTCATTATGAATGCTGAATCCAACAGATACCTGCTTATAGGAGAATTTGACTCCTTTCTTATAGGTCTTTTCTCCAGGAGGGGAGAGGTAATATGGGTAAGCTCACTTGAGGAAGCTCTAAACCAGACGGGGGCATTTACCGCCATAATGCTTGAGAAGAACAAGTTTTCCCAAGAGATCTCAAAAGAGCTCTCAACCCACTACCCACAAACCCCAATAATAGTAAGCAACGGTGATAGACCCAATGAACCACCTCCTGCTGTGAGATTCGTTCCGTTTTACAAGCTGCTCTCGGAAGAGATAGAGAGAGAGGAAAAGCTTGCAAGGATTGAGCTTAGGGTTGAGGAGCTAAGGCGTGTGCACAGCGATGCAAAGAGAATGCTTATACTTCTTCACGATAACCCGGATCCGGACTCAATTGCCAGTGCGCTTGCCCTTAGAACCCTTTTGAAACGAAACAAGCAAACAGCCATAATAGGCCATTTGGGAGAGAAGGTTTCACGACCTGAAAACGTAGCCATGATAGAACTTCTTGAAATCGACCTTGAGAAACTGGTTCCCAAGGATTTAAAGGAATTTGACTCCATTGCACTCGTTGATGTTCAACCCACATTCTTTGGAAACCTTCTTCCAGAAGTTGATACGGTAATTGATCACCATCCACCTTCCGGTTCTTATAAGGCCCGTTTCTGTGAGATAAAGAGTCAGGAAGGAGCCACCTCAACCATACTTACCTGTTATCTGAGGGCCGCCCAAGTTGAGATATCAGAAAGGCTTGCTACCGCCCTTCTTTATGGGATAAAAACCGATACAATTTCCCTGAACCGTGATGCAAACCCAGATGATATAGAAGCCTTTACCTTTCTCTATCCGCTAGCAAATCTAGCACTCCTAAGGCGCATTGAACGCGCAGAGATGCCTCCAAAGGAGCTCAAATCCTTTGCTCAGGCCCTGGCCAATTACTGGATACAGAACAACATACTCTTTGTAAACCTTGGAAAGGTAGAAAGAGAGTACCTGATTCCAAAAATGGCAGATTTCAGTATCCAGGTAAAGGGAATAGAGTGGTCTGTTGCCTTCGGGATTGTAAGTAACACCCACCTTGTAATCTCGGTAAGGAATGTTGGCTACGTAAAGAGTGCAGGTCGAATAGTAAGGGATCTATTTAAAGACATAGGAAGTGCTGGTGGTCACAGGTCTGCTGCAAAGGCTATAGTGCCCATAACGAGATTAAAAAAGGTTATAGGAAGCACCTCACAAGCCAGTATCAAAAAATGGATTACAGAGATCTTCTCCAGAGCTCTTGTAGAGAAGACAGATAGCGACAATTAAGAACCATGATAAAGGTTGGAATACTGGGAGCTACAGGTTACACAGGAGCTGAACTGCTTAGGTTCCTTGTAAAACACCCGGAGGTTAAGATACTCTGGCTTACATCGGAGAAGTTCTCTGGGAAGAGAATCTCTGATGTGTTTCCCCAGTTTCGTGGGTTTGTTGATTTAGAATGCACTAAGGTTGCACACCTTGAGGAGCTTGACACGGTAGATATAGCATTTTCATGTCTTCCAAACGGTATATCAATGCACTTTGTTAAAAAGCTAATTGACTCAGGAACCAGGGTGGTTGATTTAAGTGCAGATTTTAGACTAAGAGATGAGAAGCTATATGAGAGCACATACAAAGTTAAGCACCCATATAAGGAGCTTCTTAGGGAAGCTGTGTATGGTCTTCCAGAAATCCACAGAGAAAGCATAAAAGAAGCAAGGCTTGTTACAAACCCTGGGTGTTTTTCAACCACCCTCATACTCGGGATAGCCCCTTTACTTTCCGAAGGGCTTATAAATGGAGAGTTCCTGATAGTGGATTCAAAGTGCGGGGTTTCAGGAAAGGGACGAGCCCCTTTGCCCACTAACCTTTTCTGTGAGGTTAAAGAATCTGTTTCAGTTCATGGGTTAGAAGGACACAATCAGAAATACGAAATGGAGAAGGAAATCATTGATATAACCGGTTACTATATACCTGTTACCTTTATATCACACACAATACCCATAAACCGTGGAATCTTAACAACAGTATACGTACCGTTAAAAACGGAAAAAAACTACGAGCACATAAGAGACCTCTACAAGGCATACTACAGGGAAAGGCCGTTTATAAGAATCTACGAAAGCGGAAAGCTTCCAGAGCTTAAGAGTGTAAGCTTTTCAAACTTCTGTGATATAGGATTTGGGCTCCATGACAATGTTTTTGTGTGTGTAGTTGCAATAGATAACCTTGGGAAAGGAGCATCAGGACAGGCCGTTCAGAATATGAACATAATGTTTGATTTTCCTGAAAATGAAGCCCTGAGATATCCAGGGATCTATCCATAGCAAAGGTAAAATCGGGCAGTTATGAATACCATCCCAGAGCTCTTATCGGAAACCGTAGCAAAACACAAAAACAGGATAGCAATTGTTGAAGAAGGAAAAAAAGTCTCTTACCCAGAACTTCAATCCATGGTAAACAGCCTATCCTCTTATTTAACCTCACTTGGGATAAAACCAGGTGACAGGGTTGCAATCCTTCTTCCAAACTCAATTGAGTTTATTGTAGGGTTCTTCAGTACAGTAAACATAGGGGCAATTTCGGTTCCAGTAAATCCGACCTACGGAGAGGAAGAGATCAGGTTCTATATATCGCACTCCATGGCAAAGCTTATACTTACAGAAGAAAGGCTTAGTAAGACGGTTGATAAGCTAAAAGGCCCTGAGAGCAAAGTAGTTGTTGTAAAGGGAGGAGAAAGAGGTCTTTCTATCTTTGGAAAGGAGAGAGAAAACGGCTTACGGGTAAGTATAAACCCACATGATGAAGCAATATACCTTTACTCAACCGGGTCAACCGGGAAACCAAAACGTGTATCAAGAACGCATCTAAACATAATTGCACTTGCAAACAACCACACAGAAACAATTGGATGGTCCGAAGAAGATAGAATCTTACTTTCAATTCCCATGTCACATACCTATGGCTTTGGTAACTTCATAAGTGCTATAAAAGCAGGTGCTTGCATTTACACGGTTGAGGGATTTAACCGAAGGAAAATCATTGATCTCATAGAGAAGGAACGTATTACGGTTTTTCCTGCTGTACCCTTCATGCTTGAAGCCCTTGCCAATACACCTTTTCCAAGGCCCACAGATTTTTCCTCTCTTAAGTTTGTTATCTCAGCAGGTGCACCTCTCTCAAAAGAAACCTTTGAAAGGTTCTTTAAAAGATTTCACATACCTCCCAGGCAGCTTTACGGTTCAACTGAAACAGGAGTAATTGCCATAAACCTAAGCAAAGATATAGAGAACCGTTTCGGTTCCGTTGGGCAACCGGTTAAAAACGTAGAGGTAAAAATCTTTAGGGAAGACGGTAGCCAAGCGGATATAGGTGAGATAGGAGAAATAGCGGTAAAAAGCCCCTCCATGACAACAGGATACCATGGCCTTCCAGAAGAAACCCAAAGATCCTTTAGGAACGGATACTACTTTACGGGAGACCTTGGAAAGATAGATGAAGATGGATACATATACATAGTGGGAAGGAAAAAGCTATTTATAAACATAAGCGGGAACAAAGTTGACCCCCAGGAGGTAGAGAACGTAATATCAAGGCATCCAAAGGTCAGGGAAGTAGCTGTTGTTGGAGTCAAGGGGAGTGATGAGAAAGAGGCTGTAAAGGCGGTAATAGTTCCAAAGGAAAAAATAGAGGCAGGGGAAATCTATGAGTTCTGCAGGGGTAAGATCTCGGACTTTAAGATCCCACGTATAATCGAATTCAGAGAAAAGCTTCCAAAAAGCCCTACCGGAAAGGTACTCAGGGAAAAGCTGCGTTAAAGGGTACACAAATGAAAGAGGATATAAGAGAGAGGGTAAAAAGGGTTTTAAGGGAAAAGTTTACAGACAGCACCAAGCAGCTAGAGATAAAAGATGATACCCCCCTTTTTGGAATTGGAGTTGGTGTAGACTCGGTGGCAACCCTTGAATTTGTTATTGCCCTGGAACATGAGTTTCAGATCAGCATAGATGAGGGTGAGATCAAGCCAGAAATCCTAGCAACTGTGGATACCATTTCCGAATTCATAGCCACACATGTTCTTAAGAAATCCGGTTAGGCCTTTGTTTTTGTTCGCTCCTTCTCCTTTAAATGCGTCATAACAGACTTTATAAACTCTTTTCTCACACGCTCACTTGCTTTACGTATTGGAGCAAGAACCATGTTTTCGTATATATCCAAAGCAGTAGACTCTAGCTT
Organism: bacterium HR37; assembly: GCA_002898375.1. Taxonomy (GTDB): domain Bacteria; phylum Desulfobacterota_D; class UBA1144; order Nemesobacterales; family CSP1-2; genus HRBIN37. The sequence continues at coordinate 87,092 of BEIN01000004.1, read as the reverse complement.
CTTATCTCCTGTGGCCCGAGCAAGTCTTAACACAGCTATAGAGTTGTAGAAGATGGACTTAAAAAGGGCACGTCTTGCATCATTTACCCTAAATTCCTCCAGAGCCTGCTGAGCCTCCAAGAGAGCATAGAACCCAACACCACAGAAGAGGGTAAGCAATCTCTTTACCTCTTCCTGGGACATCCCCTCTATTATATATACAAGAGGGGCTTCAACTATAGATTCGAGTTCGTTTCCCTCACTCCCCAGAATGTATGCAAGCTGCTTAATCTTTTCCTCATCTGCTTTAGCAAGAAGATCCATTAAAGCACCCTTTACGTACTCAAAAGCAAAGCTATCCCGTATTTCATCAAGTGAAAGCCCCTCAGACTTAAGGGCCTTTATCTGAGCGAGTTTATCCACGGTGTGCTCAGGATAGTAAAGCTGGTTTTTTGTTTTTTTGCCCTCTTTTACCCTTTTTCTCTTAGGCTTTGGAATAAGCCCCAACCTGGTATAGAACCCTATTACCTTTAAAGGCTCACTCCCAAGGTCAATGTTTCTCTTTTTTGCTTCCTTAATAAGCTCCTCCACCGTCAAATCAGCCATGTTAATGGTTATACTCCTTTTAGGTATTGTTTGTCAATTGACCTTAAAGACCAGCTAACAATACAACCCAGATAGATTACCTACTGCTTCTCATTAAGCAAAGTGGTTGGCAAAGAAAGCCCAAAATCCCTGTTAATCCTATCTACCAACTCTATTCTAGCTCTGTAGAAATCCTTAAGCTTTCTATCCTCTAGGGAATAGAGCATCTTATCAAGTAGACGCTCTAACCTCACCTCCTCAGCAGGATTGTACTTTGCCAGCGCCGGTTCAAAAAGAAGGGTAAAGTAGTTTCTTCCCCTCCAGAAATGTTTTTTAAAATCTTTAAGTTCTGATTTGCTAAAACTGCCAAGTTTACTCTCAACAAACTTAAACCTCTCAACCATAAGCAAAAGACCCAGGGTTTTAATGGTTTTCCTTAAAAGCTCAGGGTCTTTTTTTGAGAAAGAGTCTTCAAGTTGTTTCCCCAGGTTCGTTCCAAACTCTCTATCCATTCTCACAGCTATGGTTTTTAATCCCTCTTCAACCCTGCTAAAATCATGGTAGTGAAAATCCTCAAAGACCTCCTGTGCTTCCCTAAAAGCAAGCTCCTTATCACCTGCCTCTATCAAACCCAAAATAACCTCCATTCTTTCCAGAACAGGTGTAATCTCGCCCTCGATACGGTGGGGAAAAGAGGGGTTCGAAAAACAGATAACAAAGAGCAGGCAAAGTATAATGCAGATGCTTCTCATTTTTTAAAAAAGCACACTTACCCCACCTACTACCCCAAAGTCCGGTGTTTCGCTCCCATCTGTTATACCCAAAGGGAAACCAAACTTAACAGCAAGGGGTTTTCTCTCAAAGGGCACCAAAATGGACTCAGGGATCACAATAACCCTGTCTACAGTTGGTCCATCCTCTATAAACATATGTTCTGATGTCAGTTCTGCAATAAGAAAAAACCTATCGGGTACGGCACGAAAAGCAACGGCTGCTCTATAGAAAACCGTATTTACAAACTCTTTTTCTCCGTCTTCTTTTCTCTCAAACCCGTAACCAAGGTTTGCGTGTACGACAAACCACCTTCCTATAAACTTTGAGAATATAAGGGTACCAGATACTGCCTGACCATCACCCAACTCAGTTACAGGTGCAAACTCTATCTCAAAGGCCATTTCAGGTATAAAATCTGACTCATCAAGAAACCTGTGCTTTATACCTATAGCAACCTCCTCTACCCCCCTTTCCTCAGTGTGTCCGTTTTCCTTTTCCGCAATAAGTGTTTCTGCCTCAAGATTAAGCTGGGTTTTTAAACCCAGGCCAAACTCTATCTCGATTGGGAGAAAGTGCTCATCCACCCGCTCACCGTTTTCAGTGCGTAAAAAGCCATAAAGAACCTGTAAGAAAAATTGCCCCCTTGGAGGGGTAGAGGTGATTTCGGTCTCAAGTGGCTCAAGTATATGAGCTCCGTAAGATAGGGATGGGAACAAGAAGAAACCAAGAAAAACAGCAAAAGATACCTTCCCTTTAAGCATAGCTAACTCCTTCTCTTTATTGTTTAACCTCTTAGATTAACAGCTTTTAAAAAGGTTTCACAATGCGTATCTATGGGGTCTTTATCCAGCTTTCTATCTTCTTTTTATACTCTTCCATAAGAGAACACACCCGGTCTTCAGTTTTAGCCTCCGCATAGAGGTGTATCATTGATTTGTACTGGTCGGGAAAGATAAGAACCCATGAGTCGTCAAAGTATATTTTTACGCCATCAAGGAAGGTTGCATTTTTACCCATAGCTTCTTCAGAGGCCTTTCTCATAACCACCCCCTTAAACTCCCAGGGACAGGGAACGGTGGAGTGAAGGAAGTTTATCTTTGGAACCGCTTTAAAAACCTCAGAGAGTTTTACATCCAGCCTTGCCATAAGCTCCAGCGTTTTTGCAAGTGCAAACATCCCATCGTATGCGGTTTGAAATCCCGTAAACATAAACCTTCCATCAGGGAAGCTAACAAACTTTATGCTCTTATCCCTTACAGTATCTGAGAGCGCTCTGACACTGTTTTTGGTTCTTTTTACACTAAAACCGCTCTCACCGGCAGCCTCTTCAACGTAGGAAGGCACAAAAAGTGGAACGGCAATTACACCAGAACTCTCGGCCTTAAGAACCAGATGGAAAACAAGGAAGAACGAATCCATGTCTTTATAAATCCTTCCCGTTTCATCAACTATGTATAACCTCTCTCCCCAGGGGTCCAGCCAGAAACCCGCTGTTGCATCTGTTGCCCTAACTATATTTGAGAGCAGGCCCAAGGCCCTCTCGGTATTAACCCCGTTTCCATACTCAACAGTGTATGCATTAAGGCTTATAACCTCACACCCAAGCTCACTTAGAATAGATGGGAAATACTCTGAAGAGGGCCCAAAAGAGAAGTCAACCACTATTCTAAATCCCTTCTCCTTTATACTTTCCCTTTTTATTGCGTTTATAAAACCTTCCCTGTAGAAATCAACTATCCCGCTTAGGTCCGAAATTCTTCCAACAGCCCCTTCAGAGACCCTTCGAAAGTCTTCCCGCTGGAATATCCTCTCAAAAGACTTCTCGAACGAAACAGACACCTCAAACCCATTTGAATCATAGAAAAGAATCTCGGTAACCTCGGGGTTATCTAGAGAGTATCTAAAGTACACTCCTCCTACCTCACCAAAGGTCTGGAGTTTGTAACGCAGTATGGGAACGGGAATGGCCTTTAGATCCTTTACATTAACACCTGCGGAAAGAACCCCGGCAACAAAGGCACGCTTTATCATTCTTGGAGCCCTGTAGGTATCTCTGCCTGTAAGGACAGAGGAACCCCTAGGGAGAAACGATGCAAAGGCCGCCCCAAGTTTTGCTGCAAACTCAGGTGTTAGCTCAATGTTTGAGAGTCCAAGAACCTTTGATTCCTCAAAAAGACTCCTCTTCCACCTCTCCCCCCATATCAAATTAGAAGACACAATCGCTCTTGACTCAACCTCTTTGCCCGGCCATATCTTTATTCCCTCCTTTAACACAGCACCATCGCCGATTAAGCAGTTTTCAGAGACAACAACTCCGGGCTCAACCCTCACATCCCTTCCAATCTTTACATTGGAGCAGATAACACTTCCCTCAATTAGAGAATTTTCATCTATATACGTATCGTTCCAGAGCACGCTGTTTGAGATTCTCGTTCCCTTCATAATCTGAGAGCGCTCACCAACTACAGAATCCCTTATCCTTGTCTTCTCCTTTATCCTTACACCGTTTCCCAGTATAACGGTTCCCTCAAGCTCCGCATCAGGTGCTATCTCAACGTCCTCACCAAGCCATATATTCTTACCAACTATATCAAGCCTTTTTCCGGATCCCTTAACCCTTACCTTTCCGGCAAGAATATCCATGTTTGCCTGGATGTAGGAGGTAACATCTCCTACATCACGCCAGTAACCGTTTAACAGGAAGCCGAATATGGGTTTGTGCTCACTTAAGAGCCGTGGAAACAGATCATGGCTGAAATCAAAAACCTGTTTTCCAGGTATATACTCGAGAACCTCAGGCTCCATAACGTATATCCCGGCATTTATTGAATCACTAAAGACCTCACCCCAGCCTGGTTTCTCAAGGAACTTTATAACCCGCCCATCGTTATCTGTTATAACGATTCCAAACTGCAGAGGGTCTTTCACAGTTGTAAGCCCGATTGTAACCATTGCTTTTTTGTTTTTATGAAAATCCACCAACTCACCAAGATTCACATCGGTAAGAAGGTCCCCGCTTATTATAAGAAAAGTCTCTTTTTCAGAGAGGTATTCCGAAGCAAATTTTACCGCACCCGCAGTTCCATAGTCCTCAGGGGGAATTACATAAGATATCTTTACACCAAAACCCTTTCCGTCTTGAAAATAGCTTTTTATAACCTCAGGTTGAAAGTAGAGCAGAAAAACAAGTTCACTAATACCATGGTCCTTTAGAAGATTTACAACATGCTCAAGTATCGGTTTTCCAGCCAGTGGGAGCATGGGTTTGGGAAGTGAGTATGTAAGCGGTTTTATCCTTGTTCCAAAGCCACCTGCTAAAATAACTGCTTTCATAAACCCTTTCCCCTCTTTTCTAGAATTTTTTCTATCTCTTTTAACAGATCCTCAGGATCACTGGATTTTACAATATAGCTGTCAGCAAGCCAGGAGGTGTAGTCATTCTGGAAGGAGATATATGCAGAGCAGAGAACAACGGGGATTTGTGGAAACTGCTTTGAAACCCTCTGAAGTATATCGAGGCCACTTTCGTACCTTAGCTTTATATCGAGCACCAGAAGGTCTATAGACTCACGGTTAAGTATGTCAAAGGTCTCTCGTGAAGACTCAGCCTCTAAGACCTCATACCCCTTCTCACTTAAGACCTCCTTGTAAACAAGCCTTACGTTTGGTTCGTCATCAACTATCAGTATTTTCCTCATCTTCTTTACCCTTCACATAGGGTAGGCTTACTGTAACCTTGCATCCCTTTCCCCTCTCACAAGAAACCTCTATATTTCCTCCCATCTTCTCGATTATTTCCTTTGATGTGTAAAGACCTAGCCCACTCCCTATATTTTTTGTTGTAAAAAAAGGCTTAAAAAGGTTTTTCATTACATCCTCAGGAATACCAGGGCCTGTGTCTCTTATACTTATCCATATAAAACCGTTCTGAACACCTGACTCTATAAACAGCTTTCCCCCCTTAGGCATAGCCTCAATGGAGTTATTGACCAAATTCTCTATACACGTGTAGAGTTGATAGTGATTTCCCAGAACCAGTGGGAGGTTCTTGGCAAGGTTAAGCCGAATCTCAACACCTTGGAGCTTTGCCTTTTCCCTTTTTTCCTGACAAAGAAGCTCAATAACCCTTGTTACATCTATATGGGATTTTTCCGATATGTACTTTGTCTTAACAAAGCCCACAAAATCTCTTAGGGTGTTCTCAAGCTTTATAGCCTCCTGAAGAATGGCATCTATATACTTTGACAGACCACTATTTGGCTGGATCTTCTTTTTAAGAACCCTTGCAAGCCCTGCAATTGCTACCACAGGGTTCTTAAAGGAGTGTATCAGCTGAAGTACCATCTCCCCGATCACAGCCTCTGACCTTAGCTTCATTATAAGCTCTTGATTCTCCCTAAGTCTTGTGTTTGCTTCTTCAAGAATCCCTATCTTTTCCTCAAGCTCTTCATATGTAAGTGCCCTCTCAAGGGCAATGGAAACCTCGGTTGCAAATATCTCCATAGCCTTTATCTCATCATGCGATACCTCCCTTCCTGTAAGAAAATTGTCAAGAAGCACAGCCCCCAAAGGGCGTCCACGGTGAGAGAAAAGCGGAACCGCACAAAAAGGTACATCCTTGTAAAAAGCCCTAAGTACAGGAGAGATATCGTCATCAGGGCCAACAACAATGGCCGTGCCGGTTTTAAAGAGCCTCTTAAAAGGTTCATCCTCTATATCAAAGTCCATTACCTCAAGAATGTCTTTAAACTTTTCCCTTTCCTTGTAAAAAACATATGGAGAAAACTTAAGGAGATCCCTTACGGTTAGGTTCTTCTCATTTATACCGTTCCAGATAGATACAGCCTCCTCAGGGCTTAGAGGGCCTAAAGCAAAATACCCCTTCAATCTACCATTGGCTGCAAGAAGAGCAAATGCCCTGTTAAACCCCAGTCCCCCACCCGCAGTAAATGCCACAAGGGCCTTGTAGAGAATCTCATCCCTGTCAAGCACAGGTTTAAGGGAAGAAGAGAGTTTAACCAAAACGTCAAATATCTCTTCTTTAATCTCAGCAGATTTAATAAAACTGCTAAACCTCTGCTCCCTACTTAACATTTCATCAAGCAGCACCACAAATACCTCGAAAACGGGGTCTCTACTGTTTGCAAGCTCCTTTAAGTCTTTTCTAAGCTCTGGACAATCAATACACTTTTCCCTAATACGGTTCTCTATGTCGCTTAAAAGATGCCCCTCTTCAGGCTTTATATAAGGACAAACAGATGGGTCATCCCTTATCGTCCAGCAATACCCTTCCCCAAACCTTGCCATTGGAGTCTCCTTTCTAACAGGTTATCATTATTGACAAAGAGAGGCAAGATTATCGTTTAATAAGAACCCACTGCCTCTTCTTGCTGAACCTTCCCCAGCCGGGGACAAGAAAGATAAAGCTTCCTTCTAGTAAATTGCCATTTGCCTCAAACTCTATCTTTGATTCCTTGATCCCATTTATATAACAGTCCCCCATATCGATGACCTCTGTGTCCCCGATTCCATACTCATCCCTGACCTCTGTCTCTGAAACATCTATAGCCCCCTCACTCTCTATAGCCAGCGCCCTCTCCCCGCTGATTGAAGGCAAACGATTGGGGAAAATCCAGGCTTTAAAACCAGACCCAACATTAAATATCAAATCATAATGTGGATTGTTGGTTCTATGCCGCTTAAGAACAAAGCTACTGCGCATTCCACTCATAAATCAACCTAAGCCCTTTTAATGTGAGAAATTCATCCACCTTCTCTATGGTTTTGCTCTCAGGCGCAACAAGCCTTGCAAGTCCTCCCGTTGCAATCACCTTTGGGTTCGTTCCCATCTCCTTCCTTATTCTCTCCACTATACCATCCACAAGACCCGCATACCCGTAGATGATACCGGACTGTATGCTGTGAACGGTTGTCTTGCCTATAACAGCCCTTGGAATGGTTATCTCAACCTTGGGAAGTTTAGAAGCCGCCTCAAAAAGTGCCTCAGCAGACACCATTATCCCAGGAGCTATAACACCTCCCAGATACTCTCCCTTCTCGGAGATACAATCAAACGTTGTGGCTGTGCCAAAATCCACGATTACCACGCTTCTTCTGTATTCATTAAAAGCAGCCACCGCATTTGCAATTCTATCTGCCCCTACCTCCTTGGGATTATGATAGAGTATGGGCATACCGGTTCTTATTCCCGGTTCAACAACAATTGGGTTTACACCAAAATAAGACTTTAAAGTGGCTACAAGAACATCCAGTAGAGGTGGCACCACACAGGAGAGTATCGCCCCCCTTATGGATTTAACATTAACCCCACCCAATTCAACCAGTTTTCTTAAAAGAACACCGTACTCATCTGATGTCTTTGTTTTATCCGTTCCAATCCTCCAGTGGCCTATTATATCCTTCCGTCTAAAAACCCCAAACATTATGTTTGTATTTCCAACATCTATTGCAAGGATCATAACTAACCCCTTTTGAGTTATTTTAATCCCCATACCCTTCTGAGTACCCACTCAGAGGAAACAAGCAAAACAAGGCAAATAAAGACCCATGGGCTATCCCATATCCTTACCTCCCTGGAACCTGTTATAACCCTTTTTGGTTTAAAGCTGATACCCAGTTCTTTAGGGTTATCTTTAATAGTTATAAATCGCCCACCAGTTTTTTTGGATATTTCCCTGAGCAAACCCATATCGGCATTTGGCCCTCTTATTTCCTTTACAGGAGGGCTAACAATGAAAAGGGTTTCATCTACCCTGTCACTACCTGGCTCTGAATTTCCCTGCACCCTTACCCTGTATACTCCGTAGCCGTAAACCTTTACCTCAGACTCAAACCTTCCTTCACCACTTTTGCCAAGCTCTACCTTAAGACTGGAACCATCTGGACGTGTAACATCCGCTACCGGTTTTGAATCAGCTTCATCGTATACCTGCTCCCAAACCTCTATTTTTGCGGACTCCCCGGGATTGTATACTCCCCTATCGGTTTTCACCCTCAAATCCTTAAGGGAAGGATCACCTACCATCCAGAGAAGCAACCTATTCCACAAAGACTCATAGTAGGGATAGAGATCCCCCTCTCCCCCATGTACAAAACTCCACTTCCACAAGGAATCAGAGAGGAAAGTGGCAACCTTGCCGGCCCCCACCTTGCTTAAAACAAGCACTGGATCACCCTTATGGGTTTCTACAAGCGATAACGCACCCGGCTTTAATCCTTCAACCCTGGTAAGCGTATCAAGTGAAGGTAATCTCTCCCAGTGCTTTTGGTTCTCTTCTTCGTTTACAAGAATCCTTGTAACCGGATGTTTGCGACCAATTTTGGTAAGCCTTACCCCACTTCCATCTCTGGTAACCTTTTCCTGAAATAAACCATCAACCCTAACCGGAATCAAATCAGAAACGGGCTCCGTTTCATACCCACTAAAGAAACCACCATCACCCCCGATAAGGACAAATCCCCCTCCATCTTTTGCAACATAATCTCTTAGCTTCTTTAGATGGTATCCGTATATTCCGTAAGGACGAAAATCAAAGTTTTGAAATATAACAACATCAAAATCCTTAAGCCCTTTATCAAAGATCTCATCAACGGGAAAGGGAATAAGGCTTAGTTCATTTTGAGAAGCAAACACAATATCTGTTGCCTCCCTCAGTATAAAAAAAGCAACCAAGTTAACACTGGGATTCCTTTTTAAAGCCCTCCTTAAAAATCTGACATCCCATGAAGGGCTACCAGCAATATGGAGAACACGAATCCTATCGATTATAGCCTCTACTACAAAAGAGCTAGAGTTGTTCTCTTTTATAAGCTCACCTGAAATAACAGGGACTGAAACCGTATAGACCTTTCTTCCAACGGAATCGGGTCTTACCTCAAAACCCACCTCTACCCCCAAGGGGTTTGAAGAACCCAAAGACACATACTTAACAGCCAATACCCTGTTACCCTCACTCAGGGTTACAGGAACGGTAATAGAACCAATCCCAGTTGACCTGATAACTACGTTTAAAGAGAGAGGGTATCTAACAAATGCTATATCACTTACCCTTACAGCATCCACCCAGATATCTTTTATATCATCCAGCAAAACAGTGCCTACAGTATTTACCTTTGTGTAAAATGCCCCTTTTAACAAGCTATCCTTATCCTCAGATAAGGAACCACAATTGCTTGCCCCATCTGAGAAAAGAATAACTGAGTCTATCCTTTCGGGTCTTCTCTCCAGTTCTAAAAGGGCTTTAGCAATACCTGTGCACCTGCCGTATGGCTTAAACTCGTCCATCAGCTCAGGAGATACAGGATGCAACCCCTCATCAAACACAAAGTAGCTTAGGGTAGATTGCTTCCCCAGCTCTGAGAAGAAATCCCGGTGTTTTTTAAAAAAATCCCTTACGTAGTGGGCACGTGAGTTACCGCTTGTATCCGCAGGAAGGTTCATGCTCCATGAGCCATCAAGAAGAATAGCAATATGTGGTCTCTCTTCCTCGTATATCTCTGTTACAACGGCGAAATCAAAGAGTATCACAAGCAGAAACAAAAAACTCAAAAGGTTAAGAAAAACAAGTACAGCCTTTTTGAAGCCAGATAACTGATACCTAAAGAGCTTTAAGAGACTGTAGATGAGTATCAAAAGCAAAATAAGAACAACTACTGCCTCTACAGCCCCTGGAGGGTTTAAGAAAACAAACCTATCTGCTGTCTTCATTACAACTTAAATTTACCATATCCCGACCTCTATGATACAAGCAACCTGCCGTTATCCAACAAAAGCACATCATCAACATATACCGTTGGGTTCATAACCACACCGTCAAGATGGCTTGCAACCCTTACAGTCCCTCCCATGCTTTTATTATCACCAAACGCTATGTGTATGGTTCCCATGGCCTTTTCATCCTCCAGAACATTACCCGTAACTATAGCCTTATCGTTTGTACCTATTCCAAGCTCAGCTACATTAAAGGCAAGTCTTCCAAAAGGCTTCATAAGGGAAAGAAGCTTATCTGCTGCTTCCCCCCCCTTTATCTCAACAGCAAATCCATTCTTTACCGTTATCTCTATTACCTCTTCCTCTAGCTTTCCAATACCCGCCATTGATCCGTCTATAACAACTTTCCCCTCGGATTTCCCTTCCAGTGGAGCTATGTAACCCTCCCCCGCAGGAAGATTGCTAAAATCCCCTGGATTATGGTTGAGCCCGGTGTCTGCATACCCTTCTCTTCCTTCTATAACCAACGAAATATCTGTACCCCTTTCTGTTGTAATTCTTACCCTTGATCCGCTCTTTAAGATACTGGCTACCTTTCTACTTCTTTGAGCAATCTTGTGGTAATCGGCATTTAGAGTCCTTATCATAGTGTCTTCTGTAATTCCAGGCAAAGTGGCAATTCTAACACCACAGCTAGATGCTTTGCGTCTTGACTCAGTATGGCTAAGCGACTTAGAGGTGGGAATAAGAATGACATCAACTAGCCTCATAAGTTCCCCAACAGGCTGTGGAGGTTCCTGACCGTGTGAATCCCTTGGAATTATTTCTAAAAGCATAGCTTCGGTTCCCAACTCCTTTGCACACTCCCATAGAACATAACCTATTTTCCTTAAGGGCTCATCAGTTATTATTAAAACCTTCTCCCCTGATTTTACCGCCATACAGTCTCTTAAAGCAATCATTGCCGCATCATAAAGAGAGCCTTTCATCTCTTATACCTCCAAAAACCTTATCTGTTAGATATAAAGATTGTACCTGAATGCAAACCACTCGACCTTTTTGAAAATATAACCCTCCTGCAGTGGATAGGTTAAATCGTGTTGATGGTTCTAAAGATTCGGGTTACAATCCTTGTGGATACATGCTATATACGGGTAGAAACCTTTTTAAGCACACTGGATACAATCCACCAAGGAAAGCCTGTAGAAACACCGGGGTATCAAAGGCAGGAAAATGAAAGATTTAGCCACACAAGGGGAGAAAAACAATGAAAATAGGAATCGTAGCTCCATACTGGAACGATATAACAAAAAGAGAGCTTCAAGCAATAGCAAGACTTGCTGAAGAGCTTGGCTACCACTCCATATGGGTTCCAGAGATGTGGGGAAGAGATGCATTTTCTGTGCTTTCAGTTCTTGCCCTGAGCACGGAAAAAATCAAACTGGGCACAGGGGTGATCTCTGTATTTAGTAGAACACCTGCCACAATTGCTCAAGCCATTGCTACACTTGATGAGATATCAAATGGAAGAATGATACTGGGACTTGGAACAAGCGGCCCTGCAGTTATAGAGAACTGGCATGGTCTGAAATTTGAAAAACCGCTTCAGAGAACCAGAGAGTACGTTGAAATCATAAGGATGATCCTTAAAGGAGAGAGGGTAAACTACAGCGGAGATATATTTAAGCTTAAAGGTTTTCGCCTTCAATTTACCCCTCCAAGAAAAGAGATACCAATCTACATAGCCTCTTTAGGACCCAAAAACCTCCGTCTTACAGGGGAGGTAGCCGATGGCTGGATCCCCTTCTTAATACCAAGGAGTGGCTTTAAAGATGCGATAAGAGAGATAGCCTCTGGAGCAGAAGCCGTTGGGAGAAGGGTTGAGGAAATAACGGTATCCCCATACATTCCTGTCTGTATCTCAAGGAAAGACGAAGAGACCTCAAAGAAGATTGTTAAAGAGCATATAGCCTACTATATAGGAAGCATGGGAACCTTTTACTACAAGACACTCTGTAGATACGGTTTTAAAAAGGAAGCCGATAGCATACTAGAAGCATGGAAACAGGCAAACAAATCACAGGCCATTATGAGTGTGACGGATACACTTCTTAACTCCGTTGCAATAGCCGGATCACCAAAGGAAGGAAGGGAGGGAATAGAAGAGTTAAAAAGAGAAGGTATTGATCTACCTATTCTGATCTTTCCTCCAAAGGCCTCAAGAGAGATGGTAAGAGAAACCCTCGTTTCAATTGCACTTGAATGTCTTCTTGCGTAGGGAATACCTCTGGAAACACTACAAGTACGTTTCTGATTCCATAAAGTTTCTAAGGATAGAGCCTGATTCAAGCTCCCTTAACTTTCTAAGGGCACGTCTTTCAATCTGTCTTATACGCTCTCTGGTTAGCCTATAACGACTACCGATTTCATCTAATGTATAAGACTCATCATAACCTATTCCGAACCTCATCCTCAGTATCTCTCTTTCCCTCTCATTTAAGGACAAGAGTGCCTCTTCAATTCTCTTGCTCATGTATATCTTTTCTACAATTGAGTGTGTTGAAAATCTCTCATCTGTTATCAGCTCTATGGCAGAATTTTTCTTATCATCAGAACCCAAATTCGGCGCATCCAGATAGACCATTGTTATTGATGTTGCATTAATTACCTTCTTTAACTTCTGAACACTAAGCCCAGACTCTTTAGCAATCTCTTCAACCTGAGGAACCTCACCCTTGCAGTTCTGAATTGCCCTTGCCATCTTATGTACCTTATTTGCCTGCTCAAGCACCCTGACCGGTATCCTAATAATCCTTGTTTGATCAAAAAGTGCACGTGACACACTCTGGATTATCCACCAGGAGGCATAGGTTGAAAACCTGTACCCCTTGGTGTGGTCAAACTTCTCAACAGCCTTAATAAGCCCAATATTGCCCTCCTGAATAAGGTCAGCAAGGGGAAGCCCCCTTCCCATATACTTCTTTGCTATGCTTACAACCAACCTTAAGTTTGCCTTTACAAACCTCTCTTTACATGCCTTTGCCTTCGCAGAGTAGGCTCTAAATAGAGCTGAAAGCCTCTTTATTCTTTTAGCCCTCTCTACTGGCTTTTCTTTTCCCCTAGCTCCTGCTTTGGAATACCTCTCAAGGACAGCCTTTATCTCCCTGGCCTTTGCCTCATACTTTTTAATCTTAACAGATACCTCAATCTCCTCCTCTGGAGTAAGTAGAGGTTCCATTCCCACTTCTCTGAAATAAGTTTGAAGAAGCCTGTACTCTTCTTCAGGAAATCCCCTTCTTTTGCTACCCTCCTCTTCAGCCATGCCAGCCACATTGGCTACTAAAAAGCCAGATTCAACACCATCTACCAAACCACCATTATCCGTAAATCCCTCACCAGGGACAATACCAACTGCCTCTGATATGTTTTGTTGTGCCATTCTAACTACCTCCAGGTCTTGTGCCACGATAAAGCTTATAGCAATATTTGTGCCATATTTGAAAACCTGACTTAACTATCTGGAAATACTCACAAAATAAAGAGTTTAGCCCTACACCGAAACACCCGAGGGTTGAAAATAGGGGAAAGGGGTGACAAATTTTGTCCCTATATTGCTTTTATTTAGAGATTGACAAGGCATCAATTTGGAGTATATATAAGTAAAACCCCTTAATAAGGAGGTACTTTAGAGATGACCATTAAAAGGATTTGCTGGGATTGTCCGGATGCACCTGTTCGCGAGTGGAGAGTGGTATCTGAGGGCAATGGAAGAGAAGGACACCTGTTTAAGATAAGCTGCCCTGCCTGCAAGAAGGAAACCAGGGTTTTTGGATGGATGATTGGTTGTGAATGCGAATCCTGTAAGTCCCAGGTTATAGGAGCAGCAAAATAAATTAATGAGGATACTAATTACAGGTGGAGCCGGTTTTATTGGCTCGTGGGTTGCTGAAGCGTTTTTAAAAAACGGATACGATGTTCTCATACTAGATAATTTATCTACGGGAAAAGAAGCCAACGTACCCAAGGGAGCCAATTTCCTTAAAGGGGATATAAGGGATTATAAATTAGTGGAAGGGGTTTTTTCTGACTTTAAGCCTGATATCGTAAACCACCACGCAGCACAGATAAATGTAAGATACTCTGTAGAGAACCCGATTTTCGATGCTGAAGTAAACATAATAGGTACAATAAACCTCCTTGAGCTCTCAGTAAAGCACGGTGTAGAAAGGTTTATATTTGCATCAACCGGTGGCGCAATATATGGGGAACCCACTAAATTACCAGCAGATGAAACCACCCCTCCCGTACCAATTTCCCCTTACGGTGTTTCAAAGTACTCGGTTGAAACCTATCTTGGCTACTACAGGACAGTGCACGGTCTAAACTACACTGCCCTTAGATATTCCAACGTATATGGTCCCAGACAAAACCCTCATGGAGAAGCAGGGGTGGTGGCCATTTTTTGCAGTAGGATACTCCAAGGAAAACCCTGTTTGATCTACGGAGATGGAAACCAGACAAGAGACTATGTTTTCGTTGGAGATGTAGCAGAGGCAAACCTTAACGCACTTAAAGCCGCGGGGGGGATCTACAATATTGGAACAAGTAGGGAGACATCTGTAAATGAGCTGGTAAGTGTGCTAAAAAAGGTTGTGGGTAAGGACTTCAAAACAGATTACGCTCCACCGATTCCAGGAGAGGTTCGTAGAATCTCCCTTGATATAGGGCTTGCAAAAAGGGTTCTTGGATGGTCTCCCAAAACAGAGCTGGAAGAGGGCTTAGCGCTCACATGGGACTGGTTTAAAGAGAAGGTAACAGAGCAATGAACTTTCAGGAGCTTACGCGCATAAGCAGTGGATTTGCCGAGGCAAGGATACTTCAGGTTTCTGTAAAGCTTGGTATCTTTGATGCAATTAAGGAAGAAGGGAGCTCCTCAGAAGAGATAGCAAGAGTTATACGTACGGATCCCAGAGCAACAGAGCTTCTTCTAAACGCCCTTGTAGCCCTTAAGATACTCAAGAAGAAAGAGAAGAAATTCTTTAATACTGAGGTCTCCATTAAATACCTGGTAAAAGCCTCGCCTAGATACCTTGGTTACATGATACTGTTTGAGGAAAGTCTATGGGGTACCTGGGAGAAACTTGAAGACTCCATTCGTACTGGACAGCCTGCAAGACCTGCTGATATGTTCCAAAGCAGAGAGGAGGAAACACAGAGGTTTATAATGGCTATGCACTCACTTGTGAGGGCACGTGGGGATGCAGAGAAGATGTGTGAGGTAATTGATTTCGGAGCCATTAAATCACTGATAGACATAGGCTCCGGGCCGGGAACCTATCCCATAGAGTTTATAAAAAAACATCCACATCTTAAAATCACCGTTCTTGATTTACCAAACACACTTAAAATCACAAGAAAGATTCTAAAGGAAGAAGGGGTACTTGACAGTATAGAGATAATAGAAGGTGACTACAACAGAGACCCTATACCAAGTGGCTTTGATATGGCTTTTCTCTCCAACATTATACACAGTGAGGACGAGGAAACAAACCGACAACTTATTAAAAAGATATACGATTCGCTAAACAACAATGGGCAGATAGTAATTAAAGACCACATACTTGATGATACCCTTACAAACCCACCTGTAGGGGCGATATTTTCCATACTTATGCTCCTTGTAACGAGGGGAAGAGCATATTCCTTTGGAGAAGTTAAAAACTGGCTGGAAGAGGCAGGTTTTAAAGGGATAGAGTGGAAAAAGCTAGAGCCTCCTCTGACATCCTCTCTTGTAATCGGTTACAAGTAAGCAATTGCAGAGCGGAGTATAGCTGGGTATGATTTAAGTATATATACGGAGGACAGCAGAGATGAAGGAGAAGGCTGACTTGCTCTTTGATGTTAGGGTTGTTGAAAGGAACATCCAAGAAGGGATAATAACAAGGGAAGAATACGAAGAATACTTAAGGAAGCTCCCCGATGTCTCGGACAAAGGATGTCCTCTGATAATAGAAGATGAAGAAAACAGGGAGACACAGGAAGAGACCAGATGAAATGGAGTTACAAGGTAATTCCGGTAGATGAACTTATACATGAATACGCCGACCATGATATAGCGGTCTCAAAAGAGGCAGCTGCAAGAAGGAGAGCAACACTTGCAACAGGCTTTGAACAGAAACTAAACCTGGTTGGAGAAGACGGGTGGGAACTTGTAGCCATACTGGGGGAATTTGGGGTATTTAAGAAACCAAAGAATGAATAGTTTTGCCTTTTAGTAAAAACCGGCCAGCAGCATGAAAAGAAACAGGGTATTGGGTTTTTTTTTCTTCTCTTCTCTTTAGTCACCCTAGATAAAGGAACAGCACTAACAACCACGGTTGAAGTAGAAGAACATATCCAGGGAAGGGTTATATCTGATATAAGGGCACTAGTACTTTCAAGGGCCTTAAAGGCGGCAATAGAAGAGGCAGCCTTAAAGATAGAGCCCGATTTAACAGGTAAGGATCTAAAAGAGCTATTAGATACAAACCCAACGGATTACGTAAGGTCCTACAGGGTTCTCAGTGAATACCTGACAGAAAACTCCTACAGAGTCTCCCTAGAGGTAGAGGTGGACTCCAAGAAAATCGAAAGCTGGATTGAAGGAAAAGGTAAAGGTTTAAAAGCAAAACCCGGGTTCGAGGTATCAATAACCACAAGGGAAGAGCCAGATAGCAACCCAATAGTAAAGGCCATAGATATGTCTGAGATAAAGGGAGAGATCGCTAGGTTATTCAAGGAAAATGGGTACAAGGTGGTAAAGAACGGAGATATAAATTTGGATGTCTATGTGAGTGTAAAGACAACAACCACCTTCGAGGACACACCAACCTACAGCGCACTTGGAAAGGTATATATTAAGGCCTTAAATAGAAAAAATGAGCAAATAGCCGAGATAACCCAAAGCTCCTTTCAACAAGGCTATACCCTTGAAACAGTAACACTATCCGCTCTAAAGGAGGCTGCACAGAAAGCAGCAGAAAAGATGGTCATCCAGCTTGGTGTAAGCAATCACACACAGGAGGAAAAAAGCAAGAGCATTGAGATTCTGTTTCTGGGGTTTAGAGATTACAAACAATATGAGCAGATAGATGATATACTCAACAAGGTAATACCGGCAAGCATAGCTAAAAGGGTAATTGGAAGCGGCAACAGAGCATCTTTCTTTGCCGTATCAAATACAACCCCAGACAAACTTGCCAAATTGATCTCGCTTGAGCTGATTAAAGGCCTGCCCTTTAAGCTTAAGGACGTTTACACAGATAAGATAGTGTTTGGTATGGAACAGTAGAGAGCTACTCCCACTCTATTGTACTTGGTGGTTTGGTTGATATATCATATACCACCCGATTTACCCCTTTAACCTCGTTTATTATGCGCACAGAGACCCTCTCAAGCACTTCGTAAGGGATACGGGACCAGCTAGCTGTCATTCCATCAACACTCGTTACAGCCCTTAGGGCGATAACGTTTTCATAAGTTCGCTCATCCCCCATAACCCCAACTGTCTTAACGGGTAAGAGAACACAAAAAGCCTGCCAGATCTCGTTGTATATACCTGCTTTTTTTATCTCCTCAATGAATATAAAATCTGCAAGTCTAAGGGTATCGAGCTTCTCCTTTGTTACCTCACCTATTATCCTTATAGCAAGCCCAGGTCCAGGAAACGGATGTCTCTCAAGTATCTCTGAAGGTAAACCAAGCTCACGCCCAACCTCCCTTACCTCATCCTTAAAAAGTTCTCTAAGTGGTTCTATAAGCTTTAGATTCATTCTCTCAGGTAATCCACCAACGTTGTGGTGAGTTTTAATCTTTGCCGAAGGTCCCTTTACACTTACACTCTCTATAACATCGGGATAAAGGGTTCCCTGAGCAAGAAACTCTACGCCCTCGATCCTGGATGCCTCCTCCTCAAAAACCCTTATAAACTCCTCCCCTATTATCTTGCGCTTAAGCTCCGGATCCTCTACTCCCTGAAGTCTCCTTAAAAAACGACTACCTGCATCCACATGGATCAGGTTAAGATCCAGGTTTCTAAAGGTTTCTACTACCTGCTTTGCCTCATTTAGCCTAAGCAGTCCAGTATCAACAAATATGCAGTACAACCTATCAGGTATTGCTCGTTGAACGATAAGGGCAGTAACAGCAGAATCAACACCACCCGATAAAGCACAGATTACCTTTGAACTCTTACCTACCCTCTCCCTTATGTCTCTTATCACACCTTCTACAAAGGACCTTGCTGTCCATCCTCCCCTACACCCTGCAACCTTAAAAACGAAATTTGAGAGTATTTCCTTACCAAACTCTGTGTGAATGACCTCAGGGTGGAACTGGGTACCAAATATAAGATGCCTCTCATCCCGCATAGCGGCTACAGGAGAGTTTTCACTGCATGCAATGGAGACAAACCCTTGGGGAAGCCTAAGAACCCTATCACCGTGTGACATCCAGACCTTTATTTTTAAAGGGATACCTGAGAAGATATCTGAGTTATCCTTTACCTCTAGCTCTGCAGGACCAAACTCACGCCTACTGGAATGCTCTACCTCTCCTCCCAAAATATGGGCTATAAGTTGCATACCATAACATATCCCCAGAACCGGAATGCCGATAAAGAGGATCTCGGGATTGATAGAAGGAGCATCCTCATCCCAGACACTTGCTGGTCCACCAGAAAGGATAATGGCCTTTGGAGAAGCCTTAAGGATATTTTCCAAACTGGTGTTAAAAGGCCTAATCTCAGAGTAAACCCCAAGTTCCCTTATTCTCCTGGCAATAAGCTGTGTGTACTGGGACCCAAAATCAAGGACTAAAATGGTCTCACGCATTTTACTTAAAGGGTACTAAAAACAGACAACAATCACTCTATGCTGTAATTCGGAGCCTCTTTAGTTATTATAACGTCGTGAACGTGGCTTTCACGAAGACCTGCATTTGTAACCTTTATAAATCTTGCCTTCTTTCTCAGTTCTTCTATGGTTCTACATCCAGTATATCCCATACCTGCTCTCAGACCGCCAACAAGCTGATAGACAATACCGCTTAGGGGACCTCTGTAAGGAACCCTTCCCTCAATCCCTTCAGGAACCAGCTTTGACTCTATCATCTCATCCTGAGCGTACCTATCACGGCTTCCTTTCCTCATTGCCTCAAGCGAACCCATACCCCTGTACACCTTGTAGGTTCTTCCCTGATAGAGTATAACCTCACCGGGGGCTTCATCCGTACCTGCAAAAAGATTACCAATCATAACGGAATATGCCCCTGCTGCAATTGCCTTGGTTATATCTCCTGAATACTTTATGCCCCCATCCGCAATAACAGGTACATCGTATTTCTGAGCCACCCTGCCAACATCCATTATGGCTGTAATCTGTGGAACACCTATCCCGGCAATGATTCGTGTTGTGCAGATGGAACCAGGTCCAACCCCTACCTTAATAGCATCTGCCCCAGCCTTAATTAAAGCCTCAGCCGCCTCTGCAGTCGCAATATTTCCGGCAATCAACTCCGCCTTTGGAAAGTTAAGCTTCGTAGAGGACACAGCATCAAGTACCCTTTTTGTATGAGCGTGAGCGGTATCTATCACTATAACATCACATCCAACCTTTAGCAGGGCATCTATTCTCTCTTCCCTATCCACACCAACCCCCACTGCTGCCCCACACCTAAGCCTTCCCATCTCGTCCTTGCAGGCATTGGGATTCTTCTCTATCTTCTCTATATCCTTCATGGTTATCAGCCCACGGAGTCTGAATTCATCATCAACAACAGGTAACTTCTCTATCTTGTACCTGTGCAAAAGCTCCTTTGCTGCCTCAAGTGTTATTCCTTCCTTAACGGTAACTAGTCTCTCTTTAGGGGTCATAAGCCTATCAACTCTGAACTCGAGATTCTTCTCAAATCTCAGGTCCCTATGGGTAATTATACCAAGCAACCTCCCATCTTCTTCAGTTACAGGAAGACCCGTTATGTTGTGCTTAACCATTATATCCAGAGCATCTTTAACCCTGTGATAGGGGCGAACCGTAAGAGGGTTAACTATCATCCCGCTTTCGTATTTTTTAACCTTTTCAACCTCAGCTACCTGAGTGGGTATGTCCATGTTCCTGTGTATTATACCTATCCCTCCCTCCTGAGCTATTGCTATAGCAGTTCTTGCCTCAGTTACGGTATCCATAGCCGCACTGATAAGGGGTATATTGAGCCTGATATTTGGGGTAAGGTACGTTGATACATCAACCTCGTTTGGAAGAACCTCAGAGTAAGCGGGAAGTAAAAGGACATCATCAAAGGTTAAACACTCACGAATTGTATCCTGCAACATGGCTTCTTCCTATCTTCTTTTGGTTCTTCCCCTCTTTCCCTGAAGAGCCTTTACCTGAACCGAATCCTTTTGCGTCTTGGATGAGGTAGCAATTGACTTTGCCGTCGGAACAGATATGAGCTTTACAGGGGTCTTAACTATCTCTAATACCTTCTTTCTCATCTCGGGAAGGGTTACACCAAGTTCGATTTCTATTTCCTGTTCATTATCACCCAGGCTTACAAACACCGGTAAAACACCAACATAGGTTTTTGAATCCACACGTTCAAAACCCAAAGCCTTTAGGATTTTTTTCTGCAATGCTGGAAACTCTAGGGTTGCAATCTCAGCTGTCTCCTGTGGCAGCAAACCGTCCTGACTAACACTTATCTTAAGACGGGTAGATTTCATAATATATAACACCCCCTAATTAAATACGCTGCTAACAGCTTAACTGCCATCCTCCATCACAACTCAAAAGGGGTTAAAAAGCTTATTTAAATAATTGTAATTAAAATACAAAAAATAGCAAGTAATCAACTCAGTAACTGGCTACCTCAAAACCAAGAACCTTTATCTCATGCTTTAATCCCAAGATCTTCGTTCGTGAAGGAAACACAGAGAAAAAAGGCACCGATTCTCCAGGCTCCACAGCATAGTTAAGACCAGCAAGTTTTCCCGGGTTACGATAGTCTATATCCCCGTTTCTTCTGTTTAGCCTTAAAAGTATATCCTCAAGCGGAAGAGTCTTAAGCTCATCCTGTGTAAAGGTGTTTCCCGCATAGAAAACCTGCTCAAAGAGGAGATCTTCTCCGCTTTTAAACCTGCTTTGAAGCTTTATGTAGTTTACAACCTTATTAGAGTTATTAACCACATGTCCGCTAACAACATACATAAACCCGTTTCTTGTACTGATCCATCTTCCGGATTGATCGGTTACCCTAACCTCACTCCCGGAACCTAGGATATATTCGGCTAAAGGAAGCATTGAAATATAGGTATTTATCTTCTCCCTGGGGAAAACATTAAAACCAAAAAGCACATAGACAGCAGAAACCAGGGCTACAAAAAGAACCAGAATAAAAGCCAAACGGGATAAAACCCTGCTTCCCTTTTTCCTTTTTACGTATCCTCTGGTGGTTTTTCTCTTTATATCCGTTTGCGGCTCTATCTTAACCGAAAGCTCCCCTTTATCCCAAAGAAGGTCAGGTGCCCCTTGCTTAAGCTTAAATCTTTCTACCCTTTGTATCTCCCCTTCATCCTCTTCTACCCTATCTATAGGTATATCGATGCTGCCTTTAGATTTTCCACCATCTTCAAAATCAAGCTCTAATCTCTCCGGAGACACCTCCAGGGGTTGGGCCTCAAGGCTCTCTCTTTCTTGCCGGGTATCTTTGTTTGATCTATCAACGCCTTTACTAAAGGCGGTGTCGGATAATCTAAACCTCTCAATATCCAGACTATCCCAGTCAAAAGATGGTTCCTCCTCTCTTTGTTCGTTCCCATCTATGTTATCGAGACCAAGGCTTGGCTCAGGTTTAAACTCAGGAGGAGGTTCCTGTTTCTTTTCTACAAAGAAAACATTTCCGCACTTTGAACACCTAACCCTATTACCAGGCGGCTGTATCCGGGAGTCATCAATCCTGAATTTTCTCCTGCACCTCTCACACTGAATTATCATAATTCATCACTGGCAATTTAACTACAAAAGAAAAGTTACTTCCTTCTTTATTCTCAGTCAAGACAGCTACTACCAATTGAAGCAAGGAGTTGAGGATATAAAAGTTGCAAAAGAAAACTCACTTATGTAAAATTAAGGTTGAGTAAAAATAAACGGAGGTTAGGTTGGATAATGGCAGAGCTTAATCCTTTTAAGGCACTTAAAGAAGAAATGGATAAGCTCGTTATAGGACACGAGGAAGTAAAAACAGCGCTTCTTCTGGGTGTAATATCGAGAGAGCATATATACATAGAAGGCCCTCCTGGGACAGCCAAAACCATGCTTGCTGAAACCATAGCAAAGGCTGCCCAGTTAAAGTTCTTCTTCTACCAACTCCACAGAGACACAAGGCTTTCGGAGTTGGTTGGGGATCTTGTGATTTCAAAGGAAATAATGGATACTGGAGAGATCATAAAGCAAAGGATTTTAAGGGGAGGGATACTTACTGCAGAGATATGCCTTCTTGACGACATATCACGTGCCCCAGGAGAGTCTCTGAACGTACTACTTAGAATCCTAAACGAAAGGAAATTCGGTGAAGAACCTATTCCACTTCTTACAGCAATTGCCACAAGTAACCCTACTGCTGACGAGTACTATAATGAGCCACTGGATCCTGCAAACCTCGATAGGTTTGTCCTTCAGATAAAGGCTCAAGGACTTTCCTATGGCAGGAAGTGGGATCAGGCAAGAGAGGTAATAAGGCTCTACTCACAAAAACCCTTTGAGGACAACGTTCCTGTAAGGGTCAGTAGGAAAGTCCTTGATGAGTACTATGACAAGTTAAGCAGGGTAGAGATACCTTCTGAGGTTCAGGAAGGGCTTACAAACTTCGTTGCCACTCTCATTGAAGATTACGGTCTTAATGAATCAAACTCTCTTATCTCGGATAGAACTTTCTTTGTAAAGTCTCTAAAGATAATAAGGTCTCATGCTCTTCTTCACAACAGAAACCGTTGCACAGTAGAAGACCTACAGGCTCTAAAATACATGACAGCTTTTCGTATTCCTGAGGAGATCTTTCTCAAGATTGACGAGATCATAGAAGATGCGGTCTCTAAAAAAAAAGCCCTTCGAGACTCAAAGAGCACTATAGAGCCGCAGACATCTGAGTTTGACCGAAACGTACCACGGGAACAGCAAAACCAGAACCTCGGACAGGAAGGTAGAGAGGATTCCTCTAACCAGGATCAACTCTCAGAAGCAAGAAAGACCTTTTTCCAGGCCTTAAAAGAGCTTAAGGACAACCTTGCCAAGGAAACCAACGGAAGCATGAGCCTTAACGTTGACCAGAAGCTAAGGGACCCTGCAAATGGCCAGGCCAAGGAAGAAGGACAACATCAGGGAGATAAAAAGGATAAGCCATCTCAGAAGGTATATGCCAGCAAATCTCCCTATGCAGGAGCTGAAGAAGACTACTGGATCGGAGGGAAGAAAAACCTAGAGGCAGCAGAGAACGTAAAGATAATAATGAAGGTTCTTGAGGGTAATATACAGAGAAATATAGCCTTTGATGCCCCACATCCTGGAGGACAACCAAGGAGATGGAAGAGGATGAATTACTTCTCTGAAATTGAGGATGTAGATCCACTCGAAGGTGTAATATGGGCACAGCACACAACACCTAACCTCCCCCGAGTCCACAAGCGGGAAAAAGAAACAATGGGTGGAGAGATTGCTATCCTCAGGGATGTAAGTACATCCATGATGGGAGTATACAGTGAGTGGTCCTCTTCAGTTGTACGGGGAGTTGTAGAGCTTGCAAGAGCAAAGAAAATGAAGGTTGGGTATATAGAATTTAACCACCGCTCTTACAAATACAAACGAAACGGAAAGTTCTTTACCCGAGACTATGCCTGGATTCTTGAGCTTGCATCTAGAACGGAGTGCTCTGGAAACACAAACTATGAGGATGCTCTTAAGGATGCCCTCTCAGAGTTTAAAGGAAGAGGTCAGAGAAACAAGCACATTCTGTTTATTACGGATGGAATCCCTACCTCCGGAGAGTGTGAGGTTATAAACGAAAGAATAAGAGCAAGAAAGCTTGGTGTCTGTATCCACTCTATATTTATAGGTTCTAAGAACTATCCAAAGATCCTTCAAAAGATATCGGAAGAAACCTGTGGTGCACAGTTTATAGCATCCCGCGGGAAAGATGGGGTAATCAGGATAGAAAGAAGGGAGAAAAAGCTCTTTAACGAAAATAATTCCTCTGTGAGCAAACCCAGGGTTGACCCATTTAGCAATGTTTTCTCCAAGTAATTAGTCAACGGCTTGGCTGGGTTGTTTCTGATACCGATTTACAGCCTTTAGGTGATCCTTGTAGTTAGAAGAGAAATGATGGGCACCGCTTCCGTCTGCAACAAAGTAGAGATAATCAACATCCGCAGGGTTTAGAGCAGCCTTTAGAGATTCCCTCCCAGGGTTTGCTATAGGGCCTGGAGGAAGACCTGAAACCACATATGTGTTATAGCTGTTTTTGATTTGCAGATGCTCTTTTTTTAGGTTTCCATCAAACCTATCCCCCAGTGCATATATAACGGTGGGATCGCTTTGGAGCTTCATACCACGCCTTAAACGGTTATAAAAAACCGCTGAAATTAAGGGACGCTCCGAATCAATTGCTGTTTCTTTTTCGATAATTGAGGCAAGTACTACAATCTCCCTATCACCAAGCTCAACAGCCTTAGAGCTCGATTTTAAGGAAGTATAAACCTGCTTAAACCTTGAAACCATCATGCGAATAAACTCCTCAGGGGTTATTCCCTTTGTATAAAAATACGTATCCGGAAACAAATACCCCTCAAGGCTATCTATAGAGGGGTCTCCTAAAAGGTCCTTAACAAGCTCTCTGTCCCTGGCCTTTCTTACAAACTCTTTACCTGATAGAACCCCTTTTCTCTCCAGTAGCTCACCTATCTCGTACATGTTTAATCCCTCAGGTATGGTAATCTTTCGTATGATAACCTCTCCCCTTACAAGCTTTTCAACGACCTTGGCCATAGAATCGGTAGCAAGAAACCTGTATTCCCCAGCCCTTAACCCTCCGTGTTTACCCCTGAGGAATACATAAGCAATAAACAGTCTTTCGTCTTTTATAACCCCTGATTCCCTAAGTATATGGGCTATGCCTTTTAGTCCAGTTCCCTTGGGGATGTAAACCTCCTTTTCCTTTCCTGACTGGTAAAAGTAAACAAGGTAGGTAAACCAGAAAAAAACCAAGACCAAAAAAGCAACTATAACCCCAGTACCTATATAAAAAACACGTTTTCTAAAAAGCCTCAATTCCCAACCTCTTGTTAGGACTTGGCTTTAAAAACAACCACCAGATCATCTCTATGTATTACCTCATCTCCGTACTTATATCCAAGAATACCCTCTATATCAGAGGTTTTAACCCCTATTATCTTTCTTATCTCATCCGAGCTATAAGAGACCAGCCCCCTTGCGACCTCAACCCCACTTTCATCAACGCATCTAACAGGGTCCCCTATATCAAAATCCCCTCTTACCTCCTTCACACCGGAAGGAAGAAGGCTCTTTCCGTATAGGGAGATTGCATTCTTTGCTCCCTCATCGATAACTATTTCTCCAACAGGCTTAAGCGTAAACGCTATCCAGTGCTTTCTTCCCCTTAGCCTCTCCTTTGCGGGAAGAAAAAGCGTCCCCACCTGTTTCCCGGCAAATATATTGCGGAGTGTAGACTTTTTCTTACCATTTGCAATGATGGTTGGAACTCCAAAGGCCGCAACAGTCCTTGCAGCCTCAATCTTGGTTTTCATTCCCCCGGTAGTAGTTCTTCCGATTGTATCCCCGGCTATCTCCTTAACACACTCATCTATCTCCTCTATCGTTGAGATTAAAGTGGCATCAGCATAGAGCCTTGGGTCCTTACTGTAGAGTCCATCGATATCCGTAAGAAGTACAAGCAAATCTGCCTCTACAAGGGTTGTAACAAGTGCAGCAAGATTGTCGTTATCACCAAGCATGATCTCTTCAACTGCCACACTATCGTTTTCGTTAACTATCGGGATTACGTTCATCTTAAGGAGGGTAAGAAGGGTTTTTCTGGCATTTAGAAATCTCTTTCTTGAAGAGAACCCATCATGGGTAAGGAGTATCTGAGCAACCTTTTCTCCAAACAAGGAAAAAGCCATCTCATAGTACCACATAAGCGTGCTCTGACCACATGCAGCTATAGCCTGTTTCATAGAAATCTCCTGAGGCTTTTCCTTTAGTTTAAGTTTTTTCATACCTGCAGCTATTGCACCTGAAGAAACCAGAACCACATCCACTCCCTTGGACTTAATCCCTGAAACCTCTCTTGCAATCTCATCAAACATGGTTTCTGAGATCTCCCCGTACTCGTTGGTAAGAACGCTGCTTCCAACCTTTACAACCACCCTTCTTACACGCTTTATTAGAGATGCTCTATCCACTCTTTCCATAGTTAACTATAGATAGAATATAATACCAGTTTGGTAAGTAAACCATAAAAGACCTTACCCTTCCTTGACAACACATACGTGTCTGGCTATGCTTTAAAATACAAAGCGGGAATAGCTCAGTTGGTTAGAGCGTCTCCTTGCCAAGGAGAAGGTCGCGGGTTCGAATCCCGTTTCCCGCTCCAATGATTTCAAGGACTTACATTTAATTCTTCTTCATATTCATATATACTGCTAGAGGTGTCCAAAGAGGTGTCTATAACCGCTCTGTTTAAGCGTTCTTCAAGCTTTCCTATAGCTGTTCTCTTTGCCTCTTCTCCTGTGTGGCTGTAACGCTTAAGCATCCGGATATCCTTGTGTCCACTAAGCTCCATAACAGTTGTTAAATCTTCTTTCTCCCCCACAACAAGATTTGATACAAAGGTATGTCTAAGATCATGAAACCTGCAATATGCTATTCCTGATTTCTTAAGAGCTGTCTTCCAAGCTCTCTTCCATGCATCAGAATAAAGTAGAAATACCTCTAATTCCCGTAGGGAATTAAAACTTGATCTAGCCAACAGGTTCTGTTGAGAGGAGGAGATAGCTATAGATTTCTTATAGGAGGACGAAGAGATCAGAGCCTGTTGGCATTTCTTTTGTTTAGTGCTACTGCTGGTATTAGGCAACTTTTTTCTTATAAAAGCTGGAAAGGTTGCACGAAGGTTACATAATTTTTACAAGCTGATTTACTTCAAAAAAGCAGGTTCTAGCTAGGAGCTTCTAAAAACATTTATTTTTCTACATCCTGTTTATTTGCTTTATCCTTATCATCTGCTTCTTCGTTTTCTGGCAATACTTTCTCTAGCTCCTCAAGCAGTGTTTCTACAGATTTATCCGGGATATTTCCTAAAAGATCCTCAACCAGTTTTGAAATAGGCCATTTAAAAGATTTTTTCATCTCTTTTATTCTCGCTTTAGATTACTTTTTTCGCAATTGCTTTTCCCTGGGATATTCAACTTGTGACTTCATTATAGCCTAGATTAAAGCTTTATATTAGCGGGTACCCAATACCGAGACTAAATTTTCAAGTCTGTCGAGATTAATAAGCTCTTTCGGTCCAACTAAAGAGTCCTGCACCTTTTGTTTTAACCAGCTTGCAAATTCCCTGTTGTCAAGTACCTGTTTTCTGAATAGTACGGTCAAGGTAACAACTATAACTAGCTCAACAAGTATTGGCAACGACATAATCCAAAACAAAAACGCCGAAATAGCTGTAAGCCCACCACCCTTAACAGCAGACGCAGTATCAATTGGTCCATGCTTCCAGTACGAGTAAGCTGTTAACGCAATTGTTGTAATACCCAAAATCGGATTAGCTGCTATTATGGAAGATATACCCATTGACCCAAGTATCCTAGCTACATTCTCTTTGTCCTCTTTGCTAAAGGCAAAGAAAACGCCTACAACACTAAGACCAGCAACAAAGATTTCCATAGCATCAAAGGTCAGTAAATCGTATAGGTATCTTCTGTCAATACCTGGAATATTTTCAGCTATCGTTTCAACCCAATTGTCAAAGTCTGCCTTATCAATTGTTACAAATGGCATTCCCCTAGGGGTTGTCAGATCCTTAAAGTAAGCCTCAACCCAACCTGTAATCTCCTCAAATCTGGTATCACCTGGAAGAGCTTCTCTTACTGCCTCCCAAGAACCACTAATAGTATGACCACCATCAAATAAACGATGTTCTTGTCCACCAATGCCCTCTCTTATAAATGCATCCATTGCCTTATCATAAACAGTTGTTGCACCCTCTGTTAAACTTTTAGTCCATCTTAGCAAATCTGGCTCCTGAAGAAATGCAAGAACAACACTAACTATGTCTTTTCCCTGAGCCTTTGTTGTTGTAAGCCGATCTCTTAATCTGTTCCAGATCCGGTCAAGCTCAACTACGTTGTCAGACTGCCAAGCCCAATCTAGCTTATCACGAAAGTAACTTCGAACTCTTTTAAAATTTACAGTTAACTTCCCCATACCACTGCCTCCAAAAAAGAGACTTAGAAGCAATTATAACATTAGGTTGCTCTGTTACAAAGATAGGGATAAAAAACCTCCTTAAGGTATAAATTGGGTATATTTAAGTATTACTTAAGGAGGCAAAACAGATTTAGGAATAATTGTAATCTTAAACGGAATAAAAGGGAAGAAGGAAATCTCTGTATTGTGGCATTTAGGTGTTTTGTGTTCTGTTACAAACAACCAAATTGAATTAAATCCTTTGGGTTTAAAGACACCAGTGCTGATAGTAGCATCTGCAATTCCAAATTGCTTTCACAAATCTTTCCTTGTGTATAGCTTACCTACAACCAGCAGCTCTGACGACTTCATATAAAATTAGTCTTAACCAGGTTTTATATAAAACAGCTCAACGACTAAGCTCATCTGTTGAGCGGTAGCGATGTTAAGCATAGCAATTTGTTATAGCAATAAATACTCATTTCTTTTTCCTCATATACAACTCAACACAATTTTCTGGGTTCCCTTAACGCAGACAGCTATGTATTTCATTCAGCAATTAAGTTTATTTCATCAATAGTCTCTAGTAAAACTTAGATAACGAATAACACACTGCATTAACATATATTTACTTACTCGAGTTCTTTTAACTCTCCCGTTTCAAGGTCATACAAACCAAACTTACTTTCACCAGGTATTTCTTTTAATGAATCAACAGCAATTGAGATCGTTACGCTTTTGTATTTTGGTCCCTGTTGAGATAAATGTTTACCTCTATAGGCCAATCCGTTAAAATAAGGACTGAAAAATACACCCTCAACAAAAAATTCTTCATTATTCTCTTTAACATTCAGGCCCTTCGAACCAGGCATTATTACTCTCACGAAGCGATTAGTTTCAGATGGGAGCTCCTTCTCCGAGTCAAAAGAAATTTCAATGGGTACTTTAGATAAGGAAGCTAATATCTCCTCTAATGCTTTTATTGTTTCGTGATCTATATCTAGACTCTCATCATGTTGAGCTAATTCAACTGTTTTTTCCACAACCTGTTTCAAGATATATTCCTCTAAAATACGACTTGACAATCTCAAACTTCCATAAGTTTGATCATATATACAAACAAATTTATCCCCTTCGTTGATTGATCCACTTTTTACTCTATGTTTATCATTAGCGAAATAAATATCCCGTCTTTCAAATGGAATAACCATCAAAAAAGCCTCGAATAAAAGATTAGCAATGATGTCGCATCGGATCTTAGGTTGATTAAAAATTGGATGGGTAAAAACTACTCCTGTAGTAAAATAATTTCGCGTAAATCGGGATTGGTCAAAGTACAAATTTAATGAAGGATCAAGAGGATAATTAACTGTAAACTCGTTAGGTCCACGCCGTTCTTTAAATCCAACAATAATTTCTCTTATTTGCAAGTTACATTCCACAGCAATTAGATCACCATATTTTCGAGCCAAATACACATTTCCTGAAGTAAAGTTAGGAAATACCAAAGTAGGTAACATCAACGGTTTTGTAGTATATCTCTTTTCAGTCCTTACCTCAATAAGCTTCGAATAAACTTTAACACGATACACCCTATACGGTTTTGTAGTATAATAATATACAGCTCCAGGATATGCCTCGCGCATTAATTGACCATATGATAATGAACCAAGAGATTCTTCTATAGGCCCCTTTTTGTGTTTAACTCGAAACTGTATATCTACATCCCTTAGTGGATATGTATGATTCGGATCATCACCTGCTTGTGCTTTTATATTTTGGAGCTCAGGAGGAATCACACCGATACGCTCAGACTTGCAAAGTTCTAAGAAGCCTTCCGGCCAGCTAATAGAGCTTTTGAAATCTGATGTTGATTCCTCTATATTAAGGATAGAGCACACTTGATCATGTTCTCCTCCATGTCTTGCTAAACACAGTGCATGAATATATTGAATACGTGGATTCTCCAAGTATAACGCTCCCTCTGACAAAGGCATATTTAATAATTGTTTTGGATTTCTAAAAATGCTTTCACTATAAATATCACCTGTATTGATCACTATAACTTTTCCCTTAGAACGTCGTCCGATACGTCCAATTCGTTGATAAAAACTTGTAGCAGAATTTGGAACTCCTACTAAAATACCTAGATCCAAAAATGGAATGTCAATTCCAAGTTCAAGAGCACTTGTACTTACAACTCCATTTAGTTTCCCCTTACTAAGTCTTTCTTGAATTACATTTCTGTCTTCCTCTTCGTATCCGGCTCGATATGGTAGAACATTGAGCTTTTGCAAGTGGTCGTAATCTAAAGACATTTCATCATCCTCTCTTATTTGAGAACGAGAGATGATCGAGGTAATATATTCGGTTTGTTTCCTGCTATCTACAAAAGTTATAAACTTATAATCTGTATTCCTAGCAATAAACTCCATAAATTCCGATAAAGTAGTTAATAAATCTTTTATGCTTGGAGGTTCAACAAGTTCAATTGTAACCTCTTGCCTAGGAGAAGTATCTAAGTCTGAACCAATTATCTTAAATTCTACTCCTAACAATTTTTTTAAATGTAACTCTGGTTCAGAAATAGTAGCTGAAGCAGCAATATATTGAGGAGAAGAACCAAGCAAGTTCATTATGTGCTGCATTCTTCTAAAGAGAAAACCAGAGTTACTTCCAAATACACCTGTATAATTATGAACTTCGTCAACGACTATTAGGGAAAGCTTAGCAAGAAAGTTTATTACCGCCTTGTTACTTATATTATACATAAACCAAGAATGAATAATATCAGGGGTTAGTATCAGTACTTGGCTATTTTTTAATATTCCAAGTCGTGCATGCACTGGAATCTGTCCATCTATTCTCCCTACCTTGACACTAAGATCTGCATTTCGTAGTGATTCAATCCAACGTTCTTCTTGTTCTCTACCCAGTGCTTTTAGAGGATAAATAGCAATAATTTTAGAATCTGGATGTCTTACAAACTGTTCTATTGCTGCTACATAAAAAACTAAGCTTTTACCTGAAGCTGTTCCTGTAGTCAAACAAATATTTTTCTTAGCAAGAAAATCTTTAATAGCTTCTTTCTGGTGGTGGTAAATTCCCTTTGGTAAGGAATCTTTTATATACTTTCTAGATTGGTTTGAAAGACCAATATCAGCATATCCATAGTATTCAGCTTTGCGTGACGGCATTGTTAAAACATCTACAATGCTCCATTTTTTGGACTGAAAGTAATTATCTAACCCCATAATTGCCTCCTGTTTACCAATTACTGGTTTAAATTTCATCTAAATTGTTCATATCCGAGTAGCCCGGATATGCTACAAAATACGAAAGATATGCGATTGTTCCCATATATATCCTCCGGTCAACCATTGGTTTTTAATCATATTTTACTTACTGTTAAGAGATCATTGGAGAAGCTTTTTATCGCTCTAAAGATCCTTTGTGCTAACATGAGTATAAGTTTTTATCAGTTCTGTAGCCTTATAACTATACCACTTGGTAATTGCTCTGTTGCAAAGATATAGAAAAGATATAGATAAGAAGCCTCCTTAAGGTATAAATTAGATATGATTGAGTATACCCTAAGGAGGCAAAAGAGATTTAGTAGTAGTTTTAATATGAAAAGGAATAAAAAGGAAGGTAGATACAAGAGGTTTTTAAGGATGGCGTATTTTGTAGCAAGACAATCACTTGCAATGTATTCACATAAGAAGAGTCCACATATATATAGTCTTCCTCAGTTAATTTCATGTGTACTTTTAAAGATATACATAAGGAATATGTCTTATAGGGATTTAGAGGAGTTTTTATTATCCTCAAGTGATACAAGGAGGGTATTGGGTTTAAGGTGGGTTCCAAATTATTCAACGTTTTGTAGGGCATTAAGTAGGGTAAGTGGTAAAGAGATAAAGAGGCTTTTTGGGAAGGTTTTGGAGATAGTTATTCCTGGGGGTAGCTTAGCATTGGTATTTGCTTGTGATTCAACTGGGTTTAAGGAGGATGTAGCAGGATTTTATTATGCCCTAAGGAGTGGGAAGAGGAGGAAGAGGTGGATAAAGGTTTGGTATTTATTGGATACAAGGACACAGGTTTTAGTATCTGAGGTTGTTGGAAGAGGGCCAAGTGGGGATGCAGGGGGTTTGGCTAAGTTAGAGAAGGAATCATCTCTGATGGCTTTAATAGAAGTTATGGACAGGGGGTTTGATGGAAAGGGGAATTTTAGGCTTGGGTTCCCTATAAGGGTCATCCCACCTATAAGAAGGGGTGGGAGTATAAGGAGTCTAGATAGAATCTTAGCATATATGGTTTATATGATTTCCAGATGGAGTGGTATTTATGGAAAGAGATGGATATGTGAGACAGTGATTTCAGTTATAAAAAGGAAGTTTGGGGATAGTATAAGGGAGAGGAAGTGGAAGAACAAGAAGAAAATTGTATCCCTTATGGCTGTAGTTTATAACATACATGTGATTGTAAGAGGTAGAGGGGAAAATAGATTTTTTTTTCTCTCCCTAAAAAAAAGATGTTTGCAACAAAGCAAGTATCTGTAATTAACCCTGTATGGTAAATATTAGTTCCACTATAAAAAGTTACGTTATTGCTATATAATCTATATAATTAGGAATTATAGATATCTGACCTAACGGGTGGATAAAAGGGGTTACTTAAAAAGGCAATTTGATTTGTAAAACTGAAGGAATTAATTGGGATTGAAACTATGAAAGACATGGAAACTATATTGAGAAAACTAAAGGAGCATAAAGAAGAACTTATCAGATGCTTTTCTGTAAAGAAAATAGGTGTTTATGGATCCTATGCAAGGGGAGAGCAAACCTCTGAAAGTGATATAGATATATATGTGGAGTTTGATATGGAATCTCTAACCTATGAAAGGTATCTTGGGCTTATTGAATATCTTGAAAAACTTTTTGGCAGGAAAATAGATCTTGTTACAAAAGATGGCGTTGAAACAATAAGGATTCCCCATATAAAAGAGGAGATAAAAAGAAGCGTGATTTATGCGTAGAGGTGATAGGGAGTTCCTTATGGATATTCTTGAAGCATGTAGAAGGATAAAGAACTACACTAGAGGTTTGAGTTATGAAGCATTTTTGAGAAGTGAAGAGAAGCAGGATGCGGTTATAAGAAACATAGAGGTTATTGGTGAAGCAGTAAAGCATGTCTCTTATAACCTAAGGAACAAGCACCCAGAGGTTGATTGGAAAAAGATAGCTGGAATGAGAGACAAACTTATTCACTTTTATTTTGGTATAAGTCTTGAGATTGTTTGGACTATTATTGAAAAAGAGATTCCTAAACTTGAGGAAAGTGTAAAACGGATACTGGAAAAAGAAGGATGGAGCTACGAGTTTTAAAGAAAAGAGTCATTCTATTTCTACCTTTGCAAGCCAATTTTAAAAAAATCGTTACTTAGCTGGAAACTTGGTTTCATAAAATAGGTGTCCAAGAAAGCGTTTATCGTTCGTTTCCTACACCATGGCTATCCCGCCTAACGTTATAGAACGTAAACGATGAAAACTCGGGCAAGCAACAGCCACTAGCTACATACCACCTGTTAGACAACCCAAAGGGCTAAGAGTCCCAAACGCCACACGGATTCAGGCTAATTTTATATCGAACCTGTCAAGGTTCATGACCTTATCCCACGCTGTTATAAAGTCCTGAACGAACTTCTCCCTGGCATCATCAGATGCGTAAACCTCAGCAACAGTTCTTAATTCTTCGTGATGCCCAAAGATAAGGTCAACCCTTGTTGCACTCCACGTTAGCTTACCGGTTTTTCTGTTGTATCCCTCAAATAGGTAGCGATTTCCATCTGCCGGTCTCCACTCTATTCCCATATCAAGGAGGTTTACAAAGAAATCGTTGGTAAGAGTTTCAGGGGTATCCGTTAAAACACCGTGTCTTTCGTATCTGTAAACAGCCCCAAGTACCCTAAGACCACCTGTAAGTACAACCATCTCGGGCACCGTGAGTTTCATAAGCTGTGCTTTATCCACAAGGAAATACTCTGGAGTTGTGTAAACACTTCTCTCATCGATTCTGTCAACATGTTTGAAGTAGTTTCTAAAGCCATCGGCAAAAGGTTCTATCTCCTTGTAAAACTCCTCTTCAACCATATCCTGCGTTGCATCCACTCTTCCGGGGATAAAGGGAACCTTTACATTGAATCCTGCTTTCCTGGCAGCAGCCTCTATTGCAGCACAGCCACCCAGAACTATAAGATCAGCGATGGAAACTCTTTTATTGCTGCCTCTATTCTTTTGTTCCTCGTTAAACTCTTTCTGGATCCTCTCATACACACCAACTACCTTCTTTAAATCCTCAGGATGATTTACCTCCCACTGATTCATAGGGGAAAGTCTTATTCTTGCTCCGTTTGCCCCACCTCTTCTATCAGCATCTCTGTAAGTGGAAGCTGAAGACCAGGCAGTGTAAACCTGCTGGGAGATTCTTAGTCCGGATTCAAGAATCCTTTTTTTAAGCACCTCGATATCACTCTCATCAATTAACCCGTAATCTTGTTTTGGAAGGGGATCCTGCCAAATAAATTCCTCCTCTGGAACGTAAGGACCGATATAGCAGCTTTTTGGCCCCATGTCCCTGTGAGTTAGTTTAAACCAGGCCCTTGCAAAAGCCCTCTCGAACTCTTGGGGATCTTCAAGGAATCTTTTGCATATCTCTGCATAAATTGGATCAAATCTCAAAGCCATATCTGCGGTGAGCATCCCTGGTTTGTGCTTCTTCGTATGATCATGTGCATCCGGGATGATTTCAGGAGCATCCTTTGCAACCCACTGATATTTACCAGCGGGACTCTTCTCAAGCTCCCACTCGTACTGGAAAAGCATTCTGAGATAGTGAAGGCCAAACTTAGTGGGGGTGGGACTCCAGGTAAGCTCAAAGCCTGATGTAAAGGTATCTGGACCCTTTCCACTGCGGTAGTTATATTTCCATCCCAATCCCTGCTGCTCTATCGGTGAGGAACTCGGGTCTGGGCCAAGGTAGTCTATTGGGCCAGCACCGTGGCACTTTCCAAAGGAATGCCCTCCAGCAATCAAAGCAACCGTATCCTCATCATTCATTCCCATTCTGGCAAAGATTTCTCTTATCTCCTTTGCAGACTCAACCGGGTCAGGATTCCCCCCTGGTCCCTCTGGATTGACATAAATCAGCCCCATTTCCGTAGCAGCTAGCGGCCTTTCAATATCTGTCTTTTCCCCTCGTTTTGCTGTAAGCATCTCTTCCTCAGGTCCCCAGTCTGGGCTTTCATCAGGCTCAAAGATATCCTCCCTGCCTAGGGAAAAACCAAGGATTTTTACCCCCATATCCTCAAACGCCACCGTGCCAGATAAAATTATCAGATCAGCCCACGATAACTTTCTGCCGTATTTCTTCTTTATCGGCCACAGTAATCTTATAGCCTTATCAAGTGCTATGTTGTCAGGCCAGTTTATTCTCGGTGCAAAGCGAATGCTACCATCTCTGGCTCCTCCTCTGCCATCATGGATTCTGTAGCTTCCAGCACTATGCCATGCAAGGCGGATAAAAAGCGGGCCATAATGCCCATAATCAGCAGGCCACCAGTCCTGCGAATTTCTCATCAACTCCTTTAAGTCCTTTATAACAGCATCAACATCAAGTTCCCGAACCTCCTTGATGTAATCGTAATCTTTTCCATAAGGATTTGAGTCTGGACAGTTCTGTCTTAGAATCTTCAAATTCAGCCTATTTGGCCACCAATCGGTTATCCACCTCTTTCTTGGTTTAAGTTTTTCATCCTTCATGATTTCACCTCCATGTAGCATATTTTACATTTTTGACACAGCCTGCGAAATCTCCGCCAGGTTTTCTAAGAAGAGTTACTAAAGAGCATGTTTTAATTCCTATTGCCTCCAAAACATCCTCCTCTTGCATCAACCAGTTGTAAAGCAGCAAAAAGCCCTGCTTTTACTATTACCTCCGATGGAATTGTTTCGTATGTCCTTCCCTCCATTTCAACACTTCTACACTCGTGGGGCCAGCAAACACCACAACAAGGATTTTGGCCAACCTTTCCTCCAATGTAATCTTCTATTGAAAGGTTGTTAATCCAAATTCGATTGATCGTAAAGGATCCTTTTTAAACTCTGAAAGAGAAAGCTCTTCTTTTTCCAGCTCTACTTCAATACCCAACGGAGCAAGGGATTTCTTGAGAATGAGAATTGCTTTATCAAGTTCCTTCTCTGTTGATCCGCATCTTGGACATGTTTCTCCCTCAGGAACCAAGCGTTGCCATTTAATTTTCAGTATTTTTTTCTTCCTCTCCAATTTATAAAACCCTTTTAAAGTCAATTAGAAACCACTTGCCAGACCCGTTAATACATCGGATCAAGAAGATATATGAAAAGCGATACATGGTTGCTTCATTATATTCCATTTTCCGATAATTTGCAATCTTTTTTTATATACTTTATTCTTTTTGTTGGATTATATTCTCTATTGATATTCTTTATTACCAGATATCTATTTTCTTCCTTAAGTATCCTAACCATAGTATAGCTTAAACCGTAATATGCAGAACAGGCATTCCAGATTGCCCTTTCCTTAAATTCTTTCTCTCCGCTTAGCAACTACAAACTATATCGTAAGTTAAGTATCCAGAACCGGAAAGGCTACGGGTTCAAACCCTGTTTACCGCCCCAAGTAAATTAACATCATGTTTTTTTGAGGATAATCCAGCCTCCAATTCCTGAAATTAGGGATCCGGCAAGAATTCCAAGCTTTGCCTTATCAACAAGCGTACTATCCTCAAAGGCAAGACCAGCTATAAAAAGAGACATGGTAAAACCAATCCCTGCCAGCCACCCAACTCCATAGATCTGTCGCCAGTTTACCCCAGAAGGTAAAGTGACAAGGTTCGTTCTAACAGCAATCCAGGAAAAAAGGGTAATCCCTATCTGCTTACCAAGAACCAAACCAAGCACTATTCCAAGGGTTAACGGACTCCTAAAAGTCTCCAATATATCTCCACCTATAGAAACACCTGCGTTTGCAAGGGCAAAAAGTGGCATCACTAAAAACGTTACCCACGGATGCAAAAGGTGTTCCAGCCTCTGTAGAGGTGTTTGTCTTAGCTTGCTGGCTTTTTCAAGTGCCTCCATTGTCTTTTGCTGTTCCTTACTTAGAAGGATGTTTTCTTCGTTGGCACCTGCACTCTCAACCCTCTCTATGAGGTAGCGGGTTTTCTCAAGGAATTCCTCTCTTCCAATTCTTGGGCTAGCCGGAATCGTCATTGCTGAAAGCACCCCCGCTATAGTAGCGTGAACCCCTGACATAAGGAAAGCAAGCCAAAGCCCACCTACACCTAAAACAGCGTATACCAGAGGATGCCTAACCCCCATCCTGTTAGCTGCAATAAGAGCTAATAGAAACAAAGCACCAACAATAAGGTTAGACCAGTAGATCTGAGAGGTATAGAAGAAAGCGATAACCAAAACAGCCCCAATATCATCTACGATTGCAATGGAGGTTATAAACACTTTTAGAGCAATGGGTACCCTCTTGCCCAGTAAAGCCAGAATGCCAAGTACAAAAGCAATATCTGTAGCCATAGGAATTCCCCAGCCAGAGGCCCCTGCTTCCCTTAAATTAAGGGATGTATAAAGCAGTGCAGGAACCAGCATACCGCCTAAAGCTGCAACGATAGGAAGAGCAGCATTCCTTAAAGAAGCAAGTTCTCCAACTAACAACTCACGTTTTATCTCAAGACCAATAACAAAAAAGAACATTGCCATAAGCCCATCGTTAATCCAAAGGATTAGGGGCTTATCTATAACAAAACTACCTATACCGATCTTTAGTTTGGTCTGCCAGAGGCTGAAGTAGGCTTCAGACCAAGGTGAATTGGCCCATATAAGTGCTATTAAGGTGCAAAGTAGAAGAAGTATACCTCCTGATGCCTCTAACCTTATAAACTCCTGAAAAGGACGCATTACCCGTTCCATGGACAACGTTTTTTCCCCTATCATATTTACTTAAACTCTCCCCTCTACCAGATACCTGTTTTTCTTAGGAAGGTAATCATTTTAACAGCAGGAAATAAGAAAAGAAAGCAGGATGCACTGGTTGTTGTGGATTTAAGAAATAGCTAATTTACTTTCCCGATTTTAAGCTTATAACCAGAGCAATGGTATCTATAAGCTTCTGCAGATCAACGGGCTTCTCCAAAACACGGTCTGCGTATTCTACCTCTATATCACCACCCCATCCTGTTAAAACTATAACGGGTATAGCAGGCTCTATACTCTTTACCTGCCTTACCACTTCGAATCCTCCAACCCCCGGCATACCCAGGTCAGTAATAACAAGTTGATAAGGGCTACCTTGTATGAGAGCTTCTCTAAATTTCTCCAGTGCTTCTTCACCGCTGGATGCCTCCTCTATGCTGTGTCCAAACCCCTTAAGAGTCTCTCTAATAACTGAGCGCACACCAATGTCATCATCCACAAGAAGCACCCTAAGGGGTGGGATAACAATAATGGACTTGGGTTCTTTTCTTTTTACCTCCGCATTGATGGGTAGTTTTAAAGGAAAAATGAGTCTTACAGTTGTTCCCCTGCCAGGCTCACTCTCAATCTCCACTGTACCATCATGGCGTTTCATGATACCGTAGACCATTGACAACCCGAGTCCCGAACCATGCTTTCCCTTTGTTGTAAAGAAGGGCTCAAAAACCCTGCGCTTTGTTTCCTCATCCATACCAATCCCACTATCCGTAACCTCAAGAACCAATCCACTCTGGGTCTTATAAGTTTTAATGGTTATAATACCCTTTTTCTCTCCCTTATAGGTAATCGCATCCACAGCATTAAATAAGATGTTTATCAAAGCCTCCCTTATTTCTGAACCGATACCAGATATAACAGGGAGAGTATCATCCAATTCCAAAACGGTCTCTATGGTAATACCCTCTCTTTGAGGGATGTCATACCAGCGTGGCCTTGTTGACTCAAGAACCTCATGCACAGTTTCGTTTAAATCTAAAGACTCTATATTTTCCTCCTTTAACCTGGGAGCATAAAAAAAGCGTAGTCGCTCCACGGTTCTTGCCATATCCTCAGCCGTACGCTTTAAGCCACTGGCTACCTTCTTTATGCTTTCATCTGTATACTTTGCAAGTATATCAGCAGATAGCATAACAGGAACCAAAGCGTTGTTTATGTCATGAACAATACCGCTTGCCATCTGTCCCAAAGCCTTTAAGCGTTCCTGCCCAATAAGGGTCTCCTGAGCCTGTCTAAGCAACTTGTTTGTTTCCCTTAACTCATCAATCAAAAGTGCCATTCTCATACCTACTGCCATGTAATGGGAAAACAAATTAGCAAGCTCCATCTCAAACTCAGAAAAACCGTTTACCTTAGAAGAGAAAAGAACAACCACACCCATAAGCTCTTCAAATACCTCAAGAGGCAAGATGTATGCCGAACGTATGGACTCTAAAGAATCTAGTGAAAACCCTCTCCATCCGGGTTCAGACTCAATATCCCCGATGTAGGTTGCCCTGCGTTCAAGAGCTGCTCTACCTATAATTCCCTCCCCCAGCTTAACGATACTTGCCGGTTCTAAGAGACATGCCTCTAAGCGATTTGTGGAAAACCCACTACATGCAGCGAGCCTAAGTGTGTTTGTCGATTTATCGTAAATATAGAAATCGGCTTTCTCAACCTGAAGGCTTGTCCTGGCGGTATTTAAAATAACCTGAGGTAGATCTCTAACAGGGACCGTTGAGAAGGTGGATTGAACGTTTAGTAGCTCTTCTAAAACCCTCGATTTTCTGTAAATCTCTTGATACATCCTGACGTTTTCAAAAGCAATTGCTGCTTGGCCCGCAAGGGTCGTAAAGAACTCTATATCCTCGCTCTCAAAAACCTTCGGGCGAACCGTAAAAAGGTGAAGAACCCCGATTGTCCTGTTTTTGGAAACAAGGGGAACACCCAGATAAGAAACGAGTTTCCACCTGTGTATTATTTCCCTATACATCTGCATACGTGGGTCGGTGCTAAGGTCATAGATGATAACAGGCTTTTTCTCCTCCACGAGCCAGTAAAGTAACCCCTCTGATAACCTAAAGGCCTCTTTATCTATAACGGTACCGTTAGGAAGACGCATGGAAAAAGTGTAGAGTTGCGTCTCCGTCTTATCAAAAAGGCTTAAAGCAACTGCATCCGCTCCTAAATCCCTAGGAACACCACTTAAAACCACGTTAACCACATCTTTTAAATCAAGATGCTGAATTATGGCTCGATCAATGTTTCGCAGAACCTCCAGCCTTAACAGACGCTTTTGGGATTCACTATATACCTTGGCATGCCAGATAGCATGAGAAAGTAACGGCTTTACCCCCCTAAGAACATCTACCTTCTCCTCATCAAACACCCCATACTTACGGCTTCCCAACATAAGTGCCCCTACAAACTCACCGGTGGGCAGGACAAAAGGTATACACGCCCATGACTGAATGCCCTCTTGTTTGGCAAATTCAGGAGTAACCCCATCCTCACTTAACCTCTCATGAACTACCCGCTCCTCTTTCATCCAGAAAGGAATATCACCAACAGGATAAAAGAGCACGTGGGAGCGGAATTCATCGGAAATACCCCTCCACACCTTTAGAACCACCTTTCCATCTTCTACAAAGTGAATTCCTCCAAACTCAACCCCGGTAAGGGTTAAAGCCTCCTCCAGTATACAAACAAGCAACTCATTTAAATCCCTTTTTTCAAGAAGAAAGCTAAGGATGCGGTTCCTAACCTCCAGATGTGCAGAGTACGCCCTTAGGGATTCTTCTGCCTGAATCCTTCTGGTAATATCTTCCCCTATAGCAACAAAGTGGGTTATACGTCCCTTCGTATCAAATACAGGGGCAATGGTACGCTCGTCATAGTATATCTCACCGTTTTTTCGCCTGTTTACAAAAACCCCTTTCCACACATTTCCGGAAAGTATGTGATTCCAGAACCGCTCATAGAACTCCCGTGGGTGAACCCCGGATTTTAAAATCCTTGGATTCTGCCCTACCGCCTCCTCAAACGTGTAACCTGTAATTGAGGTAAATGCTGGATTAACCCACTCAATAGAGCCATAGACATCGGTAATAAAGAGAGCCTCACCCGCATACTCAAGAGCCTTCTTAAATAGCTCAAGCTGCCTTGCTTCCCTATCCAATACTTTCTGCTGTGGGTCTATCTCCCTTACCAGTGATAATATACCCACGCTCTTTCCCTCATCATCTAAAACAGGAATACAAAGGCACTCACATATAAGGGCTTTTCCATCCTTTGTTACAAACTCACCGGGAAAGTACCGTAAATTAAGACCCGTAAATAGCTTACTTATATCGTCTGCATTATCCAGACGGATACCAAAGCTTGATACATGCTTACCGATAACCTCCTGGGGATTATATCCAAACAGTGCCTCAAACCTGCTGTTACAGAACCTTATTATTCCTTGGAAATCAAATTTGAAGGCAGGGACAGGCAAGTGCTCAAGGCATTTTTTAAAGCTGGATAAAATACCTTCTAAAGCCATAAAAAGACAAACTACTTAGTTTCTTCTACAATTTTACCACAAAAACCAAAGGGATAAACGAATCCACCTACACCAAACTATGGATTTAAACAGTTATCTGTACGAGCAGAAAAAGCCAATCAGTATATAGGTATGTATCCCGGTTGGGAACAAACCCTTTCACACCATCTCTTAACCGCCGGAAAGTCTGAAAGGCTAACCCCGCCTTCCTCGGCTGTGCTCACATAGGCAAAGCAACCAATATCTGCTATAGAATAAGAGCCTGCAAGAAACTCGTTTTCCTTTAGATGCTCATTTAAAACCCCTAAAGCTACCCTGCCTGATTCGCGAAGTGCCTCCAGCTCCTTTGGGTCTCTGGCTTCTTCTGGGACAAACCTTGTCATAAAACGTGCTCTTGCAAGAGCCGGGTCAAGCGTTGTCTTTCCGAAAAGCAGCCACTGGCATATCCTTCCAAAGGTTTTTGGTTCATCCGAATAGATACGGTTTGGAGAAAACCTCTTTCCGAGATAAAGCAGTATGGCATTTGACTCCCAGATAACAAAGCCATTATCAACCAGGACAGGAATCTTTCTATTGGGATTTAGGGCAACAAACTCTGGACTATTCTGCTCCCCTTTAAAAATATCAACTGTAACCTTTTCATACTCCACCCCAAGTTGGTTCAAGGCAAGTCTTACTTTATAGCAGTTTCCAGAAAGGGGATGGTCATATAGTCTTATCATCTTCAATCTCCCACGTACTTTAAGAATTTTTCCGTAAACCTCTCCCTTCCCATAATGCTAAAGAGCACCTCTTTTCGGGGAAGATAGTATATAACCTTGCTTCTGGTACAGACCTCCTTACCCCCGTTTAGCACGTTAACATCAACAAAAACCCTTTTCCCAACAACCTTTTCAAGCTTACCCCTTATCTCAACAAAGGAAGATACCCTTACCGGGCTTAAAAAATCCATCTCCACTCTAACCGTAACCCCTATCCTCTTCAGCTTATCAAACATCGTCCAGAAAGCAACCTCATCAACAAGAGCACACTGAATCCCACCATGGAGGATGCCCGGAAACCCTGAGAAGTGTTCCTTAGGTCTTATACGTGTAAAGACCTCCCCTTTTTCATCATCGGCAAAGAACCTTAACCTAAGCCCCAAATCGTTACCCGGATCACAGGCAAAACACCTATATCCTGGAAAATCCAGAAAAACGTTTTCTATCTCCCTAACCATAATTACACAGTTTTAAAGCTCAATTG
Source organism: bacterium HR37 (assembly GCA_002898375.1). Lineage (GTDB taxonomy): Bacteria > Desulfobacterota_D > UBA1144 > Nemesobacterales > CSP1-2 > HRBIN37. The sequence goes on along the minus strand of BEIN01000004.1, from coordinate 43,661 downwards.
ATTTACCGTCTTCTACAACCTTGGCTACGGCTGCAACCTTCTCCCCTGGTTCAAGGCCGATTAGCTTTAAACCCTGAGTTCCCCTTCCGTATACTTTTATTTCAGATGCCTCCATTCTTATAATCTTTCCATGGGTTGTAATCAGTATGATCTGGTTATCATCGGTTACCTGAAAAGCACCCACAACAGGCCCGTTTTTCTCCGTTGTTTTAATTGTTATAACCCCTTTTCCACCACGTCCTGTTACCCTGTACTCAGAAACAGGGGTTCTCTTCCCGTATCCCATCTCGGTAACGGTAAGGATCTGGGCATCTTTATTATGTATAACCTCAAGGCTTACAACCTCATCTCCCCTGCCCAGCTTAATACCCACAGCCCCTGTGGCAGTCCTTCCCATATCCCTTACCTCTTTCTCATGAAACCTTATAGCCTGCCCCATACGGGTTGTAAGCAGAACCTCATCATCCCCGCTGCTTATCTTTGCCCCGATTAGCTCATCTCCTTCCCTTACATTTACAGCTATTATTCCACCTGCACGTGGATTTGAGTAAGCCATAAGATCAGTCTTTTTTACCATTCCCTTCTTGGTTGCCATAATTACAAACTGGTTTTCCTTAAACTCTCGAACGGGAAGAACGGCAGCAATGCTTTCCTCAGAGGATAGGTTAAGAAGGTTTACTATAGCCTTTCCCCTTGCGGTCGGGCCTGCTTCAGGTATCTCATGAACCTTTAACCAGTAACACCTTCCAAGGTTGGTAAAGAAGAGAAGGTAGCTATGGGTTGAGGCAACAAACACCGCCTCAACAAAGTCTTCCTCCTTCGTTGTTATGCCCGTTTTCCCCTTTCCCCCTCTCCTCTGACTCCTGTAAACACTAAGTGGGGTGGTTTTTATGTAACCTTCGTGGGTTATTGTTACAACCATATTCTCATCGGCTATAAGATCCTCAATGGAAAGCTCCTCTACATTGTCCAGTATCTCGGTTCTCCTCTCATCACCGTATCGCTTTTTTATGTCTTCAAGCTCACCAACTATAATGTCAAGAAGTAGCTCCTCACTCTCCAGTATACCTTTGAGGTTTCTTATGGTTTCTTTAAGTGCATCCCTTTCTTCCACTATCTTCTCACGTTCAAGCGCAGTAAGCCTTTGCAGTCGCATATCAAGTATTGCCTGAGCCTGCACCTCAGAAAGGGAGAGCCTTGAGACTAACTGCTCCTTTGCCTCTGAAGGATTTGAGGAACTTCGGATCAACGATATAACCTCGTCTATGTGGTCAAGCGCAACCTTTATACCCTCAAGTATGTGAAGTCTCTCCTCAGCCTTGCGAAGCTCAAACTCCGTACGCCTTGTTACAATCTCCTTTCTGTGCTCTATAAACTGGTTTATAAGCTCCTTAAGGGAGAGGATTCTTGGCTGATTCCTTACAAGGGCAAGCATTATGATCCCAAAGGAAGTATCCATTGGTGTGTGCTTGTAGAGCTGGTTTAGTATAACCTTTGGGTTCTCACCACGCTTAAGCTCTAAAACGATCCTTATGCCCTCCCTATCGGATTCATCTCTTATATCTGAGATACCCTGTATCTTCTCACTCTTTACGAGATCAGCTATACGCTCTATTAACTTTGCCTTGTTAACCTGGTAGGGAATCTCGGTAATTATTATAGACTCCCTCTCCCCCTTCTTCTGTTTCTCAATCCTTGCCCTAGCCCTTATCTTTATAACACCCCTTCCTGTAGCATAAGCCTCTCTTATAGCATCCCTGCCACATATAAAACCACCGGTGGGGAAATCTGGTCCGGGAATGTAGTTCATAAGCTCATCAACTGATATCTGAGGGTTTCTAATCTGCGCAACTATAGCATCAACAAGCTCACCCAGATTATGAGGGGGAATGTTTGTTGACATACCTACTGCAATACCCGATGCACCGTTTAAAAGGAGGTTTGGGATCCTTGCGGGAAGAACGGTTGGCTCAGATGCACTTCCATCGTAGTTGGGAACAAAATCCACAGTTTCTTTATCTATATCGGCAAGCATCTCCCCCGCTATCCTTGCAAGCCTTACCTCTGTATAACGCATTGCAGCAGGAGGGTCTCCATCTATAGAGCCAAAATTGCCCTGCCCGTCTATCAGAGGGTATCTCATTGAGAAATCCTGAGCCATTCTGACAAGGGCATCGTATATGGCTGCATCACCGTGGGGATGGTACTTACCCATTACATCCCCAACAATCCTTGCAGACTTCTTATAAGGTTTATTCCACTCGTTTCCCAGCTCATACATGCCATAGAGAATTCTTCTATGAACGGGTTTTAGACCATCTCTTACATCAGGTAGAGCCCGTCCAACTATAACACTCATTGAGTAGCTAAGATAAGACTCCTTCATCTCATCTTCTATATTTACGGGCACTATCTGGGAAGCTGTTGACATAAATAGAGTCCTCCTAAAAATAAAAAGATACTGAATAAATAGGATAAAGAACGCACACAAGAGTGTCAACGAAAACGCTCCTTGGCATCTAAACGGTTGACAATATACCCGTATTTATTTATAACTTCTCTAGAGGGGTTAACCTAAATAAGGAGTGAAAACATGAAGGCACGCGATATAATGACAAAAGATGTACTCTCTGTTGATGAGAACATATCCGTTAAGGAAGCGGTGGATATAATGGCAAAGAATCAGATAGGGGCACTTATAGTTCAGACTCCAAAACCAACGTTTGGCATATTTACCCAAAACGACCTTCTAACAAGGGTGGTTGCGGAGGGAAGAGACCCGGAAAAAACCAAAATACGGGACGTTATGACCGAGAGCGTACAGTGCGTACAGGCTGATGACAGCATTGAGGATATAGCAAGGATAATGTATGAGGAAAACATACGCTATCTTCCGGTTATGGAAGGGAGAAAACTTGTGGGTATTATCTCCGTAAGTGATCTGTTTAAGGTCATATTTAGAGGAGCCGAAGGCTATCAGGAAGAGGTAATATAGCTTAAATCCATAAAAGAACTACCAGTTTCTCTATAAAGGTCGGCTAAAACTGTTGATTCCCCCCAACGAATAAAATAAACTATGTTTCTTGCTTACTGGAATGTGGTCTATGGATACCCAAATACCGCCTGCTGGGTTTGGATGGGTATCCAGAGTCAGGCGGGATAAAAAGTAGCCCAGCACAAAACCACATTGGTGATTCCTGATGTGGTTTTTGCAATCAAGGAGCAATGAATAGATTCGTAAAATCCCACGGACTGGGGAATGACTACATAGTCCTTGACAAATCAAACCTCTCTTTTGAAACCACCCCGGAGGTTGTAAAGCTTATCTGCAACAGAAACTACGGAATCGGTTCGGACGGCATACTGCTTCTTGTTCCATCAACCAGAGCTGACTTTGGTCTTCTCATATTTAACCCCGACGGTAGCGAGGCAGAAAAGAGTGGAAACGGGTTAAGGATATTTGCAAAGTTTCTCTACGAACACGGATACACAGATAAAACCTCCTTCAGCATTGACACACCGGGAGGGGTTGTATGGGTTGAGCTTGAGGCAACAGAAAAAAGGGTTTCCCACGTTACAGTTGATATGGGAAAGGCCACATTCCAGAGCAGCCTAATACCGGTTGAGGGAGAGGAAAGAGAGGTTGTAGGGGAAGAGATCAGAGTAAATGGTGAGATACTTAAGTTTACAGCAGTCTCTGTTGGAAACCCCCACTGCGTTGTATTCGTTGATGAGCTAAATGAAGGTTATGTAAGGAAAGTGGGTCCCTTAATTGAAAACCACAGGATGTTTCCAAAGAGGACAAACGTTCAGTTTGCAAGGGTCGTTTCAAGGAATAGGGTGGAGATACTTATATGGGAACGCGGAGCCGGATACACACTTGCCTCGGGAAGCAGCTCATGTGCTGTTGCTGCAGCATGTGTAAAAAACGGTTTTACAGACAGAAAGGTAACGGTATCCATGCCAGGGGGTGAGCTTCAGATAGAGGTTGGAGAAGACTGGTCAATAAGAATGCGGGGGCCCGTAGAGGAGATATGCACAGGGGAGATAAGCAGAGATATGCTTGAGAAGATTAACAAACTCTCCTCTCTTGGAGTCTAAAATATAGCTTTTATGGAAAGATTTATAATAAGTTCCGAAACAGTCCTACCCATCTCTTCCCCACCTATAATAAAAGGCTCTGTATTTGTAGATAAAGGTAAGATAGAGGATGTAGGAAGCACAGAAGAACTTCTAAGAAAATACAGAGAAGTAAAGAGAATAGAGCTGGGAAGAGGTATTCTTCTTCCCGGATTTATAAATGCCCATGTGCACCTAGAACTTGGCTGGATAACAAAAAAGATAAAGAGATCCGGTGGGTTTGGCTCATGGCTTGGGCAGGTGATTAAGGCTCTTAGAGAAGAAAGAACAGAAGAAGAGATTGAAGCCTCGGTTAGGGATGGAATAAATGAGCTCATTGAAAGCGGTGTAACAACGGTTGGGGAGATTTCCTCCTTCGGACTGGATAGATATCCTCTTAAGGAAAGCGGATTAAGAGCTGTTCTATTCGTTGAGCTTTTTGACAGACATAAGGACTTCTGGAATCAGCTTAGCTTTGAGAAAAACGAGGTGTTTGAAGAAAGGCCTTTTCCTCATGCTCCCTATTCCTGCTCCCCCGAATTCTTAAAAACGGTTATAGACTTCTCCAGAAAAAACCACATACCGATTGGAATACACCTTGCAGAAAGCAAAGAGGAGGTAAAGTTTATACAGGGGAAAAAAAACGTGTTTGAAGCAAAGATATTCCCGATGGTGGGAAGAGAGGTTTTTCAAAGAATTAAGGCCCCCTCACCGTTTCAGTACTTAAAGGCCCTTGGTTTTTTTAACGAAACAAAGGTTACTACCGTTCACATGGTTCACATATCAAGGGAAGAGGCAAGTGAGATACCGGACTACAGCATAGGGGTGGTTATGTGCCCGCGAAGTAACCTCTTCTTAGGAGTTGGCCTTCCACCCGTTCTAAAATACAGAGGATACCAAAGGATAGGAATTGGAACGGATGGGCTCTCAAGCAATCTTAACCTAAATATCTTTGAGGAGCTAAGGTTCTTCTACCTTTTGTTTTCAAAGAGGCTCGGGCAAAGGGCCTCTTTCCTTACGGTCTACCTTGCAACCCTTGGTGGAGCAAAGTCCCTTTTCCTGGAAGACAGGATAGGAAGTATAGAGAAGGGAAAGGAGGCAGACCTTATTTTTTTAAAACCCAGGCACACCTTTTCTGACCCCTATCTTTCCGTTATCTCATCTTGCAAAGAGGACTTAAAACTTGTTATGGTAAGGGGAAGAGAAATACACTCAAAACCCAGATGAAAGCAAAGATTGACAAGCTCTTTGTATATGGCACCTTGCTAAAAGGAGAACCAAGGAACCACCTTATTCACGATTGTAAGCTCCTTGGTATAGAAGAGGTTCCAGGAAGGCTCTACGATACAGGGAAGGGATATCCGGCCGCCATATTTGGAAACCCTGTTAAGGGAAAAGTTATAGGAGAGGTATATCTACTTGGGGAAAACCCGGAGAAGAAACTAAAGCTCCTGGATCAAGTAGAAGGGGTAGAGAGCGGACTCTACAGGAGAAGGGTGCTTCTACACAACGGGCTTTCCCTTTACACATATGAGGCATCTTATCTGCTAAAGGATAGGCTTTTAAAAAATATAGCCTCCGGAAACTGGAGAAGGTATGGCTCAGTTGCGTTTAAAGACCCAGCAGGGTTTTCAATCTCTTTTGAAAGACATCAAAAAAGGAGTTACAGGGATTTTTCCTGCAGCAGCTCAAATGAGCTTATTTTCCTAAAGGGGGATATTCCGGTTCTGATTACCGCTCCTCATGCAACCTCACATCTACGAATGAACAAGCTAAAGTATGAAGAAGAGTACACAGGGGCAATCTCTGTTGTTCTTCACATACTTACGGGGTCACACACACTGTACACAAATTGTGCGTTAAAAACTGATCCAAACTTCTATGAGCATACCCCTTTTAAGGAGAGGATAAGGGAAATTGTAGAAGAGTTCGGGATAAGATTCGTTATAGACCTTCACGGTACAAGAACCCAGACAAACAACGACATCTACCCCGGGATCGGAAAAAGGGGAGAGTTTTTGCTTGGCAATGAAAAATACTTTTCTCTCCTAGAAGAATCCACAAAGGCATATGGTCTCACACTGGGAGGGCTTCATGTGTTTTCGGCTTCCCGTCAGATGACCGTTACAAAATTCGTTTCCCAGAACCTAAAAATCCCTGCAATGCAGCTCGAGATAAACAGGGAGTTAAGAAACCCTCAGGAAAACCCCAGCGGGTTTAAAAACCTAATAGAGGCACTCCTAAAGTACATAAGATCCATTCAGGAAACACTCTAGCCCTCTAAAACGTCAAGCGGAACGTCTTTTTTTAATATTCCCTTTTTAGAAGCCTTTTTAAAAAGAACCTCAAGAGCCCTTTTCCCTCTCTCTCCCATATCCCTTGTGTACTCGTTTACATACATAAGCACAAACCTCTCACCAAGCTCCCCACTTATACCTCTTCCAAACCTCAGTGCATACTCAAGTGCCTCATCCTTATGAGATAACCCGTAGTCTATGCTCTCCCTATGAACCCTAAGAACCTCCTTCTGAAGCTCTTCCTCAATGTCTCTTCTAACAACGTTTATTCCAAGGGGCAGAGGAAGTGATGTATCACTTGCCCACATACCACCAAGGTCAAAAACAACCCTTAACCCAAGGTCCCTGTAGGTAAGCTGTCCCTCGTGTATGATGAGACCAGCATCAACCTCTTCATCCATAACGGCAGACATTACCCTGTCAAAAGGCATCTCAACCGGGATAAAACCGCTTGCATATATACTGAGTAGCAAAAACGCAGTTGTAAGCTTCCCTGGAATCCCTACTCTCTTTCCACTTAAATCCCTAATATCCCTTCTGGCTACAACAATAGGTCCATACCCTTCCCCCATACTTGCGCCACAGGAAAGTATCCTGTATCTGTCCGCCACGTATGTGTAGGCATGGGCAGAGATGGCCGTAACCTCAAGCTGCCCTTCAAGCGCCCTTCTATTAAGGCTCTGTATCTCCTCTATAACATGCACAAAATCGATCCTATCGGATACAACCCTGTTATTTGCTATTGCATAAAACATAAACGCATCATCCGCATCAGGGCTATGTCCAAGTCGCATAACGGTCTTTTCCAAGGCTTTCCTCCTTTTAAGTTTCCCTCTCGGGGTAGGTGCTTATGATGGTATTTAACCTAAAGACAGAACCCCGGTCCTCGGCTTTAAACAGCTTATGGAGAAGCTCCCTATACACCATGATACCCTCAATCTCTTTTTCCCTAAGATTGTACCTTATCCTCTCAGTAAGATACGTAAGACATATATCCTCGCTGAGATTTAACTTCTTTGCCTCAATACGTGCTATTTCCCTTACGCTGTTTAGCCCTATGGACTTTGCGGTTTTAAGCGCACTTAAATTCCTTCCGAGTAAAACCCCCCTGTTTACGGCGTAAACCGCATAAACAAAGGGCAGACCCGTTTCCTTTGTCCATATCTCACCAAGGTCAAAAACCCTGTAGCCTGAAGGCGGGAAATACTTTAGCTTGAGCCCGGTATCACCTATAAACATACCCCCATCCACACCATCTAGGAACCTACTATCGGGCTCCCTTACAACGTATGTGGGGAAAACCCCGTTAAAGACCTCAAGTATTATCTTAAGCAAAGAGGCTGAGCTCTGTGACCTTGAATCAACGGCAACGGTTTTAATTGCCCTTATGGGCATCCTGGATAGGAGAACAACACTGTCTACCTCTCCATACGAGGAAATTGATATATCTGAAACCACGGTGTAGTCCCGCTGAAGGAGCTCAAAAACCGGAATAAGCCCCAGATCCACCTTTCTTTCAAAAAGCCTTCTTGAAAGCGTAGAAGGGGGAAAATAGGAGATCTCAAAATCGTGCTCAACCAGGGCAGCTTCAAGCGGAAAGATAAGAGGCCTTACGTTTAGAAAGGGAACGGAACCAAGCTTAATCAACTACACCTCCCGTATACCTACAAAGAGCCAAGGTCTCCCTGCCATCTTCTTGGTAAAAAGATCCTTTCGTAAACAGAGATTGCATATGAGTCCGTCATGCCCGCTATAAAATCACATACAGCCCGCTCAAGTGGTTCACCCTCCCGGGGACCTCTGCCATAGAACCTAGAGAACTCATCGGGATTGCTGCAGAAGTACTCATAAAGCTCTTTTATTATCTTTGAAGCCTTAACAAAATTTGACCTTATCTTCTCATTCATATACACATTTTCAAAGAGATAGCTTCTAAGCTCAAGAACAGCCTCTTCAACCTCCTTGCTCATAACTACCCTTTTCTCCCCGAGCCGTCTGGTTTCAAATATGATATCTGTAACCATCCTGTTTATCCGCTCCGAGTTTGTTTTACCAAGAACCTTTATACACTCCTTTGGAACGTCCTCGATTGTAATGATACCGGCCCTTATTGCGTCATCAAGGTCATGATTTGCATAGGCTATAAGGTCTGAAACCCTAACCACCTGCCCCTCCATTGTCTCGGGGCGGTAAAGCGGGTTGTCAAGAGGTCCCATACCCTTTGAGTGTTTCGATATACCGTCTCTTACCTCGTATGTCAGGTTAAGCCCGCGTCCATCCTTCTCAAGGACATCCACAACCCTTAAGCTGTGGGCTACGTGCTTAAAACCACCCGGGAATATCTCGTTTAGCACGGCCTCACCGGCATGACCAAACGGTGTGTGGCCAAGGTCGTGCCCCAGTGCTATTGCCTCTGTAAGGTCTTCATTTAGCCTTAGAGCCTTTGAAATCGTTCTTGCAATCTGGGCAACCTCTATCACATGTGTAAGCCTGGTTCTGTAGTGATCCCCCGTAGGGGATAGAAAAACCTGGGTTTTGTGCTTTAACCTGCGAAACGCCTTTGAATGAACGATTCTGTCCCTATCCCTTTGAAACTCGGTCCGGATAGGACACGGAGGCTCTGGTCGAACCCTTCCCTTACTCTGAGAGCTTAATGTAGCCAGAGGGGAAAGTACCTTTTTTTCTATCTCCTCAAGCTCTTCCCTTATTGTCACGTCAAAACCTCCAGAGGGTCAAGGTCTAATTAGCACCCCTTTTTCCCTTAAAAACTCCTTTGCCTCCTTTATAGAGTACTCACCGTAGTGAAATATAGAAGCCACCAAAACCGCATCAGCCCTCCCGTAAACAAGCCCCTCATAGAGATGCTCAAGCCTTCCCGCACCACCTGATGCAATAACCGGAATACCAACTGATTCGGATACAGCCCTTGTAAGCTCAATATCGTACCCTTCTTTTGTTCCGTCCCTGTCCATGCTTGTAAGAAGAATCTCCCCGGCTCCAAACTCCTCCATTTTCCTTGCCCAGTAAACCGCATCAATACCTGTTGGGTTCCTTCCACCGTGGGTAAACACCTCCCATCTACCGTCTGAAACCCTTTTTGCATCTATTGCAACAACTATACACTGACTTCCAAACCTGTCAGCCGCTCTTTTTACAAACTCCGGGTCCTTTACAGCAGCGGTGTTTATAGAGACCTTATCGGCACCGGCAAGGAGGAGATCCCTTATGTCCTCAATGCTTCTTATACCCCCACCAACAGTAAGGGGGACAAAAACCTCACCAGCGGTTCTGTCAACAACCTCTATCATAGTTCTTCTTTCCTCATAGGAAGCCGTGATATCAAGAAAGGTAATCTCATCGGCCCCCTCCTCACTGTAGCGCTTTGCAATCTCTACAGGGTCCCCTGCATCCCTCAGGTTAAGAAACCTGACCCCTTTTACAACCCTTCCGTCTTTAACATCCAGACAGGGTATTATCCTTTTTGCCAGCACCCTATTGAGCTCTCCTCTCTTAAGAGAATCTATCTATTGCCTCTTTTAAATCTATTCTACCGGTGTAAATGGACTTACCAAGGATAACCCCAATCAGGCCCAAATCCTCCAGAGCGGAAAGCAACTCAAGGTCCCTAATTGATGCTATGCCACCCGAGGCTATAACCGGTATAGGGGAAAGAGACAGAAACCTCTTAATAGAATCCGTATTTATACCCTCCATGGTTCCGTCTCTATCAACATCGGTGTGTATAAGAAGGGAAACCCCGAGTTCAAAAAGCCCCTTTAGAACAACCTCCAGATCAAAATCCGCAACCGCTTTCCACCCATACAGGGCAAGTTTTCCCCCTTTTGTATCAACCCCCACAGCCACCCTGCCCGGAAACTCCCTGCAAACCCTGGAAAGAAACTGAGGGTCCTTAAAGGCCGCAGTCCCTATAATCACCCTGTTTATGCCGATGTCAAAATATCTCCTTACGGTTTCAATGCTCCTTATACCCCCTCCTACCTGTATATCAACGGAGACGGAATCCCTTATGTCCCTTATAGTATCCAGGTTTCGAGGCTCTCCCAAGAAGGCTCCATCAAGGTCAACAACATGTATAAGCTCTGCCCCGCATCTCTCCCACTTTTTTGCAGTCTCAACCGGGTCCTCAGAAAACACCACCTCCGTTCCCTCTTCTCCCTTTAAGAGCCTTACACACTTTCCACCCTTTAAATCAATGGCAGGGATAACAAGCATCTACTTACCACTCTCCAGGAATTTTAAGAACTCATCCACAACCTCTCTAACCCCTTCCCTTGCAAGCTGATCTGCACTGATCCACTTACCCCTTCTCCTTATAAACTTTCCAAGCTCTGCAATGTTTTCAAGAAGCGGCCTCTGCGTTTCGGCAAAGTAGGTTTGCCAGAGAGTCTCCCCTTTTGGGGTTTCTATAAGCTCCACACTAAAGGCAACCGATGCGGGAGATTCAACCCCGAGTTCACCACCCACCCTCTCACGATACTCAACTAAGGCTCCCGCAAAAACGCCCTGAACGCCCAGATTCTTCCCGGTTACAATAGCTGCTTCCCTGTAAGAAAGCTCTGGGTTTTCCCTTCTTACCTTAAAAAACTCCTCACTCGATACCCCAAAAGGAAGCACATAAAGGCTCTCTCTCCTCAGGGTAAGCTCATTGTGGAAAAGGGAGGCAACAAATATCCCCTTTTCTTCGCTTAGGTTTTCCTTTGCTGGATTAAAAGGTAAAACCAAAACCCTTTTTATCTCAAGCGCTTTCTTTCTGGAATCCTCCGGTTTTCCAACATAAGAGGTACATGAAATGAGGATAAGAAACACACACGTTAGAGAAAAGATAAAAAACCTCATGTATGAGTATAAATATACAGGAATATAAGAAATTTAAAACCCTGGGTTTAAGAGTCTTGACACACAAACCAAAGATTGATTTAATGAGAAGAAAGAAAAGAAGGAGGGAATGAAATGGAGCTTTTTGAAGCAATAGGCTCAAGAAGAAGCATAAGGTTTTTTAAACCCTGGAAACCGGTAGAGGACTGGAAGATACAGATGATGCTTCAGGCAGCAAGATACGCATCATGCCAGGGAAACTGTAACTCAACTGAGGCAATAGTTATAGATAAGAGAACGTATCCAAAGGAGAAGTTTGAGAAGATAATAGAGTGTGCTTCCCCGTTTAACGAGCTCCACCTTCGTCAGGCCCCTATAGTGATAGCATGGCTTATAAACCTGGATTCGTGGTATAAGGAGCTTGTGCAATCCTTTGCGGTTCTCTTTCCGGCAAGAGCGGTAACCGCAGCACACGGATGGACATACAAACTCCTTACGGAGGTAACATATCCCCGTCTTATGAGCTTTCCAAGGGAAAGAACGGAAGGGCTGCTTAGGATAGAGGCGGGACAGGCCATAGCACACGCCATGCTTGTTGCAACGGAGCTTGGCCTTGGGTGCTGCCTCCTTGCTACGGGAAGAAAGCCTTCAGAGTTTCCAAAGGTCTTGGGAGTTCCAGACAACATAGTTCCAATATGGCTTATGGCGGTAGGCTATCCGGCAGAATCTCCCGGACAGAGACCGAGAAAACGCTTTGACAGGCTCTTTCACTACAACGAATACGGTAACCCCCTCAAAGAAGACCCACAGGTAAAAGAAGAGCTAAAGAAGAGAAAGATGATTCAACCAATGGACCCGCTCCCATGGAGAGATGAAGAGCTTAAATACATATGCAGGATGTTTGGGCTTCCAGAAGACCTTCCAGATATGCCAAAATCCCATATAAAGGCACTCTATTCTGAATCATCCCCTTACTACGGTGAGCTTCCTCCAGAAGAGGTACTTCTGGCAAGAGGGGTTGAAGGATAGGTAGATAAGAAGTGGGTAGGGGTTTAAGCCCCTACCCTAATGACCTTGCCGGGCCATTCTTATCTTTGATAGCAACTCAACTACCCTTTCCTTTACCTCCCCAACCGTTATCTCACCAAGACACCTTACACCGTAGGGACACCCCGGGGTGTATCCAAATTTTGTACAGGGGCTGCAGGGAAGACCCTTGTTTATAACCACGTGGTTTCTTCCAGGAGGTGCCCATTTTCTCTGAATCCCTGCACCAAATAAAGAAACGGTTGGTGTTCCAACCCCGTAGGCTATATGCATAAGTCCCGTGTCAGAAGAGATAAAAAGATCCAGCTGTGATATTATAGCAGCGGTCTCTAAAAGGGTTGTTTTTCCAACAAAGTTAAGAAACTCTATACCCGATAAGGCCTCTTTAAACCTCTTTGCATCACCCACATCCTCCCTACCGCCAACAAGAACCGTTCCTATTCCCTCCTTTGAAAGCTCTTTTGAAAGCATGGAAAACCTCTCAATCCCCCACCTTCTCTCCCTAACCGTTGCTCCACTGAATACACCAGCTAAAGCATCCCATCTTTTCCTGAAATCATCTATCGTTCTACCAAACCTGACCACCAAATCCTTACCAACCGGTAAAAAGGGGCTTTCTTTATCAAATCCGTACTCAATACCTGTAACTTTAGAGACGAGTTTTAAAAAGCTATAGACCTCGTATTCATCCTGACTGTATGAAACCGGGTGGGTAAGGAGCTTTTTTCTCTCCCTGTTTGTATCAAAACCCACCCTGACAGGAGCACCCGTTAGGTAAGCGGTTACGGCACTCAGGCGGTGCCACTGCTCCGTATCAATTACCATATCGTAGTCTGTCCTTATAACCTTAAGGAGCTCAAAAGGGGGGTTAACATCGTACTGAAAAACCCTATCCACATACGGACAACCCTTAAGAATCCCAGCGTTTCTCCTCTCAGCAAGAACATCAATTCTTGAATCTTTAAAGCTTGCTCTAAGAGAGCTTAAAGCGGGATAGAGAAGCACAGCATCACCTATACCACCAGGACGAATAACAAGAATCTTTTTGCAAACCAGATCTGGCTCCTTCCGGGGGGTAAAAAGAAAGCGGGAAATATGGGATGCACCCCTCCCAACCAAAGAGTCAAGCTTTTTTAACACCTCTGTTTTAAAACCCATTTTACTGCTTTAGGATATCACAATCCGAAACACAAAGAATCCAGAAACAACCTACTCACCAACCGTTCCCGTTTCCGGGTTATAGCTGTATTCCTTTCCAAGAGGGTGCTCGGGGAAATCCCACCCGTTTTCCCTTATAAAATCTTTTAGCTCCTCTAGGTCTCTGGGATACCTTCCAAAAGACCTCTTAAACCTGCGGGAAGCCCCGGAGAGATAAGCCGTGTTATATTTAAGTTCCTGCTCTAAAAGGGTTTTACTCCTTACCTTATCTAGTTTGTAAACTATCACAAACCCTCTGCCAAAAGGTTCTTTTGGGATCTCTTTTACAAGACCTTTTCTTTTTAACTCGGAAAGAGCTGAAGGGCCATGCCCATAAATCCCTATATACCTCCTTAAAGCCTGTGTAAGGAGGTCTTCCATATCCATTGCATCAAGCTCCTTAAGGTTTCTTAGAGCAAACTCCTTTCGTCCCTCAATTGTGGTTGTTCTGTAGATCTCCTCCCATATCCTTCTTGCAAGCTCTCTGCTACCACCTTTGGAAAGAGAAGAAGCTGCCATTCCCCTAAGCGAGGCACGGCGAAACTCTGAAAGACCGGGTTTTTCAGAAGCCTCTTTAAACAACTCTGCAGCCCTTTTGTAATCTTTAACATATAGGTAGTATATGAATGCCTCTTCAAGGGGAAGACGGAAGTTTTCAGGGTTATTCTTTCTTCCCTTATCAAATAGCTTTATCCCCCTTTCAATATCCCCAAGACCCAAGGGAGGAGGCTCTGCAAGAAAGGTTCCTCCGTAGCGGTATGCGTTTACAAACTTTGGGTCAAGATCAGTGATTATATCAAAGTAGTGGTATAGAAGCTCAGGGTCTCTCTCCTCCACACTTCTTCCACCAAAGTACTGAATTGCCCTAAGCCAGTATATGTCCGCAAGCAGTTCCTCATAACCCAGAGATAACCTCTTCAGTGAAGCTGATGAAAAATAGAGGCTCTCTTCAACCACCCTGAACTTCCCACGCATCCCTTCTACCCTTTTCTGAAAAGGGATCGAGACAACAAGAAGAAAAGCTATAACTAAAAGCCCCCTGTAAGGACTCCTTACAACAGACTCAAACATTACACCAAGTTACCTAAACTCCCTCTTCTCAAATATGATAATTGAGAGAAAAACAAGCACCGATGCGTAGATAACAGCATAAGCTGTGGTGTAGAGTATAAGCTCAGGGTTTATACTTCCTCCGTAAACTGCCTCCCTTCTTACATCGAACTTCTCAAGATGAGGAACGACTCTGTATATAACCTCAAGCAAGCCCCTTAATACCCTATTCTTTACCCCTTCTGCAAATATAAGTATGTCACCGGAAAACCTTCCTATTACAAAAAGAAAGAAGGTAAAAAGGAGGCTCATAATGGGTGTTGTAAAGCTTGAAAAAACAAGTGCAATCCCTATAACTATCAAAAACTCAAGATACTCAAAGTAGATTGCCTTAAAAAACTCCATAAAATAGTTTCCGCCGTAGTAAAACCTTATAAAATCCCCGTGCCTTAGCTCCGTATAAAGCACTATTAAAAACAGTATAAAGCCCATGGCAACTGTATTTACAAGCAGTGTAAAGGAAAGGCCAAGATACTTTCCAACCACAAACTCGTATCTGCGCACCGGTTTTGAAAATATGTTATACACCGTCTTTTTATCGATCTCTTTGTGGACAAGCCCGGTTCCAAGAAACACCGAGATCACAATCCCGATAAGGGATATTGCTGTAAGCCCAAGGTCTTTTACAATCTTGTTGTACTGCTCTGCTGATATACTTGCAAAAATAAGGGAGCTAAGTATCATCAAGAAGGCAAAAAGAAGGAGGCTGTATAACACCCTGTCTCTTTTTGCCTCAACGAAGGTGTTATAGGCTACGGCAAGAATCGTTTTCATCGCTTCTGCTCTCCACCGCTATTCTGACCCATCTCCTTAACAAAAAGCCCTTCAAGTGACTTTCTAAGAGGGTAAAGGGAAACAATGTCTGCACCCAGGCTGGATACAACCTCTATAACCCTGGATTTTATATCCTCATCGAATCTAAGAACTATAAACCCGGCTCTTTTTTCAACCTTCACCTTAAGGTCCCCAAGCCTGTCCACTACCTCAAGGTCGGTATCCCTGAGGAGCATCTCGTAGTCGGTATGAATGTCTTCAAGGAGCTCTCCAAGCTCCCCTGTTCTTACAACCCTTCCGCCTATAATAACCCCCACCCTATCACACATCGTCTCCACATCCGAGAGTATATGGGAGCTAAGAATAATGGTTTTCCCCTTCTTTCTCTCCTCAAGTATAAGCTCTCTTATCTCCCTCTGCCCTATCGGGTCAAGCCCAGACATCGGCTCATCAAGTATGAGAAACTCGGGATCGTTTATAAGTGCCTGAGCGATCCCTATTCTCTGAAGCATGCCCTTTGAGTACTTTCTGAGCTGAACCTTCCTTGCATGGGTCATATTTACCTTCTCAAGGAGCTCATCTATTCTCTTTAGAAGAGCCTTACCGTTAATGCCGTGGAGTTGTCCCATATAACGAAGAAGCTCTTCTCCCGTAAGGTAGTCGTAAAAATAAGGGTTTTCGGGAAGGTATCCTATGTGTTTTTTAACCGATACATCCCCGGCAGGTCTTCCCATTATGCTTACGCTTCCACCCGTAATCCCAACAAAGCCAAGAACCGCTTTAAATGTGGTTGTTTTTCCCGCACCGTTTGGACCAACAAAACCGAAAATCTCTCCCCTGTTAACAAAAAAGCTTACACCCTTTAAAACTCGAACCTTCTTTCTAAGAAAACCCGTAGGGTAGTCCTTTATGAGATTATCTACCTTAAGCACTATCATCGTCTGTTATAGGAACCGTTACCCACCACAGTCAGGGTCACTTCTTGTGGATTCAAACTGGCCCGGGCTTCCCGATGGCTGGGAAGTAACTGTGCACTTTATAACCTTATCGGCAAATATGGAAAAGTCCTTTCTCCCAACGGTATGAGCACTGATCATTGATGCCTCCCACCCGAAATCCCCCTGAAGGGAAAGAGGGTCTGAACCGACATCACCACTCCACCCCACACAGTAGCCGGCCTTGGGAGCAGGGCAATTTGCCTCATTAGCGGTATCCCCATCGTTAACAACTGCGTCTTCAAACGTGCTGTCAATTAGAGCATCCTCTTCATCACCCGTCCCCCTTGGGTCACGGAGGCTGTCTTCTACCCCGGAGCTTCCTATAAGGTTTGTAAAGTCCCTTACACCGTTACCGTTTAAATCCTGCTCGAAGTACTCATACTCTGCATCCCTAAGTGTCTGAAGAAGCTTCCTTGCGTTTGCCTCGTTTGAAGAGATCCTAGCCTTTAAAAGGTTTGGAACAACAAGCGCGGTAAGGATTCCGATAATCGTTGCAACAACAAGAAGCTCAATCAGGGTAAAGCCACCTTCCGTTTTCTTTTGCTCCCTTGCTGCCATTTTAAGATCCCCTAAGAGAGTGAGCCTTAAAGAGAGGAGAAACCCCTTAAGCTCCTCCTCTCTTTTTAATAAAAGCCTTAAACACAAAACAAGAATAAAAAAACTAATCACAACCCGGAGAACCTCTATCAGCTTCAAAGGTTCCTTCGCTTCCAGAACTACCAGTAGAGGCAACACACCTTATAACCCCGTCTCCATATACTGCAAAAACCTTTCTTCCGGTTTTATTTACACTTACAGGAGCTGCCCCCCATCCAAAATCCTGAAATGGATTCTGCGTTGGTTCAGTTCCATCATTCTGCTCATTCCAATTCCATCCAACGCAGTATCCAGCCTTGGGAGCAGTACAAACAGTTGTATCTACTGTCTGTCCAAATACATTTGTCCCATCAGACATAACTGCATCCTCAAAACTAGAATCTATGAGAGAATCTTCTTCATTATCACAATTACCATCTTGTGGAGGGCATCTTAAAGAACTACCGGTAGTAAGATCTCCTATCAAATTCGTAAAATCCCTTGTTCCATCCTCATCCAGATCCTGCTCGAAGTACTCGCCCTCTGCGTCTCTTAGGGTCTGCATCATCTTTCGTGCGTTTGCCTCGTTTGCGGATATCCTTGCCTTAATCAGGTTTGGAATCGCAAGGGCAAGGAGTATGCCGATAATGGCAGCAACAACAAGAAGCTCAATCAGGGTAAAACCCTTCTCTCGCTTTTTCCTCTTACTCCCTGACTTAAACATCTTTAAATACCTCCTTTACTCTGGTTTTTATGATGCTAAATTGCAATATATATGCCAGCACAGGTCTTTAGGTTTAAAATCTTAAAATCATTAAAAAAAGTAAAAACCCAATACTTAAATCCCCCTTTGCACGGGGCTTTTTATAAGGACAAAGTGTGACTTTTTTTGCAACCAAAAGATGGTTTGTGACAAAAATTGTCAACTTTTGGGAAAAGAAAGTACTCTCTTGCAAAATTAAGATTTATGTATCAATATAAAAGAACCAAAACCATCTCAGGGAGAGTAAGAGTTGAAAAAGGCTATAGGTTTAATTATTGTAGTAGCTTTTTTTACAGCGTGCGGAGACCTTAAGGTATCATCTTATCTCAACCAGCCACCGGGGAAAGAAACCGGAAGATACAGGGCGATAGAGATTTACGATTTTGAAACTGACCTGCCCGATGTTCCAGAAGAGCTTCTTAAACGCCTTCCGGATGAAATCGCAAATACCCTTAAGTCCAGAAAAACCAGATTTCAGAGGGTAAGCCGTGAACCAATTGAGGATATACCGGCTGCCAACACAGTTGTTCTACTCGGTGAGATTGTTGATTACGAATCCGGAAGGGATATAAAGTTTGAAGAGGGAGCGGTAAAGTTTGGTGAGTCCTCAATAACGGTTCAGATTGCACTCGTTGATAAGGAAAGCGGAGAAGAGATTGCAAGCGGGCAGGTAAACGGCTTTAGCTCCCTCGGGTTCTTTAGAAGCGGTATAGTTGCAAAGGAGCTATACAAAAACCTGGCAGAAGAGATAGTAAAGCTTATAACCCAAAACTATAAGTAGGAGGAAAGAAGATATGATAAGGGGTAAAAGTTTTTTTCTTGCGTTTTTCTCACTTACCTTAGTTATATCTTTTCTTGCTGATCAAAAGAGTGCGTACGCAAAGAAAAAAGGCACAGAAAACCAGCAGGCAAACTCAAAGGCACTTGATAACTACCTTAAGGGAAGAAAGGCATACCTTCTCTTTACCCCAAACGGTTTTAAAGAGGCAATAGAGTACTATAGTAAGGCAATAGAGATAGACCCTAAATTTGCCCCGGCATACGCAGGGCTTGGAGAGGTTTACTCATCAATCGGATACTATAAGTACGAGGTAAGGGAAGATTACGAAGACTATTTTAACAGAGCATACACAAACATACTTAAAGCACTTTCGCTTGATGGAAACTCCAGGGAGTGTAAGAGGGCACTTGCTCTAAACTACCTTCACCTGAGAAGGTTAAAGGATGCTGAGGCTGTGGCAAGAGAGGTTATAGAGAAATACCCGGACGATGCAGAAAGCTACTACATACTCTGGGCTGCAACGGGTCAGAACCCGGAGAGTCCATACATAAAGAAGGCACTTGAGCTAAACCCCAACCTCGTTTTAGCCCACGTTGGACTTGCAACGGCTTATTTCTTTAAGAAAGGAGACTACAAGAAGGCTACAGAACACTACAGAAAAGCCCTTGAGCTTGCAGCCTCCCCACAGCTCCACAACTACCTGGGAACAGCTCTAAGAACACAGGGGTACCTACATCAGGCAGTAACGGAGTATAAAAGGGCAATAGAGCTTGACCCAAACTTTGCACCAGCATACATGAACCTCGGGATTACCCTGTTTTTCCTAAACAGATTTGAGGACTCAATCTCTTATCAGAAAAAGGCCCTTTTGCTTAACCCAAATTACCCCGATGCCTACTACTACCTTGGTCGTGCCTATGAAAAGACAAACAACCCAAAAGAGGCAATAAAACACTACGAAACCTTTATTGAGCTTGCTGGCAAGTACGACAGGTACGCAGGATACGTGGCAAGTGCAAAGGAAAGCATAGTGAGGCTTGGTGGGAGCAAAAGGTGAGCAAAGAGGAAGGCAGGAAAAAGCAAATAATAAACCTTTCATTTTCCCTCGAATCCAATGCAAGCCTATGGAACATAGTCTTTAAGGGGTTTGATGAAGAGGTTGTACTCCTTTCCAGATTTGAGGCAGAAGAACCAGAGGCGGTTGATATACTTAAGAGATTTGGAGCCATGGTGGTAGAAAGATACAGAGACTGGACGGTGGAGAGTCTGGATTCAGGGATAGTTATAAAAAAGAGGCTTCCAACAAATGACCTCTCAGTTATTAGAAGCTGGACAGAGCTTATGCACAGCATTCACGAAGAGATGTTAAACCTTGCAAAGGGTGTGATAAAATAGATGCCAGGGGATTTTAAGAATTGGGTGTAAGGCTAGCTGGAAAGAAATTTATAGAACTCTTAAGGGAAGAGCTTCAACCTATAAGGAAGAAGATACTAAACCACCCCTTCCCAAAGAGCGTAGAAAGGGGAAAGGTTCCTTTAGAGAAGCTCAGGTTTTTTGCAGAACAGCAGTTTCACATAGTAAGTGGAGACTTTAGAAACCTTGCACTCTACATAGCCCTCTCTAAAGAGCAAAGGGAAAGAGACTTTTTCTTAAGCCTCATAGAGGGAGAAAGAAAGGCACTTAGCAACCTCTTTAAGCTCGCAAAGGCACTTGGTCTAGGAGAAAAGGAACTTACAGAGAGCGAGCCACACCCTGGAGCGCTTTCCTTTACAAACTACTTTACACGTCTTGGAGTCTATGGAACACCAGGAGACATTGCATCGGCCATCGTAATAGACTTTGAAGTATGGGGTGAAAACTGCAGGCGTATAAGCACGGGACTAAAAAAACACTACGGGCTTAAAGACGAAGACACCCTTTTTCTGGATGGGTTCTACCCGATAGCCCCTGAGTTCTACAGAGGAATAGAAGAGATAGTTCAGGGATACACCCGAAAGGAAGAGAGCAAAAAGGAGATGAAGACCTCAGCCAAACTCGCTCTTTATTACGAGCTTATGTTCTGGGATACGATGGAAAGCTTTAAACCTAGATAAGATTTACATCTCCCGCTATAACCTTCTCAACCGTTCCGTCATCTTTTCTAACTATAAGGTAGCCGTTTTCATCAACACCAATTGCAACCCCTGTAAATCCCCTTCCGTTAAAGCTTACCTCAACCCTCCTGTTCTTTGCTCCCCACCTTTCCATCCACTCCCTTATAATTGCATTCTTACCTTCTTTAAGAAACCTCTTGTACCAGAGCTCAAGCAGGTTAATCAAACCTGCACTGAACTTTACCCTGTCTATGTCCCGACCGGTTACCTCTTTAAGGGATGTTGCAATCTTTGCAACCTCTTTCATCTCGGCTTCCATCATCTGCCTTGTCATGTTTATGTTGACACCAATGCCCATAACTATGAAATCTACCTTATCCCCAGAGGGCTGCATCTCCATAAGTACCCCTGCTACCTTCTTCCCGTCAACAATCACATCGTTTGGCCACTTTATTACCCCCTCTACCCCTTCTGCCTTTACAGCCTCTAAAACCGCAATGGAAGAGACAAGGGTAATTATAGGAGCTTCCCTGGCAGGAATCTCAGGACGAAATACAGCCGACATGTAGAGATTTACCCCCGGAGGAGAAATCCACTTTCTATCGAGTCTCCCCTTACCTCTAGTCTGGGAATCGGCTATCACAACCGTTCCGTGAGGAGCCCCGTTTCTTGCAAGCTCAAAGGCAACCTCGTTTGTAGAGCCTACCTCGGTAAAAGAGTATATAGTCCTTCCAAGTGCTTCGGTATTAAGAAGCCTCTTTATTAACTCACCGTTTAAAACGCTCATAAATCCCTCCTTTAACAAGTTTTACAAAAACCTCTTTTCGTCTATAATTCTAATATACATTTGGCTAAAGAAAACCTCATTTGACAAAACCGGATTATTTGCCTAAACTAATCTGTTTGGTAGCAGTAGTTGGGCCCATAGCTCAGCTGGTCAGAGCGGCGGACTCATAATCCGTTGGTCCCTGGTTCGAATCCGGGTGGGCCCACCAAAGCTATACAGGTTCTAGGTTATGGAAAAAGACAGCTGTTCACCTTATTATCTGCGTTTTTATCCCTCTTGGTATCTTACTTTTAATAATAAGAAAATTTTTAAAAAAGGAGGAAAAAATGAAAGACCAGATTACTGCTCTCTCAGCACTTCAGGGCATAGACCTGGTGCTGAGAGAGTTGGAAAGGAATCTTGAAAACTATCCCAAAGAAATATCCCGCCTTAAAGAAGAACTAAAAAACGAAAAAGAAAGCATAGAAAAACTAAAAGAAGAGCTTAATCAGATAAAAAAGCACAAAAACGAGCTTGAATCAAAGCTCAGCCACAACCAGAGCTCGATAAAAAAGGCTGAGAAGAAGCTATTTGAGATAAAGACATACAAAGAATACGAGGCTCTTCAGAAAGAGATTGCAGAGATAAAAAAATCAAATGCCGAGCTTGAGGAAGAGATTCTAAAAGAGATGGAAAATATAGAGAGCCTGGAGGCTCTCATAAAGGAGAAAGAACAGGGGTTTTCTCATAAGGAGAAAGAGTATGAAAAGAAGATAAACGAGTACACAAAGAAGATAGAGGAGTTAAAGGTAACATATGAGGCAAAGAAACAGGAAAGAAACAAGGTAGCCTCTCTTATAAACCCGAGTGTTCTTTCAGTCTATGAGAGAATAAGAAAGAGAAACGGCCTTGCTGTTGTCCCGGCAAGGAACGAAGTGTGTATGGGATGCAATATGAACATCCCTCCTCAGCTCTTTAACGAGGTCCTTACACTTACAAAAGTGATCCAGTGTCCAAACTGCCACAGAATCCTCTACGTTGAAGAAGAAATAATCCATCGTGAAGCCCAGACAGCCTAGATTAACAAAGGACAAAAACGGCATACCAACCGAGATATACATAGATGGGGCTTCAAGAGGAAACCCGGGAAACTCAGGACTTGGTATCCTCATAAAGGATAAAAACAAAGACCACAGAATAAAAAAATACCTTGGCATTCTAACAAACAACCAGGCCGAGTACAGTGCGTTTATAACAGCTCTTGAATTTGCAAGAAAGCTAAAGAAAGACTCCGTAACAATCTATACAGACTCCCTTCTTCTTGCCAACCAGATAAACGGGATATGGCAGGTTGAAAGCCCAAACATAAAGCCCCTCTACGAGAAGGCAAAAAAGCTTCTTGGAGAGTTTAAACAGGTAGAGGTAAGGCACATACCCAGGGAACTAAACAGGGAAGCCGACAGACTTGCAAACGAAGCAATAGATGAATATGCTTAATAGTGAAGCGAGTGGGTCGAGCGATCGCCTGTCTTTTCCGCATGGAAAAGATGGGAGGAAAGTCCGAACTCCAGAGGGCAGAGCGCTGGGTAACCCCCAGGTGCCGTGAGGCAACGGAAAGTGCCACAGAAAACAGACCGCCGAAGTTTTCCCGTTTATGCGGGAAAACAGGCAAGGGTGAAAAGGTAGTGTAAGAGACTACCGCACAGGGTGGCGACACCCTGTGGCACGGCAAACCCCGCTCGGAGAAAGACCAAGTAGGGAAGCATCCACCCTAAGGGGTGGGCAGATGGCCCGTCTGATGCTTCCGGGTAGGTCGCAAGAGGCACCCAGCAATGGGTGTCCCAGATAAATGATCGCTCTCGACAGAATTCGGCTTACAGACCCACTCGCTTCTTTTTTTTTAAGTAAACCTGACCTTTACAAACTCCCTTTTTCCAATCTTTAGTTTTAGCTGGTCCCTATATGGAACCAGAGCCTTTGTGTCGGTTACCTTCTCCCCGTCTATGCTAACCCCTCCCTGTTCAATAAGTCTCTTTGCCTCACCACGGCTCCTTACCCTCTGGGAGGAGAGCAAAACGAGGTCAAGAACTGTGATCCCATCTTTTCTCTGAAGAACAACCTCCCTTGCATCCTCAGGAAAAACCCGTTCGGAAAACTTCTTCTCAAAGTCCCTCTGTGCCTTAATGGCCTCTTCTTCCCCGTGAAACCAAGCGGTAATCTCAA
Organism: bacterium HR37; assembly: GCA_002898375.1. Lineage (GTDB taxonomy): Bacteria > Desulfobacterota_D > UBA1144 > Nemesobacterales > CSP1-2 > HRBIN37. The sequence continues at coordinate 20,081 of BEIN01000004.1, read as the reverse complement.
AGGCAAGAGCCTTTTTGGCATCCATTGGATGCCACTTTAACCTCATCTCCTCTATTTCCTCATGCGAGCGCCTGCTTAGAAGCTCATAGTACCTCCACATAAGGGTGTCTGAAATTGACATAACCTTTCCGAATATCTCCTCCGGGGGATCCTCTATGGCTATGTAGTTCCCAAGAGACTTTGACATCTTTCTTACACCATCCAGCCCCTCAAGTATCGGGACAAAAACCGCAACCTGGGGTTCCTGATTAAAGTGTCTCTGTATATCCCGTCCAAGAAGTATGTTGAACTTCTGATCAGTACCCCCAAGCTCAACATCTGACTTAAGGCTAACCGAATCATAGGCCTGAATAAGGGGATAGAGGAATTCTTTAAGGGTTATCGGAGCACCCATAGTGTAGCGCTTACGGAAGTCCTCTCTCTCAAGCATCCTTGCCACGTTTTCAAGGGAAGCAAGCTCAAGGAGTTCCCTTGCACTCATCTTCCCAAGCCATGTAGAGTTAAAAACAACCTCCGTTCTATCCCTTCTAAGTATCTTAAAGACCTGCCTTTCATAGGTTTTTGCGTTCTCAGAAACCTCCTGCTCACTTAAAGCCGGTCTGGTTTCAATCCTTCCCGAAGGGTCTCCAATCATAGCGGTAAAGTCTCCGATAAGGAATATGACCGTGTGTCCAAGATCCTGAAAATCCCTTAGCTTCTTAAGAAGAACGCAATGTCCAAGGTGGAGGTCCGGGGCAGTTGGGTCAAATCCTGCTTTAACCCTTAGAGGCCTTCCTTCACTTCTTGACCTCTTTAGCTTGTAAAGAAGCTCTTCCTCGGTAATTATCTCCTCGGTTCCCCGTTTTATAATCTCAAGCTGTTTTTCAGGCTCCAGAAAATCCATAAAAACCCCTTACCCAGGAATTTTAAGAGAACTAAATATAAAATACCCGATTTTTAAGTCAAATCTGTCACGGAAAAAGCAATACTACTCCCTGTAGAGGTTGGTTATTGGGAAACGACGGTCTTTTCCGAAAGCCCTAGGGGTTATCTTTATACCGGGTGGGGCCTGCCTTCTTTTGTACTCGTTTAAATCAACCATCCTTACAACCCGCCTTACAAGCCCCTCATCAAATCCAAGGGCAGCTATCTCCTCAATGCTAAGATCCTCCTCCACATAGGCTTTAAGAATGGGGTCAAGAACCTCATAGGGAGGGAGTGTATCCGTATCCTTTTGTCCGGGTCTAAGCTCCGCTGAAGGGGGTTTTTCGAGAACGGATTTTGGAATCACTTCCCTTCCCTTCCACCTGTTATAAAACTCAGAGAGCCTGTAAACAAAGGTCTTTGGAACGTCCTTTAAAACGGCAAATCCTCCCACCATGTCCCCGTAAAGTGTGCAGTATCCAACGCTCATCTCACTCTTGTTTCCAGTGGTAAGAACAAGCCAGCCAAACTTGTTGGAAAGGGCCATAAGGATATTGCCACGAATCCTTGCCTGTATGTTCTCTTCTGTAACATCCTGCTCTTTTCCACGAAACACATCCGAGAGGGTATCCAGATAGGCACTAAAAGCCTTCTCTATAGGTATGGAAAGAAGCTCTATACCAAGGTTTTTTGAAAGGAGCTGGGCATCGGTTATGCTGCTCTCAGAGCTATACCTTGAAGGCATCGAAACCCCGATAACGTTTTCCTTCCCCAGTGCCTCGGTAGCTATTGCCGCAACAAGAGACGAATCTATACCCCCACTGAGCCCTATCACAACCTTCTTAAAACCGTTTTTTGTAACGTAGTCTCTTGTTCCAAGAACAAGAGCCCTAAATACCTCCTCTTCCAGCTCAAGAAAATCAGCTACACCTGTGGTAATTGGGGGCTTTTCTTTGTCTTTAAACCCACCTACCTCTACTACCTCTGCCCTTCTGGACTCAAGCTCAAGGGCGTATTTCTCCTTTCTCCTTCTCGGGTCATGAAGGCGTGAGCGAAAGACCCTGTTTATGTTTATATCAACCACAAGCATCTCTTCCCTAAAACCCCCAGCCCTTGCTACCACATCCCCACGCTCGTTTATAACCACGCTGTGGCCATCGAAAACAAGCTCATCCTGTCCCCCCACAAGATTGCAAAAGGCAAGTATAACAGAGTAATCAAGTGCCCTAACCCTTAACATCTGCTCCCTTAACCTTACCTTTGAAACGTGATAGGGAGAGGAGGAGATGTTTATGATAAGCTGCGCATTTCCAAGTAAGGCCTGCTCCCTTGTAGGGTCGCCGGGATACCATATGTCCTCACATATGTTTACACCAAAAACAAGCTCACCAATCCTGTAAACAGGGGCACGAAGCCCTGACTGAAAGTACCTGTTCTCGTCAAAAACCCCGTAGTTTGGAAGGTAGCGCTTGTGGTATATATCAACAAGCCTTCTATCGTGGATTATGGCAGCGGCGTTGTATATATCATCATCTCTATCTGCAAACCCCACAACCACCGTAATTGATTCAGAGGCCTCCCTTATCCTATCAAGTGCACCCAGGTTGTCCTCTATAAAGCTTGGCTTTAAAAGGAGGTCTTCTGGAGGATAACCGGTTACGGAAAGCTCAGGGAAGCAAAGGATGTCAACCCCAAGCTCTTTTGCAAGGGATATGTAATCAAGGATCTTCTTTACGTTTCCCTCAAGGTCACCAACGCATACATCAACTTGCCCAAGAGCTATCCTTACACTATCCATTTTCCTGCTAGTATAACACCCTGAAAAAACGTTTCAATGCGGCTAAAGTCCTCCTGTTGATGTATACACGATGTTTGCAAGGAAATGAAACAGGATATTTGCCCAGAGTGTCCTTGAGATAATGTACATATAACCCATTGCAATGGATGGGAAAAAGGTAAGAAGGGCTTCCAGATAGCCGTATCCACTGCATCCCCTTCCTATACACCTTGTGGCCACATGTCCGAGGGCAAAGAGAAAACTTACAAACAAAACCCCTCTCAGGTTGTTTCCCAGCTTCTCCTGAAGGTAACCCCTGAAGAAAACCTCTTCAGGGATAGAGACAAAAAAGAGATGAAAAACAACCACCGAGAGAGAAACCGCTTTTAAGTTAAAGGGTTTGCTAACCAAAAGAAGGTAACCAGCAAGTATAAAAGATGATAAAACAAGCCCAACAACCACACCCCTTGTATTCCACCTAAGCCCATCCACCCTGCTTCCAGCAATAAAGGGGGAGAGAAACATAATCCCTGCAGACACAGGAAATAAAACACCTGCAGGAAAAACTCTAACCATAATCGTTATAACGAAGATAACAACTACATAAACGCATATTGGGAGCACATGGTTCCTTTGGATAATCATACGCATCAAGAAATTATGCAACAAAAATCAGGATTTAAAATAGCCAAAAATTAAAGCACGGGATGGAAGGAAACAAACCCTGTAAGAGCCCGATAAGATGAAAAGCTTTATGCAGCAGAGGTTCTCAGCTACTCTTTGTTTCTAAGTTACAATAAGAAAAATAATGATTCTGTACCAAGGATTCCTGAACTAACCTATACACAGCTAAGGTCTCTCTAGCCGTTTTTTCCCATGTAAACATACCTGCTCGCTTCATTCCTCTAAACCTCATCCTTTCCCTAAGCTCACGGGACGTTAAAAGCAGCCTTAGAGCCTTTACCAGACCACCGATATCTTTAGGATCAACCATGATCCCACAATCACCCACAACCTCAGGCAGTGAAGAGGTATTGGAAGTTATTACAGGACACCCACAAGCCATAGCCTCTAGAGGTGGCCAACCAAAACCCTCGTAAAAAGATGGGAAAACAAGGCACTCGGCATTTGAGTAAATACGTGCCAATTCTTCCTCTGAGACAAAACCGGTAAATACAACCTCCTCCTCTAAACCCAAGCTCTTTACCAGACTTAGAGTTCTGGCGCGAAAATCATCTTCCCTTCCACCGGCCTTCCCCACCTTGACTAACTTTAGAGCCTTAAAACCAACATCCTGTTTAAGCTCATAGAAGGCCTTAAGCAAGGTTTCAAGGTTCTTCCTTGGATGTTCACTACCTACAAAAAGTATGTAGGGGAAAGGAAACGGTCTTTCTCCATAACGTGGATAGAAAACGCTATGGTCAATACCATGGTAGATGACGCTTATCCGTTCCTCAGGTATGTTAGCGTACTTTATTAAATCCCTTTTAGTGTTATGGGAAATAGCTATAATATGGTGTGCCTTTCTTATCCCCTGCCAGTCCAACCACAGATCCAGCTTATCACGTAGGTTTGGGCGATGAATGTAAGTTGAAATTCCCATGCGATCAAACTGCTTTATTAGATCATGAACGGTAAGTATACAGATGCTTTTTCGTAAGAAAACTATGAAACGGGCAAGGTGATGGTTGGTTAAGTGAAGTACCTTATACGAACTAAGTGTCCTATAAACCCCAAAACTGTGAAGAAGGAACCTAGATGCTCTTAGACTAAAGAATCCGGATCCAAAAGGCTCTGGGAAACTCAGCTGAACTAAAGGGACATCTAGATTTTGACTTAACCTTTGACCATAAAGATCCATAGAGCCATTTCCGGTGGTTACCACCAGAGTCACCATGGCCCTTCACTAATACCACTGCAACCAAACCTGGCTCTAACAAAATATAAAATATTCATTAAAACGAGAAGAATCAATAGTAGAGAGTTTCAGTATTAGATGATAGATTATCTAGGTTTTACAATGAAAGCCCAAAGAGCAAAAAGAGAGCTTGTAGCAATCGTTTTTGTAACAACCCTGGGAACCTTTTTTCTCTCGTATGTATCCTACATGGTTCTTGAGAATAAAACCGTCCACTCCCTCCTTACCCTATGGAATCGCTGGGATACCATACACTATCTTGACATTGCAAGGAACTGGTATTCAAGCACAACTGAGGGTGAAAGACACCTTCGCATTGTATTTTTTCCACTGTATCCGGCCCTTGTAAAGGCAGTTTCACTTGTTTTAAGAAACCATATGCTTTCTGCCCTCCTTGTATCAAACGTATCCTATGTCCTCTGCATACTCTACCTTTACAAACTGGTTTTACTGGACTACGAAGAGAAAACAGCAGTTAGGGCAGCCTTTTACCTGTCTGTATTCCCCACCGCATACTTCCTCCATGCAGGATACACAGAAAGCCTCTACCTTGCACTTACGGTCTCAAGCTTCTACTACGCAAGAAAAGGAAGGTGGTGGCTTTCAGGTATTACGGGTATGTTTGCCTCAGCAACCAGAATAACGGGTGTGGTTCTTCTACCAGCCCTACTTTTTGAATACATGCTTCAGAGGGACTTTAAGGTAAGGGCCATAGGGAAAAACATTATCTGGCTTTTTCTTATCCCACTTGGGCTTTTCTCCTACCTTGCCATAAACTACATTACCTTTGGCTCCCCATTTAAGTTCCTTGAGTTTCAGAAAGAACACTGGTTTAAAACGCTTATCCCCCCATGGAAAGGGCTTACCGGAGCCTGGAGTAGCACCCTGTGGCGTCAACCAAACGAGAGGGTGCTTGTTGGATGGGCCGAGCTTGTATCAGGAATCCTTGGATACATCCTTACACTTATTGCCTTCTTAAGGATTCGCCTCTCCTACGCAGCATACCTTCTTCTTACATGGGTTATTGTAACCTCAACTTCCTACTGGCTTAGCCTCCCAAGATACATGCTATCTGCTTTTCCCATATTCATTGTTCTTTCCCTGATCGGAGAGAGAAAAGAAGCAGGCTATCTTATAGTTTTTCTCTCACTTACCCTCTTTACCCTATTTATGTCCCTTTTCGTTCAGGGAAGATGGGCATTTTAGGTTTTCCTACCTCTTAAAAACGAGGAACTTATACCCCGTAAAGTTCCAGAAAACCGAAACTGAAACGGCAACAAAGGCCCCAACATTTGCCCACAGCTTCTGGGAAAGCCCACCCACTGGGTGAACAAAGTTTACAACAAGGGAAGCAAGTGCCACATTTATCACAAAACCAACAGCGCTTATAACCGCAAAGTGAAAGAACTGCCTTCCCATACGCTCTGTCTCAAAGCTCTCAAACGCCCAGAACTTGTTCCAGAGATAGCTGTTTACAATTGCAACCAGAAAGGAGAAGGATTTAAAAACCGAGTAGAGAAGCCCCTTCTGCACATTCGTAACGAACATAAGAAGGTTTAACACACCAAAATCTATAGCGGTGTTGGAAACACCTATTGAGATAAACTTTCCAAACTGAAACAGGCTGGGCTTCTTTCTGCCAAGTACGTAAAAAAGGTAAATCCAGAGCGTAAGGAGAACAGGGGTAATAAGGAAGATAAACCAGCTAAACTTTACGAGGATATGAAGTCCCGGAATCTCCCGCTCAAGGTTCTTAAGGACAGCAAGCGCAAAGAAAGCAATTATCTCTCCAAGAATAACACCGTTTATGAAGTCGTACTTTTTATACTTCCTTTGGTTCTCAAAAATATCCTGCATTAAATCTCCTTATCTCCATCCCTTTAACCAGAAAAACCACCTAAGAGAATCATTTGAAACCGGAACAGCAGCAAGTATGGGATAGAAGAAAAAAAACACCGCACAGGCAGTAATAAGATACACTATAACCAGAGCTTTTCCATACCTGCCCCTCTTCCAGAGCAAATAAAGAAAGTAAGCGCTTATAAGAAGCATAAAGGGAAGAGCAGGAAGGAAGTGGTAGAGGAAGGTAAGCTTTCTTGGAGAAAGTGCCCAGGGAAGCCAGTAGGCAACCACACTTAGCACCGAAAAGGCAAGAGAGGGAGCTTCTTTTCTTATGAGCGTAATAACACCGAGTATTAAAAACAAACACCCTGTCCACCATATAAATGGGTTTCCGATTGCGTATATATGTGCATACTCGTTTCCGTATCTCTTTAGATACAGGTAAACGGGTCGAAGAAGAAGAGGCCACTGCCACCATGAGGACTGATAGGGATGAGTTTGATTAACCCCCCTGTGGTACCCATACATTGACTCCTGAAGCCTTACAAAATCACCCAGGGAGTTTCCATGCAAAAAGAAAGGAATATAGGTTAGGATGTAAACAACTGCAGGGATAAAGACAAAGAAAAGGGCCACTTTTAAAACTATCTTTAAGAGAACGGGTAATCTTTTTTCCCTGGTTCCAGAGGTGTATATGTTTCTGTAGAACATAACCAGGAAGGAAACACATCCAAGAAACTCCGTTGCATAAACCCCGCTCCACTTTACAGACATGGAAGCACCGGAAAAAACCCCAGAAAGAAGGAGAAAAACCGTTTTACCGGTTTTTACGTACTTTACAAGAAAAAGGGAGGCAACGAGTATAAAGCTCATAAGGAAGACATCAACCATTGCAATCCTGCTAAGGACAAAAACAAAGGACTCAAAGGTAAAGAGAAAAGAAGCTATAAAACCTGCACCCTTACTCTCAAATAGCTCTTTCCCCAGAAGGTAGATAATCAGGGTTCCAAGCCCACCAAATATGGCCTGAAAGAAACGCCATCCAAAGGGATTATCACCAAAGACCAGAATCCCAAGCGCACTCAGTTCCTTTCCAAGCGGAGGATGGGTCCACTCATAGGCAAACCCCTTTGGAGCCCTGTGGCCCAACTCCCATCCAGCGGGATTTCCCCTTGCCATCTCCTGGGCTGTAAATACAAAGTATATCTCGTCAAAGTAGTAGCTATCGGGGTTATCAAGGCGGTAGAGCTTTATACCGATGCTAAATAAAAGAAGAAAAAAAACTGCAATCTCTACTTTCTTTTCCCTTACAAGCTTCATTAAAGAACTACCCTGTGTCCTTAACCTCAAAAGTACTCTTTGAGCCCTTTAGGAAATCCACAAGAACAAGTATAAACACAGAAACCAGCAAAGTAGCTATTCCAGGGATAAATGGCTTTATTGAAGATGCAGGGAGCAGAAAGTAAGAGCCTGCATTTCCGGATACACGTGGTACAAGCTCTGTATATGCGTAAAGGAGATTAAACACATACACAGAAGACAAAATCCCGTAGAAAAACCAGAACCTGAGAGAGCAAAACGCAACAAGGGTAAAGAAAACAATTGCAGGGAGAAGATGCCTTTCATGAACACGGGTAACAAAGAGAAAAAGGGCAAAGAGTACAAGAAAGGATGCCTGGAGGCTTTGAATCTTAAAAAACCTATCGTAAGCACCCGATAGCCCTTTTTTCCACCCTGAGAACCAGAGATGAAGCAACCCCGAGAGTATGAGAGCATAGATGAGGCCAAAAACAACTGTTCCCCACCTCTGATATGTAATTCCCAAAAACGTTTTCTGATCGCTTTTCCACATGGCAAAGGCACCCCAGAAGTTAAACGCATTAAGCGAGGCAAAGGCATACTGTGTATATGCACGCCTAAACCGCTCTTCTATGAAGTAGAGTGGCTCTAAAACAACACCCAGACCCCTGGTTGATATATCCCAGGAGATAAAGGGAACAGTAACGAGAATGGAGGTAGCAAGGAAGGCAAAGGTAAAAAAAAGAAGAGGGGAAAAAGAAGAAAACCCAAATCTTTTTCCCCTTACGTTTTCTAAAAAACCCTTTACCACAAGGAACCCGAGTATGGGAAACATAACAACGCTCTGGGGTTTTATCATAAAGGCAAAAGATGCAGACACCCCGGAGAGAAAAAACCTCCTGTTAAGACAGAGTAAAACGGAGAGAAGAAGAGGGAGGGCGTGAACCGAGTCAACCTGCCCCCAGAAGGTAGAGTTTGAAAGGGAGGCAGGATTCAGAAAATAAGCTAAAGAAGAGATAGCAGCATACCTAACACCCGAAATACCCCTTAAAAAACAAAAAACTAAAATCGCTATTCCAAGGTCTGAAACGTTTGCAGGCAACTTAAAGAGGACACTCTCCGGGATACCGGGGAATGCCCTGTGTATGTGCTCAAGTGCCCAGAGTACGTAGAGATACCCCGGCATGTAATCACACCAGTACCTGTTATAGAACTCAGAAAACCCAACCTGGTATATGCCGTAAGCCCATGCCATCCAGGTTTTAAAGTCCCCCTCATATGTGAGATAAGGGGAGAGCAGTATCCTAAGAACAAAACCCAAAACAAGAACCAGAATAAAAACCGGGTAGATGAGGCCTGTTTTTTCTCCCTTCATCAATTCCCTCTAAGCTCGTCCCTTAGCTTCCAGCACTCCTTAAACATCCTCAGTATAACCCGCAGGTTAGCACCTGTCTGCTTCCCAAACCTGCGCGGGAAGTGCCTTACTGGAACCTCTTTTATCGTAAAGCCATTTCTTTTCATCTTGATAAGAAGCTCGGCACTAAAAAGAGCACCTCCAGACTTTATGGGCTTTACAGCCTCATACACCCTTCTTGGAAAGAGCTTAAACGCGCAATCAATATCCCTTACCCTAAGGCCAAAGAGAAGGCCTATAAACTGATGATAGAGCCAGGCATTTACGGAGCGGATAAAGGGGTCAACCCTTTTTTCCCTGTACCCTATAACAACATCGTACCTATCAACAAACGGAAGGAGTCTGTCCATATCGCTTATATCAAACTGACCATCGCTGTCCATAAAGAAGATGTAGTCAAGTGAAGCCCTATCAAGACCCGAGCGAACAGCAGCTCCGTATCCAAGGTTTTTTGGATGGTTTAAAAGAACTATATGTGGATTAGAAAGAGAAAGCCTCTCTACTATCTCACCTGTTCTGTCTGAAGAGCCATCGTTTACAACTATTACCTCATAGTCCTTAAACGTTTTCTCAAGGTAGGGAATTGAAAGAAGCACCGTTCTTTCGATGTTTGCTTCCTCGTTGTATGCGGGAAAAACTACCGAAAGGGAGAAGTCCTTTTTCATTCCCTATCATTTTACCATAACCGCAATCATTGTGTTTGCGTGCATAAACACAATCACCGGAACTTAAAGACACTAATCTCATCTGAGGCTGTGTTTCCTGAGGTATCCGTTGCAACGGCCTCTATTGAGTGCCACCCCCTTGAGTATCCCCTTGTGTCCCAGACAGCAGAGTAGGGAGGGGTACTATCGGTTGCTAAAAGGGTACCGTCAACATAGAACTTAACATCCGATACTGACACATTATCCGATGCAGAAGCACTGATTGTAACCCTGCTAAACACAGCGGATCTATCCCTTGGGCTTGTAATGCTCACCTCAGGTGGAACGGTGTCCTCAGAGGGAGGAGGGGTTGGTGTCGGGGTTGGAGTTGGTTCGGGGGTTGGCTCGGGTACAGCCCCGGACTGAGCAGCCTGAAGAGCAGTGTTAGAGTTAACCCTTCCAGAGCCAAAGTATATATCGTATCCTGGGGAGCCAAGGTCATCGCTTGTGTCTTTAAGGAGCTGGGCAACCTCATCGTTTGTAAGATTCGGGTTTAGAGACCATATAAGTCCTGCAACACCTGCAACAATTGGGGAGGAAAAAGACGTTCCACTTGCATAAACGTATCTTGAACGGTTCCATGTGGTTACAATATTTACCCCCGGGGCGGAGAGATCAACAAAACTCCCAAAGTTTGAAAAGGAGGCAAGGTTATCGTCTTCATCCGTTGCTGAGACCGCAAGAACGTGGTTTCTTGCAGCAGGACATATGGGTTCACTGCTTCCGTCATTACCAGCAGCAGCTACAATCAAAACACCCTTACTCCAAGCGTTATCAATTGCATCCTGCTCAATAGAGCTATTGCTACAGGGAGCACCAAAGCTAAGGTTCATTATAACCTTTTTGTCGGGATTCTGAGCAGCATAGTTTGCAACAAAATCCATCCCCTCTATAACATCAAAGAGGGTTCCACTCCCATTGCTACCTAAAACCTTTACCGGCAGAATAAGACAGTCCCAGCAAACCCCTGCAACCCCACGTGCGTTATCTGTCTTTGCAGCAGCGGTTCCTGCAACACCTGTTCCGTGTCCGTTGCCATCAGCTGTATTTGTGCTTGAGAAGTAACCAACGAAGCTTCTTCCCTGTAGAACCTTTCCACTCAAATCAGGATGCGTTGACTCTACACCTGTGTCCAGAACGGCAATAACCACAGAGGGGTCTCCGGTTGATATATCCCATGCCTGGGGGTCCTCTATCCTTGGGTGATGGTACTGAAGGAAGTAGTAGGTATCATTTGGGGTTTTAAGTGCCCTGTATATGTAGTTTTTCTCAACATACTCTATATCCGGATCCCTTGAGAGAATCTCTTTAAAGGTATCGGTTAAAAAACCCCTTGGAATCCTTACAAGGGCAATCCCACGCCCAGGAAGGGACTCCTCAAGTGAAAGCCCATGCCTTGAGAGTATACCCTCAAGTACCCTGTTTTCCCTTGAGTGTTTTAGCTTTATTACAAGCTCACCCTCTACAAAATCCGCCTTACGTGGAAGGGAAACCGCATAAGAGGCATAAAGGAATACGGATAAAAACGAAAGCAAAAAAAATGCATTTAAAAAGCCTTTTAGGTTACACCTTTCTCTCATTTTTACATCTCCCTATTTTCAGAAAGACATAATAGCTTGTTATTTCCTAATGCAATTTACATACCGTTTTAAAATACCAAGAAAAAATACGGTTTTTAAGAGAAAAGCTGACGTTTTTTGTCAAGGTGGGCAAAAAATTGCCACCAAGGAGACCCTAAAAAACCTCAAGCCTGCACCCATCCTGAAACACAAAAAACATTCTCCCGCCCTGAACATTCACCGAGTTAAAGACACAGCTGCTTCCATCCGTCCAGTCAACAACCACATCAACCTCTCTTTCCCCTCCAAGCCCGAAATGAACCGGAAGCATATCCTGCTCACAGCACCCTCTCCCACCTGAAACCTCTCTTACCTGAAGCCCTTCCGTGTCAAAAACCCAGACACGTGTTCCTATGGCAGAGGTGTTTGTGGAAACCCCGTTTCCAAAGAGCCAGAGGATAAGAAAGTTATTCATCCCTCCATCGTTTTGCATAAGCGCACTTCCCAGATGTCCGGTAAGGAAAACATCCATAAAACCATCACGGTTAAAGTCCCCCCATGTAGCGGAAAAAACATCTATTGGGAGGTCAATGCCTGTATCAACTGCCACATCCTCAAACTTCCCATTTCCAAGGTTCCTAAAAAGCCTGCTCGGGCTTGTGTGGTTTGTTGTAAATAAATCCAAAAGCCCATCCCCGTCAAAGTCAACCCACGCGCAGGTTCTTCCATCCCCTACATCCCAAACCCCTGCAGAAAGGGTTATATCGGTAAATGTTCCATCTCCGTTGTTTCTGTAAAGTGCGTTTCTTGGGGAAGAGATGTTTACAACGTAGAGGTCCAAAAAACCATCGTTATTAAAATCACCTGCACATGCAGAAACAGAGTCCCAAAGAAGGTCCCCTCCAAGCCCACTTTGAACCGTTCTATCCAGGAAGGTTCCATCCCCTCTGTTAACGTAAAACCTGTTTTCCCCCTCATTTGCAAGAAAGAGGTCGGGAAACCCATCGTTATTTGCATCAAACCAGACCGCTGAGTTCGTTACATCCGATACCCCAAGCCCTGCATCATCAGATACATCCTCAAAGGTTCCATCCCCTCTGTTACGGTAGAGAAAAGAGGGTGCATTTGAGTTTATGTTTGCCTGAAAGAGATCCAAAAACCCATCCACATCGTAGTCAACCCAGAGCACATGCCCGGCTGTTCCCCCTCCCCTTGTTATACCCGCGTCAGAAGAAACCTCAAGGAAAAAGCCCTCCCCGAGGTTTTTGTAAAGCAGGGGAGGTGCACCGGAGGCTATCGTGCCTGCGGCAAGATCAGGTAAGCCGTCATTATCAAAATCCCCCCAGGAAACGCTTCTTAAACGCCTGCTCTCTTCTATTCCAGAGCCTGCTACCACATCGCTGAATGTGCCGTTACCGTTATTTCTAAAGAGAAAGACATTTTTTGAGGTCCCTATATCGGTGTTTCCAGTTATAAGATCAAGCCATCCATCGCCATCAAAATCCACCCATGAAGCACTCTGCCCAAGCCCACCAACGTTTCCTATGCCAGAAGCAGATGTAACATCTGAAAAAGAAGGAACCACATCATCGGAGCCTCCAGAGCCTCCTGGACAGGAAGCAAAGAAAGCAACGAGAAATGAAGAAAAAAGCCCGATAAACAAATAGTTTCTCAAGACCCTAACCTTCCTTTTTTAGGCTCTTTAAAAGAAGGTCTGCTGCCCTTAAGCTAAGGGCCTCAATCGTAAGGGAAGGGGCATCCCCTCCACCGGATGAAGGAAAAACGCTTGCATCCGTTATAAGGAGATTCCGAACCTCATGGCTCCTTAAATCAGCTCCAACCACAGAGGTTTCAGGGTCTTTGCCCATTCTACACGTTCCAAACACATGCGTTGCACTGAAAAAATCATAGGAGGAAAACTCCTCAACTACTTCCTCTGCCCCTGAAGCCTCAAGTATCTCCTTTGCCCTTTTTGACATAAACTCAAGCATTCTTATCTCGGATTCACCAAGCGTTGACTGAATGAGAGCAACGGGCAGGCCAAACTCATCCTTTGTGTCTTCCTTTACGGTAACAAAGGTTTCCTCATTGGGCAGAAACTCTCCAATCCCCCCTATGGCTATTGCATGTCCAAACCACCTCTCAACCTCCTTTACAAACTTCTCTCCCCACCCATTGTGGAAGCGAAGTGCGTAGCTTACAGGACCCACCGCACTTCCTGCCGTTGGGTAGAGCCTAAACCCACCCTTAAAACCAAGCTCAGGATTTGGCTCATTCCACTTCCATATAACGCTGTCTATGGGGATTCCCCTGTATGAGTCAAGCCTCTTAGGGTGAAAGGCAACCACAAGGTAAAAAACGGTTTCCATAAAGTTCTTTCCAACAAGCCCGTTTTCGTTTATACCGGAGTTTATAAGAAGCCTTGGGGTCTCAACAGCACCACACGCACAAGCAACATAACTTCCCTCTACAAAGTGCTCTTTGCCATCTCTATCGTAGTAAACCACCCCACGTGCCCTTTTTACCCCATCTTTTTTCTCAACCTCTATTCTGCCCGCAAAGGCATCGGTTACTATGGTGCACCTTCCTGTTTTTTCAGCAAGCGGTATAAAGGTAACATCAACGCTTCCCTTATCCTTCCTCGGGCATCCCCACTGACACCCATTACAGTAGTTACAGGGTGGTGTATCGCGATAGGGACGTGAGAGTATTGCAACGGTATTTGGGATAAGCTCAAGGCCAAGCTTTTTACATGCCTTCTCAATTACCTGGCTTGCAAAGCTAAGCTTATGTGGGGGAAGCGGATAGGGAGAGCTTCTTGGCCTTGATGGAACACCCTCTGGCCCTGCAACGCCAACTATTCTTTCAACCTCCGTATAGTATGGCTCAAGTTCTCTGTAATCTATAGGCCAGTCCTCAGCTACCCCAAAGAGGCTCTTCATTCGAAACGCACTTGGGTGAAGCCGGTGAGCCTCTCCCTGAAAGTGAAGGGTTGATCCCCCAACCCCAACAACGTGGTGGTAGGCAAGGTACATCCTTTCATTTGAAGGGTTTAGCCTCCCAGATGCCCTGTTCCATGACCTAAGCTCTTTTTTCCCCTCATCAAGCTTCTGCCTTTTGCCAAATACGTGCTTTAGCTTTCTTCTGTGGGGAAAGCCCTCAAGCTCCCAGTTGTTTTTGTTAAGCGGGTAATCTGTATAGGGGTTATACCTCGGGCCAGCTTCAAGCACAAGAACATTCATCCCCTTTGATGCAAGCCTCCATGCAAAAGGAGCTCCTCCAGGGCCAGAGCCAATAACAATGCAGTCGTATTTTTTCTCTTTAGCCATCTTTTCTCCCGACACACTAACTAAATTGAGCAAAGGATAAGCAATCCACCTCTATGTGTCAATGGTTTTTGGGTTAATCGGGTTTGTTTAGTTTTTTCTTAACCCAAGAAGATTTTAAACTATACCATCAGCCCAGTAATTGGTTGTTTTATCCCTAGCAAAAACAAAATTAAAAAAACATAAGGCAACATTAAGAACCTAGTTTACAAGTAAAATCGCTATTGCTTTATGCAAATTCATAGGTTAAATTTTCCTTTCGTATATAAATCCACTATCATGATTTTCCTAGGAGAGAAAACAATGAAAAAGAGGATTACATCACTGGTTGTCATATTTATTTCAATCATAGCAATAATTGGATGTGAAACAAAAAAGGAACAAGAGAAAAAAACCTCAATGGAAAGGCACACCACATCTACGGAAGAAACAAGTGGAATGAAAGTTGTTGCACGTGTAAATGGAAAGCCAATATATGAAGAAGAATTACATGGAAGACCACTCGAAGAGGTTATTGACGAGGAAATACTATATCAAGAGGGACTAAGACGCGGACTTGATAAACAATTTGAAAAAAGGATAGAGAACTTTAAAAGGAAACTTATAGTGGATGAGTTAAAAAGGGAAATCCTTAAAGACCTGTCTGAAGACTACAAGATAAGTGAGGAAGAGATTAAAAGCTACTATGAAAAAAACAGGGATAAATTTAGACTCATGCAATTAAAAGGGATTATGACATCTGACAAAAGCCTTGCTGAGGAAATAAGGAAAAGACTCCTTGAAGGTGAGGAACCTGAACAAATAGCATCGGACTACTCCAAATCTGGGAAAGAGGTTATTTTAAGAGATTACAGATGGACAAATAGATACAATAAGCTTTTTGAGGGAAAAGGAGTAGGTGCGGTAAGCGATGTTATTGAACAGCACAACAGATTTATCGTTATAAAGCTAATGGATCAAAAAGAAGTTCCCATTGACCAGGTAAGGCAAACAATAATAAGGGAGCTAATTGCGGAGAAGAGAAAAAACGCAGTTAAGGAATATGCTGAGAAACTAAAGAAGGAAAACAACATTCAGGTTGAGATTATAGAGGGTTCAAAATGAAAGCAACAAGAAGAGGATTTATAAAGACGCTTGCATTTGGGGTTATCGGAAGTGGGCTACTCCATGAACTTCCTCTAAATATAAATTCTTTTGCAGAGGTTAACAAAAACAGTAATGGTATAGAAATACAGAAGGGCTTTGTAGTGCTTAACAGCGAAGCCCAGAGGAACATGGAAGCACTTGCAGAAACTCTTGTTCCGGGATCCAAGAAAATAGGGATAAAGGAACTGCTTATGAACTATGTATCAGATAAACCGGGAATTGCATCTTTTTTTGATGCGGGACTATGGAACCTTGACGCCGTATCAAGGGCACAGTTTAAAAAACCATTTTATCAACTTGAAAACAAGGAAGAAAAAGAGAAGATAGTAAAACATATATCTGTAAAAAATAAGACTTTTTTTGATGGGTTTCGTGAAACGGTTATAAAGCTCTACTACTCAAACCCAGAAGTGTGGAAAAAGCTCTCGTATAACGGGCCACCACAGCCAAGGGGATTTATGGACTACTCATTACCCCCTGTATCTAAACAGTAATGTTTAGAAAAAACCACGGGTTCAAAGGAGATTAAAGATGAGAAGGTTTGTAATGTTAATATCAACATCTGCTCTTATTCTTTTTGCAGGATGCAAGGCAGAACAACAGAAGAAAGAGATTACAAAAGAGGAGAATAAAACCGTATTAAGTCAGGAACAATCCACCTTGCAGGACAAGGATTCAAAAACTGTGGTTGCCCGCATCAACGGAAGACCAATATACAAAGAAGAGATCGGAGATGAACCTCTTCAAAGGGTAATTGATGAAGAAATACTCTACGAAATAGGTCTTAAACAAGGGCTTGATAAAAACAAAAAACTTGAAGAACAGGTTGAAAGATACAAGAAAAGGCTCATTATAAACGCTGTAAGAGCTGAGATTTTTAACAATATTGGGAAAGAAGAGTCAAAAGTAAGCGATGAGGAAATAGAGAAATACTACAGGGAAAACGAAAACAGATACAGATACCTTAGTTTTAAAGCAATCGTAACAAATGACAGGGAAATTGCTGAGGAAATACACAAAAGAGCCCTTAAAGGAGAAGACTTTGAAAAAATAGTCTCCGATTACTCCAAATCAGGTAAAGAAGTAACACTGAGGGAGCTTGGCTTTACAAGAAAGTATAATGACCTTTTTAAAGGAAATGACATTGGCTCTGTAAGCAACATCATTCAGGAAGGAAACAGGTTTGTTATTCTCAAGGTAACAGATGTAAGGCAATTAGAACTTCAAAGGGTAAAGCCTGCTATAAGGGCTACAATAGCTGCACAGAAAAGAGGAAAAGCACTTCATGACTACATAGAAAAACTAAAGAAGGAAAACAACATAAAAGTTGAAATTCTAGGGAATTAAGATACTTTTACAGCTACAACCCTAAAAAAAACAACAAGAAAGGATAGTTGAAACCTTCCTTACCTTTTTAACAGTTATTGTGTGGTTTTCTTCGCCGCTAAAATTGGGTTATCATTTAAAGAGCTATGAAAATAAGTAGCTTAATAAAAGCAATACTTCTTTTTCTTCTCTTTTTTTCCTCTTATACAATCTCCGCACAGGAAGTTGCATTTACCCAGGAAGACAGAGAAGGGCTTATAAAAGTTGGAGTAAAACTTGAAGAGATAGAAAAGAGAATTGAGCAAAGATTTGAGGAGATTGATAAAAGATTCGAGCAGGTAGATAAGAGACTTGAAGAATTAAGAATGGATATGAATAAACGATTTGACCAGATAACAACATTCATGTGGATAATTGCAAGTGTGTTTGGTGGGATCGTTGCCGTAACAATAGGGTTTGCTATATGGGATAGAAGAACCATGATAAGGCCGTTTGAGGACAAAACAAGAAAGCTTTTAGCTGATCTTTCTTAAATTGCTAAACTGTGTTAAAGTAAAAAGGTGTTTGAATTTCTTAAAGAAAGGGGAATACGCTTTTTCGAAGAAGCTAAAGAAGACCTGAGAAAAGAATACTTTGATTTTTGCCTTTTTCATACAGAACAGATGTTACAACTAATGCTTAAATACCTTATAGCAATCAGGCTTGATGACTTTCCACGCACTCACTCTCTTTCAAAACTCTTTAAAGAAGTAGCAAACATTTACGGGGAAAAAGTTATGGATTTTTATAAGCAAAATATATCAACGATCACTGCTCTTGAAGAAGCATACATAGGAGCAAGGTACTTAGACATAGAATTTGACAGGGAAATAGCTGAAGAGGTTATAAGGTTTGGGGAAAGTTTTCTTAACATCTTTAAAGAACTAACATCCTATGAACATAAAAACTGTTAAAGAATACGAGTACTATAGAAAAAACTGGAGGGATTACTCAAACAGGTTAAAATCAGAGGTTTTAAAGGTTTTACCAGACGCTGAGGTTTACGTATTTGGCTCAGTTGTTAGAGGAAATACCCACCCAACAAGCGATATAGATGTGCTTATAGTATCCAGGGAATTTAAAAACATAAAAAAAAGAATAGAAACGCACGCACAGCTAAGGCTTCTTTTCTTAGATATACCTTTTGAGTTTCATTTAATAACACCTGAAAAACTTCCGTTTTATAAAAAGATGGCAAAAGGGGCAATTGTAAGAGTCTAGCTCCCTCTAAAAACCTGCTTCCCAACAAATAAAAAAGCCAGAGAGATAAAACCCCTCTGGCTTTTTGCTTTCTTATTTCTTAACCAGATGCAGTAGAGGGTTTTTGGTTTAACCCTCTACTGCTTTCTTTCACTCAGGCAGTTACTTCTCCTCGCTCTTTCTCTGCTGCCTTCTTCTTAGCATCCTGAATCCAACTGCAAACGCCGGTATAAGAGGCAGGAGGATATTTGCCATAGCTGTTCCAGCCTGAACTGGCCCACCTGCAATTGCACATCCACCACCGCCACCACCGCCTTCTTCAGGGGTTGGAGTTGGAGTGGGAGTAGGTGTTACAACCTCTTCACATACACCTGTCTCCACATTACATACCTGTCCTTCTGGGCAATCCTCATCCGTTGCACATGGGGTTGGAGTTGGTGAAGGAGGAACAGGTGTAAACTCTTCGCTTACAGGAAGTACATCGTTTACCCCAATCCTTACAAAGCAACCCGCATCTCCACGGCAGCTAAAGCAATGCTCTTCATCATCGCATATGTTATACGGACCGTAGCTTGGAGAGGCCCCAATAGCAAAATAAGCATCAGAGTTGCTGTAATCATCACTAAGTGCAACTAAGACCACATCTGCTCCTGCAGGACCTCCAAGGATTGTGTAGTTGTGAGCAAGAGAAAATGGAAGTATGTCTTCAAAGAAACAGTCAAAACCATCAACAGGGTCACCGATAGCACAGTCAAATACTAACCTTGCAAACACGTTTGTTCCGTAGTCAACATCAACCCTTGAATCAACTATCCTTACATTTCCCTGAAGGAAGTTATATGTAACAGCAGGGAAAAACGGCAAGGCCCCAAGACTACAATCCTCAACAGGTGTAACAACAATTATCCCCTCGTTTCCCTGAAGATTTGATGAAGGTATGGGAGTGCCATCACTATTATGCACAAGATTTCCAAGGTCATATACATGAGTGTCAAAGGGTGTATAAAAATCGCAGAAGTTTCTTATCTCAGGGCATCCGGTTGCTGGGTCACCAATAAGTATCTGAACGTGAACCCAGACTCCATCTGGATTACCATCATCATCAAGGTCAACAACACCAGGCCCAGTATTTGTTACCTGGAGGTATGTGTTTCTACCGTTTTTCTGGGTCCACCAGCTTATAAGCTGATTCCCGGTTGCAGAGGTGTTAAGAAATGCATCGTCCTGATAGAGCCAGTCAAGCCCTCCAACAGTGTTTCCATTAAACACCTCAGCAGTTCCAAAAAGACCCGCAATAAAGTTTGCATCATCTGTTGAAGGAACAGGCACATTGAACCACCCCGTTGGGAAATCAACTCCTTCACAAACTACCTGTCCCCTTGCACTATCAAAGGAACCAAACGCCATGACAGCAAGCACAAGGCTTGCCATCAGCACGACTTTTAGCTTAAAAAACCTTTTTAACATGATTTCTTCTCCTCCTTTATTTTAATTTTTTTTAATTTTTATTGTTCTAAAGGAATCCCATTAAAAGTTGTCAAAAAGGTAGAATCCGCCCACCAGAGATCCATGCTTCCCACACTGCTTCCACCACTGTTAAGCCCTGTAAAACCGACAAAGAAATTATC
>BEIN01000003.1 GCA_002898375.1 bacterium HR37 | reverse complement strand
AGGGAGCTACACCAGCGAACACCTATATTTATAGGCTCAGAGGAAATGGTCTTAAAAGCTGAGGAGTTTATGGCTAAGTTTTCTCCACCGGCAGCCTTATAGCCAGTACCCGGAAAGGGGGTAGCTCTTATCCAGTCAAAGCAAAACCCCTGTGACCTGAAAAGGGGATTTTATACCCAGATTATAATTGGTTCAAAAAAACTATTTACAAAACCCCTTTCTTTGTTAAAATTATAGAATTTTTGATATGGATATTAACGCTCTTTATTCAAGCATAGCTAAGGTCTATGACCTAGAGCTTCACCTAAACGGTTCCAAAAGAGCTGTAGACTTTTTTGTAAAACAACTCCCCTTTCCGGAAAGAAAAAGAATAAAGGTTCTTGATGTAGGTGCTGGTACAGGGCTCTACACCCTTGCCATTTTAAAGCACTTTCCAAATGCAAGGGTCGTGGCATTTGATTTAAATAAAAGCATGCTTGAAGAGTTAAGGAACAACCTTAAGAAAAGGGGGTTATCTCATTCTGTAAGAACCTTTATAGCAGATGCAAGCAAACCAATACCCGAACTCAATGAGAAGTTTGACCTGGTAGTTACGGGAGGGGTTTTAGAGTATCTAAATCTGGAAGATGCAATAAGAAACCTAAAAACCTATCTCAAGCCCGGAGGTATATTCTTTAACTCCCCGATGAAAGACAACATATGGGGAAAGCTGGTTGGTTTGGGTTTTAAATTTAAACCCTACAGCAGGGAAAGGAACATAAAGGCATTTACTGAAAACGGCTTCATCCTACTCAAATCGCTAAAACTTCGGATTAAATATTTTCCAGCAAGTCTTATAAAGGAAGGCTACATATTTAAAAGAGTAGATTGAACCCCTGGGAAAAAACCTTACAGATCAGCAAGTCTTGGCATAACCTCTTCTACAAGCAAGGTCATAGAGCGAATCCACTGCTCCTTTGGTTGCCACTCATGACCCATAACGAGCAAAACACCAAACCCTCCAAGGTAGTCGTATAGAGCTCTTATCTTCTCAGCCACATCATCTGGACTGCCTACTATCCAGAGATTATCGAGCAGATACTCAACTGTCACACTGGAATCAGGTACAGAGGGGTCACTCTTAAATATATCCATTGTTCCCCTGATCTTAGATACGTACTTAAAGAAATAGCTTTCAAAGTCCCTTGCCAACGTACCACCTAGAACCTCATGCCTTGCCTGATCCGTAGTTTCAGCTACGTATACATCCCTTGCAACCCTCCACTTTGAACGATCAGGTACAACGCCCCTTCTCCGTGCTCCCCTTTCAACAGCCTCCCAATGAGTCTTTAGTATCCTCTGGTTTACCAGATTTATACTCATTGGAATCCAATCTCTCTCCCCAGCGATCTCAAGGGTCTGAGACCCCTCAGATATTCCAGCAACAGCTATTGGCGGATGAGGTTTCTGATAGGGTTTAACGTGAACCCCAAGTCCAAGATCAAGCTGTGGTTCCGGTACACAGAAACGCCAGTACTTATTCTCATATATACCCGGCTTAGGATCTGTCCACAACTTGAGTACAGTTTCAACAGCTTCATATGTTAACGTCCTCTGCTCACCACTTTTGGGGTTTATGCCAAAAACCTGAAAGTCCCCCACAAAACTACCCGCTCCAACTCCCCAGTAGAAACGACCATGTGCAAGGTGATCAAGCATGGCAATCCTGTGAGCAAGTACAAATGGGTTGTGGTTTGGCATACATGAAACTCCTATACCAAGGACTATGTTTTGTGTAAGAGGAATAGCCTTTGCTATTAGAAGGTCAGGTGCAGGTATGTTTTCCCACCCTGCGGTAAAGTGCTCTCCAATCCAGGCTTCTTTAAAACCAAGCTTATCTAGAAAGACAATCTGCTCAAGGTCCTCATCTAGTGTCCTGGTAAAATCTGACCCCGGTGGATGCAGAGGCATGGTAAAAAAGCCAATCTGCATGGATACCTCCAATTCAGGTTATCACTTTACACAGTATCCCCTAATCTCCCTATCCCATGTATCAGGGGTAATTCCCTCCTCACGAAGCTTATTTTTCTGCACCCTCTCAGTTCCGGTCTTTGGAAGAGCCTCCACAAACCTGATAAAACGCGGAACCATAAAATGAGGCATTCTCGGCTCAAGAAACTCTATAAGCTCTTCAGGGGAAACCTTCATCCCGGTTTTTCTTACAACAACAATCATAACCTCATCCTCAGCATAGCCTCCCTCTTTTGCCTTTACCCCAATTGCAGCCGACTCGGCAACTGCAGGGTGAGAGTTTACAATCTTTTCAACCTCGAAAGAGCTTATGTTCTCACCCCTTCTACGTATATAGTCCTTTACCCTATCGACAAAGTATATATACCCATCCTTATCCATCCGCCCCGCATCACCAGTATGAAACCAGAAGTTTCTAAAATCCTGAACTGTCTTCTCGGGCATTTTATGATAGTAGTGAAGCATTATGTTAGGGATCCTAGGGCGTACAACTATCTCACCAACCTGACCCCTTGGAAGCTCCTCATCTGTTTCAGGGTCCACTATCTTTATCTCATAACCGGGTGATTCTTTTCCACATGAACCAACCCTAAAGGGCTCACCAGGGCGCATATAGGTGATCTGCCCAGTTTCTGTCAACCCATAACCCTCTACAAACTTTATGTTAAACCTCTCCATAAAGGGCTCTATTATGTCATGGGGGGCAGGAGAACCCAGGACAAGCTCAACCCTGTGCTGCTTCTCCTCAGGGACAGGAGGTGTATTCCACATAAAATAGGACATCGTCCCAACGATATTAAACTTTGTAACCTTATACTCCTTCATCCATCTCCAGAACTGACTGGCACTGTATTTTTCCTCTATAACGGCCCGTGCTCCTCTAATAAGGGCAGGGTATACGGTAAGAACCATTGCGTTTGAGTGAAAGAGCGGAAGACAGGTAAAACAAACATCACTGGGACCAATATCCATAACCTCTGCATAGTTTCTTGCACTGCAATAATCAGCAGCAGATGGCCTTACCACCCCCTTTGATAACCCGGTAGTTCCCGAGGTATACATCAATCTAGCATAATCGGTAAACTTAACCTCCACATTTGGTTCATCCTCTTTGTACTCGTTTATAAAGGAACTAAAGGGTATAAGGGGCTTTGAATTAAAACCATAGTTCTCAAACCTCTCATCCCCGGAGCGTGTCCAGACTATAACCTTCTCAATCTTTGGGATCCTATCTGCAATAGGTGGCATTCTATCCAGATATTCCTCGGCTATAAAAAGCACTCTGGCATCTGAACTGTCTATTATGTACTGCAGGAAATCCATCTTGTAGGCTGTGTTTATAGGAACCATAATCCCACCCATCTTAAGGATCCCAAACCAAGTAAGAACAAAGTCAGAAGAATTGGGCATGTAAACTGCAACCTTATCACCCTTTCTGATTCCAAGATTAATAAGCCCATTTGCTATCCTGTTTGCAAGAAGATTTGTCTTTGCAAAACTAATGGGTGGATTACCTCCAAACTGTAAAAAGGGCCTATCCCCAAGCTTCTCAGCCCTTTCCCTGAGGATAAGGGGAAGAACCCATTTGGTTCTATCCTCTTTCTCATACCACTTCGGATTAAAAGGACGGCGTCTTTTTATGTTAACAAGGTATTTTAAATCCTTTGGCCTGGTTCTTTTAAAGGTATTTTTTGCCTGAAGCTCCATAGGTAAAGTACCCCACTTTTTTGATTTTTACTTTATTTTCTAAAGAAGGAATTGTCAAATCAAGAAGTGTATACTATAAACAAATCCCAGGGATAAATTACCCGGAGCCGGCTAGCCCTGACCTATCCCCTCTTTACTCTCTTTTTTTAAGGCCTCTTTCACAGAAGGTATGTACTCCATAACCTTTTTTATCAGCTCATCTCCGTCTAAATTCGAAAACCTTATAGCTTCCCTAACGAGTGGTAAGATAGCACTGGCACTTACTATAGACCCTATTACCCTGCTTACAGTATCACCCCCATCACCACCACTACCTCCAAAACCCGCTCCGTTAATATTTAGAACACGTATGCTTTCGATATTTCTTGCAGGCTCCATAAGTTCCCTAAAGATACCTGGGGCACTCCTTATAAACTCCTCCACCAGATCCTTTACTATAAACTTGGTATCAAGTACGTTTTCCGCTTCCCTCCTCTTATAAATTACCTGTGCTTCCTTTTCTCCTTCTATAAACTTTGCTTCGGCAAGTCTCTCCATTGCCTTGGCCTTTAGCTCGGCAATCTCTAGTTCCTTAATATAGTTTATGTTTGCAAGCTCTCTTTCTCTTTCCATCTCTGCCTTTTTCTCTGCAGTTATAACCAGCTGCATAGACCTTCTTTTTACCGCCTCGGCTTCAAGTCTTGCTTTCTCCTCCTCTATTCTCTCCCTCTCCTTTCTTGTAATCTCTATATCACGCACAATCCTTGCTACCTCCAAGGCAAGGTCTTTATCAATCTCTGCTTTCTCCCTCTCCTGCATCTTCTGAATAAGATACCTTTCCTTCTCAACCTCCATCTCCCTTATTAACTTGTCCTTGTTAATCTCAGCCTCTTTAATGCTTAGCTCTTGTCTAAATCTAAACTGCTCTGCTTCAGCACGCTTTAACATCTTGTAGTTTTCAACCTCTTTTATCTGCTCAGCTGAAGCAAACTCCCTTTCCTGATCAAGCTTTAGCTTTAGTTTTATTGCCTCGACGTCTTTTTGCTTTATAGCCACTTCAGTGTTTCTTTCGATTTCATTTCGCTCCCTAAGGCGTTGTGAGGTCTGAGCAGTTATCTGCTTTAGACCCTCTGCATCAAATATGTTATTGGGGTCAAGCTGGTCTTTTTTAGTTTGATCAAGATGAAAGATGGAAACGTCTTCTATTGTAAGCCCATTATAAAGAAGTGTGTCTTTTAAAAACTCTTTGATCTCCCTTGCAAACTGCGTTCTATTCTCATGAAGCTCAACAAGTGTTTTTTCAGCTGCAACAGCCCTAAGTGCAGAAACCAGCTTTTCTTCCAAAAGAAGTTTTAGACTATCCGCATTTAAGGAACGGTCACCCAAACTCCTTGAAGCGGTCTCTATATCCTCTACCCTTGGTTCCACCTTCATGTAAAACTCAGCACCCACATCTACCCTAAATCTGTCTTTGGTTATAAGAGCTTCCTTGTTCATTCTCGATACCCTTAACTTTACAGTCTCTAGAGAAATCCACTTTATCTGATGAACCACAGGCAACACTATAAGTCCGCCATCTATAACAACCTTCCTTCCTCCCAGTCCGGTCCTAATAAGAGCCATATTGGGTGGGGTCTTTACATAAAACTTAATTGCAAAAGCACCAAGGACAGATCCCAATACCAGGATAAGAACAACTATAACAGTTAACATAGCTCCTCCCCTCCCTATGCCTTTATCCCTTAAGGTTATTATTAGCAATCTACATGCCATTTATTTATCCAGTTTTTTGCAAAATCCCCATTCACTTTTTGGTTTAATGATTAACTTTTATGCATTAATGCTTAATTTATAGGCATTTTGACGCTATCTGTGTAGGCTTTTCAAAGCAAAGCACATGGTATGTTTCTTGCAATCTAAGAGCCCTATGGAGGGCTAAGACATGGGGAAAAAGGCCTTTATAACAACTGCTATATGCCTACTCCTGCCTACTTATCTATCCTTTGCACAGGAACCTTCTATAGATACAGGAGACACAGCTTGGATACTTACCTCATCCGCACTGGTTCTTATGATGACCATTCCTGGTCTTTTCCTTTTCTACGGTGGCCTGGTAAGAGCAAAAAATACACTTGGCACCATAATGCAGAGCTTCACTATAGTTGCCCTGGTAAGCATCCAATGGGTACTCTTTGGCTACAGCCTTGCCTTTGGTCCAGATAAAGGGGGAATCATAGGAAGCCTTGAATGGTTTGCTCTAAGGGGAGTAGGAATAGAACCAAATCCTGATTATGCCTCTACCATTCCACACCAGGCCTTTATGGTCTTTCAGATGATGTTTGCAATTATAACCCCTGCTCTGATTACAGGGGCTTTTGCCGAGAGAGCAAAGTTTGGCACTTTTATGCTCTTTATACTTCTTTGGACAACCTTCATCTACGACCCCATTGCACACTGGGTATGGGGCATAAACGGATGGATGAGAGAAATGGGAGCACTTGACTTTGCTGGGGGAACAGTGGTTCACATAAGCTCTGGGGTATCCGCACTTGCTGCTGCCCTTATCTTTGGTAAGAGAATAGGTTACGGGAAAGAAGCCATGCCTCCACATAATCTTCCCTTTACAATTGTTGGAGCCTCCCTTCTGTGGGTAGGTTGGTTTGGCTTTAATGCAGGTAGTGCTTTAGCCTCAGGCACACTTGCAACAAGCGCATTTGTGGTTACCCACGTAGCCACAGCATCAGCCATATTAGGCTGGATGTTTACAGAATGGATTATAAGGCGCAAGCCAACGGTTTTGGGAGCCGCTACAGGAGCAGTAGCTGGTCTGGTTGCAATTACCCCCGCTTCTGGCTTTGTAAGCCCACTGTCCGCAATTGCAATAGGTATAGGAGCGGGGATTCTCTGTTATGCTGCTGTTAACCTCAAGGTAAAACTGGGTCTTGATGATTCACTCGATGTTGTTGGTGTTCACGGGATAGGCGGAACTTGGGGGGCTATTGCAACGGGTCTATTTGCCTCCAAAGCCATAAACCCTGCAGGAGCTGATGGCCTTTTCTTTGGGAACCCATCTCAGCTTAAGATCCAGGCAATAGCTGTTATCGCTACCTGGCTCTTTGCCTTCTTTGGTACGCTAACAATCCTCTTTATCCTAAAAGCTATAATGGGGCTTAGAGTCTCAATAGAGAAGGAGCTTGAGGGTCTGGATTTAAGCGAACATGGAGAGGTTGCATACTCAGGTTTTCAGATGATTCACAGCCTTGGAAGTTCTGAGATCAAAGCCCTTGAAGAGGAGATAGAAGAACTTGAAAAACGAAAAGAGAAAATCCTTATGAGAATGGTTTCAACAGGTTTTGGAGAGGGCCTCATAGGTAGGTCCCTCACCAAGAGGGAAGAATTAGAACCCCAAGGGGAAGCTGTGGTTGATAAACCATTTAAGATAGTGGTAGAGAACGTTAGCAAAGAAGAGATAAAGAGATGGTGGGAAGATATGTGTTACCAAAGCACGGGAAGCAGGCCAAAGGAGTTTAACGAGATATTCAGGCAAGTAAAAAAATTTCACAATGGAACCTTTTTCTTTAGAAGGGGCAATCCTGAAGAAGCAAAGAGAAAGCTTAATCTGCTCCTACGTGGTTTCAATCCAAGACTTCGGGTGGAATACGGCGAGGATTAAATACGCTTAAATCAAACAGTAGTGTCAACCTCTGCAGCCTGGGTTTGTTCCTTCTTCCTGCCAAATATCCATGCTACAAGTATCCCAAGTTCATAAAAGAGCAAAAGAGGAACCAGCATAAACATCATTGACACGGCATCTGTTGTCGGTGTTATAACAGCTGCCGCAATACCGCTTATAAGTATCGCGTACTTTCTCTTGCTCCTTAATGTATGTGAGTTTACTATCCCCAACCTGGCAAGCACAAATACAACCAGAGGAAACTCAAATACAAGCCCAAAACCAAAGATAAGAGACATAAAAAAGGAAAGAGCATCACCAATTGTTGGAAAAGCCCTTACATATTCTGAAGAATACTCAGAGAGAAGAAACTTAAAAGCAGGCGGAGCCGCGATAAAATAGCAAAAAGAGGCTCCCGCAGCAAAAAAAACGGTCCCAAAGAAAATAAAGGGTACTACTATCTGCTTTTCATGCTTATAGAGAGCAGGGGCAATAAACCTCCATGCCTGATAAAGCACAAAAGGAAAGGCCAGAACCAGAGCAGCAAAGAAAGAAACCTTTAGATAAGTTGTAAAGCCTTCGGCAGGTCTGGTAAAGATTAACGTACTTCCCTCAGGTAGGCTGTTAATTATGGGCTTCATAATCACATCAAAAAGCCTCTTTGAAAATGCATAGGCGGGTATAAAGCACACAAGCACTGCAAGGAGCGACCATATTATTCGCCTCCTCAGTTCCTCTATATGCTCGATAAAGCTCATCTGTACTTCTTCAGAAGACATATCTCACGTTTAAGATTAACCTAATCTGGCACCCTTCTCAATCGCTAACAAAAGAAGGTGTTTCTAGACCCTCTCAATTGACAACAATTTAGGACTTAAATATATTTAAATAGAAGATTCTCTGTCTTTTTTCCGGAGGTTAAGTGCTTTGAAAATACTGGTAACTGATGGCCTTTCCGAAGAAGGCTTGAAAATACTTAAATCACATCCAGAGTTAGAGGTTACAGTTAAAAAGGGGATTCCAAAGGAAGAGCTAAAACAGATAATAGCAGATTACGATGCACTCATTATAAGGAGTGGTACCAAGGTTACAGCCGATATAATAGAGGCTGCAGGAAACAGATTAAAAGTAATAGGCAGAGCAGGAATAGGTGTAGACAACGTAGATGTGGATGCGGCAACACGAAAGGGGATAGTTGTTATGAATACCCCCGAAGCCAACGCCGTAACCACCGCAGAACACACCATAGCACTTATGCTTGCCCTAGCAAGAAAGATTCCCCAGGCCCATTTCTCTCTTAAGTCTGGTCTTTGGGAAAGGGAGAAATTTAAAGGAAGAGAAATATTTGGAAAAACCTTAGGAATTATAGGACTTGGAAACATAGGAAGGCTCGTTGCAGAAAGGGCTATAGGGCTTAAGATGAAGGTTATAGCTTATGACCCTTTTCTTACCAAAGAAGCTGCAGCCAAATTGGGAGTAGAACAGGTTTCCTTAGATAATCTATTAGAAAGAGCAGATATAATAACAATTCATACCCCACTTACCCCTGAGACAAAAAACCTTATAGATAAAAGGGCATTTATGAAGATGAAAAAGGGGGTAATACTTATTAACTGCGCCAGAGGGGGAATAGTAAATGAAGGAGACCTTTTTGAGGCCTTAAGAGATGGAACGGTAGGGGGTGCAGCACTGGACGTCTACGAGAAAGAACCTCCTGATAGAGACAATCCACTCTTTACCCTGGAGGACAACGTTGTATTTACCCCCCACCTTGGTGCATCAACTGAAGAGGCTCAAACAAAGGTTTCAGTTGCAATAGCAGAGCAGATAGTAGACTTTTTCCTAAAAGGGGTTGTAAGAAATGCCGTCAATATGCCGTCAATAAGTCTTGAGTTGCTTAAAGTCATGAAACCCTATCTAACGCTTGCAGAAAAACTCGGAAGCTTTCAGGGACAGATCTGTAAAAGCGGTGTTGAGGAGATACAGATTGAGTACAGTGGTGAGGTTGCTGACTTCAATGTTGCCCCGCTAACCATAGCAGCTCTAAAGGGCTTCCTCTCCCCAATAATGGACATAGTTGTAAGTTACGTTAATGCACCCGTTATTGCACGGGAAAAAGGTATAAAGGTTGTAGAGTCCAAATCATCAAAATCTGAAGACTTTACCAGCTTAATTTCCATAAAGGTAAAAACAAACAGAGAAGAGAGGCTGGTTGCGGGAACGATATTTGGAAAAGAAGAGCCAAGGTTTGTAAGGGTGAATGGATTTTCTCTTGATGTTATACCGGAAGGATGTCTTATAATAAGTGAAAACTATGATAAACCCGGTTTTATAGGAGCTATGGGAACGGTTCTTGGAAAGCACGGCATAAATATAGCAAGAATGCACCTCGGAAGAGAAAGCATAGGTGGAAGAGCCATTTCCTTTATAAACGTAGACTCTCCCGTTCCAGAAGAGGTTCTAGAAGAGATATCAAAACTTCCAAATATAATTTCGGTTACCCAGGTAGTACTCTAGATGTTTGGACGTATTAGCCTGCCTCAGGGAGTAAGAGATTTTCCCCCTGATAGGGCAGAGGAAATAAGAAGGGTTGAAGAATGTCTGCTGGAAGAGTTCCTTCGTTGGGGATACCGCAGGGTAATAACGCCTCTGTTTGAGTTTCTAGACACCATATCTGTAGGGCTTGGAGATGAGCTAAAGGAAAAGATACTCAAGTTCGTTGATCCATCAACCGGTGAAGTCGTCGCTCTAAGACCGGATATAACTCCTCAGGTGGTAAGAATAGTTGCAACACAACTTAGAAACCACACCCCACCTCTTAGGCTATGCTACAACGGAAGGGTTGTAAGGTATGAGGAAAAGGGAAGTGGCAAAGAAAGAGAGGTATTTCAGGTAGGATGTGAGCTTATAGGCCTTTCTTCTCCAGAAGCAGATGCAGAGATAATAGCGCTTGCTGTAAAATCCCTTTCCAGACTCGGCATAAAAGATGTGGTTGTCGATATTGGTCACAATGGACTCCTAAGGTTCTTGCTTCAAAGCGTAGAAAATGCAAGAGAGATCAGGGAATCTCTTAAAAAAAAAGACCAAGAAGCACTAGAAAGAACCATAAAAAAAACCTCATTTCCCAAAGAGATAAAAGAAGCCTTTCTCTTGCTTCCCGAGCTATACGGTAGCAGAGAGATCCTTGATAAGGCAAAGAGGGTAAAAATCCTTAAGAAATACGTTAAACAGCTAGAAGAAGTACTAAATATCGTCGATGAATTTCAACTTAACTGCAATTTCAATATAGACCTTACAGAACTAAGGGGATTTAACTACTATACAGGGGTTACTTTTGAGATCATATCCCCCAGCTCCCTCTCACCTCTCCTAAGAGGAGGAAGATACGATGAACTAACCGGAAGATACGGATACGATTCGGCAGCAACCGGTTTTGCAGTTGATGTTGAATCGGTTTTAGGGGTTATAAAAACCCGTATCAATGAAGACAACCATATCCACTTTGCCGTTATCCCTTCCAGAACAAGCTTAAGACCAGATGCCATTCGTCTTGCAGAGTGGTTAAGGTCAAGTGGTTTTAGGGTTATCCTTGACTTACGTATGGATTCCAGACTCCGTAGGGAAAAAGATTTTTCCAATCTTAACTGCTACGGAATTATTTTGCTCGAATCAAAGAAAAAAATCAGGATGATAGAGCTTAGAAGTGGAACAAAAAGGGAATTTTCAAACCTAGAAGAACTACTTAAAGAAGGAGGAATATAGATGTGCCAAACATTGTTGTAGTTGGTGCACAATGGGGTGATGAGGGAAAGGGAAGGATAGTTGATCTCATTGCGGAAAAAGTAGATGTGGTTGTGAGATATCAGGGGGGAAGCAATGCAGGTCATACAATAGTTACAAACGGTCAGACCATAATCCTCCATCACATTCCCTCAGGGATACTAAGAGAGGGGAAACTCTCGGTTATAGGTAACGGTGTAGTAATAGACCCTCAGATATTTTTAGAGGAGATAGAGAGATTAAGAGCAGCCGGATACAAGGTGGATGAAGAAAACCTTAAGCTAAGCGATAGAGCACACGTTGTTATGCCTTACCACAAACAGGTAGACATAGCACGTGAAGAAAAGATGGGACGTAACAGAATAGGGACAACAGGGAGAGGAATTGGTCCTGTATATGAGGACAAGGTGGCAAGACGAGGCATCAAAGTAGGTGATTTACTGCACCCAGAGAGCTTCTCAGCACGGCTACGCGCTGTACTTGAGGAAAGAAACCTCTATCTTACACGGGTTCTACAGAAAGAACCTCTTGAGTTTGAGAAGATATTTGAGGAATACATACGTTATGGAGAACAGATAAAAGGGTTTGTTACAGATACCTCAAAACTACTAAACGATTTAATAGACAAAAGAAAAAGCATTCTGTTTGAGGGAGCACAAGGAGCACTACTTGATGTGGACTTTGGCACCTACCCCTATGTAACTTCCTCAAGTGCTGGCTCTGGAGGTGCATGTACGGGAACAGGGGTAGGTCCAACAAAGATTGATATGGTACTTGGTGTGGCAAAGGCATATACAACAAGGGTTGGAGAAGGCCCCTTTCCATCAGAGATTTCAGGAGAGATAGGAGAGAAGCTACGGGAATCAGGCGGAGAATACGGTTCAACAACAGGCAGACCAAGAAGGTGTGGATGGTTTGATGCAGTATCCCTTAGATACTCTGCAAGGGTAAACGGAATTACAGCTATTGCCCTTACAAAGCTTGATGTCCTGTCAAAGTTCAACAAGATAAAGATATGCACAGCTTACAAATACAGAGGAGAGATAATTAAGGATTTTCCCTCACACATAGAGATTCTAAAAAACTGCTTACCTGTCTATGAGGAAATCGATGGATGGGAAAAAGACCTTTCAGATGTAAAGGATATTAAAGACCTTCCATACCAAGCAAGGGCTTACATAGACAGAATACAGGAAGCCACAGGGGTTCCAATCTGGATTGTATCCCTGGGAGCCTCCAGAGAAAAGGTTATCTTTCTTAAAGATAACCTGCTTTAATTAAGAATAAATGAACCCGTAAAAAATGGATGGCAAAATCGTGTATTTTATAAAGAAAAGGTTTCTATGATAATATAAGGTTAAACAATGGCAACCAGAGAGAAGATAGGGTTACTGGGTGGAACATTTAATCCAATACACCTTGGTCACCTTCGAGCTGCGGAAGAGGTAAGGGAGATACTTTGCCTCAGTAAGGTCTATTTTATTCCAGCCTCCATTCCTCCTCATAAGGACTCAACAAACATAGCTCCTTCTGAAGACCGCCTAAGAATGCTTGAGCTTGCTATAAAGGATAATCCTTTTTTTGAGATCTCTGACGTTGAACTAAAGCGAAGAGGTCCTTCATACACAATTGATACCCTAAGATACTTCTCTGCAGAGTTTCCCGACTTTGAATTCTACTTTATCGTGGGGACAGACCTGTTCTCTGAAATAGATACATGGAAAGACTATAAGAAGTTATTTGAGGTATCGAATTTTGCAGTTATATCAAGACCGGGCTTTCCAAAGGATTTTTCTAAGGTGTTTCCACTTGCACTAAGAGAAGATTTTCGCTATCATAAAGAAGAAGGTAACATTATAATTTATCTTCACAAGAGCTTAAATATACTGGCTTTTGTACGAATAGAGGGCATTCAAATATCTTCTACAAAGATAAGGTGCTTGCTTAAAGAAAATAAGTCCATTAAATACCTAGTTCCTAAAGAAGTGGAGGAGTACATAATAACAAAAAAACTATATAAGGAGGAGGGATCGTTATAGAGTCGAGAGAAAAAGCAATTGCACTTGCCCGTGCCGCCTGGGAGAAGAAAGCACGGGATATGGTTTTAATAGAGATGAAAGCGCTCACCGACCTTACCGACTACTTTATAATCTGTAGTGCAGACTCAGACAGAGGTGTAAGAACTATAGTGGATAACATCGAGAAAAAGCTAAGAGAAATGGGAGAAAAACCCCTCGGTATAGAAGGCTATGCAGAAAGCAGATGGGTCCTCATTGATGCACTGGATGTGGTGGTTCATGTGTTCTATGAACCGGTAAGGAGGTTTTACGATATAGAGGGTCTCTGGATAGATGCCCCCCGTCTGCCTCTGCCTTTTGAGGAAGAGTCATATAAAGAACAATCTGCAGAGCTTGAAGAAGAGTACGCCTAACACTCTTAGTTAGGGAGAAACTTCGGTGAGCCTTCCTGTTTTTACATCGTAGATGAACCCTCTTACCAGAACCTCCCTGGGGATCCAGGGATGGGACTTTATCTTTTGAATCTGCTCAATTACGTTCTCTTCAAGGTTACTAAAGGAATGAAAACATGGGGGCGATACAGATGAGGTCCCTGAGGTCTTTTTTAACCTTGCACGCAGTTCCTCATCCTTAAAGGTAAGCATACCACAATCGGTATGATTTATTATCATAATCTCTCTTGTGCCAAGAAGGTGGTGGGAAATTATAAGTGACCTTATGGCATCTTCTGTAACTATTCCCCCTGCATTTCGAATAATATGAGCATCTCCTGTTTTCAATCCGAGGATCTGCTCAACTGTAACCCTTGCATCCATACAGGCAACTACTGCAAGCTTAAGGGCCGGAGGCACAGGTAGTGTTCCAAGCGTAAAACTCCTAGCGTATTCCTCATTGGCTTTAAGGACATCATCAATAACACTCATGGCAAAACACACTCCTCTCTATTGTCTTTGTTTAAAATACGGAATAATCTCCTTTGCATAAGTTCTTAATGTTTTTTCCGGATCAGGGCTAAATCTGTAGAAGAGAACAAAGTGTCTAACCCCCTTATCAACGTACTTCTCTATCTTCTCTATACAGTCCTTCTTAGAGCCGGTTATGGTAAAATCCAAAACTGCCTCTCTAGGGAAGAGATTCCCGAGCTCCCTTAATTTCTTTCTCCCTTCTGGGTCTTGAGGAACCACATTAAAGTAGCTAAGCCCCTTGTACTCCTCAGGAATATCCACATCATACCCTGCTTTCTTCAACTGATCCTGCATTATGATAACGTACTTAAAAGGTTCAAGTGACTTGTAAGCCTCATCAACGTTCTTTCCAACAGAGGTAAATACCCAAAGCGCAGGGTCAAAACCCTCATCCAGTGTGCGACCTGAAAGCCTAGCCCCCTCTCTTATAACCTCAAGATACTCCGCATAGAGATTGGGTGTTAGGTCAATTGGAAGCCATCCATCACCCATCTCTCCCGTAAGGCGCAGTCCCTTAGGTGTATGGGTTGCAATGTATATGGGGATGCTTTTTCTGTTATAAGGCTTTATCTGTAAAAACGCTTTGGAAAGATGAAAAAACTCTGCATCAAAATCTATGGGCTCTTCACTCTCCCATAGCCTTCTCATAACCTTTACAGCTTCCCTTAGTCTGGCAAGAGGCCTGTTCCATTTGATTCCGTAGGCATCAAGATTCATAGACTCCCCGACTCCAAGGGCAAGACGTGTTCTGCCTTTTGAAAGGTGATCCACTGTTGCAAGCCTTTGAGCAAATACAGCAGGATGCATTCTATGAGGATCAGAAACAGTTCCAAGGCTTATCCTCTTTGTTTTCATTGCAGCCGCAGTTGCAACCGTCCAGGCTTCATAAGCCTCTGTTGGCGATACAAACACAATATGGTCCGGGTACCATATACTATCAAAACCAAGCCTCTCTACCTTAACCGAGAACTTTAGTATTTCCTCCAGATTGGCCCCTGGCATCGGAGCCGAAAGCCCAAACCTTATCTCGTTTCCCATCTCTGCACCTCACAAGAAAAATCAAATCTCATTATAAACAAAACAAACAAAAAAATGCAATAGGTACGTCTTTAAATCAATAGCCTCATAAAAGAAGAGATGTTATAATTAGCCACCATGATCAAAAGGAGGAGAGGAGATGAAGTTTGGAATTGGGCTTTTCAGCCTACAGACACATCCAGAAAATCCAGTATCTCATGCAGAGATTTGCAAAAACACCCTTGAGCAGGTCAAGCTTGCAGAGCAGTCAAATTTCTACTCAGCCTGGATTTCAGAACACCACTTTCTTGAAGATGGTTACTGTCCATCTCCTCTTATTCTTGCCTCTGCAATGGCAGCAGTAACAACGAGTATAAGAATAGGTACAGCAGGCATTATACTTCCCCTCTACAACCCGATAAGGGTAGCAGAGGACTCTGCCCTTGTTGACAACATATCGAATGGAAGGCTTGATCTTGGGGTTGTCCTGGGATATCGCAAGGAGGAATTCGAAGGTTTTGGAATCCCTATAAAACAGAGACCATCCCGAATGGAAGAAGGAATCGAGATAGTAATAAGAGCTTGGACTGAGGGGGGATTCTCCTTTGAGGGAAAACGTTACAGGTTCAGAAATGTAAATGTCACACCAAAGCCTGTTCAAAAACCGCATCCTCCAGTATATATT
This sequence comes from bacterium HR37, assembly GCA_002898375.1. Taxonomy (GTDB): domain Bacteria; phylum Desulfobacterota_D; class UBA1144; order Nemesobacterales; family CSP1-2; genus HRBIN37. Next base: position 139,614 of record BEIN01000003.1, on the reverse strand, counting down.
GGTGCGTTCGAAGAACCTGCAATAAGAAGAGCGGGAAGGCTTGGTTACCCGCTTTTAATTGGTCCGGGAAGAACGATAGACATGATAAAAGAGACAATAAGAATTTACAACGAATCTGCAAAAAAAGCCGGAAACGATCCAGACAAAGCAGAGCACATACTCCTTAGGGAAGTATACGTAGGGGAAAACAAAAAAAAGGCTAGAGAAGAGGCAGAAAGGTACATAATTAACATGTACAGGTACTATTTTAGCCTGGGGGTCAAGATGTTTGTGCGGGGAAGACAGCTTACCGGTCTTGACGACCCTATGTTTGAGTACCTGCCTGAGGATCGCTTTGTAATAGGAGATCCCGAGGAGTGTGTAAGAGAGATACAAAGATACAGAGACGAACTTGGAATAGGATATATAACCTGCAGGATGGTCTTTCCACAGGCAACCCATAAAGTAATATCCGAATGCATAAAACTCTTCGGAAAAGAGGTTATACCCCATTTTATGTAAAAGCTTGACTAAACCTGCATTTTGAAGTTATATTAGCTTTTTAGTTCTTTTAGAATTAGGTTCTAAGGTACCCGCAAGGGTTTAAAAGGGAAATCCGGTGAAAGTCCGGTGCAGCCCCGCTGCTGTGAGTAGTCCATAAAGCCCCTTGCAAGATGCCACTGGAACCCTCAAGGGATTCTGGGAAGGCGCAAGGGAGCCTAGAGGCTACAAGCCAGAAGACCTGCCTTGGAACTTGGATTTACTTTTCTTCGAGGGAGGGAAAGTAAATGGCCCACTTACCAGTGCCAAAGCCAACCCTGGTCTTCCTCGAAGACTGGGGGTCTAGATGAAACAGCTTGTGTTTGCACTTCTTCTTCTGCTCCCTGCCTCCCCACGGGCAGAGACGGAAGAACCTCTACTTGAACCAGTTGTTGTTGAGGAAACCCGTTTGGAGGCTCCTCTTGAGTATCCTTCCAGTTTCTCTACGGTAATTGAGAGCGATAAATTTGGAGGAGAGTATAACTCCACATCAGAACTCCTCTCCTTCTCACCAGGGGTTGTAATAAGGGACTTTGGCGGATTTGGTCAGTTAAAAACCATCTCCATAAGGGGTTCATCAAATGATCAGGTTGTCATACTACTTGATGGAATAAGAATAAACACTCCCCTTGGAGGGGTTGACCTCTCCACAATACCTCCTGACTATATTGAAAGGATAGAAATAATAAGAGGAGGAGCCTCAGCCCTTGCAGGCTCCGATGCCATAGGAGGAGTGGTAAACATAGTAACAAGGAAAACCGAAAAACCCTTTACAAACGCATACCTTACCTACGGCTCATTTGACACCCTGAATCTAAACTTATCAAGAGCACAGAAGATAGGGAAGATAGGCTATCTCCTCTCCTTCACACACGCAAGAAGTGATGGGGATTTTAAATTTAAATCCGTAAATAACCTCACCTTGAGGAGAATAAATAACGAGTTCTCCTCAAATAGCTTCCTTGGAAAGATAGATTACGAAATCAGTGGATGGAAACTTGATTTTCTAAACGAGTTTTTCTTTGACGATAAGGGAGTTCCAGGTCTTGGTGAGTTTCAAGAAGACAGCTCAAATCAGAAGGATTTAAGAAATGTAACAAGTATTAAAATCTCAAAGAACGGCCTATTCAGCAGAAACCTAGATTTTAACCTGGTTCTATTTAGCACATTTGACCAGGTTGAATTTAAGGATCCCCAACCAACACTTGGGATCCCGATAGATACCCTAAGTAGAACCCTTACCTTTGGAGCAAACCCAAGATTAAAACTGTATGCACCGTTTAACCAGATCCTTACCCTTGCAGCTGAACTTAGAGGAGACATTTTAAGGAACTTAGACTTTAACAATCCTGAGAGATTCACCGCAAGCGCATACATAAGCGATGAGATAAGCCTTGCAGAAGATAAGATCCTGCTTCTTCCCATACTCAGATTCGATTTCTTTAAAACGTTTGCTGATAAAAGCTCAACAGAGGCCGAGTTTTCACCTAAGCTTGGGATTATATTTTCTCCTTTAAAAAACCTATCGTTTAAGGGAAACATTGGAAAATCATTTAGAGCACCAAACTTTAACGAGCTATTCTTTCCCGAGCAGGGATTTATAGGAGGGAATCCAGAGCTTTCACCGGAAAGGTCCTTTGACTTTGATTTTGGGTTAGTCTTCTCTCATCCAAATCTACTATTTGAAATCAGCTATTTCAGACAAAAGATAGATAACCTGATTCTCTTTGTATTTATAAGCGCACAGAGGATAGAGCCAAGAAACGTAGGAAAGGTAACCCAGCAGGGGATTGAAGCAAGCCTTATTTTTAAACCGTTTCACTTCCTTGAGCTATTTGCTGGATACACGTTTTTAGATGGAGAACTAAAAGATACAGGAGCACAGCTACCTGGAAGACCAAGGAACAAGTTCAATTTTAGAGGAGTTCTAAAACACAGATACCTTTCGCTTTTCTGGGAAACACACTTTGTGGATAAGATTCCGCTTACGGCTTTTCCAGGCTCCAGCACAACAAAAGAGAGAACAACACACGATGTGGGGGTAAAGGCTGAGTGGAGAAAGCTCTTTTTTACCCTTGAATCAAAAAACGTCTTTAACAACCTGGAGGTAAGAGATGCTTTTGATTTTCCCCTTCCAGGAAGAACAATCTTTTTTACAGCGGGGCTTAAATTCTAAATAAAGGAGGAGAAGCAAAATGAGGTTAATTATGATTTTACTGTTATTTGGAATGTGGACATTTATCACCGGAGGGTGCGACTCTGGAGATGGAGGATTTGGATTCATACCCACAGGACGTATTGTTGCTGTTGCAGAAAGGGATGACTCAACTGAAGTCCATGTAGGTGCTCCAAGAGGTTCAATAACCCCTGGAAGAACGGTAACGGTGATAAATACAAGCACCGGTGAAACCAAAACCACAACAGTAGAGGACGATGGCAGTTTTAAACTCGAGTTTAGCGCATCAACGGACTCTATTTTCAGAGTGGTTATAGAAGAGGAAGGTATAGATGAAACAATCGGGGTCTCAATAATAAGTGATGCTGTATCAAGAGACCTGGCACAGCTTGGAAGTGTTCCCACAAACATAAAGATAGTTGGTAACAGAGCCTATGTGTTAAACGGCTTCTCCGATAACATTCAGATATTTGATCTTAATCAAAACCCACCACAACAGATAGGTACCATAGCCCTGCCTCCCGGCTCTGATCCGGTTGACATTGCCTTTTTGGATAACACCCATGCCTACGTGGTTAACATGATAGGACAGAGTGTAGCAATGGTAAACCTGGAGACAAGACAGTGTGAAACAATTATAGTAAGACTTGGTATGGGAGATGAATTTCCCCCTTGCAGCAATGTGGTCCTTGTAGCATCAGCTTTTGAAGACCCATCCGGCATAGAGATAGCAAATGGCAAGCTTTATGTAACAAACAGCAATCTAGACGAGTTCTTTGAACCCTCGGGAAATGGGTTTGTAACTGTAATCGATACAGAAACAAACCAGGTTATACGAACAATTAGCACAACGGGAGAGAATACAGGGTGGATAACAGCAGTAAATGGAAGGCTGTATGTGGTAAACAGTGGTAACGTGTTTTTTAACCCCAATACAGGGGAGTTTAACTGCGATACAGAATCCATACCCAGTATAGATATAATTAACCCAGAGGATGATACTGTAGTTGATTCCATTGTAATACCCCTAAGTGAGCAGAATCCATCTGTATGTCTTCCAGGTAGAATAGAGCCAACCCCGGATGGAAGGTTTGGATATATGGGCTTGGGGATTACGGGGGCCTTGCTAAAAGTAGACCTTAGAAACAACACAGTTGTAAACGGTTCTGAAAACCCAATTGCAATAACACCGCTATCTGAGCTGAACTTTACAGCGGATATAAAGATAAGAGATGACGGCCTTGGGTTTGTAACCCTGTTTAACAGTGATCAAATAGTCGTAATAGATACAACCACAGATGAGGTAAACCCATTTCCATTCATCTCCCCCTTCCCTGCTGGTTTAAGAGCTGATAACCCAAGCTCAGACTTCTTTGATGGGGTACAAAATCTTGCTATAAGGCCTGGGGTTTCAGGAAGGGATTTTCTTGGAGCGGATATATTCTTCATCACGGGTCTAAGTCAGAAGCTTGGCTCCGTTGACACAACACTTATACTACCTCCGGAGTAGTTTAGCGGGCTTGTATGAAACCGTTTGTAGTTAAAGATATACTGTATATCAAAGGGGTTAAAGGAGGTTAACATGAGGATATGCTCATTTCTTCCAAGTGCAACGGAGATTCTATTTGAACTTGGACTGGGTGAATACATAGTGGGGGTAACGCACGAATGCGATTACCCCCCTGAAGCAAAGAGCAAACCTAGGGTTGTTGTAAGCCTTATAGACCCAAGCAGGCTAACCAGCAGGGAGATAGAAAGGATAGTAGGTGAGAACTACAGGAGCGGAAAGAGCACATATCTTGTGGAGAAAGAATCCCTTCTTAAAGCGCGTCCGGACATAATCTTTACACAGAAACTCTGTGATGTATGTGCGGTTTCAGGAAATGAGGTTAAAGAAGCTGTTGATGTTCTTGGATACAGTCCAAAGATAGTCTCCCTAGAGCCATCCACACTTGAAGAGATACTAGATACCATCCTAATCGTAGGAGAGGTAACGGGAAGGGAAACTCGGGCAAGAGAGGTTGTTAACAAACTCAGGGCAAGAATAGAAGCAGTTCGAACCATGGTAGGTAATGAGAAAGACCGTCCACGGGTCTTCTGTCTGGAATGGCTTGACCCACCATACACAGCAGGGCACTGGATTCCTGAAATGGTAGATATTGCAGGAGGCATATGTGGCTTTGCAAAGCCTGGACAACCGTCCTTTAAGGTTTCCTGGGAGGAAATCTACGAATTTGCTCCCCAGGTAATAGTTGTTATGCCGTGTGGATTTGATATAGAAAGGACACTTGAAGAGATAGAGATCCTTAACTCAAATGAGTTCTGGTATAGGCTTCCGGCTGTAAGGAAGGGTCACGTTTACCTAGTAGATGCAAACTCCTACTTTAGCAGGTCAGGTCCAAGGGTAGTAGATGGCCTGGAAATAATAGCAAGGATACTGCATCCGGAAATCTGCGATTTTGAGATACCACCTGATTCGGTTCTCAACCTGAGAAACTACAATCACTTTCAGGCTTTTCTGGGATAAACATAAACGATGAAAACAGGGTATGAGAAAAAGGGAAGAAAAGTCTTTTTTACAAAATGGCTAACTTTCACCATTTTGCTAACACTTATCGTATCACTACACAGTTACTCCTTGGAAAAGCCTCCAAAGAGGATCGTATCACTCTCACCCAGTATAACTGAGATATTATACGGAATTGGAGCCCTTAACTACATAGTAGGGGTTACAATCTACTCAGATTTTCCAGAAGAGGTAAAAAACTTACCAAAGGTTGGAGGATGGATTAACCCAAACATAGAGGCAATACTTCTTCTGAAACCGGATCTTGTTATAATGACGGTTGAACAAGACAGAATCTTTGGTAACAAGATAAGAGAGCTCGGCTTAGATACCCTCTCGGTAGAGGGAAACCGCTCAATTGAAGACATAATAACCGCAATAGAGAAAATAGGAATGGCCCTCAATAAGAGCTTGGAAGCCAAAAAGCTTATAGAAGACATAATAATGGGCATTGAGGAGGTTAAGAGAAAAACCAAAAACCTTACCCCCAAGAGAGTACTCTTTGTCATAGGGAGAAACCCAAACACCCTTGAAGATATATATGTTATAGGGAAACCTAGTTTTGTTAACGACATGATAACCATTGCGGGTGGTAGAAATGTTGTAGAAAACAATGGGCTTGCAATAAAGATTTCAAAGGAAGCCATAGTGGATTTAAACCCGGATGTGGTAATTGAGGTAAACCACAGCGGAACAAAAAGTGATGAGTTTAAAAAAGCCTGGAGCCAGCTTAAAGAGATCTCAGCTGTAAGGAACGGAAGGGTCTATACGGTTTCAAGTTCGGCCCTACTTCACCCAAGCCAGAGAATAATAGAGGGCATAAGGATTCTAACTGAACTCCTGCATCCCGAGGTCTTTAAAACTAATGGAGAGAATACTTAAGGCAGAGAAAATACGCTTTTCCTACAACGGCGTTGAGGTCTTAAAGGAGATAGACGTATCCTTCTTCAAAAAAGAGACCGTTGGTATTCTTGGAGCAAACGGAGCAGGAAAATCCACATTACTTAAGATCCTCTGTGGTATCCTAGAACCCTCAAAAGGAAGTGTTTTTTTTTACGAAAAAGATTTAAAAAAAACCGAAAAAAAGGAGCTCGCAAGAAAAGTTGCCTATGTCCCACAGCACCCTTTCTTTGCTTTTCCCTTTAGCGTTAAAGAGGTTGTTCTTATGGGTAGAGCTCCACATATTGGTAGATTTGAGTTTGAAAGGGAAAAAGACTGGGAAATAGCACTTAATGCTATGGAAACAGTAGGGATAGCCCATCTAAAAAACAGGCTGGTTACAGAGATATCCGGAGGAGAAAGACAACTTGTATCACTTGCCAGAGCACTGGCTCAGGAACCAGAGCTTATGATTCTGGATGAACCCGCAACCTTTCTCGATGTAAAACACAGAACAGAAACCATGAAGTTACTAAACACGTTGAAGGAGGAGAAAGGACTTTCAGTTATAGCTGCAACACACGATATATTCTCAACACTTTACTTTGACAGACTGGTACTTCTTAAGGATGGAAGAGTCTTTGCTGAGGGAAAAGGAGAGGATGTGCTAAATGAAGAAACCCTAAGTGTAGTCTATGGAATAGAGGTGATTGTAAAAAAGGAAGGTGGGAGGGTCTTTGTTTTCCCGGTGAACTGAGGTTACCCACTTGGTATAGATATATGAATGTTAAGAGAAAACTAATCGTATCACTTACCCTTCTCTTTATTCTGTGGATCCTTACAGTGTGGATAAGTCTTTTTAGCGGCACTTATGAATTTAATCCTTTAGAGGCTTTCTCCGGAAACGATGAGATGTTAAAAACCATACTCTTAAAGATAAGGGTTCCCAGAGTACTTATGGCTTCCATTGCAGGAGGGGTATTTGCAATTTCAGGGGCCGCCCTTCAGGCACTATTTAGAAACCCTCTTGCCTCTCCACTTACCCTGGGTATATCAGGTGGTGCTTCACTTGGTGCCCTAATTGCAATACGCCTTAGGTTAAACCAGGGACTATTAGGGTTTTCCTCAACCTCCATATGTGCCTTTTTGCTTTCCATACTGACAATCTTCTTTGTATACTCCGTTTCAAGGATAAGGGGTGTTGTTGCTACAGGAAGGCTGCTTCTTGCAGGGGTGGTAGCAAATTTTTTGTTCTCAGCCCTTATTCTATTCATACAGTTCTTCTCAGACTTTATCCAATCACTTCAAACCATAAGATGGATCATGGGAAGCCTTGATATAGTAGGGATGGACCCTGTATGGAAAACCTGTGTATTGATAGCCCCTCCATGTATTGTTCTGGTGTCCATAACAAAGGATATGAATCTCCTTGCCCTAGGAGACGACGTTGCCCATTCCCTTGGTGTAAGGGTAAAAACTGTGGAGAAAACGATCTACTTTGCCACCTCCTTTGCAGTAAGTTCTGTAATCTCTGTAACCGGTCCAATCGGTTTTGTAGGGCTTATAGTTCCACATATACTAAGGGTTATTGTTGGAATGGACAACAGGATACTCCTTCCCTGTTCTTTTCTACTTGGTGCATCATTTCTTACAATGGCAGACACACTTGCAAGAACCTTATTTTCACCTGTTGAAATTCCAGTAGGAATCTTTACCGCTTTAATAGGTGGGGTATTTTTCCTGTGGTTGCTTTTTAGGACAAAAAAAGAAATCATATTGTAAAACCACTTCTGTTAGGAGACCTAATGTGTTATCAAGAATCTTAAGGGTGCTTAAGAGAGTTAAAGGAGAGAGCTCAAGCCCCCAGGAACTGCCTTCAGACCTTAGAATGAGCCTATCTCTTATAGAGGCAGGATGTATTGCCTTTGAACAGCCAAACACCTGTACAGGTCTTGTCTTTAAAGATACAAAAGAAACAGTAAGCTCTCTTAAAGAGAGCAAACAGATTAGAGTTGCCAGGGTTGAATGCATAGATAGAGAAGAATTTCCCTCAATAAGAGTTATTTTTCTCTTAAAAAAGAGAGAGAAAAGCCCCTTTTTTTACTTTGATTGCCTCTTTAGTGTTGAATCGGAGGAGGAAATGAAGCTGCTTAAAAACCTGCAAAACCAGGACCATCTCTCTATTGTCTTTATGGATAACCAAACCACATACACCAGAAGCTTTAAAATATCTAGAGAAGACAGAGAGAAAATAAAAGAAGCACTAAGAGAAGCAAAGATTTAGGTTGACAAACCCCTTGCTTTCTCTAATAATATCCCTTCAAAAGTTAAAGGGAGTAAGTGTAGCTTTGAGTTATGTAAAGATAGCTGGAACCGGGTTATCCACACCCCCGAGGATACTCTCAAACGCAGACCTTGAAAAGATGGTTGATACCTCAGATGAATGGATACGCACAAGAACGGGGATAGTGGAAAGGAGAATAGCTGACCCTGAGATCTCCACATCAGATATGGCATATGAGGCATCTTTAAAGGCACTCGAAGCTGCATCAGTTGAGCCAAAGGACATAGATGTAATAATAGTTGCCACCGTTACACCTGACCATCTTTTCCCATCAACAGGATGTCTTGTTCAAAGCCGGCTTGGAGCCAAAAAGGCCTTTGCCTTTGACATACTGGCCGGATGTGCGGGTTTCCTATATGCACTAAAAACCGGAAAGGCGTTTATAGACTCAGGCGATGCCGAAACCGTTCTGATAGTAGGTGCAGAAACCCTATCCAGAATAACCGATTTTCAGGATAGAACCACCTGTATCCTTTTTGGAGATGGAGCGGGAGCAGTGGTTCTTCGGAGATCCGAAACACCCGGGATACTTTCAATATGCCTTGGTGCAAACGGGGATAACTGGGAGCTTCTCTATCTACCTGCTGGTGGTTCCCGCATACCTGCAAGCGAGGAAAGTGTAAAGAAAAGGCTGCACTTCATAAGGATGAAAGGAAGTGAGGTCTTTAGAGAGGCAGTAAAGGCCATGGAAGCATCTTCGATTGAAGCGATAAAGAAAGCCAATATAACTCCTGATAAGATCGATCTCTTTATATCACACCAGGCAAACTACAGGATAATGGAAGCTGTAAGAAAACGCCTAAACATCCCACCTGAAAAGGTCTTTATGAACGTGGACAGGTACGGAAACACATCTTCTGCCTCCGTTCCAATTGCACTCGACGAAGCTGTAAAGGAGGGGAAACTTCGACAGGGGAATATTATTCTTTTTGCAGCGTTTGGAGCAGGTTTTACCTGGGGCTCTGCTGTTGTCAGGTGGTAGTACCCTACAATTAACACGTTTCTCTGGCTTTACTAAAATGAGCAGGCAATTTCAACTCAGCTTCAACTCCTCTCAATAAAGCAAAGAACGCATTTATAAAATAAGTCTTTCGAGGAGTACTAAAATGAACAGAATAAAGCTTGATTTAACAAATGCACTTTACCCCTTTCTTAACAAAGAAGCCGGCATAGAAGAAGATGAGTTTACAGGTTTTAAAAACAAGGCCTTTAAAACACTAAAGCGCATTAAGGAGGAAAGGGCTCAAGGAAAACTAGCCTTTATGGATCTTCCATGCGAAAGCACAGAAGAGATAGAGAACACAGCAAGTAAGGTTCTTCAAAATGGCTTTGAGAACCTTGTTGTGCTTGGAATAGGAGGTTCATCTCTTGGGACAAGAGCGCTTAAAGAAGCTCTTATACATCCCCACTGGAATCTTCTTTCCGGTAAAAAAAGGTCCGGGCATCCAAGGGTGTTTGTAGTGGAGAACGTAGATCCTTATTCCTTTTTCTCGGTTCTGGAGGTAATAGATATCAAAAAAACCCTCTTTAATGTGGTAAGCAAATCTGGAAAAACTGCAGAAACGGTATCTCAGTTTCTCATAGTAAAAGAACTGCTCAAGAAAGCGGTTGGTAATAGCTGGAAAAGGCATTTTGTTATAACAACGGATCCTTCTTCCGGTCCGCTAAGAAAACTGGCAAAAGAAGAAAACATAGCATCACTATCAGTTCCCCCGGGTGTGGGTGGTAGGTTTTCTGTGCTAAGCCCTGTTGGACTTTTTCCAGCAGTTGTAATGGGAATAGATATTAAAAGACTTCTAAATGGAGCAAAAGGAATAGATGCTTACTGCTCTTCAGAGAGCATTGAGGAAAACATTGCCCTTGCACTTTCTGCCTTCTACTTCCTTACATACAGAAAAGAAAAGAATATAACGGTTTTAATGCCCTACAGCGACAGACTTATAGGCTTTGGCCTGTGGTGGAGGCAGCTATGGGCAGAGAGCCTGGGAAAGAGAAAAAACCAGCATGGGTGTGAGGGGCTTACCCCAGTTGTTGCTGTTGGTGCTACAGACCAGCACTCCCAGCTTCAGCTCTATCTTGATGGACCAGATGATAAAACCGTAACATTTATAGAAGTAGAAGATTACGAGAGGGAGATAGAGATTCCAAACACCCCGGAGTACGAGGAGTTTTCCTATCTAGGTGGAAACAAGCTGGATGAATTAATCCGTGCAGAGCTTTCAGCAACAAGAACGGTTCTTACAAAGAGTGGAAAACCAAACATTACACTATCTATCTCCAGGATATCACCGGAAACAATAGGGGCTTTAATGTTTCTCTACGAGGTGGTTACCGTCATTATGGGTTATTTGCTTGATATAAACCCATTTGATCAGCCTGCGGTGGAAGAGGGGAAAAAAATAACAAGGAAGATATTGGAAGGAAGGGAGGAAAGCAAAACCTTAAAGGGCCTTACAATAGAGTGCTTTCTTGAGTAAAAAGCCGTACAAGGCATTGGGTTATAAAAAGGGATGCCTTGTACGACCCAAAAAGACAACCTACTGATCCTTTCCACCCAACAACTGGTCAACAGAGAGCTTGCCTCCTCCCCAGATAAGAAGTGAAAGCGAAAGCCCAATAAGGGCAAGGTTATACTCAATGCCGTGTCCCCTGTCCGGAGCACAGGCAAAGTTTAGAAAAAAACCGTGTGCTAGGTGCACTTTGTATATTGCACCAAGCATAACCAGTATAATACCCAGCGAAGCAAGTCTTGTAATAAAACCCAGGATTATTGCAATTCCTCCTAAAAATTCCACCAGCATAACAATTGCAGTTAAAGCAGGAGGGATACCTAAACTCTGTTCAAAAAACTGAATTGTACCTTGCCAGCCACCACCACCAAACCATCCAAGAACCTTCTGTGAACCGTGAGCAAAAAATATAATCCCAAGAACAATACGGGCAAAAAAGGGAGCCCATGAAGAGTTAGTCTTAAACAACCACATAATCACACCTCCTTTACTATACCGTGTTTTTTAAGCCCTATAATAACATATTTATTTACTTTAATTTAGGTAAAATGAATAGCCAGTAAACAAAATACACATATCTCCGGAGGGTTGTAACCATAGTAGCCCATATTGCAAACATAGTTGTTCCGGTTTTTCTCATCGTATCCATTGGATACTTGTTTGGCAGGGTAAGAAGTATAGACCTAACCTCGCTAAACGACTTTATCATATACGTATCAACCCCCTGTTTGATCCTGTCCTCTCTGGCTGAAAAACCCATTGAGTTAGGACTTGCCGGAAAGGTCTTTTTATCGGTGGTTATAGTTGTGCTGGGATGCTTTTTGATTGGATACGTAATAGTAAAGCTCCTTGGGCTCTCAATAAAGCTCTATCTACCTCCCATAATGTTTGCAAACACAGGCAACATGGGTCTTCCGCTTGTGCTTTTTGCCTTCGGGGACAATGGATTCAGTATAGGAATACTCTATATGGTTTCCATGACGATAATCCACTACACACTGGGGATCCTTATCTTAAATTTTGATAAGAGCCCTTTTGAGGTGTTAAAGCTCCCTCTGGTCTACTCGGCCATCTTAGGGATTCTCTTAAGCGTATCAGGATGGAAAATGCCCCTTTCGGCCGAAAGGGCAGTAACACTGCTTGGAGAAGCCAGTATCCCAACAATGATATTTGCGCTAGGATACAAGCTTTCAGAACTCAGGCTTTCGCACGTAAAGATATCGTTGCTTTTTGGAGGATTAAGGATAGCACTTGGATTCACACTAGGTATCCTTACAGTAACCCTGTTTGGGTTAAATGGGGTTACCTCAGATACCATTATACTCCAATCAGCTATGCCACCTGCCGTTTTTAACTTTGTACTTGCCGAAAAGTACAATCAGGATTCACACATAGTTGCATCCATAATTATGGCAGGAACCCTTATATCCGTCTTTACAACACCCCTTATAATAGCCTGGTTAATCTGATCCCTTTCCTTCGTATTTCTTTCTTTCGTAGTCAAGTTCTGTAAACAGACCAATTGAGTGAAGTGCCTCGTTTGCCTCCTCAAGTGATCTAGAATCTGAAACCAGCCTTGCTGGCATTGAGACCTTATCGTAAACAATCCTTGGGTGCATATAGAAAGTTATGGTTGAAAGAAGGCTTAATGTAACCTTTCTTATACCACCTCGTATGGTTTTTTCTCCCCTCTCCCCTTTTGCAGCTTCAACTGGAATTCTACTTGCTTCAGTGGGAACCTTTGAAACAAGCATCTCAAGCTCACAAAGCACATCAGGTGTAATTCCCCACGAACCAAGGATACCTCCCTCTTTTGCAACCACCGTAAAAGCTCTCTCCAGCTCTTCGTGGGTAAGTTCTCCATCACTTCCGTAACCAAAAACACCCAGCACAGTACTGAACTCACCTGAAAGGATTGAAATGGCGGCTGTCATTATTGAATCAGCAAGTGGGCTTGCAAGCCCTTTTTCATACCCAAATGCAACTGAATCCCCTCCTACATCTATTCCAACAAGCAGGTCTGCTCCTAGCTTCCTCATAGCACCCCGTAACCCCTTAACCACACCGGCTACCCCTTTTGTTATGTCAACTAAAAGTACCTCCTTCCCATAAACCTCTGCTACCACACTTTCAGCAAACCTAACCCCTGTTGTGGTTACTGTTTCCTTATTTGCAATCCACACAGTGCTAGTTAGAACCTCTACGTTTTTAATCTCTTTTAGAATCCTAGGACCTGGTATCGGATCAAAAACAGCCCTTTCCCATGGAAGGCCACCGAGTATGCACTCTATACCAAACATCTCCAGAAACCGTACGGTGGGAATGGTTCCTACAATATCTCCTCCCCCTCCTATTCCCAAAACAATTGCCCTCTTTGCAGTCTTTAAACTCTTTTCAAGAGATAACACTGGCGTTTTCATATGCGTTTTCTCTCCTAAATGCTTTTCCTTTCTCCTCAAAGAAAGGTAAATTATACATAAAAAAGCAATCACAACAGGAGGCACTTTTTATGATAAAGCTCTATGACTATCCACAGTGTCCTTTTTGCAGAAAGGTAAGGATAACCCTTTTTGAAAAGGGAATACAGTACGAAAGGATAGTGGTAGACCTAAAAAAGAAAGAGCAGAAAAAGGAAGAGTTTCTAAGACTAAACCCTTACGGGAAGGTACCGGTTCTTGTTGATAACGGAGTTGTAATATACGAATCATCCATAATAAACGAGTACCTTGATGAGAAGTATCCAAATCCTCCCCTTATGCCATCAACTCCCGAGCAAAGGGCAAGAGCAAGGATACTTATTGATTTCTGCGAGTCTCACTTTCATGTCCCCTGGTTTAACATATACGCAGAGCTAAACTTTAAGCCCGAAGGGGAAAGAGACTTAGAGCTTATAGAAAAAAGCAAAAAGGAGCTTGAAAGATACCTTCGACGACTAAACACAGAGCTAGAAGGGCGCCCCTACCTTCTTGGAGATTTTACCCTAGCAGACATATCCTTTGTTCCAAGGATTGCACTCTTTGATACGCTCGGAATAGAAGTTTCCCCGGAACTTAAAAACGTAGCGGGCTGGATAGAAAGGCTAAAATCCAGACCAAGCTACAGGTCATTAGAGCTCTAGCACACCTTACTGACGAACCAATCCTTGTATCTTTACCCTATAGATGGTAATTTTAAATCTCGTGTCTATAGAAATTATAAAGGGTGGTGGTTTTTCCCTTACGGGAGAGATTACCCTCCCAGGGGATAAGTCTATCTCCCATAGGGCTATAATATTAGGCTCCATATCGAAGGGACCAACCACAGTAAGGGGTTTTCTTAAATGCGATGATACCCTCTCTACGGTCAATGCATTGAGAATGCTTGGGGTTTCAATACAAATTGGCCCCGAAATAGTAAGGATCAAGGGGAAAGGGCTATTTGGTCTTAGAGAGCCTGAAGATGTTATAGATGCAGGAAATTCAGGAACCACTGCAAGATTACTCACAGGGCTTCTAAGCCCTCAGGGTTTCTTTTCGGTAATAACGGGGGATAGATACCTTAAAGCCCGTCCAATGGAGAGGGTTGTAGTTCCTCTAAAGCTTATGGGAGCAAAAATATCTGGTAGAGAAAATGCAAAAAGGCTACCTCTGGCAATAGAAGGAGGTAAACTCTCAGCAATAAGCTACCATTTACCCGTAGCAAGTGCTCAGGTAAAATCCGCAATTCTCCTTGCAGGTCTCTACCTGGGAGAAGAGACAGAGGTAATTGAGACAATACCCACAAGAGACCATACCGAAAGAATGCTCTCATACCTTGGAATAGACGTGGAGAGAAAGGATAGCGCTGTTAGGATAAAAGGAGGAAGGGATCCCGAAGGTGGAGAGATAACGGTACCTGCCGACATCTCCTCAGCAGCCTTCTTTATGGTTGCAGCACTTATAAATCCTGGTTCCGAACTCCTTATAAAAGGGGTTGGAATAAACCCCCTAAGAACAGGGATCATAGAGATCCTAAGGGACATGGGAGGGAAAATAGAGATCCTAAACGAAAGGGAAGAAAGTGGTGAGCCTGTTGGGGATGTTTTTGTTAAATCCAGTACATTAAAACCAACAGAGATAAAGGGAGAGATAATTCCCAGGGCAATAGATGAGCTACCGGTAGTTGCAGTTGCTGCTTGCTTTGCAGAGGGAACAACCATAATAAGAGATGCAAAAGAGCTAAGGGTTAAGGAAACGGATCGTATAAAGGCAATGACAACAGAGCTTAAAAAGCTAGGTGCAGATATTGAAGAGCTTGAAGACGGCATGGTTATAAAGGGCAGAGGAACCCTCAGGGGAGCAAGGTGCTCAAGCTGGGGAGATCACAGGATAGCAATGGCACTTGCAGTTGCCGGAACAAGAGCAGAAGGAACCACAGAAATTGAAGATGCAGACTGTGTATCAGTCTCTTTCCCCGGTTTTTTTGAGCTTATAAGAAGACTAAGAGAGCGTACAAAGAGCCAGATAGAATGAGAAGAAAGGGAGTAGTTGTTACCATAGATGGTCCCTCAGGTGCAGGGAAAGGTACTGTGGCAAAAGCAATAGCAGAGAAACTAAATCTTAACTACATAGATACCGGAGCAATGTATAGAACAGTAGCACTCCTTGCACAGAGAAGAGGTATAAATATCGATGATGAGAAAGAGCTAAAAGCCCTTCTTCTTGAAGCACATATATCCTTTAAAAGGGATGACAAAGGTAAACTAAGGGTATTTCTTGGCGAAGAAGATGTAACGGAGGAAATTAGAAAGCCTGAGATATCACGTCTTTCCTCTAAAATTGCAACAAAGAAGGTAGTAAGAGATATCCTTAAGGTTATGCAGAGAAGGATGGGAAGGGGCGGAAATATAGTTGTTGAGGGAAGGGACATGGGAACCTACGTGTTTCCTGAAGCTGACTTCAAGTTCTATCTTGATGCCCAACTGGAAGAGAGAGCAAAGAGAAGGTGGCTTCAGTTAAAAGAGATGGGTATGGATATAGATATGGAAGAGGTTAAAAGGGAGATAGAAGAAAGGGACAGGCAGGATATGGAGCGCAGTGAGGCACCCTTGCATCCTGCCAAGGATGCTGTAATAATAGATACTACAGGTCTTTCCGTGGAAGAGGTTGTAGAGAAGATTCTAAATGCAATGGAGGCACTAAAGAAAAAAAATGGTTAAAAAAATTATACTGGCAGAAACTGCAGGAGTCTGTTTTGGTGTTGAAAGGGCCTTAAGAAAATCATTCGAAGTTATAGAGAGCAAAGCTGATCAAAGGGTTCACTCTTTAGGACCTATAATCCATAACCCCCAGGTTATAAAGCGCTTAGAAGAAAAAGGCATAAAGGTGGTTGAAAAGCTCGAAGATGCACCCAGTGAAGGAACAGTTATCATACGTGCTCATGGGGTACCTGTTGGAACAGTTGATACCGCAAAGAAAAGAGGACTAAACGTTGTTGACCTAACCTGCCCTATTGTTAAAAAGCTACAGTATGCGGTAAGGAAACTTACGGAAGAGGGTTACTTTACGGTAATAGTTGGTGATAAGAACCATCCAGAGATAATAGGTGCCAGAAGCTATGCAGACCCTGAAAGGGTAATAGTTGTATCCGGCAAATCTGAAATACCACCTGAGGTGTTTGCAAAAAGAAAGGTAGGGGTTGTAGCCCAAACCACAATTGCATTTG
The DNA here is from genome assembly GCA_002898375.1 of bacterium HR37. Taxonomy (GTDB): domain Bacteria; phylum Desulfobacterota_D; class UBA1144; order Nemesobacterales; family CSP1-2; genus HRBIN37. The sequence goes on along the minus strand of BEIN01000003.1, from coordinate 122,938 downwards.
ATAAATTCCGTGAAGTTGTTGATGAGTTCCTTGCAAGGAGCACCGAGGAGATAAAGGTATTTAATACTATCTGCGATGACATATTTAACAAGCAGCGTGAGGCTGTAGAGCTTGCAAAGTCGGTTGACGTAATGATAGTTATAGGGGGGAAAAACAGCTCAAACACAACAAAGATCGCAAAGCTCTGCCATGAGGTCAATCCAAATACCTACCAGGTAGAAACCCTTGATGAGATCAACTCTCTAGGACTTAACCTAGATGGGAAAACCATAGGAATAACGGCGGGGGCATCAACCCCCTCATGGATTATAGAAGACATACTGGAAGGACTTCAGAAAATTTAAGGAAGTGCGGTAATGAATACAGAAGAAAAAAGCTTTGAAGAGCTTGTAGAGGATAGCATAAACCTTCCTGATAAGGGAAAGGTGTTTAAGGGTAGAGTTGTTTCCATCGACAACGAGTACGTGTTTGTAGATTTTGGTTTTAAATCCGAGGGTATTGTTTCCCTAGATGAGTTTTACGGAAAAGAAGGGGAACTCAAGGTTAGGGTTGGAGATGAAGTTGAGGTAATGCTTGAGCGATGGGGTAGCAGGGGAGAACTCCCAAGGCTATCAAAGAAAAGGGTTGATCTTATAAAAGAGTGGGAGAGAATAGAGCAGGTATACCAAAGGGGCAAATCGGTTAGCGCTAGAATCCTGGAGAAGGTAAAGGGCGGGCTTATTGCCGATATAGGGGAAAGTGTTCAAATAAAGGCATTTATACCATCTTCTCAGCTTGATCTTCGTCCCCAGGGCAACTTGGATAAGTTTGTTGGCAAGGTCATTGAGGCAAAAATCATAAAACTCTCGGACAACTCAATAGTACTATCCAGAAGAAGCCTTCTGGAGGAGCAAAGAGAAATTGAGAGGAAAAAGGTTCTATCAAGCCTTAAAGAGGGAAAGACGGTTACGGGAAATGTGGTGAAGTTAATTGACCAGGGGGTTTTTGTGGATCTTGGAGGAGGGGTTGAGGGGTTTATTCCCATAAGTGAACTATCCTGGGGAAGGATAAAACACCCCAGCAATTTGGTCTCTCAGGGTGAGGAGATCAGGGCAAAGGTTATAAAGCTTGAAAACGACAAAATAACCCTTAGTCTAAAACAAACAAAACCAGACCCCTGGAGTCTGGCAGCAAAAAAATACAAACCTGGAACAAGGATAAGGGGAAAGGTGGTTTCTGTAACCAACTTCGGGGTATTTGTGGAACTTGAACCTGGAGTCGAAGGGCTGGTTCATTCATCGGAGTTAACATGGACAAAGAGGTTTAGACACCCAAAGGAGATAGTAAGCGTTGGAACCCGGGTAGAGACAGTTGTGCTTGAGGTTGATGCTGATAAGAGAAGAATAGCACTTAGCCTTAAACAGATTGAGCAAAGCCCATGGGAACTATTTAAGGAAAAGAATCCACCCGGAACAGTAGTTAAGGGAAAAGTAAAAGAGGTCACTGATAGAGGGGTTTTTGTAGAGGTCCAGGAGGAGCTTGTTGGACTTGTACACCCATCCGATATATCATGGACGGGAAAGGTAAATGCCGCTGAAGAATTTAAGGCAGGAGATGAAATAAACGTTGTAGTCCTTAATGTAGATACAAAGAACAGAAAGATCAAGCTCGGAATAAAGCAACTTACAGAAGACCCATGGGAAAAGGCTCTAAAGAACTGGAAAGCCGGTGAAACCATACTTACAGGAAAGGTTACGGAGGTAGGGGATAGAAAGGTGACAGTGGAGTTAGAAAACGGGATAGAAGGCATCATAAAAGCATCCGAATTTACAAGAGAAGGAAACAGAGACATAGCAAGGATTGTTAAACCCGGAGATTCAGTAACTGCACAGATAGTGGGTTTTGATAACAAAAAACGCCAGGTTATCCTCAGCAAGAAAAAATACGAGGAGTGGGTTGAGAAAGAAAGGGTCTCAAGCTTTTTATCCTCTCAAGGTGAAGCTTCGGTAAAACTTGGAGATGTGGTTGGAGACAAGCTAAAATCCCTGGTAAAAGGATAAAAAACAAGTGAGAGGCATTCTTACCGCACTTATCGTACTTACCCTCCTGTTTTTTGCATTTATAACAGGCGTTGGTCTTGGAGTAATCCTATCTAAAGAAGATGCACTTTCACGCGGTCCAAGGGTTGCAGTACTTAGAATAGAAGGGGTTATCCTAGACCCAAACTCATACCTTGAGAGCCTCTCAAAGATAAAAAAAGATGAAAGCATTAAAGCCCTTGTTTTGCGTATAGACTCCCCCGGTGGAGCAGTTGGCCCCTCCCAGGAGATATACAGGGAAGTGCAGAAGATTTCTGAAACCAAGCCAGTTGTTGCAAGCCTTGGAAGTATAGGTGCATCAGGTGGCTATTATATAGCCTGTGCAGCAAAGAAAATACTTGCAAACCCAGGAACAATTACCGGAAGCATTGGGGTGGTTGCTCAGTTTGTAAACTACGAAGAACTTCTAAGGTGGGCAAAAATAGATGTCGAAACCGTAAAAAGCGGGGAGTTTAAAGACGTAGGCTCCCCATTTAGAGAGATGACGGAAGAGGAAAAAAAATACATACAGGGGCTTATAGATAACGTTCACTCTCAGTTTAAGCTTGCTGTGGCCAAAGGAAGGGGAATAGAGCTAAAAGATATTAATAAAATCGCGGATGGAAGGATATTTACAGGGGAACAGGCAAGAGATCTGGGGCTAATAGATGATTTTGGAACCTTAAGCGATGCAATTCGTATAGCAGCAAACATGGGAGGGATAAAAGAGAAAGAACCAGATGTGGTATATTATCCCAAACCCAAGACCCGGCTTATAGACTACCTTCTCTCCAGTTTTATAGGAGATATATCCTCATATACCTCTTTGCCAATTAAGGGTTTTGGACTTTTCTATCTGGTTGATATAATACAGTAGCAATGAAAGTTATATGGGCTCCTTGGAGAATAGAGTATATAACGAAGGAAAAAGAAGCGGGCTGTATATTTTGTGAAAAGCCAAAAGAAACAAGAGACAGAGAAAACCTCATCCTCTTTAGAGGGAAAACAGGTTTTATTATTATGAATCGCTATCCCTACACAAACGGCCATCTCATGGCGGTACCGTATAGACACATAAAAGAGCTTGCTCACTTAACAGATGGGGAAAAGCTAGAGCTTATGAACCTTATAATTAAATCCACGGAAATTCTAAAGGCTATAAATCCTGATGGGTTTAACATAGGAATGAATATAGGAAGAGTTGCAGGAGCAGGTATTGAAGACCACATCCACTTTCACATAGTGCCGAGATGGAATGGAGATACAAATTTCATGCCGGTTATAGGAGATGTAAAAGTAATGCCTGAGTATCTTGACCAAACCTATATTAAGCTATCCCAGCAAATAAAAAACAACGAAACGAGAGGTGAGATATGAAGTTTATAAAGATAATTATTCTTGCTCTACTCTTTGTACTAGCTCTAGTACTTATTATACAGAACCAGGAGGTTTTTACCCATCAATTTGAATTAAAACTCAATCTTGGTTTTTACCAGATAGGTCCTTATATAACCTCCAATCTGCTACTTATAGTTGCATCCTTTCTAATTGGCGTAGTATTTGCAGTTATATGGGGCGCTTTTTATGCAGCATCCATGAGAGGGGAAATAAAGGAGAAAAACAAAATAATAAAGGAGCTACAGCAAAAAAGAGAAACCCAGGTCTCCCCTGCTCAATCTTCCTCATCCGAGGAAGCAGACAACATGGCAAAATAATACTGTTTTTTTTCTTAATAACTTGCTTTAAACTATGGATATGCAGATACTTAAAAAACCCGGTTGGATAAAAGCCAAGGTTCCAGGGGGAGCAAACTACAACCACTTAAAGAACCTTGTAAGAACCCTAAACCTCCATACTGTGTGTGAAGAAGCCCGATGCCCAAATATAGGAGAGTGCTGGGGAGCAGGGACACTAACCTTTATGATCCTTGGGGATACCTGTACAAGGAGCTGTGGGTTCTGTGCGGTTAAAACCGGAAAGGGCGGAGACATAGACTGGGATGAGCCAGAAAGGGTTGCACATGCTGTAAGAGAGCTGGTTTCTAAAGAAGCTTATCTAAACCATATAGTTATAACCTCTGTAAATCGGGATGACAAAAACTACGAAAGCGCTATCATATTTGCCGAAACCATAAAAAGAATAAGAAAGTACACACCTGGGGTAAAAATCGAGGTTCTCATACCGGATTTTAAGGGCGATATAAATGCCCTTAAAGTGGTTCTAGATGCCAGACCAGATGTTTTAAACCACAACATAGAAACAGTTCCAAGGCTATACCGACTTCCCGTAAGAACGGAGTCAGGCCGCATACGTGCTGTAAGACCTCAAGCAAGATACGAATGGTCACTTAGAATCTTAGAGAAGGCAAAGGAACTTGGCCACAAGGGGCTTCTTACAAAATCCGGTATAATGGTTGGACTCGGAGAAGAGCTAGAGGAGGTAATTGAAACCCTTTGGGATTTAAAAAGGGTTGGATGCGATATAGTAACTATAGGACAGTATCTGCGTCCTACAATAGATCACCTTCCGGTGGTAAGGTACTATCACCCTGTTGAGTTTGAATCCTTAAAGAAGTACGGTGAGCTAATAATAGGAATACCACATATAGAGGCTGGACCACTTGTAAGAAGTTCATACCATGCAGAAAAGCACGTAATAAAATTTGAGAGAGAAGAAAAGGCCTGCTAAAACCAGCTCGTTCCCCTTTAATCCGGGTTTACAAATCTGATATAATCTGTAAAAGCCTCATTAAAAGGAGGGATGAGGTTATGTCTTACTATCTAAGCCTGGGACATTATGAGGCTTTTCTTCCAATTCAAATAGATAACAAAACCCATTACATGAGGGTATGGATTGAAACTAGTGAGCTTGTAAAGGCGCTTAAGAAACTTGACATAGTATTTGGCTCCCCAGAAGAACCGTATTGTAAAGATCTGTATCAGATACCCATGGCTATAGAGAGGTTAAGTGATCTTATAATAGAGTTAATCCTAGAAGACCCAGAAAGGTTAAAACGAGCAACCGTTGAGAAGAACGTAGCAGATGAACTCTCAGTGAGGTATGGGGTAAAAGAAGCACAACTACCTTTTAAATACCCGGAGACCCTAAATCAAGTGGAACTTGATGTTAGAACCCTGTTTCCGGTTCTTGACAAGCTTTTCGTAAAGCTTTCCCTCAACTAAAGGGGTTGTATCTTGAATATGGGGTTTTTATAATCATTAAGTGATGGGGTAAAAAAAGAGCTCTGGATAGTAACTTTTGCAATCTTTTTTGCTTTTTTAAGCTGGCCAATACTTAGCATTTTTAATAAACCAAACCTAGTTTTGGGAGCACCGGTGTCTGTGTTTTATCTGTTTTTTATATGGCTAACTATAATAGCTACACTTATTGTTTTTAACCTGAAAGAGAAAAAAGAAAAGGACTCATAGTATGAGTCACCTGACCTACGTATCTGTATTCTCAATAATAGTTATTTACCTCTCCTTTCTGTTTCTTACAGCTTACTTTTCTGAAAAATACGGAACGTATCTAAACTCTGACAGGATAAAATCTATTGTCTACGTACTTGCTGCTTCCGTTTACTGTACCGCATGGACCTTTTATGGAAGTATAGGACTTGCAGCAAACAGGGGGTTAGAGTTTTTAACCATATATATAGGGCCTGCTCTTATAGCGATTTTGTGGCCTGTTATTCTAAAAAAAATAGTTAGAATCTCCAAGGAACAGAATATCACTTCTATATCGGATTTTATAAGCAGCAGATACGGCAAATCCCATGCCCTTGGTATACTGGTTACGTTAATAGTACTTTTTGGCTCTGTTCCATACATAGCTTTACAGATAAGGGCAATTTTCCTTTCGCTAAATGTGGTGGTTGGAGACAAATTTACACCTCCTGATCCCACCCTTTTTGCTGTAGCAGTGCTTGGAATCTTTGCGATAATATTTGGTGTAAAGAACCTTGATTTTACAAAAGAGCAAAAGGGCTTACTTACGCTTATAGCTACCGAATCCCTTGTAAAACTTCTTGCCTTTCTTATAGTGGGTAGCTATATAACATTTGGAATCTTTGATGGGTTCACAGATATATTTAAAAGAGCATACGAGAACCCGGAATACAGAAAACTGTTGGTACTAAATGAAGAATTTACCCCTTACTCAAGGTGGTTTGCCCTGCTCTTTACATCCATGATGGCGATTATGTTTCTTCCCAGACAATTCCACGTCATGGTGGTACAGAATCACAACGAAAAACACATAGACCAGCTCAAGTGGATGTTTCCACTTTACCTCCTTCTTATAAACATATTTGTTATACCGATAGCACTTTCAGGTCTTCTTCTAAACCTTCCAGCTTCTCAAGGAGACGATTTTATCCTGCTTATACCAAAGCTTTTTCAAAATGAAACCATTCTTATGATTGCGTTCCTGGGAGGATTCTCAGCAGCCACAGCCATGGTAATGGTTTCCTCCATTGCGGTAAGCAAGATGATTACAAACGATATAGTTATTCCCATTATTCTAAAGCTCAAAAAACCAGGGAACATATACAAAGCAAACCTGTACTCAATAAGGATCTCCATACTTCTGGTAATTTTTCTTGGATACCTTTATGCAAAGACCCTGGTTAAAGGGCATCTGCTTGTAGATATAGGTCTCCTCTCGTTTGCTGCAATAACACAGTGTGCTCCTGCAATAATACTGGGGCTCTTCTGGACGAAGGGAAACAAAAAAGGGGCATTCTGTGGCATTTCTCTTGGATTTTTTGTGTGGTTTTATACCCTTATCCTTCCGGATCTTGTTGAAAGAGGACTTCTACCTTCAGAAATAGTGACTGAGGGTCTATTTGGTATATCCATTCTAAGGCCTACAGAATTCCTTGGGCTAAGTGGCCTTGATAACATCACACACTCTGTTTTCTGGTCAATGTTCTTTAATGTTGGAGCATATGTGGTTACATCACTCCTTACAAAACAGGATGAGGAAGAAGTAATACAGTCACATTCTTTTGTTAAGGTATTTCAAAAAGGGGATCTAGAAGGGCTAATCCATAAGAAAGCAATCCTCTCTACAGAAGAGATAAAAAAGCTTATACACAAATACATAGGACATGAGGAAGCCGAGGCTCTTTTAAAAGAGCTGTTTCCGGATGACAAACTGGAGAGGGCTGATTTCTCGATACACGAACTTCTTGAGATGAGGATAAGGGTTGAGAAACTCCTCTCAGCATACCTAGGGGTTGCTGCAGCAAGGTTTATAGTGGAAGACAAATTTACTATATCCAAGGCTGAAGCGGAAAAGATTGTGGAGTCCTTCCAGCATATGCAAACCTCCCTTCGCATAACAGAAGAGGAAGTTAGAAAACAAGAGAGACTGCTTGCAAGCGTTGTAAGAAGCGTTGATGATGGAATCATAATAACAGATGTGTTTGGTAAGGTAATCACTGTAAATGCCGCATGTGAGAAGCTTACAGGATACTCAAGAGACGAAATTACCGGAAAGAGATACCTAAAGCTAATAGACCCATCTACACCCAGAGAAACCCGAAAAATGATTCTAAAAGAGGCTCAATTGGGAGGGATCTGGAAGGGAGAAGTTATAGGAAGAAAAAAGAACGGAGAAACGTTTCCTGCCTACCTTTCCATAGCCTCTATTCTGGATGAAAAGGGAGATACAATAGGCATTGTAGGGGTATTAAGAGATATAACCGAACAGATTGAGATGCAAAAGAAGCTAATTCAGAAGGAGAAACTGGCATCCTTAGGAGAGATGGCTGCAGCAGTTGCTCATGAGATAAGAAACCCATTAGGGGGGATTAAAATGGCTGCAGGTCTTATTCGAAAGGACCTAAGCAGTAACAACTTTACAGTAGATATGCTAGATAGCATCCTCTCTGGAATAAAAGATATAGAAAACATAATTAACGACCTTCTTGATTTTACCCGTGAAACCAGACTTGAAAAAGAGGACTACAACATAGCACGCATAGTAAAAGGGGTTGTGGATTCGTTTAAACACGAAATCGAGGAGAAAGATATAAAGCTAATATACAGCAGATTTGATGACAACACCATTTTAAACGTGGACGGTATAAAGATAAGACAGGTTTTTGCAAACGTATTAAAGAACGCAATTGAAGCAATAAACCACGAAGAGGGAAAGATATGGATAAATCTCTATAACCAAGACTCCTATGTTTACGTGGAGTTTATAGACAATGGTGTGGGAATCTCAAAAGAAAACCTAGAGAAGATGTACCATCCATTTTTTACAACAAAGGCAAACGGGATTGGACTTGGCATGGCTATAGTAAAAAAGATAGTGGACCTTCACAGAGGAGATATAGATATAAAGAGCACTCCGGGGATAGGCACAAAAGTAAGAATAAAATTGCCAAAGGGGGAAATATCTTATGAAAAGAAACATCTTAATAGTTGAGGATGATGAAATATTTCTAAAACCTCTTGTTAAGAACATAGAACGTGCTGGGTATAGGGTGGCAACAACAGCTACAGCCCAAGAAGCCTTAAACCTTTTAAAGGAAGAGGACTTTGACCTGGTAATAACGGATAAAAAGCTTCCCGATATGGATGGGGTAGAGCTTGTAAGACATATAAAAACAGAAAACCCTGATACAGCAGTAATTATGATGACGGCATTTGGAACCATAGAGTCTGCAGTTGAGGTAATGAAGCTAGGGGCAGAAGACTATATAGTTAAACCCTTTTCGAACGAACAAATACTTATTGCTATAGAAAAAGCACTGAAGTTACAGGAGCTAAGCTTTGCTAACAAGTGCCGGATAAACAAATACCGTGAACGCTTTACATTTAAAAACATTGTAACTCAGAGTAAGAAGATGATGGAGATCTTTGAGCTTGTAAAAAACGTAGTTGATCTTGACACCACGGTACTTATATACGGGGAAACAGGTACCGGCAAAGAACTACTTGCAAACGTAATTCACTTCAACAGCCCAAGAAGGGAAAAGCCATTTGTAAAGGTTAACTGTGCAGCAATACCCGAAGAGCTCTTTGAAAGCGAGCTTTTTGGCTTCAAAAAAGGAGCCTTTACAGGTGCAAATGAAAACAAAAGAGGGCTCTTTCAAATGGCAAACGGGGGAACAATCCTTCTAGATGAGATAGGAGAGATACCCCTTAGGCTACAACCAAAGCTCCTTAGGGTAATAGAAGATAAAAAAGTTATAAGTCTGGGTAGTGAAAGAAGTGTGGACATAGATGTAAGGATAATTGCAACAACAAACAAGAATCTAAAGATAGAAGTGGAAAAGGGAAACTTCAGAGAAGACCTTTTTTACAGGTTAAATGTAATACCAATAGAACTTCCTCCCCTTAGGGAAAGGAAAGAGGATATACCTCTTCTTGCAAAGTTCTTTTTAAGGAAGTACGCTGAAAAGTTCAATAAACCGGTAAAACACATATCCGAAAAAGCTATAAATACACTCTTAAACTACTCATGGCCTGGAAACGTAAGGGAACTTGAAAATATCATAGAAAGGGCTGTTATAGTAGAAAAAACGGACACAATAACCGATATAGACCTTTATCTAACAAAGGAAAAGATAAACCAGGTTGACTTAAATACCAGTTTTAAAATAGCAAAGGCAAAGGTAATAGAGGACTTTGAAAAAGCATATATATCAGGGCTTTTGGAGATGTATGGAGGAAAACTTGCTCAAGCTGCAAAACACGCAGAGATGGATGTAAAGAACCTGTGGGAGAAAATGAAAAAGTATGGAATCAAAAGAGATGCATTTGTTGAGTAAGATAGCTGGTAAATTTACCAAAATATCATGGTAAATTTACCAATACCTAATCACTTGAAATCAAAAAACATTTTACCCTTTAACCTCTTCCAACCCTATATCTGGTTGGTAAGAAAGCCAGAGTATGAATTTAAACACCATCTAATCCACCCAGAATACAAGATTTTTTGATCCCGTACATATGGCATAAAAATTGCTTTTATCTTAACGAATGGGTTAGGGGAAACCTCAAAAAAGGAGCCAGTTATGGAGCTTCAGACAAAGCCAATTGAAGCACTTTTAGAAGAAGAGAGGGTATTTGCACCACCAAAGAAGTTTAGAGAACAAGCTATTATAAAAGATGAATCTGTCTACAAGAAGGCTGCAAAAAATCCAGAGAAATTCTGGGAGGAAATAGCAAAAGAGCTTGAGTGGTACAAGAAGTGGAGAAAAGTGCTTAAGTGGAAACCTCCCTTTGCCGAGTGGTTTGTTGGAGGAAAGATAAACGTTTCATACAACTGCATAGATAGGCACGTAAAAACCTTTAGAAAGAACAAAGCAGCTATAATATGGGAAGGAGAACTGGGTGAAACCCAGATCCTAACCTACTGGGATTTATACAGGGAAGTAAATAAGTTTGCAAACGTTTTAAGGAGCTTGGGGGTAAAGAAGGGAGAGAGGGTAACCATATACCTTCCCATGATACCTGAACTCCCAATTGCAATGCTTGCATGTGCACGCATAGGAGCCCCCCACAGCGTGGTATTTGGGGGGTTTAGTGCAGAAAGCTTAAGGGACAGGATAAACGATGCCCAGGCAAAGATACTGATTACAGCAGACGGAGGGTATAGAAGAGGAAACATTGTGCCCCTAAAGAAAAACGCAGATGAAGCACTTAAGGAAACCAGATCAATAGAAAAGGTAATAGTGGTAAGGAGGGTTGGGGAAAAGGCGCAAATAGAAATGAAAGAGGGAAGGGATCTTTGGTGGCATGAGCTTATGAAGGACGCCCCATCATATGCAGAACCGGAAAAAATGGATAGTGAAGATATGCTCTATATCCTATATACAAGTGGAACAACCGGAAAACCAAAGGGAATCGTCCATACAACGGGCGGATATCTCGTTGGAGTTCATATAACAACAAAGTGGGTATTTGACCTTAAAGAAGAAGATACATACTGGTGTACAGCCGACATAGGATGGGTAACGGGGCACAGCTACATAGTATATGGGCCTCTTTCAAACGGTGCCACTTCCCTTATGTATGAAGGAGCACCAGACTACCCGGATAAGGACAGATTCTGGGAAATAGTGGAAAAACATAAAGTAACTATATTCTACACTGCACCAACAGCCATAAGAACATTTATGAAGTGGGGGGAGGAATATCCAAGAAAACACGACCTGAGCAGTCTTAGACTCCTTGGAACTGTAGGAGAACCAATCAACCCGGAGGCCTGGATGTGGTATTACGAAAACATTGGCGGCAAAAGGTGCCCTATAGTGGATACATGGTGGCAAACAGAAACCGGAATGATAATGATCACCCCTCTTCCGGGTGTTACAAGGCTAAAGCCCGGGTCTGCAACCAAACCGTTCCCCGGTATAGAAGCAGATATAGTGGATGACAACGGCAAAAGCATAAAAACGGGGGCTGGATACCTGGTGCTGAAAAGACCATGGCCTGCAATGCTAAGGACCATATACGGGGACCCCGAGAGATACGTTGAGCAGTACTGGAGCAGGTTCCCAGGCATGTACTTTACCGGAGATGGAGCAAAGAGAGATAAGGATGGGTACTTCTGGTTACTTGGCAGGGTGGATGATGTAATAAACGTAGCAGGACACAGGGTAAGCACAATGGAGGTAGAAAGTGCGCTAGTTGATCACCCACTTGTAGCAGAGGCTGCAGTTATTGGAAGAAAAGACGAGCTAAAGGGTCAGGCCATAACAGCCTTTGTAACCCTTAAAGAGGGAGTAGAGAGCAGCTCCAACCTAGCAGATGATCTAAAACGGCATGTGGTAAAAAAGATAGGGGCCATAGCAAGGCCTGAAGAAATCATATTTACCGCAGAGCTTCCCAAAACAAGAAGTGGGAAAATAATGAGGAGGCTACTAAGAGACATAGCTGAGGGAAGAGCACTTGGAGATACCACAACACTTTCTGATCCTGCAGTTATAAGGGAACTCAAGGAAAAATACGAGGAAAAAGAAACCTAGAAACGAAGTTACCAATCCCAAAAAGGAGGTGATGGAAAACAAAAAACACATAAATATCTCAAAACAAAAAACAATAAAGAAAGGAGGTAATAAAAGATGCCTGTAGGAACAATATCTTCATCAAAAGACATGGTAGGTGTAGCAGTTGTTAACTATCAGGTACCAGTGTGTGAATCAAAAGACGATGTTATAAAGAACTGCAAACGTATCGCTTCTTTCATGGATGGTATAAAAAGAGGGTATCCTGGTTGTGACCTTATTATATTTCCAGAGTACAGCACACAGGGTTTCCATCCGGTAAAATGGCGTGACCTTACAACCACAGTTCCAGGACCTGAAACCGAGATCTTCTCTGATGCCTGCAAAAGAAACAAGGTATGGGGAGTATTCTCCATAACAGGTGAAGAGAATCCAAAGGGAAACCCATTTAACACCTTCATACTGATAAACGATAAAGGGGATATCGCTCTTAAGTACCATAAGATTCTTCCTTGGGTCCCCATGGAACCTTGGTATCCCGGAAACGAAACGATGGTTGCTGAAGGACCAAAGGGATTAAAGATAGGAGCTATAATCTGCTATGATGGAAACCATCCCGAGATCGTACGAGATACGGTTATGAAGGGTGCTGAGCTTGTTATAAGGATTCAGGGTTACATGTATCCCTCAAAAGAACAGCAGAGGATGATAGCTCAGGTTCGTGCATGGGAAAACCTTACATACTTTGCAGTAGCAAACATGGCTGGACGCGACCTGGTTTACTCCTACTTTGGACACTCATGCATAGTAAACTTTGATGGAACACTACTTGCCGAGTGTGGAACCGGACCTGATGAGGTGCAGTATGCACTTCTCTCACTCTCTGCAATTCGAGACGCAAGAAAGAACTGGACCGCTGAAAACCACCTGTTTAACACACTTCACCGTGGATACACCGCTATACCTCCAGATGGTGTTGCTGAATGTCCATACGATTTCTACAAGCTCTGGGTTAAAAACCCTGAAAAGGCAAAAGAACTGGTTGAATCTCTTACGAGAAAGACAGCTCTTCCTCAAGAAGAAGCTGCTTCATAGTATAAGCTCTAAATGTTAAGATTTTCAGGGCAGAGGATACCATCTATCCTCTGCCCTGAAAGCTTTTAAAGAGGAGGTGTTAGAGTTTTACCCTACAGGCGGCAGTGGGTATAATTATACTTGATAGCTGTTATGGATTATAAAAAAGTAATTGCACATCTCAGAAAGCGTATAATCAGCCAAGATGAAGCCATAGACCGTATAGAAGAGGCTTTAATGATTGCCGAGGCTGGACTAAATGAACCCGATAAACCCCTATGCGTTCTTCTCTTTCTCGGACCAACAGGGGTTGGGAAAACTGAAACGGTAAAGGCTCTTGCTGAGGCAATACATGGAGAGCCTGGTGCCTACTGTAGAATAGATATGAGTGGGCTTTCTGAAAGGCACTATGCTGCTTCCTTTTCTGGTTCTCCCCCGGGATATATAGGTAGCAAGGAAAACAACACAATTCTTGATAAGAACAAAATAGAGGGAAGATTTGGCAAACCAGGGATTCTTCTTCTTGATGAAATTGAAAAAGCACACCCCATGGTTCATCAAACCCTACTCCATATCTTTGACAACGCCCTTCTTCGTCTTGCAAGTGGTACCGAGGAAATAAGGTTTACAAACACCATCATAATTATGACAAGCAATGTAGGGTCCGAAGCACTTAAAGCAGTTGCAGAACACCAAGAAGCCATGAGAAACGCATCGGAAGGCTCCACAATAGATTGGGAATTTTCCCGCAAACAGATTGCAATGGAGGCTCTTGAGAGAACATTTAAACCAGAGTTTATAAACAGGATAGATGGAATCGTTGTCTTTAAGTGGTTGACCCGAAATGACCTTATGAAGATCCTAAACATTCAGTTAGAAGACCTTAACAGAAAGCTAAAACGGTACCACAGCTTTCATGCTGAGCTAACACAAGGGGCAAAGGAATTCCTTATAGAAAAGGGATTTGACCTAAAGTACGGAGCAAGGCCCTTAAAAAGAGCAATACGTCAGTATCTTCATCAACCCCTGGCAAGGCTAATAATAGAAGAAATTATTCCCCGTAACAGTAAAGTAGTTGTTGACAATGCGGGAGAGCAACTAAAGTTTGAGGTGGTTTCTCCAAAAACGGACTCACTGGATTCAGAACCCACTGTCCTAGAGCTTAAGAGATAAGATTATACCGATAAAAAACCTTTACCGTGTAAGGAGAAGACGCACATGCCTATTTGTCCAAAATGCCATAGTGTAATGGTCTGTAGTAAAAGGATCTCAATGTCTGGAGTGGAAAACAAGGAAATTGAATGGATATGCAAAGCCGATAGTATCCAGGTGGAGATAAGACATCCTGTTCAGTATGTATACATAAAGATAGGCAGTGAGGAAGAAATTGATGGTAAAAGGAAAAAGGTAATAGAAAAGAAAATAGAGGGAGCTGAGCTTTTTATATTCTATGAGGTCTCGGACATATAAACTCCCTTAACCTTTTTACAGGAGGAATCAATGGGGAAGGAAAAGAAAAAAAATCTACCCCTTGATGATGCACGCTATGATCCTCTTAGGGAAAGAATCAAGGAGATGTTAAAAAATGACCCAGAGCTGTTTGACACCAAATCCTTAAGAGAGTTTTTAGAAACATATAAAAACTACTTCGGTACAAGGACACTTGCAGAGATCTCAATTGGAGCAGATGACCTGATACGCAGAACAATCCACTACATGGTTCTAAGCTCTACAGACCTAGAACCGTTTCACGAAAGCAGCCGCAGATGGCTTAAAGATAATGGATACCAACTCCCTCCTTGGGATTCTGAGGTAACTCGTAAGGCCCATCGGGTAATAGAATACAAAGGTCGGGTGGCTGCTGTTGTAGAATGGGAACCAAACAAGAACATTACCCTGGACCCCAATCTCAGTGAGAGCGAGAGAAACTGGGTACTTGCTATGGCAATAGGGGCAGGAGAAAAACCAGAATGGAACTATGACGAACTACGCACGTTTGCTGCCTACCTTACAATGGGTGGGAAGGAGTTTTCAAAGGAGAGGAATCTAAGCAACAAAGAGATTGCTGAAAAATACGGTGTTCCGGTTGAAGAGGTAGAGTTTCGCAGAAAGCTGCCAGACAGCATATAATACATAAACCTGGCAGGTGAGCCTTGCTAAAGAAAGGTTACTTGCTTGTGGGAACTAATTCTTACTATGTGGCAAAGAAGTATATAGAACCAAAAGACATAGCCATAGTGGATGCATTTCATCTCGTTGTAATAACCGAGTCGGTTTCTGAAGAAACCAGAAAAAGGCTTTTAATTGATGCAGTAAGTGAGGGTATAGAGAGTATTCCTGTAGAAGTTGAAGTCCCTGAGAAATACAGCTACACCCGGTATGGTTTTCAGCTAGACCCCTTAATGATACGCATAAGGAAGGATATTTTGCCACCTGGCTTAATTAAAAAAGAACCTATGGAACATTAAAGCATGGAGAAGCGATATGAAAGCAAAACTAATTGTTTTCTCAGATTACATATGTCCTTTCTGCTTCTTTGCACTAAGGAGAGTTGAAAGGTTAAGAGAAGAAGACAAGATTGAAGTAGAGTGGAAAAACTACGAACTTCATCCCTACATACCCCCAAACGGAGCACCAAAGCACTTCCTTGGAAAGGCCTACATGGATATTGTTGAACAAAGCATAAAGAAAATTGCAGAGATAGAAAACGTAGAGCTTAAATCTACCCCTTTTATACCAAATTCCCACCTTGCACTCGAAGCATCTGAATTTGCCAAAGATAAGGGGGTATTTGAATCTTTTCACAAAATGGTGTTTGAAGCCTATTTTCTTGAGGGAAAGGATATAGGGAAAAAGGATATACTTCTTAGTATAGCTGGTAAACTAAAACTCGATACAGAAGAGCTATCAAACGCTCTTGATAACCACCTCTACCACACCCGATTAGAGGAGGTCTTAAGGGAAAAGATACTCTATGGGATAATAGGCACCCCTACCTTTATCATGGGAAAAACCAAGCTTGTAGGTCTTCAAGAGTACAGCACGTTAAAAGAGCTAATCACACAAATCAAGGGGAGGTAGCCAGATGGATACAAAAAGAGATAACCTCTCAATGGAGTGGTTGTGCTTGCAGATAGTGGAAAAATCTCTAGATGCAATTGTTTTTGCAGATAAAGAAGGGATAATTCAACTGTGGAACTCAGGAGCAGAGGCCCTCTTTGGTTACACAAAAGAAGAAGCAGTGGGGAAAAGCCTTGATATCATCATACCGGAACACCTAAGGGAAAGGCACTGGGAAGGATACAGAAGAACAATGGAAACAGGAACCACACGCTACGGAAAAGAGGTTCTCTCAGTCCCTGCTATTCGTAAAGACGGCTCAAGCTTTCCAATTGAGTTTACAGTAACCCTGATTCAGGGCCAAAAGGGGGAACTACTTGGAGTAGCAGCCATCATTCGAGATGTAACAAACCGCCTTAAGGGAAAACAAAGAACCCAAGAACAGCACGTTAGGGTTAAAACCAAGTCCGAGAACTTCCCAAGGGAGCTAAAGTACACAAGGGAACACTGGTGGATAAAGCTTGAGGATGGAAAGGTTCGTATAGGAATCACCCAGAGAGTAGCTGATTTCCTAACCCTTATAACCAACGTAGAGCTTCCAAAAGCGGGTGATGAAATAAAAGCTGGAGACACAATAGGTATAATAGAGTCCCAAAAAACCACGGTTGACCTCTTTGCCCCGTTGAGCGGGAATGTCGTTGAAGTAAATGAAAGCATAGTTAAAGACCCTCTTCCTCTGGTTTTTGACCCATACGGAAAGGGATGGATGATGGTAATTAAACCTTCAAATCCAGATGAGCTGAATGAGCTCTTGGATATAGAAGAGTACTTAAAGGTAGTAGAGTGGGAGAAGGAAACGCTAAAGGGAGTGGGTAGACTTTAGCTCTTCTACAACTTCCTCAACACTTGGAACCCTTCCCATACCTATTGGTTTTCCGTTCACTATCACAGTGGGAACGGGATACAGGAAAAAAAGGGTTCTTATAACTAAAGATAGAGAAGGCTTAAACCTTAGAACCTCTTTTAGTATCTTTGGCATTAAGTACATATAAGCTCTAGGCTCTATTTGTATAATCTCGACCCTATCCTCGCCAAATACCTCTCTAATATTTCTGTGCAGTTTTCCACACTCCTCAGCCACCTTTCTTATGGAATCGTATGAAGGGTCTTTTCTGGCAAACTCCCCCATCCCCCCTGCACAGCAAATACACCCACCTGTAGCATCATTCTCTCTAACTATTATTACAGATGCCTTTTTAATCGGATGCAACCTCCCCTTTTATAACCTCTATACCCCTTTTCTCAACAAAGACCATTCTGTACCAGCACCTAAAAGAATCTAAAAGTATTATAACCGCACACACCATTATAAGAGCAGTAAGCAGTGTATTAACGTATCCCTGTAGGGCATGTCCCTCTTTCCTAGTTAAGGGAAGAAAGTTATGTGTAATATTCATCCACCCTGCTGAAAGGGTTGTTGCCATAACAAAGGCCATTGGAACAAGAGTTACCCATGCGTATTTTACCCTTCCAAGGCTGATTATAACGGTTGTTCCCACACAAAGAGCAATGCCCGCAAGGAGCTGGTTTGCTGTACCAAACATTGGCCATATTGTACTTATTGTCCCCGTAAATACGAAGTAACCCCATGCAGCAGATACAAGTGCACTTGAAATAACAGCAGAAGGAAGATTATCAACCCTTTCAAAGGGCTTATATAGCTTTCCCCCAAACTCCTGAATCATAAACCTTGCAACCCGTGTTCCAGTATCTATTGTTGTAAGTATAAAAAGAGCCTCAAACATAATTGCAAAGTGATACCAGTAATCCATAAGATGTCTCATCCCAGGGATAGAGGAAAAAACCTGTGCCATACCTACAGCAAGAGAGACAGCCCCACCGGTTCTTCCAGCAAGGTTCTCTCCTACCTCGGCTGAAAGCTGCTCAAGATTAACCACACTGATACCCAGCTTTTCAAATACTGCGGGAGGGACATTTATAGCAAAATAATCACCAGGGTGAAGTGCGGTTGCAGCAATCAAAGCCAAAATCCCTATAAATCCTTCTATCAACATAGCAACAAAGCCAATTGTCTTTATGTCGGATTCCTTTGAAACCATCTTTGGAGACGTTCCGGAGGCCACAAGAGAGTGAAATCCTGAGATAGCCCCACAAGCTATTGTTATAAAGGCAAAGGGAAATAGGGTTCCAGGTATTATAGGACCACCCCCATGAATATAGTCGGTAACAAGTGGCATCTTAAGTTCTGGATTTACAAGAATTATACCTATAGCAAGAAAAGCAATTGTTCCAATCTTCATAAAAGCACTCAAGTAATCTCTAGGGCATAGAAGCATCCAGACAGGAAGTATAGAAGCTACAAAACCATAAAGTAAAATAAAAAGAGTTATCCTTGCCTTAGGAAGCGTAAAATACGGAGCAATAGAAGAGTTTGCCACATCCTTTCCAAATATAACAGCAAGCATAAGCAATATAACCCCAATAAGCGTTCCCTCCGCTATTCTTCCTTTCCTAAACCTGTACATGTAAAGGCCCATGAAAAGCGCTATGGGTATTGTACAACCTATTGTAAATACTCCCCAAGGGCTTTCAGCAAGTGCGTTTACAACTGCAAGTCCAAGGCCAGCAAGCGCAACAACAAGGATAAAAAGAATTGCAATGGAAGCTATAAAACCAGAAAGCGGGCTTATTTGGGTTCTTGCAATCTCGGCCAGCGATTTTCCACCGTGCCTTACAGAGGCAAAGAATATGATAAAATCATGAACGGCACCTGCAAGCACAACGCCTATAAGTATCCACAGGTAACCTGGAAGCACCCCAAACTGAGCAGCAAGTACAGGGCCAATAAGAGGGCCTGCCCCCGTTATAGCTGCAAAGTGATGGCCAAATAGAACCCATTTGTTTGTAGGATAGTAGTTTTGACCATCGTACATAGTGTAAGCAGGGGTTTTCCTGGTGTCATCAAGCACCGCAACCTTTGCGGCTATAAAACCATGATAGTACCTGTAGAATATGGCCATAACGCAAAGAGCACCGATAACAAGCGGCATGGCATCTACAGTCACAACAAAACCCTCCCCTTTGCTTTAATAATTATTAATACACAAAAAGTTATCTTTAAAAAACTATATTTGCAATAGCCCTCTATTCTAGGTGTGGACACCTAACCTTTCCCACCACCAGAGGGTCTATAACCGCTTAGAAGGTAGTCCTTAAAGGATGGATTACCAAAACACCACTAAACCCGCTAAGCCCCTCCTATTATTCCATAGCTATATCACCTCTGCTATTTTCCCTAATTTTTGTCTATAACTTGGTATCCTTGCATAAACAGCAATCCTTACCTTCTCGTTTCATTTCAATGGGTGAGCCTGTAATATAAAAACCTTACTCTGCTTACCTGATCCTAACCCCTGTTATAAACTGTCTTGGAACATCTCCAATCTGGGAGGTATCATCATCGAAATCGGTAATAAGAATGTGAATCGAATCAACTTTATTATCCAGATAATCAGATATATCTGCATCCAGCTTTCCTCTACCCCTAGAGTCAGTAGTAAAGCTTCCCACAGGTACAAGTACAACGGATGAGGTGCAGTTAGCCGGATCAAGGCTACAGGAAATCATAGGATTTCCGGGATCTGTACAATCAACACTACAGTTTGCAGGTTCAAAACCGCAACTAAAGGTAGGATTTTGAGGGTCCGTACAATCAGCCGTACACGTATCTGGGTCAAAACTTGAACAATCAACAACACCTCCCGGGGTATACACTATATACACATCGTAGTCTTTTTGAGGAACAGCCCCTTCTACCCTTACCTCCAGCCTCCCAAACTTCTTAACCCTTACCCTACTACCCTGGGTTATGGCCAGCGGATCAGTACCAAGAAGCGGGCTTTCTGGGTCATTTAGCCCACAGTAGGTTGCAGTATCACCACACCTTACCAGGGGCAACTTAAGCTCCTCAAAGTTTGAACTGGTCCCAGGACTCCCCCTATCAAATCCCCTATGTCTTGCCCTTACCTCCCCAGCAAACCCCAAGCTCAGTAGCACACAGATTACCAAAAGAGGAGAAAAAAACCTTACCATACCTCCTTTTGAAAACATAACCTCCCTCCTTTTCTGTCCTAAACCTTAAAAGGACAAGGTGGATGGGAAAGCCTTTTCGGATAACAAGGGAAGGAAGGTAGTACCCATTCCCACTTCGGCAACCCTGCCACCTTATCTACCACCACATACAGTGGTGATAAACTTAGGTCGAAGGCTTTGCGTCCCATCCTTTCGAATGGTTTGCCTTTTCGGTTAGGACTGGTTTTTTTAACTAATTGTTAAACCCTTTTCTGGGATCTGTCAACCGCCTTCTGCAAATTCTGTTCTTGATATATACAAGATAAACGTTTAAGCTTTTACCTTTATGAAAGTGGTAATACTTCAAGCAGATGGAATGCCTGACCATCCTATAGCCAGGCTAGGGAACAAAACCCCCCTTGAGGTTGCAAAAACACCAAACATGGACTACCTTGCAAAAAGAAGTATCCTTGGGATGGTAAAAACCATTCCTGATGGTCTGCCTCCTGGAAGCGACGTAGGAAACCTAAGTGTACTGGGATACGATCCCCGAATATACTACACGGGTAGATCCCCTCTTGAGGCTGCAAGCATAGGTGTAGAGCTTGGGGAACACGATGTTACCTTCAGATGCAATCTGGTTACACTTAAAAACGTAAATGGGAAATACGTTATGGAAGACTACAGTGCAGGCCATATAACCACCGAAGAGGCAAGGCAAATCATACTTGATATAAAAAAAGAGCTAGAAGATGATGATATAAGATTCTTTCCTGGTGTAAGCTACAGACACTTAATGGTGTGGTATAGCGGTACAGACAACATAAAGACAACCCCCCCACACGATATATCCGGGAAAGAAATAAGCAAGTATCTCCCAGAAGGAGAAGGTGCTAAAAGGCTTGTAAGTATAATGAACAAATCCAGGGAACTGCTGATAAACCATCCTGTTAATCTTAAAAGAATAAAGGAAGGTAAGAGCCCTGCTACAAGCATATGGCTGTGGGGACAGGGAAAGGCCCCAAATATGCCCAAATTTAGAGAACTCTATGGGATTGAAGGTGCGGTTATCTCAGCCGTGGATCTGGTTAAAGGAATCGGGATCTATGCTGGACTGCGTGTAATAAATGTGCCGGGAGCAACAGGATACATAGATACAAACTACGAGGGCAAGGTTAACTACGCAATCGATGCGCTTGAAGAAGTTGACCTCGTTATGATACACATAGAAGCAACAGATGAAACAGGACATGAAGGGAAAGTAGAGCTCAAGATAAAAGCAATAGAGGATTTTGATTCCAGAGTTGTAGGACCTGTCCTTGATAAACTAAAGAGGTTTGGTAACTACAGGGTACTTCTTCTTTCAGACCATCCAACACCCGTTGAGATAAGAACACACGTTAATGAGCCTGTCCCTTTTGCTATATTTAACTCAAAAGACCCTTACATTAAAGACCCAAGATGTGTTTTCTCTGAGAGATCAGCCTCAGATACCGGGATATTCATAAAAGAGGGATGGCAGCTTATAGGAAAAATAATCAGGGAAAGTTAACTAAAGTTCCTTTTTTACCTCTTCCCAAAGCTCATTCATTTCCTCCTCAGAGAGCTCAGAGATGTCTTTTCCCATCTCCTTAACCTTTTTTTCCATTCTCCGAAATCTATCTACAAACTTATCTACTGCTCTGTGGGTACAAAGCTCCGCATCAAGCTTTAAAAACCGTCCAAGGTTAACCAGGGAAAAAATAAGGTCTCCCCATTCCTTCTCTATTGAATCCTGATTTCCTTCCCTGATTGCCGATTTTAGTTCATTTAGTTCTTCTTCCACTTTTTCCATAACCTCTTCTATCCCTCTCCAGTCAAAACCCACATGGGAAGCCTTCTCTCCCACCCTCTGAGCTCGTATAAGAGCAGGCATGGAACGTGGGATTGAAAGAAGCCCCTTTTCTCCTGTTTTTTCTTTTAATTTTTCTCCGTGCCACTTCCTTACAGCCTCCCCTGCATCTTTGGCCCTCTCCTCACCAAATACGTGAGGATGACGTCTGATAAGCTTATAGTAAAGCTGATCCACCACATCATCCACGCTAAACCTACCCTCTTCACTGCATATCTGAGATGCAAACACAACCTGGTAGAGCAGATCACCCAGTTCCTCCTTTAACTCCTCGGTATCATCCTTCTCAATTGCCTGAACCACCTCGTATGCCTCTTCCACTATAAAAGACCTTAAAGTCTTAAGTGTCTGCTCCCTGTCCCAAGGACAACCTTTGGGACTTCTTAGGAAACCAGAAAGCCTTACAACATCCTCAAATTTCTTCTTCATTGCACTCTCCAAACTGGCTATAATTAACCTTTAAGATTACTAACTGAGCCCTATAAGGTCAATGAGTGAGCCAATAGGCGAAGGAAAAGCAAAAGGCTCTATTTTCGCTCACGCAAAAGAGTACATAAAGAAAACACATGGAGTAAGTATCTGGAAAGAGATACTTGGATACCTAACTGAGAAGGACAGAGAGTTTTGGGAAGGCAGCTTTAACAAAACAGAATGGTATCCTACCCCACTTCTAAACCGCTTAATAAGGATTTACGATAAGTTGATAGGTAGCGGAGATTTTAAATCAATAGAACCGGTTGCAGAATACAAGGCACTTTTAATGGCAGGTGCAAAGGAGGTAATTGCAAAGCACACCAGGTGTCGATACGAAGGTAGCAATGAATGTGTATTAGAGGTTTGGTGGAAATAGAGTTCTCCTAACCCTGCCTTTCCACAAGCCTTCCATTTAAAAACACACGTTCTAAAGAACCATTTCTACTAAAGATAACCTCTAACTTAAACGGAATCCTATCAGGTATCATACCAAATCTTAGATCAAAAAACTCAACAACGTGTTTTCCGTTTTCGTTTCTGTACTGCATGACCGGAAAATCTGCAAACCAAAGATATACTTTTGTTACCCTAAGTTGCCTTGCAAGCTCCGTAAATTGATTGTCCTGAATCTTTCCAAACCTTTTAAAAACCCTTGCTTCTCCTCGGTAAATATCAATATCAACTTTGTAAAAGGCATCTCTAGTCTCAACAACCCCCATCCAAAAAACCGGGGCAAGCATCCCCGGATATATAGATGACCTTATAACCTCAACCTGCATACCGGAGGAAAACTCCTTTAGCTTTTTTAAAGCCACCCCTTTTGCATAAGAGCACACAAGCAAATAGAGAAAAAGAAACAAAAACAAGGATACAGAAACCCTAAAGGCCAATTCTTTCCTATACGAACCAACCACCAGCCCCAGCAAGACAGGAACTGTAATAAATGGATCCAGAATAAACACCAGGTTCAAGCTGTAGCGCTTTACACTCAAAGGGGCAAAAACCATTGTTCCATACGATGTTAGAAGGTCAAAGAATATATGAGAGTATATACCCAGAGCCACCATTAGAACTATAAAAGGAAACCTCTTTAAAGAGGAGAACCTGTAAATAAACAGAGCCAAAACCATAGCAAAGAAAGGAGCACAGACTAAAGAGTGAGTTATCCCCCTATGGTATCGTAGAGAGGACTCTGGCCCGAACAAAGAGGCAACTATATCAAAGTCAGGAAAAACAGCACCAAGTGTAGAGGCAAGGATTGCAGTCCTACCGAATCTTTGATAGAAACCCGCTTTAGATAAAGAAGCCCCAATAAGCCCATGAGTTATGGTATCCAAGACTAAACCCTAAAGACCTTTGGATATCTGGTAAGGTTAACACACCCGTCCTTCTTTACCACTACAACGTCTTCGATCCTTATACCACCTAGCCTCTCATAGTAAAGCCCAGGCTCAACTGTTACCACGTTTCCTTCGTGTAAGACATCATCCCCTGGACCAATCCTTGGGGGCTCATGAATCTCAAGCCCTAGCCCATGTCCTGTAGAGTGTATAAATCCCTGTTGCTTCCCATCTATATTACCGGTTTCAAAGCCAAGTTTTTTAAATAGCTCCACTACAGCCTGATGCACCTCCTTTGCTTTTACCCCATCCCTTATAAGGCTTATAGCAAGCCTCTGTCCCTCAAGGACAGCTCTATACATCCTCCTAAGCTCTGCCGATGGCGTTCCCTTTACCACTGTCCTTGTCATATCTCCAAAATACCCGTTTTTTTGAGATCTTGGGAATATATCTATAACGATTGGTTGGTTAACAAAAATAGGCCCCTCTCCACTGTGATGAGGCATGGAAGAGTGAACACCACACGCAACTATTGTGTGTGATGCTACATATCCCATTCTTGAAAGTTCAGCGTTTACCTCCCCTTTTATTCTCTCGGAGGTAAGCTCTTTGCCACCCAGAAAAAGCCTGCCTTTTCGAACCTCAGAAGAGGCTATCATCTCTATAGCAATCCCCATAGCCCTTGCTGTTTTTCTCAATGCCTCTCTTATATACCCCACTTCCCTAGGAGTTTTTTTTAACCTCTCTTCAAAAAAAGGCTCCCTCTTCTTGTAGGTTATTTTGTAACCGAGTTTTCTTAACTCATCTGCATACTTTAGAGGAAACCTACCCGGGACAACTGCCCTTTTTATTCCATACTCCTTAAAGATCAAATCCACTATGTCCGTAAATCCAGCCTTACTTCGCCTTTTAGGAGAAATCCTCTTTCTGTACTCTGACAGCGGGAAAACCACATCAACCCTGGCTTCCTTTCTTGCTCTTTCCAGCTCAAGGTCACTCAGAAAAAGCATCTTCTTTTTCCTGTGCTCCACAAAGATAGCCGGATCAGGTATAAAGAAACCCGTTCTATAAAGGAGATCAGCGTTTTGCTCGCTTGAATCGATTATAAGAAGTGTCTCCTCTCTCACAGTAGAAAACTATATACCGTAAACGGGTTAAGTATCAAGTTCTTTCGGTTTCTTCCTAATTTATACACCACTTGACAAGGAGGCAGTATTTGTGTGATTATAAGAACTGTTATCAAAACAAACCTAAGGATGAAAACATGGGTTTTTTAACGGGCGACATAGAGAGCTTGCTGGATTCACAGAAGATAAGAAGCATGTTCAGGGACTTTGGTATACAAACCTATTCCCTAGAAAGGCCAAGCCCTAGGTTAGAAAATATACTTACCAAATCAATTGCAGGGGAAACAATAAGCAGGGAAGAAGCACTTTTCCTAGGGGAAGTAAATGATGAAGAAATCCCTTTTCTTGTTTTTGCCGCCTCCAAGATAAGGGAAAGGGGAAAAGGTAAAACTGTTACCTTCTCCAAAAACGTATTTGTTCCCCTTACAAGGCTCTGTCGTGATAGGTGTGGATACTGTACCTTCAGAATCGAGCCTGGAGAAGGTGAACTTCTTATCCCTCCAGATGAAGTTCTAGAGATGGCAAGGGGTGGGGCACGTCTTGGATGCACAGAACTCCTTTTTGTAACCGGAGACAAACCCGAGAAGATCTATGAGGTATACCGTAACGCTCTTAGAGAACTTGGCTATAAAACAACTGCAGAGTACCTGGTTGATATGTGTGAGGCCGGATTAAAGGAAAACATTTTCCCTCACACAAACATGGGGGTTGCAAGTCGGGATGAGCTTGCTGCTCTAAAAGAATCAAATGCCAGCATGGGGCTTATGCTTGAAACCGTAAGCATGAGGCTTCTTCGAAAGGGGGAGGCTCACTACAGGTCACCTGATAAGGTTCCAAAGCTTAGGTTAAAGACCATGGAGGATGCAGGTGAGCTTAGAATTGCCTGGACCTCAGGCATATTGGTGGGAATCGGGGAAACCTGGGAAGAAAGGGTTGACTCACTTTTTGCCATAAAAAAGCTGTGGGATGACTACGGTCATATACAGGAAATAATCATTCAGAACTTCAGCCCGAAACCAGGGATTCCAATGGAAAAGCACCCGGCTCCAACCCTTGTTGAGATGTTAAAAACTGTAGCTGTCTCGCGTCTCATATTTGGAGAGAAAATGAATATACAGATACCTCCAAATCTAAACTCAAGAACCTTTCCTCTATTCGTAATTGCGGGGGCCAATGACCTAGGAGGGGTTTCCCCACTTACAATAGATTATGTAAACCCTGAAGCCCCATGGCCTCAGGTTCAGAGAATGGAAAGAGCATTAGGAGAACTTGGCTTTATTCTAAGAGAAAGGCTTCCAGTATACCCCGAATTCATAGGAAACGAGTTCTTAAGTAATAAGGTTCTAGAAAGAGTACAAAACGTTATTGATAACTCAGGTTATGTAGCAACTTGATAAGGAGGGCAAATGGAAGACATCAAGGAAATAATTCAGAGAATAGAAGAAAATAGGAGTTATGGCTTGGATACTCTGCTTTCGAGAGTAAACGGGAAGACATCTCAAATCATTTACAAAGCCCTTGTTGGGGAGGAGATCTCTGTAGAAGAAGGTGAGTATTTGTTCAACATAGAGGATATAGATGAGCTTTCCCTACTTGTAGTTGCTGCAGACCACATAAGACGTGAAGACGTAGGGGATGTAGTTACCTATGTTATAAACAGAAACATTAACTTTACCAACATCTGTAACGTATGGTGTGGCTTCTGTAACTTTATGGCTCCTGAAGGAGATGAAAGGGCTTATTTCCTCACAATGGAGGAGATTGCACAGAAAACGATAGAGGCATGGGAAAACGGTGCTACCGAGGTGTGTATGCAAGGGGGTATGCATCCTGATATAGATGGCAGGTTCTATATAGAGGTTATTAAAACGGTGAAAAAAGCAGTCCCTCAGATGCACACACACGCATTTTCACCGTTTGAGATATACTATGGGGCAAAAACACTGAATATAAGTGAAGAAGACTTTATCCAGATGTTAAAAGACGTAGGGCATAACACCTTCCCGGGGACTGCAGCTGAAATCCTGGATGAAGAGGTAAGAAGGATCATAGCCCCTCGAAAGATACCCACTGAGGTCTGGATCAGAATAATAAAAAAGGCACACAAAGCAGGTATGCGAACCACATCAACAATCATGTATGGTCATATAGATAGACCATATCACTGGGCAAAGCATATCGCAATTCTAAGGGATATCCAGAAGGAGACTGGAGGATTTACAGAGTTTGTACCTTTAAGGTACATACCTTGGAATACCCGCCTTTACAGGCACTCCAAGGGGAAGGTAAGACCGGGTCCTACGGATCTTGATCAACTAAAGATGTATGCTGTATCCAGGCTTATGCTTCGTGGATGGATAAACAACATACAGGTTTCCTGGGTTAAGCAAGGTCCACAGTTTGCTCAGTTCTCCCTAACGGCAGGGGCAAATGATTTTGGAGGAACGCTTATGGAGGAACACATCTCCCGCGCAGCAGGGGCAAACCATGGACAGTACTTTCCTCCAGAAGAGTTTCGTCGTCTTACAAGGGAGATTGGAAGGATACCTGCTCAGAGAACAACGACCTATGACATTATAAAGGTATTTGATAAGGAAACGGATTAACACCCCTTAGCCCCCACCTATGATCCTTAAGAGCTTTTCATTTTGAAGGATTTCCTGCGGCTGCCCTTCAAATATTACCTCTCCTCTCTCGACAATATAGGCCCTATCAGAAACCAGTGATGCAACCTTTATATTGGACTCTGCCAAGAGTATGGTAACACCCATATCCTTAATCTGTTTTAAGGCCTCTTTAAATCTGTTTATAACCACAGGGGCCAATCCCTCAAATGATTCATCAAGCAATAAAAGTGATGGGGACAGAGCCAAAGCCCTAGCAATTGAGACCATCTTTCTCTCCCCCCCACTCAGGTAAAGGCCCTTCCTTTTCATAAGCTTTTTAATCTCAGGAAATATCTCAAACACACTCTCAAAATTGAATGTATCGTTTTTTTCCCCTCTAACCCATGCTGCAATCTTAATGTTTTCCTCTACAGTAAGTTCAGAAAACAACCTTGAATCCTCAGGGGAATACGCTATTCCCATTAACACCCTGTTACGTGGTGGCATGCGGGTTATCTCATTGCCCCTAAACACTATCTTTCCAGACCTTGGTAAATACAGCCCTATTATGTTTTTTATAATGGAGGTTCTTCCAGAGCCATTTCTTCCCAAAAGACACACAGCCTCTCCCTCGTTTACACTGAAGGAAACAGACCGCAGTATCTGAGTTGAACCCATGAAAAAATCTAAGTTTTCAATATCCAGTAGCGTCATTGTATACCGAGAATAGTTTCCCTAACCTCCTTATTTTGCATTACATCTTCTGGTTTTCCCTCAGCCATTATGCGACCTTCGTGTATTACCAAAACATTATCAGAATAGTTAGAGACTATATCCATGTCATGTTCTATAATCAGAGCAGAAATTCCCTCCTTCCTTATAGCCGACACTATAGTGTTCATAACACTAAACTTATCATGGGTAGCCACCCCACTTGTTGGCTCATCCAGCAAAAGAAGCTTAGGTTTAAGAGCAAAAGCCATTGCCACATCAAGAATCTTTTTTTCCCCCTCAGAAAGCTCCTTTGCAGGAGAGTCTTTTTTGTCGTAAAGATTGAAAAGCTTTAATATCCCAATAGCCTCCCTTGTAATATCAACATAACTATCTGCAGACCAGAGTATGCTTTTAATCCTCCCATACCTTGCAAAAAGCGGGGTCCTTACATTGTCTAGAACCGTAGCCTCTTCAAATAGATGAACTATCTGAAAACTCCTGCCTATACCCAATTTAATCCTCTTAAAGGGAGAGGCATAAGTTATGTCCTTACCACCAAAAAAAATTCTCCCCGCTGTAGGCTTTAAATAACCGCTTATAAGGTTTACAAGCGTTGTTTTACCGGCACCGTTAGAGCCTATAAGTGATACTATCTCCCTTTCCCTTATTCCAAAGCTTACACCGTCAATTGCCTTTAAACTTCCAAATTGCTTCTCAAGCTTCTCTACAGACAGTATCATTAGATACCACTAAGTGTTTTTCCTTTTCTTATTTCAGTTATCAACCTGTAAATTCCCCCTGCAATCCCGGTAGGGAGTAAGAGAACAAGGATTATAAGTGTTATACCTATTATAAACATCCAGTACTCTGTAAAACTCATAGCATAGAGCTTAAGGAAGGTAAAAACGATAGCCCCAATTATTGGCCCTTCAAAATTTGCAAAACCCCCAAGAAGAACCATATAAACTATTTCACCCGAAAAGAACCAGTGTGCAACCTCCGGTGTTACATGTCCGTTAACAAAGGACCAAAGAGCACCACCAACACCGGTAAAAATACCAGAGATTACAAAAGCATATAATCTGTATCTTTTTACCCTTATGCCAACCAACTCAGCCCTTATCTCATTGTCCCTTATCGCTTGAAGTGCTTTTCCGAACGGGGAATTCACTACAGCCTTCATAAAAAGAAAGCCAACTACAAACACAAACACCAGAAAGTAATAAAAAAACCCGGAAAGGAAATCCGGTCTTCTGTTAAAAACCATACCAAATACGGAGGGAATAGGTATATAAAGCCCATCAGAACCACCCGTTATATGATACAGCTTAAACAGCAGGGCAAAAACTAGCATTGAAAGAGAGAGGGTAAGTATTGCGAAGAAAATCCTTGTATGCCTAACACATATAAAACCAAATACAAACGAGACGATAAAAGAGAATAAAACAGAAAGAGGAAGAAGCATCTCTAGTGAGTACAACTCCGGAATATACCTGCCTACCATTGCAACCGTATATGCTCCTGTTGCAAAGTATGCTCCGTGGCCAAAGGAAAGTAACCCGGTATAGCGTAAAAGCAAATTAAAACCAAGACCTACCAAAGCAAGAGCCAGTCCATACTCAAGCAGAATAAGATTAAAGGGGGAAAGCAAGAGGGGTAAGATCAAAAGCAAGACCAAGGTGGAAAGGTAAACAAAAAAACGTGGACCCAATATAGATCCTCTCCATCTCAATTGCCCCATTACCTCCCAAAAAGGCCTTCTGGTTTTACAACAAGAATCACAGCAGCAATAAGAAAAAGTATTGCAAGCTCTATCTCAGGAAAAACCACAATTCCTATAGACCTTATCTGGCCAACTATAACAGAGCCTATAAAAGCACCTTTTAGGCTTCCCAGTCCTCCTATAACCACAACGATAAACGCAAGAATAAGAGGCTCCATACCAAAACCCAGAAGAACCGGTGTGGTGGGAGCAATAAGTGAACCAGCAAGCCCTGCAAGTGCTGCACCAAGTACAAACGCTATTGTGCTTAGTTTATCTATCTCCAATCCAAGCGCAGTTGCCATCTCCCTATCAAGAGAAAGGGCTCTTAACATTATGCCCATTTTGGTTTTTGTTATAAACACCCACACGGCTGACCCCACAATCAGGGTAACCAATATAACAAGCAAAAAGTAAAGTGGATAAGCATTACCGAGTATCTGTATCTTCCCAAGTATATCAAATGGTTGAGAAGCATAGTAAGCCTCTCCACCCCATACCAGCTTTATCAAGTCCTCAAATAAAAGCAAAGCACCAAAGGTTATAAGCAGCTGGTACTCAAGAGCACGTCCATACATTGGTCTTATCAATACCCGTTCTATTATCAACCCAACAAAGCCAGCAAGCAATGCCCCACTTATAAGAGAAATATATAACAGAGGAACTGGTACTCCCTTTAACCCACTTAGGGTGATTATAACCCATGCGGCCATAAAAGCACCTATGGCATACAAAGATCCATGAGCCAGATTAAGTATTCCCATTACGCCAAGAATTATGTTAAGACCAAGAGATATAAGGAATATAAACGCTGTAAAATATAGACCATTAAGCACATAAATAAACCACTGCATTTAAGATACCTTAATCCAAACTCAGGAATCTAAACTTCCCAGCTATTTATCCAGTCAATGGTTCTTATCCCAACTGGGGGATTAACCA
Organism: bacterium HR37; assembly: GCA_002898375.1. Classification (GTDB taxonomy): domain Bacteria; phylum Desulfobacterota_D; class UBA1144; order Nemesobacterales; family CSP1-2; genus HRBIN37. The sequence goes on along the minus strand of BEIN01000003.1, from coordinate 91,832 downwards.
TATGAGCCGGAAAAACCTCTATCGGATCCAGTATGGGGAATGGATACTTAGGGGTAAGCTTTGTAATTCCAACCACCACATCCTCAACACCATCGTGATTCTCCATTATGGATAGATGCCCTGAAGGAGTTTGAATTGAAAGACCAGACATCATCTTTGCAACTTCCTCAACAGTAGGCCAGCCACCAACTATAGATCCTGCTTTTTCAACAGCAGCCTTATACGAGTAAAGAGCTTGATAGGCATGATAACATGGGTAAGTTGGATACTTACCGTACCTCTTAGAGTACTCTTCCACAAACCACTTGTTAAGTGGCCATTTGTCAGGTGGTGGATAAAGGAAATAATGGGGCCCTGCACAACCTATTATCTGTCCTTCAGGAAAATCCCTTCCAATCTCCTGAGGTATAGGTTCACCACGAGAATACGCAACTCTCATCTTACTAAAAAGTCCCAGACCCAGAGCTTGCTTTGTAAAAGTTACAGCATCTCCTCCCCAGAATGATGTATGAACTATATCGGGTTCGGCCCCTATTAATGCACTTATATGCGCAGTATAGTCAGTGGTAAAAAGGGGAGGCCACCAGGTACCTACCACCTCTATATTAGGCATAAGTTTTTTTATAGCAGCCTCAAATACCGCCCAACTGTCCCTACCCCAGGCATAATCCGGATTAATACCTGCTATTGCCTTTATGTTGGGAAAGTGTTTCTTTATCATAAGGGCAAGCCCTATATTATCTATGCTAAGATGCGCTGCACTTCTAAAGCCAAGCTTGTATTTGGGGAAACTATAGGGAGAACTGCTACCCTCCATAAGCTTATGGGTTCCACAATCGTAAGCTACTATAAGACCACCCAGCTCATCAGATAGAGGAAGTACAGCCTCACAATCACCTGAAGATATGTAGCCCAGTATTACATCCACCCTGTCATCCAAAATAAGCTTTCTGGCTAACTTGACCTGAGTATCCACACCTCCTGCTTCGTCTTTACTTAGAAACTCTATCTTCCTGCCAAGTATTCCACCTTGCTGGTTTATAATATCAACAAGCATTCTAAATGTGTTATCCCCGGGTATCCCAAAAGGAGAAGCAGCAACACCGGTAAGGAAACTCACACCGGCAATCCTTACCGGACTCTTTGGTATGTGAGCTTTCCTCTCTTCAACTACCTTTTCCTGCTCCTGTCTGCAGCCTGCAAGTACAAATCCCGCTGCAACCCCTCCGGTTATCTTTAGAAAATCTCTTCTGCTCTTTTCCATAACCACCTCCTGGCCATTATGAAAAAGCCTTATTACTACCCGGTAGATTACAAAAACCCATGTTAATACTTTTTGCAAAAAAAGTCAAAAACTTTTTCTCTTGACACAGAGACACACTATGTTCTAAGATAGACACATAGCAGTTTGTTTAGCTAGGAGGTGTAGTCATGAATGCAAATTGCCTTATATATATGTTTTCGTCTTTTTTAGTAGCTATTTTTACTATAACTATAGGAATAAGTACTGCACAAGAGGGTAAATGGTGGCCAAGCAAGTATGGGGCTGATGACGTGATTGGTGCCATAAATGAGGTAACACCAGCAAAGGTACAACAGGCAAGCAAACTCATAAAACAGGGTAAAGTCTATGATTTACAGCTTACACTCCAGCCAGAAGGCCCGGCCTTCCCTCCTAGGTTCTACCAGTTTCAATTGATGTATAACAACATACACAAATCAAGATGGCTTGGTTCAAACCACTTCTCATGGTCAGATGAGGTGATAGCTGGAAACCTGGGAACATTCAGCCAGGTTGATTGTCTGGGACATGCCGGTATAGAAGAGCTTTTCTACAACGGAAGACCATGGGGAGAGATTGCAACTCCAGGAGGACTTAAAACAAACAGCTGTGACCAGATTCCACCTGTGGTAACACGGGGTGTACTTATAGATATAGCTGGATACAAGGGGGTTTCCGTCCTGCCTGATGACTACGTAATCACGGTAGCAGATATTGAAGGTGCCTTAAAGAAGCAGGGAAACATGAAAGTAGAACCCGGTGATGTGGTTATATTTCACACAGGATGGATACAGTCCTATTGGCTTAAGGACAACAAGCGATACATTAGCTCTGAGCCAGGACCAAGCACAGAAGCTGCCAAGTGGCTAGTTGAAAAACGTGTTACTGCAGTGGGTGCTGATAACTGGGGTGTAGAGGCATTTCCTCTAAAAAACGGGGAGGCTTTTCCACTACACCAGGAACTCATAACAAAAAATGGGATATACTTACTAGAGAACGTGGTTACAGAAAAGCTTGCGCGTGATAAAGCATATGAGTTTGCTTTTATAATGACCTTTCTTAAAGCAAAGGGCTCTGGTCAAACATGGGGCACTTTTGCAGCGGTAAGGTAAGGGTTAGGAGAAGGAGTATGTCATTTAAAGATTTGATTCCAACCGAAACCATAATTCCACTTGAGATGGTTTCTCTTCGATACGGTCCAGGCGCTACCGAGGAGCTTGGCTTTGAGTTGCAACGCATCGGCATAAAAAGAGCACTTATCGTAACAGATTCTAACCTGCGGGAACTTGGGCTTCCGGAAAGGATAGGAGCAATTGCAAAAGGTGCCAATATAGAGGTAGAAATATTTGACAGGGTCCATATTGAGCCAACGGATAAATCAATACAGGAAGCAGTTAAGGCAGCACAGGAAAGTGGTTGTGATGGTTTTATATCGGTAGGAGGGGGTAGTGTAATAGATACAGCAAAGCTTATGAATCTCTACACCACATACCCTGCACCCCTTTTTGATTACATAAACAAACCTATCGGGCTTGGAAAACCTGTTCCAGGCCCTCTTAAACCACACATTGCGATACCCACCACCTCTGGTACCGGAAGTGAAACCACACCAGTTGCTATCCTTGATATAGTAGAGCTAAAGGTAAAAACAGGGGTATCCCACCGATATCTGCGTCCAACGCTTGCTATAGTTGATCCACTAAACACACTTACCCAGCCACCTGAGGTTACTGCTTCAGCGGGATGTGATGTTCTAACGCATGCCATTGAGTCCTACACTAGCCGACCCTATAATACCAGGATCAAACCCTCTTCTCCTGCTGAGCGTCCTGCATACATAGGCTCAAACCCAATAGCTGATCTGTGGAGCAAGCAGGCAATCATATGGTGTGCCAAATACCTGCGCAGGGCCGTTTTTAACCCCCACGATTTAGAGGCAAGGGCATTTATGTCTTTAGCCTCAACCTTTGCAGGTATAGGATTTGGAACAGCTGGAGTACACATACCACATGCCATGTCCTATCCAGTTGCAGGTATGGTTAAGGACTTTCATCCAAGAGGATACAACGTCAAAGAACCTCTCATCCCCCATGGCATATCGGTTGTTGTAAATGCTCCTGCTTGTTTCAGGTTTACAGCACCTGCTTGGCCCGAGCGTCATGCCAAAGCTGCAGAGATACTTGGTGTCAATACAAAGGGAATGTCAGAGATGGAAGCAGCCTACTCTTTAGCGGATGCTATTGTGGAGTTAATGCGGGATCTTGGCATTCCAAATGGTATAAGTGCTCTAGGCTATACTGAAGAAGATATACCAAAGCTAGCCGAGGGAGCTTTTAAACAACAGCGTCTTCTGGTTAACTCTCCCCGTCCTGTAACCCTTTCGGATCTGGAAAAACTCTTTAGAGACGCCCTTCGTTATTGGTAGAATTCCCTTATAATATTAATGAATCGAATCATGCAAAGCACCCCCCTTTACAAGGAACTAGAGTATGCACTTAAAACAGGACTGGATGGTGAAGTATACTTTGACAAATTCAGCAAAGTCCTCTACAGCACAGATGCAAGTAATTACCAGATTGAACCTATAGGTATAGTTATTCCAAAATCAATTGAAGATGTATTTAAAACCGTTGAGATTGCAAGAACATATGGCATCCCTATACTTCCTCGAGGCAGCGGAACAAGCCTTGCAGGTCAAGCTGTAGGAGAAGCACTGGTTATAGACTTCTCAAAGTACTTAAACAAATTACTCTCTGTGGATACTGAGGGAAAAACCGCCAGGGTGCAACCAGGGATATATATCGATACACTTAATCAAAAACTAAAACCTGTGGGTTTGATGTTCGGGCCAGACCCTGCTACCGCCAAGATAGCTACCGTGGGAGGGGTGGTTAATAACAACGCAACAGGTGCGCACTCTATACTTTATGGAATGGCAGGAGATAATCTGGTTTCAGCCCGGGTAATACTCTCAGATGGTACCTCTCTTGAATTGGCAGCATTCGAGGAAGAAACGGTTTTAAATAAATCCTTTAAAAGGGATACAGAAGGTCGCCTGTACAAATCGATTTTAGAAATTCGCAGCAAGTATGGCAGTGCCATTCGCAGTGAGTTTCCCAGGCACTGGAGACGGGCATCAGGCTATAGCCTTCCCTATCTGCTTGACTCTCCCCTCAATCCAGCAAAACTCCTTGCAAGTTCTGAAGGTACACTTGCAATTGCAACAGAGTTTACTTTAAAACTCGTTACATGCCCCAGATACACAGGGCTTGCAATTCTTCAATTTGAAGACCTTATTGCTTCCATGGAGGCAGTCCCTACCATACTCGATAAAAATCCTTCCGCCATAGAGCTTATAGATAGGATGTTAATAGAGCTTACAAGGGAACACAAGGGATATCAACCCTTGCTTTCTTTCCTTGAAGGGAATCCTGCTTCTGTTCTGATTGTGGAATTTTATGGAGATAGCGAAGAAGATCTGGAGAAAAAAACAAAGGACCTAAGTGACTATCTCAAACAAAAGAAAATACGGTGTTCTGTAAACTACGCTATTTCCCATGAATCCCAGTTACGGGTATGGGCTGTGCGTAAAGCTGGTCTTGGGCTTCTTATGAGCAAAAGAGATGATTTTAAACCCATTCCGTGTATTGAAGATGTCTCGGTTCCGGTAGATAACCTTTCAAAGTATGTACAGGATATACTGTCCATAATAGATAGGCTTGGAACAAGAGCTGGATTTTATGGACACGCAAGTGCTGGTTGTCTTCACGTAAGACCACTAGTAAACCTTAAGACATCCGAAGGCATAGCCATAATGAAAGAGCTAACAGAAGAGGCCTGCAGTCTTGCCATGAAGTATGGTGGGGTTATGAGCGGAGAGCACGGTGATGGTCTTCAGCGTAGCTACTTAAATAAAAGACTCTTTGGTCCCACACTATACCAGGCAATGCTTGAGCTAAAATCCGCCTTTGATCCAATGAACCTGTTTAATCCTGATAAGGTAGTGGGCTCTTTCCCTCCGGATAAAAATCTACGTTATGGGGAAGAATACAAGACAATAGATATACCGACCTACCTTGATTGGTCTTCGGATAAGGGCTTTGCCGGTGCAGTAGAGATGTGTAATGGTCAGGGTATATGTCGAAAGCTAAACGAAGAGATTATGTGCCCTTCATACATGGCAACACGTGATGAAAGAGATACAACCAGAGCTAGAGCAAATGCACTAAGAGCGGTTCTCTCGGGAAGGTTAAAGAGGGAGGATCTTACAAGTAGAGACATATATAATATATTTGAGCTATGTATTCTCTGTAAGGGCTGTAAAAAAGAATGCCCTTCAAGGGTTGATGTTGCCAAGATGAAAATAGAGTTTCTTGCTCACTACAATAAAGCCCATGGTATATCAACCCGTGACTACATATTTGGTCATATTCATAAGATAAGCCAAATAGCTTCCTATACCCCACGCTTATTTAATGTCATTAAAGAAACTGCTTTCTCAAAGCATCTTCTTTCTGCACTCGGTATACATCCAAATCGTTCTTTACCAGACATTGCAAAACCTACATTCACAGAATGGTTCTATAAAACCCGTTCAAAAAAAACCTTAGATGAAAGAAAAGAGGTTGTTTACTTTCACGATACATGGACAACCTTCTATTACCCTGAAATAGGGAGGGCAACCGTAGAACTGCTTGAGGCAGCTGGGTTTAGAGTGATTATAGTTCCCAGAAGAGCTTGCTGTGGAAGACCACTACTTAGTAAAGGAATGGTTGAATCTGCTCGATTATGTGCTAGGAAGAACGTTAAGCTGCTTAGCTCATATATACGCAAAGGAATCCCCATTATAGGGACAGAACCAAGCTGCATACTGACTTTCCGTGATGAATACCTGGATCTCATACCAGGCGATCAAGAGGCCAAATTACTTGCCAAAAACTCTTTTCTTCTTGAGGAATTTTTACTTCAACTTAAGGAAAAAAACAGCCTAGATATTCGATGGAAAAATAGAGAACGAAATGTATTTTTTCATGCCCACTGCCACCAGAGGTCTCTTGCAGGAAGCACACCTTCTTTAGAGATTCTCCACCTGGCCGGATGCCTGGTTACAGAGAGCAAGGCAGGTTGCTGTGGAATGGCAGGAAGCTTTGGCTATGAGAAAGAGCACTACGGTGTCTCAAGTAAAATAGGTGAAGACAGACTTTTCCCCTCCATAAGAAATTTATCAGATGATGCAACTGTTGTTGTAACAGGGGTATCATGTCGGCAACAGATAGAACACTTTACAAAAAGAGAGCCAAAGCACATAGCTGAGGTCCTTGCTGAACAGGTTTCCTGAGAAGAGAGCGTAATCCAGTCACTCAAGGTAAGTTTTTTTCTTGACTTAATTAACCCAATTGTTCTAAAATGGAATTAAACCCAATTAAAGGAGGTAACAGACATGGATTGGGGACTTACATACCCTGCACATATTCATTCGTGGAAATGGGTTTCATATGGAGAGATAAGAGGTTTTTCGTATTATATGCCATATGATACCCACATGATAGGAAGCGATATTTATCAAACCCTTGCACTTGTTTTAGAACACACCTACAGAATGAAGGTAGGACCCGGTATTACAAATCCACGCTCAAGAATTGCCCCTGTCACAGCAAACTCCATGGCAACTCTTAACGAAATAGGACCTGGAAGGGCAATTCTTGGTATAAGCACCGGAAACACTGCACGAAGGGCAATGGGCTTTCCAGCGGCAAAGGTAGCTGAGGTAAGAGAGTGCGTTGAGATATGCAGAAAGCTGCTTAAGGGTGAAGAGGCACTATACATAGAAGGCCCAGATAGATACATGGATAAAGAAAGACGTCGTTATGTAAAGTTTCTAAATCCCGAAGGGGGATTTTATAATCTAAAAGACCCAATACCCATATTCATAGCAGGAAGTGGTCCAAAGATGCTTGAGCTGGCCGGTGAACTTGGTGATGGGGTTATACTGTTTGGAACTATAGGAGAATCATTCCTTAACTACTGCTTAGAACACATTAAAATAGGTGCGCAAAGGGCTGGAAAGAAACTAGAAGATCTCTACATTCTCGTTATGACAGCTTTTCATATCCTCAGGAAAGGCGAAACACTTGAATCAAAATCGGTAAAAAGAGCGGTAGGACCATTTGTTGCATCCTCTTTAAACCTTACAGCCCTTGCAGTGGTAAACTATGAAACAAAGGGAAAAACAGAGGCGGCAAAGGGAGAACCCTTACCCGAAGATGTACGTGAAGGAATTATGAGGTTTGCAAAAGCATATGCAGCAGAGGAACTTGGACCTGAAAGAAAACACCTGAAACTCTACAGCGAATACCTGCTTGGATGGAAAGAGGAACATGATCCACTGGTTACTCCAGAGGTAATAAAGACATCAACACTTACAGGATCTCCAGAAGAGATAAGAGATACAATACATAGAATGGAAGAGCAGGGAGTAAACCAGATTATGATACAGCCCATTTTAGACCCTTATGAAACAATAGACAGCTTTCATGAGAACATAATGTCTAAATACTAAAACGGTGGTTCGCCAACGGTTGTATTTTCAAGGTATCCTATATAACCGAGAGTCATTTACTTAGAGGATAGGGTGTGAGCTCCAGTATAAACAGTGTTTCCATAATACCGGTTATAGGGATACCTGAAATACAACCGGGTGATAACCTGGTAAGTGTAGTTATAGAAGCAACCCGTAAGAATAACATATCTATAATAAGCGGAGACATAATAGTATTTGCTCAAAAGATAGTTTCTAAATCAGAAGGAAGGATAGTTAAGCTAAGCGATGTTTCTCCCTCTTCCTTTGCAATCAGTCTAGGGAAAACGCTACATAAAGACCCACGCATAATGGAGGTAATATTAGGGGAAACAAAGAGAATCGTTAAGATGGATAGAGAAGAATCATGTAAGGGTAGATTTATAGTGGAAACCCATATTGGGGTTATATGTGCAAATGCGGGAATAGATGCATCAAACGTTTCAGGTGGAGACACCATCACCCTTCTTCCTGTTGATCCAGACACATCCGCAAGAAAGCTGGTTGAGGGTTTTAAGAAAGAGCTCGGAGTTGAAGTTGCAGTGGTAATTACTGACACAGTTGGCAGACCATGGCGGCAAGGGCTTACAGAGATAGCAATAGGTTGCTGGGGAATGAAACCACTTAAGGACTACAAGGGAAAAAAAGACTCAAAAGGCTATGAACTCAGGGCAACGGTTCTAGCCATAGCAGATGAAATTGCTGGAGCAGCAGGTCTTGTTATGGGAAAAACTGACTCAATTCCTGTAGCCATAGTAAGGGGATACAGGTACGAACCAGGTGGCAAAGGAGCCAGGGAGCTTATAAGGAACCCAGAAGAGGACCTTTTCCGCTAAACCAATCATGCTGGATAAAATACCTTCTTGTATTTACGGTGATGATATAATTACCACATGCGATTTCCGGTAACTCAAAGGATACTTACATCCGTTTTTATATTCGGGTTTTCGGTTTGCATATTTATTCCCTCCCTTAAAAATGACTTTGTGTGGGACGATACCGAAGTTATAGAGAAAAGTTACTACTCGTTTAACCCACACCGCATACTCTCTGTAGTAGTTCCCAAAGAAACACAGACAAAAAGAGCCCGTTACTACCGCCCCATGTTTTACATTTCAGTAGTTTTAGACAGGTATCTATGGGGAATAACCCCTTATGGTTTTCATCTAAGCAACATAATCTTTCACTCAACCGCCACAGTACTACTTTACCTTATGATTCTAATGCTGTTATCGGAGTTTGGGACAGAAAAGAAGGAACAAATAGCCCTTTTTTCCTCTCTCTTATTTGCAGTTCATCCAATGCATGTTGAATCAGTCTCATGGATTGCAGGGAGAACTGATATAATATGTGGCCTTTTTCTGTTTTTAGCTTTCATATTCCATATGATCTCCTATAAGGTTTATCTGGCTACCCTACTTTCTGCATTTTCTTTTTTTCTCTCTCTTCTCTCAAAAGAAGTTGCTATTGTCTTCCCCCTGATTACCCTATCCTTCGACCTGCTTAATTTAAAGCTAAAAGATCGAAGAAACATCCTTAAATACTCTATTTACCTCTCTACAGTCTTTATATATCTCTATTTAAGAGGAAGAGCATTCATTACCGTTCCGGGATCCTCTTTAATTAACCTTTCCGAAACAGCCAAAGAGAGCCTCGGGATCTGGGAGATAATAAGAACACTTCTTAATTCCTATTTTATATACATAAACAAACTCGTTTTTCCCTTTAGCTTCAATGCATTTATTGGAGAAGTTCCAGCAAATCCATACTACACTGCATCCTCCCTTTTTGTTTTACTTACAATAAGCGTTATCTCCTTTATCCTTCTAATAAGAGGGGAAAAAAGCTTCTTCTTCAATATACTCTGGATTATAATCACCCTTGCACCTTCATTGCTTGTGGCAATTTTTAAAATAGCATCAACCCCGATAGCAGAAAGGTATCTATATATACCATCTGCCGGATACTGCATCCTCCTTGCATCCGCAATTCTAAATCCCAGATTAAGAAATCAGAGGTTAAGCATACTTATTCTGGTTCTCATCTGTCTTGTATTTTTGCCATTTAACATAAAAAGACAGGGTGTATGGGAGGATAACCTCTCGCTTTGGGAAGATACCTCAAAAAAATCTTTCCACCATGCGCTCCCTCACACAAACTATGCTCTGGCACTGATGAAAGCAAATAGAGAAGAAGAAGCAATTCGTGAATTTACCATAGCTCTTACCCCAGATATAAAAGACACCAATAGAGGAAGAGCAATTACACTTAACAACCTGGGCATTCTATACATTAAAAGGGAAGACTACACGAGTGCAGAAAGAGTCTTTTTAAAAGCGCTAAACCTTGACCCTTCCTATGGAAGAACCTACTACCATCTTGGTCTAATCTACTTTATAAAAGGGGAATACGGTGATGCCTCAGGCTACATAACGGCTGAGAGGTATCTAAAGCAAACCCTCAGCATATACAAAAACTACGGAAGAGCACACCTGCTTCTAGCAAAAGTCTACCTTAGACGTGGAGAGAAAGAGAAAGCCATGGAACAGGCCAGAATAGCAATTAGAAGCGGTCTTTCAGAACCACTTGTTAAAGAGGCCCAGGATATCCTGCAAGTAGATAATTAAGGCAGTAATTGTTATCCAAAGAACCACACATATAAGGAGATTTCTGTCTTTAAAAAGTGCCTCGGTGGGATCCCCACCTGAATTGGTTTGCACAATATATACATAGCGAAGAACACCGTAACATGCAAACGGAACCGTAATCAAAAACCCTTTGGATCCCCTCTCCACCACATAGATCGAGTATGTAACTATTGCTGTGGTTGCAAAAATACCCAGTACCGTATCCAGAAAGTTCATTTTATACTCTGCAAGAACCTTTCTAAAAGGAGTAGACACGCTAAAAGCTGAAAGCTCAAACCTCCTTTTCCCGAAGGCCAAAAGCAGGGAAAGAAGAAAGGTGGTTAGAACAAGCCAGCTAGAGACCTTAATTTCGGATGCTATCCCCCCGGCCTCTATTCTAAATACGAATCCAAGGGCAATGCTAAATGCATCCAGGATCACAACGTGTTGTAAAAAGAGTGAGTAAGCCACACTAAGAGCAAGATACAAAACACATACAAAAAGGAAACCGTAAGCAAATCTCAAGGAAAGGATAAGTGATAAGGAAAGAATTACCACAAGCAAAAGAGAAGCTTGATAAATACCTATGGCCCCTGAGGCCAGTGGGCGAAACCTCTTTTGAGGGTGCAAGCGATCACTTCTCATATCCAGCATATCATTTACTATGTAACCTGCTGAGGAAAAAAGGGAAAAAGCCAAAAAGGCCTGAGCCATTTTAAGAAAAACACCAGAGTCTGCAAGGAAAACACCTCCAAAGAATGGTGGGACAAAGATTAAAAGGTTTTTTATCCACTGATGAGGCCTTATAAGAAGAAGAGCACTCTTGATAAATGTAACCATTCGTGTAATCATTCTAATGCCTTAGAAAATTATCGCAATACATTAGGATCCTCTTATGGATAACAGACAATTTAGGATAATAGCGCATAGGGGAGCAAGTGCTTATGAACCAGAAAACACGCTACTTGCCTTTAAACGGGCAATTGATATGAAAGCCGATATGATTGAACTAGATGTAAGGATGTCTAGAGACGGACACCTTATGATAATACACGATTCCAAGGTTGATAGAACCACTAATGGATACGGTCCTGTAAAGGAAAAAACCCTATATGAGCTAAAAAAACTCGATGCCGGTAAAGGAGAAAGGATCCCGACTCTGGAAGAGGTTATAGAGTTTGCAAAGGGAAAAACAAAGTTTGTAGTGGAACTAAAAGAGAGGGGAACCGAAGAAAAAACCCTAGAGATTATAGGCAAGCACAATCTCTTAGAAGACGTTTTTATAGTGTCGTTTCAAAAAAACATTATAAAAAGGGTAAAAGAAATTGAACCTGCTGTAAAAACCGGTCTTATAGTATTTTTCCCACTAAACCCAATTAAGAAGGGAAAAGAGGTTTTTGCCGATGCTATAGCTCCCTTTCGTTTATTTGTTACAAAAAGGCTTGCTGAAAAGGTACGTAAAACGGGTCTGTTTTTATTTACGTGGACAGTTGATAACCCTTTAGAGGCCCGGAACCTTATGCAAATCGGGATAGATGGAATAGTTACAAACAAACCGGATATAATGACAGCTCTAAACCAGTAATTTTCTTGACTTAGTTCCCCTTGTTCTTTATTTTACTCATATAGATGGGAATTCTAGAAGAGATCAAAGCAGACTTTAAGGTAATATTTGAAAGGGATCCTGCCGCAAGAAATAAACTTGAGGTAATATTTACCTACCCGGGTTTCCACGCAATAGTTTTTCACCGCATAGCTCACTGGATGTGGAACCACCGTCTAAAACTCCTGGGAAGGATTCTCTCACACATATCAAGGTTTCTTACAGGGATTGAAATCCACCCCGGGGCAAAGATTGGAAAGGGCTTCTTCATAGACCATGGTATGGGTGTGGTTATAGGAGAAACCTCCGAAATAGGGGATAACGTAACCATCTACCATGGAGTCACACTTGGAGGAACAAGCTTTAGCCGCAGCAAAAGACATCCAACAATTGAAAACAATGTAACAATAGGAGCAGGGGCAAAGATCCTGGGACCTCTAACCATAGGCTCAAACAGCAAAATAGGGGCAAACTCAGTTGTAATAACGGATGTTCCTCCAAACTCAACAGTTGTAGGGATTCCGGGAAAGATAGTTCGCAAGGAAGAGTTTCCCATCTATCCTGATCTTGAACACAACAAGCTTCCGGACCCGGAAGAACGCTTAATTGCTTCTCTTATAGAACACATAAAAAAGCTTGAGAAGCGAATAGATGCACTTGAAAACGAAATAAAAGAGAATCAAAAGGACAACCTAAACGTTAAGATTGTAAAAACCAGGTAACCTTTAAAAAGGTATATGCTGGAAACAGGGAAGGCCTATATGAAAAAGATTTACCTAGACTACAATGCAACAACCCCCTTGGATCCTCGTGTTTTTGAAGCAATGCTTCCTTACATGAAAGAGGAATTTGGGAATCCCTCAAGCATACATTCCTTTGGAAGGAAAGGGAAAGCAGCACTTGATAACTCAAGGGAACAGGTTGCAGAGCTTATCGGTGCCCTTCCAAAAGAGGTGGTTTTTACAAGTGGAGGTAGTGAGAGCAATAACTTTGCAATAAAGGGAATTGCCCTCTCGCTTAGGGAAAAGGGCTCACATCTGATAACCACCAAGGTTGAGCATGCCTCCGTTATTGAATCGTTTGAGTTTCTTAGAACCCTGGGATTTAAAGTAACCTATCTAGGTGTTGATGAATATGGGCTTATAGATTTAGAAGAGCTTAAAAGAGCCATAAACGACGAAACGATTCTGGTCTCAGTAATGTTTGCAAACAACGAAACAGGGGTAATAATGCCTATAGAAGAGATTGCAGAAATAGTTAAGGAAAAAGGTATAATCCTTCACACCGACGCTGTACAAGCAGTAGGAAAAATAGAAATTGATCTAAGAAAAATTCCCGTTGACCTCCTTTCGCTTTCTGCCCATAAACTCTATGGGCCAAAAGGAATAGGTGCTCTTTTTATAAGAGAAGGGGTTAAGATAACTCCAATCATACATGGAGGCGGACAGGAAAGGGGAAGGAGATCAGGAACAGAAAACGTTCCCGGAATAGTGGGACTGGGAAAAGCGTGTGAAATTGCTAAAGAGGAGATGCAAACCGAAAACGCAAGAGTAGCAGAATTTAGGGACAAGCTGCATAGAGGAATTCTGGAGAAAATAGATGGCGTAAAATTAAATGGACATCCTGAGAGAAGACTAGCCAATACCCTTAACCTAAGCTTTAAGGGGGTAGATGGAGAGTCCCTTGTAATAAACCTTGATCTTGAAGGTATTGCAGTATCAACCGGTTCTGCATGTTCTGAAGGAAATGTTGACCCTTCCCACGTACTTCTTGCAATGGGTATGTCAAGGGAACTTGCTACTTCTTCGATTAGATTTAGCCTCGGTAGATTTACCAAGAGAGAGGACATAGAACACGTACTTGACATCCTTCCCGGAATCGTAAGCAGGATAAGAGAAGCCAACTTATCCCAAGAAGTTAAAGCCTCTAAGGAAACACAGGAGGCATGGTAAGCCCAAGTGATTCATCAAAACCAAGCATTAGATTCATGTTTTGAATTGCCTGGCCAGATGCGCCTTTTACAAGGTTGTCGATCACGGAGATAATCACTGCGGTTCCGTCTCGCTTGTTTACCTTCACCCCGATATCGCAGAAGTTTGAACCACGTACATCAGCAGTTGATGGGTACACGCTTTCAGGAACGATCCTTATAAAAAAGCTATCTGCATAAAACTCCCTATAAAGAGCAATTAGTTCAGCACTTGACACAACCTCTTTTAGCTTAACATAAATAGTTGAGAGAATACCCCTGTCCATTGGAATAAGATGGGGGGTAAAAGAAACCCTTACACTGAGGCCGCAGTACCGAGACAGAACCTCTTCTATTTCGGGTGTGTGACGATGCTCTCCAACCTTATATGCCCTTACACCTTCATTCACCTCGCAGAAGTGGTATGCAAGCTCCAATGACCTACCCGCACCTGACACACCCGACTTAGAGTCTACTATGATTTGCCTTTCCTCTATAAATCCGTATTTGAGAAGGGGAGCAAGCCCAAGTATAGCAGAAGTAGGATAACACCCTGGATTAGCAACAAGTTGCGCTTCGGAGATCTCCGTTCTGAAAAGCTCTGTTATTCCGTAAACTGCCCTTGAAATAAGCTCAGGACACGGATGATCACCGTACCACTCCCTATACGTTTGGTGACTTAATCTGAAGTCAGCCCCCAGATCTATAACCCTTTTACCTTTTCCAACCAGCTCTTTAACAACCCCTGCAGATTTTCCATGAGGAAGTGCAGTAAATACAATATCCACCTCATCGGGGATCAATTCTACATCAAGGGGCTTAAGCTCAAGATCCAAAAAACCTCTTAGATAAGGAAGAACATCTGAAATGCTCTTCCCTACATGTTTTTCAGCCGTAGCATGTATAACCTCAACCTCAGGATGGATGAGGAGAAGCCTAATAAGGTCACTACCGGTATAACCACTTGCCCCAAGTATAGCCGCTTTTTTCTTCATAGAAATTGAAAATATCAGGTATTTAAGCTAAAAGCAAGTAGCCATATTGAATTAAAATTCCACACTGAATTGGATAGCAAATTGGTGATATAACACCTTGACTCCACAAAGCAAAAGGGGTAACTTAAAAATAGGACAAAACCAACATGGGGGGAAGGTTTTATGTCAGTTAAAGTTGGTATAAACGGCTTCGGACGGATTGGAAGGCATGTGCTTAGAATAGGGCTTCAGAGAAAGGGGTTAGAATTTGTAGGGATAAACGATATAACAGATGCCAAAACACTTGCACATCTCTTTAAATACGATTCAGTTTTTGGACCCTATAAGGGAGAAGTTAGGGCTGAAAACAACCACATATTGGTAGATGGAAAAGCAATAAGGGTGTTTTCAGAAAGAGAACCCAAAAACATACCCTGGGAAGAAGTAAAAGCCAACATAGTGGTGGAGGCAAGTGGACTGTTTACATCTAGAGAAGCGGCCTCAGCTCACCTTCGTGGCACGGTAAAGAAAGTTATAATCACCGCACCAGCAAAGGGGGAAATAGATTTTACCACCGTCCTTGGTGTAAACCACCTTAACTACAACCCTTCTACACACCATGTTATATCAAACGCTTCCTGCACCACAAACTGCTTTGCGATGATAGTTAAGGTACTTCACGAAAACTTTAAAATAAAAAGGGGTGAGATGACCACAATACACTCCTACACAAACGATCAAAGGATACTAGATGCTCCACATAAGGACCTAAGAAGAGCAAGAGCAGCAGCACTCTCTATAATACCAACAAGCACAGGTGCTGCCAGAGCAATAGAGTTAATATTTCCCGAGCTAAAGGGAAAGCTAAGCTCGGTTGCAATGAGGGTTCCAACCCCGGATGTATCGGTGGTTGATTTTACATGTGAGGTTGAAAAGAATACCTCGGTAGAAGAGGTTAACTCAAAGTTTAAGGAAGCTGCAGAGGGAAAGCTCAGAGGCTATTTAAGGTATGTGGATGAGCCACTTGTTTCATCAGATTTTATAGGCGATTCCCACTCTGCAGTGTTTGATGCTTCCCTTACCTCCGTTGTAGATGGCAACCTGGTTAAGGTTATTGGATGGTATGATAACGAGTACGGATACTCATCAAGGGTTGTGGATCTCATAGAGTTTATAGGGGAGAGGCTGTAATGCCAAAGATGGTAATATCTGATGTACCGGATGAAGAATACGAAGGAAAGCGCGTATTTGTCAGGGTCGATTTTAACGTTCCCATAAGGGATGGTGTAATCAGTGAAGACTACAGAATAAGAAGAGCAATCCCCACTATAGATTACTTGATAGATAAAGGAGCAAGAATAATCCTTGCCTCACATCTTGGAAGACCAAAGGGCATATTTATACCGGATCTTTCCTTAAAGCCAGTTTCTTATCGGCTTTCCGAGCTTTTAGGGAAACCGGTAAAGTTTATAGGTAAAGTAATAGGAAATGAGGTAAAGCTGGAGATAGAAGAGCTTCAAAACGGTGAGGTTATGCTCCTTGAAAACCTTAGATTTCATAAAGAAGAAACCGATAACGACCCCAACTTTGCAAAAGAGTTGGCATCACTTGCAGACATATATGTAAACGATGCCTTTGGAACCTCACATAGAAAACACGCCTCTACCTACGGAATGGCTTTTTACTTTAACCTGAGACTGGCAGGTTTTCTGCTCAATCGAGAGTTAAAGTTCCTTACAAGAATAAGGGAGAATCCAGAGCACCCCTTTGTTGTAATTGTTGGTGGAGCAAAGATAAAGGACAAGATACATGCCTTAAAAAACCTTCTTGAGAAGGCAGATAAAGTTCTTATTGGAGGGGGGGTAGCCTACACCTTCTTAAAAGCCAAGGGTGTAGGAGTTGGAGATTCACTAACTGAAGACGAAATGATTGGATGGGCAGAGGAGGCACTTAAGAACTACGGCGATAAGATATTGCTGCCTGTTGACCACGTAGTTGCAGAAAGTATAGAGAAGAGGAAAACCTATATGATTGTAGATGAGGAGATTCCTGCTGGTTTTAAAGGCTTTGATATAGGTCCTAAAACTGTAAGAAAGTACACATCTGAAATAAAAGGTATGGGTTCTATTTTCTGGAATGGTCCCATGGGGGTTTTTGAGATAGAGGAGTTTTCGGTAGGGACAACCCATATAGCCCGTGCCATTGCTCTTGCTACCTGGCGTGGGGCAACAACCGTAGTTGGTGGAGGAGAAACAATATCAGCCATAAGAAAAGCTGAGGTTCTGGACTCAGAGATTGTTCACATATCAACAGGTGGTGGGGCTTTACTTGAATTCCTTGGTGGAGAAGAACTCCCTGGGATTTCCATTTTAAATGATAAAGTTGCCTGAAAAAACCTGTATTTATATTTAGAGGACAAAAAAACAAAAAGGGGGTGGAAAAAATGGCACAGGTTAAGGTTAAAGAAGATATAGATTTTATAGTAGAGCTGCTTGGTGATGAAGCAGATTACCTACTAAATCATGAATGCAAAACAATACCAAAAGAGCACCTTCATCTACCAGGCCCTTCTTTTGTAGATGAGGTGCTTGTTCCCTCTGACAGACCACCTGCAGTTCTTAGAAATATGCAACTCCTTTTTAATACCGGTCGCCTGGCAGGCACAGGTTATCTCTCCATACTACCTGTAGACCAGGGGGTTGAACACTCTGCAGGAGCTTCATTTGCTCCAAACCCAATCTATTTTGACCCTGAAAACATAGTTAAGCTTGCCATAGAGGGAGGTTGTAATGCAGTTGCTTCTACACTTGGTGTACTGGGATCGGTTGCAAGGAAATACGCTCATAAGATTCCATTTATAGTAAAGATAAACCACAATGAGCTGCTTTCCTATCCAAACAAGTATGACCAGATACTGTTTGCAAGCGTTGACCAGGCATTTCAAATGGGGGCGGTAGGGGTTGGAGCCACAATCTACTTTGGTTCTCCAGAGAGCAACCGTCAGATTCAAGAGATATCAGAAGCTTTTCACTATGCACACAGTCTGGGTCTCGTTACCATACTCTGGGCATATCTTAGAAACCCAGCTTTTAAAACAAGCGATGCGGATTATCACGTATCGGCTGATCTGACCGGACAGGCAAACCACCTGGGGGTAACGATTGAAGCCGACATAATAAAGCAAAAACAGGCTGAGAACAACGGAGGCTTTAAGGCACTTAAGTTTGGAAAAACAGATGAGAGGGTTTACACAGAACTAACATCTGACCATCCCATAGACCTCACGCGATATCAGGTGGTAAACTGCTACATGGGAAGAGCCGGCTTAATTAACTCAGGAGGAGAATCTGGTAAAAACGATCTAGCACAGGCTGTCCGAACAGCAGTTATCAACAAGAGGGCAGGGGGAATGGGACTTATATCGGGTCGTAAGGCGTTTCAGAAACCAATGAAAGATGGTATAGAGCTTCTTCACGCCATTCAGAACGTATACCTTAACAAGGACATAACCATAGCCTAGTTACAAAAAACCAAGTACAGAGGCAAATGCCGGGCTTTTTCACCCGGCATTTGTTAATAAATAATGTCTTTTCACAAAGAAGAAGGAGGGCTTTCTATGCCCGAACCTTTTTGCCCTGCTTTTTAGGGCGAGTTGCCCTGATCTTCTTCTCAAACTTGTATGCAAATGGGTCTTCAATATCGGGATGAAAGAGTTTAAAGTGATTTAGATGCATATCCGTATAGGCACCCGGTGGATAGTATTTATCGTAGAACTCTAAATCTATATGCTGTGCCTGAAACACGAGGCGCATAAACATGGGGTCTATAAAAGCCGGGAATCTTCCGTAGGTATCGTATATGTAGTTGGCAACGTCTTTAACGATCTGAGTGGTCGTTTTTGTTGGACGGGGAGCTTTCATAAGGTGTTTATCAGGCTCCAGATAGGCAAAAGGTTTATCTGGCTTCCATGCCTCTTCCTTATGCTCAAGAAAAGCATCAACAGCCTCACTCATATCCTTATAATAGGGTGGACAGTACCCCTCCATTACACCATCCCTTCCAACAGGTATTGTCTGAGGAGGTTCAATAACACCTTTTTTGGGCTGGATAAATCTGAATCCAAGTCCCCTGAACAACTCAGGGGCCGCCCCCAGGGCAAACCTTGGAATGAACCCGCTAAAAGTCCACCCAGCAAGGCCAAGGGCCTGAAGGGCAAGGCTCATATTTTGACAGATAAAGGCCTGCTCAACATTTAACCCTGTAAGAATCCTTACCTCCAAATCAAAGAGAGAGAGCCTAACATTCTCTTTAATCCTGCCTTTCTTTATCCAGTGATCCTGCCCTGCCGGTTTTCCTGTAAGGTCATCTATAATGGTAAAGCCATAAGAATGGCTACAGTAGAGGTGCAGGAGGTTAATGTACTCCTCTGTTACATCCGTTACCGGAATAAATACCGTTGTTCCAGGTTTGTTTGTATTCCACTGATTGAACTCAAAAAGCCCAGGCATACGGTCTGGTAGCTGTGCCCTTCCATCCTCAAGCTTTACCAGACTTTCCCTGTAAAGCTCAAGGATACGCTGCATCTTCTCTTCACGACTCATCTTAAAAAACATATCAACTTCGTGTTTTTGGGGAAGCATTTTCTTTACATTTACAAAGTAAAGCCCCTTGTCGTTTGTAAAGAATAGCTCCGTTCCGTGGTTGTTACAGGCAGAAGGCCAAGTACGACCGGTCCACTGACAAAGAAGGTCTATACCAGTCTCCGGAGGCAGATCCGCAAGGCATAGGCCTGTAAGCCCTGTTCCCGCCCACACAAGTAAAGCCTCCTCCATCTCATCCAAAGGTATTGGAGGGGCAGAAGACTTAAACTCAAGAGAGCTATCCTTTAACTCCATCCCCAAACCAAACCTGCGAGAACGACGATGCAAGATGGAATCAAAAAGCGGGTATTTTAACGCTGCCTCATATCCCCTATTGAGAAAAGAATTTCCCTTCTTACTCATGATTTTCCTCCCGAGTAGTGTATTTAGAGAATTTAAAATAAAATGGGATAAAAAGCAAACTTTATTATAATATTAGCAAAATAAGAATTAAAAAACAAACAGAGTTTTTATTTTTACCTAGATAAAATAAGCACCGAGATTATAGCAAGAAAAACCCCCACTGCTTCCCTGAGCTCCAATTCCTCCTTAAGGAAAGCAACGGAAAGAAGAACCGTAACAGCAGGATAAAGAGCCGTTAACGGAACAAACACAGAAAGCCTAACGGAATCTAAAGCAAGTATAAAAAGCACCGTCCCAACACCCCAGCTAAGACCCATAAGAAGAGCAGGGTAGTTAAGGTGAAAATCGGTAAATATATCACTTCTCTTTAAGAGAACAAACACAGTTAAAACAACCAATGTTCCCATTCCCTCAAACAGGTATACCCGATATGGGGTATCTTTAAAAAGAGCAATCTTTCCAAAAAAGCTACCGATCCCCCAGAGAAACATAACAAAAATGCCAATTATAACCCATCCTTTCATTATCATCACCTAAAATAACTGTTTTTAAGACCTTACTAGAACAAAAGTTCTAAAAAATTCTAACCCTAAAATCACCCAAAAGTATTATTGATTTAAAAAGATAGAAAGGACAATAATTCCCACATAAAAACAAAAAAAGGAGGTAAATGCACAATGAAAAGACTTAAATCCATTATTACCTTTTCCTTTGTACTTATGCTTATTTCATCAGCGGGTTTTACTACAGAAACTAGCAGTAAGGTAAACATCAACAAAGCCACAATCCAAGAGCTTACTCAGCTACCTGGTATAGGAGAGTCCACAGCTAAAAACATAGTCGCATATAGAGAAAAAGTTGGCGGATTCAAGACAATAGATGAGCTAAAAAACGTAAAGGGGATAGGGGAAAAGAAGTTTGAAAGAATAAAAGACCTTATAACTACAGAAGACAAGCCTAAAGAAAAACAAAATCCATAAATATCACCCAATCTACCGGTTATTACCGGTGGATTGGGTTAAGTTAACCTACTTACCACCAGGTAATAAGCCTTTTTCTTACTCAATTTCCGACAGCATTCTTTTTCTACGCCAGTCTTTAATTGCAAGCTTTACCGTTGTAAGACCAAGGGTAGCACATGAAGGACGGGCCATAGCCAGTTCCTTACCTATTACATCCGATATAACATCTGGGCTCATAGACTCTACCTCTTCTACGGTTTTATCCTTAACTATATCGGTAACTATAGAGGTTGCTGCCTGGCTAACTATACACCCTTCTCCTTCAAAAGAAATATCCTCTATTTTCCCCTGTTCACCTACCTTTAAGTAAACCGTAACAATATCCCCACAACCAGGGTTTCCACCCTTTTGAACAACATGAGCATCTTCTATGGAGCCATAGTTCCTTGGGCTCTCGTAATGGTCAAGTATAAACGCCATTAACTCTTCTCTATCCATCTGCATTAACCTTAAACTATACTATATCTAATAAAGGTTATCAACTTATAAAAGTATGCACCCTGTTTGCTAGGGTGCATACTTTGCCCGATTTTGTCATTTGCTTAAACTAAGGCTTCTCAATAGGAGCCCTTACAAGGTTACCCCATTCTGTCCATGAGCCATCATAGTTTCTTACGTTTTTAAAACCCAGTAAATAGGTCAGAACAAACCAGGTATGTGATGACCTTTCTCCAATTCTACAGTAGGCAATTATATCATCATCTGGTTTAAGACCTATCTCCCCCTCATATATAGCCTTTAGCTCATCAGCCGATTTAAATGTGCCATCCTCATTTGCCGCACGCCCCCAGGGAACATTCTTTGCTCCCGGTATGTGTCCTCCTCTCAAAGCTCCCTCTTGCGGATAGTTTTCCATATGGAGTAACTCTCCTGTATACTCCTTCGGAGAGCGGACATCAATTAGCGGTTTTTTCGCTTCTATGTGCTTCATAACATCGTCTCTAAAGGCCCTTATAAGTTTTTCGTTAAACTCTGTTACCTTATATGTGGTCTTTGGATACTTGGGGACCTCCTTGGTTAAAGGCCGCCCCTCTTCTATCCACTTCTGCCTTCCCCCATTCATAATTAGGCACTTTTTATGTCCAAACAACTTAAACGCCCAGAACGCATAACAGGCCCACCAGTTGCTCTTATCACCGTAGAAAACCACCGCCGTATCGTTTGAAATCCCCTTCTCCGACATTAGCTTTTCAAAGTCTTCCTTGCTTATATAATCCCTTATAACGGGATGTTGAAGCTCAGTTTGCCAATCTATCTTTACCGCCCCTGGAATATGACCTATATCATAGAGAAGAACATCTTCATCTGATTCGACTATCCTGACATCTGGGTCGTTTAAATGCTCAGCGACCCACTGTGTACTAACTAAAACCTCAGGATGTGCATACTCTGCCATAGCCTTCTCCTTTTTTGTAAATTTTACTGATTGGTAATTTCTTTATCTTGAAAGTTTTTAGCAAAATACATACCAAATCTAAGTGCTTTATTTTACTTATTTTTTTTACAAAGTCCACAGAAAAACTGGTTAGAAAATAACCACTATGTATAGAAGTTTTACAGCACAACCTAAAATAAGGGGTTCTTTATTTACCCAACTTATGCTATGATGGAGATAAAACCCTTTGTAAGGAGGGAAGGTATGTTAGAGAATCTAAAGGTTAGAGATTTAATAGGGAAAAGAGATAAGATATACTCGGTAGAGGCAAGCGACACAACAGATGTAGCAGCAAGGAAACTCCAAAGTTTTAAGGTTAGAACGATTGGTGTTACAAAAAACGGAGGCCTTGTTGGTGTTATGGGGCAGAGCGATCTTGCCAACAAGGTTGTGGCAATGAACAGGCACCCCTCGGAGGTGAGGGTCTCTGAAATAATGAGCACCAATATAATAACGGTACACCTTAATACTTCCTTTTTTGAGTGTTTGGAACTTATGGACAGGCACCACATATCGCATCTGGTAATCCTTGATGATATAGGAAAGTACCACGGTATGCTTTCCTGGTGGGATCTTCAGCAAAGGCTTATAAAAGAACTCAGATATCAGGTTGATTTGCTCAAAGAATACGCTTTCGGCCCACACTACTCTGCTTCGCTAGAGTATGGTAAGGAGAAATAGCCACAGTTAAGTTTAATCAAACTCAACTACTCTTACCCCTTCAGGATCAAACTCCTGAAGCAGGGCAATCTCTTCCGGAGTTGGGGGAGGGGTAAAGGGAGCAGGATGTATAGGAAATGCAGTGTTTTCAGCAACCTCCTTATAACTTGAGTACGGATGAATGCTTTCTAAAACAAGTCTTTCTTTACCCTCTCTTTTAAAGACAGCCAGTGAGGTTACAACCCTATAGAGATTTCCACCTGCAGTAACAACCGGGCACCTTTCAACAAGTGTACGTTTATCATGTTTTGTTCTCCATAGGATTACACGTCTTGAGTTTGGATAAATAAGGGCACTACCCGCTCCTCCTGTAAACTGGATTTTTACCCTTCCCTTAACCTCATCAGGTAGGAAACTCAGGTTAAAGTTTCCGTATTTGTCTATCTGCACACCTGAGAGAAACGCAACGTCCAGCTCACCCCTTGCAGACATATCAAATATCTCTGCAAGTGTTAACGAAGCACTTCCTTCTCTGGCAATCTCATAATGAACGGTTGAAAGTGGAGGAAAAGAGGGCTCAGGATTAACCCTCCCGGGAATATTAAGCCAGATGAGGCCTGGATTATAGAGTTTCTTTGCAAGCCAGATAGCAAAAAAGGGAAGATTTGAGGCAACCCCCATAAAGACGTTCTGAGCATCTTTAAGAAGCCGGGCCATGGTTACAATCATTGTATTGGCAATCAGGAGCTTCTTCTCTCTATCCATTTACCCACCAAAAAATCTTATGGGTTAACATCATCCAGATACCTCTTTAGTCCCTCATGATCCCTTATAGAAAGGTATCTTTTTAGGTGTTCAGAAGAGTAATCATAGTACGGGTAACATGCCCCAGGGGATGCTCCACCCGGCACCTCAACAACAGCTCTAACCTTAAATCCTGGAATAACAGCCAGGTCCAACTCACGTTTTATATCCTCCTTAGAAACCACCTTCTCTGTTGTCAGCACTATGTTCCTTGCAGCCCTTGACATGATTAGATCCTCATATACAGGGCCATAGATGACTGCGTTACCTTCCTCATCAGCCTTATGAACATGAAGCACAGCCCAATCGGGATAAATAGCAGGAACAGCAAGAACCTTTCCCTCTCCGTATGGATTCTCAATCTCCTTAAATTTGTTAACCAGATAGCTGTTTCCCAGGCTCGCAATAGGCATAAAAGGTATTCCAAACGCCGCAGCTCTAAGACTAGCAATTACTGTGTAACAAGAGTTTTCTTCAAACCGAACCCTTCCATCCTCCACAGCCTTGCGGAAATTTGGTGCAAGGCCAAACTCAGCTTCAAAACTTACAAATCCCGCTGCAATCTCATCAACACAGCCTGCAAATGAGAGCAGGTCAAAATCGTAGTTTGCAGCAGTTTTCATAACCTTAAGCCCCTTTTTTCCCTGACGAGCCAGCTCCCTTATAAAAGCCGCTGGTATACGCTGCAGGAGAAGACCTCCTATAGCAAGCCTATCCCCATCAGATACCAAAGAAGCTGCTTCCTTAAGTGTTTTAACCTTACCCATTTCCAAAACCCCTGTTTCTTTATACCTTAAAGGTTATCATAATAACACACCCTGTGAAAGTCCATAAGTACCCAATTAAGTATGGACTTTACAAAAAAAAGAACTAAAATTTAGCTTAGCTGGAGGAAAATATGCTAAAGGTTCTACTTGTTGAAGATGAAGATAACGTAAGAGAGCTTTACTATAAATACCTGCGTTTGAAAAACTACAATGTTGAAACAGCTATAGATGGGGCTGATGCACTTGCCAAGGTGGTTTTTTTTAAACCCGATGTGATAGTTCTCGATATAATAATGCCCAAACTAAACGGCATTGAGCTTTTAAAGATACTAAAAAAAGACAAAGAGCTAAAAAACATACCGGTACTCATGCTATCTGGGGTTTCTGAGATAAACAGGATCAAAGAGTGTCTGGAGCTAGGAGCACTGGGATACGTAATAAAAGGCTCATCACCAGAAGAGATGGTAACAAAGATAAAGCATCTTATTGATTTAAAGAAACAAAGTGCTGCTTAATCTCTATTACCTTATCAAATATACGCTCCGCTATCTCAGACTTTGTTAAAAGGGGAAGTTCCTCAACCTTTCCCCATCTGTCTACAAAATACACTATGTTTGTATCTTTCTCAAAACCTGCTCCCGACTTTGATACATCATTTGCCACAATCAGGTCTAAGTTCTTTACCCTGAGTTTGGTAAGAGCATTTTCTATTACATTTTCCGTCTCAGCCGCAAAACCAACAACTATCTTGTTGTCTTTTCTTCTCCCGACTTCAAGAAGTATATCTGTGGTTCTGACCAACTCCAGGACAAGCTTCTTTGCGCGTTTACTTATCTTACCCTCAAATGTGTTTACAGGTGTGTAATCACCAACAGCCGCCGCTTTTATAACGATCGTTGCCCACTCAAGATTATCCATTACAGCCTCATACATATCAGATACACTCACAGCCTCAACAAACCTAACACCCCTGGGAGGGGTAAGGTATGTTTTTCCCGAGATAAGAACCACCTCAGCCCCTCTTAACCAACCGACACGTGCAATAGCGTATCCCATCTTTCCGGTTGAAGGATTCGATATAAAACGTACAGAATCTATAAATTCCCTTGTTGGACCTGCAGTAACAAGCACCCTCTCCCCTGTAAGATCCTTTGGAGAAAATACCCTTTCTATCTCCTCAACTATATCTCCCACTTCCGGTAATCGTCCCTTCCCTTCCCACCCACAGGCAAGTTCTCCCTCAGATGGCTCTATCACTATAAAACCCCGTTTCTTGAGTTTCTCAAGGTTTTCCTGAACCACCGGGTTGTTGTACATATTTACGTTCATAGCTGGAAACAACATAACAGGAGCTCTAGTTGCAAGTAAAAGCGTTAAAAGAAGGTTATCTGCCATACCCGCAGAGGCCTTTCCGATAAAGTTAGCCGTAGCAGGAGCAATCACAACAAGGTCTGCACTATCAGCAAGGCTTATATGCCCGATCTCCGACTCCCAGGACGGATCAAAAGCCTCAACAGCAACACGGTTTCCGGAAAGAGTCTGAAAGGTAAAAGGAGATACAAACCTTGTAGCGTTTTTTGTCATAACCACCTGCACACAGGCCTGCTCTTTTACAAGCCTTCTTACAAGCTCACATGTCTTATAAGCTGCAATTCCACCTGTAATGCCTACAACTATCTTTTTACCTGCAATCCTGGACATGATACAGAAGTTCCCTCTAAGAGGTAATTATAAGCCAAAGTAAAAACTTAAAACAGATTCTTATCGGTTACCGCTCCCTCCGAAGCTGAGGTAACAAGCTTTGCATACTTTGCAAGAACACCGTTCCTTACCTTTGGTTTTGGCCTCTTCCAATTAGCCAATCTCTCCTTGATTTCCCTTGAAGGTATATCTAGGTTGATCTCCCTTTTCTGTGCATCAATTACTATGGGATCTCCGTTTTTTACAACAGCTATCACACCACCTTCATAAGCCTCCGGAGTAATATGCCCCACAACGAAACCATGTGTGCCTCCAGAGAACCTGCCATCTGTAATAAGTGCAACATCTTTACCCAATCCCCTGCCCATAACAGCAGAGGTTGGCCCCAACATCTCCCTCATTCCCGGTCCACCCTTTGGACCCTCATAGCGAACCACAATAACGTGGCCTTTCTTTACCCTTCCGCTCAAAATGGCCTTTAAGCATGCCTCTTCAGAATCAAATACTATTGCTCTACCCCTAAACCTTAAACCCTCCTTACCTGTTATCTTTGCAACAG
This sequence comes from bacterium HR37, assembly GCA_002898375.1. Classification (GTDB taxonomy): domain Bacteria; phylum Desulfobacterota_D; class UBA1144; order Nemesobacterales; family CSP1-2; genus HRBIN37. Next base: position 64,849 of record BEIN01000003.1, on the reverse strand, counting down.
CTCCCTCAGGAGCCAGGTTACCATAGAGTATCACAATATGGCTGTCCCTTTTTATAGGATTGTCAAACGGAGCCACAATCTGCTGTCCTGGGGGATAGGGTTTAACATCTCTTAGGTTTTCCTCTAGAGTTTTACCGGTAACTGTTATGCAATCACCGTGCAGAAGCCCTTTATCAAGTAGCATCTTCATTAAAGGTGTGAGCCCACCAATTTCACAGAACTGGGACATAAAGTACCTTCCACTCGGCTTTAGGTCAGCAAGTACCGGAACCCTTTTTCCAATCCTTGTAAAGTCGTCGAGGGAAAGCCTTACACCAGCTGCATGAGCCATAGCAATAAGATGCAAAACGGCATTTGTAGAACCACCCAAAGCAACCACAACGGTTATTGCGTTTTCAAATGCCTTTTTTGTCATTATATCCCGTGGGCAAATACCATTTTTAATAAGGTTCATAACTGCAACACCAGCATTAAAGCAGTCCATATTTTTATCCTGTGATATAGCTGCCTGAGCTGAGCTATTTGGAAGGCTCATACCAAGAGCCTCAATTGCAGAGGCCATTGTGTTTGCAGTGTACATACCACCACACGAACCAGGACCGGGTATTGCACAGGATTCTATAGACTTGAGTTCCTCATCTGTAAGTTTTCCACTTGCATAAGCACCCACAGCCTCAAAAACGGAAACTATATCCACCGGCTGCCCACAGTAAAGACCAGGCATTATAGTACCCCCGTAAACAAAAACAGATGGACGATTAAGGCGTGCCATAGCTATAAGACAACCAGGCATGTTTTTGTCACATCCCCCAATAGCTATAACCCCATCAAAGCCCTCTGCTCCCACCACTGTTTCAATAGAGTCAGCAATAACCTCCCTTGACACAAGAGAGTAACGCATACCGGGGGTTCCCATGGATATACCATCCGAGACGGTAATGGTATTAAAAACCACCGGTTTACCACCAGACTCACTTACACCAAGAGCCGCTTGGTTTGCAAGCTTATCTATATGCATGTTACACGGCGTAACCATACTCCAGGTAGAAGCAATTCCAACTACGGGTTTTGAAAAATCCTCTTCGCTAAACCCAACTGCACGAAGCATGGCACGGCTTGGAGCCCTCTCAGGCCCTTCTACATATATGGAAGAGTACCTTCTCAGGTTAACTTTAAAATCTGTGGATGCCCTCTTTTTCAAAGTATACTCTCCTCCTATATTTTGGTTATTTTATTATCCATCGGATAAAAAACCATGTCAATTTTTTAGCAACAAAACGACATTGATTTAATCTAAGAGATAATGATATAAATTAGGGAAGGGGGTAAAAAGAGTATGGAACCGTTTATAAAAACTGTCTTTGCAGGAATACTTGGAACACTTGGAATGAGCATACTTATGTGGATTATTACACGCTCAGGGCTAGCAAATGCAGATATGATAAGGGCAATTGGTAGCATTTTTACACGCTCTTATGAAAACGCCTTTGTTCCAGGTTTGATCGTCCATTTTGGTGTTGGCTCTATAATAGGTTTTTTTTACATACTGCTTATTAATCTGCTTTCTCCCCAATCCCTGATATCCTTTATAAGCACAGGAGCTATGATTGGGTTATTTCACGGGGTTGCGTTTAGCTTTCTTCTAGTTGTTTCCGTTGCTGAGCACCACCCACTGGAAAAGTTCCGTGAAGCAGGATTTGAGGTTGCTATAGCCCACCTCATAGGACACGTGGTTTACGGACTCATAGTGGGAGCAGTAGCAGGCATTCTACAGATAAGGTTGTTCTAAAAGGAACCAAAGTCCAAAGGATTTGAATAGATATGGACTCCGTTATATACTTTGAAAGCATGTCAAAGGTGCGATTTGTTAAAGTAGCAACGGTTGATGAAATCCCTCCTGGAACCGGAAAGCTTGTTATGGGGCCTTTTGAAAAACCCATTGCTCTTTTTAACGTAAACGGTGAGTTTTTTGCAATAAACTACATTTGCCCACATATGGGAGGACCATTAGGAGAGGGAAAGCTTACAGGCTACATTGTAGCCTGTCCCTGGCACGGTTGGACCTTTGATGTCAGAACAGGTCTTCCTGATCACCCAGGCGGGCACTCGGTTGCAGCCTATGAGGTCAAGGTTGAAGGTAACGAAATATTTGTAGGATGGCTTAAAAAGGTTAAAACCTGATTTTAAGTTGGCTGGGGGACTAGGATTCGAACCTAGACTAATGGGTCCAGAGCCCATCGTCCTGCCATTAGACGATCCCCCAGTTTAATTTCTAGTATCTATAATAATTATTCCGGAGTCAAGTTCTTTTCTAGAGAAAAAGTATTTGATAGAATTTAAACTATCCAGTTATATATAACCAAGCAAGGAGGAAAGGGTGCATGCCTGCTATGATGATAACGGTAAGGGCAAAAACAAAAGAAGAACTAAAAAAAAAGGTGGCAAGGAAACTCAAGGAAGCAGCCAGAAGAGGTCTTCAATACGTTAAACAGGGTTATAGCGATAGCAGAGTAAAGAAGGTAAAGGGCGGATACGAAATAGAGCTATGGGTTCATTCCTAAACCCTTAAAGGAAGTGCCTTAAACCATGGCCAAACTAGAAACCTTTAAAAATCGGTATCAAGGCAGGGAGTACGAAATTGAGATAACTTGTCCAGAGTTTACCTGTCTTTGCCCCATAACAGGACAGCCTGACTTTGCGGTAATAAGAATTAAATACGTACCCGATGAACTCTGTATAGAGCTAAAATCCCTTAAGCTCTACATCTTTTCCTACAGAAACGTTGGAGAATTTCACGAACACGTTACAAACAAGATTCTAGATGATATAGTTGAGGCATGCAAACCCATAAGGGCGGAGGTAATAGGGGATTTTAATGTAAGGGGAGGTATAAAAACAGTTGTAAAAGCAACGTATTCAAGGGATAAGGACAGCAAGTAAGCAAATAAAAATAGAAGAGGGTTTCCATCCATAGAAAAAGTTAAGTCCACAAAAGGAGAAAATGAAAACGGGAGAGAATGTCCGATATGTGGTATGAGCATAAGAAGCGGATACGATACGGAAAGGGGTAGGGTAGTTGTATGTGAGAACTACCCCAAATGCTCTTATTTAAAAGTTATAGGGAGAAAGGTTGAAAAAGAACAATCAAAATAGAGGACATGCTCCTTAAACTTCAGATACTGATATCATCAATTATCATACTCTTAATAATATCCATTGCCCTGGCTGCTCCATATATCTCCCCCTACGGGTTTGACGAAACCGACTTTGCAAATGCACTCAAACCACCCAGCAAAAAACACATAATGGGAACAGACCAGGAGGGAAGAGACCTCTTTAGCAGGATACTTTATGGAGCCAGGGTCTCTATGGCAGTTGCAGTTGGAACCGCTGTAGTTGCCCTCCTAATAGGTACCACATATGGGGCAATTTCAGGATACATTGGAGGAAAAACAGATGAAGTTATGATGAGAATTGTTGATGTTTTCTACTCTCTTCCTGATCTTCTCCTTGTAGTTCTTATAACCCTGCTTGTAGGAAAGGGAGTAGAGGGAATCGTTGTATCACTTAGCCTAACAGCATGGATGAGGGTTGCAAGGATTGTAAGGGCAAGCGTAATACAGATAAAAAACGTAGCATTTATCGAATCGGCAAAGAGCCTTGGGGCCTCACCGATTAGAATATTTATGGTACATATTTTACCAAACATACTGAGCCCTGTTATAGTAACCCTTACTTTCTCCATACCGTATGCTATAATAGCCGAATCCACACTTAGCTTTCTTGGAATAGGTATCTCTCCTCCTCAGGCAAGTTGGGGAACGCTTGCAAGCACAGGTTGGCAAGGTATAAGGGCTTTTCCCCATCTTATAGTCTTTCCAAGCCTTGCAATATTTATAACAGCTTTTTCCTTCAACCTGCTTGGTGAGGGACTAAGAGATATTCTTGACCCACAAACAAAAAGGAGGTAAATGTGAAACCAAAAGAACCCCTAAAGCCTTTGTTTGTTCTTAGTATTTGCCTTCTTTTGGTAATCCTTCTAACCCCTAAGGTTTTAGCAGATATAAACTGCCAGTGGCTGGTAAATCAAACACCGGATAAGTCACCTGATGAAAGATACAAAAAAGGCTACTGTCTTATACAGCTTGGAAGGTTCGAAGAAGGTACTGCCCTGCTTAGAGGGCTACAGAAGGAGCTCCCCATAATCTCAGACTACATACTCTACTATATAGGCGTTGGAGAAAAAGAGCTGGGAAAGCTTGAAGAAGCAGAAAAAACACTTAGCACCTTAGTGGCAAACTATCCAGAAAGTGGTGTTAGAAAAAGAGCGCTTGTAAAGCTTTCAGAAGTGTATTATGAAAAGGGAGAGTACGAGAAAGCAAGAAACATACTTATGGTCCTATACAGTGATGAAGTAGACCCTTTAATCAAATCAAACTTCCTAAACCGTATAGGAGAAACATTTGAAAAGCAAAACAGGTTCAGAGAAGCACTTAAGGTTTATAAGGAACTGTGGTTAGAGTTTCCTGAATCAGTATATGCAGAAGAAGCCTTTAAAAAGGCCATTCAAATAAGTAAAACCCAATCGATACCCCTTAAACTGAATGAAACAGATTACCTAAAGAGAGCAGAGAAACTGTTTAAACTCTCCAAGTGGAAACTGGCCCTTGGCGAGTTTGAAAAGGTATCAAAAACAGAGGAGGTTAAGCTCAAAATTGCTATATCAAAGTTTTACCTTGGAAGATTTGAAGAAGCACTAAAAACACTCTCCCAGATAAGCTCTCCCGACTCACTTTACTGGAGAGCAAGGATAAATCTGAAGCTGGGAAAGGATAGGGAAGCAGCAGAGCTTTACTATAGAATTTATCTGCTTTATCCAAAAAGCAGGCTTGTTACGCGGGCACTGTATAACGCAGCCCGTCTCTATCAAATAAACTCGGATCTTAAAAACGCTATCGAACTCTATGACCTTCTCCTTAGAATCTACCCGGAAAGTGAGTTTACAGAAGATGCAGCCTGGAATCTGGGCTGGATTTACTACAGAATGGGAAACTACAGAGAAGCCCTTGCAACGTTTTCGGCCTTTGAATTTCCGAGAACAAAATACTGGAGGGCAAAAACACTTGAAAAGATGGGCAAAAAAAAAGAGGCTCTTTCAATCTATGAGGCCATTTCCAGAGAAGCGTTTCCCTCATACTACTCTTATCTTGCTCAGTTAAAAACAGGAGCAAGACCAACTATAGGGCCTATAGAAGATTCAAGGGAGTTTAGCAACCCCACTATAAGCAAAAACTTGCAAAAAGCTGAATTCCTTATAAGGCTTGGTATATCTGAGGATGCTTCTTTGGAAATAAAGAAATTAGAGGAAAAGGCAAAGAACACATCTGAGTTACTAGCTACAAGCATGCTTTACAGTAAGATTGGAGACTTTTACAACTCTATAAGGATAGCTGAGAGAATAGACGGCCCGGAAGCACTTAAGCTATCCTATCCACTGGGGTTTAGAGAAATAGTCAGTGGGTTTTCCAGTAAGCACAAAGTTGATGAGTTTATGATTTACTCGATAATAAGGGAGGAAAGTAGATTTCAAAAAAATGCCGTATCACGTGCTGGAGCTATAGGACTTATGCAACTTCTTCCAACCACAGCAGAAGCCATGGCAAAAGAGGTTGAAATTGAAAGATACACTACCGATATGCTCTATGTACCACGCATAAACATCGAACTTGGTATAGCTTACCTAAGAAAAGTCCTAAACCAGTTTAATGGCAATATCTATCTTGCCCTAGCAAGCTACAATGCAGGTCCATACAATGTGGTAAGGTGGCTTAACAGGTTTTCAGAGCTCGAATTTGATGAGTTTGTAGAGGAAATCCCATTTCAAGAAACCAGAAACTACATTAAAAGGGTACTAAGAAGTTATGGTGTATATAAGACAGTATATGATAGCAATGTTCTATAAACCAACCATTAAGGTGACTCCTCTATTGCACTAAACAGAGCCATTTTAAGTTCTTCTATCTTTTCAGAATCAACTATCTTGCCCTTCCCTATCTCACGCACATAGAAAACATCTGCAACCTGATCCACTTTGGTAGAAATCTTTGCATAGTCAATTGAAAGACCAAGCCTTGTTAGGGTTTTTGTTATATCGTATAGGAGACCAACCCTATCGTGTGTGTAGATATCAATGACAGTGTATGTATCAGAGGAATCGTTATCAACCTCTATTCTGGTAGGATGCCTGGGAATGGGTTTTTCGTATGCTGGATTATAGTACCTCTTCTTCCTTGATACAATCTCCTCGACATCAAGCTTTCCGCTTATAACCTCATGGAGATCTCTTTTTACCTTTTCCCAAATCTCCTTTTCCTCATACGTCGACTTACCCATCCTATTCACATAAAACACATCTATTATCCTTCCATCACTACGTGTTATTATCCTTGCTCCAAGTATATTGATCCCTCCAGCTGCGATAACACCGCAGAGCTTTGAAAAGATACCCGGTTCGTCATAACCCCAAAAAGTAAACTCATCGTATTCTTCACTCGGATGGAAAATAACATCCATTCCAATGCTATCCCCGTATCCTTCTATCAACTTAATATGATAGGCAATTTTCTGGGGAGAAAAACCCGAAAAGTAGTGGTAGGGCATACATTCCAGATACCCCTTTATCTTCTCCTCCGGTATCTCCTCTTTCAGTATGCGAACAACATCCTGAATAAACCTTCTTTTCCTGTCTTCCGGTTTTTCCTTTTGAAACCTTCCGTGCTCAATAACATGAGCTGTTCTTAGATAGAGTTCCTCAAGAAGCATGCCCTTCCAGTTTGTCCACACATCCGGACCCACGGATCTGATGTCAGCAAAAGAAAGCAGGTAGAGTAGAGAGAGGGTTTCTAGTGTCTTTACAGATTTTGCAAACCTTATAATCAAGCTATCGTCGTGAAGATCCCTTCTCTGTGAAAAGTGTGGCATGACAAGATGGTGCTTTACCATAAACTCAAGTAGCTCACTTTCCTCTTTGGAAAGTCCCATACGCTGGGCAATACGAGGAACCATCTCGGCACCGCGTTGAGCATGGTTTCTCCCCTCCCCCTTTCCCATGTCATGGAACAAACACGCAAGGTATAGAATATGACGTTTGGGAATCTCCCTTGCAATCCTTGTAAGGCGGGGAAACTCCTTTTCGTACCTTCCCTTAATCAGGTTCTCAATCTCCCTTACCATAAATATCGAATGCACATCGACAGTATAAACATGGTAAGCATCGTGCTGAACCATACAGACTATTTTCCCAAATTCAGGTATGTAGTAGCTAAGAAGACGAACACGGTTCATTTCAAATAGGGTATCAGCAACCTCTCTTCCCTCTTTAAGTATCCTTAAAAACGAGGCATTAAACTCGGGATTTCTTCTGACACGGTCATCTATCAGCTTTACATTGTCTCTTATTAAATCCACCAGGTATTTGCTCATCTTAACCCTATATCTGTCTGCAATCTCATACGCCTTTACGAGGTTTTCAGGGTGTTTACGAAACAAATCACGGTTGGAAACAGAGAGCAACCCTCCTTGTATGATAAAGCCATTTTCTAGAAAAACAGTTTTTGGAGCTTTAAAGCTTATCTTTGGCTTTGAAACACACCTCTCTATTAACCTTTTTGAATACTCACTTGTGAGATTTGCACGCAGGTAATATATCCTCATAAACCTCTCTACAGCCTTTATATCACCCACGTCCTTGTACCCAAGGAAACTTGCAACCGTTTCCTGCCATTCAAAACTTAGGCGATCCTCCTTTCTTCCAGCCAAATGATGAAGCTCAGTTCTTATACGAAGGAGAAAATCCAAGCTCTTTTCAAAGACCCTTAGCTCCCGCTCAAGTAAGATGGCTTTTTTAAGGATTTCCTCAAAATCCCTTACCTTAAACTTGGCCTTGGAAATCCAAAGAGCCATGTGGATATCCCTTAGACCACCTTCTCCTTCTTTAACGTGGGGCTCAAGGAGGTAAACAGAGCGTCCAAACCTCTCTATTCTTAGCCTGTTCTCCTCAAGCTTTCTTTCAATGAACTTTTCCGCTATCACAGGTAAAAGTCCCTTAAAAAGCCTCCTATCAAATTCCTCGTAAACACTTTTATCACCAAACAAAAACCGCCCATCAAGAAGCGAGGTAAGTATGGTTGTATCCTCTCCCCTGGCTATATCCATACACTCATCCATGTCTCTTACCGAATACCCTATATCCAGGTTTAAATCCCAAAGGACGTATAGAAGGCCCTCTACAACCTCCTTGGCAAGAGACTCTCTTCCAGGCAGATAAAGGAACAGAAGGTCAATATCGGAGTAAGGACAGAGCTCACTTCTTCCATATCCACCTATAGCCACTATTGAAATACCCTGCAACTTTGAAAAACCAAGGGCAACAAGCGAACTGGATATAAGACTATCCATTACCCATGCCCTTCTTCTGGCAGTCTGACGACCGGTAAGTAAACCCTTTTCGTGGAGATACCTTAGCTCTTTTTGAGCTTCCTCCAGATAGAGTCTTGCCCTGCCCTTTAGCTCCTCTCCTTTTAAAACCTCTAATCCCTGCATATCTACATAAGTCCCTTTAAAAATATTACTTACACCTTAATACTCAACGATATACCATCCCTTATCGGAACCACAGAGGTTATAAACCCTTTATGAGATAAAAGGATTTTGGTAAATTCCCTTATTCCCCTTGTTGCAGGGGAACTGTCGCTTTCGTTTAAGATACGACCCGACCAGAGTACATTATCGGATATAAAAAGCCCCCCGTGTTTTAGCTTGTTATAAGCCCTATCCACAACCAAAGGATAGTACTCCTTATCTATATCGTTAAAGATAATATCAAACTCCTCATTTAACCCATCCAGAACTTCAATTGCATCACCCGTATATAGCCTAATCTTCTTCTCAACCCCACCTTTTCTGAAGAACTCTCTGGCAAGATAAACATTCTCCTCAGAGAGCTCGGTGCAGACCACAACCCCACCATCCCCCAAAGCCTTTGCAAACCAGTAAGCAGAGTAGCCAAAACCTGAGCCCATCTCAAAAATTCTCCTCGCTCGAGAAACCATAACAAGCTGATAAAGAAACCTTCCAACCACCGGTCCTATAATTGGGAAACCCCTCCTTTCTGCAAGCTCCTCCATCTCTTTTAAAACCTTATCCCTAACAGGAAAAAGGTCATTTAGGTATCTCTCTATTAGTGGATTTACAATATAAAACTCACCCATGTCCTTCTGGTTATTTATCAAACCTTACATACGTCTCTTCAAAGTTTGCACGCTTATTTTCAATCCTTGCCATAACAAAAAGCAGGTCTGAAAGACGGTTTATATAGGCAAGAATGTTTTTATTTAGCTCTTCCACTTCCATAAGCTTAACTATTCTTCTTTCCACTCTTCTTGAAACAGCCCTGGCCAGATGAAGATAAGCCCCCCCACCACTTCCACCGGGAAGGATAAACTCCTTAAGTGGCTCAAGTTCTTCCAAGAACCTGTCAATAAATTCTTCAAGCCTCTTTACCCTGCCTTCATCTATCCTTGGAACCTGCACTTGAGGAGGACTTGCAAGGTCTGCTCCCATTATAAAAAGGTCATTTTGAATCTCAGATACTATTTCCTTAATATAACCATCTTTAGCCTGTAGCTTAACGATTCCAAGAACTGAGTTTAACTCATCTACCTCACCATATGCCTCAACTCGAGGGGAAGCCTTACTAACCCTTATGCCACCTATAAGGGAGGTTTGCCCATCATCTCCCGTTCTCGTATAAACTCTGGTTATTCGCTTTTTTGCCATGATAAAATTCTAACCCAACAGAAGACAGGGTGCAATTGACCCATTTGTTGACTTATAAGAGAAAACAACCGTATAATTTAAAGTAAGTATACTAAAGGTTTTTAGGTTGTTTTCATCAGTTTCACTAAGACAGATTAAACCTCACTTAGCACTTCTTATATCAGCAGGCATACTTATCTCACTGGGACTGGCTGCCCTTCTCTGGTACTTGGAGCTTACAAAAAAGGAAAGCAGATTCTATCTTGATGCCCAGAAGGTTTCCTCCCTTATACGTAGAAACCTGGAGAAAAGCTTTTCAAAGATTGAGTCAGTTGTAGCTTTATACAATGCATCGTATGAGGTTACAAGGGATGAGTTTGGGAAATTTATAGAGACGGTTCTTAAGGACTCAAGCATCAAATTGATTGCCTGGGCACCAAGGATAAAAGGCTCTGATGAGCTTAAAAGATTAAAAGAAGCAGGCTTACTAGATTACAATCCTCTAACGACCGGGAAACAATCTGAGCACTTTCCCATCTATTTTATTGAGCCATTTAAGAAAAACAAAGGCTTTTTAGGAGTAGATATAACATCAAACCCTGTTATAGCTAACAAACTTGGTCTTAAAGAAATTAAAGCGCCTTTGATTGTTTCCGATATAGCACCTGAGAGAGGGGGAGCAGATGGGGAAATTACAGCTATCTGGCCAGTTTATAAAGACAATCAAGAAGCAAAAGACATCTCTGGATTTATTATAGGTGTTATTGATCTTAGAAGCACAGTAAATGAGGCTATTTCTCTTCTTAAACTAAAGAACTTTGAAGTATACCTTCTGGATAACACCCTTTCACAGAAGAAAGAGGTTCTTTTTTCCTATCCGGATAATTCCCCCTTAAAACCGGTTGATATATATGAAAACCCCTCTTTCCTTAATCCAATCTACAAAACAAGCCTTAAGGTAGGAGAACGCAGGTGGTTAATACTCTGTAAAAAAAGATACAGAAACAAGCCTTTTTCAACCTATCCACTAATTACGCTTACAGGCGGGCTGCTTACCACAGTCCTACTTGTTGCTTATATATCCCAGAAGGATAAAGCAGAGAAACTATTTAACTTACACCTTCTGGAACTAGAAAAAAAGAACCGCTATGAAAACCTTGTAAGTACCGTACTTCGAACCATCCACAGTTCAACTGATATACGAGAGATTATGGAAAATACGGTTAGAGCAATTAAAAACAATATAGAAAGTGCTGATTGCGTAGCGCTATACACTGTAGATAGAGAAGATGCGGTACTTCAAACTCAAATAGGAATACCCAGAGAATTTCTTCAAAGGCTTGAAAAAATACCTTACCCAAAGGGCATTGTCTGGAGGACAATAATCCAGGGACATCCTATACACTGCCCGGATACAGAAAGCGACAGTGTAATTGGCCCAGCTGGAAAAGAAATGGGAATAAAAAGCTACATATCCATACCGCTTAGTAACGTATCAGGATGCATAGGAATTGCTTCTTTTAAAAGGAATGCATTTACCCAGGAAACACTTAGGCTCCTTGAAGTGGTAAGGGAAGAAATAGATATAGCATTTAACAATGCAAAGTATATAGCTAGTCTCCAAGAATCAAAGGAAGAAATACAAAAACTTAAAGAGGAACTGGAACAAAGGGTTATTGAACGCACAGCACAGCTTGAAGAAATAAACAAAGAGCTTGAGATGTTCTCATATTCTATATCCCATGACCTAAGAGCACCACTTAGACACATAAGAGGATTTACAGAGCTTCTTGCCAAAGATATATCTAATTTAACCAACACCAAAAACGCCCAGTATATCCAGAAGATCATGGAATCGGTAGAAAGAATGGAAAATATGATTGAAGGAGTTCTTAAGATTTCCAGATTAGAGCGGTTTGAAATAAAAAAGAGCCATGTAAACACAAATCAGCTTGTAGAAGAGATAATCTCAGAGTTAAAGAGAGAAACCAGAGGAAGGAAAGTTGTATGGAAGATAGGTAATCTAAAAAGTGCCTATGCAGATCCCCTACTGCTTAGGCTTGTCTTTGTTAATCTGATCTCAAACGCACTTAAGTTTACAAGAACAATTGAACGGGCCCATATTGAGATTGGTTGTATACCTGATAAAGACGAAACCGTTTACTTCGTAAGAGATAACGGAGTAGGGTTTGATATGAGATACGCTAACAGGCTTTTTTGCATGTTTCAACGTCTTCACAGTGAATCGGAATTTGAAGGAACGGGTATAGGCCTTGTAAATGTAAAAAAAGTAATTAGCCGACATGGAGGCAGAGTATGGGCAGAAGGGGAAATAAATAAAGGGGCAACTTTTTACTTTTCATTGCCCGTAGTAGAAGAAGAAATCACAGATTCCGGAGGAGGAAAAAAACCATGAACCCCCCTTAAAGGTACTTCTTCTTGAAGACAACTTAACTGATGCAGAGCTAATTGCAGAGACCCTTACCACAGACGGCATTAAATGCAACGTGGTTCGTGTTGAAACCGAAGACGAGTTCATATATTACATTGAAAACGACGAATTTAATATAGTACTTGCCGACTACTCTCTTCCAAGCTTTAACTGTATTCATGCCCTTGAAATTGTAAAGGAAAAACGCCCCCACATTCCCTTTATTGTTGTATCAGGTGTAATAGATGAAGAGTTAGGAATTGAGATTCTAAAAAAAGGCGCTACAGACTTTGTTTTTAAACACAGGTTATCCAGGCTTGCTCCAGCCGTAAAGCGAGCAATCAAAGAGTATGAAAACAAGCTAAAACGAATACGTGCGGAAGAAGAGCTTAAAACCAGTCTCAACAAGTTATTTAAGAAAAACAGGTACCTGGAAATTATAAACACAATAATGCATGCAATACACAGCTCACTTAACCTGGATGAAGTCCTTGAAAACGCGGTTGAATCCATGAGTAAGAACATAGAAGGAGCAGATAACGTCTCCATTTACATGGTTGAGGGAAAAGAAGCCGTTTTAAAATCTTACAGAGGCTATCCCGAGTGGTTTATAAAACGGGTATCAAGGATTCCCTATCCAAAAGGTTTTACATGGAAAACAATAATCGAAGGAAAACTTATATACTGTCCGGAAGTAAGTAAAGACACAGTTATAGGACCTGCTGGAAGAGAGATGGGAACTAAAAGCTATGCATCCATGCCCATCTACTTTAACGGGGAAACCATAGGTTGTATAAACATAAACTCTCTAAGGGAAAATGCATTTAACGAAGAAGAGCTAGAGCTTCTAAACACAGTTGCAAGGCAAATCGAGATCGCCATTACCAATGCCAAACATGTAGAGAATATAAAGAAAGCCGAAATAAAGATTAAGGAACAAGCCGAACTTCTTGATAAGGCAAAAGACGCAATAGTTGTAGAGGACCTTACCCAAAGGGTTATCTACTGGAATAGAGGAGCACAAAAACTCTACAGATGGCACGCTGAAGAGGTTCTGGGAATGGACCAAAAAGACTTTATCGTATCGGGAAAAAGTCTTTCCAGCTTCCTGAAAGCAAGAGAGACAGTGATTGAGAAAGGTGAATGGATGGGAGAGCTTTTCCACCTGACCAAAGAAGGAAAAGAAATCACGGTAGAGAGCAGCTGGACACTTATACTTGATGAAAAAGGAACCCCAAAATCCATACTTATGGTTAACACAGATATTACAGAAAAAAAGCACCTTGAGTCCCAACTCCTTAGAGCACAGCGAATGGAAAGCATAGGAACGCTTACAGGAGGTATTGCTCATGACCTCAACAATGTACTTCAACCTATAGTTATGGCAGCGGGTTTAATGCGCGAGAAAACCTCAGATGCATCTTTACACAAGTTGATAGATATAATCGATGCAAACGTTAAGCGTGGAGCACAACTCCTTAAGCAACTACTTTTATTTGCAAAGGGATTTGAAGGAGAGTATGCAACGGTTCAGATAAGACATCTCCTTCTAGATATTGAAAGGGTTTTAAAAGAGACATTTCCAAGGTCTATAGAGATCACGGTAGAAGCACCAAAGAACCTTTGGACTGTAAATGGAAACCCAACACAACTTCAACAGGTTATAATGAACCTCTGCGTAAATGCAAGAGACGCCATGCCAGATGGAGGGAAACTGACTTTAGCAGCAGAAAATACCTGGGTAGATGAACACTTTGTAAGGATGAATATAGATGCAAGGGTTGGGCCATACGTAACATTAACGGTATCTGATACTGGAACCGGAATCCCCTCCGGTATAATCGATAGGATTTTTGAGCCATTCTTCTCTACAAAAGCCGAAAAAGGAACCGGACTTGGCCTATCAACGGTCTATAGAATAGTAAAAGACCACAAAGGTTTTATAAAAGTCTACAGTGAGGAGGGCAAAGGAACCACCTTTAAAGTTTACATACCAGCATTAAACGAATCAGAAAAAGAGCAAGGCCCAGAAGAAGAAGCAATAAAAGCCCTTAGAGGTAGAGGGGAGCTTGTGCTTTTAATCGAGGATGAGCCCTCTATATCTGAGGTTACAACCTCCATACTAAAAGATTACGGATACAGGGTAATTGCGGCAAATAACGGAGCAGAAGGTATAGAGCTTTACCTAAGGAATAAGAAGCTTGTAAAGGCTGTGGTTGTGGATATGATAATGCCCATTATGGATGGAGTAGAAGTTATTCAAAAGCTAAAAGCATTTAACCCGGATGTTAAAATAATTGCAACAAGTGGCTTAAAGGAAAAGGAAAGTCTCTCAAAAAGCCTTGGAGCAAGTGAATTCCTCTTAAAGCCATACAACAAGGAGTCCCTCTTAAACACACTGTATAAGGTTATAATGCAGGAACCCCCCCTATGTTCTATAAATAGAACCATCTAGCTGGTTAAAAGCAATAAAAGCGTAATTACCTAAATCTTTATTGCTGTCCTGCCTCCTCCTGAGATGGAACAGTCTGCGGTTGAGCAATACCACGAAGAGCAAGTATATCACTTTCAACCTTATCCAATCTTTCGTTAATCTTCTTTATCTCACTTATAACGTCCTCAAGCTTTGGCTTTTTCTTTGCCGAAGTAACCTTTCTTTTAGGACTAGCTTTTGCTTTTGCCTTTGCCAAGATAGCTCCCCCCTTTTTTTTCTTAATACAAATTGTAAATAAAACTCAATAAAAAGTTAAGCTGAAATGTTTTTATACTTGTTAGTGAGGATAACTCAGGTAGAATAACAGGGATCTCTGTAAAGATGTCTGTTACCTCCAGGGAGTTTCCTTGAGGCATAACCTCTACGCTGGTAACAAAGGCCTCAAGGAGCTCCCTTTATACAGTTACCACAAAAATATCATAAGTATTAAAGATCCGCAAAGATTCTCTACTTTACTGTCTTCCTGCTAAAGCCAGAGGCACCTAAGCCTTTACCCTTTATAAAAAAGACACGGCAAATTATTTAAGGAATAAGGAAGCGGTCTTGGAAAAAACGACTGTTTGTGATATTTTTTTAAAGCTTTTTCTTCCCCTTCATAATAAAGGAGTTCCCTGAGAGCTTAAAGCGTATTTACCACTCGGGAGGCTCTCTCAGGGAACTCTCTAGACATATCCATCTAGTAGAAGGCAACATAATTCTACCTAAGTTGTGTAAGCTAACAAGGGGTAATTTATAAATTAAGTGGTTTTTCCCCTATCAAAGAGTTAAAATTTTATCAGGAATTCGTATTACAAGGAGCGGAAATCAAACTAAAGTAGTTCATAAATCTTCTCTACTGGTCTTGCAAGTATTGCTTTATTTCCCTTCTCAACAATTGGACGCTGGATTAAATCCGGATATTTTAGCATTAAATCCAAAACCTCAGAATCGGATAAGTCCCCTTTAGACAAACCTAGTCTTTTATACATTTCCCCGCTTTTTCTTAGAATCTCTCCTGGAGAAAGACCGAGCTTTTTTAACAGTTGTCTGAGTTTTTCTACTGTTAAAGGCTTTCTGTAGTAATCTATTACCTCAAAATCCACTCCTCTGTCCTTTAGAATCCTTAATGCCTTCCTGCAAGTAGTGCAGGTTGGTTTAACATAGATTTTAACCTTTTCTTTGCTCATAAAAACAGATTATATCTTAACTCATCTCTGATTTAAATTCGCAGTAACTTTAAATACCTTATGCGAGGAATTTCTAGGATTTGGCTAGGGTTAGAAGCTATTTCACTCAATGGTATTAGTAAAGTGAGAAGCACTATTCTTAATGTTCTTGAATAAGTAAAGAAGCTTTGGTTGCTTACTCAGAGAGGAGTATAACCCCTTATGGGGCAGTACAAGCAACTAAAAAGCGTATGAATTGGCATTGCATAAGCACGAGACAGGTTTAAATAATTTGCTAAGGCACATATCTAACTTATACTTTAGGGAGACTTTTTATCCCTTCCTTTGCAACAGAGTATACTAGAATTATAAAAGTTTTATAGTCATGGTTACTCTTGATTAAGGATTTTCTCAACCAAGTTTAGCATTCTAAAATTTAATATCCAATCCATTTCCTTTATGCTTCTTAATAGAGGTTCTTTCATCTTATGCCATGCAGGGCCATCTGTTATCCATAAAAAGTTAACTCCTCGCTTTTTAGCTTCTCTATGCATTTCTATATAGCTCTCAGATATAGAGACCGGCTTGCTTCCAGAGACATTGTAGAAATTACATTCAACGATTAACAAGGGATCGCTGTCTTTGTAAATAATAAAATCATGTGTTTTTCCTTTACTTTTACCTTTTGTTATTACTTCATAAAGAGAAAAACTGGGGTCGTTACTTTTTATAGTATATCTCCCTCCAATGATTCTTTTAATTTTCTGTTTACACATTTCTTCAAAGATATATCCGCTTCTATTTTTTCTAGCATTAGTATCTAAACCAACTTCTACACCAAGAAGGTAATCATGCAGATCCTTTACTTCCTGAAATAAATTTATAACACTGGATTTAACACAAAACTCTATGATTTTATTTACATCTTCCCTGCTTATCTTTGCGGGATTAAACTCAATTGTAACAAATTCCTCATTTCTAGTATCAAAAATATCAACCTTGCCCTTTTGAACTCTTTCAGCTATGAGAAGAGGAATAACCTTCACCACTTTTGGATAGGTTAGTAACAATTTGCATAAACGCTTTTCTCTTTCTTTAGTATTTACTTTTGTTAAGGAATTTAATAAAGAAATTTCATCTAAATATCTGTTAATAACCTTTTTAACTTTACTCCAATCAACAAAATACTTGTATGTCTTATTAGAAGGTAGCAAGGTATTAAAAAAATAATCTCTATACTCCACAAAGTTTTTAAAGCCAAGCTCTTTGAATCTGACCATTATCACTTTGTGCTAAATTTATATTTCTTATATTCTTTTTCGCTTTCCGGTTTTCTAAAAATGAAGATATGTTCATGCCCTATTAGATAAAACTCATACTCTTTTGCCCGCCATCTCTCCCTTGTAGTTTTCATGTTCCACTGAAGCTTGATAATATCTTCTTTCAAGATAAAACCTGTATCCAAGAAAGCTTCCATTACCCTGAATGCAATGGGTATATAATGTTTGTGCTTCCTTGTATCCCCTATAAGAATTGCACAGATCTTATTTGGTTTTAATACTCTGAATGACTCTTCTGCTACTTTCCTCATCTCCCCCAAGTACTCTTCAAAAGGAAGTTGAGATAGATCGTCCTCAAGCCTTTTGCTTTTAGTATATGAAATTATGCTTGCATATGGAGGATGAGTGGCAATAAGATCAATGCTTTCGTCTTCTATCTTATCCAGATTCCTTGCATCTCCCCAATAGGTCAGAATTTCCGGCTCTCTGTATTCCGGGAAAAGAGGATTGTAGAAGAAATCCAAACGATTCCTTGCAACTATTACAGCATCAAGGTTAATATCTACACCAATTGCATTCCTCTCCAGCAGCTTAGCTTCAACAAGGGTAGTTCCGCTTCCCATCATCTGATCCAAAACCCAATCACCCTTCTGAGTGTACTTTAGGATAAGATTTCTTGGAATATAAGGGGACCAGTTTCCCCTGTAGTTTCCTTGATGTGTTGCCCAATCCCCTCTGTCAGGAAAACTCCATACAGTTGTGCGTTCAGGAGTATAATCATCAGGTGGTGCATATGATTTTATGTCCCATACTTTTTGAAGCTTTATCTCCACATCCTCAATAACTACTGAACTCCTTCCTTTGATAAGCTCCAGATAATCTTCATGGGTTACTTCTTTCATAGGGATGTATTTTTTGGCTAAATTGACTTCTTGCATACTTTATTTCCTTTTACATCTCTTTACTTTATTATTATATCTCTAACCGATCCCGTTTAAATAGCCTGTACATAGTTTTTTAGATTACATATTACAATTAAAATTGTAAGTTCGCTATAAAGCTATAAATTAACTTATTTTACTACGATTAGCATATAGTTTCACTTTCGAGTATAAATAGAAAAGTTAAAGAGTATGCAAAAAAGAACTATCTCACCGTAAGTGAGCTTTTAAGGGGATGGATCCATGAAGTTATGAAAAGAGAAGGATACGAGATCAAAGAACCTTCTCTGTACATCTTGATACCCTTATGGAAAAATACCTTGAATGGGCAAAAGCTCACCACAGGGCACCAGAAAGAGATATTGCAGCATCAAAACCCTTGCTTTCATTCTTTGGCGGTAAGTATGTGGGTGAGCTAAACCTCTGGCTTGTTGAGAAATACAAAGCTAGGAGGAAGGCTCAGGGAAGGAAACCTGAAACCATAAACAAAGAGCTTGGAGTTTTAAGAAGGATGTTTAACCTTGCTTTAGAACGGAAGCTTATAACAAAGAACCCTATCCAGGGAATAAAGCTTGTTAAGGTTCAAAAGTATTTACCCAGGGTTTTAACTGAGGAAGAGTTTAAAAGGCTTTACCAATCAGCATCACCTCACTTTAAGCCAATCCTACTTTGTGCTTATCTAACTGGAATGAGAAGGGGAGAGATAGCAAAGCTTAAGTGGAGTGATGTTGATTTTGAGCGTGGATATATTTATGTGAAAGAGAGCAAAAACAATGAGTCAAGGGCAATTCCCTTAGCAAAGCCTTTAATGGACACCTTAATAGAGCTTAGGGAAAAGACAACATGTGAGTATGTATTTACCACCCATGAGGGGAAGCCCATCCTGATGCATGGAAGAGGGCTTGGAAGACAGCCCTTAAGAAATCAGGAATAGCATATTGCAGGTTTCATGATCTTAGACATACCTTTGTATCAAATCTTGTTGTGGGGGAGAAAGAGGATCCAACAACCGTTATGGGGCTTAGCGGGCACAAGGATATCCGGATGCTTAAGCGTTACAGCCATACAGGAGAAGAGGCAAAGAGAACAGCTATAGGAAAGCTTGAGGAACGTTTAAACAGAAGAGCGAAGAAGAACTAAGCGTAACTCCCTGAAATCACTAGTGGAGATGAGGGGAATCGAACCCCCGACCTCCGCCTTGCGAAGGCGGCGCTCTCCCAAACTGAGCTACATCCCCACTTATGCACTCAAACTACACTCAACTTTATAACATAAGATACATACACCTTCAAGCATAAAACCCCCAGAAAACAATCCTACTTTGATGCCCTTACAGCACGGTTTGCTGCCCATCTCTCAAGCTTTGAGATCTCCTCTCGCATTGTAGTGGAGAGGGGGACTATAGTGGAAGCAGCTATGATAAGGTCCCTATCATCTAACTCCTTTTGCTTTGAGAAGGATTCAAAAAGCGCAGATACAACTGCCTGTTCTATCTCAGCCCCACTTAGTCCCTCTGTATTCTTTGCAAGGGAGTCAAGATCAAAAAGATCGGGGTTCTTACCTCTTTTGGCAAGATGTATCCTGAAGATCTCTTTTCTTTCCTCTCTGGAGGGAAGGGAAACAAAAAAGATCTCATCAAACCTCCCTTTTCTCAAAAGCTCTGGGGGAAGGAGATCAATCTGATTTGCAGTGGCTGCAATAAAGACCATCTTATCCTTTTCCTGCATCCATGTAAGAAAATAACCAAAGATCCTCGAAGTCGGGCTATCACCTGTTTTTTCACCGCTTCTTGTAATTCCTGCCTCTATCTCATCAATCCAAAGAACACAGGGAGCTACAGCCTCAACGGTTTTTATTGCCTTCCTAAAAGCCTCCTCAGGTGTTCCAAACGAACCACTATATACCTGATTGAGGTCAAGCCTTAAAAGTGGAAGCCCCCACACCGTTGCTATAGCCTTGGCACAGAGACTCTTTCCACAACCACTTATCCCCATAATAAGCACACCCTTTGGAACATCAAGCCCAAACTCCTTGGCATCTGGAGAAAATGCCAGTGACCTTATCTTAAGCCACTCCTTAAGATTATCGAGCCCTCCAATACTGTCTAAGCTTATACGCATCCTTACAAACTCCAGAGTGCCAGATTTTCTTATAAACTGGGCCTTTTCTTCCAAAAGCAACTCAATCACTCTGTCTTCGTCCAATTCCTCTATCCCAATTAGCACCCTCTTTAAAGCAAGTTCTATCTCTGCTGTCCCAAGCCCAAGCAGTGCACGAATACACCTTTCCCTAAATTCAGGTGTTATGGAGCTAAAAACGTCCTCTTTTACATACTGATTCACAACACTATCAAAAACATCCCCTATCTCATCAGCGTCAGGAAGATCTATATCCACTACGGGCACCAGATTTTCCAGTTCACCGGGAAGATTTAAACTTGAAGATAAAACAAAAAGGGTTTTTGAAGCCCCTCTTTGCGTTCTCTGGATGTCCTTTAACCTCCTGATTGTCTGGGGCTCATTTATAAAAAAACTCAGGTCTTTAAAAAGAAAAAAGGCCTCTTCGTTAATGCTTATAACCCTATCCAAGGCCCTGCAAACATCCCTGGTCTCTTCTACTCCGCCCTCCTCATAAGTTACCAAACCGTCTGTGCATGACCATGTGTAGAACTTAAAAGAGTCTCCATATAGCTCTTTACCTATAACCCTTAATTTGTTCTCAACACGTTCCTCTTCCCAGGAAACCAGATAAAGCACTGGATATCCTGCCTTAACAAAACTCTTTATATCATTAGCGGGGAAAGGCATGTTTTTACCTTAAAGGTAGAAGGGACTCTATATCCCCTTTGATGAAGCCCTTCTTGGATGCTCCTTACGCCAACGCAACTTGTTAAGTGCATTTATAAAGGCCTTTGCACTTGCCACAACAATATCCGTACTTGCTCCCTGTCCTTGAGAAACCACTCCATCTTCTTCAACCCTTACGGTCACCTCACCCTGGGCATCCGTACCACCCGTAATTGCAGATACAACGTAGTGCTCAAGATTTGGATGCATACCTGTTGCTTTAGAAATTGCCTTATATACAGCATCAACGGGACCATCACCGTATTCAGATGCCGTAACCTCTTTCCCGTCTATCAACAGCCTTACCGTGGCAACAGGCTGCATATCCGTTCCGCTGGCAAAGTTTACCGAAATAAGCTTATAGAAATCCGATGATCGAACGAACTGCTCACCTATTAGAGCCTCTATATCTTCATCAAACACATATTTCTTCTTATCCGCCAGATCCTTAAACCTCTGAAAGGCTATCTCAAAATCCTTATCGTTTAGGAAATACCCAAACTCCTCAAGCCTTTTCCTGAATGCATGTCTTCCGGAGTGCTTCCCAAGGATTATCTTATTTGAAGGGATACCAACCTCTTCAGGCCTCATTATCTCATACGTCATCCTTTCTTTAAGAACACCATCCTGGTGAATTCCAGCTTCATGGGCAAATGCGTTTGCTCCAACTATGGCTTTATTGGGTTGAACATTTACCCCAGTTACCTGGGATACAAGCCTGCTTGTAGGATAAATCTGCTCGGTAACAATCCTTGTTTTAAATGGATGACGGTCATGACGTACTTTTAATGCCATCACTATCTCTTCCAAGGAGGCATTCCCTGCCCTCTCCCCAATACCGTTTATCGTACACTCAACCTGTCTTGCCCCCTCCTTTATAGCAGCAAGCGAATTTGCAACGGCAAGACCCAAATCGTTGTGACAGTGAACGCTTAATGTAACCTTATCGAGTCCGCTTACCCTTTCTCTAAGAACCCTTATTATGTAAGCAAACTCCTCCGGAATCGTATACCCCACAGTATCAGGTATGTTGATAGTTGTAGCCCCTGCCTTTATAGCTACCTCAACTGCTTGGCAAAGATAGTCAAGATCAGTTCTTGTTGCATCTTCACAGGAAAACTCTACATTTTCAGTATAACGCTTTGCATACCTTACAGCAGCATCTATTATTTCCAGCACCTCTTCCCTTGTTTTCCTAAGCTTGTATTTAAGGTGAATGTCTGAGGTGGCTATAAAGGTATGGATACGGGGACACTCAGCTACCTTTATTGCCTCCCATCCCCTATCTATATCTTTAAAATTTGCCCGACAAAGAGCCGCTATCTCACAGTTTCTAATCTTTTCAGCAATTAGCCTTACAGCTTGAAAATCACCCTCTGAAGAGATCGGAAACCCTGCCTCAATTATATCAACGCCCAGCTTCTCAAGCTGGTAGGCAACCTTAAGCTTTTCTTCCGCAGTCATACCGCAACCAGGAGCCTGTTCTCCATCTCTAAGAGTCGTATCAAATATCTTTACTATCTCCTCACCCATCTTAACTTGCCTCCGTTTTAAAACAACACAACAAACTCTATTCTAAGGCTTGGAAAATAATTTGTCAATTACTTCCCAACAGCCAAATATAAGGAAAAACCAGTATTAATTTGACTGCATCTATTTTTGGGTGTTTGTATGGTAATTCAAACCGTGTTAATTTATTTACCAAAATAATGTATCCCACACTCTTTAAAATAGGCAGCATTGGAATTTCTTCCTTCTCCGTTATGGTAATTATCGCCTTTCTTGTAGCCTACAAGATCTCTGAAATGGAGTTTAGAAGAAAAGGCTTTGAGGAAGGACTGGTTGACTTACTTTTAATAGCCTGTGTAATCGGTGGACTTGTAGGGGCAAAGGTTCTTTTTCTCCTCCAGAATGCAACAATATATGAACTTATTTCAAACCCCCTAAGATACCTCTCTTCCGGCCTTACATTCTTTGGAGGATTTATAGGTGCAACCATCCTTATCTGGCTTATTACATGGAGAAGGAAACTGGTTTTCTGGTCTGTTCTAGATGCAATAGCACCTTCCCTCACAATAGCTTACTCAATAGGTAGAATAGGGTGTTTTCTCGTTGGAGATGACTATGGAACACCCTCAAACCTCCCCTGGGCTGTTGCCTTTCCACAAGGAGCTCCACCAACCACCCAGAGGGTTCACCCAACACAGATATACGAAACAATCGCTATGGCGGTGGTATTTGCCTTCCTCTGGAGAATTAGAAAACAAAGCCCTGCTCCAGGCTGGCTTACGGGAATTACCTTTATGTTAATGGGTATAGAGAGATTTCTTATCGAGTTTATAAGGACTACAACTCCAAGTTTTATTCCAGGGCTGTCACAGGCTCAACTTATATCAATTGCATTAGTAGCCATAGGCTTTTTCAAGTTTGTAAACTCCAATAAGGTTGTTAAACTAAAAACTAAACAATGAGAATAGTTATCATAGGGGCTGGACAAATAGGGAGTTTCCTTGCCAAAAACCTATCAGAGGAACACGACATTATCATCATAGATAAAAACAAAGACACTGTAGAAAGAATAAAGGAGACCCTTGATGTTTTTACCATACTGGGAGAAGGGGATAACCCTGCTGTACTAAAGGAAGCAGAGGTTGAAAAAGCAGAAGTTGTCATTGCAGTCTCTGGAGATGATAGAACCAACATCCTTGCTACCCTCTACTCTCAATCTATTGGCGTTCCAAGAATAATTGCGAGAATAGATGATATGCGTTACCTGGAGTACCCTAGCTTTTTAAAAAAACCCGATATCCTTGTGGTAAACACAGGAACAATCGTGGCAGAGAAGATAACAGGTCTTATAAGCACACCTTTTGCGTGGAAAGCAGAAACCTTTGCCAAGGGAAAAGTACAGATGTTAAAGCTTAAGGTTGAAGAAGGAGCCCCTCTTGTTGGGAAAAAACTCTCAGAGCTTGGTTCCCCTAAAGCCTGGATATTTGTAGCAATCTCTCGAAATGGAAAGATAGAGATACCAAGTGGAGAAACTGAACTCAGAGCAGGAGACTACATATTTGCTTTTGGAATACCTTCCGTTCTTGAAAGATTAGAAGCACTACTTGGGGTAAAGGAAGAAAAGGTAGATTCTGTAATTATTGTAGGAGGAGGAAAGGTAGGAACAAAGGTGGCAAAGAATCTCTCTGAGCTTGGCATCTCTGTAAAACTGATAGAGCATGACCGTGAACGTGCCAAAGAAATAGCTGAAGAGCTTCCAGATGTAATGGTTTTTAACGGTGATGCTACCGATAGTGAAACCCTTAAAGAAGCAGGGGTATCCTCAGCTGATTACTTCCTGGCCCTAACGGGTGATGATGAAAACAACGTGCTAAGTGCACTCCTTGCAAAACACCTTGGGGCAAAAAGGGCAACAGTTCTCTACTACAAGTCAGATTACATAAACGTTATCGAGGCAATAGGGGTTGACCGGGCTATTAGTGTAAGGCTTGCTACGGCAAACGAGATTCTAAGCCTACTTAGAATTGGGGGCGTAGCACACGTTGCGCTTGTTGAAGAAGGAAAGGCTGAAGTTCTTGAGTTTGACATAACAAAGGATACCAAGATAGCAGGTATTGCTCTTAAGGACGTTGGCTTCCCATCCGGAGCAATTGTTGGGATTGTGGCACGTGGAAACGATATAATCATACCCAGGGGAGACTACGTTCCAATGGTGGGAGATAGACTGGTTGTTTTTGCTCTTCCACAAGCAGTAAAAAAGGTGGAGAAAATCTTTAGCATCCAGTGAATCTGAGATTGTCTCTTAACATAATAGGTCATTTCCTGAAATTCCTGGGACTTTTAATGCTCCTACCAGCTGTATGCTCTTTGATATACAGAGAAGATGATCTCTGGGTGTTTTTAGCCTCTGCCCTTCTTACCTCCACCTTTGGGATGGTACTAGAAGGTATAACAAAGGTAGCTGACAGACCCGAAGAACTGGAAAGAAAAGACGGCTTCTTTATAGCAAGCATGTGCTGGTTTACGGCAAGTATATTTGGTGCACTCCCCTATATAATTTACGGCGCCCTTTCCAATCCGGTTGATGCCTTTTTTGAAGCCGTAGCAGGATTTACCACAACCGGAGCAAGTGTCATTAAAAACGTAGAGGTTCTCCCACATGGAATCCTATTCTGGCGAAACTTTACCCAGTGGCTAGGTGGTATGGGAATAATACTTCTTGGAATTGCTATTCTTCCAAGGCTAGCCGTTGGGGGAATGCAACTTATGGCACTTGAGGCACCCGGTCCTACAACCGAGAAACTCACCCCCAGAATAGCTGAGACTGCAAAAAAACTCTGGGGTATATACCTTATATTCTCCCTGATAGAGGTCTTCCTTCTCTTTATTGCCGGGATGCCTTTATTTGACTCCGTTATACACATGTTTAGCACCATGTCAACAGGGGGATACTCATCCAAAAACCTAAGCATCGGTGCTTATGGAAGCCCGGTTATAGAGGTTATAGTGGTGTTTTTTATGATGATTGCAGGTACAAACTTTGCACTTCTCTACTGGGTATTTAGAGGGAACCCAGTAAAACTGCTAAAGGATACTGAATTTCGTTTCTACGTGCTATTAAATGCAGTCTCCATTATCCTTATATCCTTGGAGCTATGGTTGAAAAAATACCCTAGCATTTTTGAGGCCCTCAGGTTTGCTTCTTTCCAGGTAATCTCGATAAGCACAACCACAGGTTATGCTACGGACAACTTTGACCTATGGCCATCCTTTTCCAAATGGCTACTTTTAATCCTTATGTTTGTAGGTGGATGTGCAGGTTCAACCTCTGGTGCGATTAAAAACATCCGCATAATAATCCTATTTAAAAAGGCCCATCGTGAACTTCAAAGACTCATATATCCAAAAGCTGTCTTACCCATACGGGTGGCAAACAGGGTGGTAAGCGAAGAGGTTACCTCAAGCATAATGAGCTTTTTTTATCTATACATACTAGTTTTCCTAATCGGAACTCTCCTTGTAATGGCTGAAGGTGTTCCACTTATAACAGCCATATCCGCCTGTGCCGCAACCATAGGTAATGTGGGACCGGGTTTAGAGCTGGTGGGTCCTGCCATGAATTACTCTGGACTCTCAAACCTCTCTAAGTTTGTACTCTCGTTACTTATGCTCCTTGGAAGACTTGAACTCTTTACCATCCTCGTTCTTTTTATCCCTGCCTTCTGGAAAAAATAGACCAGGGAAAATATAAAAACAGGTTTTTAATCCTCTACCTTCGACTTTTGGTAAAAATGTGGTAATCTTTGCTATGCTCTTAAAAGTTAAAACCTCTTTTCTATTTTAGCTACAAAAGGTATGCACATAAAGAGAGCACAAAACCTTAGTAACAAACCAAAGATAAATGACCGGAAACATGAGCTTTCCATCTCTAGTTGAGAAAAACTCCATTAAGGTTTAAGCAATGAAGGTAATCTTTGACCCAACAGAACCTATAGGTTTTCTAACTTCAGCTACTATAGGAATATTTGACGGAGTTCACCTTGGACACAAAAAAATAATCAATTATGTAAAGGAAGAGGCTATAAGAAAAGGCGTTAGTCCATGCGTTATAACTTTTCACCCTCATCCTCAAAAGGTGCTTCGCGGTATAGATATACCGCTTATAGTTCCATTTAGGGAAAGACTTCGGCTTCTGGAAAAGGAAGGAATAGAGATAACCGTTTGCTACAATTTTACAAGGGAGTTTGCTCAAATCTCAGCCAAGGACTTTGTAACAAACATACTTGTAAAAACGATAGGAATAAAAAGCCTATTTGTGGGACCTGATTTCTTTTTTGGAAGAAAGAGGGAGGGGAATGTAAATCTATTAGAACAGATGGGGAAATTATACGATTTCGATACAAAAGTAGTCCAGCCAGTTTCAATTAACGGTGAGGTAGTAAGCAGCACCGCAATAAGAAACTCTATAGAAGAAGGTTTAATGAGAAAATGTGCAAAATTCCTGGGTTATCATTTCTACATCGAGGGCAAAGTTAAAGAAGGTGAAAAGAGGGGAAGAAAAATTGGATTTCCAACAGCAAACCTTGACACAGACTGGGAACTTTTTCCCAAAAAAGGTGTCTACGCTACACTAGCCCATGTAGAAGGAAAGAGGTTTGAAAGCATTACCAATGTTGGTATCCGTCCCACATTTAACGCAAGTCAGCTTCTTATAGAAACACACATATTCGACTTTAACGGTGATATATACGGGAAGCAGATAAAGATAGAGTTTATAGAAAGGCTAAGAGACGAAAGAAAGTTTGAAAGCGCTAGTGCGCTTGCAGCACAGATTGCAAAAGATGTAGAAAAGGCAAAAGAGGTTCTATCTGAATTAAGTGAATAAAAAGAACCTTCAGTTAACCAGGGGAAGAAATTGAAGGTAAAAGCCACAACAAAAGTCTATGCTATAATTGGACACCCAGTATCCCACAGCCTCTCTCCCGTAATGCACAATGCAGCTTTTGAATCGCTCTCTCTTGACTGTGTATACGTAGCCTTTGATATCCAACCACGGGATCTTGAACCTGCTGCCCGCGCAATAAGGGCTTTTGGAATTTCGGGTGTAAACGTTACCATCCCTTATAAAGAGAGCATTCTGTTCTTCCTGGATGAGGTATCACAGGAGGCAGCCCTAACAGGGGCCGTAAATACCATAAAAAATGAAGAGGGGAAGTTGGTAGGGTACAACACCGATGTAGCTGGCTTTTTAAGAGCAATTGAAGAAGACCTTGGTGTCAATCCAAAAGGAATCAGCCTTGTACTTATTGGAGCAGGAGGTGCAGCAAGAGCCGTTCTCTCCGGAATGTGTATGAAGGGGGCTACAAGAATCTATATTGCAAACAGAACACTGGATAAGGCAAAGAAACTTGCCTCAGAGTTTAAGAAAGCCTTTAAAGACGTTTTCATTGAAGGAATCTCCCTATACGACAAAAACGGACTTGAAGAAGCCCTAAGCAAATCTACCCTCCTTGTAAACTCAACTTCTGCAGGGATGAAGGGGACAGCTTCCCCCCAGATCCCTCTTGAGCTTCTGCCAAAAGATGCTGTGATATACGATCTGATTTATACCCCACGTGAAACCGAGCTTGTAAAGCGAGCAAAACAACTTGGATATAGAGCTGCAGGTGGTCTTAATATGCTCCTTTACCAGGGTGCAGAGAGCTTTGAGATATGGACTGGCAAAAGGGCCCCAATTGAGGTCATGAGAGAGGTTATAGAAAAGGAATTATCAGGCACAACACAATGATTTCAACCGCTGGCTACAAACCCCTTAGCTTGAAAAGTAGTGTAAATATGCTTAGAATTAATAAATAGCTAACTCCCCTATAAAAGGAGGAGGCACAAACATGAGGGATGATTTTGATGATGAGTACCTCAGCCCAAGTAATTATAAGGGTTTTGATCTCTCCGACGTTGACGAAAAGGACCTCTCTGAGGTGATGGAGAAAATTGACCTAATTCACGAGAACATGAGAACAATTAAGGAACTCTGTAAGAAGCTGGTCTCTATATACGAGCCCATACAACATAACATGGAGAAGCTAAAGAAGATAGAGCCCGATGTTCATCAGAAAATAATGGAAGAGGCCATAAAGCTCTACGGGGAGGAGAAGGGAAAACAGCTTGTAGAGCTTATACTAGGCAGAGTGGACCAGGAATCCTTAAAGCTTCAGATAGCTAAAGCAAAGGCCTTTATAATCTCATACGAAAGGCAGTTTGAGGATGAAAACGGAGAACCCATTCATCCCTCAGAGTTTGAAGAAAGCGATGTATTTAAAACCATGCAGAAGCTAACTGGAGGGAAAAACCCCCTCCCCAGCCTATCTTCCTCTTAGCCTAAAAAGGACCTCCCACCTAAGAAGGAGGTCTTTTTTTACTTCTCAAAAGGGTCAGGCATATCCGGATGCCATAGTTTAAAGTGGTTTTTATGGTTTTCAGTATATGCCCCCTCCGGATAGTACTCGTCGTAGAACTCCAGATCAAGATGATGAGCCTGAACCATAAACCTGAGAAACATTGGATCTGAAAAAGCAGGGAACCGGCCATAGGTATCATAGATGTAATTGCAAATGTCTTTTACAATCTGAATCTCCTCTTTACTTGGTCTTTCCACCTCTTTAAGCACCGCTTCTGCGTTCTTATACGGCAACTTATGCGTCGCCCATTTGCTCCACTTTAATTCATTAAAAGCCTCCACAGCCTCACCCATATCCTTGTAGTATGGTGGGCAAAAAGCCTCAAACAACCCATCTTTACCAACAGCTACAGGGTTGGGATTTCCTATTTCCCCTTTTATCTTGGGAGTTACAAACCGGAACCCAAGCCCTTTAAAGAAGGGGGTTCCACCGAGCACAAACATGCTTGCAAAACCGCTAAACAACCACCCCCCCAAACCAAGAGCCTGAAGTGCAAGAACCATATTCTGGCCCATAAAAGCCTGCTCAGCTATGTAACCGTTTGCAAACCTTAGCTCAGCCTCAATAAGAGGCATGCGCTTGCTCTCATCTATAAATCCCTTCTTAATCCATCCAGCGGTTCCAGGGGGTCTCATACCGTGGAGTTCATCTACAAAGTTAAACCTGTGGTCTGGCCTCATATAGAAGAAGAAGAGATTTATTATACAGGCTGAAAGGTCAGTTACAGGCATAAAAACCGTTGTACCTGGTTTGTTTACATTCCAGGTATTATGCGAGGCAAGACCAGGGGGACGATTGGGAAGGTCAGCCCTTTTGTCCTCAATCTTAATTCTTGATTCCCTAAACAGCTCAAGCATCCTGTTAACCCTTTCCTCCCGGCTTAGTCCCTCAAGTCCCTTAAAATCGTCGGGCTTCTTATCGTGCATCTTTACCATGTAAGTGCCCTCGTCATTTGTATAGAAAAGCTCGGTTCTGTGAACATCGCCAAGAGCGGGAATGGTTTTACTTGTAAACTGCAACTCAAGATCAAGACCCACATGTGGAGGGAAATCAGAAAGGTTTATACTCTTTATCCCAAGTCCAGTCCAGACAAGCAAAGCCTCCTCAAGTTCGGTGAGGGGAACTGGCTTGTGCCTTGATTTAAACTTAAGAGGCCCTCTGTCTATCTCCATACCCATTCCAAACCTTCTTGACCTTCTCTGAAAGACCGTGTCAATAAATGTATAGTTTATAAAGGTATCTAGTCCCTTAGGATACTTGCTCATGTCTTCTCCTTCTCACGTATACTTAATTTAAATGTTAGTTTAGCTAATGAAACAGCCATATCCAATAGCGTATAAGGTAAAACAAAATTTATAGAAACCCAAAAAAAGCCAAGTATACTTTCTATAGTAGGATGCTTACCAAAAGGCAACTTCTGGTAGTTACCTTTTTCTTAAGTGCCATAGGAATACTACCCCTATGCTATGGAAGCTATAAAAATACAAAACCGTTATATAAACAGTTTTTTTTTACACCGATAACGGACTCTGGCAAGTATACACCACAGAACAGGTAGATTCCAAAAACAAATACCTGCTCCTAGAAAATAGGTCACTGCTTATCCCAACTACTTGGTGGGCAAGCTTACCTTACTTACAAGATCCTATAACACACAAAACAATTCTTACTATTCCCTCCATGAGATCTCCTCCCACTTCCCTCTAAGATCCACATCCAACCCAAAAATCAACGACAAAAGGAGGAAAAGATGAAACGTTTCTTATACAATTTAATCTCTATTTTTTTAATACTTTCCGTAACCCTAACAGCATGTGCAAAACCAGAAGAAAAAAATCCAGAGGTGGAAAACCAAGATTTAGAGGTACACAAAGACATCTCCCTCCCCTCGTTTGCGGATCTGGTAGAAAGACTAAAGCCTTCGGTAGTAAACATAAGCACAACAAGTGTGGTTCGCATAAGGGGATTTTTCCCGTTTGAGTCCCCATTTGGGGAACATGACCCCTTTGAAGAGTTCTTTAGAAGGTTCTTTGGAGAGGTTCCACAGAGAGAATACAGGCAAAGAGGGCTTGGTTCAGGGTTTATAATTAGCAAAGATGGATACATAGTGACCAACAACCACGTGGTGGAGAGGGCAAAAGAGATACAGGTAATTCTTGAGGATGGTCAGAGCTATGACGCAAAGGTTGTAGGTAAGGACCCAAAAACGGATCTAGCACTTCTTAAGATTAACCCCAAAAAAGACCTAAAGGCAGTAACATTTGGAGACTCCGACAGCTTAAGAATAGGAGATTGGGTTATAGCCATAGGGAACCCGTTTGGTCTTGGACATACCGTTACCGCAGGAATAGTCAGCGCAAAGGGAAGGTCCCTTGGTCTTGGACAATACGACGATTTCATACAGACGGACGCACCTATAAATCCCGGTAATAGCGGTGGCCCGCTGTTTAACCTTAAGGGAGAAGTGGTGGGGGTAAACACAGCTATAGTTGCAGGCGGACAGGGAATAGGTTTTGCGATACCATCTAACATGGCAAAGTATGTAATCGAACAACTTAAAACCAAAGGAAGGGTAATACGTGGTTGGTTAGGTGTTTTAGTACAACAGGTAACCCCTGAGATTGCAGAGAGCCTTGGTTTAAAGGAACCACAGGGTGCTCTTGTATCAGATGTTACCCCCGGTAGCCCTGCGGAGAAAGCGGGGATAAAGAGGGGAGATGTAATAGTTGAGTTTGATGGTCATAAGATAAAAGAGATGCCTGATCTTCCCAAACTGGTTGCCATAACTCCTCCCGGAAAAGAGGTTGAAATCAAGATAATAAGGCAAGGACAGCAAAAAGAGCTAAAGCTAAGAGTTGGAGAACTAAAGGAGGAGAGGTTCTCAAGACACGAAAACATCTCAAATAGAGATATAGGACTCAGTGTAAGCGATATAACCCCTGAGATCGCATCCAGATACGGACTTAAAGACCGAAGAGGAGTAGTTGTTACAGATGTTGAAAGGGGAAGTGTTGCAGCGATGGCAGGATTTCAGCCAGGAGATATAATCCTTGAGATAAATGGAGAACCCATAACCAGCACGGATGACTACACAAAGGTACTTGAAAGAAGCGATAAGGAAAAACCCATTCTGTTTCTTGTTAAAAGGGGAGAAAACACCATCTACATAGCATTAAAGGTTGAGTAGTTGCCTTGAGCTATGCAACATAAAGGCTATAAGGTTCCTTCTCCTAGCCTTATAGCCTTTATAGTACCCAACTATTTAAAATCCCTGTCGAATCGTTCCTTTTCTCGTTAAGATAGGGTTTTAAATATATACTAAAAGAGAATGGAAATAACAAAAGACATCTTTGAGATCATTGTTCATTTCGATAGGTACCTCGGTGTATTTATCCGCAGTTACGGTGTATGGACATACGTTATTCTTTCACTTATCATCTTCTGCGAAACCGGTCTTGTTGTTTTAACCCCTTTTCTTCCGGGAGATACACTACTCTTTGCTGCCGGAACCTTTGCTGCACTGGGTTTGCTGGAAATCGAATGGGTAATTATCCTTCTAAGCGCGTCTGCAGTTGCAGGAGACAGCATGAACTACTGGATAGGCTACTATATAGGCCCAAAGGCATTTAGCAAGAAGGGCTCTCTATTTTTCAACAAAAAGTACCTTGAACGAACACACCAGTTCTATGAAAAATACGGCGGTAAAGCCATAATAATTGCTCGATTTATCCCCTTTATCAGAACATTTTCGCCTTTTGTAGCAGGTATTGGACGTATGTCTTACAAGAGATTTACAGTCTATGACATTGCTGGAGGTATCCTATGGGTTTTAACTTTTTCTCTGGGTGGCTACTTCTTTGGAAGGATACCGGTTGTAAAAAACAACTTCATTTTTGTTATACTGGCTATTATTCTAATTCCGGTACTTCCGGGTATAATCAGGTTTGTGTATAAACAGGTAAAATACGTATAATGGAGTTTTCAACCAGAGAAAGGGAAAGGTTAAAGGCCATAATAAAGGAAAACTCAATCCTCTTTGGGGAGTTTAGGCTCTCTTCTGGTAAAAAGAGCCACTACTATATAGACGCAAGGCTTACAACCCTTCACCCAGAAGGGCTCTATCTTATAGGAAAGATACTACTTGGTGAGATAGCAAAACACCCCGTAATTAAGGCTGTAGGTGGTCCCTCAATAGGTGCAGACCCAATAGTAGGCTCTATCGTCTCACTAAGCTACCAAACAGGACACCCTCTAAAGGGCTTTCTAGTAAGAAAAGGGGAAAAACAACACGGTACCGGAAAACTGATTGAGGGGAGCCTCCAGCCTGGAGACAGAGTAGCTGTTGTAGAGGATGTGGTAACCACAGGTAACTCCATCCTAAAAGCCATAGAAGCTTTAAGTACAAATGGGGTTTACACGGAAAAGGTATTGGTCGTAGTAGACAGGAAAGAGGGAGCAAGAGAGAGGCTTCAAAATATGGGATATGATTTCTTTTCCATATTTGATATAGATGAGCTAATCTCCTAACCGGTTAATGGCTTGCTTTACTTTTGAGAAAGGGTCTTTGGAAAATCCAACCTGTACTCCTCAAGCTTTCTACGCAGGGTAAGACGGTTAATTCCAAGAAGCCTTGCAGCCTTTGACCTATTCCATCCACTTGCACTAAGTGCTTCTTCAAGAAGAACCTTCTCGGTTTCTTTTAGAATCTCACCGTATATGTTTCCATTCTTTTTCCTAGAATACAAAAGACTCCTTACAGAATTGCGAAGAGGCTCAACAAAGGATGAGGGCTCCTGCATTACCATAGAAAAAGAACTACCAAGGTCTAAATCATAGGAAGTAAGATACGGAGTTTTTGCAAAAGCTATAGCCTTTCTTACCGTGTTTTCCAGTTCCCGTATGTTGCCTGGCCAATCGTATTCCATAAGTCTGTTAAGAAACTTAGCAGTTGCCCCTTTAATTTCCTTACCCATCTGAACACTATACCTACGCGTAAAGCACTCAAGAAGAAGTGGTATATCTTCCTTTCTTTCCGTAAGTGTGGGAAGATGGATTCTTACAACGTTTATACGAAAGTAAAGGTCCTCCCGGAACTTACCCTGACGTACCAGCTCCTCAAGGTTCTTGTTTGTAGCGGCAATTATGCGAATATCAACCTTGATTTCCCTGTTATCACCAAGCCTTGTAAAGGTTCCGTTTTGAAGTACCCTAAGAACCTTTGCCTGTAGTGGAAGGGACATATCCCCGATTTCATCAAGAAAGACCACTCCTCCATTTGCCTCTTCAAACTTTCCTATACGTGAGGTTGTTGCCCCGGTAAAGGCTCCCTTTTCGTATCCAAAAAGCTCTGCTTCAAGCAGCGTCTCCGGAATAGCAGCACAGTTTATTACAACAAATGGCTTCTCCCACCTTGTGCTTACCTTCCATATAGATTCCGCAACCAGGTCTTTACCGGTTCCACTCTCACCGGTTATAAGCACCGGAACATCCACCCTCCCAACCTGCCCTATTAACTTACATATCTCCTGAAGAGCCGGGGAATTTCCAACAATAGCACAGGTAACACTGCTCCCCTCTATCTCTCCAGGAAACTCTATTAACTCACCCTCTAGCTCTGACCTTATACCCAGAGCACGCTCAAGTGATTCCCGTACCTTAGAACGGTCAAGAGGCCTAAAAACACAGTCAAAAGCACCAAAGATCATAGACTCAATAAGATATCTGGCCCCTCTCTGAGCCGTAACTATGATTACAAAAGCCTTTTCCTTTAACAAACCCAAGCTACTGAGCCCAAAGCTATCTACATCTAGGAAGATAACATCTGCATTCCCTATCTTTTCAACTTCAACCTCGCTGAAAGCATAAAACTCTATATCCTCCGTAAGAGCTCTTTCAAATTCCCTTCTTAGCCTTTCATCCCTGCTTAAAAGTATAACCTTTCCTCTCATCTCTTCTCTCCGTATAATTGTAACAAA
Organism: bacterium HR37; assembly: GCA_002898375.1. Taxonomy (GTDB): domain Bacteria; phylum Desulfobacterota_D; class UBA1144; order Nemesobacterales; family CSP1-2; genus HRBIN37. The sequence goes on along the minus strand of BEIN01000003.1, from coordinate 29,954 downwards.
AATATACAGGGTGATTATAACATAATCAAGAAAACAAACTTTTTAGGAGCTTAAGCAAGCAAAAACGGCAGTTTTATTATGGCATACAATTTGCATAAAATCTAAACCTAAAAACAACGGAAGAGGTATCTAACTTGGAGCTTGCCTTACCGATTGCAATAGTTCTTTCAGTATTTCTTGCACTTAATATAGGAGCCAACAACTCAGCTGCCTCAATGGCCACTGCTTACGGAGCCGGGGTTAGATCCAAGAGAGAGGCCGTAACCCTTATCGCAGTATTTGCACTCCTTGGTGCGTTCCTTGCTGGAAAACCTGTGATTACAACCCTTGGGAAAGGACTGGTTCCTGAATCTGTTCTCTCCTCACACATAGCACTTGTTCTTGTGGTCTTGCTGATAGCGGTACTCTTTATCTCCTGGGCAAACATTGCCCGAGTTCCGGTTGCAACTACCCACGCACTGGTTTGTGCAATAGCAGGGGTTGGACTTTACGCAAAAGAGCTAAACACTGGAAAGTTTTTAAGTATAGTTGCATGGTGGGTAGTTACTCCATTTATTGCGTGGTTTGTAAACTACCTGATTGGGAAATACCTATACTTTAAGATCCTAAAGTTTCTTACAGATCGCTACTCAGAGGCGAGTATAAGGAGGATACTTAGCCTTTTACTTACCTTATCTGGGTGTTATGTTGCCTTCTCAGCAGGTGCAAATAACTCTGCAAACTCCGTAGGTCCCCTGGTGGGTATGGGGCTTATAAATCCATCTGTTGGAGCCATCCTTGCAGGATTAGGCATGGGAATAGGAGCCATTCTCTTTGGTGGAAGAGTTCTTGATACCGTGGGAAAACAGATCACAGAGATCTGCATCTTAAGGGCAATCTCGGTTGAGTTTACAGGCTCCACCATAATACTTATCGCATCAATATTTGGCATCCCGGTATCCCTAGCAGAGATTATAACCTCGGGTATAATAGGTTTTTCCTGTGCAAACGATGGTTTTTCGGCAACAGCTGAAAACAAGCACGTGCTTAGAATTGCTTTCTTCTGGTTTATAGCCCCATTTTTTGCTGTGGTTGCAAGTTATGTGCTGTCTTCGATTTACTTTAAGTATGGAATCTTATCCATGTTAAACACTAACCTATAGTCTATCTTGGGAGAGGTGACATGAAAAACACAACTATAGAGCCCCATGGAGGTAAACTGGTAAGTAGGATACTTGAGGGGGAAGAGAGAGAAGAAGCTCTAAAGAGGGTAAGGGAACTAAAAAGCATATTTGTTTCTTCTCGAGTTATCTCCGATATAGAGCTTATATCCAATGGTGCTATGAGCCCGCTTGAAGGTTTTATGGGAAGAGAGGACTACGAAAGTGTTGTAAGGGATATGAGACTTAAAAACGGCCTTCCCTGGAGCATACCCATTACGCTTCCGGTGGAAAAAGACGTATCAAAAGAGATTAAAGAAGGACAAGATATTGCACTTCTCGATACCTTGGGCAATCCCATTGCCATACTCCACACCGAAGAAAAGTTTACATACGATAAGAAAAGAGAAGCAAAGGAGGTTTATAAAACAACGGATGAAAACCACCCCGGTGTAAAGGTACTTTACTCCCAGGGGGATGTCCTTATAGGTGGTAAGATAAGCCTTGTAAACTTACCATCCGATATTGAGTTCATAGAGTATCGGCTAACCCCACTACAGACCAGATGCTCCTTTATAGAAAGGGGATGGAAAAGGGTAGTTGCATTTCAGACGAGAAATCCAATACACAGAGCACATGAGTACTTGCAAAAATGTGCTCTCGAGATAGTTGATGGCCTCTTAATACACCCGATTGTAGGAGAGACAAAAAGTGATGATGTCCCTGCCGATGTGAGGATAAGATGCTATGAGGTACTTATAGAAAACTACTATCCAAAAGACAGGGTAATGCTTTCTGTCCTACCAGCGGCAATGAGATACGCAGGTCCAAGAGAAGCCATATTCCACGCCATTATAAGAAAAAACTACGGATGTACCCATTTTATCGTAGGACGTGACCATGCAGGTGTTGGAAACTACTATGGGACATACGATGCCCACAGGATATTTGATAACTTCAAACCCGAAGAAATAGGGATTACACCCCTTTTCTTTGAACACGCTTTCTACTGCAGAAGGTGCCTTGGAATGGCAACAACAAAAACCTGTCCCCACCCTGCTGAGTTTCACCTTCATCTAAGCGGAACAAAGGTAAGAGAGCTGCTTAAGGCTAAAAAGGACCTTCCTCCTGAGTTTACCAGACCAGAGGTGGCAAGGATTCTTATGGAAGCCTATGAGAGCTTCTAAAAAATTAAAGGGAGGTTATTTGGGGATGACAGACACAAAAGGGAAAAACATAAGTTGGGAGGACGTATACAAGAGAAATCCACGGGAGAGGATGAAACTTGAAAAACACCCTCTTGACATAATAAACGAGCTTGACCGGCTTATCAAAACGGGATATGAGAACCTGCCTGAAGAGGACTTGGTAAGGCTTCAGTGGTATGGCCTCTATCACGATAAACCCAGAATAGGCTATTTTATGCTAAGGATAAAGCGGCCAAACGGAATTCTTACCCCACTGCAATTAAAAACCATAGGAAAGCTTGCAAAAAGGTTTGGTGACTATGCTGAAATAACCACAAGACAGAACATCCAACTTCACTGGATTAGGCTGGATGACTTACCCGAAGTCTTTTCCATTCTCAGGGAAAGCGGATTAACCACGATAGGTGGATGCGGAGATACCATAAGAAACATAACGGGATGCCCGGTAACCGGCTTTGACAGAGACGAACTCTTTGAAACCACTGAGTACATAAATGAGCTTGTGAGTTTCTTCTACAACCCACATAACAGAGACTACTTTAACCTGCCACGAAAACACAAGATAACACTTTCTGCATGTGCATATCACTGCAATTATCCTGAAATCCATGATATCTCGTTTGTTGGGGTAAGAAAAGGAGAAAGAACAGGCTTTACAGTTTGGATTGGCGGTGGGCTTTCTTCTAACCCAAGAATAGCAAAGCCCCTGGGAATCTTTATAGAACCCAAAGAGGTAGTTCAGGTAGCCAGAGCCATACTTGACTGCTGGAGAGAAGCTCCCGAAAACAGGCAGTCATTTGTAAAGGCTCGAATCAAGTTCTTTGTGGATAAGATCGGACCCGAAAGGTACAGGAGTTTAATAGAGGAGAGGCTGGGCAAGAAATTAGAAGACTACCATGAAATACCAAAACCCATTGCCAGAGACTTTCACATAGGTCTGAGGGAACAGAAACAGAAAGGCCTCTTTTATATAGGATTCCCGGTTATAGCAGGAAAACTTAATGGGGAGCAGATCCTATCCATAGCTGAACTTGCGGAGGAGGAAAACCTAGCAATAAGGCTTTCACAAAGGCAAAATGTTATTCTTGCAAACATACCAAAAGACCGGGTTAATTACGTAATCAACAGAATGGAACAGCTTGGATTTAAGCTAAATGTGAGCCCATTTAGAGCTTCATCAATAGCCTGCACCAGCGATCCCTACTGTAATTACTCCCTTAACTCAAGTAAAGACGTCCTTCTATCGATAATGGATTACCTGGAAGAAAGGTTAGGTTCTTTGGGAGATATAGTTATAGGTGCAGATGGGTGTCCGCATGCCTGTGCCCACCATTGGGTAGGTGATATAGGGCTTCAGGCCTCTTACCAGAGAAAACCTGATGGCTCAGTTGAGAGTGCTTTAATGATAATGCTTGGTGGTGGATACGGTAAAGAGGCAAGCATATCACGTGTGGTAGCAAAAAGAGTCCCTGTAGAGGAAGCAAAACTCTACCTTGAAAACCTTATAAGAAGGTACAGGGAAGAAGGTCAAGATAAAACCTTTAGAGAGTTCTGTTTATCTTATTCAGATGAAGAACTAAATTCAATTATGAAAGGAGAAAAAAAACAAAAAGAGGAGGCAATTTAAAATGACCGAGAGAAAGACCCTAGATGAATTAGAGGTAAACGAGCTTGCAATGGAGTTTGAGGATAAAGAGGCTCAAGATGTAATAAAATGGGCTCTGGATGAGTTTCATCCACGGATATACATAGCCTGGAGCGGACAAGCAGAAGATATGGTTATACTGGATATAGCGCATAAGATAAACCCGGAAGTCAGGGCTTTTGCTCTGGATACTGGAAGAATGCATAACGAAACCTATGAGCTAATAGAGAAAGTCAGGGAAAAATACGGAACAAAAATAGAGATATTCTTTCCAAACCAGAGAGAAGTGGAGGAAATGGTAAACGAATACGGTGTGAACCTCATGTACAGAGACGTTGCCTACAGACACCTCTGCTGTGAAATAAGGAAGGTTAGACCCCTTATACGGGCTTTATCTAAAATAGATGGCTGGTTTACAGGTATGAGAAGAGAGCAATGGGCAAGTCGTCAAAACATAAGGAAAATAGAGATAGACCATGACCATGGTCAGATAGTTAAGATTAACCCCCTTGCTGACTGGTCACATGAAGATGTTTGGAACTACATAAGAGAAAACGATGTTCCCTACAACGAGCTTTACGATAAAGGGTTTACCAGTATAGGATGCGCACCCTGTACAAGACCTGTAAAACCAGGAGAAGACCCAAGGGCTGGAAGATGGTGGTGGGAAGTAAATGCCCCTAAAGAGTGCGGAATTCACTGTAGCATAGAAACTGGAGGGTTTGAAAAGATTATGGACTCAATCCTCCAGAGGGCTGAAGCCAGAAGGGACTAAAAGTGGGTATAGTAATTCCCGATTCAGTAGATAAAGAAGCCCTATCAGGGGCTCTTGAGGCACGTGGCTGGAGGCCAATAAAGATAGATGGCAATCCGGGCTACGAAAAGACCGTAGGGAGTTGGACCTGGCTTGTAAAGTTTGTACCCAATATAGAGTTTATCTCCTTTACAGATGAGGAGAACACCTATCTTCATGCTCAGGGGGTTAGTAAACTTAAAAGAGAGGTAGAGGAAATCGCCAAAGAAATTGGCTTTACTCTAGTATCTTCTCTTAATCTGGATTTTACCCCCTGAGCTAAAAGCCAGGCACTGACTCAAATTAGAGTTTGGGTTTCAAAGATTCAAAAAAAATAAAAAAATCAAAGAAAATATTGATTTTTAGCAAAAATTCTGTCATATTGACAACGAATTAAAAACTTATCTTAAAGGAGGCGGGAAAAGATATGGCAAAACCCATGACAAAGTCCCAAATAGCAGACCATCTGGCCAAGAAAACCGGTATAACCAAAAAAACTGCCGTTCAGATTCTCGATGAGCTTGCCGCACTTGCTTACAAGGAAGCCAAAAATACCTTTACAATACCAGGTATTGGAAAACTGGTACTTGTCAACCGTAAAGCACGTATAGGAAGGAACCCACAAACGGGTGAGCAAATAAAGATTCCTGCTAAAAAGGTGGTTAAATTCAGGGTCTCCAAAGTGTGTAAGGATGCAATTTTAGGGAAAAAATAGCCAATCACCTAGGAGTCCTCTTTTCTTCTGTTTTAAGTTGTCTCTACCTAGTACGCATGTGCTAGGTAGAGAACCCTATTGGTATTATCCCTTTTGTATAGGGTTGTATCCGCTTTGTCTTAAAAGCTTTAAGATCTCTTCTTGGTGATTAAAGCTTTTTGTCTCAAGAGTTATCTCAACAATTGCCTTGTCAATCGGTATGTTTCTTGAAAACCTGTCATGAAATATCTGTACAATATTTGCCTTTACCTCCCCAAGAAGTGAAGCAAGCTTTCCCAGAGAACCAGGGACATCTGGAAGTTCAACTACAAGCCTTAAGAGTCTACCGCTTTTTACAAGCCCTCTTTCTATGATCCTTGCAAGCACGTTTATATCGATGTTACCACCGCTTATAACAACTACAGTGTTTTTATTCTTAAACTCGTTTTTCTTTTTAAGTAACCCCGCAAGACCTACGGTTCCCGCTCCTTCAACAACCACTCTTTTTCTTTCCGTAAGTAGAAGCAAAGCATCCTCAATCTCATCCTCATCAACTGTATAAATGTCATCCACATAACGCTTAACTATGTTGTAAGTTATCTCCCCTACCCTTTTAACAGCAATCCCATCAGCAATTGTTTGTACAAAGCCTCTAGTCTCTACAATCTTTCCCTTTTTAACAGACATAAACATCGAAGGTACACTGCTTGATTGAACACCTACCACTTTAATTCCCGGGTTTCTTTCTTTAAGTGCTACAGAGATTCCCGAAATCAAACCACCTCCACCCACAGGAACCAAAACGGCCTCTACGTTTTTAAGAGATTCAACTATCTCTAGTCCTATAGTTCCCTGACCTGATATAACCTCAGGGTCATCAAAGGCATGTATAAAAACGTAACCATGATTAACTTCCAGTTGCTTTGCATAACTGTATGCGTCATCAAATGTGTCCCCATAAAGGATAATCTCAGCCCCATAACGCCTGACCCCTAAAACCTTATTTATAGGTGTTCCCTCAGGCATAACAAGTATTGCTTTTATTCCAAGGAGTCTTGCAGCAAGAGCCACCCCTTGAGCATGGTTACCTGCTGATGCTGCTACCACACAGTTTGCTTTTCCCCTAAGGGAATAGAGCTTATTGTAAGCACCCCGAATCTTAAATGAACCTGTTCTTTGAAGGTTTTCAAGCTTTAGATAAAGATTTGCTCCGGATACCTCACTTAATGAGTAAGAATAAACAAGAGGAGTTTTATAAACCACATTTTTAAGTCTTAGGGCCGCCTTTTTAATCTCTCTTAAACTTACGGATTGCTTCATTAAAGTCATATGGTTCTATTTATTTTAGCATGAATGGGAAGGTGTTTGTTGCAAAGTTACATATTTGTTAACTTACCCGCCCAAACCAACTTGACCTTGTTGAGCTCAATCTTGACTCTCTACTCTGCCTCCAAAGATCGAAGAAAAGGATATACTTTGGCTACTTCCCCCTATCCTCGATTGAACAGGAAGTTCTGTGCCTTACCCAATGGATTCTGAATCTTAATGATATAGACCTAATTCGTTCCAGCTTTCTCCACGATGTAGAGCCAGTAAGCACTCTTATGTTGCTGTGCCCACTAGAACTATTTTTGTGACAACCCGACAGGGCAGTCTTCAATCGTGCCGGTCATCACCTCTACCCCGCACCAACGCAACGGCTGGCCGTCTTGCCCAGCTTCAAAGAGAGCAAAGCTCCACTCTCAAATCACTTTGAGAAAACCTTAAGTAAGAATTATCTTCTGCAGGTCAATACTTATCCTAAGAAGTAATGTTTGGATCCAACTTTTCAAGAATCGCCTGGCTGTAAAAGGTCTTCTTGGTTGATTTCGGATTGTGTGGATCTAATGCTCGAACGTAAGCATATCTTTGATCTTGTGCTAAGCACTTACGACGCTCGTGATACGACTTGTTAACCTTAAATCCCGGATAACGCTGCTTGCACTGGTGGGTAAGTTCGGCATAGTCCCAAGGGTACCGTGCGCGAAGGTCTTCTTCCGTTAGTTGAACAGCGGGGGCATCAGAGTCATTTGTAACTCGCACCGGTGTTGCAGAGACCAACTTGGACCGCACGAAGCGAACCTCAATATTGACGGCTACCGAGTAGCGGTTTGTTGGGTTGTCGTCCTGCTGGGTCAGGGTCTCTAAGAATCGGAGAAACGCTTTCTCTGCTTTATTTAGCTGAATCGTTTCCACGCTCGGCGGTGGGGTCACAAACGAAAGGGGCATCAGGTAAAAGTTAAACCGCGATAGGTCCTCGCCGAACCAGTCCTGAACGGCAGCAACGAAGTTCTTCAGGCAGGCCATCCCTACCTCTTGCACCCGCTTAGCCAGTTTGGGACTGCGATGATAAAAGTGCACCGCTGTGTCACGCAGTTCTGCAAGCACCTCAAGATTCCGCCGGGCGTTTTCATCGAGCTGCCTTTGCTCCGTTAGCTTCTGGGCTAGATAGTTGAGGTTGTACATCATGAAGTTACGTGAGCGAGTTCGCTTGTATTTAGGTCTTCCCTTGCCAGTTAACACATAAAGGCTGGTTAACCGATTGCCATTACCTTGGAGCCATTTCGCTTGGAGAAGAAGCTCCCAGCCGTTTAGAGCCAGAATCGTGAAGGACTCAGCCCGGTATGGGAAGTCAGGCTTGTTGTAAACATCAATTGCTGCCACCGTGGCAGCAATGGCTCGATCCAGAAGCTCACGATAGCGCACTTTCATTTTGCAATGCCTTTCGTCCTAACTCTGATATCTCCCATATTCCGTAAGGCGAATCCGCTTTCATTAAGCCCTCGCGAACAAGGTTATTGCGGCACCACTGGGCTGTGTTGCGCCAACGAATGGACTTGGGATCCGACGGCAACGGCTCAAAATCGTACTTCGTCAAATGAGCGCGCATTTTTTCCTCCACTAGGTCGAGGACATCGCCGATGGAACCTTTTCCGCCGAGCTCTACGAGCGCTTCCAGGATGGGCCGACGAAAAGCCTCCTCTGGGGTACGCAGTCCTCGCGGCAAGCGGCTTTTAACCGTGCGAACAGTCTTTTTTAGGCGCTGGGGTTTCTTGCTCAGGAGAGAGGCCCACTCTTTTTGAAGCGCCTTGACCTTCTCGCGGAAGTCTGCCAGTCGAGTTGCTTCCTCTATGGCGTGCCGAGCCCTATCGTAATCGCCTTCCTTGAAGGCGTGCGCGCCGTCTTCGTTGAGCTGGTTGGCGACAAGCTCGATTTCTTCCAGGAGAATCTCGAAAGCCGTGTTGACTTCGTTGCTTTCCATTGTTTCACCCCCTTGGTGCTTTTCTCTTGTTCTGTTTGAGGCGGCTTTTGCGGGCGTAGGCAGGATATTTCTCATAAACCGCCTCCAGCAAGGCACTGTGATCGAGGTCGCCGTAGGTTTCAACAATGGTTGCCGCGTCCTCCTTGAGGTCATCGGGCAGGGCGGAGAGGGCTTCTTCAGCTTTGGCGGGGTCAATCACTTTGATCCTTGTTTTGTCCTCTTCGGTGTCGTGGTCTACCCGCACAAGGCCCTCTTTTTGAAGCGCCTCCAGGTCCGTGTAAAGCTCTTTGGCAAAGGGTCCGTAGTGATACGGGACGAAGTGGTAGAACCGTCGGCGTGAGGCGCTTCCCTCCATCTGGAGGAGGAAGGCGTACTTCATCAGCGCCGTCACCAGTACCTCGGCCGCCGCTCGACCCGCACGCCTCGCCTTTTCCACGAGCAGCGCCAAGAGGAGCAACCGGGGCAGGCGCTCGTACAGGGCTTGCCGCTCGGCAATCCAGTCGGCGTTGGCGGCTTCCCATTCGGCAGTCAGCTCGCCAGTGAAGGCGCGGGCCAAGAGTCCATCAAAAGAACTGGAAGACAGGCTCAAGCCCTCTTTTAACCAGCGCGAAGCCTCCATGAGCTGGTTCACTTGTTGACAAAATGAATGTTGTAATGGAAGAGGCGGAACGATCATCATCTCTTGTTTCATGAGCTCTGGGCCAAAGCGGGGCATTTTTGTTCCCTGTGATTTGTGCACAGCGGTAGCAACAAAGAACGGAAGGCGAAGGTAGATAGCCAAAAACTCCCTCAATAGTTTAGGGCCAGGGCGGAGAGGCACCAGTTCGGTGCTGCAGATGCCATCAGTATGCGGTAAGGCAACTTTATTCAGGTAGGGACGAAGCTTACAATAAAGCACGTGCTCCGAAGTAAATGGATGTTTCGCACTACCAAGCTCTCGACCGTCAGTGGGATGAGGCCCACTATAGTTACCAGTGTGTGACTCGATGTGTTCTGGGGCCAAATAGAGATACGTCTTCCCTGGTTCTGGCCTAATCTGAAATGTGTCAAAATGCACCAAAGCGCCTATTGGTGCCGTCGGCCACCCCTTTGGATTGGTCGCTGGGTCGCCGAACATTTCCAGAAAGAGGGCCGGCAGTATCTTATCCGCCAGCTCCAGCGCCTCTTTGCGCTTGCGGCGGATCTGGTCGGCCTTCTGAAGGATCTGCACAATCCGCTCCTGGACGGGGAGCGGGGGGAGGGGAACAGAAAGGCTCTCGATCCTCTCTTTCCCGATCGCTGTGAACGTGCTGCCTTCTCCTTGCCCGCTGAGCCACGGTTCTACGTGCTTGAACCAGAAGTACAAGTAGAGCGTCAGCGCGTTTCTTTCACCTCGTATCGCGGCAAGTCCCCGTCCAATACAGCACTGCTCACTCGCGAGGTTCGTCGGTCCGACGGGCGCCCGAACAGAGAGGAGGATATCTCCCACTTCCGCAGTTTTCCGGGGTGCTGAGCACCACACCCTGGGAGTGGGTGACACATCTCCAAAGTCGGCTTTTCCTTGATAGAACGGCAGTCCGCGGCCTTCTCCGTTGTATGTGCTCCCCGGCGGCGACTGCCCCATAATGACAGTTGCAATTTCCCTCGCTCCCAGCCTAGCCCACCGCCATCCCTTGGGTAGCTTCTTCCTGGTCATCGCCCGTCCTCCCATCAGAAAACGTTCTTCGCTTGATCCAGGAAAGCCAGCGTGTCGGCGGCTTTCAGGTATCTGGGCACGCGGCCCGCGCGATAGGATCCAGCAAATTCCCAAACGATGTCCATTCTCATCGTTCGCCACAGGGCGGGTTGTATTGCCGTCGGATTTCCTGCTCGATTGCCCAACGCCCTGGTTGCTGCAAGTGCGGTGTGTATAAGACCGCAACCATTAGCGTCCCGAGTGAATGACGCTGCCAGCAGCCTTCGCGGTCATGAGTCTCAACCCGCGTTTTCACCTGGGACGATTCGCCTACGTCGATGAGATGATACCCATCTGGCCGCTGATCCAGGATTGCATACACGCCTGAGCGATCCTGGAGCGAATCTGTCGAGTCATAAGGCCCTTCGAAGCTGTACTTACCAATTGTGATGCTCATAGTTCACCTCCGTTTTGGTTTGTTTGTGATACTTCGGCAAGATTACTTCCCGACACCATCGCCAAAAGTTGGCGCAGGTCTTCGGTGATCTCCTCCTCCAGCTCTAGCAGGCGATTGATGAGGACTTCGGGCTTCTCGTGCTCGACGGCTTCCGCCTGGTGCGGGCAGTAACGGCCAGCGGTGAGGTTGTAGTCCGTGGCGCGAATCTGGTCTATGGTGGCCCACCAGGATTTTTCCCTTTCAAACCGCTTAAGGTCGTCAGCCTTGAGAATGGCCCGCACGCCCCCGTCCTTTTCGTGGCGCCAGGTGTAAGGGAAAAGGGAAACCATATGCTTAAGGTCGCCGTCGGTGGCAAAGTCGGGCAAGGGTCTGCGGGTAGCGCCCAGGTCGCGGCCGTCGCTCTCCACCCGGTAGAACCAGACCTTCGAGGTGCGCACATCGTCCTTCCCGAGCGGCTTGCGGAAGACCACGATGCTGGTCTTGGCGCCACTATAGGGGTTGAAGACGCCGTTCGGCAGACTGATCACGGCCAGCACCTCAAACTGTTCCACGAGTTTGCGGCAGATGTTGCGGAGCATCTTCTTGGAATCGAAAAGGAGCCCTTCCTTGAGCACGACCGCCGCCCGTCCGCCTGGCCGCAAGGCGTTCATCATGTGCTGGATAAAGAGCGCTTCGTAGAGTTTGATGTGATACTCAAACTGCGCTAGCCGCTCCTGCTTAGTGGGTCCAAAGGGCGGGTTAGCGAGGATGATGTCGTACTTGTTCTTGTGGAGGTCCTGCGCTTTGTTGGAAAGGCTGTCGTCGTTATGCAGCTGGCTGGAGCCGTCCTTGTGGAGGATCATGTTCATCAGGGCGAGCTTGAAGACCAGCGGAACATGCTCCACGCCAACGAGATGCTTTTCCTTGAGCGTGCGCAGCAAACGCTCCTTCTCCGTGGCTGAGATTTTCTTCCGCTCAATCTTCTTTTTGACCCACTCAAAGGCGCGCACGATGAAGCCACCGGTGCCACAGGCGGGGTCGTAGATGGTTTCCCCGATTTCTGGGTCAATGATTTGCACCATGCGGTCCACGATGTGGCGAGGCGTGAAGTATTCGGCAAACTCCTTGTTCTGGCCGAACTGCTGGAGCAGGTATTCGTAGGCACGCCCGAAGATGTCAAAGCGCTCGCCGGTTTCACCTACTCCGCGCATCATGATCTCGCGGAGGTTGAGCTCGTTCAGCTTGGAGACAAGTTGCCGGATGGTGGTGGTGTAGCGCAGGCGAAACACGGTACCGCCGAAAAGCCTGCGTACATCAAAGGTGATATCCTTGCCATGCTTATCAAGCACTTTGCGCTTTGCCAGGTCGTCGAACATCCGTCGGCAGAAATCCACGCTGTCGTCGAAGCCGTTTTCTTTGGCGTACTTGTCCGGATCTGACGCCCATTTGTGGAAGCGATATTTTTCGGGGATAGCCAGCTCATCGTCTGTCAGTTTGCGGCCCAGGGCCTCCTCTTGCTCCAGTGCCATCTCGTCCCAGAGTTTGAGAAACAGAAAGAGGCTAAACGTTTCCAGGCGTTCCGTGGCGTGAAGGGCGTCGTCACGGAAGACGTTGGCGATTTCCCAGAGTTCTTCGCCAAACTGATTGAAGTCCGGTGTGTTAGCCATGGCTTTCCTCCTTTAGTGGTGCACCAATTTCCAAAGACAATGCTTCATCCGCAAGCTGCAAAAGGCGGTCAAGTCCACCGAAAAGGGCTTTGATGCGTGGCAATCCACCTGCCTGCTCGAGCAGGTGACTGCGGAGAATCTGCTCAGGGGTAATGCCCGGGTTTGCTCGCTTGAAATCGCAGATCATCAAAACCATTTCTCGCTGTGCGCTGTTGAGACTTTTGCCCAGCGCCCACTTTTCAAACTCACGCCGGCGTTGCAGGGTCTCGAAGTCGGCTTCGCCCATAGCGACGGCGATGAAGTCCTCAAGGGTCGCTTCGGGTTCTCCGTAGAGGTCTCGAAGGGTGGAGAGGTCAAAGCCCATCGTCGCAAGGAAGGAATGGTCAGGCGGGGTTGCGCCTTTGAAGTAGCGCCAGCAGAGAAGGGTCTGCGCGAACCGCTGCCTAAGCGCCTCGCGCTCCATGCCACCCTTAAGCTGGGCTTCAACCTGACGACGGAGCTCTTCCAGAACGGCCGGGGAGATGGTTTCCGAAAAGACAAGATGCACGGGGACATCGGCGATAACCATCTGCTGCTCGGTCCCAACCTTCTGGCGAGCCGTAGCGCCGGATTGAGTTTCTTGGAGCTCCCCGCGCTCCTGCTGAATGAGTTGCTCTTCTTCCTCCTCAAGAGGCTCATCCACCACGCCTGGCGTGTCATTGGTAATCACAGGTTCAAGCCTCGTGATGTCCACAAAGTCCACGAGCTTATAAAACTCCTTGCCGGTTTCGCGGCACTTGCGGGTGCCACGACCCTTCATCTGGACGTAAAGCACCTTGGATTTGGTCGGGCGCGCCATGAGCAGGACTTCCACATCCGGGGCATCAATCCCGGTGTCCAACATGCCGACGCCCACCAGAACAATCGGCCGCGGCGCCATGTTTGGATCCTTGTGCGCCTGCTCGATGATCGCTTTGCGCTCCTCAGCGGTAGTAATCTTTTGGAACTCCTCAATCAAAGCGCTTGCGCCGGGCATCTGGTTGTGGACCGCCACGATGAACTTCTCCGCCGAGGCGTCATTGGGCGGGAGATTGTTGAGCTCGTTGTATTTCTCAATAAGCGCGTAGCGCAAGTTCTTGGCGTGCGCTATGGAGGCAGCAAAGACTATGGTTTTGACAGGCTGACGTGTGCCCAGAATCTCGAAGTACTTTTCAGCAATGAGCCGGTTTCTCTGCGGGACGTCCACAGCCCGACCCAGTTGCTCAGGCTCGAAGTCGAAGCCCATGTCGTGGACGCCTTCGAGGTCGACGTTAGTTTGAAACTTAAAATGAATGCACTGTGCCAGCCGCTCCCACTCCGGCACTTCTGGGTTTGTTTCGGCTTGACGTATGGTATAACGATAAATGGGTCCCGGATACTGGCCGGGGTCGGTAAAGAAACGATCGGTGTTGATTGTCTCTTTGTCGGCCGGGGTTGCGGTCAAACCCAGGAGGATCGCACCGCCACTGGCGAAGTGCTCAAGAACGGGATACCAGTCTCCGAAATAGGACCGATGGCACTCGTCGAGTATTACAAGGCTGAAGTGGTCTTTAGGAAAGGAAAGATACTTGTTGCGCACTGCCAAGTGCTGAATTGTAGCCACGAGCACATCCCTATGCTTGTCTTCGTTGCCTCCAGTGGCCCGCTCGATATTGAAGTTGTCGCCAAGATGCGTCTTAAATTTCCTAACGGTCTGAGCAGCCAAGGCGTCACGGTCCACCAAGAACAAAGTTCGCCGAATGAGACCCACCGACCAAAGTTTGGCAATCACGCCAGCCGCTGTGATGGTTTTGCCGGTACCTGTAGCCATTTGTAGATACATTCGGCGGCGACCTGCCTGTACCGAAGCGAGAACCTGAGACACAGCTACTCGCTGATAGTCCCGAAGGGTTCCTTGGAGCTGTGCCACTTGCGGTTGGAAAAACTCCTTAAACTCAGCAGGAGTTGGAAAATTCTGAATGCGTTCTGGTAAGGTGTTTGCCTTAAGGTTTTGTCGGAGGAAGATCGTGCCGTCACTCGCGAAGATTAGCGAGACATCATGTCCTGTATTCCTCTTGTAGGTTCGTGCATAGCGCTTAGCTTGCTCAAGGGCAGCCCAAAGGTCTTTACCCGGCTTTTTTGCCTCCAGGATGGCGACAACACGGCCGTCGTGTAGGAACACACGGTCGGCTTCCTCACCATCCAGATGATCACGCCAGTGCTTACGGGTAACCGTGAAGTCAGTGATGTTCCAGCCGCGTTCACGGAGATGTTCTTCGATAACCAGCTCAGCTTCACTTTCGTTGATAGCCCTCATTAGGGTCATTCCATTGATGAACTGCTGTCTGTTGTTCATGATACCTTATTTTATAACATCTAAAACAAATAAGAAATCCCATTTTTTGATGCGTTATGTTAAGGCAAAGCATATAAAATGGTCTCTGACTGCTAAATTTCTATCTTCGTTTTAGACACAGAATCAATACTACTTTTGTAGTATTTTGGAACCACCTCTCTTCTAATACTTTAGGTCTAGAACCAAAAGTTAAGATATTGGATATGAGGAGAATATCTGATATGCTTTTAATTACCAAAGAAGATGAAAAGAAAAGTAAAGGCAAAACGAAAAACATCTGAAGTAGAGGTCTTTGTTGAGCTTGGCCTTGATGGAAAGGGAAACTACAGCATAGAGACCGGAATCCCTTTCTTTGACCACATGCTCTCACAGTTTGCAAAGCACGGCTACTTTGATTTGGTGATCAAGGCAAAAGGGGACATTGAAGTAGATTACCACCACACAGTAGAAGACGTTGGGCTTACACTTGGAGAAGCCTTTTTAGAGGCTCTAGGAGATAAAAAGGGAATTGCCAGGTTTGGAGAAGCCTTTGTTCCATTTGATGAAACGCTTGTTTTTGCAGCAGTTGACCTAAGTGGAAGGCCCTACTTTATTTATAGGGTTTCGATACCAAAAGGTAAAATAGGAAGCTTTGATGTAGAACTGGCAGAAGAGTTTTTTAAATCCCTCTCAAATGCCCTGCGATGTAACCTGCATATAGAGCTGAAATACGGGGAAAACCTGCACCACATAGTAGAGGCGATGTTTAAAGCTGTGGGCCGGGCCCTAGATAAAGCATCAAGGATTGATCCACGCTCTGAGGAGATCCCCTCTACTAAAGGTATGCTTTAGTTAAAAATCTGTAAGAGGGAACAGATGATTAGCATAGTTGATTACGGAATGGGCAATTTAAAAAGTGTAAAAAAGGCCTTTGAGAAACTGGGTTTTAAGGCAGTGGTAACAAGAGATAGAGATAGCATCTTAAACTCAAGTGGCTTGGTTCTTCCGGGAGTAGGAGCTTTTGGAGACTGTATCAGAAACCTCAACGAATACAACCTAATAGAGGTTATAAAAGGCTTTTTGAAAACTGGAAAACCGTTTTTAGGAATATGTCTTGGACTCCAGCTTCTTTTTGAAGAAAGTGAAGAATCCCCTGGAATAAAGGGACTTGGGGTTTTTGAAGGCAGAGTTAAAAAGTTTTCAGGCCCCTATATGGAAAGACTAAAGGTTCCACACATGGGTTGGAATCAGGTTAACTTTAGAGGACAAACCCCCTTTTTAAAAGGTATACCTCAGGGAAGTTGGTTTTATTTTGTACACTCATACTTTCCTGAGCCAAAGGATAGAGAAATCGTTATAGGAAAAACCACCTATGGATTAGAATTCACTTCAGCAATCCAGAGAGAAAACGTATTTGCCTGTCAGTTTCATCCTGAAAAGAGCAGCTCCTTTGGCCTTAAACTACTTGAGAACTTTGCTCTTGTGTGTGGTGAAGAGAAGACAGGTTAAAAAACCCGTTAATTGACAGCTTGCTAAAACCAAATTAGATTATCTGTTTAAGGAACTGGTGTTACTATAGTTTAGGATAACTTTGCCTTTAATACCTACATGGGCAAATCTTACTGTGAAAGAATGCCAAAGATTAACACCGACTTCCTAGTAATAGGAAGCGGACTTGCTGGGCTCTATGCTGCTCTTTATGCCTCAAGATTTGGAAAAGTTGCACTAATTACAAAATCTACTCTTGAAGAGAGCAACTCCTTCTGGGCTCAAGGGGGTATTGCAGCTGCCCTGGATCCCGAAGACTCCCCAGTTTTTCACCTAGAAGACACGATAAACGCAGGAAGGGGGCTTTGTAACAGGAAAGCTGTAGAAATACTTGTAAAGGAGGGGAAAGAAAGGGTTTTAGACCTCATAGCTTTAGGCATGAGGTTTGATATGAGTGAGTGGGGACTAGAACTTGGGATTGAGGGAGGGCACAGCAAAAGACGGGTACTTCATGCAGGGGGAAGCTCAACAGGTAGAGAGATCGTCAGGTTCCTTATGTCTTCTGTGCAGAAAAGCCCCAACGTAGAGGTGTTTGAGAACACAACAGTGACCAAGCTTATCTCAGACGGAGAGAGATGCTTTGGTGCTCTTGCCTTTAAAAAAAACCTTTCTGAGCAACTGGCCTTCATTTCCAGATCTACCATACTTGCAACAGGTGGAGCCGCAGCACTGTATAAACGCACAACAAATCCTCCAGGCACCGTCGGAGATGGAATTGCCCTTGCCTACCAAGCTGGAGCAGAGATTATGGATATGGAATTTATACAGTTTCACCCAACCGCCCTATATGTTGAAGGAGGAGAGGTTTTTCTTATAAGTGAGGCGGTAAGGGGAGAAGGGGCTTACCTTCTAAACCATGACGGATACAGATTCATGCTTGACTACCATGAGCTTGCTGAGCTTGCCCCACGCGATATAGTTTCCCGTGCTATATATAACGAGATGAGAAAATCCGGTAAGAACTTTGTATTCTTAACACTTAGACATCTCAATCCGGAGTTTGTAAAAAAAAGGTTCTCAAATATATACAGTGCATGTTTAAAGTACGGAATAGACATAACAAAGGATCTGGTACCGGTAGCACCTGCAGCACACTACACAATAGGTGGGGTTAGAACTGGTTTAATGGCTGAGACAAATATAAAGTATCTTTTTGCCTGTGGAGAGGTTGCATGTACAGGTGTGCATGGAGCAAACAGACTTGCAAGCAACTCTCTGCTTGAGTGTATTGTCTTTGCCAAAAGGGCAGTTGACGGCGCACTGGAAAATAAAGCTTACAAGACAGATCCAAAATACGATGAAGACCAATTTATATCCCCCATACTTTCAGGTAAATCCCGGGAAGCATTTTTAAGTTTAAAGGACCGTATTTCCACAATTATGACAAACTGTGTTGGAATTGTAAGAAACGAAGGAGATTTAAAAAAGGCAATAGCTGAGCTAGAGAACATTTCAGAGGAAGCTAAAGAATTAAACGGGGAATACAAACTCAGAATGCAAAATATAATTGATGTTTCACTCCTTATTGCCAGATCTGCTCTTATTAGAACAGAATCAAGAGGGGTACATATAAGGGAGGACTTTCCGGAGGAAAATCCCATGTGGAGAGTCCATATAGTATGGAAAAGAGATTCAGAACCTGTACTGATAGAGGTTTAAGCAGGTTTGAAAATAATTTTAAGGATGATACAATTATAACATCACCTTAATAAAGGTTTTATATAATTCGTAAAAGAAGCATATAAAATGGATAATATAGAAAAGCTTGATAAAGTAACGGTAAAGTTTGCAGGGGACTCAGGAGATGGAGTACAGATTATGGGTGAGCAGTTTGGAAACGTCACCGCTGTTGTTGGTAATGACTTTGCCACACTGCCTGACTACCCTGCAGAGATAAGGGCTCCCCAGGGAACCACCTATGGTGTCTCATCCTATCAGATTCAATTTGCTGCATACGATATATACACCCCTGGAGATAACCCTGATGTCCTTGTAGCTTTTAATCCGGCTGCGCTAAAAGTGAATCTTCCGACGCTAAAACCGGGGGGGATAATAATAGCAAATGAAGATGAGTTTACAGAGCAAAACCTTAGGAAGGCAGGTTTTGAATCAAATCCACTAGAGGATGGTTCTCTAAACTCCTATAGAATCTACAGGGTACCGATAACCAGGCTTACTCTGGAAGCACTAAAAGAAGAGCCAATTGGACATAGGGAAAAGCTAAGGTGTAAGAACTTCTTTGCACTGGGAATGATTTCCTGGCTCTTTTCAAGACCTCTTGATCCAATTATAAGCTTCCTTAACAAACGTTTTGCATCAAAGCCTGAAATCTTAGGAGCCAATATCAAGGCCCTAAAGGCAGGATACAACATCTGTGACACTATGGAGATATTTCCAGTACACTACCAAGTACCTCCAGCAAGGCTGGAGCCAGGAAAATACAGAAACATAAACGGTGCACTTGCAACTGCATATGGGCTTGTTGTTGCCTCTCATAAATCTGGTCTTCCAATCGTATACTGCGGATACCCTATAACCCCTGCAAGTGAGGTTCTACACATACTCTCAGCATTAAAGCACTACGGGGTAATCTCGATTCAAACCGAAGACGAAATAGCAGCAATAACAATGGCAATAGGGGCTTCCTATGCAGGCGCCTTGGGTATAACAGGAACAAGTGGGCCGGGGCTTGCACTTAAGATTGAATCCCTAAACCTTGCTGTTATGGCTGAGATCCCGCTGGTTGTGTTTGATTACCAGAGAGCCGGGATATCCACCGGGATGCCCACAAAAACCGAGCAAGGGGATCTCCTGTTTGCCCTTTTTGGAAGGCCCTCAGACTCACACGTAATAATACTTGCTCCATGTTCACCTTCAGACTGTTTCTGGACAGCAATAGAAGCTGTAAAGCTTACCACAAAATACATGACCCCTGTTTTGGTACTCTCTGATCAGTTCCTTATCCATTCCTCCGAGCCATGGAAGCTACCAGAGTTAGAGAATATACCCAATATAGAAATAGAGTTCAGAAAAAATCCCGAGGGGTTCTACCCTTACATACGCGATGAAAAAACACTTGCAAGACCATGGGTAAAGGTTGGTACCCCCGGGCTCGAACACAGAATTGGAGGGCTTGAAAAAAGCCATATCTATGGAAATGTTTCCTATGACCCCGAAAACCACGACCTTATGACAAAGCTTAGGGCACAGAAGGTTCAAAGAGCAGTTCAAGATATACCGGATGTCCAGATTATGGGCCCACCAGATGGGGAGATTCTGGTGGTGGGATGGGGTAGCACATACGGACATATAAAGGCGGCTGTTGAGCTTGCAAACAGTGAGGGCATGAAGGTGTCAATGATACACCTTAGACACCTAAATCCCCTCCCTAAGAACCTAGGTGAGGTACTGAGGAAATTTAAAAAGGTGGTTGTCCCTGAGCTCAATTTAGGGCAACTCTCATATGTAATCAGGGCAAGATACCTGGTTGATGCAATAGGATACAACAGGGTTACTGGAAAACCCTTTAATGTATCAGAACTTCTAAGCTTTATAAAAGAAGAATACAAGGGTTTAAAAACCCATTAACGGAGAATAGATGAGTACGTTAGAAAAACAAATAGAGGAAAAGACATATAAACCCTCAGATTTTAAATCTGACCAGGAACCAAGATGGTGTCCAGGTTGTGAGGACTACGCAATTATTAAAGCGTTCCAAACAGCACTTGCAGAGCTAGGTATCCCCAAAGAAAAGCATGCGGTGATATCAGGAATAGGTTGTGCTGCACGTCTTCCCTACTATATGTCCACATATGGATTCCACACAATACACGGAAGACCTATACCAATTGCCACTGGTGTTAAGATAGCAAATCCTGAGCTTTCAGTGTGGGTGATAACCGGAGATGGAGATGGGATATCCATCGGAGGGAACCATCTGATTCACGTTATGAGAAGAAACGTAGATATAAACATACTTCTTTTTGACAACAAGGTCTATGGACTGACAAAGGGACAGTACTCACCCACAAGCAATAAGGGAACTGTAAATAAATCGGCCCCCTTTGGGACAATTGAGGAACCTGCAGAACCTGTAGCACTAGCCCTTGCATCAGGTGCAACCTTTGTGGCAAGAACATCTGCAGCGTATGTAAAGCACCTTACCGAACTTATAAAGGAAGCTCACAAACACAAAGGGACATCTTTTATACACATATACCAGAACTGTTACATCTATAATGACGGTGTATTTGACGACTTTACCAGAAAAGAGGTAAGAGAGGAGAGAAATCTCATTCTTGAGCACGGAAAACCGCTTATATTTGGTAAGAACAGAGACAAGGGGCTTAGGTTTAAGAACGGAAGGTTTGAGATTGTGGAGTTTGATCCCAAAAACCCTCCTGAGGACCTAACAGTTCACGATGAAACTAACCTTTCCCTTGCTTTTGCACTCTCAAAGCTCTACTGGCCTGAATACCCCGTACCAATGGGAATATTTAGAAGGGTTTCTCAACCCTCATTTGAGGAGATGCTCTATACGCAGATTGAAAAGGCAAAGGAGAGATTTCAAACGGATATTGCAAAACTCCTCTACTCAGGAGATATCTGGGAAGTAAGATAATCACCCACCCCTCCTGCATGAGAGAACCAGACTGGCTTCGTATCGAACAGATAATAGAAACTGCCCTCCAAGAAGATATAGGAAGCGGTGATATAACCACAGAATCGCTTTTCCCAACAGATAAAAAGACAAAAGCTGTAATCACCGCTAAAGAAAGCGGCGTAGTAGCTGGTCTTTCTGTAGCCGAAAGGGTTTTTAAGAAACTGGATCAAAACATAGTATGGCATGAAAAAAAAAGGGATGGAGACAGGGTAGAACCACAAGATATACTAGCCGAGATTGAAGGCTTACAGAAGGCCATACTCAAAGGGGAACGTGTAGCCCTAAATTTCCTTCAAAGGCTTTCAGGTATAGCAACCCTTACCTCTAAGTTTGTAAACTCCGTAGAAGGATTGCCGGTAAAGATACTTGATACAAGAAAAACCGTACCGGGACTCAGGATACTGGATAAATATGCCGTGCGTATAGGTGGCGGAAGCAACCACAGGTTTGGGCTTTTCGATGGAATACTTATAAAAGAGAACCACATAAAGCTTGCAGGTAGCATAACAGAGGCAGTAAGGTCTGTTCGTGAAAGAGGCCCTCATCTGCTCAAGATAGAGGTTGAGACAAAAAACCTTGAAGAGGTAAAAGAGGCCCTTTCTGCAGGAGCCGATATAATAATGCTTGATAATATGCCCATTGAAACCATAAAAGAGGCTCTTGAAATAATAAAGGGAAGAGCACTTACGGAGGTCTCCGGAGGTATTAATCTTGAAAACGTAAGAAAGATTGCAGAAACAGGTGTTGATTTTATATCCATTGGTGCACTTACCCATTCTCCTCCTGCTTTAGATATAGCCCTCTATATGGTATAATATTTGATTTAAGAATTTGGGTGAATGCTATGCTAATGGAAATGGAAAAAAAGGAGTGGATAATAGAAGAGATTAACCGTTTAAAGAGGGAGAAGAATGCTGTAATCCTTGCACACAACTATCAGATACCCGAAGTGCAGGATATAGCAGACTTTATTGGTGATTCCCTAGCCCTTTCCCAGGAAGCTGCCAAAACGGATGCTGATGTTATTGTATTCTGTGGGGTTCATTTTATGGCAGAAACTGCCTCCATAATATGCCCTGAGAAGAAGGTACTCATCCCAGATTTAAAAGCAGGATGTTCTCTTGCTGCCTCAATCAACGTTGAAGAACTAAGAGAGTGGAAAAAAGAGCATCCAAATGCTGTTGTGGTCTCCTACGTTAATACCACTGCTGATATCAAAGCCGAAAGCGACTACTGTTGCACCTCTTCAAATGCGGTACAGGTTATAAAAGCAATTCCCGAAGACAGAGAAATTCTTTTTCTTCCCGATATGTTCCTTGGAGCCTATGTTGCAAAGGTGACGGGAAGAAAAATTCACATCTGGCCTGGGGAATGCCATGTTCATGCTGGCATAAGACCTGAAAACATAAGAAAAATGAGAGAGGCACACCCTGAAGCAGATATGTTAATACATCCTGAGTGTGGCTGCACAACTTCATATATGTACTACTCAGCCTGTGACCCTGTTGAAAACAAAAACACCTACTTTCTATCAACAGGTGGTATGATAAGCCACGCAAAACGCTCAAGAGCAAAGGAGTTTATAGTAGCCACTGAGATAGGAATACTTCACAGGCTAAAAAAAGAAAACCCTGATAAAACCTTCTACCCTGTAAGTGAAAACGCCGTGTGTAAATTCATGAAGATGATTACCCTTGAAAAGGTCTTAAACTCGCTTAAGGAAGAGGTATACGAAGTAAAGGTACCCGAGGAAATAGCAGCAAGAGCCAGAAAATCTATAGAAAGAATGCTTTCTCTTGCTAACTAAACACACTTTACAAAGGGCCATCTCCCCTAATCTTCATAATAAACATTAAATAAAAGGGGGTTAAACAAGTAATGGTTGAAAAGGTTATAAAAACAGACGAGGAATGGCAAAAGATACTTACCCCTGAAGAATACTATGTTACCAGAAAGAAAGGAACTGAAAGGCCCTTTTCCGGAAAATACTACAACCATAAGGAAAAAGGCATCTATCTTTGCGTGTGTTGTGGCAATGAGCTATTTAGCTCTGAAACAAAGTACGAATCCGGTACAGGCTGGCCGAGTTTCTGGAAACCAATTGCTGAAGACAGAGTAAGAACACAACCAGACTACAGTCACGGAATGATCCGAATAGAGGTGCTATGCAGTAGATGTGATGCTCACCTTGGACATGTCTTTAATGATGGGCCTCCTCCCACCGGTCTTCGCTACTGTATAAACTCTGTAGCCCTTCGATTTAAAAAGGACAGCTCAGATTAGAACCAGATAAAACCCATCAAGTGTATTATACTAAGAATCAGGGCAAATTGTTCTCTAAGCTTGAAGTCTAGACAAACCAGAGTAAATGTATGTCTGTAAATACAGAAAAGATAATTAGGGCCAGTAGAGATTACCTGTATTTAAAAAGAAGGGGCTACTCCATACGCTCGGTTCTTGAACTGGTAGGAAATCACTACCAGCTTAACACAAACGAGAGGAACACCCTGTACCGGGGTTTTTTCACAACAAGAGAGATAAGAGAACGAATGAAAAAGACAGTAGATGAAAAGCACCTAAAAGGAAGGATATTAAAGGTAGATGGGTACAACCAGCTAATTACAATAGAATCTTACAGAAAGGGTAATTTCGTTTTTATTGCAACCGATGGACTGGTAAGAGACTCCGCTGCTGTCTATCGTTCCTATAAACTCAGTCCCTTTACAGAAGAGGTACTAAATCTGGTTGTAAAAGAACTTAGCAACCTTGAGCTTGAAGCTATAGAGTTTTACTTTGATAAACCTATATCGTTTTCCGGTGAGTTATGCAAAATAATAAACATGCTTCTAGAGAAACAAGGCATAAAGGGAAGAGCACAGACTGTTAACTCTCCTGACTACATACTGAAAACAGCAGAGCTTGTGGCAACCTCAGATTCGGTAATAATAGATAAAGCAGAGAGTGTATTCGACCTAGCAGGATGGTTTTTGCGTCGTGTATGGAGAGCAAGGCTTACAGATTTTAGAAGAGTGTATAACTGATTGAAAACCAATTAAAAAATGATTAAGTTAAGTACTGTAGACACAGATGCGTTAAAAAACCTAACTTTCCGAGGAGATAAAGATGAAAGATAACGGTTCGCTTAAGGATACTGAGAAAAAGATCTGCACAATGTGTTATTATGTTGGTTCCCCCGAGATAAAGTTTAGCTTTCTTGTAGATTCGGTTCCCTGGGTTTCACTTATAATTCCTGCATTTGCCTATCCAATATGGAACATAACAAATAAGTATGAAATATGTCCTCGGTGCAAACAGCCCTCCATGGTATCAATAGACGTCCCTTCTGCCCAGGGGCTGCTAAAAAAGGCAATTTCCTTAGAGACCACTTCATAACACTAAAGTTATTTGAAGCTTAACCGGAATTGACAAAACACAAAGTGTGTAGTAAAAACTAGAAAGGGCTCATGTATGTATTGTGTTCCATATCGGTTGAATCTTCAAACGATACCTTTTGGATAAAACCTGTTTCATGCTACATAGAACGCCCTTTTTGTGCGGTCAGGTGGGCACCTAAAAGAAAAGCAACTATCTGCCCCTACTACAGCGGACAGATTATTACCCAAGGGGGCAACTACTATATAAAGTGCAACTTTAAAGAGATTGAAAGCAAAGACCAGTTATAGCTGGTGGCGGCGGAGGGAATCGAACCCCCGACAAAGGCCTTATGAGAGCCCTGCTCTACCTCTGAGCTACGCCGCCAAATCAAAAAGATTATATCACGATAAGACCCACTTTCAAGGTTGTCTCAAAGCAGCCCACCCTGATTTTTTTGTAAGTATCTGATAAAAAAACCAGAAATTGACCCCACTCCTGCAGGCAAATAAAATGGAACTTAAGGAGAAACGCTAAACCAAAAGGAGGGTAAAATCATGGGCAAAAGGAAAAAAATTCTTGCAGCTTCAGCATGGGTACTTGTTTTTTTCATAACAACTCTCATAGCATTTGCTCAATACAGGGTAGATTCAAAAACCTACAGAGGGTGGAATCACGTAAAGAGTATGGTCATTTTCGATGAAAACCACCCCCTATATAACCCTTTTGGAGGAATACACCATGTTTATGCAAACAAAGAAGCCCTAGACACCGTCAAACAGGGTGAAGGCAGGGTGTTTCCAGACGGCTCTGTCCTTGCCTTTGTTCTATACGAACACGTTGAGGATAATGGTGCCTACCTGGAAGGTAAGAAAAAAATTGAAGCCTTTATGGTAAAAGACAGCAAAAAGTACAAAGATACTGCTGGATGGGGTTTCTATGCCTATGGAGCCGATGGAAAATCAATAGTAAGCGACATGAAGAACGAGTGCTTCAACTGCCATGCACAGGTTAAAAGCAAGGACTATGTCTTTTCTCAATGGACGCAATAAGGTCACGTAACTCTTTAAGTACCTTTATTTCTTTCCTACCCATGGGGCTTAGGGTATAGACAACCTTTACAGGTTTATCAAGTATAACTTCCCTACTTACAAGCCCCATGGATTGAAGTTTATCAATCCTAACATAGAGCATCCTTTCAGATAGATCAGGTATCTCCTTTAGAATCTCTTTTGGAGGTTTTTGATCCCTTAAACACTCCATAATGGGAATCATCCACTTGCACGAAAGCACAGAAACGACATCCTCAATTGAAAGTCTGGTTTTTCTTATAAGCGAAAGAAGAGAATCCAAACAAGAAGAGTTTAACTCGTAGTATGTGGTCAAAGGGTATCTCCCATCTGAAGATCTCCTGACCAACCCAAGCTTTAAAAGCAGCTTTAGCCTATCGTATAGTACCCTCTCTGTAATACCCCTTATATTCCTCTTTAACTCCGAGGGTCTTTTCTCTCCACCGGAAAGCTCGTATATAATATGAAGAATCCACTTACAGAGAAGCCTAGGTTTATAAAGCCTATCCGCATCTGGTTTTAAAGGTTGTATAACCACGATACCCCCCCTCTACTCCATCCTTCTCTTAACCCCTACAGCCTTTCCAAGCTCACTTTTTAGCTCTTTTTCATCCTCTTTCTTTATAGCAACTTCTATCCTTTCCAAAGCCTCCTTAAACCTGTGTATAGCTAAGAGAACATTTTCTTTGTTTGCAAGAAATATGTCGCTCCACATATCCGGTGAGCTTGCACCTATCCTCGTATAATCCCTAAGCCCCCCTCCTGCAAAGCCAACAAAATTTCTGGAGTCCTCATCAAGCTCTGTAGAGTTTAGTAAAGCGTATGCAACAACATGAGGAAGATGACTTAAAAAACCAAAAACACGATCGTGGGTTTTTGGATCCATGATAAAAACCTCTGCTCCAACAATCTCCCACATTGCTGTTACAATCTCCAAGGCACGCATATGAGTCCTTTCAGTAGGAGTAAGAACGCACCTTTTATTCTTGAATAAAGCAAAATCAGAAAACCAAACACCAGAGTTCTCCGTTCCAGCTATAGGGTGTCCTCCAACAAAGTAAACATCAGAAGGAAGCCTTCTTTCCACCTCCTTTACTATACTCTCTTTTACACTTCCCACATCCGTTAGTACTGTATCCTTTAAGCCAATACAAGAAAGCGAGCTTACAATCTCGGGTATAAATCTCACATGGGTTGCAACCACAACAACCTCTGAATCCCTAACCTCATCAATTTTGTTGGAGCCCCTATCTACTATCCCTTTATCTATTGCATAGCTTAGAGCCCTCTCATCCACATCAACACCAAAAACCTCCCCAACCCTTCCAGACTTCCTTAAAGCCCAAGCAAGGGAACCACCTATTAAACCAATTCCAACTACAGCTACCTTTTTAAAATGCATTTACCTACCTTCTTAAAACCTTCCTAAGTGCACATATAAACCTTTCATTCTCCTCCCTCAATCCTACAGTTACCCTAATATGTGTTTTCAGCCCATAGTTAACCACTGGCCTTACTATAACCCCCTCCCTTAGAAGCGCATTGTAGACCGGAATGGGATCTGAACCCAAATCCACAAGAATAAAGTTGGTAAAAGAAGGGATAAACCTGATTTTTAACTTTCTAAGTTCCTCCTCCAGATACCTAAGTCCCCTTTTATTCTCCTCTTTCGACCTTCTTATGTGCTCCGTATCGTCAAGAGCAGCAAACGCAGCAACCTGGGCAAGGGAATTAACATTAAAGGGCTCTCTTACGCGATTCATATAGGATATGATCTCTTCCGATGAGATACCAAAACCCAGTCTCAGTCCAGCAAGCCCGTAGATCTTTGAAAACGTCCTAACAGTTATAATAGGCTTTCCAAGAGAGTGGTAATCAAGAGAGTTTGGATACTCTGGATCATCAACGTAGTCAAAGTAAGCTTCATCTATAAGAACAACTATCTCCTCCGGAATCCTTTCTAAAAACCACTCAAGCTCCTCTCTTCTTACCATAGTACCTGTAGGGTTATTAGGATTTGCAAGAAAAACCATCCTTGTTTTAGGTGTTATCCGTCCAAGCATATCTTTTAGGTCATGAACCAGATTGGGCATGGGAGATAAAATGGCATGCGCCCCAACAGCCTTGGTTACCAAGGGAAAGACAATAAAAGCAAACTCCCCCATAACCGCCTCATCGCCTGGTTTCAAAAAAGTCCTTGCTGCAATCTCTATTACCTCATTCGAGCCGTTTCCAAAAATTAGGTTCTCAGGTTTAACCCCAAGTTTCATAGCAAGCTTGTGTCTTAAATAAAAGGCATCACCATCGGGATAACGATTGATATTGCCAACCACCTCCAACAAAGCACGAACGGCAAGGGGAGAAGGACCAAGGGGATTTTCATTTGAAGCTAATTTTACCGCATCTCGAATTCCAAGCTCACGTTCAAGCTCCTCAACCGGCTTTCCAGGTATATATGGAACAAGATCCTTTACAAATTCATTTGGCCTTACCAAAACCAAACCTCCTTTTTCTAAACAAACTCCCTAGAACCTCTCTTTTTTACCCTTGGGATAGGAGCCAAGAATCTTTAAAAAGATGGAGTTTTTTTGAACCTCTGAAAGGACTTTTTTAACCTCTTCACTGCATATATGTCCTTCAAAATCGACAAAGAAAACATACTCCCAGGGTCTCTCCTTGGAAGGTCTAGACTCTATTTTCGTAAGGTTTATCCCTGCTTCAGCAAATGGTAAAAGTGCCTTGTGAAGCTTCCCGGGCTCATCCTTTAGTGAAAACACTATAGATGTTTTATCATCTCCTGTGGGACGGGCACTTTCCTTTCCTATAACAAAGAACCTTGTTGTATTTAAGGGATTATCCTCTATGTGTTCTTCCACGATGCGTAACTTGTAAATAGAGGCAGCAATCTTACCTGCTATTGCAGCTACTTTTTTGTCACGCGATGCAACCTGGGCAGCTTTTGCTGTACTTGGCATTTCCCTAATCTCTACATTCTTTAGATGCTTACTTAACCACTTTCTACACTGACCCAGTGCCTGTGGATGAGAGGCAACTACCTTTATGTCCCCAAAGTTACCAGTTTTGGAAAGAAGAAAGTGGTTTATCCTTTCAAAAGACTCTGAGTAGATCCTAAGTTCAGATTTTAAAAACATATCAAGCACCGTACCTATCGAACCCTCAACCGAATTCTCTACAGGAACTACCCCGTAATTAGCCTTACCCTTTTCAACCTCTTCAAAAACCTCCTCAACGCTATCCAAAGGTATAAGCTCTGCCAGGCTCCCAAATTCTTTAAACGCCAACTGGTGTGAAAAGCTTCCTTCAGGCCCCAGGTAGGCAACCTTAAGTGTATGTTGCAGGGAACGACAACCAGATATTATCTCGCGAAATATGGATACAATAGACTCGGTAGAAAGAGGACCTTTATTCATCTTTTTGAGGTTTTCCTCAATCTCCCTTTCCCTTACCGGATCATAAATGTGAAAAGAATTTTCCTGTTTTAGTTCCCTGATTTTAACCGCTATACTTCCCCGCTCATTTAGAAGCTCCAGTATCTTTCTGTCAACCTCGTCTATCTTTCTTCTAAGTATTTCCAGTTCTTCTGAGGATCCCATACCCATCCACGAAAGAAAATTTGAAGAGAATGATAGCAATATGAGAAAAATATGTCAAATTGCAAACTGTTAGCCGAATTAAACTATATTCCTCTCTTCTCTCCCTGCCCCTCAAACGAAGTAGCCTTATCAAGAACCGATTTCTTTACAAATATAGGTACCCCCATTCTTAACCCAAGAGCAAGGGCATCACTTGGACGTGCATCTATTTTTGAGACATTACCGTTTAATGAAACCTCTATTTGAGCATAGTAGACACGATCACGTAAATCAACAATGGTTACCCTCTCCACCTTTGCCTTAAGCGTTCTTATAAGAGCTGCAACCATATCATACGTAAGAGGACGAGGAGCTACTTCCCCAGATAGGCTTAATTCAATGGATCTTGCTTCACACAAACCAATCCAGATAGGCAGTATCTTTTTGCTCTCCTTACCCAAAAGCAAAACAACGGGAGTTTGAGCCTGCCTATCAAATCCTATTCCAGATATAAACATCTCCTCTTCAGATTTATCTACCTTATCCTCAGCAAAAACACAAAAGGTACTTATTAAAATAAGAATAGAAAAAACAAAAAAGACATTAATTCCCACTCTCATCTTGCCAGCACCTCCTCAAGATAAAGATAACACAAAAACGAAGTGAACTACTCCCAGCTTGCGCAGGGAACTTCCTGCTTCCAAGAGTTGAGTTGCCCACTGAGAACCAACTCAGCAGGCATTGCTCTCCTCTCCACAGGCTCTTCGGGTGGTCCCCACCCTGCTAATCTCCAAATGTTTAATGCAGAATTTAGGTCTCTTGGTAACTCAACCCCACAG
>BEIN01000002.1 GCA_002898375.1 bacterium HR37 | reverse complement strand
AACCCCATCCTTGGTAACCACAGGAGCACCAAACGTCTTCTCTATTAAAACATTCCTACCCCTAGGACCTAATGTCGCCTTAACAGCATTGGCAAGGATACTTACACCTTTTAAAATAGAAGCCTGAGCCTCTCTACTAAACTTAATCTCCTTCGCAGCCATATTTGCTTACCTCCTTGGATTAAAATTTGCTTTACTTTTCTTCGACTATTGCAAGGATTTCATCCTCTCTAAGAATTAGATACTCCTCACCCTCAATATTTATATCCGTTCCCCCATATTTGCTAAAGAGCACCCTATCTCCCACCTTTACATCAAGTGGTCTTATAGAACCATCTTCAAGAAGCTTACCCTTTCCAACAGATATTACCCTGCCTTCCTGAGGCTTCTCCTTGGCAGTTTCAGGAATAATTATCCCACCTTTTGTCTTCTCTTCTGTGTCAAGTCTTTTTACCAGAACTCTATCATAGAGGGGCTTTACTTTCATACTGCTTCCTCCTTATTGAAAAGATGTTTAATGAGAGGTTAGCACTCAACCTGAGAAAGTGCTAATTTTTTTTCATAAAGATAACCATCTACCGTAGTTTGTCAAGTCTTTTTAAATACGCACATACTACTTTTGACATCTTATGATATATTAAGGAGTATTATTAGTGTTATGAATAAACCGGAGAGGAAACCCGAATGAGAGAGCTAAGATTTGACCCCATTAGAAACAGATGGGTAATAATATCCACAGAAAGGGCAAGAAGACCCAGTGACTATACAGTAGCAAACAACCAGACAAACACCATAGATAAAAACGCGATTGCATGTCCCTTTTGCGAAGGCTCTGAGGACAAAACCCCACCGGAGATCTTTGCCATAAGAAGGAATCAGTCAAAACCAAACTCTCCCGGCTGGAGGGTAAGAGTTGTTCCAAACAAATACCCTGCCCTCCAGATAGAAGATGGAGCGTTTAGATATGCAACCGGTATATTCGATGTGGTAAGTGGGGCTGGAGCGCATGAGGTAATTATAGAAACCCCGGATCACAACAAGGGTCTCGGTGACCTCGATGTAGACTGGATTACAGACGTTCTCATATCATTTAGGGAAAGAATAAAAGACCTTTTCCTAGACCCAAGGCTACGTTATGTTCTTATATTTAAAAACCACAAAGCTCAGGCTGGGGCATCAATTGCACACACACACTCCCAGCTTATTGCAACACCCATGGTTCCTCCTGTACTAAAACAAGAGCTTACTGTATGCAGGGAAAACTACAGATCCAAAGAAAGATGCCTTATATGTGATCTTATAAAACAAGAAATAGAGTTTGGAAAACGAATTGCCTATGAAACAGATGACTACATAATATGGGCTCCGTTTGCTTCAAGTTTTCCTTTTGAAACATGGATACTTCCAAAGAAACACCTCTACAACTACGCACTCCTTAACGATGATGGTTTAAGCAAACTGGCATACACACTAAAGCTTAATTTGCTTTCCCTAAAGCTTCTTCTTAACGATCCCCCATATAACTTTGTGTTGCATACATCTCCACCCAAGTTTACACGTCCGGGACACCCAGAGCACTGGGACTCAATAGAGTTTGATTACCACTGGCATATTGAGATCATTCCCCGTCTTACAACAATTGCAGGATTTGAACTGGGAGCTGGTTTCTACATAAACCCAACTCCGCCAGAGGTTGCAACCGAGTACCTAAGAGATGCTATAAACAGTTATGCAGGCAAAACCCAGGAGAAGAAGATTTCCCTTGACAGGTAAAGTGAAAGACTTTATTTTTAAACTCAAAATTAATCATATTACTTAAAAGCATGCTCCTATCTATAGTAAAAAGATACGTATGGGTTCTTAATCTTATTCTCCTTATAGGTATAGCCTATGTACTTACCCAAATAGTACACGATAAAATAAGAGGAAAAGTCTCACCACCTCTTAACATACTAACAGACTCGAGAAACAAAGGCTCAGGGGAAATCAAAGTAACCAGGGCAAATGCAAGACACTCAAGAAACCAGTACGATGTAATACTTAAGAAGAACATATTCGGGGTTAAAAACACCTCAATCTCCACGGGAATAAACCCTGAGGAAGCACGTCCAACCACTCTTCACCTTGAGTTACTTGGAACTGTAATAAATCCCGGTGAAAGGTCCCTTGCAATTATAAAAAACACAGAAACCGGAAAGGTAAAGGGGTATTTTGAAGGGGAGCTAATAGATATAATTCAGAACGAAAACGTAAAGCTATCAAAGATTGGAAACTGTATAGCCATAGTAGAAAGAAATGAACCAGAAAAGATAAAATGCAAAAAAGATATAATAGAAGAAGAAACCCCTTCGGAGGAGGTTGCATCCGCAGCCAGAATCCCACAAAGGGATAGACTCCTTAGACTCCGCAATGCAAGAAGGAACTCTCCTCTATCAAGGAGCACTGAGGGGATAAGGGAAGTTAGTGAGGGTGTTTATGAGGTGGATCAGAAGATGCTAGATGAGCTCCTTAGCGATCCAAACCAGATTCTTACCCAGGCTCGCGTTATCCCTCAAGAAGATGGTCTTAGGTTTTTCGGTATAAGACCAAACAGCATATTCTTTAAAATAGGACTCAGAAACGGAGACGTAATCCACAAGATAAACGACGTTGAGCTGGATAACGTGGAAAACGCTTTGAGCCTGTTTGAAGAACTAAGAAGGCAAACCAGATTTACAATCGACCTTACAAGACGTGGTCAGAGATTAACATATGAATACACGGTAAGATAATATTTGGTAACTTAGTGAGGATAGAGATTTATTCAAGGAGCATACAGGATGAAGAGAACTACTTCTTTTTTAACAAACACGATCTTGGTTCTTGTATTTATATCTTACCTAAACGTCATGGGAGAAGAGGTTTCAAAAAGCCCGGAACCAGAACCAGACTCAACCCACTATACGGTTTATAGAGTGAAAAAAAACGATACCCTTTATGAGATAGCAAACAGATTTAGGGTCCCAGTTGCCGATATAAAAAGGGTAAATGATATTAAAGGCAACAAGATACTGGTTGGCCAGACCCTAAGAATTCCCTCAGGTAAAGAAGAGTATGCACAAACCGGTGATTCAAACGGCAACGATTTAGAAGCAAGTGCAGATAACCAAGAAACAAACCAATCTACATCCAAACCTCAAGTGAAAGAAAGCACCGAGGGTAACGAGATAGTAAACCTCCAGACAGAGATGGACATAAAAGACCTTATCCAGATAATGAGCGAGATTACGGGAGAAACCTTTATACTTGATGAATCCGTTAAGGCAAGGAGGGTTACAATAATAACACCAAGGGGGGGATTTAAGAAGCGAAATGCCATAAGGCTTTTTGAGGCCATTTTGGATCTAAATGGGTTTTCAATAGTCAAGAAAGACGGCATAAACAAGGTGATTCCCAAAAGGGATATAAAAGGTGAGAGCCTTCCAACACAGGTTGGCACCTATCTAGAACCTCCTTCGGATAGATTTGTTACCCGACTTATCCCCCTTAAAAACGTAAACGCCTCTGAGATTGCAAACACATTAAAACCCCTTATATCAAGGGAAGGTGATCTTCTGGTTTACCCAAATCTAAATATGCTAATTATAGTAGATACCGTCTCTAACATAAACAAGATTATACAGATAATAAGAAACATAGATGTGGAAACAGCAATAGAGTTTATAAAGATAGAGCATGCTGATGCAGCAGACATTGCAGCCAAGCTAATGGAGATATTTGGACCAGGAGCAGGGGTAACAACCACAACAAGGACACCCACTGAAACCCCAACAACCAGAACTACAAGACGCACCCCAACCCCGCAGCGTATATCCCCTCCAGCAAGGAGCACCACTGCTGCGGTACAGACGTCGTTAACGGGATTTAAGGTGATTGTGGATGAAAGAACCAATTCCCTTATAGTAATTGCCTACCCAGAGGATATGAAAAAGATAAAGGCAATTATAAAGAAGCTCGATGTAGAGACAGAACAACCGGAACAGGGTATATATGTAATCCGTCTTCAAAATGCCGATGCAGAACAGATAGTGGGGGTTCTTTCTGGCTTAATCGGTGGAGGTGCACCAGGTGCTATTCAGCCAACCCGAAGAACAACTGAAACCAGATTGGGAACCATAGGAACCTCCCTGGGTACAACATATCAAACCGGGACCTTCGGGAGACAGACAGGAACACTTGGAGGACTGGGCCAGATAGGAGGGCAAATAACCAGGGAACCAGTAGGGGAAGCAATAACCCCAACTGTAGCAGAAGCAGAAGGAATAAGGATAACAGCAGACCCTGCCACAAACTCCGTTATAATAGTGAGCTCCCGTAAGGATTTTGAGACCCTAAAGAGCGTAATAGAGGAGCTTGATGTAAGAAGAAAGCAGGTGTTTGTTGAAGCTGCGATACTTGAGGTAAGCCTTGAGAAACTAAAGGCACTTGGGACAAACTTTAACTTTGGTTTTACAATAAACAACGACAACCTTGGTTTTGGAGGAACCGCCCTTCCTGGAATTCCAAGCCTTCTTGGCGTTGCTGCAAGCTCAAACTCCCTTATAAGCGCAATTGGAAGCATCTCCGGGCTTTTCCTGGGGGTTATAGGGGAAACAGTAGATCCAGATGGCCCAGGGCCAATACCACCTATTCCTTCATTTAGTGCCCTGTTTCAGGCCCTAACCTCATTAACCGATGTAAATGTTCTTTCCACCCCGAGTATTATAACAACAGACAATGAACCAGCAGAGATCATAGTAGCAGATGTTATACCGTTTCCAACAGGAACAACCGTATCAGAAACAGGAGTTACCGTGCAAACCATAGAGCGACAGCCTGTAGGTATAAGGCTGGCAATTACTCCCCAGATAAGCGAAGGGGACTTTCTCAATCTAAATATACACACAGAGGTCTCTGCGGTAAGGGATGCACCTGCAGGATTAAACACAGCGCAATTTGGTATTGCCACCACAACAAGGGCTGCTGATTCATCAATTGTTGTAAAAAACGGTCAAACAATTGTAATTGGTGGGCTCGTTCAAGATAGAGAAACAAACCTTGAGAACAAGGTTCCACTACTTGGAGACATTCCGTTATTTGGAAACCTGTTTAAATTCAGACAAAGGCAAAGCAGCAAGATAAATCTGATGATCCTTCTTACCCCAAGGATAGTGGAAAACGAAAACGATATGCAGAGGATTCTTGAAGAAAGACAAAGAAGGAATATGCTTCTACAACAAAGGGGAATACATGAGGGGGGATACTAAGATGAGGAGTCTTGAAGAAATAATTGTTGAAAGAAACCCAGAAGCCAGAACAAGGCTGGGAGAGATCGTTTCCAAAAACGGAGAAAGACTTGAAGAGCTTATTATAAAGTCAAAGATCCTAAGTGAAAGAGAAACCCTTGAGGTGCTTTCTGAGTACTATGAGATCCCGTATACGTTAAGTATAGAGGAAAAATCTATAGATCCAGAGCTTGCCAAACTCCTCCCTATAAGCTTTGCAAAGAAATTTAAGCTTATCCCCATAAAGAAAGAAAACGATAAAATAATTGTTGCCATTGCTCCTCCCCTGAATATATACGCTATAGATGAGGTTAAATCCCTCTTTGAATGCGAAGTGGAACCCGTCCTTACACTCAGCTCTACGGTTATAGAGTGCATAAATAAGGTCTACGAACGTGGCAGAGAGATGGCCGATGAGATTGAAAGTGAGGTTCTTGGCATTACGGAGTCAGAGTTTCAGGAACCCAAAGACCTTCTTGAAGCAGAAGATGAAGCCCCCATTATCAGGTTTGTAAACTCACTTTTATTTCAGGCGGTAAAAGAAAAAGCAAGCGATATTCACATAGAGTGTTTTGAGAAGGAGGTTGTGGTCAGATTCAGAAAAGATGGAATTCTACACAGGGTAACCTCGTGTCCAAAGAAACTTCAGTCCTCCATTATATCAAGGGTAAAGATAATGGCTGAGCTTGATATAGCGGAAAAAAGGAAGCCACAAGACGGGAGAATTCGGGTCAAGGTAGCGGGTAGAGATGTTGATGTTCGTATATCCACCGTTCCAACCACATGGGGAGAAAGTGTGGTTATGAGGCTGCTCGATAGGTCCTCTGTTCTTTTAAGCTTAGAAGACCTAGGACTTGAAGGGGAAAAACTAAGAACCGTAAACTCCCTGATACACCGCCCTCACGGGATAATACTGGTAACAGGTCCTACAGGAAGCGGAAAAACAACCACACTGTATGCAGCTCTGGAGCGAATCAACTCCCCGGACAAGAAGATAATAACGATTGAGGATCCGGTTGAGTACCAGATCCAAGGTATTAACCAGATCCAGGTAAATCCCAAGGTAAACCTGACATTTGCAAATGGACTGAGGTCAATCCTGCGTCAGGACCCCGATGTTATCCTTATAGGAGAGATAAGAGATAGAGAAACAGCAGATATTGCAATTCATGCCTCTCTTACAGGACACCTGGTTTTTTCCACACTTCATACAAACGACTCCGCAAGTGCAATAACACGACTTATAGATATGGGAATAGAACCGTTTCTTGTTGCATCCTCCCTAATAGCTGTTATAGCACAGAGGCTTGTTAGATTTCTTTGCAACCACTGCAAGGAACCGTATATACCCCTTGACGATGAACTTGTAAGAATAGGCATAAACAGAAGGGACATACCGGGAGGAAGGTTGTTTAGAGCACGTGGATGCCCTGAGTGTCTGGATACAGGATACAGCGGAAGAACCGGTATATTTGAAATACTCCTTGTAGATGATGACATACGCACACTTACACTCAGTACCTCAGATTCCTCCACGATAAAGAAAAGGGCCATAGAAAACGGGATGACAACCCTTAGGATGGATGGAGCAGAAAAAGTACTTAGGGGCTTAACATCTATAGATGAGGTCATGAGGGTAACGGAAGAGGATTCGGCATAGGGGAGATGAAGTAAGATGCCCGTTTACAAATACAAGGCAATAAACGAAAAGGGTAAAACCCTTCAAGGGATAATAGATGCTGAATCCCCAAAAGCCGCAACGGAGAAACTAAAACGCCAGGGGATCTTTTTATCTTCCCTAAAAGAGGTTAAGGAAGAGAAAACCAAGAGATTTTTCCTGCTTAGGGGTATAAGCATCTCAGAGCTTGCGGTTACAACAAGACAGTTCTCTACCCTTATATCCGCTGGACTTCCACTGGAAGCCTCTCTTGTAGCACTTTCCGAGCAAACAGATGACCCAAGGTTAAAGCAGGTTCTAACCCAGGTAAAGGACAGAATAAGCGAAGGAAGCTCCCTTACAAACGCACTTAAAGAACACAAAAACATATTCTCTGATCTCTATATAAACATGGTAAAGGCAGGTGAGGCAAGCGGCACACTAGATGTTGTGCTTCTTAGACTTGCAGACTTTCTTGAAAAACAAGCGGCCCTTTACTCGCGTATAAAAAGCGCACTTATATATCCGCTCTTTATGTTCCTTATAGGAAGCGGGGTTTTATTCTTTATGATGACCTATGTTATACCAAAGATAGCAAGAATCTTTGAAGAAAGCGGAAAAGCCCTCCCACTTATTACCGTAATTCTAATAGAGATAAGCACCTTTTTAAGTGAGAATCCCCTAACCATTCTCTTCGTACTAACAGGCATTGCATTTATGCTGTACCGGTTTAGTAAAACCAGACGGGGAAAGGCAATCATTGATCGGCTGGTTCTTAGGCTCCCGATATTTGGAAAGATTGCAAGAATGGTAATAATATCCAGGTTTACACGCACTCTAGGAACACTGCTTGGAAGCGGAATCCCACTTCTTGAAGCACTTGAAATATCTGAGGCAATACTTGGAAACTCTGTCTATATTGAAAAGCTAAGAAGCATTCGCGAGAACGTAAGGGAGGGAACAAGCCTTGCAAGACCGCTTAGGGAAAGCGGTATTTTCCCTCCACTTATGACAAGGATGATAACGGTTGGGGAACAGACGGGCGAACTGGAGGAGATGCTTGTAAAAGTTGCAGATATTTACGATATGCAGATTGAAACCTCGGTTTCAACCTTAACATCTCTTCTTGAGCCCATCATGATACTTGTAATGGGTGTTGTTGTAGGATTTATCGTTTTTGCAATACTTCTGCCCATATTTGACTTAACTTCTACAATCAAATAATTAAGGAGGTTGCAATGAGATCACAAAGTGGTTTCACGCTTATCGAAATTATGGTGGTTCTGGTTATAATAGCTGGGCTTGCCTATCTAGTGGGAACAAACGTTATAGGAAGGCTGCGTGAGGCAAAAATAGAGACAACAAAGATCCAGATAAGGGACTTAGAAACCGCACTTAAACTCTATAAGCTTGACAATGCCTTTTATCCTGAAACACAACAGGGACTGCAGGCTCTGGTAAGCCCTCCTACAATAGGTAGAACCCCGACAAAGTTTCCACCAGAAGGGTACCTTGAGGGAGGAAAGGTTCCAAAGGATGCATGGGGCAACGATTTTATCTACATAGGACCTGATCAAACACAAGATGGGTCTTACGAGATAATATCTCCGGGGCCAGATGGTGTACCAAACACAGAAGATGACATCTCGAGCCGGAACATACAATGAATGAAAATAAGGGCTTTACCCTTATAGAGCTTTCAGTTGTTATCTTTCTTCTGGGGCTCTTTCTCCTTGTAGCAGTGCCCAAGTTTAAAGAGATTACGGAGATAAACATAAAAAGTGCATCAAGAAGGCTAAGTGCGGTGATCAGGTACCTATACAGTGAGGCCGCTTTCAAGAAAAGGGTATACAGACTGACCTTCGATATAGATAGGAATGAGTATCGGGTTGAGGTAATAGAGGGAAATGAGTTTGTAGTCCCCAGAGACCCCCTGTTACAGAAGATATGGAAACTCCCAAAGGGTGTATATTTTAAAGACGTAATAACCCAGCGCAGCCTCGGTAAAACCCTTAAAGGCAGAGACGATTTTATACTCTTTTTCCCCACAGGATTTGTTGAACCTGCAGTAATCCATCTTGAAACGGAAAACGGAATAAACTACACGGTGGCAACAAAACCATATACCGGAGGAACCATAGTTTATGACAGATACGTTGAGTTTGTCAGGTAGCAAACAAACATCCAAAGCAACTTTGGGATTTACACTCCTTGAGGTTCTTGTAGCTGTTGCAATACTTGGCTCCGCACTAGCAGTGCTTTTAAGTGCAGTAAATAGAAACCTAATTATTGCATCCGATTCAAAGAATCTGGCCATTGCAGGAATGCTTGCCCAGAAAAAGCTTTCAGAGATAGAGCTAGAAGGATTTCCGGAGCCAAGACGAGAGCAAGGGGAGTTTGAAGAAGCACCGGGGTTTAGATGGCAACTATCGGTAATCCCCATAAACATCAGGCAACTGGGTATAGAAATAAGGGCAATACATCTTGTGGTCATGTGGGATGAAGGGAAAAAAGACTTTGAGATTACAATGGCAATGTCAGATATCAGATAAGGGGTTTACTCTTCTTGAGTTACTCCTTTCCGTGTTTATTGGAACCATCGTTCTAACGATTACATACGTTTCGTTTTTTCAGATTATAAAGGCAAAAGACATAACAGAAGAAGAACTGGAACTCTACCATGAAGCAAGGGTCATATTTTCCCAGATAACAAAGGACCTAGAATCAGCGTATCCATATGGAATGGTGTACTCAGAGTCCCTAACCTCACCGTATTCCTACTTCAGGGGAACAAAGGAAGGCGAGCAGAGCAGGGTGCTGTTTACCTCCCTTTCACGCAACTACAGAAGCGATTCACTTGACTCTGATCAGGCAGAAATAGGCTACTATACAGAACAGAATCAGGGAAGTGAAACCTTCTCTCTAATAAGATGGGAGAACCCAACAATAGGAGTAGAATCAGGTGGAATTAGATACCCAATATCCGAACGCATACTCAGGTTTAACCTGCTCTTTATGACCGAAGGTGGAGAGCTTATAGAAGAATGGGATTCCCAACAGACAAGGGCTCTACCAAAAGCAGTATGGATACAAATAACGATGAAGAGCCCAAGGGGAGAGGAGGTCTCTTTCGATTCACTTGTAACAATTCCCGTAGCACAATCAGGTGGGCAAAAATGAGAGATGAACCAAGGATAAGAAAATCTGAACGTGGGATTGTACTTGCGGTTGTACTCATTGCAATTGCAATAGTTACAACGCTTGTTGTAGACCTAATATACTTCACCCAGGTGGATATGCAGATTGCCTCAAACATAAAAGACGACATAAAGGCACGTTACATAGCAAAGTCCGGTATATATGTGGCAGCAGGAACCCTAAAGAAAAGGCCACTTGAGGAGCTAACAACAGTTGCAAGTTTTCTGGGAGAGCAAAGTGGAAGCTCTCAGGGAAGATGGATTATAAACGTTCCCTATTTCCCGGTAGGAGACGGTCTGGTTTCCATAACGGTTGTAGATGAGCGCTCCAAAATAAACCTAAATGCACTTGTAAGCCAAAGGACAAACAGAGTTGACCAGCAGGTACTTACGGAGCTTAAAGAACTCTTTAGGATGCTGGGTGTGGATGGTAAAAAGTCAAGTCTCTTTATCTCCAGCCTGATTAACTGGTTAGACCGCCCAATTGAGGGCTCCAGCGTAGAGGATGACCAGGATCCAAGTGGTGCAGATGCACAGTTCTACGCAAGTCTTGAGAACCCCTATTCTATAAAGAACGGTCCCTTAGACAGCGTTGAGGAAATCCGTTTAATATACGGAATGGATAAAGAGTTCTTCGAAAAGATAAAAGACTTTGTCACAGTCTATCCCAAAGACAAAAGAATAAATCTAAGTACCGCCCCCAAGGTGGTTATAATGGCTGCACTAAAAGGAGCCTCTGTCTCTTCCTTTACACGTCAAACAGGTTACGCTTCGGGAGGAAACCTGATACCTGATGATACCGCCGAACAAATAGCAGATGCCATACTTGAAGCACGAAAGGATAGCCCCATAGTTGACAGAAAAAAGGCAAACGAGATAGTAAAATCAATTGATCCAACCCTTCAGATCACCGCAGGATTAGCCGGTGTGGTTTTGAGTTCAGGGCAAAGTGATGTATTCTCTATTAGGTCTATAGGTAGCCTTGGGGAAGAGGATTCCACTCTAAGGATTATAGACGCAGTTATAAGAAAAGACTCCAGAAAAGTAGAGATAATATCATGGAAAGAGCAGTAGAAAAACTGAGAAAGATAAGAGAAGAACTAAAAGGAGACTTCTTTGAAAGGGACGAAGTTATCGAAGGTGCCCTCTGTGCACTCCTTTCAAGAAGTCACATATTGCTTATCGGACCACCCGGAACAGCAAAGTCCCTGCTTGCACATGAGATGTGCAGCAGGATACAGGGAGCAAGATATTTTCAGTGGCTTCTTACAAAATTTACAACCCCAGAAGAGATATTCGGTGCAGTGAGCCTAAGGGGTCTTGAAAACGATGAATACAGAAGGGTTATTACAGGGAAACTACCAGAAGCCCACATTGCTTTCCTGGATGAGGTCTTTAAAGCAAGTTCCTCGATACTAAACACCCTTCTTACGATAATGAACGAAAGGATCTTCTATAACGGAACAGAGGTTGTCAGGGTTCCACTGATAACCCTTTTTGGAGCAAGCAACGAACTTCCCTCTGAAGAGGATGAACTTGAAGCACTGTACGATAGATTCCTTTTAAGATACGTTGTGGACTATATAAGAGAAGACTTTCGCTTCTTAAAGATGCTACAGAAAGAGGATACCTCAAAAGAGAAAACGCTTATAACCCTTGAAGAACTAAACGAGTGTCAGTCTGATATGCTAAAGGTTAGTGTTCCATCGCATATACTAAAACTGATTGCACGCGTAAGAGCAGAGCTTAGGAAAAAGGGTATAGTACTTTCTGACCGCAGATACAAGCACTCAGTTCTCGTTCTTAAAGCCAGGGCATACATTGAGGGGAAAAAGGAGGTAGGGGAAGAGGATCTAAGCATCCTTGAGAACGTACTCTGGAGATCCCCCAGTGAAAGAAGTGAGATTCAGGCAGTTCTACACCAATCCATTCACGGTTACAGAGACCGACTACGAGAGCTTCTTATACAGGCAAGAGAGCTTGAATCCTATGTAAAACGGCCGTGGGAGGAGGAAGAGATGTTTATAAAGGCAAGCATAGAAGCACAAACAAAACTCAAGCACATAATTGCAAACGTAGACTCTATAGCTGAGGAGTGCAGGGAAAGAGGAAAATCACTTGAAGAGATAATAAGGATAAGAGACCAGATTGAACGCATTCAGAAAGATATTCTAAACAAGCTGGTATCTGGAAAGGAAGAGATGACTTGATCCCTAAACACAACCCTACCACCATATTCCCGGAATACTTCGATTGCAACTTGGGCATCTGCCCTCAGGGGTAATCTTGTAGTCCAGTATTCTATATCCGTACCTTTTAACCAAAAGAGCGTGACAGTCGGGACAGTAGGTGTTTTCGTAATCCCTAACCATACCGGGAAGATTCCCAGCATAAACGAATCTGAGACCGGCCTCGTATCCAATCTGAACAGCACGTATAAGCGTTTCAGGTGGTGTATTCTCAGGGTCGGTCATTTTATAGTCCTTATGAAACGCAGTAACATGCCACGGGATATCAGGTGACACCGATACAAGATACCTTGCAGCTGCCCTTAGCTCATCATCGGAGTCGTTAAAACCGGGAACTACTAGGGTTACAACCTCTACCCAGAACCCCATTTCAACCAGGCGGGAAATCGTCTCAAGCACGGTGCTAAGGAGTCCACCGAGTTTTCTGTAGTTTCTATCCTGCATGGATTTTAAATCCACCTTGTAGCAATCGGTAACAGGTCGAAGGTACTCAAGGACCTCTTTTGTTGCGTTGCCATTTGAGATAAAAGCCGTTTTAAACCCCTCTTTTTTAGCCAAGGTGAAGATATCCTTGGCCCACTCAGCCGTAATAAGAGGTTCATTATATGAACTTGCTACCATCCTTGCATCGTACCTCTTTGCAAGGGATACAATTTCCTCAGCCGTAATCGGCATAGGCTCTATTCCAGCAACCGGGTCCCTTAGAGCCTGAGAAGT
This sequence comes from bacterium HR37, assembly GCA_002898375.1. Lineage (GTDB taxonomy): Bacteria > Desulfobacterota_D > UBA1144 > Nemesobacterales > CSP1-2 > HRBIN37. Next base: position 201,383 of record BEIN01000002.1, on the reverse strand, counting down.
AATCCAGTTCTGACAATTTTTAACGAGAAAGAAATTTGCCAGATAGTTATGCTCCTTATCAACCTCAAGGTTGTAGACATAACCCGCAAATTCTTCCGTAGATATAGAGCGCAGCGGTATAAGGTAATAACGGTCGGTTTCAATGTAACGGTGGTTTCTAGCTTTTTCTTTATACCATACTACAGTGTAACGAGAAGTGCTATGACAAACATCTCTACCTTCTGTAACCTTTTTCTCAGGTAACTTACTCTCATATAGAGAGGGCAAGTATCCAAGCTTTAAAGCCAACCAAGCTATTCCGTAGGCAAGATTTCTTGAGATTGTAGCTACCCTCACTTTCCCATCAGGGTAGATATGCCCACCTCCTTCGATATATGCCTGGAGAAAGCTTTCTACAATCGGACGTTTAGCATCAAATAACACATCCGGAACCCTCTTGGTTGAGGCTCTTTCCCCACAAAGACTCTTAAAAAGAAGCGCCGCAGAGGCTTTATCTAGAGTGACAGCTATGGATGTAGGTCGCTTTACAACACCAGCTTTAAGACCCAAAGTTTTTGCAATCAGAGACCTGATATTATAAGCCAAGTCATACCCATTCGGTGAAAGAGTAAAATACAGGGTATAGCTGTTCGGACGGTTTTTAACCTGGGTAACACAGCCTTTGGCCAAGTAGTATCCAAGAAGCCTTGCAAAATCTTCGTTTAGGGGAATATCTTGAGGAATTCCTAGTTTCTTTTCCGTTAAGAATCTTACTTTGCCCCCTTCTAAGGTAGCTTCTCCAATGTCCTCAGTCCTCCAACTCCCTCGGCGCACCTTACTTCTTACATGGCGTATATAAGAAGGGTCCTTACCAAACTCAACCCCAAGTTCCTTTGAGTCTATCCCCTGGCTACTTGCTTCCATAATACGATTGACATCAGAGCTAGTGGGAGCTTGAGGTATCTTAAAAGCAGGTTTAAACTCACCTAATATCTCGTAGGCAGAGATAGAATAATCTGACGAAAAACAGAAGTTCTTAGGGATAACCAGAAAATGCTCTTTGGTAAGGTTTTTGGCTTTTAAAACCTCGATATTGTTGCCGCTGGGATCCTTTGTAGCGTAGATACGATGGTCCTCGGTACAGCGAAACTCTGGAAAGTAATAAGGTTTAATAACCGTCATTCTTCCTGAATAATAATGTTTAAAGACCTTTAGAACCCTACAAAAAGAACCACTCTCTGTGATAGCCTGAAGGCCTTCAGGATATGAGATTTCCGCATCTTCTCTTTTTTCTCTGCACTTACCCAGATTAAACACTTCCTCTATGGGTAAAACACCCAGGTTGGTAACCACCGGAGTTTCAGCGGGGAAACAATATGCACAGTGGTAATCACACCCAAGCATACCAAAGGTAAGGGTTAAAGAACCGGGAAGTACATGGAAGAAGGGCTTTTTCTCCGTGGGATCACACTGCAAAGCGGCCACATACCCTTTAGGCACAAAGAGCTTTCCACCTCTGTTATACCTAACCTTACATATACCCCTAAGACCATCATGTATGACACAGCGGTGCCCACAAGCGTAACAAAGCACCTTGTTGTCTTCTAGCTTTTTATAGAGCTCCCCCTCCTCGGAGTACCTGTCTAGAACCTCAGCAAGAGATGGTCTTGCTAAAGTTTTTAACTTCCTCTTTATAGCCATCTATCCCCTTTAAATATTGTATTGTTATATATCTGTGCATGTCAACTGTTATGCATATCCCTTTCCGACCACGCTTACTTGTGATAAGATAATTAAAAAAAGCCGAAGTGGCGGAATCTGGCAGACGCGCTGGATTCAGGATCCAGTGGGCATACGCCCGTGGGGGTTCAACTCCCCCCTTCGGCAGTAAAAGGAATTTTTTCCCTGCATTCCTCTACAAAGGCCCTAAAGATCCTTTCAGCCACTCCGTTGTTTTCCCTTTCAGGATGCCACTGAATCCCGAGAATAAAGGAGTCAGCACTCTCTATACCCTCTATAACCCCATCGGGACACATTGCACAAACCCTAAGCCCTCTTCCAACTGCCTTTACAGATTGGTGATGGTAGCTCTTTACACTGAATTTCCTCTCCCCTACGATTCTTTCCAGCAAAGTTCCTTCCATTACCTCTACATCATGAACAGAGCCACCTTCGTGAGAAAGTGCACCTGATATTAAAGATGGTATATCCTGATAAAGGGAACCACCAAAAAACACGTTTATAAGCTGCATTCCCCCACAAATACCAAGAACCGGAATTCCCCGTTTTAGGGCACTTTCCAGAAAAACAATTTCCGATTCCGTTCTTTCCCTATTCATTGGCCTTAATCTGGGATGGGGTTTTTCATTGTAAAACCCCGGATCCATATCCCTACCCCCGGGAAGGAGAAGCCCATCTATACGCTTGGAAAGCTCAAAAAGAAAGGACTTATCGTGTGAAATGGAAGGCAAAAAAACAGGAACAGCCCCGGCTCTAACCAAAGCCCTTGCATAAGTTGCCTCTACAACAAATGTCTCCTCTCTTTCAGACTTTATATCTGTGGTTATGCCTATAACAGGCAACTTATCCCTGGCTGCCATGGACAATATTGTAAACCGAAATCGGTTATAACTCTACTTTAGGAAGAACCGCTTTTGTATTATCTTTATTTTATTCACTAAAAGGAAATCATGAAGAAAAAAAGAAAAAACCACCTAGCATTTACCATTGTCTCTTTTATAAATGCGGTACTTCTCTACTCCGTATTTAGCATCGTATTTGGCTCCAAGCACCCATTTCTAAAAAGGCTTTTCTTAATAGTGTTTCTCATATCACACATAACACTGACAACAACCGTTTACACATCCCTGTATCCAAGACTGGAAAAGACCCTTACCGTCTTTGTATCCATACCGTTTATCTCCCTTATATTCCCTTTGATGGCTTTTTTAAAACTCTACCCAACAACAATGGCAATACCCCATCTCCTTATACTCTTCTACGTGTGTTTATCTTTTACCTCCGTTATCTCCTCGTTTGCCATCCTAAACTACAAGAAAAGCCCAAAAAGGCTTACCCTGTTAATGTCTGGAGCGGCAGCCTCACTGCTGGGAATAACATTTCTTATATTTACCCTCTATAGGTTATTGCTTACTCAGGTACTATAGTTCCTCTATAAACTCAGCAACGTTTTCAAGCCTTATACCCTTTACAGCAATCTCAGGGGCAACTATAACCTCCTTGGAACCCCAGGTTAGGGTAGGACTCTTTTTCCTGGATATTGCCACTATTCTCCTTAGAAGGCTCATAAAGTTATCATTTATCCTAACGGTGTTGGGCTTTAGAGGCTCTGTTATCTGTCCATCCCTTATTATGTAAGAATCACCTATAACCGTTCCCGTAAAGTGGGCTTTTGCCAGGCCGTATACAGGGTAAAGATACCAGAGCCTTCCGATATACACCCCATTCCCTATACCAGAGATTAACTTCTGAGAGGAAACCTCTCTTGTTCCCTCTATTACCAGGTTTGTAGCATGTATCGAAGGGATACGTTTAAAGTCCCTACCCTCATCTCCAAACCTGAATCCATTTCTCGGAATGAACTTAACCACGTTGTTTTCGTACTTTTTTGCGTAATAGTTGTTGGAGAGAAAACCAACAAGTCTTCCCCCGTAGATTAAATCTGTTCTCCCTGTAGGTATTCCCTCACAGGTAATCCTTTTGCTGCCGACATCAAATGGTCTTGTCCCATCATCGTAAACACACACTATGTCGGAAGCAACCCTCTGCCCAAGCTTTCCAACAAAGGGTGAGTTACCCGAGTCAATATGATCAAGGGATAGAGCATCTACTATCATCTCGGAAAAAAGCATTGAAACCGCCTGCCTTCCAAAAATAACATTGTATATCCCTGATTCTATTCTCCTTCCACCGGCAGAACTTATTGCGTTTTTTGCAGCCATCTTACCCGCTTCCTCAGGCTTAAACCTGTCTAGATACGTTGCACTAGCCCACCCCGTTCCCTTTGCATTCATATCCTCAATCACCGCTGTAATAGAGGCAAACATGGAAGAAGACTCATCGAATTCGTCTATCCCATTTGTGTTTGCCACAGCCACTCTCTCCTTTAAAATCGTTACATCCCCTCCAACTATTAAGCTCCTTGTAAAGCCCTTTTTTCGGAAAACAAAAAGCGCCCCTTTTAAAGCACGCCAGCCAAGATAAACCGCCTCTTCATCCCCAATCTCCATAACAGACTCATCGTGATAGGAAGAAAGCACAGGGGAACCATAGGAAGGTGATGGAAGGGCTTTAAAATCCGGGTCAGATACGGAGCTTCTCTTTGCTCTGTCCAGAGCCCTTCTTACCCCCTCAATGGTTAAGTCCCCAGTATCGCTTCCAAACCCGACCTTAATTCCCTGAGGCGTATCAAACACCGCAAGGACTCCAATCCCATAGCTTATAACACTCTTTGGCTCATGAACCCCACTACATGGGATCTCAGATGTGTAGTTAACCCTTACCGTTATACTCTCATTCCAGGATGCAAATACCTCTGCTTCTCTTACGTCCTGTTGAAGCCTGATAAAGTGGAGACCATCCCCCACACACTTCCTTAATACCTCTACCTTTATCATAAACACAACCTCTTGGTATTTGAAACCACAACGAACCTACCTCATCCCCACCAGTTTTGCCCTGCTTCTCATTGTGGGCCCCCCATTTCCCACCCGAAGGGCCTGCATGGGAATTCCCTTTCCACAATTTGGCATCGGAAAGAGTTTAAAATCGTTTCCAACAGCATCCACCTTCATGAGGAAATCTCTGGAATCCGATGTTACAGCCCCACTTCTGTAGAATTCTCTGAAATTGCCATCCCTGATCCTGTATATTCGACGTGCGGATATGCTAAAGTTCTCCCTAGACTCACCGATTGAGGGAGTATGATGGCCAACTACATAGTACCCATCGTCAACATCCCTCAGTATATCCTCTGGATTTCTATCGCCAGGGGCAAAAACGGTATTGTTCATTCTTATAAGGGGAACAAGATGAGCTTGGGTTGCACGCATAGAGCCATTAGGCTCTTCACCAAGAATTAGAGCCGTTTCCCGACTGTTTAAAAAACCACGGAATATACCCCTGTCTATATGAACTACTCTCTTTGCCCTTACTCCTTCGGCATCGTATCTGTAACTGCCGTACCCATGAAGTGAGGCATCTGAATACACGGTAACCAGTTCCGAAGCCACCTTTTTGCCTATCTGATTTCTATTAAACCCGCTAAAGAACCAGCTTCTTCCGGCATAGGCCGTCTCCATTTTAAGTGCCCTATCTGCCTCAACCGGATGACCTACAATCTCATGCACAAGGAGTGCATTGAAATGAGGATCGGTAACAACAACCACCTCCTTGTCGGTAGAGGGTAAAACCGGAGCCTTTGAAAGCTCCAGTGTATCCCTTGCAAGATCCACCGCAAACTCCATAAACGTTTTATTAAATGCGTTATCCCCGCAAAGAACCTCCCATCCACCCTTACCACCCAGGTGATCGTATTGGAACTCATCTTCAACAACAACACTTACAAACCCCTCTGTAAGCGGATAAGACTGGTCTATAAAAGCTCCTTCAGAAGATACAAAAAGCTCCCTAAAAAGCCCTGTGTAAACGTAGACAGTATTATGTCCGCAGGAGCCATAGATCTCTTCAACAGCGGAGGAAGCATCTACTGCTTCTTTCACAACCCTTTGCAGGGGAACCGCAGTTGGGTCCTCTTTAAAAGGCAGAGAGAAAGTATCTCTGCATACCTCTATCTCCTTAAGCCTGGTGGGAGATAGAGAAGAACCAAGCCCCCCCAAGGCCTTTTTAAACCTTGATTTAAAAGAGGAGTTAGCCACCGCTCGCCTCCATGCACAACTTACTCCCTCTTTTACGAATACATCCAGATTCCTTACATCCGATGGACCTATATAGCTTCCAAAGTATCCTGAGGCCGTTATATCCTTTCCAGCAATAACCCTTATCCCAATGGACCCAAAAACCTCTTCCCTGCTCTCTTTAGAAACCCCTTTTTGAGCCATGGCAAACCTGGACTCACTTACACCCAGCCTAAGATCCAAGTAGCTGCAGTCCGAAAGGCTACTATAACAGTCCAGAACCGTGTTAAATAACTGCTCTTTTACCCTCTCAATAAGATCAATTGTGATTTCACAGGACATAGGACTAAACCATTAAGGGAAAACTTAATCCAAAACACCTTCACCTTTTAGTCTTTTAAGTGTTGTCTCAAAAGCCCTTACTGTCTTTTCTATATCCTCATCCGTATGCACGGAACTGACAAGACCACCCATGTGAAATATATCTACCCCTTCAACCAACATAGAAAGCTGAAACAACCTGCAAACATCCCCTCTGGCTCCTGATTTAAGAACATCTATTGGAAGTCCCGGATCCCTTATATCCCCACCGTTAAAATTCACAGGCTCTACCCCAAGCACTATGTGAAAAACGGAGCTCTCCCCATATACGCATCCCTTAACACCTTGTAACCTTATAACCTCATTTAAAGAAACCCTTATCTCCCTAGCTTTCTCCGAAGCCTCTTTCTGAGGGATACCGGTAGAAACTATCTCAAGACAGGCTATTCCAGCAGAAGCAGAAACGGGATTGGCATTAAACGTGCCCTGGTGTATGACTCTTTTTGCCCTCCTGTGGTCTTCGTATCCACCAAACCCCAAAACATCCATTATATGGCCCTTTCCAACAACCGCTCCACCTGGAAAACCACCAGCCAGTATCTTAGCAAGTGTTGTTATATCAGGGATAACGCCACAGAGTCCCTGAACACCACCTGGAGACCATCTAAACCCTGTTACAACCTCATCAAAGATCAAAACCACATTATGTTTTCTTGTAATATCTCTTAGACCAGCAAGGAAGCCCTCTGGGATTGGAACCTTTCCCCAGGAACCACCCGTTGGCTCAACTATAACCCCAGCTATATCCTTATCCTGAGATAAAAGCGATTCCAGAACAGAAAGATCAGATGGGATTACAACAACAGTTTTTAAAACCTCATAGGGAACACCCATGGGATCCACATCCCAAGGAGGCCTCTCCCCAGCTATTAGGTAGTCATGCCATCCATGAAAGTGCCCGTAAAACTTAACAATCTTACTTTTTCCAGTATAGGCCCGGGCAATCCTTACAGCAAGAAGAGTGGCCTCCGTTCCAGAGCTGGTAAACTTCACCTTCTCAGCAGATGGGATTAATTTCTTTACCCACTCAGCCCACCTTATTTCAAGCTCACTTGAACCACCGTAGTGTGTTCCCCTTAAAACAGTCTCCCTTACAGCATTAACCACCTCTTCCCTGCCATGTCCAAGAATCAGTGCGCCATGTCCCATTGAAAAATCCACATACTCATTTCCATCAACGTCCCACTTTCTTGAACCCCTTGCCTCCTTTATGTAAACCGGAAACGGAAGGAGATAACGAATATCGTGGGTTACCCCTCCGGGAAACAACCCCATTGCCTTCTCATAAAGGGACCTGGATATGGGTCTCTGCTCTATATAGGTCTTCTCTATCATGGAGGATACCCCTTTTCAATTTAGAGAAGTTTACCAGATGTTTATACAGATTACTGACGGTTCTCTTTAAGATAGTAAGGGGCACTGTAGTTACCTTCTATAAACATCTCCCTAGCAGGGTCTGAGGGCTTACCCCTCTGCCTCTGTTTAAGCTCCTCCTCTCTTCTTGCCTGGTTAAGCGGTTCATATATGTACTTAACCTTTAACAGATTCTTACCCGGATCAGAGCTTAAGATAACCCTTACCTCATCTACATGCCATGTCCAAGCGGTGATGTTAAGTACCTCTTCCCTATTTGCTGGCTCTCCATACCTGGCCGTAAGGAACTCAGAGAGTTGGGATTCTAGCTCCTGCTGCTCCATCGGATCCCGAGGTCTAAGGAGAAGGGAAGAAGACAGAAGCTTATCCCTGTAGAATTCAAGACTCGTTCTAACCTCAGCATCTAAAGTATCCAGAGGTAGATCAACAACTGTGGAATCGAAAACAACCGTTCTAATCTTTTTGGAGTCTACCGTATCCTCTACAATCTTTTTCCCCCTGGACTTTATAATCTCTAAGGCTTCCTTCTTCGAGATACCAAAGCTAAATCCAAGGGCTGACTCAGTATCCTCCTTTGGATAAGCAAAACCTGTAATAAAGAGAAGAGATAGGAAAACAACACAGGCTAACCTCATATCTTAAACCCCTTTTTTTAGACTTTTTAATCTCTAAATATACAAATCAAAAGACAAACATTCAAACTACTAAAATGCGCTCAAGCAAAAAACTAGCTAGGATAATTCCAAAGAAATAGAGCAGCAAAAACACATAACTCGGTTTCCATCTTACCTGAAGACCTTGCACAGGGTCTTTTGAAGAGCTGCTACCGGGTATAAGCACACTCCATAAGTAACCAACCAGAACCGCTGTAATGCAACCTGTAGCGTTCCACCAAAGCCATGAAACACCCGGGAATCCAAACCAAAGCACCAGATTTAGAATTACCCCGGATAGAACACCCATTTTTACCCCCGCTGGAGTTGTTCTCTTAACCAAGATACCTAGAACAAAGGCAGCAAGGATCGGTCCATAGAAAACAGAGCCAACTTTGTTTATGGCCTCAATTACAGTTTCTGATATCCCACCCACAACAAAAGCAAACCCGGTGCAGACTATACCCCAGAAGACGGTAAATACTTTTGACCAAAGAAAGTAGTGATTCTCATCGGCATCCGGCCTTATGTAGCGTTGATAGATATCACGCATGGTGGCAGCACTTAAGGAGTTAATTGCAGAATCCAGGCTTGACATAAAAGCAGCAAGAATGGAGATCACTATAAACCCTATTATCCCGTGAGGAAGAAAATTGAGAACAAAAACGGGTACCATGTAATCAACCTTATCTTTGGGAATAAGGCTCATAAACTCCCTGTTTTTAATTGCAAAAGCACCTATAAAGATCCCCATGGTGCAGTACATAACAACCAGAGGAAACCTAAATACACCGTTAAACATAAGGGACTTTCTTACATCACTGACACTTCTTACAGACATCTCGCGCTGAATCTGGCTCTGATCACACCCGTAGTATGAGGCATAGAGAAAAAACCCACCTATAACCAGTGCCCAGAAGCTAAAATCGTTTCCGTCTCCAAATCCATGACTTTCTATATCCAGGATACGCAGCCTATCATGTGGAATGGTAGAAATTGCCTCTGTCCAACCACCTGAGAGCTCATAGGCAAAAAAAGTGCATAAAGCTATTCCCGCAATAAGTATAAGCATCTGGATAACATCACTGTAGATAACGGCTTTTATCCCTCCGAGGGTATCGTAAACAACCGTAATAATCCCTATAAGGATGATTGTAGAAAATAGAGAAAGCCCCAAGATCGCTGAAAGCACTATACCAACAGCATAAATACTTACACCGGTTGCAAGAGCACGGCTTATCTGAAAGATAAAGCTTATAAGAAACCTAGTTTGGGAATCAAACCTTCTTTCAAGGTACTCATAAATGCTTACCACCCTAGCTCTGTGCAGCACCGGAACAATAAAGGCCATCAAAAAAAACCATGGCAATTGGCACCGCAAACTCGTATCCAAGCCATATAAGCCCTCCATTGGGCTTTAGTGCCACAAAAGCAGGAGCAGAAACAAAGCTTATTGCTCCAAGCTGTGTAGCCATGGTAGATAGGCCTGTGGCCAACCATGAGATCTTTCGTCCCCCAAGATAGTAATCCTCTGTATTTAGCTGTTTCTTTCCAAGGTGTCTGCTAAAAACTATAAGCCCTAGTGCATATACTATTACAACAATCCAGTCCAGTATATTCATAGCATACCGATATATCCAGATTTCATACCGTAAGGGGCAAGGTTACCTCAGTTCCGGTTTCTGATGATCTGTAGGCAGCAACCACAACCTCAAGAGCATCTCTTGCATCTTTACCTGTTATTGCAGGCTCTCTGTTCTCAAGTATGGACATTACAAACTCATCAACGAGCCTTGTAATATCCACCCTCCACCAGTTTACAGACTCTGTTTTTTCCTGATCAAACACCTTAAAGTCGTGATACGGCTTGGCTACAACCATTGCCCCTTTGGAGCCAAGCACCTCAAACGTTGCATCAAGATGGGTTGGAAACCCCAGGGGATTTGCCCATCCAGCCGATACCGTTCCAACAGTACCACCTTCAAACTCCATAAGAGCAACACCTATATCATCCACCGGTATCTCTTTGTAGAGCTTTCTCTCTATCTTTGCATAAACCCTTTTTACGGGTTTTTGGATAAGCCACATAAGCCCATAGACTGCATGGATACCAATATCTGCAAACCCTCCAAACCCTGCCCTGCTTTTATCCAGAAACCAGGAGGTATCCATTCCCTTTATAGTTGTTGGAATCTTTCCGTACTTCGTAGCATTTAGATTGTAGATGTCACCAAACTCCCCTTTCTCTATCATCTCTTTCATTCTTATAACACCCAGTTGATAAGGGGGATTAAAAGGAACCATGAGTTTAACCCCGTTTTTCTCTGCCAAAGAGATAATCTCATCGGCTTCTTTTAAGCTTATAGCGATTGGTTTATCACAGAGTATATGCACCCCCTTAGGGGCGGTCTTGCTTACCACCTCAAGGTGCCTTGAAGGATCCGTTGCAATATAGATAGCATCTAGCTCTTCAGATGAAACAAACTCCTCTAAATCCTCATAGTATCTGCTCCCAAACCTCTCTGCATCTTTTTTTGCCATCTCCTTATTTAAGCCGATAGCCGCTATAGCAGTTAATCTAATGTGTCTGTGCGTTGCTATAGTAGGAGCGTATCTGATAATATGAGGATGGTCGTACCCCACTATTCCAAAGCGTAGCATAATAGATCCCCTCCTTCTTACAGACTATATTCTTACGGGTCTTCCCTCTTCTGAAGACTTTATAGCAGAAACTATTACCCTAAGTGCCATATCAGCGTCTTCCATTGTAATTTTCGGTTTGCTTCCGTTTTCTATACAATCCAGAAAATGAGAGAACTCTTTTGTAAACACATAAGGCATAGATGAAAGCAACGGTGAAAACATCGGAAACCTAACCTCATTATTATCCACTATAAAGGCAGGATTGGAATCCCTATCACTGTGTTGAATCTTTCCCTTTGTCCCTATTACCTCCGTTGAAGAGTAAAAAGGAGCATACGCCTTAGGGTGAACCCAGCTTACCTCAAGAAGGGCCTGTTTACCACCCGTAAAGTAAATAATCATAACCCCAAAATCGTAACACCCATAAACCCTGGCTTCCTCCCTTATGCTTTTTAGCTTTGCAAAAACCTCAACCGGCTCCTCTCCCAAAAACCACCTTGCCAGGTCTACCACATGCACTCCAAGGTCAACAACGACACCTCCGTTTTCCCTCCTCCAGTGCCAATCATCCCCTGGAAAACCAGCCCACGATCTCTCTGTTCTCCTTACGTTGACAACCTCCCCAATTCGTCCCTCATCTATAACCTCTTTAATCTGCACCCATCTGTCATCAAAGCGTCTTGTGTGTCCAATAAAAAGATGTACACCATTTCGTCTTGAGGCTTCAATCATCTTTTTTGAATCACCAAGGGTAGTAGCTATAGGTTTTTCACATATAACGTGTTTTCCTGACTCCATTGCCCTTATGGATATCTCTGCATGCGTGTGGCTTGGAGTGCAGATATCAACCACATCTATGTCATCTTCCTTGATAAGGTCCCTAAAGTCTCTGTAGTACCTATCTATTCCGAAATCTTTAGATGCCTTCTTTGCCCTTTCTTCAACCACATCACACGTGGCAACAACCCTTGCACTTTCTATATCCCTCCAGGCAGGTCTGTGGGCCAGATTGTATATGTTACCGTTTCCTATTATCCCAATCCTAAATTCCCTAGGCATGGATACACCTCCTTAGAGTAGACAAAAAGATTCTCTTAGGTAAGTTTCCGCAATAGGTTGGTCTGGTACGCTGAAGCCTTTATAGAATCCTCATCACTTCGGGCAAGAAACCAGACATTATTTCTCTTTGCAATCTCATCTAAAAAAGCCTCGGCCTCAGGAGTTGAGTACTCTTCATCAAGGTAGCGATAGTTGCTTCCGTAATCCAAAACGTTTACACGCTTAAAACTCCTTCCCTTAAAGTACCTCTTCGCAAGGGACTCAATCATATTATGAACACCAGTGCCATCCTGAGCACGAGATTTTTTACGATAAGCAATCTCAAGTGGAATTCCTTTTCTGAGTGCAAGCTCTCTGTGAACAATCTTTCTGTAAGGATCACCTGCATCCCTTATCTTCAGTCTGGGGGATATTCTCATTGCCGTTCTTATCAACTCCCTGTCCAGAAAGGGAGCTCTTAGCTCAATTGCATGGGCCATAGCCATCCTGTCTTCCCTCTCAAGGGTATCTATATAGAGGCTCTCTATATCCTCCCATAACCTCAGGTGAAGTGCAGTGTAGCCATCTTCCCTTACAACATCGTTGTACCAGGAGTATCCTGCAAAAAGCTCATCTGCTCCCTGTCCAGTAAACATCACCTTGTGGTTATCCTCCCTACACATCCTTGCAGCTATATACATTGGAATTGCAGCCTCAACCTGTATAAGGCCATTTAGCTCTATAGCCTCTACAATTTCGGGTAAAAGTTCCTCTATAAGCTCTTCGGTAAGGTACTTAACCCTGATCCTAAACCCAAGTTCTCTGGCTACTTTCAGTGCCATTTTAATATCATCCCCATCCTCAGCACCAACGGAATAACAGGTAATATCACAGCCGTAAAGCTGAAGGGCTCTGCTTACCAAGACACTGTCAATCCCACCGGAAAAAAGTACCCCAACCCTCTTAAGGCCAGAAATCCTTTTTCGCACTGCCCTGTCAAAGGCCCTCTCATACGCAGAGATGGCCTCTTCCATATCGTTAATCTCAATGGGGGGTTTCTCTATGCTATATCCCCTCTCAACCCTTATTTCGTTCTCTGATACCTCCAGAATTACCCCTGGGGGGAGTCTCTTTATTTGGTTGCTCCCCTTTACCTTAATAAGAGCCTTTCTTTCCGATGCAAAGAAGAAAGGAAAACCATCCGTAAAATAAACGGGTTTTTTGCCGATTGGATCTCTTGCAAGCACAAGGGTCTTTCCATCCGTTACGGCAAAGACATACATTCCATCAAGAAATGGCATGGCTTTCTTTACCGCTTCAAGCAGGTTTCCACCGTAGAAGAGCTCAATAAAGCGAACAAGAACCTCACTATCACTTGTACTTCTCATATCGGGAGAACCAATTAGCTCCCTAAGTTCCCTGTAATTGTATATTTCTCCATTGTGTACAATTGTTAAAACCCTTCCAGAAATTGGTTGAATCCCCTCTTCCCCTCCAACAATCTCAAGTCTGGATTGCCCAAGAGAAACTCTACCCTTGGCATCTATCCCTCTTAACTCCTCAGTATCTTTAACCTGAAATGTTATCCCATCAATGTATATGCCTGCCTGGTCAGGCCCTCGATGTCTTAACCTAATCAACATATCCACAGTATCTAGTGCGGATCTTGGTTTGTGGTCTATAAAACCACATATACCACACATTTTTCTCCTCCTTTGAAAATAGTGTTTCCTAATATCCTGCTTGGACTCATTTAAAACACCATTTTTCCGATTTCTTCTAAGATTTTTTCTAAGATTTTTAGATTTTTTATAATAGTAACAAACAATAAATCATAAATCAATAAAACCACAATTACAGATATTATATATATTAGTTGGATATTTTATATATGCAGTATATATTCGATGGTTTAATCCTAAATTGACAATGAAACCCTTTAAATACTAGAATATAAGAATAAATCTAAGGAGGTGCAGACATGACACAGAGTTTAGATAATGCATTTCAACTAATATGGTCTTATTTGCCAGTGCTTATTGCAGCAATAGCCGTACTGGTAATTGGATGGGTAGTTGCACTAGCAGTTTCCAACCTAACCCGCAAAGCACTTCAACGCACAAAGCTAGATGAGAAACTGGCAAACTGGATAATGGGCAAAGAGAAAGCAGAAGGTGTGGATACAGGGCTATGGATATCAAAAGGAATATACTATATAATCATGCTATTTGTCCTAGTTGGTTTCTTTCAGGTTCTTGGAATCACCCTTATTACTGAACCGCTTAACAGGTTCTTAAATGAGGTCTTTGAATTCGCCCCAAGACTCTTTAGTGCAGCTTTACTTCTCCTTATAGCCTGGATAGTTGGTAACGTATTAAGAGCAATACTGCTTCGCATTTTAAACGCAGCAAAGATAGATGAGCGTTTTGGAAGAAGCGTTGGTTTTGAGAAAGAAAAACAGGTACCTATCACAAAAACACTGGCTGATGCAATCTACTATCTCATTTTTCTACTTTTCCTACCGGCCATACTAAATGCCTTGGCTCTTCAGGGATTACTTCAGCCTGTTAACTCAATGGTAAACAAGATACTTGCTTTTCTACCCAATATACTTACCGCTATCCTAATACTCCTAATTGGGTGGTTTCTTGCCCGCATTGTTCAGCGAATAGTTACAGGACTTACAGCCGCTGTTGGAGTAGACCAGCTAAGTGACAGGGTGGGTCTTAATCAGATCCTTGGCACTCAAAGGCTGTCAGGGGTTCTTGGGCTTATAGTATACATACTGATCTTCATTCCCGTACTAATAGCAGCTCTAAATGCCCTTAAACTGGAGGCCATAACCCAGCCGGCAAGCAATATGCTTGATACGATCCTTGACAAACTTCCTGATATATTTGCTGCCATACTGGTTCTTGCAATAGCCTATATAGTGGGGAAAATACTTGCAGGACTTATAACAAACGTATTAACCAGTATGGGCTTTAATGCAATTTTAGCCAAGCTAGGTCTGGGAAAAGAGCCACAGCAGGGAGAGAAAACACCCTCTGAAATTACAGGATACCTTGTTCTTGTAGCCATAATGCTATTTGCAATAACAGAGGCCCTAAATATACTTGGGTTCTCAACCCTAGCGGGTCTTATAGCCCAGTTTCTCGTTTTTTCCGGTCACATAATACTGGGTATAGTAATATTTGCCATAGGTCTTTACCTAGCAAATATAGTGTACAATGTGGTTCGAAGCAGTAACATGCCACAGGCAAGACTTCTCTCAGCGGTAGCACGCATATCCATCATAGTGCTGGCCAGCGCAATAGCCTTGCGCCAAATGGGATTGGCAAATGAGATCATAAACCTGGCTTTTGGTCTCTTAATAGGAGCATTTGCCGTAGCAACGGCCATAGCGTTTGGACTGGGAGGAAGAGAGGTGGCTTCGCAGAAGATAAAAGAATGGGTAAGCTCTATAGAGTCAAAAAAGGAAGAATAGTTTCTGACGTGGTACACATGTAAGAGAGAAGCAAATGGCTTAAAGCCATAAAATATACTCTTAGGCAGGGGAGTTTTAGATTAAAATAAAAGGGATAGAAGTGGGATGACCACCCAAGCCTTGTTCTGGATTTTTTTTAACGTATTTGTGGTTTTTATGCTTGCCCTGGATCTTGGAGTTTTTCATAAAAAGGCACACACAGTCCATATAAAAGAATCCCTTGCCTGGAGTTCCATATGGATTATCCTTGCTCTTCTCTTTAACCTCTGCATATTCTTCTGGAAAGGACATACAGCAGCCCTGCAGTTCCTAACAGGGTACCTAATTGAGCTGTCCTTAAGTGTGGACAACCTCTTTGTTTTTCTTCTCATATTCTCCTACTTTAGCGTTCCTCCACAATACCAGCATAAGGCTCTTTTCTGGGGGATTATAGGTGCAATAGTTATGAGGATTACCTTCATATTTGCTGGAATAAAGCTCATCGAAAAGTTTCACTGGATCATATACGTGTTTGGTTTATTTCTCGTTGTAAGCGGAATCAAGCTGGCACTTGAAAAAGACAAAGAAGTACACCCTGAGAGAAACCCCGTACTTAGACTCTTTCGCAGATTCATGCCGATTTTAAAACACTACAGGGAAGAGAGGTTCTTTGTTAAAAGAAGTGGAAGATACTTTGCAACCCCACTTTTTGTTGTTCTCCTTGCAATTGAAACAACCGACATAATGTTTGCCCTAGATTCAATTCCAGCAATACTTGCCATAACCACCGATCCCTTTATCGTATACACATCAAACGTATTTGCCATAATGGGACTTCGTTCCCTATACTTTGCACTTGCTGGTCTAATGAGGCTTTTTCATTACCTGCACTATGGACTCTCTATAGTCCTTGTATTTATAGGGTTAAAGATGCTGCTAAGCAATTTTTACAAGTTCCCGATTGAGCTTACGCTTGCTATTGTAGCAGGAATCCTCTCGATATCCATACTTGCATCGATTATAACCACAAAACCAAACACCCAAGCTCCCCAAACAAACCCGGGCTCCATAACCCCAGATAAAAAAACAAAGTCCAAGGTTTGTTAATAAATCCACTGTTCGATATACTTTACTAAATGGATTTAAAAAAACTAAGAGAAGACGCCAGGCTAATATTTAAATCCGCTCTTGACGCAGTAGACCCAATAAACTCTGTAAAGTCACACCTTAAACTAAGGGGAAACACCATAACGGTAAACAGAAAAAAGTTTGATATCTCAAAGTTTAAGAGAACATACGTAGTAGGGATGGGTAAAGCATCTGCAGCCATGGCACAGGCACTAGAAGAGCTGTTAGGAGAGCGCCTGGAGTACGGGGTTGTAAATGTCAAATACGGACACTCGCTTCCGCTTAAAAGGATAAAGGTAAATGAGGCAGGTCATCCTCTACCCGATGAACCCGGGCTGAACGGAGCCAGGGAGATAATCGAGCTGCTAAGGGGGACAAAAGAAAACGACCTTGTATTCTGTCTTATATCGGGTGGTGGTTCAGCGCTACTACCCTGTCCGGCCAACGGTATCACACTTGAGGAGAAAAAAAACGTAACAAAGACACTTCTGGAGTGCGGAGCCACAATCCATGAGATTAACACCATAAGAAAACATATATCCTGTGTCAAGGGTGGAAGACTTGCACGCATAGCGCATCCCTCAACTCTTATCTCACTCATACTATCCGATGTAGTGGGAGATGATCTTGATATAATTGCTTCCGGGCCTACTGTTGCTGATAACAGCACCTTCTTTGATTGTCTCAGGATAATTAACAAGTACCAGATACAGGACAGGATCCCTGCTTCAGTGGTTGAGTTTCTAGAAAGAGGGCTAAGGGGTGAGGTAGAAGAAACACCGAAGCCAAAAGACCCTGTATTTAGGAGAACACATAATGTGGTTATAGGTAGCAATATCCTAGCACTTAAAGCAGCAAAGAAAAAAGCCATAGAGCTAGGCTACAGAGGCACTATACTGTCAAGCCTTATAGAAGGAGAAACAAAAGAGGTAGCCAAGGTACATACGGGAATAGCAAAAGAGATACTGAAAACAGGGAATCCTGTAAGAAAGCCAGCCTGCATCATATCGGGTGGAGAAACAACCGTTACGATTCGGGGCAGTGGCCTGGGTGGTAGAAACCAGGAGTTCTGTCTTTCAGCCGCAATTGAGATTGACGGGATTGAGGATATTTTGATTTTAAGTGCCGGAACCGATGGAACCGATGGTCCAACTGATGCTGCCGGGGCTTTTGCAGACGGAACAACCCTTAAGAGAGCAAGAGAGCTTGGGCTTGATGCAGAAACCTTTTTAAGGGAAAACAACTCTTATAACTTCTTTAAGCAACTTGGGGACCTTTTTTTTACAGGGCCTACCCTTACAAACGTGATGGATATAAGGGTGATGCTGGTATCTTAGAATCTTTATACTGGAAGTATGTCAAAAACAAAAATTGTTTGCACAATAGGACCAGCTTCAAATTCGTTTGATAGGTTAAAGAAACTGATTCAAGCCGGTATGAGTGTAGCAAGACTTAATTTCTCACACGGAACAAGATCCGAACACGGTGAGGTTATAAAGAACATAAGGCACATAGCCAGGGAGCTAAACAAACCTGTTGCCATTCTTCAGGATCTAGCAGGTCCGAAGATACGCATTGGGCAAATCTCACTAGGAACGGTTTTACTCGAACCTGGAAAGATCTTTACCCTAACAACCCGACCCGTTGCTGGCAATGAAAATGAAGTTTCAGTAAACTACCCTGATCTTCCCAAAGAGATCAAGCAGGGTGATACGCTGCTTCTAAGCGATGGAGCAATAGAGCTTAAGGTTATAGAAACATCCACCCACGATATAAGGTGTCAGGTAATTGTGGGAGGATACCTAAGCTCAAATAAGGGAATAAACCTTCCCACACGTTCGCTAAAGATTCCCATACTTACTGAGAAGGATAAAGAGGATCTGGTTTTTGGTATCGAACAGGGTGTAGACTACATTGCTCTTTCCTTTGTAAGAACCGCTAAGGACATTCTTGATGTTAAGGAGTTTATGAAAAAACAGGGAAAGACAATACCAATAATTGCAAAGATTGAAAAACACGAGGCCCTAAACAACATGGAAGAAATCATAAAAACGGTAGAGGGTATAATGATAGCAAGAGGGGATTTAGGGGTCGAGATACCCATTGAGAAAATACCAATGGTTCAAAAGAAGCTAATTAAGAAGGCAAACCAGGCTGGCAAACCGGTTATAACGGCTACACAGATGTTAAGATCAATGGTAGAGAGTCCAAAACCTACAAGAGCGGAAGTAACAGATGTTGCAAACGCTATAATTGATGGTACAGATGCACTTATGCTATCTGAAGAAACTGCAATTGGGAAATATCCAATTGAGGCAGTTGAGATTGTGAGAAAAATTGCAGATGATGTAGAGCCACAGATAAGACCTGAGGTAAGCACCAAAAAGCCCACTTTAGAAGAAAACCAACCAAAAACCCTGACAGAAGCGGTAAGTTTTGCTGCCTGTACTCTGGCAGAAGATATAAATGCCGATGCGATAATTACCTTTACGAAATCGGGAACAACTGCTCAAATGGTTTCAAAATACAGACCAAGATCTCCTATTCTGGCAGTAACCCCTTCAGAGGACACCTATCGTTCCCTCTCGCTGGTATGGGGGGTAACCCCTATCCTGTGTAGGGATATGGAAAATACAGATGAGATGTTTGAGCAATCGATAAAAGCCGCATTGGGCTTTGGGCTTATAAAACGAGGTAACAAGGTTGTAATAACCGCCGGTATCCCCTTGGGAATTACCGGAAAAACAAACCTAATAAAGGCAGAGGTCATAGAATAGCAAATTAAAAGGAGGTTTATTTAGATGGGAGTAATCAAGAAATACGAATCTGCACTAAGAGAAAACGTTCATATGTGGATAAACAAGATAAAAACCATTGATGTACTCGTTGGCATACCCTGTTATAACAGTGAAGACACAATAGGATACGTTGTAGAACAGACGGGAAAAGGGCTGGCCAAGTTTTTCCCAGACTACAAGTGTGCGGTATTTATAAGTGATGGTGGCTCCCTAGATGATACCAGAGAACGTGCCTATGAAGCTCCTATACCCCCCAACATAGAGAGGCGGGTTACGATATACAGGGGAATCCCCGGCAAGGGAACATCCCTTCGGGCCGTTTTTGAAGTGGCTTTGCTTCTTCAAGCAAAGGCAATTGCTGTGTTTGATTCTGATTTGAAAAGCATTACCCCTGAATGGGTAAATCTTTTAGTTAAACCCATCCTTGATGGCTCAGCAGAGTTTGTAGCTCCATTTTACAAAAGACACAAATTCGATGGCACAATCACAAACCACATAGTTTACCCCATGACAAGAGCACTTTACGGAAAGGATATACGCCAACCCATAGGTGGTGATTTCGGTCTATCCCCCAAGCTGGCTGAATTCTATATCAAGGAAGATGTGTGGGATACGGATGTGGCAAGATTTGGGATCGACATATGGATGACAACCTGTGCTATAAACGAAGGGTACAATGTAGTACAAGCGTATCTAGGGGCAAAAATCCACGGTGCTAAAGACCCTGGCAGTGACCTCGGTCCTATGTTTCAGCAGGTTGTAAGCACCCTGTTTTACCTTATGGGTAAGTATGAAAGCAAGTGGAACAGAGAAACTCCCCTACAACCAATTCCGATAATAAACAGCATAGAGGGCAATGTCGAACTAGAGCCAATCAAGGTAAATCTAAAGAAGCTCTACACAGAGTTTATAGAAGGATTTAATCACTTCAAACCAATGTACAAACACATACTGAGCTCTGAGAACATGGAAAAACTTGAAAAAATACACAGAAGCTGGGAACTCAATGAGAAAAAGACAGAGGAGTTTGATGCAGATCTCTGGAGCAAAATCCTTTACGATTTTGCCGTTATATATCAACTCTGGCAGAGAAACAGAAGACGGCTTGTGGATATAATCACACCACTTTACTTCGGTCGCACAAAGAGCTACTGCGAGCAGGTAATGGATATGAGCAACGAAGAAGCCGAGGAGGTTATACAGGAACAGGCTAGAGTTTTTGAGAAAAACAAATCTTATCTAATAGATAGATTCTCTATGTGGACAGAGTAGCTAATCCAAATCCTTTTCCTCCTTGAAGGAGGAAGCAGAAGAGTCAGAAACCCTTATTTCATGTGGCTCCAAGGTATTGGGTCTTTTTTCCAGTTCAATCCTTAATCGGTTTCTAAACCAGACATCTCTTTGCGGGAAGGGAATCTCTATACCTGCCTTCTTAAGCTCATACCATCCTTTAAAGTAGATCTCACTTACAAATGGATTTATTCGCCACAGCATTCTTATATTAACCCAGCAGAGCAGATAAAAAACCAAGGCGCTATCTGCCATCTCGGAAAACCACACCGCAGGCTCAGGATTACTGAGGACAAAAGGGCTATCCCTTGCAACCTTTAAAAGCACCTCTTTTACCGTATTAGGGTCAGAGTTATAAGATACCCCAAAGGGAATTCGAACCCTTATATAGCTATCAGAAAGCGAGTAGTTAACTATTTGCTGTGATATAAACTGGGAGTTTGGAATAACTATCTCAATCCCATCCGTTGTTCTTATTACGGTACTTAGAACGTCTATGCTTATTACCCTTCCGTATATGGTCTCAAGTGTGTTTCCTATAGCCCTCCCTGCGTTACCTTCTATCTCAACTATGTCTCCCACCTTTAGCTTTTTGCTAAAGAGCAAAATAAAACCACTTATGTAGTTGTTCATTATGGTCTGGAGACCAAAACCAATTCCTATTCCCAGAGCCCCTGCAAGCGGAAGCAGGGCTTTCCAGGTAAGTCCAAGTTTTGACAGCGATATAAGTATGACCAACAGAAAGCCCAGGTTAGATACCATAGCCCTTATTGAGCCTGCTTCAACCTCTCTGTTCCTGCGAATGTAGAAAAAATATGCACCGTGCTTTAAAAGATTTACCAGGGTAAAAAGAAAGACAAAGGTATAGATAGCTGAGGCTATAGATACAACCGATACGCTTATAATATCCGTTTTTATCAAATAGAAACCACTTAAGTAATCCACTATAAAACCCACATTAAAGAAGCCTTTAAAGATGCTATAGAGAACAAAAACGAGACAAAGAATTAGAAAACGGTTTATATTAACCAGAAGAGGTATATACTCATCCCCTTTAAATCTGGATTTAAAATAGTTTCCGAGGTACGTACTTAAAAGGGCATAAACGGCAATGGTTAGAATCGAAAAGATAAAACCAATTAAAAAAGATGAAGCAAAATCTATAATCTTTAGTACCCAAAGTACCGTGATAACCACGTAAACTATATGAAAAAACCAGGTTAGATTCTCAAGAACCTCTCTTAAAAGGGTATGCTTAATAAAGCCCATACAGGTTCTTATAAAGCTGAATAAGAAAACATAGAAGAGAAGTGCAAGGGAAAGCTTTAAAACCACTAACAAGAGGGACTCAAGCTGGGTATTTTTAATGTAAAGACCGTTTAGGTTACCAATGAAAAGACTTAAAACCGCAAATAAAAGCAAAATATACAAAATCCATGAGAAAAAACCTACCCTTAAGTACCTTAAGAGGTTTCTTATGATAAAGAAACCCATGTAGAAATAGGCCAACGGGTCAAAGAAAGCAAACAGAATGCTTCCCTTTAAAAAAACCTTAGATATCAAAACCGCAACCAGGAACAACACAGGGAAGAATATATCTGCTATAATCAGATAAAAAGCCCTCTGCCCTTCCCTGGGGGTACGGATTAGACCCTGAACCTTTCTTTTAAGAAACACCAAAGATACAAAAACGATACTCAGGATTAGGAATCCCGTTAGCTCTTTTGTAAGGTTAGAACCTACATCCCTCAGTATGGAATGAAAAAGTATGTTTAACGTATGTATAAAACTATCGGTTGTTCCTTCCAATTATTAGTTACCTCTACATAGTAGAGTTTACCATAAACCACTTGCACAACTAAATTTGCTCACCTATAAAAGGTTGACTATAATAGTTGTTTGTAGGTTTTCTTCTTAACTTCCTTTACAGGAGACGATTATGAACGATTTTCATCAAGCCGAATCCATCTCCACACTACACAGGCTAAGGAAAGACAATCTGGATAAGTTAGAAGATGACCTCAGGATGTACTCAAAGCACCGTCCAGTTGCTTTGGTTCTTCCCTGTCTTTACTCCGAACTTCAAAGAGAAGCGCTAAAAAACATAGTGGAGGAGCTAAAGAAAGTAGATTACATAAACGAGATAGTCATAACCCTCGGAAGAGCAAACAGGGAAGAGTTTAGACACGCAAGGGAATACTTTTCTGTACTTCCCCAGAGGGTAAGGATAATCTGGGATGATGGTGAGAGAATAACATCCCTTTTTAAACTACTAGAAGATAACGGATTATACGTAGGTGGACCAGGAAAAGGAAGGGCTGCATGGATTGCATACGGTTACGTTTTAGCACAAGACTCCAGTGAGATAATAGCCCTACACGATTGTGATATAGTAAACTACAGCAGAGAACTTCTAACAAGACTCTGCTATCCGGTTGTAAACCCCAATCTGGACTATGAGTTCTGTAAAGGTTACTACGCAAGGGTTACAGACCGCATGTACGGCCGGGTAACCAGGCTTTTTATCACACCCCTTATAAGGGCACTGAAGAAGATAGTTGGGTACCTGCCCTTTCTAGTCTATCTGGACAGCTTTAGATATCCCCTTTCTGGAGAGTTTGCAATGAAAGCGGATCTTGCAAGGGTAAACAGGATTCCCTCTGACTGGGGACTGGAGATAGGTATGCTTGCCGAGGTTTTTAGAAACGTCTCCCTTAAGAGAATCTGTCAGGTAGACCTCTGTGATAACTATGAGCACAAGCACCAGGAACTGTCTTCTGATAACCCTGAAGCTGGTCTTCTTAAGATGTGTATAGACATATCCAAGGTATTCTTCAGAATGCTTGCAGCAGAAGGTGTGGTTTTCTCAGATGGGTTCTTTAACACCCTTATATCAACCTACCTCAGAACAGCGCAAGATACCATCAAGGTCTACAGTGACGATGCATCCATAAACAGCCTCTTCTTTGACCGTCATGAAGAGGGACTGGCTGTGGAAACATTTGTAAAGGGAATAAGGATAGCAAGCAAACACTTCCTGGATGATCCACTTGGAGCCCCCCTTATTCCAAATTGGAGTCGGGTTACCTCAGCAATACCAAACTTTTTAGACCTACTGCGAGAGGCTGTAGAAGAAGATAATGCGTAGTAAAATCGTGGTATTTACGGATCTAGATGGAACACTTCTAGATCACAACTCTTATTCATTCGAAGATGCAGTTCCAGCACTTGAGCTTACAAGATCCCTGGGTATCCCTGTGGTAATATGCTCAAGCAAGACAAGGGCAGAGATAGAGTACTTCAGAAGGAAGCTTGATAACAGAGAACCCTTTATCTCAGAAAACGGTGGGGGTATTTTTATACCCAAAGCATACTTTAACTTTGACTTTAACTACAGCAGGGAGACAAACGAATACAAGGTGGTTGAACTTGGAACGAGATACGAAACGCTGGTAGAGGTTTTAAATGAAATCAGACAAAAGACTGGCTTGCATATAAAAGGATTCTCCGATATGAGTGTGTCTGAAATAGCCAGGAAATGTGGCCTTAGCAAAGAGTTAGCAGAGCTTGCAAAGATACGAGAATACGATGAACCCTTTACCGTCTGCGAAGATGAAAAAGCCTCCTATCTTGTAAAGGAAGAGATAAAACGAATGGGTTTTAAATATACCGAGGGTGGGAGGTTTTTCCATCTAACAGGGGACAATGATAAGGGAAAGGCTGTAAGAACCCTTACCAAGCTATTTCAAAGATCCTTTCCGGAACTCAAAACAGTAGGAATAGGAGATAGCCTAAATGATCTGGATATGCTTGAGTCAGTTGACATCCCAATTCTTGTAAAAAAGCCCGATGGTAAATACGATCACAGGGTAAAGCTAGACAACCTTATACTCGCAGGAGAGGAAGGGCCCAGGGGATGGAATAGAGCAATTATAAATCTTCTACAAAAGGGTAAAACATGAAAATAAATCCCGTACTACTGGTAGTGGATATGCAAAACGGCTTCTGCAGTAAAGGAGGCTCATTTGATAAGTTCGGCTTTAATATAAAACCCTACCGGGCCATTATTCCCAACATAAGAAGGATGATAGATTATATGAGGGGGAAAGGTGTTCCAATCTATTACTCAAAGGCTATAAGAGAGGCTTCCGGGATAGATCTTATCGACAAGGTCCATAAGATCATACCCGAGAGCCGTAGAGAAAGATTGGAAAAGATGCACCTCTGTATAAGGGATACATGGGATAGCGATATAGTTGATGAGCTAAAACCCGAACCTGAAGACTACATAGTGGAGAAAAGAAGGGATTCTGTTTTTCAGGACACTGAATTTGAACTCTGGCTAAAGGCTCTTAGAGCAGATACGATTGTGTTTACAGGGATAGACACCTACATATGTGTTGAAAGTACGGTAAGAGATGCCTTTAACAAGGGCTACGATGTTATTCTTTTAAGAGACTGTGTTGCATCGAGAAACCAAAAACACCATGAAAACACTCTTGAGCAAATTGCTGAAGCTTATGGGCTTGTGTTGAACTCCGATGAGCTTATATCAATGATAGAAAATGAAGAACTAAAACTATGCTTTAAATGTAAATAGAGGAGAGAAAAATGCGAACCAAAAAGAAGAAAAATATTTTGGACATAATAGATGAGGAAGCGAAAAGACAGATAGAAGAGATCGAACAGGCAGATATAGTGGTTGGTATCCCGAGCTTTAATAACGAAAAAACTATAGGCCATGTAGTTAAAGCTGCAGAGTACGGGCTTGCAAAATACTTTCCAAATCAAAAAGCCGTTCTGGTTAACTCAGACGGGGGTTCTACAGATAGGACAAAAGAAGCGGTTAGAGATGCAGGGGTTTATCACCACCTTCACACCATCTTAATAGACCATCCAGTTTCTCCTGCTGCCCAGGTCATAGCAACCTACAATGGTATCCCAGGGAAGGGAAGTGCACTTAGGGCCATATTTGAGATCGCAGACAGGCTAGGGGCAAAGGTCTGTGTGTTGCTGGATTCGGACCTCAGAAGCGTAACCCCTGAGTGGATAGAGCTTCTTGCAAGGCCAATAATCAGAAGAGGATATGACTATGTAGCACCTTACTACTCACGTCACAAATACGATGGGACGATAACAAACATGATTGTTTACCCCCTTACAAGGGCCCTTTATGGAAAGCGGGTAAGGCAACCAATAGGTGGAGATTTCGGAATATCAAAGAGGCTTATAAAAACCTTTCTGGAAAAAGACGTCTGGAATACAGATGTGGCAAGATACGGAATAGATATCTGGATGACCACAGTAGCTATAAATGAAGACTTCAGAATCTGTCAGGCCTTCCTAGGGGCAAAGATACATGATGCAAAGGATCCGAGTAAATCACTTGGTCCAATGTTTAAGCAGGTAGTAGCAACGGTGTTTAGGCTTATGAAAGAATATGAAAACAGATGGAAAGAGGTTAAAGAGAGCACACCGACGGCAATGTATGGCTTTGTGTCTGAGGTATATCCAGAACCCGTAGAGATAACACTTGAGCCGATGATAGAAAAGTTCAGAATAGGACTTAAGGAAAATGAAACCCTATGGAGTAGCTTCTTACCAAAAGAAAGGCTGGATGAGTTAAGCTCAATAGCTTCCCTTAGCACAGAAAAATTTAACTTTCCAGTTGAGGTATGGGTAAAAACGGTTTATGACTTCGCAGTAGCCTTTAACAAAACAGAAGACACTTCTCAAAAGGAGAGGATAGTAGAGTCAATGACATCTCTTTACTTTGGACGAGTTGCCTCGTTTGTAGTTGAGAGCAAAGACTTAAAGACATACGATGCTGAATTGCTTATAGAAACACAGGCTCTAAAGTTTGAAGAGCTAAAACCCTATCTGCTTGAAAAGTGGGGATAGAAATCAAACCATGCTGTGGTATCATAAGAATCTGTGAGGTTATTTAAGGGTAAAAAAGGGAAAAGAAGAAACACGCTTATTCCCTTTCTTCTAGGCTCTATTCTTCTCCACATTCTTATTCTGCTCCTGATCTCCTCATATCCACTTTACTTTCATGAGGTAGCAAAAAAAGATAAACCAAAACTTATAGAGATAACAGAGATTCCAGTTCCAAAGGAAAAAGAAACACTTCCTCCTAAAGAAACCAAGCGTCTTGCAGAAAGGTCTCATACGGCAAAAGAGGAGAAAACAAAGGATGAATTTACAAAGTTAGGAAACCCAATGCCACCTGAGATAAAACCAGATCAGAAACAACAAGCAGAAAGAACAGAGAAACAAAAGCAGCTACCACAGGATAAACCGAAACGAAAGGAGGTAGAGAAAACTTCCCCCCAAATAGCCTCTCTTCCAAAAGATATAAAAAAACCAGAAGAAGTACCAAGGCCAAGAGAAACGCTAGAAAGAATAACCAAGGATAAACTCTTTAGCCTCTCACCAAACCAGATGCCAGGAAACAGCACACAGAGTTTTCTGGGCTCAAGAGATGCAAACAAAAAGGAAGACACGGTAGATCTTAGCACAACGGAATTCAAATACCTCTCTTACTTTTTAAAGATCAAAAGGCAGATTGAAGGAGTATGGAACTATCCCGAAATATCGAGGTTAAGAGGAGAACAAGGAGAACTCTTTCTTGTATTTACAATAAGAAAAGACGGACAGCTTGAAGACATAAAGTTAATAAACTCATCTGGATATAGCCGTTTAGATGAAGAAGCAATCCGTGCAATAAAAGTGGCATCACCCTTCAGCCCATTCCCGGAGAGCTGGGGACTGGAAAGGCTAAATATACGTGCTATCTTTAGGTACGAAATAAGATACGGATGGAAGGTGTACTAAAAGGCACTGGTTGATTTAAATCACTGTGATTTTATCCGCTCCCTTTTTTCTCCTTCTTACCTCACCGATTACCCTTGCCTTTTCCTTCAACCTGCCAAGCTTTTTTAAAGCCCTTTCGGTGTCACTCTCTGAAACAATAACAACCATCCCGATACCACAGTTAAAGGTCCTAAACAACTCGTTCCTGTCTATACGCCCCCCTATCTTTATGAGTTTTACAATTGGAGGAATTTCCCAAAGAGAAGAATCAAGCAGCACAGAGCAGTTTTCAGGAATAACTCTTGGAATGTTCTCTAAAAGTCCTCCTCCCGTAATATGTGCTATAGCCTTTAAATTGACCTCTTTCTTTAATGCCAAAATTGACTTAACATAAATCCTTGTAGGCTCTAAAAGCTCTTCTCCAAGCGTTCTATTAAGGGGGCTAGGTACATCGTGTATATCCAGCTTGAGTTTCTCAAAAAGAACCTTTCTTGCAAGCGAGTACCCATTTGAGTGAAGACCACTAGAAGCAATTCCTATTACCGTATCTCCCGCCTTAACCTTTGAGCCATCTATAATTTCCTCCCTCTCAACAACCCCACAAACAAAACCAGCAATATCAAATTCACCTTTACTGTAGAACCCAGGCATCTCAGCAGTTTCTCCTCCAAGGAGAACACAACCAGCCCTTCTACATCCCTCCGCTATACCCTTTACAATCTCCACATCCTCTTCAGGTTTTAGCTTTGATGTGGCAAAGTAGTCCAGAAAGAACAGAGGCTCTGCCCCGCATGTAACTATATCGTTAACATTCATAGCCACAAGGTCTATACCTATTGTATCTAGTTTCCTCATCATAAAGGCAATCTTAAGCTTTGTTCCAACGCCATCAGTTGATGCAACAAGAACCGGATTACGACTGTACCTATCGGTGGGGAATACATAGAGACCTGCAAAACCGCCAAATTTACCCAATACCTTTTTGTTGTAAGTAGAGCGAACAAGAGGTTTTATAAGCTCTACAAAACGATTCCCCCTGTTAATATCAACCCCAGCATCCCTGTAGGTGATCCTTTTGCCCACGGAGATGAATAATACCCAACGTTTTTCCTTTGTCTAGAAAAACCTCTAAACATCAGAGACAGAAAGGTTGAATCGAATATGTGCTTCTGTTAAATTGTTCATGACAAAAGATTCATGTGGTTAAAAGGAGATACCATGGTGGGCGTAGAATTTGGAATTGTTTTAAGACAGGAAAAGATAGACTTTAAACCGATTAGAGAAACAGCACAGCTATGCGATGAGCTCGGCTATCATTCCCTTTGGTTTTATGACCATTTGCTGGGAATGGGCTCTATTGACTCAGATATATTTGAAGCATGGACTCTTATGTCCGCACTTTCAACCATAACATCTAGAGTAAAGATCGGAACACTGGTTTTATGTAACTCATTCAGACACCCACCACTGCTTGCAAAGATGGTTTCAACTCTGGACAACATAAGCAATGGAAGGGTTGAATTTGCAATAGGAGCTGGATGGTTTGAACGGGAATACAGGGCCTATGGGTACCCTTTTCCGGATACGGTTACAAGAATAGAGCAGCTAAAGGAAGCAGTAGAGATAATAAAGGCTTTATGGACTGAGGAAAAACCAACTTTTAAGGGCAAATACTATAGCATTGAAGAAGCCTACTGTAATCCAAAGCCAGTACAGAAACCCCACCCTCCAATTATAATAGGTGGTTCGGGTGAAAAACACCTTCTTAGAGTTGTTGCTGAGCTTGCTGATGAGTGGAACTGTCCTGCCTCAAGCGCCTCTGAATTCGATAGGAAAAAGAGGATCTTAAAAAGTCACTGTGATGCTATAGGGAGAGACATAGGGGATATATCTATATCGGAGCAAACGGTATGCGTGGTTGCAAAGAGCAAAGCAGAGCTTGAAGAAAAGCTTCCAAAAGCAAAAAAGAGGTACAGCTTCTTTGGGGACATAGAAAAAACCGGAATCGTTGGCACACCCGATGAATGTATAAAAAGGATAAGGGAAAAGATGGACAAAGGGGTAAGCAAGCTGATAATGTTTTTCTATGATGTATTGAAACCAGATTACCTGCGTTTCTTTGCCAAAGAGGTAATGTCAGCTTTCTAGTCAGAGACCTACCTGCTTGCCAACTTGAAGGCTTTTTTAATTCTAACCAACACCCCATGGGAGCCCTTTTAGGTAATCCTGTATATGTGGGCCAAAAAGGGCAACCGCAGCTACCGTAAGAATAAAACCCAAAACCCCTATTGCAAGAATTGCAACCACAAGCTGTGTAAATCTCTCCAAGTTGTAATCGTACTCCTCCATCAATGCCCTCCAGAGTGACCGGAATCACCCTTTCCGGGAAACAGGGGATCCCCTACGGGAAGAACCGGAAAGGACTTTATAAATACTAGAAACATAAAAACAAAGGTTGCAAAGAAACCTAACGTGATTAAAAGCTGCATCAGACCAAACTCAATCCCATGAGAAAGAGAAGGGATAACAAGGACAAACTTCTCAAGCCAAAAACCCACAAAAGAAACCGAGGCAATAAACGCAAGTATAGGGGGAACCACCTTATTGGTTCTGGGAAGAAGTGTTACAAAGGGAAAGAAGAAACAACACGAGATCACAACCCAGGAAAGGGTTCTGAATGGTTCTTCCTTAACACGCTTTATAACAAAAACCGTTTCCTCAGGCATATTTCCATACCATATGGGAAGAAACTGGGAAAACATTAGGTAGACCCAGAACATCGAGAAACCCAGAAGCAGCTTACCTATATCGTAGAACTGAAATTGGGTTATATAGTCCTGAAGACCAAGATACCTTCTAACGAAAGAAGATAAAATTATAGTTGCACCCAGTGCAGCAACAAAACTGGCCACAAAGTAGAAGGGACCAAACAACGTACTGTACCAG
The DNA here is from genome assembly GCA_002898375.1 of bacterium HR37. Classification (GTDB taxonomy): domain Bacteria; phylum Desulfobacterota_D; class UBA1144; order Nemesobacterales; family CSP1-2; genus HRBIN37. The sequence goes on along the minus strand of BEIN01000002.1, from coordinate 170,995 downwards.
TGTGGGTCAAGTGACATAATAAAATCCCAAGCAATAATGCTAAAGGTAAGAGCGTAGATAAGCGCAATAGCAGGTGCAAGTTTAGAAAGCCTATCCCAGCATCTTCTCTTATCTTCTTCGCCTTTCCAATCCGAGGCTATCCATCCACATATACCAGACAGCCTATCCTTAACCTCTCCAAGATCCTGTCTCAAAGAGTAGTAAACGTATATGAGACTAAGCACAGAGAGGATAAAAATACCAATAACGTTTCTTGCAAACACGAAAGGAATACTAAGCCAGATATCCTTTGGATGGTGATAGTGCTCAGTTGCATACGGCAGAACATACTCTCTTCCAAGAAACAGAACAAGGAGCAAAACAAAAGAGACGGGTATAAAAGAACTAAAAGCCTCACTTATCCTAAGAAGTGGTCTTCCCCACCTTCCAGAGGTAATACGGAGGGCACATGAAAAAACAACCCCTGCCTGTGCAACGCCAGCCCAGAAAAGGAAGTTAACAAGGTAAATCTGCCAGGCCTCCTTGGCATGAGGGCCAACCACACCTGATATAAACGTAACAATTCCTGCAATCATTAGCAGAATTAGTATGAAAAACAGCCACCTTGGAGGCCGCGCTCTTTTTAGAAGCAACTCTTCTTTGGCTTTCTCATCCATTTGCTACTGATTCTCCTCCACGGTATTGTTGAGTTTTCCTTGAAGTTTTCTAACGTAGTTTACGATATCCCAAGCCTCCTCAGAAGATACATTTTCACGGTAGCTTGGCATCATTACCTTACCACCGTATCTTATATAAGCATATATGTAACCATCAGTTCTTCCCTTAACACCAACAGAAGTAAGATCCATAGGATAAAAACCCCTCTTTATTACCGGACCATTCCCTTTTCCATCCATACCATGGCAAGCTGCACAAAAGGTATTAAATAGCCTCTGTCCGTTTTCCAAAGAAGCAGCCGTTGGTCTTTTAGGGTTTTGGGTTATTTTTTCAAACTCCTCCCTGGGTAACGGTTCCAATCTTGTTCCATCCGTTGCAACAGAGAATTCAGGATATCTAAGAGGCATTCTATAAGGCTTTATAGATGGTTGTTTCCACATATCTGTAGACCAAGGCCAGCCAAACACCCTTATGGTTCCCGCTGCTAACACCACTACAAGGATAAGAAAAAACCTCTTGAATCTGACAGTCAACCTGCCTTACCTCCTCGAAGCATTATGAGGGTATAAAAACTAAATTCCTTCAAACTTGATCTCCTCTGCTCCAGACGATTTTAAAATACCCTCCACATCCCTTACCTCATCCTTTTTACAGACAACCAAGACCCCAAACTTATCCTCCGAAAACCTTGGATCATACAAGCTAAAGGGAATGTTCTTTCGCAACCTGGCATTTATAAGCAACCCCAAAAGGGTTGCAAGTCCACCCAGAAGAACGGTTAACTCAAAAACTATAATCATATACGGGGGCAAAGACACAATTGGTTTTGCACTGGTCTGAATAGGCCATGATAAAGAGGTAAGAACGGTAAAAGAGATTCCACATATTGCCCCCAGAGTTCCTCCCGTCAGTGTAAAAAAGCGTACTATACTTTCCCTTTCCTTAAGCTCTTCTTCTATTTCATGGTTTGGAACCGGAGAGAAAGCCTTTATATCTTTGTAACCGGCTTTTTTAAGGTTTCTTATTGCCTCAACCGTTGAATCAACGTAAGAGAATATTCCCAGCACACCTTGACCCTTTGTCATTTTGTTTTTGCCTCCTTAACAGGTGCTGGCAAGATTTCCTTTAACTCAGCAATTGATACTGCAGGAAGGGTCTTGATAAACAAGAGGAAGAACATAAAGAACCAGGCAAAGCTTCCCGCAGTTATACCAAGCTCAACAAGGGAGACCTTATAGAGGTTCCAGGTGCTTGGCATAAACTCATGAGATAGCGAAATCACTATTATGTTAAACCTCTCAAACCACATACCTATATTTATAAAAAGAGATATTATAAAAAGGGCTTTTATGTTTGTACGTATCTTTTTAAACCAAAGAAGAACAGGTACCAGAGAATTGCAAAAAACCATAAGCCAGTAGAAGAAAGCATAATCACCCGTTGCCCTGTACTTAAACTGTTCCCACTCGTAGGGATTCCCACTGTACCAGGCCATAAAGAACTCCACACCATACGCGTAAGAAACGATAAGTGAGGTAAGGATAATCATCTTTGCCATGGCTTCAAAGTTCGATATGGTTATATACTTTTCAAGGTGGAAGATCCTACGAATCGGAACAACAAGCGTTATTACCATTGCAAGCCCTGAGAAAATAGCACCAGCAACAAAGTAAGGGGCGAATATGGTTGTATGCCACCCAGGGGTATTTGCCATGGCAAAGTCCCAGGACACAACGCTATGAACAGAGATAACAAGTGGGGTTGCAAAGGCAGCCAGATACAGATAAGCCCTTGTATAATGCATCCACTCCCAATTTGACCCCTTCCAGCCCAGAGAGAGTATCGTGTAGATTATCTTCCTTGGAACCTCTTTTACCCTGTCCCTTATTGCTGCTATATCCGGAATCATTCCAACAAAAAAGAAGACCGAACTTATCGTTAGATAGGTGCTTACCGCAAACACATCCCATATGAGAGGAGACCTAAAGTTTACCCAAAGCTCACGCTGGTTAGGATAAGGTATAAGCCAGTAGAAATTCCAAGGTCTTCCAAGGTGTATGATTGGGAAAAGACCCGCGGTAAGCACAGCAAAAACCGTCATAGCCTCAGCAATTCTGTATATGGACATCCTAAACCTAGCCCTAAAGAGGAAAAGGATGGCTGAAATCAGGGTACCAGAATGAGCAATTCCTACCCAGAACACAAAGTTCGTTATATAGACCGCCCAGAAAACAGGATGGCTGTATCCAGCAACTCCAAGTCCGGTGTAGACCTGATAGAGAAAACACAAAAGGCCTATACCCAAAACAATAAGATCAAAAACGAAAAGAGCCCACCACTTAACAGTGGGCTTATCAAGCATCTTTATTATGTCTTCATTTACCTTAGAATAAGTTATGGTTGTCTCTTGGCTCATTATACTCTATCCCACTTTACTTTTTTTAGATAGGTGATTGAAGGTTTTGTGTTTATCTCCTCTAGTACATGATAACCTCTTTCATCCTTTGAAAGCCTGGAGACCTCGCTTTCAGGATCCTTTAAGTCTCCAAAGACAATCGCTTTTGTTGGGCAGGTCTGAGCACACGCAGGAGTAATCTCCCCATCTCTAGGGAACCGTCCCTCATCCTTTGCCCTATCCTTGGCGTATATTATCCGTTGAGAGCAGAAGGTGCATTTTTCCATAACCCCTTTCGTCCTTACCGTAACATCAGGGTTAAGCTGCCAGTTAAGAGGCTCAGGCCATTTATAGGTAAACCAGTTAAACCGCCTCACCTTGTACGTGCAGTTGTTTGAGCAGTACCTGGTTCCAACACAACGGTTGTATACCATAACGTTTAGCCCTTCATAGTTGTGGTAGGTGGCATAGACCGGGCAGACAGGCTCACAGGGGGCGTTGTCACAGTGCTGGCATAGCATGGGGATAAATCTTGCCTCAAACCCACTTTCCTCTTCAAAGAACCTCTCTATCCTGATCCAAGACATATGACGCCCTCGTGCTACCTGTTCCTTCCCCACAAAAGCAACGTTATTCTCAGCATAACAGGCGGTTACACAGGCCCCACATCCTATACACTTTGAAAGGTCTATAGACATACCCCACCTATGCTTGTGATCATGGGGTTTGTACATATCTGGTTCATGGTGCTCCTCACGTTTTACCAAACCCCTTCGAATCTCTTCTAGGCCAACAGCCTGAGCAATTCCCCTTCCCGCCTGTGAGGTAGTCTGTTGGGTTTTTACAAACCTTGCCCACCTTCCCGTCTTTGAAATCTTTACCCTGGTAGAAAGCCAAGCAAGACCACCTGAGAGGGCATCATAGGCTAGAGGAAGAATCTTAATCGGGTTTACCCCAATCTTTTCAGCGTACCTCCCATAGCTCTCATGACCCAGCCCAATTGGAATGGCTACTGTATCCGGTCTTATTCCCTTATACAAAAATGCCTGTACCTCTATCTTTCCATAAGCGGACTCAACCAAAAGGAAATCACCTTCCTTAACCCCCAGCTTCTTTGCGGTATCAGGGTGAAGCTCGATCCAGGAGTCCCAAACACCTGTGGTAATGGGGTCAGGAAGCTCCTGAAGCCAAGGCTTATTGGCTCCTCTACCATCATAGTACCTTGAAGAAGGATACACCATGAGATAGAGGCTTCCCTCACCGTTAAAACTCGGTTCAGAAAAATCAACGCCCAGAATATCCCTAGAAAGCCGAACCTCTGGTGAAGCTACCTCTCTAAAAACACCTCCATCCTGCAGTGATTCACTCCAAAACGTTTCAAAATCCTTATTGGGAGCAACCTCTGAGTGAATTGCCCTCCAAGAATCTCTTAGATACTCAAAAAAGCTCTGCTGTGGAAAAAGCTCTTCAAGCCCGCTTAACTGCTTGCTTAGAGAAAGAATCACATCACCAATGGGTTTTGTATTAAATAGGGGAACCGGCTCCATTGCAGGCTGAACCAGCCCATAGACCCCCTCTCTTGGAACATAATCCCCCCACTTCTCAAGGGTTGTACAGTCTGGCAAAACAAGACTTGCCAGCTCTGTAGTTTCATCCATAAAGGTAGAGAAGCTCACAACAAAGGGAACGTTTTTAAGTGCCTCTTTAAAACCGAGGGCATCGGGGAGCGTAAAAACAGGGTTTGTATTGTGAACGAAAAGAAGCTCAACCTCTCCCTTTGACATAGAATCAACCAGAGAGGCAATATCCTTAAAAGAGCTTGCCTTCGATATCGTTAGAGATTCCCCAAAATTAACGATTTCCCTTGTATTACCAGCTATGTAATTCAGTATATTTATAGCAACCACAGTCTGAGTTGCACTGGTTGAGGTATTTGCTGCTCCAACACCTATTGCAATGCTTGGTCTTAACCTCACAAATTCCTCTGCAAGCCTCCTTATGGTGCTTGATGGAACATCCGTTATAGAAGAAACCCTATCGGGTGAAAAGCGGCCAAGGAGAGCTACCAACATATCCACTTCCTCTTTTGAAATACCACTTGAGTGCCACCCTTCAGTTGCAATAACATGTGCTATGCCAAGGGCAAGAAACGCCTCTGTTCCAGGTTTTATTGCTATCCACTCATCAGCATTCGCACCCGTAAGGGAAAGCCTGGGCTCAATCTGAACAAACTTTCCCATACTCTTTTCCTTATAACTGTGCATAAGGCCAAACTTCTTTGCATACTCTACAGGGGAAAGCCAGGTCTCTAGAAAGTCCGCACCAAATGAGAGCACAAATCTGGTTTTTTCAACGTGATAGGTTGGGATTTTATCCATCCCAAAGGCAATTTTATTGCCCTGTTTTAGCGGCTCATAAGCAAAGGTCTCATACACCAGATGCTTTCCGCCACCAATTGCACCTAGCCAGTCCTTTATAAGCCTTTCAAGGCTTCCAGAGATATTACCACTCATAAATACAATCCTATCACCCCTACCCTGCTCTTTAAGACTCTGTATTTTTTCCAGAAGTGTCTTCTCAGCACTACCCCAATCAAGGGGTTTAAACCTACCTGAGGAATCCTTTACAAGAGGGGATCTTATACGATCAGGGTTATACAGTCCCTGAAGCGCAGCCTGTCCACGCGCACAAAGGCTACCAGAGTTAACAGGATTCTTTGGGTTTCCCTCTATTTTAATTGCCCTTCCCTCACGGTTCTTTACAACAATTCCACACCCTGCTGGACACTCCAGACATGTACTTGCATACCACTTTGGAATACCGGGAACTATGTCTTCAGGTGGAATAACATAAGGGATTATCTGCTCCACAGGCTCTGAAGAACACCCTCCTGTAACAGCAGCGGTAGTTCCCACCACCCCTATAATCTTTAGGAAATCCCTTCTCTTTATTCCACCCCTCTTATTTTCCTGCATATTTCCCTCCAAATTAATAGTGACAGGTCAAGCAGTCTTTAAGCTGTGTTAACTCTTCCTCGTTCCTGGCATTCTGCTCATGACAACCGATACACCACCCCATCTCAAGTTTTGGGACACGATAGACAACATCCATATTCTCAACATCACCGTGACAGGTTCTACACTCAATCCCGCGAAGAACATGCCTCTTGTGATTAAAGTGGACGTGATCCGGAAGATAATAAACCTTTGTCCATGCAATGGGTGTCTTTTTATCCCAGTAATCCTTTAACTTTTGAATCTCCTGCTTTATGTTGATCTTTTTTCCATCATACTCGTAATCCACATCCCGACCAGCAACCTGCAGATGGCATCCCATGCACTTTTGCATAGAAGGTATCCCGGGTTTTGGGGATTTGGTGACATAGCTATGACAGTACTCACACGGAATCTGGTTCTCCCCTGCATGGATCTTATGGCTGAAGAGAATAGGCTGTTGGGGACCTTTTGTGCTGCTTTCGGCCGCCTTTTCATAGGCTTTAAAGTAAAGTCCTAAAAGGACAAGAACGGGAACAAGGGCAAGTGGTAAGATTTTGGCTCTTTTGCTCATATCACTTTATCCTAAAGCTTTTTGGAGAGCTAAAATCTAGACTATGACAAAACGCCCACTATGTATATCATTACACAGCAAATCTGTCAAGATTTAAATTTATATTTTTTTTAATTGCTGGGCATTTAAGCTTTTAATAAAGGCTTCAACATTAAAGCTGCCACCCAGCTTGGAAACAAAAGAGGAACAAGCCGTTTCCCTGATCCTGCCTATTCTTCCCTCCTCCACACATATATCGGGATCATGGGGAAGAACACCAAGGATCTCTTTTCCTGTCATTTTAAGGATAATCTCAGGATTGGTTCTTTCAGCAAGACCGGGATCAGCAGGGAAATTACTTATAACCACCCCAAGAACATCAAGCCCCCTACTCCTTGCAAACTCCACAGTAAGAAAGGTATGGTTTAATGTCCCAAGAGAAGGTCTTGTAACCACAATAACTGGCAAATTCAAATCGAAAGCCAGATCAGACATAAAATAATCCTCGGTAATTGGAACAACCAACCCACCAGCTCCCTCTACAATTACCGTATCAAAGGACTTAGAAAGCTCATAGAAGGCAGATTTTATCCTGTTTATATCTACTTTTTCCCCAACAAGGCTTGCAGCAACCAGGGGAGCAAGAGGGAGAGAGAAACGGTAGGGACAGACTCTATCCAGCGCATACCCGGAGCCCAAAACCTTTTGAACGAATTCAATGTCTGTAAAATCTATAGATTCCGTTCCGGTTTGAATCGGCTTCATAACTGCAACCCTAATCCCAGCGCTTTTTAACGTCCATGCAAGGGCAGCAGAAACCACGGTTTTCCCCACTCCCGTGTCGGTACCCGTGATAAACACACCCTTTATTCTCTCTAGCCCAATTACCATTCCTGGCTAACTTCCAAAGTAGAAAAACTTTGGCTCTAAACCAATCCTAACTCCCTTACCTTCTCTAAAACCTCATCTGCATGATGAGATGTATCCACCTTATGCCAGATGTACCTTATAACCCCAGACCTGTCTATTAAAAAAGTCACCCTTTTTGCCGTTCCAGATTCACTTTCCACCCCGTATGCCCTTACTATTTTTCTATCCGTGTCGCTAAGTAAGGGAAAATTTAGATTGAATCTATCCCTAAAGTTCTCATGGCTTCTTACGCTATCGACACTTACCCCCAAGACCTCTATACCTAGTTTCTTAAAATCCTCCATCTTATCCCTCATTGAGCAGGCCTCTTTAGTACAACCCGGGGTATTGTCCTTTGGATAGAAATAGAGAACCACTATCTTTTTCCCAAGAAAATCACCAAGCCTTATTTTTTGTCCACCGTACGTTTTAGCTTCGATATCCGGTGCTCTATCACCCACTTTTAACATGCTGGCAACCCTTTATATATAGCCAAGGCTCTGTTTGGCCTCTTCACTCATCATACTTGGGTCCCATGGAGGATCCCATACAATCTCTATTACAGCTTCCTTTACACCCGGTATCTCCTCTATAAGCATCTTTGCCTCTGCGGCAATCTGAGCTGAAGCAGGACACCCTGGAGCAGTCATTGTCATCCTAACATGAACCCTTCCGTCCTTAATATCGATACCGTATATGAGACCCAGATTTACGATATCAATAGGGATCTCGGGATCATAGACCTCACTTAGCACCTCTAAAACCTTCTGCTCCGTAACCTCCTGGACCTCTCCTTTTTTTTCAGAAGGCTGTTCCTTCCCCTCTGTCTCTAAATTGCTTGAAGGAGGAGAAGATTCAATATCACGCGTCTGAAACTTGTTTATGCTCTCCAGCCTGGAAGCCATAACAGGCTCTGTAGAGCGGGAAACATCTTCCCTGGAATCTCCAACTTTTTGTGTTTGCTCTTCTCTGTTTTTTTCCTCCTCCCTGGTTTCCTCTTTTTTAAATAACCTTGATAACATATCTCCAAGCCCCATTTTATCTCCCTCCTTGGGTCTTTTTTAAAGAAGAACCTACACAAGTCCCTTTAAGACCTCCAAAGCTTTATCATAGTTTGGATGTTCTGTAATCTCCTTTACATATTCTACGTGTCGAATAGTATCATCTCTGTCCACAACAAATATGGCCCTGGCAAGAAGACGATGCTCTTTTATTAAAACACCGTAAGCCTGTCCAAAGGAGGCATCGCGATAATCCGACACTGTTTTTACCCTATCTATTCCAGCAGCACTACAGTACCTCTTAAGTGCAAAGGGAAGATCCATACTTACAGTAATTATCTCCACATCACCCGGAAGCCCTGCTGCTTCTTGGTTAAAGCGCTTTGTTTGAGCATCACATACAGGTGTATCAACCGATACAATCACATTAAATACCTTAATCTTACCTTTAAAATCGTCCAGGGTAACAGGTGACCCTATTGCTTCAAAAACTGTAAAATTAGGAGCCTTATCCCCTACCTTCAGCTCAGGACCTATTAAAGTTACTGGGTTTCCCCTCATTGTAACTGCTCCTGGTCTCTCCTGTGCCATTATATACACCTCCTTATTTTGCAACTAAATGATTAGGCTATATAGAAGTCAAAATAAAGTCAATACTAGGCTTACTTAGCAAGCAGGGTAAAAAATTGGATTTGACAAATAAAAAAAAGCGTGAGATATTTAAGGGGTATTAAATTTAAGGAGGCTTTTACTTGAGTAGAGGTAAAGTAAAGTGGTTTAATGAGTCCAAAGGTTACGGATTCATCGAGCAGGAAAACGGTAAGGACATATTTGTCCACTACAGTGCTATCCAGAGCTCTGGATTTAAAACCCTCAAAGAGGGAGACATTGTAGAGTTTGAAGTCATCGAGGGTCCAAAGGGACTTCAGGCAAGCAAGGTAGTAAAGGTTAGCTCTGAAGGATAAATCTTAAAACCACGCAGTTTATTTAAACGTTTTCCGGGATCTTTCTTCCCGGAAAACGAATCTGAACCGGACCTTAAGGAGTTACGGTAGGTTCTTTTAGCCTACTGTATATAGGGTTTTTGTTGTTTATAAGAGCTCCTGCGTCTATAATTACAGACATTAAGGAGATAGGTAAGTTTTGATTCAACATGCAACCACTGAGGGAACTACACGTTTCAAAGAAAGATACAGAGGCGTAGTTGATCAGGGTCACTTTAGAAACTCCAATGGCTTTTGGTTTTCATCTATAGGATTTGGCTCATACCTTGGCAACTACGATGATACAACCGATATAAACTACCAAAGGTCCCTAATACGCGCAGTTGAACTTGGCTGTAATGTTTTTGATACAGCCATAAATTACAGATGTCAAAGAAGCGAACGCGCCATTGGAATGGCTCTTTCCAAACTCATTGAGGAAGGAAAGATCCAGAGGGATGAGGTTATAGTTGCTACAAAAGGTGGATACATCCCTTTTGATAGTACACCTCCACGGGATTTTAGAGAATACATAGCAAAAACATTTATAAAAACAGGGGTTATAAAACCTGAAGATATAGTTGGTGGAATTCACTGTATGGCACCAAGCTACATTGAGAACCAACTTGAACAGAGCATTAAGAACCTCAGGGTAAAATGCATAGATATCTACTACCTTCATAACCCTGAAGAACAACTACAGGAGATATCACCAAAAGAGTTTAAAAGACGTATGGAAAGCACCTTTGAACTTTTTGAGAAAAAGGTATCAGAAGGGAAGATAAAACTCTACGGTATGGCTACCTGGAGCGGATACAGAGAAGAGCCAGGCTCTAAGGGATACTTGTCTTTAGAAGATGCAGTTAGAATAGCAAAAAGGGTTGCAGGAGATAAGCACAACTTTAAGGTAATTCAACTTCCCTTTAACCTGGCAATGCCAGAGGCCTTTTTATTTAAAAATCAGTTCGTAAAAGGAAAGTGGGTTTCTCCACTCGAAGCAGCAAAGGACCTGGGAATAACCGTTATTACAAGCTCTCCGTTACTTCAGGGAAGGCTCTCTAGAGATCTACCAGAATTCATAACCGAGTACCTAAGAGGGCTTAACACAGATGCACAACGTGCTATTCAATTTGCCCGCTCAATTCCTGGGATAACAACCACACTTGTAGGAATGAGCAGGACAGAACACGTTGAAGAGAACATGCAGGTCGCTAGGCTACCAACCATCCCGGTAGATAACCTGCTTAAGATATTTCTAGATGAATAACCGCTATGATTATTGTTTGCTTTTGCAAAAGAACCTTGTCAACCAGTTATCTATAGAGAAACGGCCAGGTCCCATAAGCAAAATAGCCGCTGATACAGTCCAATAAGCAAGTGAGAGCTCCTTTACATTTATTGGGTCATCTGCATGGCGAACAAATGCAGCCACACTCATTGTAATAAATACAAAAAAAGCAGCTATTCTGGTTCCCAGACCAAGGGCTATAAGCAAGCCTCCAGCAAATTCAGATAGGGCAGCTGACCAGGCAAAAAAGCCCGGTAACGGAAACCCCATCTTTGCAACGGCTTCTGTAAACTGCTCCATACGTCCACCAAATACCTTGCCATACCCGTGAAGCAGTGATATACCAAAACCCATTAATACACGAAGCCACAAAAGCCCAATATTAAGAAGCCTCTCTCTGATCAACTTAAGTTTAAACCTCCTGTTTTAACTTTTGGGTAAATAATACTAAATACAAAAACCCCACCCTACAAGCCCTGATTCATTACGTTAAGAATCTCTTCCCTGACCATTGGATCATGCTCTTTAGCCAAAAGCCCTTTAATGGTTTCCAGTGCATCCTTTCCCTCAAGCTTCCACAGAGCCCAAACAGCATGGGCTCTAACCAGCGGATCAGCATCTTTTAAAAGCCTTTTAACGTGGGGAATAAACCTTTTATTGCCAGAGTTTCCCATCGCAACCAATACATTTCTTATAAAGCCTCCTCTTTTAGCCCTCTTAACAGGACTTTTCCTGAACACTTTTTTAAAATCCTCTTCTGCAAGTTCTAAAAGGGATGAGAGCTCAGGATTCAAAAGCCCTTCTCTGGGCAGAAAAGATGTTTCACGGCTGAATTTTGCCCTTCTATTCCATGGGCAAACATCCTGACATATATCACAGCCAAATACGTTGTTACCCACTTTCTCCCTTAACTCAACGGGTATCTTACCTCTAAGCTCTATTGTTAGATAGGATATACATAACCTTGAATCGAGGACATAGGGCTTTACAAGTGCACCTGTTGGACATGCATCTATACACCGCCTACACGTTCCACACCTATCAGGAACAGGACTGTCGTAGTTAAGCTCAAGGTTCGTTATTATCTCCCCTATAAAGATCCATGAGCCTATTTTCTGGTTTATCAAGCAAGTGTTCTTCCCTATCCACCCTATTCCCCCATACCGTCCGTAAACTCTCTCAAGAACAGGCCCGGTATCCACATAGATAAGGGCTTTTACCTCTACCGGGGAAACCTCCCGTATAAAGCCTAAAAGCTTTGAAAGCCTATCTTTTATAACCTCGTGATAATCATCACCCCAAGCATATCTAGAAATCCATCCTCTTTGTTTATCAACCCTATTAATCGAATAAGGGTATTCGGTATTGTAGTTTAACCCACATGATATAACAGACCTTGCCTCAGGAAAAACCCTTCTTAGATCCTCTCTTCGCTCTGAGTTTCTCTCCATGTATTTCATCTCACCGTTAAAACCCTTTGAAAGCCACTCTTTAAAGAACTGGCTTTCAGGAAACGGCCCTACAGGGGAAATTCCAACCAAATCAAAACCGATCTCCAATGCCTTCTCTTTTATTGATCTGGTAAGGGCAACCGTATCCATGATCAATCCAATTTTAACGTATAAGTAGATTGTATCCTGAAGCTAGCCGCCAGAGCTCCTTGCCTTTATAATAAGACCCACCACCTCCTTTATGGCTTCTCTGCCCATTCCATAAGCAACATAGTAAGATTTGGCTTTTACTTCAAGAGGAGCATCAGGGAAAGCAACAGAAAAACCTGCCTTCTCAATTATTGGAATGTCTGAGAGAGTACCTCCTATGAAGGCAACCTCCTTATCATCTACCCTATGTTTTGATTTGAGTTTAGAGTAAAAAGCAGCCTTTGTAGAAACAACCTGAACAATTAAATCTATACCAAGTCTAAAAACAGCATCAATAACCGCGTTTTTCGTGGTTGTAAAAAACGCAATGCTTTTAACCCCCAGTTTCTCTAACTCTCTAATCCCACCAAAGTCTCCGGATTCCCTGTCACTAAAAGATTCCTCTCCATCCGCAGGTATCATATCGGCGTTTACAAGCAAAACCTTTATGGATGAGAGCTTCTTTACAAGGTCGGTTCTTAGTTTTTGAAACATTATAACTTATGAACCTCATTTTAAGTACTAAAATAACCAATTGCAAGTAACCACAGTCAGGGACTTTGAAGTCAAATTCCCGATTATGTATAATGGGTTGGGTAATGATTCCATTACGAGATACCATTCCATCAAGCAGTTTTCCCTTTGTTAATGTAGCGATTATCATACTAAACATCCTGATTTTTTTTTATGAAGTATCTCTTGGAAACCAAATCCACCTATTTATCAACAAGTACGGTCTTATTCCAGCCTATTTAATCTTTTCCTCAGATATAACCACATTCGAACGCATCTATCCCTTCTTCACATCTATGTTTCTTCACGGCGGATGGTTTCATCTTATAGGTAACATGCTTTTCCTATACGTATTTGGGGACAATGTAGAAGATAGAATGGGTCACTTTAGATACCTGTTGTTTTACCTGCTCTCAGGCATTGCAGCGGCCTTTACCCAGATACTTACAAACATATACTCAACCGTTCCAATGGTTGGAGCAAGCGGGGCGATATCAGGCGTGCTAGGGGCATATATGCTTTTTTTTCCGACATCAAGGATACTTACACTGGTTCCCATATTCTTCTTCATACAGCTAGTTGAAATACCAGCAGTAGTTTTCCTCTTCATATGGTTTATAATTCAGTTTTTTAGCGGAATTGCCTCTCTTGCGGTAGCTCAAAACACAGGTGGAATAGCTTTCTGGGCACATATAGGAGGATTTGTTTCCGGGCTAGCACTTGCAAGGTTCTTTCAGAAAAGAAGATACTATTATAGGGCAAGGTGGTTTAGATAGGGGCTTGTATCCGGAAAATTAATATTGCATCATAATTCTTAAGACATGATAGAGAACGACAGGACTAAAAAGAACTCATCAGATGTTCTTGCCATACTTGTAGGGGGAGGACCCGCACCCGGCATAAATGGGGTAATAAGTGCAGCAACGATTGAGGCAATTAACCGTGGGAAAACGGTAATAGGGATACTCGATGGTTTTAAATGGATATCCCGGGGTGATAAAACCCACATTCGTAGATTAACCATTGAGGATACCTCACGCATCCACCTTACTGGAGGCTCAATAATAGGGATATCAAGAGAGAGCCCCCTTTCTGTTCCAAACGGTCTTAAAAACACGGTAAGGGTTCTGAAGGAGCTGGGAGTAAGGTACCTTATAACAATAGGCGGAGATGGTACAATGTACCTTGCAAGCCGTGTTGAGGCAGAAGCAAAAAGACAGATAAAGGTTGCCCATGTTCCCAAAACAATAGATAACGACCTTCCACTTCCCCACTACATACCGACATTTGGGTTTGAGACAGCAAGGCACCTGGGAACACGCATAGTTCAGTACCTTATGGAAGACGCTCGAACAACAAGCAGATGGTATTTTGTTACCACCATGGGAAGAAAAACCGGCCATCTTGCGCTTGGTATAGGGAAGGCTTCCGGGGCAACGCTTACCGTTATTCCGGAGGAATTTGGCAGGGGAAAGGTATCCCTTGATAAGCTTATAGCCATCCTTGAAGGGGCAATTATAAAAAGAAAAAGCATGGGAAGGGAAGACGGTGTTGCAATACTTGCTGAGGGAATCACAGAAAAGCTTGAGGAAAACGAGCTGGAAAACATTAAAGATCTTGAAAGAGATGAGTTTGGAAGGCTCAGGCTATCTGAGGTAGACCTTGGAAGGGTTCTTAAACACGAGACAAGAAGAAGGCTCCTGGAGAAAGGGATAAATGTAAGGATAGTTAATAAAAGGATAGGTTATGAACTTAGGTCTGCACCACCCATCCCCTTTGATGCAAAGTACACAAGAGACCTTGGTTACTGCGCTGTTAAGTTCCTACTCGAGGGAGGAACCGGAGCAATGATAAGCATTCAAACCGGGAAAATGGTTCCCATATTCTTCGATGAGGTTCTCCACCCTGAAACCGGAACCACAAGGATACGCTACGTTGACATAAAAACAGAAGCCTATGAAGTGGCCGAGAAGTACATGATAAAGCTAAAGAAAGAGGATCTTGAGAACCCAGAGCAGCTAAAAAGGCTTGCAAGCACCGCAAATATGAGTCCTGAGGAGTTTCTAAACTATTTCTCTAAAGCAGTAAGAGCGTAGTATGTTTAAAATCAGACAATAAAAAACACAAAAGAGATGATTGACCATTATAGGATATCGGTAGAAGACTACGAAAGGTTTGTTGGACCTCAGGTAATAGAACGAATAAAACAGAAAGCAAAAACGCTAACCGATTTAAGTGTTGTTAACATAAACTCTACCTACTATGGAGGTGGCGTTGCTGAGCTTCTCTCATCACTTACGCTTCTTATGAACAACCTTGGGATAAAAACGGAGTGGAGGGTAATTCATGGCTGTCCCGATTTCTTTAGCATAACAAAGAAAATGCACAACGCCCTTCAGGGTGCTGATATAAACCTTACTGAGCTTAAAATACAGATATACGAAGAGGTTGTACACGAAAACGCAATAAGAAACCACCTGGATCACGATATAGTGATCATACATGACCCCCAACCCCTTCCAATGATAAATTTCTATAAGAAGAAGTCACCCTGGATATGGAGGTGTCATATTGACCTTTCCACACCGAACAAAGAGCTGTGGAGCTATCTACTTCAATTCGTTGAAAAATACGATGCTGTGGTATTCAGTATAAAGGAATACGAACAGAAGATATCTCCCCCTCAGCTATTTTTTATGCCCGCTATAGACCCATTTTCCATAAAGAATCGGGAGCTTAGTGAAGAAGAGATAAACAACCGTCTTGCCCGCTACAATATCCCCACGGATCTCCCACTTGTGGTCCAGGTATCCAGATTCGACAGATGGAAGGACCCCGAGGGGGTTATAAGGGCTTTTAAGATAGCCAGAAAAGAAGTGGATTGTACCCTCGTACTTCTTGGAAACGTAGCCACAGATGACCCCGAAGGAGAGGAAATTTACCAATCGCTTCTAAGTCACAGGGAAGAGCGCATAATAATACTTTGCCGTCAAGACACCGCTCTGGTAAACGCCCTACAACGTCGCGCAACCGTTGTCCTTCAAAAATCCATCCGGGAAGGGTTCGGTCTTACAGTAGCAGAGGCCATGTGGAAGGGAACACCGGTTATTGGGGGCAACGTAGGGGGCATTAGATACCAGATCCAAGATGGGGTAAACGGGTTTTTGGTATCTTCCGTTGAAGAAGCTGCTCAGAGAATAGTGCAGCTAATAAAAGACAAAAAGCTTAGGGACTGGATGGGTCAAAACGCAAGAGAGACTGTAAGGAAACGGTTTCTAATGACCAGATATCTTGAAAACTACCTGGATCTTTTCAATGCATTTGAAGCAAACTACAGATTAAAGTACTATCCAAGTGTAAGCTTTGAGTAAAGGCTTCTACCCCCTTAAAGAAAGCCTCCGTATAATCTCCTCTGCCACATCGTATGGGGAGATGCTATCGGTATCGATTATTAAATCTGCCCTCTCATACAGGCTGGCTCTCTGAGAGAGAAGCTCAAATAGCCTCTCTTTTGGGTTTTTGACATTAAGAAGAGGGCGAAAACTGCTATTCCTAACACGCATATAAAGAACCTCAGGAGATGCTCTAAGATAAACTGTAACACCTCTTTGCCTCATAATGCTCCAGTTTTCTTCCCTTAAAACCACACCACCACCCGTTGCAATCACCATAACCTTATCCGTATCCACAGAACCTAAAGACCTTGTTTCCAAATCCCTAAAGTAGTCCTCTCCAAATCTTGCAAATATCTCAGATATACTTACCCCACACTCTCTTTCAATAACCTCATCCAGATCAACAAACCCAGCTCCAATTTCCCTTGCAAGTATCCTACCAACCGTTGTCTTACCGGCTCCCATAAAACCTATAAGGAAAATAGCCCCGGGCTTTCTAGATAGCCACATAAACTGGGTTCTTAAAACTTCTTAATGAGTTCTTCTAAGCTTTCTTTCCTGTCTTTTCCCTCTCCTATAAGTTTCTCAACGTATTTTGCCAGTATATCGCACTCAATATTTACCAGATCCCCTGGTTTTAAACCCGAAAAAGTCGTAGCCCTCTGGGTGTAAGGTATAATAACCACGGAGAATCTACTGCCTTTTACCTGATTAATGGTTAGACTCACGCCATCCACAGCTATGGAACCCTTTTCAACTATGTACTTGGAAAGCTCCTTTGGTACCTCAAACCAGACCTCTAAGGACTCTCCTTCCCTTTTTAGGGATTCAACCCTTCCTACCCCATCAATATGACCACTTACTATATGCCCTCCAAGTCTGCCACCCACCTTAAGGGAGCGCTCAAGATTCACCTTGCTACCAACCCCAAGAGAGGAGAGGTTTGTTCTTCTAAGCGTCTCATAAGAGGCTTCCACCGTAAAACTATCATCTCCCTTAGCAATTACCGTAAGACAGGTCCCATTTACGGCTATACTTTCTCCCAAACTAACCTCTTTAACATCTATGCTTCCGGTCTTTATAGTAAAGAGAACCTCTTTTTCTTTAGATACTATATTCTTAATTTCTCCAACATCCTCAACTATCCCTGTAAACATCCCTATCCACCCCTTCTTGTGAAGAAAGCATCGAAAAGAATAAGCACTACACCAACTGTTATTGCGGAATCTGCGATGTTAAAGGGAGGCCAGTGGTAGTCAGGATGTCCAAACCAGTGAAAGTCTATAAAATCGGTTACGTATCCCAGCCTAAACCTATCAATAGAATTGCCAACGGCTCCTCCTAGAATCAGAGATAAGGAAAAAACAAGCAGGGTATCTCTCTCATAAGCCTTTCTCAAAAAGAGCAGAATAACCACAATAGCCAGAACAAAAACGATAGCAAAGAAAGGCAACCTTATATTTTCGGGAAGCTCATTAAGTATCCCAAAAGCTGCTCCTCTATTCCTTAAATGGGTTATATCAAGGAAAGGTAATACAGAAACCCTTTCAAAAAGCTCAAGACTTGACCTAACAAACCACTTTGATAGCTGATCCGCAATCACAACAACAAAAGAAACCCAAAACGCTATCTTATACTTTTTCATCTTCCTATGATTATATCGAATGAGCTTATTACTTCAACTCTCTATCCCTTACCCAAATACACCTTTCTATAAAATCAAGTGCATAATCCTTTAAGGAAGACTCAGTGCCCATATCAAGAATCTGTTCAAACCTCTTAATTGCCCCGTTATAATCACCAACTGCAAAGAGAGAAACCCCAAGGATTCGGAGGTTTTCCATCTCCAGATCCTTTGAAGGAAGCCCTATAGATTCAGAATCTAAAAGAGCAAGGGAAGCCCTTTTGTAGTACCCCTCATTGAAAAACATCTTTCCGAGTAAATGGTAGGCAGGAGCATAATCGGGAAAGTACCTTATAACCTCCTCAAGAGAAGCAAACTGAATGATTTTTTCCCGGCTACCAAAGTATTGCCGTATCCTATCCTCTATATCTCCTCCCAAAGACATAGCTGAGAGCTTGATCTCTATCTCCCTTTTTATCTCTGGCGGTATGGTTCTCTGAAGAAGATACTCAAAAACCACTCTTGCTTCCTTACCTCTTCCCATCTGCCAGAGTGCGTTACCCCTTATGTTCTCAAGTATGTTTCTCTCCACCTCTTTAAGAGAACCAGCCCTCCTCTTAACAAACCTTACAACCTCCATATAATCACCAGAGAAGTAGTAGACATAGGCAAGGTTTATAACAGTTTCAGGATCACCTTCTTCTAGACTTAAAACATTTTGAAACGCTACCTTTGCCCTGTAGAGATCACCGTCTTTAAAAGCCTTGATGCCCTCTTCCTTTAAAGATGAAACCTTCCTTGGGCACCTATCCCTTTGAAACAGACTTAACCCACCGAACTTATACTCCGCAAGAGGCCAAATTTCTGAAGGAACCTCTATATGTTCTAAAAACCTCCTCCACTCCGATATTAACTCCTCTAGAGTTTTTTCATAAACATTGAATCTTCCAGTTCTATAGAGTTCCTTAAACCTCTCAATACCATATGTATCAATTAGGTACCTGCAAAAAGAGCCCATAAGGGTATAGCTTTTTCTGGGTGGAGCATACCAAAAACCAACTCCTAACATTCTCCTTATAGAAGCCTCATCTTCTCCCTGTATTAACACCTTAGACCACTGGTGTGGTGTAAATAAATCGCTACTCCAGTCAGCTGCTACAGCCAGCCCCTCAATAAGGCCCACCTTGGGACTTATTCCAAGACCTTTAATCCCAAACTCAGAAGCCATAACGTGTGCCAGCTCGTGCTTAAGCAGAGGATGAGGAAAGGAACTGTAGACCAGGTGAATCTCCTTGTGTATGGGGTTTGAAACGGTTGTGTTTGCTGCTCCAACCATTTTTTTCCTTATCTCCACACTCGGGTATATATAGGAGCGTATCTTTCCCTTAAAACCAACACCTAAAAACTCCTGTAGTTGATGATATCTCCACTCGTGATCATCTGCTATAAGCTCTATGCGCTTGGCATCACTGGTACCAGGAGCGTAGTAAATAATAAAGTGTTTCGTCTCAATCGATCCGGTAAGTACGTTTCCCGTTATATAGCTTCTGGTATATGCTATTCCAAGCTCCTCTTTCTTTAAGTGTGATATATAAAGACCAAAGGCAAGAACAACAAGTGCGATTATATCAAAAAAACTGAGCATACCATACCTAAAACCCCGCACCACCCTTAACACACTTAACAACAACACACCCCATAAGAGCACAGTTATCCTGTACACAACAAGCGTATGGGTTATCGGGATTGCCTCATCATAAATGGGTCCCGGGAAAAAACCAAATATCGGATTGTAGGAAAAAAAGGATGGACCACTGTAGAGACGCCAGAGGGAAGCGAGTATAAGTGCGGTTATTACAACCGTACTTATTAGGAAACCTCTTTTAGGGAAAAAAGCACCCGCAACCAGCCCGATAGATGTGGAGAAAAAAACGGTAACAACCGGTATAAGCAGGTAAAATAGCACCCCTTCCTTTATGTAACAATCTTTACTTATTAAAGAACTCAGAAAACCTATAAGGAAAGGGAAGAAAGCCATAAAAAGATTCACAAAGAAGATAAAAGCAATAAGGTCTGAAAACCTTCTTCTCGTTACAAATCTCTTCTCGAGATCAAGGTTTACAAAATCAGAAGATATAAGAGCTGAAGCAAAAGAGAGTACCACTGAAACAACTGCAGAAAACTCAAAACCTAGTACCCCTATAAGGGAAAACCTCGTAAGAAACAAAGAAAAGATAACAACAATTAAGAAAACAAAAAGTACCTTCTTTGAAAGTAAAAGCCTACTTAAAAGCATAATTGTCCCCGGAGAAACTACCCGGCTTCATTCAACTCAAACCTTATAGGGATCTTTACCCAACTTGAAACCGGTATCCCATTTCTTTTTGCGGGGGAAAAAACCCATTTTCTTACACTCTTAATCGCAGCCTCATCAAGTATCTCAAAACCCGAAGATTCCTCAATTCTAATTTCCCCAACCCTTCCATCCTCCATAACCAGCACCTTAAGAACTACAATGCCCTCATAACCCCTCCTTCTTGCTACATATGGATAGTGTGGTTTTGGGTTTACCTTATAGTCAGGGTAAGCAAGCTCATAATTGCTTAAAGAAGCTATTCCCAAACTGTTGGATGGCTCACCCTGCCTGGTTCCTGTACTGTCTTTCGAAACAGATCCACCCCTTTTGCCGGAGATTTCCTTACCATTTCCTGCGGTAGAAATTTTAACCCCTTCCACTGTGTCTTTTTCTCCGGTTGTTCTTTCCTTCTTTTCTTCCCTCCTGACCTCCTCATGGAGGTTAGCGTCCTGCTTCAAGTTCCTCCTTTTAGGCCCTACATCTTTAACTGCACTCTTCACAGATAACAAGGGGTTATCCTTATCTTTAGGTTCTCCGTATTTACCTACCACCTCAAATACTCCAAACCTTATGATTGAACCAGCCCTGTGGGATTTATCTGTTTTAAAGATAAAAGCAAGCACCAGGATAAGTATAACATGCAACCCAAACGATACGATTAAGGATTTCCTTAAGGAAAAAGATATCATTTCCAGATAAATATAATCAAAATCTCCAAAAGCATGCAAAATCCTTAAGTGTTGTTTTTTACAGGAATCCGCTGTATTTTATTTACTACCCAAAAACATGCAAACAGCTCTAACCAAACTTAACAAAAAGGGTAACAAAAATGCCAAGTATATTTGATATCTTCTGGTTATTTTTCATAATAGTTTCTCTTCAACCTATAGTTCAAAAAAGGCTGCTAGATATAACCAGACAGAGGCTAATCTCAAGAATAGAGCGTAAAAGGAAGTCACGGGTTATACTTCTGGTTCACAGACAAGAAACTATGGGAATCCTTGGATTTCCCATATTTCGATACATAGATATAAACGACTCAGAAGAGGTAATACGTGCTATCAACATGACAGACCCAGAAATACCAATAGACCTTGTACTGCATACCCCTGGTGGTCTTGTTCTTGCATCCCTGCAAATAGCACGTGCTGTAAGGAAACACAGGGGAAAGGTAACAGTTTTTGTTCCCCACTATGCCATGTCCGGAGGCACACTAATTGCACTTGCTGCAGATGAAATAGTTATGAGTCCACATGCCGTACTTGGACCGGTTGACCCTCAACTAGGAGAATACCCGGCAGCATCCATTATAAGTGTGGTAAACAAAAAACCAGTTGATAAGGTGGAAGATAAAACACTGGTTCTTGCTGATATAGCCAAAAAGGCCATGGAGCAACTCTATGAGAGCCTTAAAGAATTGCTACAGGATAGATACCCTGAGAACAAGGTGGATGAGCTTGCAAAGACCCTCTCTCAGGGCATATGGACTCACGATTACCCAATAACGTTTGAGAAGGCAAAGGAGCTGGGTCTACACGTTAATTCAGATATGCCAGAAGAGTTTATGGAGCTGATGAGCCTTTATCCACAGCCGGTAAGAAGGCAACCCTCCGTTGAGTATATTCCTGTTCCAAGAAGCAAAGAGAGTAGAAGCTAAAATGCACCTAAGATAAGATGTGCTAAGCAACCGGCCTTACCAGATAACAAAAGGAGACAGAAAGACTATGAAAACCGGATCAAAGGGTAGTGGATTAAAAACAAAAGACAGGAAAAGAGGCCTTAAAACAAAAAACTGACTAAAAACAGGAAAAGGAATAAGGGGACGAAAAGCAAAAAAAGGAGATGGAATAAGGGGTCTAAAAGCAAACAACGGAGACACAGCAACAGGGCAAAAAACAAATCCCTGAAAACACAGAGAAAAATTATTTAGGAAAAACGGATTAAAAAGGAAAAAAGAAAAATCAAACACAGCCACTTCGCTAACCTTAACACCACTAGTTTGGCTAATCGGTTTGCTAAAATCCAAAGAACTTACTCTTCTTGTCATTCCTGGATGTTCCTTTGCTCTATCAGCCACATTGATAAAGACTCTTGAAGCCCCCTTGTTAAGTTCCGAATCCGCCTTCTTCCCATAACCTCCCGATATCTTTTTATCTCCCGAAGTGTCATACACTGAAGCGGGGTTATTACTAAAGTGCAAAACATCCCTTTTATCAACCCAGTGAAAAATCCTTTTTTTGATAAAAGGTGAAGAGTGCTCTTTAGTATGGCCACGATAGATTCCTTCCTTTAAAATACCAACTGTTTTGATTTCAGAATGCTTCCTTGAGGTTATAGAACCCCTTTCTGAATTAAAGTCTCTACCCAAACCACGGCTAAGCTTCATCCTACCCTCAATACCGTAGTTAGCCCTCTTTCTTACCTGATGAAAGGTAACCGTATTAGGAAAAGATAAAGCGCCTTTACCTCTTAAAACACCACCTGGCATGGCATGGAAACCAAAATTACCTCTATTACGTGTTGGAAATTGCTCTCTTCTTATATATATACCCCTAACGCTATTTCTGCTACCACTCAGTCCGCTATCAACTTTAACCCTACCACCGGAGGAAACAAAGTTAGAGGGTAAACGTAGCTTAGTTCCACTTACCCTGCTGCCAAAACCCTTACCAAAACCCGCTCTTTGAAATCCCCTGGCCTGTGCTGGATAGGTTAGGAGTGCAAAAAGAAAGATAAACCCAAAAAATATTTTTCCCATCCTCTTACCCCTTCCCCTTTGATATTATCTCATATACCGAAATCAATTTCCACAGATAGGGTTAACACAAGCCAACTTTCTTTTTTTCTTATCCACACCAAGCTGCCTAGCCTTAAGAGAGGTAACCACTTAAAAAGGGGTAAAGCTACCCGATTAATTCCTTTAAAGCCAGAAGAAACAGCTCAACGTTTTGGCGTTTACATGTCTCCCCCATAAGCCCTATTCTCCATATCCTGCCCTTTGTTTTTCCAAGTCCTCCACCTATTTCGATACCATAGTCACGCAATAGCCTTGTCCTTAATTTAGCATCGTCCACTCCATTTGGAAGAACCACGGAGGTAAGCATTGGTAGCCTATAGCCTTCCTGAGCAAAAAGTTCCCAACCAAGTTCCTGCAATCTAGTTTTTAGGTAGTCCCCTACAGTTTGATGGCGCTCTATTCTTCTCTCCATTCCCTCTTCAAGAACAATACGAAGACCCTCATGCAAGGCAAAAAGCATGGAAACTGGAGCCGTATGATGATAGAAACGCTCCTCTCCCCAATACCTCTCAATCAACGTTAGATCAAGATACCAACTCTGTACCCTACTTCTTTTTGAGTGCAGGATATAAAGAGCCTTTTCACTCAAAGTAATGGGTGAAAGCCCAGGTGGCACACTCAGGCACTTTTGCGTTCCACTATAACATACATCTATCCCCCACTCATCGACCTTAAGTTCACATCCCCCAAGTGAGGTTACAGCATCAACAACAAAGAGGGTGTCTTTATCCCTTAAGAAAGCCCCTATCTCCTCCAGAGGTTGTTTGGCTCCTGTAGATGTTTCCGCATGAACAATTGCAAAGATCTTGGTATCGGGGTGTTTTACCAACGTATCCACCACACGCCCCGGATCTATTATCTTTCCCCACTCCTCATCGATCCTAAAAACCCTTGCACCACACCTTAAAGCAACATCTACCATCCTCTCACCAAACAAACCATTTACCCCTATAATTACCTTATCTTCAGGTTCTATTAGGTTTACAAAGGCAGTCTCCATTCCCGAACTTCCAGTGCCCGATATTGGAATAGTAAGCCTATTTCTGGTTTTAAACACCAGCCTTAACATCTCACAGATCTCATCCATTACAGACATAAAATCCGGATCCAGATGGCCTAAAATAGGAGTAGACATAGCCTTATAAACCCTGTAGTTAATATTGCTAGGGCCAGGGCCCATAAGAATCCTTTCAGGGGGTCTTAACTCATTGAATCTCCTTAACCCACTCATCTCCTCTCCTACAGGCTACAGATATCACCTGGTTTATTTCCCTTCATCTCTGATACGAGCATAATGGTAAAGTACTTTTCTAACGTATTCTACAGTTTCCCTATAAGGTGGAACATCAAAACCGTATTTTATAACAGCCCCTTTACCTGCGTTATAGGCTGCTAAAACCAGCATTAAATCCCCATTGAAATACCCTATAAGATCCCTTAAGAACCTAACACCTCCTTCTATGTTCTCTTCCGGGTCAAAAGGGTTGCTTACCCCATACTCCCTTGCAGTCTCTGGCATAAGTTGCATCATCCCAATAGCACTTTTGGCTGAGACAGCTTCCGGATTGAAATTGGACTCCACCTTTATAATAGCCTTAATAAGGTCTGGATCTACTCCGTATCTTTTACCCGCTCTAAGTATGGACTCCTCATAATGGTTACCAGCCTCATTTCCCTCTGAGTCATTATCTAAATCAACCAGTTTATACCTTGAAAGCGGGGTGGGTAATCCATCCCTTTTAACTGAAACGGAGGTATCCTTACAGTCAAGGATTCTATACGTATCTCCAAGCTCAATAAGTACCAGACAATCTAAAACCTTTACAATCCTAACCTCATCTGGATAGAGAAGATCTACCCGCTCTCCCTCACCGTAACTCTTTATCTCCCCCGTGGCTATGTTCTTTAAAATAGCCCTTGAACCCCGCTGTGCTATAACAGTTCCAAGAAGAAAGAGGTCAGAAGCGGTAGCAGAAAAACCACTGTCCTTAAAGACTCTATCTTTTTCCAATTCATGGGAGAAACACCTTAATGTCACATTCGTTAGGAAAAGAAGAAAAGTTAGGATACCGATAGGGACCTTCATAATTGAATCAGTATATTTAATCCAAGCTACAGATAATCAAACCATATAGCAACCCACCCTTCCTCCTCAAAGCTCCTGCTTAGTCTAAATCCCATATCATTAAACCTTGATACTGCCTTTTTCTTATTTAAATCAGAGATTCCTGAAACCAGTAAAACACCACCGGGTTCAACACTACCTTTAATCCTTTCAGACATAAACAAAAGGTCATCTGTTGCTATATTAGCTACAACAAGCTCAAACCTCTCCTCTATATCATAGATGGATCCGCAAATAACCTGAATCCTTGAACTCATGTTGTTTAACTCAACGTTTCTTCTTGCTTCCTCCACAGCAACCCTGTCAATATCAATTGCAACAATCTTTTCAGCACCCATAGCTGCAGCAGAGATACTCAAGATACCACTACCACACCCTAGATCCAAAACAGTTCTTATCCTTCTTTCCATAAATACCTCTTCAATACCCCTTATACACAACCTTGTCGTTCTGTGTTCAAGACCAAATGAAGAGCCAGCACCTATCTCGATAAATACCTCCCTACCCTCAGGGGTCCTAAGGGAAACCTTTGCACCATAGGGACGAAACTCAATGTATGGCTCAAAATGCTTTATCATGACCTGGAAATGCCTTTATTATATACAGTCAAAAGAAAAAGTAAAAACGCCTTTTGTTACCCATTTCAATATGCTAGACTAACTAGCAACATATAAAGATGCAAGAGCTTTTTAAATCCCCTGCCTTTGATAACGCTATTGCTCAATTCGAAAGAGCCTGTGATAAACTGGCCGTTGAAGACTGGATAAAGGAGAGATTAAGACTTCCTCAAAGAACCCTGATTGTAAGCTGCCCGGTAAGAATGGATAACGGGGAGATTAGAGTTTTTACCGGCTACAGGGTACAACACAACCTTACCCTGGGTCCGTGTAAGGGCGGTGTTAGGTACCATCCTGACCTGGATATGGGGGAAGTAGCTGCCCTGGCAATGAGCATGAGCTGGAAGTGCGGACTTGCAGAGCTACCGTTTGGAGGAGCAAAGGGTGGGGTTTCTGTTAACCCAATGGAACTCTCACTACCTGAACTTGAACGCCTAACGAGGCGCTACACAGCTGAAATACTTCCAATAATAGGACCAAACAAAGATATCCCGGCCCCCGATATGGGAACAAATCCCCAGATAATGGCCTGGATGATGGATACATACAGCATGACCGAGGGGTATACAACCCCAGCAGTTGTTACCGGCAAACCAGTTCTAATAGGAGGTTCGCTGGGAAGAGAAGAAGCCACTGGTTTTGGTGTAGCCTATGTGGTAGAAGATGCTCTAAAGCACATATTTGAGAAGTCACCCGAGGGACTCAGGGTAGCCATTCAGGGGTTTGGCAATGTAGGAACCCATACAGCCATAAAACTCTCAGAGATGGGTTGTATTATAGTAGCTGTAAGTGATGTGTACGGTGGCATATACAATCCAAAGGGGCTTCCGGTACCACAGCTTATAGAGCTTGTACAGAACAGGAGGCGTATACAAGAGTTCAAAGAGGCTGAAAAAATAACAAACGAGGAGCTTCTTACCCTTGAGTGTGACATTCTTATTCCAGCAGCAGTAGGAAGGGTGATCACAAAAGAGAACGCTCCTAAACTCAACTGCAGATTGGTAGTGGAAGCCGCAAACGGGCCTACAACAACAGAGGCAGATGACATCTTGGAAGAAAGAGGCATAACCGTAATTCCCGATATACTGGCAAATGCAGGAGGTCTTATAGTCTCCTACTTTGAATGGGTGCAGGGATTACAGGAATACTACTGGTCAAAGGAAATGGTATTTGCGGAACTAAAGAAGCGCATGCAGCTTATGTTTCAAAAAGTTCTAAAGTGTTCAAAAGATAAAGCCGTTTCCCTACGCATGGCAGCTCTCATGCTTGGAATAAAGCAGGTAGCGGAGGCAAAAAAGCTGCGAGGTCTCTATCCCTGATCTGACTTTATTTGTAAACTAACCCAGATACTGTAAAATAAAGGTCAATGAAAAAAGAAGTTCCACGAGCACTTACAATTGCTGGCTCTGATTCAGGAGGAGGTGCAGGAGTCCAAGCGGATCTAAAAACTTTTACAGCCCTTGGGGTTTTTGGCATGTCAGTAATAACCTCACTAACGGCGCAAAATACCCAATCCGTACTTGGTATAAAAGACATTCCTGCAGATTTTGTGAAACTCCAAATCGATGCAGTGGTAAAGGATATCGGGGTTGATGCTGCAAAAACCGGAATGCTATCAAACGAGGAGATAATACTTGCTGTAACCGAGAAAATCGAGGAATACGGTATCAACAAGCTGGTAGTGGATCCGGTTATGAGGTCAAAAAGTGGTGCTCCACTCCTTAAAAGCGAAGCAGAGAAGGCCCTAAAACAAAGGCTTCTTCCCCTGGCATTTATAGTCACACCCAATCTGCCTGAGGCAACGGCACTTTCGGAACTGGAGATAAACACCGTTGAAGATATGAAAGAAGCAGCCCGGAGGATAAAATCCCTGGGTCCGAGGTATGTGCTTGTTAAAGGTGGGCATCTTAGAGGCTCAGAAGAGGCAATAGACATACTATATGATGGGAAAGAATTCTATGAGTTTAAAGCCCCAAGAATAGAGACCAAAAACACGCATGGTACCGGTTGCACCTACTCTGCTGCTATATGCGCAGCACTTGCAAAGGGGTTTGATGTAGTTGAAGCCATTAAGGAAGCAAAGACATATGTTACAGAAGCAATAAGAACCTCTTTTAACCTAGGCAGTGGATATGGTCCTTTAAACCATTTCTGGATCCTTGAAAAACAATAAGGAAGGAGAACAATGGCAAATATAATAGATGGGAAAAAAGTAGCCGAGGAAGTAAAAAAAGAGGTTGCGCAGGAAGTTAAAAAACTAAAAGAGGAGACAGGAATAGTACCCGGGCTTGCTGCTGTACTTGTTGGAAACAACCCTGCTTCTCAGATATACGTAAGAAACAAAAGAAGAGCTTGTGAAGAGGTTCACATATACTCAGAGGAATACAGGCTTCCTGAGGAAACCCCTGAAAGTGAGTTACTCTCTCTTATAGAAAGGCTAAACAGGGATAATAAGATACATGGAATACTCGTTCAGCTCCCACTACCAGAACACATAAACGAAACGAGGATACTAAGAGCTGTATCCCCTTTAAAAGATATAGACGGTTTTCATCCGGAAAACGTTGGCCTTTTGGTAGAGGGAAACCCCAGGTTTATCCCCTGTACTCCCCACGGGATAATAAGGCTTCTTGAGCACTACGGTATTGAAATACAGGGTAAAGAAGCCGTGGTGGTAGGAAGAAGCAACATTGTTGGAAAACCCGCTGCGATCCTTCTCCTGCATCGTCATGCAACGGTTACCGTATGTCACTCAAGGACAAGAGAGCTAAAAGAGGTTACCCGCAGGGCAGATATACTTGTAGCTGCAATAGGAAGAGAAAGATTTATCAAAGAGGATATGGTAAAGGAAAATGTGGTGGTAATAGATGTCGGAATTAACAGGTTGCCTGATGGAAAACTCGTAGGAGATGTGGATTTTGAAAACGTCTCCAGAAAGGCTTCCTACATCACACCCGTTCCAGGTGGAGTTGGTCCCATGACTATAGCAATGCTTCTATGGAATACACTCCAATCTGCAAAGAACTCAATTAAGGCAGAGAATTACACACGATAAGTGTTTATGGATGGTATAGTACTTGCATCTTCCTCACCGAGAAGAAGGGAACTCCTTGAGAAACTGGGAATAGATTTCAGGGTTATACCACCACAGATAGATGAAACCCCTTTTCCCGATGAATCCCCTTATAGTTATGTCCTTCGCATTTCAACAGAAAAAGCCCTTTCTGTATCCAGAAGCCTATCTGGCAACTGGATTGTAATTGGAGCAGATACAACGGTTACAGTGGATGATGAAATACTGGGTAAGCCCGAAGACAAAGAAGAAGCAAGGGTTATCCTTAACAAGCTTTCAGGAAGGGAACATACGGTAATTACAGCGTTTTGCATTGTAAGGTCAAAAGCAGAGATACTACATAAACAGATTGTAGAGAGTAAGGTTAGAATAAAAAGGCTTGAACCCTGGGAGATAGAAGGTTACATTAAAACAGGAGAGCCCATGGATAAGGCCGGTGCCTATGGGATTCAGGGAATAGGAGCTTTTATGATAGAAGAGATACATGGCTCTTACACAAATATAGTTGGACTTCCCCTATCACAACTCATTGATGTTCTTACCAAGCTGGGAGTCCTAAAACTGTTTAGCTGCCAAGATGAGCATTGCTGATAACATAAGAATCGTACGCGAGAGAATACAGAAAGCAGCACTAAACTCAGGAAGAGATCCCAAAGAGGTAAGATTGATTGCTGTCACAAAGGGAGTTAGCATAGAGAAGATAACAGAAGCAGTACGATGCGGGATAGACACATTTGGGGAAAACTATGCACAGGAATTTAGAAACAAATACGAAGTCATAGAGAAAACCCTTGGCAGCAAGGTTAAATGGCACTTTATAGGAAGACTTCAGAGAAACAAGGTAAAGTACCTGCTGGGAAAAGTAGAGCTTATCCACTCCCTTGATAGCCTTACAGTTGCGGAGGAAATCAATAAAAGGGCACAGAAACTTGGAACTCTTGTTCCCGTACTCATTGAGGTAAACACAAGCGGAGAAAAACAAAAAGGGGGAATTCCTCTTGATGAACTAAAAGACTTTCTAAACAGAGTACGGGATCTTCCCAGTGTAAAGGTTATTGGTCTTATGACAATGCCCCCCTACTTTGATAACCCAGAGCTTACCCGCCCCTACTACAGGAAACTAAGGGAACTAAGAGATGAGCTTCAAAAGCTCCTTCCGGATCTAAGAGAACTCTCAATGGGTATGAGTGTAGACTTTGAAGTTGCAATAGAAGAGGGAGCTACTATGGTAAGAATAGGCACATTAATCTTTGGACCAAGAAGTGTGTAGCTTTGTAACAAATCGAGAATTAGGAGACACAGATGAAGAAGTTAGGATTTATAGGCTCAGGGAACATGGCTGAAGCGCTGGTTAAGGGACTGCTAACATCAGGAGCATTTACCAAAGAGCAGATAATCATGAGTGATATCCTTGGGGAAAGACTACAAACGGTCTCTTCCCTTTACGGGGTTAGCACAACTCAGAAGAACACCGAAGTTGCAAAGCTCTCCGATATTTTGGTGCTTGCTGTAAAACCAAACACCGTTGAGGAGGTTATAAGAGAGATAAGAGGGTATATAAACCAAAAAAAAATAATTGTATCCATAGCAGCCGGTATCACAACCTCCTTTATTTCCGAGAGAATAAAGAAGAAGGTAAAGATAGTGCGTGTAATGCCAAACACGCCCGCGCTTGTACTCTCAGGAGCTTCGGTTCTATACTGTAGCCCTTTGATAACCCAGGAAGAGAGAGAAGAGGTAAAAAAGATTTTTGAAACCGTAGGTATCGTTTATACCGTAGAAGATGAAAAGCTTATAGATGCAGCCACAGGTCTGAGCGGGAGTGGTCCAGCGTTTGTATCTATGTTTATAGAAGCCCTCTCTGACGGAGGAGTTAACATGGGCCTTCCAAGGAATATGGCAATAAAACTTGCTGCTCAAACAGTCTATGGAACCTCAAAAATGATCCTTGAAACCAATCTTCACCCTGCAGAGCTTAAGGATCGCGTTGCCTCTCCGGCCGGGACAACCATAGAGGGCATAAGGGAGCTTGAAATAAGAGGGTTTAGAGGTAGTGTAATCTCTGCAGTAAAAGCCGCATCAGAGCGGTCAAAAGCCCTGTCAAAGGAGGAGAAGTGATGTTTATTCTGGGAAACCTCTTAATAGCACTATCGGTAGCATTTCACTACCTGCTCTATGCATATATGTGGATCATAATAATAAGAGCCCTGATCTCCTGGGTTAATCCAGACCCTTACAACCCCATAGTAAGTTTTCTCTACAGACTAACAGAACCTGTTCTCAGATACGCAAGAAGGATAATTCCACCCATAGGTGGTATAGATCTCTCCCCGATTCTGGTATTTGTAATTATCTACTTTCTGGATACGTTTCTCGTTGGTACCATAAGGGAAATAGGATTTAGGCTAAAGATGGGAGCTCTGTAGTGCCAGACCCTGCAGAATACTTCATAACCAAAGTGATTGTCCAGCCAAAATCAACCCGAGATGAGATAGCGGGTTATGAAAACGAAACGCTCAGGGTAAGGGTAACATCTCCTCCCCAGCAGGGTAAGGCAAACGAAAGACTCAGAGAGGTTATAGCAAGAGAATTCAAAATACCAAAATCACAGGTTAAAATATTAAAAGGGGAGAAGACAAGGATAAAGAAGATATTAATTCAGGGTATAACCGAGGATTTATTTAAATCCTATATAGCAAAAATAGCAAAATAGCCTAAATCAGATTTAACCGTAACAGCAACTATGGAAGAGCAGGTTCTTTACTTAATTGATGGAAGCTCATATATATTTCGTGCATACCATGCCATAAGAAGCCTTCGTACATCGAAGGGCTTTCCCACAAACGCAATTTACGGATTTACCTCAATGATTTTTAGATTTCTAAAAGACTATGATCCAAGGTATGTAGGGGTGGTGCTGGATTCAAAGGGTAAGACATTTAGAGACAACCTGTATCCACTTTACAAGGCAAACAGGGGAGAAGCCCCCGATGACTTAAAAGTACAGATTCCAAAGATACTTGAGATTATAGATGCCTTCAGGATACCAAGGATCCAAGTTGAGGGTTACGAAGCAGATGACGTTATGGGAACGCTGGCAAAAAAAATGGAAGCCAAGGGGGTAAGTGTTGTTCTTGTAACAGGAGATAAAGACTTCTGCCAGCTTGTTTCGGACAAGATAACCCTTCTTGATACAATGCGTAACACCAAAACGGGAATAAAGGAAGTAATAGAGAGGTTTGGAGTCCCCCCTGATAAGGTAACCGATATCCTAGCCCTTTCAGGAGATACAACAGACAACATACCCGGAATCCAGGGGATAGGGAAAAAAACTGCCCTGGAGTTGATAAAAAGCTTTGGTTCACTTGAAGAATTGCTTAAAAATAAAGACAAACTCCCTCAAAAGCAAAGAGAGCTTATAGAAACCGGAGAAGAAAGTGCAATCCTAAGCAAGAAGCTGGTTACAATTAAAACCGATATCCCAATAGACATAGAAGACATTGAGATATTTAAATACGAAGGATTTGATAAAGAAAGATTAAGAAAGATATTTGAGGAACTCGAATTCAGATCCTTACTTCGTGAGCTTGGAAACAGTCCAAAGGAAAACCCATCTACCCTTTTTCCTCTCGACATGAGCCCAGTTTCTTACAGCAACTATAACCTGGTACTTTCCAGAGAAGACCTTGAAAAGGTAATTGAGAGGATAAAAAACACCAAAGAGGTATCAATAGATCTCGAAACCTCCTCTCACAACCCAATGCTTGCAGAGATAATAGGTATTGCTCTTTCACCGACCCAACACGAGGCATACTATGTACCTGTGGCTCATAAATCAGGGGCCTCTAACCCATTTAAGCAACTTGATTTAGGGTATGTTCTAGAGAGGATAAAACCCATAGTTGAAGATGAGGAAATCAAAAAATTTGGTCAGAACCTTAAATACGAGTACATAGTATTTGAAAGACACGGAATAAGACTTAAAGGCATATACTGTGATACCATGATTGCAGCACACCTTATTGACTCTTCCAGATTGAACTACAGTCTCGATGACCTTGCAAAGCACTATCTTGGACATAAAACAATCACCTACAGAGAGATTACAGATAGAAGCAGACTAAGGTTTGATGAGGTAGAACTTGAGAAGGCAAAGCTCTATGCATGTGAAGATGCAGATGTAGCAATGATACTGGGAAAGAAGCTTTTACACGAACTTGAGAAACTAAACCTAATGGATGTATACAGAGACGTAGAGATAAAGTTCATAGAAGTTCTAGCAAAAATGGAGATAAACGGTGTAAGAATAGATCCCACACTCCTAAAAGAGCTATCCCAGGAGTTCCAGAAACAGCTGGAGAGAATAGGCAGGGAAATATTTGAGGATATAGGTTTTAGATTTAATCTAAACTCCCCAACCCAGTTAAGAGAGGTTCTCTTCGATGTTTTAAAACTACCGAGAAAAAAACTAACAAAAACAGGGGAAGCCTCAACCGATGTTGAAGTTTTAACAGAACTTGTTAAATTCCATCACATCCCTCAGAAGATTCTAGAATACAGAGGAATATCCAAACTAAAATCTACCTACGTAGATGCTCTTCCAAAGTTAATAAACCCTAGAACCGGAAGAATACACACCTCTTTCAACCAGGCAGGGACCTCCACTGGAAGGCTAAGCTCCAGCGAGCCAAACCTCCAGAATATTCCGGTTAAAACTCCCGAAGGGAAAAAAATCAGAGAGGCTTTTATCCCTGAAGATGGCTTTCTCATTCTCTCAGCAGACTACTCCCAGATAGAACTTAGACTCCTTGCCCACTTCTCAGGAGACAAAAGCCTTATAGATGCCTTTTTGGCAGGAAGTGACATACACACACGAACCGCATCAGAGATATTTGGGGTCTCAGAAGATGTTGTATCACCGGAGATGAGAAGGCTTTCCAAAACAATAAACTTTGGAATCATATACGGTATAAGCCCCTTTGGTCTTGCAAAACAACTTGGCACCTCAAACTCCATAGCAAAAAGCTATATAGACGAGTACTTCAAACGATACAAAAGAGTAAGGGAATACATAGAGGCATCGATTAAAGAGGCTCAAAAAAAGGGTTATGTTGAAACTATACTTGGTCGCCGTCGCCCGATACCCGAGCTCAAGCTCAAAGACAGAACAAGTAGAGGATTTGCAGAACGCACAGCTATAAACACCCCGATACAGGGTTCTGCTGCGGATATAATAAAGATTGCCATGATAAGAATACACGATAGCCTCACTAAAGGCTTTAAATCGCGAATGATACTTCAGGTGCACGACGAGCTCCTGTTTGAGGTACACAAAGATGAGCTTGAAGAAGCAACCACCACGATAAAGCGGGAGATGGAAGGAGCATGGGCGCTCAGGGTTCCACTCAAGGTAGATATAGGAATAGGGAAGAACTGGGCAGAAGCTCACTAGGTATTTTTAGTAAAGCCCTTTTCATAACTACCCAAACGTGTTAACATTTTTCCAACAATGAAAAGGGCTTGGATGCTATTCTTAATCCTCCTAATCACCTTTAGTTCATATGCCTTTTCGCAAACCAACCTTTACCACCTAATCCCAAAGGAAGCAGTAAGTAACGGAAAGCTAGGTGTGGTGGTTAAGTCCCTTACCCGGGGGGAAAGCGTATTTGAGTACAATTCTGACAAACTGTTTATCCCGGCCTCAAATATCAAGGTAATAACCTCGGTTACCGCCCTTTCACTCCTTAAGCCAGACTATCGGTTTAAAACCGAGATCTACTCAGGGGGTGAAATAATAAACGGTATCCTCTATGGTGGACTCTTTATAAAGGGTTATGGGGATCCCACACTTACAACCCAAGACCTTAGCCTTATGGTCTATAAGCTAAAGGAAATGGGCATAAAGGAGATAAGAGGTGGGATCACGGTAGATGACTCCTATTTTGGCCAAGACAGATACGGAAAGGGCTGGAAAGAGCAATGGAGAGGTAACCCATTTTGTCCACCCATAGGTGCACTTACCCTTAACCACAACAAATACAGAGTACATGTACGCCCCTCAAAACCAGGGAAAGCTCCGGTTGTAGAGCTAGAACCAAAAGGAACAAGCGTAAATGTAATAAACAACGCTGTAACAGGGGGTAGAAAAAGCACAGTTTTAATCAGACGTCTTGAGGAAGGAAAAACCATACTGATTAAGGGAAGGATTCCATCAAGAGCTTCTCCGGCTGTCTTTGAGGTTACTGTTTCTAATCCTGCAATATACACGGGGAGTGTTTTTAAAAAACTGCTTGAGGATTCAGGTATAAAGGTTCAGGGATTTATAAGCACCGGCAAGACCCCAACTTGGGCAAACAAACTCTACACACACCTTTCTGAGCCCCTTTACACCATAATCACTCAATATAATAAGAACAGTATAAACCTCATAGGAGAGAACCTGTTTAAAACCCTCGGGGCAGAGATACTTGGTCCTCCAGGAACCTGGGAAAAGGGTTCAAAAGTGGTCTCTGATTTTCTAAGAAAGGCAGTTAGTGTAGAGGATGAATTCAACATAGTCGATGGTTCAGGTCTTTCCCTCCTAAACCGGGTTTCTCCCCAAACCATGATAAAGGTTCTTGAATTTGCATACATAAATAAACCCATTTTTTCCGAATTCATATCCTCCCTGCCAATTGGTGGTGTAGATGGAACATTAAAAAGACGATTTAGAATGTCTGAGGTTGAAGGCAGAGTAATTGCAAAGACAGGACACCTAAACAATGTAAACGCACTATCAGGCTATTTGATTACCAGAAAGGGAGAAATCCTTGTGTTCTCAATACTGGCAAACGGACTGGGGTGGAAAGCCGTTGAGTTTCAGAATGCGTTGCTAACCCATCTTGTAGACTGTTGTGAAAGCAGCATATAAATTTAACCTGACCTTATAAAAGCCTCATAGGCAACCCTTCCAAATTCCTCAAGAGACAGGGTTTCAGCCCTTCTTTTCCGGTCTATTTCCGCTGCCTTGAGTATAGTCTCTACCATATCTCTGGGGAAAATGGAGGAAAGGGAGTTGACCAGTATCTTTCTTCTTGAAGAGAAGGCAGCCTTTACTACTCTTCTAAAAAACCTCTCATCAGGCACATTAATCCTTGGAGATGAAAGTGGAATAAGCTTTAAAACAACCGATTCCACCTTTGGTTGAGGCCAGAAGGCACTTGGAGGTACATGAAGCTTAATTTCAACATCCATGTATGTCTGAATAAGAACGGAAATGGAGCCATAAGCCTTTGTGCCAGGTGAGGCAACTATCCTTTCACCAACCTCTTTTTGAACCATCAAAACCATAAGAGAGAAAAACTCTCGCTCATCGAGAAGTTTAATAAGTATGGGAGAAGAAACGCTGTATGGTAGATTCGACACAACCTTTAGTTTATTTCCCAAGTAGAACCTCTTAAACTCAACCCCAAGGGCATCTTGATGCACAATCTCAATATTACTAAAGGGTGCTGTAATTTCCTTTAGCTTATCAATAAAACGCGGGTCTTTCTCTATTGCAATAACCCTTTTTACCCGCTCTCCTAAAAAAGTTGTAAGAACACCCAGTCCCGCTCCAATCTCTACCACTTCATCCTGACCTGAAAGCTCAGCAATTTCACCTATACGCTCAAGTATCCTGTGGTCTACCAAAAAGCTCTGTCCCAGAGCCTTTTTGGGAACGATGCCACGAGACAAAAAAAACTCTCTTGGAGACTCAATCTTTTTCACAGGATGACACCAAGCCCCTAGCTTACCACTTCTTTAAAAGATAAATCCTCGTAGTGAACGATCTTGTTTCTTCCCCGCTTCTTTGCCTCATAAAGAGCAATATCAGCCTTTTCAATTAAAGCATCCTTGGTAGAAGCACTATCAGGGTAAGTGGCTATACCGATACTAAGCGTTATAAAAATCTCTTTACCATCTACATTAAAAGCCCTTTGCTCCACCCTCTGTTTTATTCTCTCTGCAACGAGAAGCGCACCCTTCTTTCCAGTACTTGGAAGGATAACCGCAAACTCATCTCCCCCGTATCTTACAGGAATATCAACCTTTCTAAGAGACCCGGAGATCCTATCAGCTACTTGACTGAGGATAACATCACCCAATTTGTGTCCGTAGGTGTCGTTAACATGCTTAAAATTATCCAGATCTATAAAAACAAGAGAAAGCTTCTCTTCACACCTATCAGAGTGTGCAAGAAAATGAGAAAGCGCTTCCTGAAAGTATCTGTAGTTGTAAAGACCTGTAAGTCCATCCGTTATAGCAAGCTCCCTTACCTTAAGGTAAACAATAGAGTTTGAGATTGCTTTTGCACTCTCCTGGGCAACTATCCTTGCTATACTTTTTTCTGCATCGTTAAATGGCTTTTTTTCTTTTCTCCCTATAAAGATGCACCCAATTACGCTCTCTACCTCTTTATCCGGATACACCTTGATCTCTTTAAGAGGGTAAATTAGAACAGACCTTATACCGTTCATTCCCAGTGCAAGGTCAAGTTCTTTACCAAAAACGCTTCTGTACTTTTTTCTTGTGGAAATGTCATCAAAACCAAAGTACTCTCCGGTTTCAGATACCAACCCAACGAGTGTATCTTCATGGGGTACCAGCTTCCCTTCGAGATCCTCCCTTCTTTGGAAACCCACACGCTTTAGAACACTTGCTTTCCCACTCTCGCTGAGAAGGGTTATACAGAAGAGGTCAGCATCGAAAACCTTTTCAAGTGTGTCTATAATGTGGTCGATAATATTTTCCAGTTCCAGCGTAGATCCAAGCTTCTTTGTAAACTCATAAAAGGAGTCAAGCTCCCTAGAACTAAGCTGTACCTTCTGTGACAGAAAAGACTCTGTCAATATGTGGGCAATCTGC
This sequence comes from bacterium HR37, assembly GCA_002898375.1. GTDB lineage: Bacteria > Desulfobacterota_D > UBA1144 > Nemesobacterales > CSP1-2 > HRBIN37. Next base: position 133,190 of record BEIN01000002.1, on the reverse strand, counting down.
TTTGATACAAGAGATACAACGAGTTTTTCCTTCTCACCAAAGGCATCTTTCTCTAAGCTGTCAACGACCAGTACACCCATTGTATCAGAAGACCTCACCTCATCCTCGACAACAGGGCTTATAATAAGGGATTCAACGGGAACCTCCCTGGTATAGTATATAAGGTTTTCTCTGCGGTTTCTTATATCGTTTAACAAAACCGGGGTTCTAGTTTTAACTACCCATCCAAAATACCCACTGCGAAAGTGCAGTTTCTGCTCCTTATCTATAAGCCTTTCACTCTTTGAGACAAAATCAAATATCTCAAAAATGCCACCCTCCCCTTTCACATAGAGCACTATGCTATGGGGAGATAAAATATCATTTAGCATCCTTATAGAACCCCTTATGGCATTTTTCTTTTTTAACTCATACTCACCAAGAAGCTCTTTTTCCCTACCTTCCTTATCCAGTACCGGATCCGGACCAATTTCCTGACCTATAACCTCTCTAAAAACCGGCATTGACTTCCGATTTCTATTTATCATGTATCCAAGGCCGAAAGTCGAGATTACAAGCGGAGAAACAGTGTAGAGGACATCACCTAAGCCCTCTACGTCGTTATAGTAAAGAACCGTTTCGGCAAATGAAACAAGAACCACAAACGCTAAAGATGCCTGCCAACCAAGGTAAACAAATAATATGGGACTGGCTATGTATAAAAACGGGTAAAGAGTCCTTCCCAATACTTCTAGAGCTATCTCACATGCAAGGGCTAATAAAACAGCAACCTCTACCTTTCTTACAACAGAAACGCGTTCAATATGTCTTCCGTATCTATGCAAAAGATAAAAGATAGAGAGGGCCAAAAGCCCTAAGGCTAAGCCAGAGAACCAGTTAATGTCTCTAAAGCCCCTCTTTAAAACTAGAAACAAAATGGCAAAAGAAAGTAGTGTAAGAAAAAAATCATAGACAGAGATTGGAAAACCAAGTTTATTCTTTAAATTTAAATACCTTCTCACCTTCTTTAATCATCCCTAGTTCTTCTCTTGCTACCTTTTCAATAAAGCGTTGATCGTTTTTTAATGCCTCTATCTTTTTCTTAAGCCTTTTGTTCTCCAATTGAAGTTCAAAAATCCTGCCTTCTATCCTCTGATTTTCTTCATAAAGAAAATACAATCTTGCAATCTCCTTTACGAACGCATAACTCAAGAACGAAACAAGAAGCAGTATGAGTGTGTATCTTAGTACTCTCCTCATTAGAAAACCTAAAAAAGAACTATACCACCAGCTATAAAAGGATTGCTTCTCCTCTCGGTTCCGATAGTTGTAAAGGGACCATGGCCCGGGTAAACCTTATAGTGGGAAGGCAAAACCATAAGCTTCGTTTTTATAGAACGAATAAGTTCTCGCATGGATGTACCACCTGTTAAATCAACCCTGCCCACACTCCCAGCAAAGAGGGTATCACCTGAGAAGACACTCTCATCAACCAAAAGGCATATACTACCATAAGTATGACCGGGGGTGTGTATTACCTTTGCAGTGTAGTTACCAAACTCTATGCTGTCACCCTCTTCTACATAAACATCTATTTCGGGAACATCCACATGGCCAAACTCAGGAAAACGCAGAGCGGATTCAGGAAGTGCCAGCAAAACCGGCTCCTCCTTGGGATGCAGATAAAACTTTGCTCCAAGCTCCCTTTTTGCTTTCTCAACACCAGCTGCATGGTCTATATGAGCGTGTGTATTTACAATCTTTGTGATATTAAGTCCAAGCCTCTCTATCTCTTCAAGAACCTCATCCACCTGACTTCCGGGATCTATAAGAATCCCCTCCTTTGTCTCCTCATCAGCAACTATGTAGGAGTTTGTAAGGAAAGAACCACCAGGTATGCACCTTACTATCATATTCTACCCCAGTTAATTAATCGTATCTAATTGTAAAGTCCAAAAACTCACCTGTTGCAGGCTCCCATACCACTTCGACACGGGTTACACGAGCGTGCTTTGGACCAATGTGGCACCAGCTTATTAGCTTTTCAAGCTCTTCTCTATCCCCTTCAGCTACAATTTCCACCGTACCATCACTCCTATTTCTTACCCATCCGGTAAGTCCAAGTTCCCTTGCCTTCTCCTCTGCTGATGCCCTAAAGAAAACTCCCTGAACTCTACCGTAAACCACAATATGCGCTCGCTCTTTACCCATACCTCAAGCTCAGATTACCAAAGCTAAGAGTTTGTGTCAAATGTTTTTGACCCAAAACTTGATAGATTAGATTAAACCATTAAAGTATTATATTAAAATCATGTTGACACCTAAATTCCTAGGTTGTATTTTGTTTAGGGTATAAAGCATGTGTGAATACAAAGCTTGGTTTCAGTGTATAAATGAGGAATGCGGTGAAACATACCAGCTAAATGAAATAGTTTACCGCTGCAGGAGATGCGGAGAGCTTCTTGAGGTAGTTCACGACCTGGATAAGCTTAGAAAAAAAACACCTGAAGAATGGAAAAAACTCTTTGACGATCGCTACAGAAGACAAGTATGGCCATATGGAAGCTCTGTCTGGGGCAAGAAAGAGTGGGTTTGTCCATACGTTGAAGACCACAACGTGGTATCAATGTATGAGGGCGCAACAAATGTCTTCTGGGCAGAACGTTTTGGAAAACAGGTAGGAATAGAGGATCTGTGGATAAAGATGTGTGGCAACAGCCACACAGGGTCTTTTAAAGACCTTGGGATGACCGTTCTTGTATCTGTTGTCAAACAGATGATAGCAGATGGCATGCACATCCCGGCTGTAGCCTGTGCATCTACAGGGGATACATCAGCCGCACTTGCAGCATACTGTGCAGCAGCGGGAATAAGAGCAATAGTGTTTCTTCCAAAAAATAAGGTCTCAGTTGCCCAGCTTGTTCAGCCGCTCTCAAACGGTGCTCTTGTACTTTCTCTGGATACGGACTTTGACGGCTGTATGGAAATGGTTCAGAAGATATGCACAGAGCACAACATATACCTTGCAAACTCCATGAACTCCCTTCGCATTGAAGGGCAAAAAACCGTAAGTATAGAGATATGTCAGCAGTTCGACTGGGAGGTTCCAGATTGGGTAATCATACCCGGTGGAAACCTTGGAAACATATCCGCACTTGGAAAGGGCTTTCTCATAATGTATGAACTCGGTCTTATAAAAAAGCTACCAAGGTTGGTCTGTGCTCAGGCAGAAAATGCAAACCCCCTTTACCTTAGCTACCTAAATGGTTTTAAAGAGTTTCATCCCGTAAAGGCAAAGAAGACCCTTGCAAGTGCAATTCAGATAGGAAACCCGGTAAGTGTGAAAAAGGCAATAAAGATACTAAAGATGTTTGACGGTATAGTTGAGCAGGCAAGCGAAGATGAACTTGCAAATGCTGCTGCACTTGTTGACAGAACCGGCACTTTTAACTGCCCCCACACAGGGGTAGCAATTGCAGTTTTCTTAAAGCTTTTAAACAGAAAGGTATTCAATCCAAAAGACAGGATAGTAATCATATCCACCGCACACGGGCTTAAGTTTGTGGAGTTTAAAATTGGATACCATCAGGGAACACTTGAAGGGGTAAAATCAAGATATGCAAATACCCCAATAGAACTTCCCCCTGATCTTAAAGCGGTAAAAAGGGCCATCTTTGAGAATATAGAGATGGAATCCTGAGCTAGTACAATCCAGAACAGATAGTCAGTTTACCATCAGTCCCTTAGTTCCTTACCCGTTAACTTTAGAAACACATCCTCCAAGTTTGAACGGCGATGAAGAACCTCAATGTCCTTTATAGAAAATAGCCTCCTACCTATTTCATCCCCATTGTTAGAGTAGATATAAATCGTATCACCCGCTTTTTCAAAACTAAACTCTAGCCCCCTCAGTGCTTTAAGAAAACCTTCATCCTCAACACGCCTTATCTCAAATACGTCTTTTCCTGCATACCTTTCTATAAGTTCCCGTGGAGGCCCCTCAACGAGTATCTTTCCAAGATCCATAACTGCTACCCTATCACATAGTTGTTCTGCCTCCTCCATATAGTGAGTGGTAAGAATCATTGTAACCCCCTGCCTTTTTAGCTCTCTTATGCGCTGCCATATAAGGTGTCTTGCCTGAGGGTCAAGCCCGGTGGTAGGTTCATCAAGAACCAGAAGCCTTGGGTTGTTAATAAGCGCCCTTGCAATTACAAGTCGCCTTTGCATTCCACCGGAAAGCTTGGTTACCTGCTCCTTTCTCCTTTCGTCGATGCTAAGGAACCTGAGCAATTCCATTGCCCTCTCCCTTGCCACTTTTTTAGGTATATCGTAGTACCTTGAGTATACAAGCAGGTTTTCTATAACATCCAGATCAGGGTCCAGATTGTTTTCCTGAGGAGCAACCCCCACCATAGACTTTATCTCCCTTCCATACCTCCTTACATCTAGTCCAAACACCTTAAGAACACCGGAGGTAACAGGGGTACGGCAGTAAATCATCCGGATCGCAGTTGTTTTCCCAGCCCCATTTGGACCAAGAAAACCATAGCACTCTCCCTCTCTTACGTAAAAAGAGATTCCATCAACTGCACGGATTGAACCAAACTCCTTTGACAGATCCTCGGCAAAGACTACAGCTTCATAGGTCATGTAAAAATAATACCCAGAAAAAAATTTTGGGCTATGAATTAATACAAGTTAATCCATAGCCCAAAAAACTAAGTTGAAAGAGACCCTAGGACTTTAACTTCCAAACCTTATAATCAGATCCAGAAGGAAACCCACGTTTGCAAAATCCGTTACTTCATCACTACCAAAGGGAATCTGTATACCTGCCCCCAGACTCATTATCTGACCACCAAATCTTACACCCGGGGTAAGATACCCTCCGGTTATGTTATCATCAAACGAAGTAGATGAAGCAAGAAGCAGCTCAAGTAAGAACGAGGTTGAAAAGGGAAGGGGAAGTTCAGGGGTTATGCTACCTGTAGCTCCGTATTTCAGGATAAGCTCCGTATTATCTCCCTCAACCTCATCGGCATCGGTAAGCACATCGGCATCGAAGTTGGCCTGAAGTGCAAACATACCACTGCTTAGCCCAAGAACAAGATAAGGTTTTAGGGTTACGGCATCGTCCACGAAATAGGAAAAATCCCTAAAATAGCTACGTGCAGCCTGTGCCCCGAAATCGTTACTTGTGGTAGGAACTATAAGCTCAAATCCTCCGGTAAGGATAGCGTTATCAAGGTTTAGTAAAGCCACCTTTCCCCCAATACCTATGTTTCCGAAATCGTAATCATCCTCATCCCCCGGGCCAAAGTTTGTTACACCTGCAAACGGAAACTTGACATAAACACCAAGAAGGTTCTGGTATATATTGATATCGGCTCTAATCATATTCATAAACAGTGCCCCTGAACCATCCAAATCCACAACCTCACCGTTTAATCTTATCCCGGTAATCGAGTATGGATGCTCAAGAAAAAAAGAATAAGGGATATTTGCGCCTGCAGCTTTTGTATCCTTTGTAGTGATAAAAGATAAAACCAGAAGAAAGGCTAACAGGCTCTTTAAACACAAACTACCTCCTTTACCTTTGCTCATCTCTCCTTGCCTCCTTCACTGAAAAATTTAACCTAGGCTGATTTTATACAATTTACACCCATGTTTCAAGAATACCCTGCTTTAAATATCTAAAAAGATAGTTTATCTTTAAGTACCTATGAGAGAGAAACTGAAAGGATTGTATGTAATTACCGACAAAAAACTCATTCCCAGAGAAAGGTTTATAGAAACCGTAGAAAAGGCTATAAAAGGTGGAGCAAACATAGTTCAGTTAAGAGAAAAGGACACACCTCCAGAGGAGGTAATCTCTTTAGGAAGAGAGCTCCTTAAACTCACAAGAAAATACGGCATTCCTCTTATCGTAAATGACTCGCCTGAGATAGCAAAGGAAATAGGGGCAGATGGAGTTCACCTTGGAGAAACTGACCCCTCCATATCCTACAGTAGAAAAGTTCTTGGAAGCAAGGCCATAATAGGGGTTTCTTGCTACGGAAGCATTGAAAGAGGAGAGAAAGCCGAAAAAGAAGGTGCCGACTACGTAGCGTTTGGGACACCTTTTTTTACACCCACAAAACCTGACAGGAAACCTACTCCGCTTGAGATTCTGGTTGAGGCTAAAAGGCGGATTAAAAGCATACCTGTTTTTGCAATTGGCGGCATAACACCCGAAAACGCACATACCATAGTCAAAACAGGAGTGGATGGTATTGCGGTAATAACAGGGGTGTTTGGCTCACCAGACCCAGAAGGAGCAGCCCGTGCACTGTCGAGTCTGTTTACAGATTAAACAGATCTGAGAAATCGGTTCCTTTCCTCTTGGTTTTTATTCTCTCTGCAAGGGCATGTGCTACAATAGGTAGAGCGATTGTAGCATCACAGTAACACTGAACGAACTTTCCCTGAGGAGATTCTTTTCCCCAGGATACAGCCTCCTCAAAAGTACAACCAGAGAGACCTCCCCACTGAGGAGAATCTGTTGTTATCTGAACCGCATACTTATGAGGATAGTAGGTCTCATCGGTACTGCTGCGTTTAAGCCCTCCTTCTCTATTCGGTATCTTCCTATCCTTGTATAGCAGATCACCGGTTACAGCAAAAAGCTGAATAAAATCCTTTGGAACTCCTCCTCCTATGTATATTACCCCGGTGTTTTTTACCCTCTCTCCAAGACTCATAAACTCAACGTAATCCTTTATGGCATCAATGGTAAGACTAAAACCACGGCTTTTTGCAATTAAAGCAGCATCGCCATAGGGACTATCAGCTATAGCGGGGCAAAACACAGGAACCTTCTTTTCTGCTGCAACGGCAACAATACTTCTTATCTTCTTCTTTAACAACCACTTGCCAAATAGATACAAAAATTCTCTCGATGAGTACTTATACCCCTCATCAAGTGTCTGTATAAAATCTGCAATCAGCTCTGTCATCTCCAGATAGTCAGACTCCTTTCCGTATACATCGTAGTACCTGTTATAACCAGCTTTAAAAAGCTCTTCGTTGTTAACCAAAGGATCCCCCTGCCAGTAGCTATACCCCATAGCCTCTACTATGTCCTCTGAGATGTTTGCTCCAGTTGGCACTAGAATATCTACAAACCTGTTTTCTATCAGCCAATTAATTATCTTCCACTGTCCGGTAGTAGAGAGAGAACCGGCGTAACCAAGAAGAATTGTAGTGTCCTTATCCTTTATCATCTCCTCCATAACATCTACTACCCTTGCCAGACTCCTTCCCTGGAAACCGGTACGTGACATATCTTCTAGCAACCTGGATATGGTTTTAGGGGCCTTTACCTCTATGGCTTTAACCCTTTGAGTAAGAAGGTTGTTCTTTTCCTCCGTTTTCTTAGCTTTATACAATCTCGCACCTCCAAAAAAAAATCTTCATAGGTTCTAAATTTTGGGAAAAGTGAAGATACCACAGAACCTTAAAAGGTCAAACTTGCAAAACTCTATACAACTATATTAACCAGTTTTTTAGGAACCACTATTACCTTCTTTATCTCCTTTCCAGCTATATAGCTCTTTACCCTTTCATCCGAAAACGCAGCCCTTTTCACTTCATCCTCATCAGCTTCTGAGTCCATAACAATCTGACTCCTTACTCTACCGTTTACCTGAATAACAATGGTTATTGACTCACTCTCTAGGAGCTTACCATCCCACTCAAGCCATGGTTTATCAACTAGAGTCTCCCTGTATCCAACCAGCTCCCATAGCTCCTCCGATATGTGTGGAGCCATAGGATACAGAAGGCGAATTATCGTTTCTACAGATTCCCTTAAAACCGGCACATCTTCCTCCCCCTTTATCTCAAACCTAGAAGTGCTGTTAAGAAGCTCCATAATAGCTGCAATTGCTGTATTAAACTGAAACCTCTCCAGATCCAGGGTAACTTTTCTTATCGTTTTATGAACCTTAACTAACAGCTCCCTTGCAGAATCAGAAACCGAATTTGGATCAGGTCTTACACCTTTAAAACTCTCTATCCTTGAGAGAGAATCAGTAACAAGACGCCAGACACGGTTTAAGAACCTAAAAGCCCCTTCTATACCTTCATCACTCCAGTCAAGATCCTTTTCAACAGGTGCAGCAAAGAGCATAAACACCCGCACCGTATCCGCTCCATACTTCTTAATCATGTCATCGGGATCAACCACATTACCCAGGGACTTTGACATCTTTGCCCCATCCTTTATAACCATTCCTTGGGTAAGAAGGCTGGAAAACGGCTCATCAAGTTCGCACATGCCAAGGTCCCTTAGAACCTTTGTAAAAAACCTTGCATAGAGCAGGTGTAATATAGCATGTTCGATACCACCTATATACTGGTCAACAGGAAGCCAGTATCTTACCTTTTCCCGGTCAAACATTCCCCTATCAAAGTCTGGAGATACATACCTGAGAAAATACCAGGAAGATTCAACAAAGGTATCCATTGTATCCGTCTCTCTTCTGGCAGGTTCTTTGCACTTTGGGCAGGTAGTTTTTACAAAGCTCTCAAGCTTTGCAAGAGGAGATCCACCCCTTCCTGTAAACTCTACATTTAAAGGAAGCTCCACGGGAAGTTTGTCATCAGGAACAGGAACAACACCACACCTATCACAGTAGATAACAGGTATAGGGGCCCCCCAGTACCTCTGACGAGATATTCCCCAGTCTCTTAGTCTGTAGTTTACCTTCCTTTTACCTATTCCCTTTGATTCTATGTACTCTATGATCTTTTCTTTTCCCACCTCAGAAGGAAGTCCTGAGAACTCTCCTGAATTAACCATAATTCCGGATTCTTCATAGGCAGCCCTCATACTCTCCGGATTTAATTCCTCTTTCTCAGGTTTAATTACAACCCTTATAGGCAAACCGTATTCCCTTGCAAATTCAAAATCCCTTTGGTCATGAGCTGGAACACACATTATTATTCCGGTTCCATACTCCATAAGTACGAAGTTGGCAACATAGATTGGTATGGTTTCACCAGTAAGAGGGTTTAGACAGTAACTTCCGGTAAAAACACCTTCCTTCTTTAGCCCCTCAGCCAGTCTCTCAACATTACTCTGTTTTTTTATCCTGTTTATGAAATCAAGAGCCTCACTCTCCTGTGATTTGCCCTTTACAAGCCTTTCCGCTAAAGGGTGCTCAGGAGCAATACAGACAAAAGTTGCACCAAATATGGTATCTGGTCGTGTGGTAAAAATACGCAGAGCATCTATTCCATCAACTGGCTCTATAAGGGGAAAATCAATCTCTGCCCCAACACTTTTACCTATCCAGTTTCTCTGCATTGTAAGGACGCGCTCAGGCCACTTTCCCCTTAGCTTCTCAATACCATCAAGTAATTCCTCAGCATAATCGGTTATTCTGAAAAACCAGCCCTCCATCTCCTTTGACTCAACCCTTGACTTACATCTCCAGCACCTTCCCTCCTCCACCTGCTCGTTTGCAAGAACCGTTTCACAGGAAGGACACCAGTTTACAACAGAGGACTTCCTATAGGCAAGGCCACGCTCTAACATTCTTACAAAAACCATCTGCTCCCACTTATAGTAGGATGGATCACACGTTGTTACCTCTCTTCTCCAATCATAACTAAACCCAAGTCTCTTAAGCTGTTGTCTCATCTGAGAAATGTTCTCGTATGTCCATTTTGCAGGATGAACTCCATGCTGAATAGCTGCGTTCTCAGCAGGAAGCCCAAACGCATCCCACCCTATAGGATGTAGCACGTTGTAGCCCTTTGCTCTTTTGTAACGTGCTATAACGTCTCCTATGGTGTAATTTCGTACATGTCCCATGTGTATCCTTCCAGAAGGATAGGGGAACATCTCAAGCACATAGTACTTCTTCTTCTCTGGATCCTCAGAAACGTTGTAAATCCCTCTTTCGTCCCAGATTCTCTGCCACTTCTCCTCAATCTCCTGTGGATTGTATCCCTTCATAACAAGATATAACTTTACTCCCTAGAATAAATTATTCAGTGCGCTATTATTTTAAATTAACCCTTACCCTCTTTCAAATTTCCTATGGTTAAAAAACTGGTTTTTAGGCTACATATAGGTTATATTAACACTACCTGTAGCCAAAATGAGTAGAGAGACAGGGTTAGAAGAGATTTTGGAAGAGCTAAGAAAATACCTTGAGTTTCAGAAAAACCTTGGGCTTGAAACACTGATAATGAGAAAGAAAAGAGAAGATAAAGATAAAACCAGAGCTGAGCAAGAGGAAAACCCTCTAACAGATCAGGGAAAAAATATAATAAAGGTTCAGGAACAGCTAAGCATATTTGACACAACCAGGAAACCAACCCTTGAAGAGATCCGCGAAGAAATCGGGGATTGCACAAGGTGCAAGCTTCACAGGTGGAGGACAAATATTGTTTTTGGAGAGGGAAACCCAAATGCAAAGATAGTTTTTGTTGGCGAAGGCCCGGGTGAAGAAGAGGACAAACAGGGAAGACCATTTGTAGGCAAAGCTGGACAACTCTTAAACAGGATTTTAAACGCAATGGGGCTTAATAGATCAGATGTGTATATATGTAATGTTGTAAAATGCCGTCCTCCGGGAAACAGAACCCCAGAACCAGATGAAATAGGTACCTGTGAGCAGTTTCTATTCAAACAGATAAAGGCAATAGAACCAGATATAATAGTCTGCCTGGGAAACGTTGCTGCTCAAACCATTCTCAGGACAAAAGACAAACTCGCAAACCTGCGGGGAAGATTCCACTATTACGGAAAGGCAAAGGTTATGGCCACATACCATCCTGCTGCTCTCCTGCGCAATCCAAATCTAAAGAAACTCCTATGGGAAGATATGCAGATTGTTATTAAGGAACTAAACCTTTCTGTGCCGGAAAAGAAGTAATCATATATGGTAAATAGACATTGGTACCCTCTGTCTTCTTGCACTTCCGGTTCTATAAGCAGCTTTTATCACCTCTGTTGCCACAGCCTTTACAACCTTCTTGTTAAATATGCTGGGAATTATATACTCCTCTGAAAGCTCTTTTGGAGCTACAATTGATGCAATTGCCCTTGCAGCCGCAATCTTCATCTCATCGTTTATTTCCCTAGCCCTACAGTCAAGTACTCCTCTAAAAAGACCAGGGAAACAGAGGGCATTGTTAATCTGGTTTGGATAATCTGACCTTCCGGTAGCAATAATCCTTGCATAGGGTTGAGCTTCCTCCGGCATAATCTCAGGTATAGGATTTGCCAGAGCAAACACTATAGGGTCCCTATTCATCTTACGTATATACTCAGGTTTAAGAACACCACCAACAGATACTCCTATAAATACATCTGCCCCCTCTATGACACTGGCCAGATCACCCTTAAGGTTCTCAGGATTTGTATGCTCAGCATACCACCTCTTTACAGGATCCATACCCTCTTTCATCCCCCTATAAATAGCCCCATATATATCACACCCTATTATGTTCCTTACACCAGCGGTAAGGAGAAGCTTTGTGGTACCAACACCCGCAGCACCAACCCCGGCTATAACAACCTTTATCTGGTCAGGCTCCTTCTTCACTATCCTAAGGGCATTAAAAAGAGCAGCAAGCACAACCACCGCGGTACAGTGCTGATCATCGTGAATCACAGGAATCTCAAGTTCCCTTTTTAACCTCTCCTCTATCTCAAAACACCTTGGAGAAGATATGTCCTCAAGGTTTATACCACCAAAAACAGGAGATATTACCTTTACTGTCCTTATTATCTCCTCTACATCCTTTGTGGCTAAACATATTGGAAAGGCATCAACATCTGCAAACTCCTTAAATATCATTGCTTTTCCTTCCATTACAGGAAGTGCAGCCTCAGGTCCAATATCCCCCAGCCCAAGAACCGCAGAACCATCGGTTACTATAGCAACCGTGTTTTTCTTTATTGTAAGCTGAAAAACCTTTCTTGGATCTTTATGTATTGCCATTGAAACCCTGGCTACCCCAGGTGTATAGGCCATGGACAGATTGTACCTGTTTTCGAGAGGAATCTTACTCTTTATCTGGATCTTCCCACCTATATGGAGAAGAAAGGTTCTGTCTGAAACCCCAGCAATCTCTAGCCCCTTAACCTTCTTGAGATGATCAATAAGCTGTTGACCATGCTCCTCATTCTTTACCTTTACAGTTATATCCCTTATAATCTTATCCCTCTGAAAACCAACAAGGTCTATAGCACCTATATCTCCACCAGCCTCCCCTATGGCAGTTGTAACCCTGCCAAGCATACCAACCTCATTCTGAATAATACAGCGAATAATCAAAGTATAGCCAGGACTTGGCTTAACTAAATCTGTGGGAGGAACTATCTTGGGGTCTTCCATATAAAAACTTAAGTTTTAGTATACTGGAAGGAAAAGGTGCGGTCAAACCAACTTATTTTAAAAGACAGGTTCAATCCCTAGTCTTAGCGGATCGAACCTGTCTTGAGACCCAGAATTAATCACACTTAGAGAATCCACAGTTCTTGCAGTTTATGCATCCCTGCTCAAACGCAAGGGCACGGCTACCACAATCAGGGCACCTCTCAAAACCTACATCAACCCTTCTTGGTTTTGCTCCAACCCCATCACCAGAGTCGGAAACAAAATGTTTCTTTAACACCAAGGCTATCGCATCGGGAATAGACATTATAAGCTTTCCATCAGCAAATACCGGAGAAGCACCCCCTATCCCCTCTAACTGCTCTACAACCTCTCTTACGCTTATACCTGATCTGAGAGCAAGAGAGGCCAGACGGCCAATAGCCTCAGCATCAGCCATAGTTGTGTATCCGGATTTACCAATCTGGACGAAGACCTCAAAAGGTCTTCCCTCGTAGAGATTAACCGTAACGTAGAGATTCCCATAACCCGTTTTTACAACCTCGGTAAACCCCTCAAGGTACTGTGGTCGCTTAAGTGGTTTAACCTCCGGTATAGGAGAGGAAAATTCTACAGGATTAGAGTGGCTTTCCTTGTTGTCATCACCCCTTTTTGGCTTTGGAGTTTCTTCCTTCTTTCTTGCCTTCTCCGTTAAAAGTATACCCTCACGAGAACCCTCCCTGTATACCGTTATACTCTTACATCCAAGTTTCCAGGCAAGGAAATAAATCTTTTCAACCTCCTCTGGGGTTATGTCTGAGGGAAGGTTTACGGTACTCGATATACAGGAATCAATGTGCTTCTGTATAGCAGCTTGCATACGAACCCGCATCTCAGGCTCTATCTGATGAGCCGTTACAAATATGGGGGGGAGATCCCTCTCATCCTTGATTCCAAACCGCTCCATATACTCAGCAACAAGGGGATGATAGACTTTAAACTCTTCCTGAGAAAGTGAATTAGAACGCCTGTAGTACGAAAGGGCAAATATAGGTTCAATTCCACTGGTAGTCCCAGCAAGTATAGAGCCGCTTCCTACAGGTGGAACGGTAAGGATACAGGCATTTCTGAGTCCCTGTTTCCTTATCTTTTCCCTTACGCGCTCATCCACGGTTTTTAAGAACGGACGTGAGAGGTGAAGTTCGGGATCAAATGCGGGAAAACTTCCCTTTTCGGCTGCAAGGTCAGAACTTGCCTCATAAACAAGGTTCTTTATGTATTCAAACATCTTGTCTGCAAACTGTATTGCCTCATGTGTGTCGTATCTCAGGTTGAGTTTTGCAAGCATATCTCCAAAGCCTGTAAAACCCACACCGATTCGACGAGAGTTCTGAGAGGAGTCTCTCTGAGCCCTAAGAGGGTGCTTCTCTATGTTGTAATCAAGCACATTGTCAAGAAACCTAACAGCGAATCTAAGGGCACGTTCAAGACTCTCCCACTCAATAGAGGCATGCTCGGTAAATGCATCTTTAACAAACAGAGAGAGATTGATATTTCCAAGACAGCAGTTTCCATAGTCCTCAAGAGCCTGCTCACTACACGGGTTGAACCCGTGGATCTCCATTCCGTTGTACTCAGTTGGAGAAAACCTCTTTACAGCATCCCAAAATATCACACCCGGCTCAGCAGATGCCCATGCAGACCTGACAAGTTTCTTCCAAAGTTCTCTAGCTCTTACCTTTTTTGTAACCCTCACCCTATCGTTTTCAAATTTGAGTTCAAAATCCCTATCCTCCTCAACAGCTTTCATAAATTCGTCAGTTACCTTAACCGATATATTTGCAAATCTAACCTTTGTTCTCTCTGGGTCGTTTTTTATATCTATAAAATCCAAGACATCCGGATGTGTTACATCTATCGTTATCATAAGCGCACCACGCCTACCAGCCTGACCAATCGTCCCCGTTGTGGTTGAGAACAGCTCCATAAAAGAAACTGCCCCAGTAGAATATATCGCGGAGTTATTAACGGGTGCACCTTTGGGCCTTAAAACGGATATGTCAGTTCCAACACCACCTCCAAATGAATAGGTTCTTGCCGCCTCCTTACACCACTCAAATATCGCCTCTATTGAATCCTCCTTGATGGGTATAAAATAGCAGTTAAGAAGGGTAGCCCTTCTTTTCTGCCCTGCCCCAAAAAGGATTCTACCTCCAGGAATGAATCTAAAATCGGAAAGAAGCCAATAAAAATTCTCCTCCCACTCTCGCCTAAGTTTCTGGGTCTTCTCAGTAGAGGCAATCTCTCTTGCAACCCTATGCCACATTTCATCAGGGGTCTTCTCAACAATCCTTCCAGTTTCATCACGTAAAGCATACTTTTCATAAAACACCCTTGCACGAAGTTCATCTCCACCAAAAGCACTTATCGTTTCCTGTGGTATCTCCATAATCCCATCCTTGGGGATCATATACTCCCCGTAAGAGTCCTCTTCACCCAAACCCTGTCCCTCTGATAGTCTGTTTTCCAGGTTATCTACGGTTGATAATTTTTCCGAATCCATCTCTCTATCCTCCTCTTTTGTTATATGTTGTATTCTTTTTGGATTGAAACACAATATATAGTAGTTGTCAAGTGATTTTTTTTAGATTCCTTTTTTGTTGTGTTAATATATTAAAGGTTTAAGCTTAAAAAGCCAGTTAGAGATTAAGATAAAATGAAAGACTACTACAGGATCCTGGAGGTCAACGAACGTGCAACCCAGCAGCAGATAAAGGAAGCCTATCGCAGGCTTGCTTTTAAGTACCACCCTGACCGTAACAGAGACAACCCCTCGGCTGTTGAAAAGATGAAGGAGATAAATGAAGCCTACTCCGTACTTAGCGACCCTGAGAAAAGAAAGCAATACGATGCCCTAAGAGCACAGTATGGTTCCTCGGGATACGAAAGGTTCAGGCAGAGATACTCCGATGAGGATATATTTAGGGGCTCTGATATAAACCGCATATTTGATGAGTTTGCTAAAGCCTTTGGATTTCGGAGCGCTGATGATATATTCAGAGACATATACGGCTCAAGATACAGAAGGTTTGAGTTTGAATCCCCGGGTTTTTTTGCTCGAGGTTTTTTCATCTTTACCATTCCCTACAGGGAAAAGCCTCACAAATCGCCCCGAAGGGAAAAGAACCAGGCTGAGCTAGGAGTTTCCCGGTTATCGGGTTTGCTAAAAAAGGCGATAGAGTACACAAAAAAGATAACCGATGTAGCAAATTCCTCAGATGAAACCGACCTACATGATGTAGTATACCTTACACCTGAGCAGGCTCACGCGGGAGGAGAACTAATTTATCAGCACAGGGGAACCGATGGAAAGCTAAAAGAGATAGCGATAAAGATTCCTCCTGGAATCAGAGATGGCCAGGTACTCAGGCTAAAGGGACTTGGAAGAAGGAAGAGTGATGGAAGTCGGGTTGGGGATCTATACCTTAAAGTTAAGGTACAGGTTCCACTTTACTCAAGACTTAAACACTATGTAGACAAACTCGTAATTCAAGGGAGGGAAATACTATGGAAGAAATAAAAACAGCCTTTGAGATCGCCATGGAAAAGGCTGCAGAGATTGGAGAGCCAACAAAAGAAGAGAGAGAGAAGATAAAGGCCCAGGAGAGACTAAACTCAATACTTGCTAGGTTCAACAAGGAAGAGATAGATGCAAATGAGCTCTGGAAGTTATTGAAGGAAGAAGGTAAAGAAGAAATATTTAAAGAGGCTCAAAAAAGGCTTATAGAGTCCTTAAGGTTAAAAGACAGCTTGCATGAGACCCAACGAAAAAGGGAAGGGATACTGGCCATAGAAACCCTTAAGGAGGACAAAAAGATCCCAGAGGTTGAGGCACTTCTTAACACCTTACAGGAGATTCAAAAAAGATACGATGAAGAGATGAAGATGGCCTATAACAACTTTAGAATTCAAGTTGAGAGAAATCCCGAACTGAGGATAAGAGAGATTCAGCAGCAAGACACCAAAATAGTTGTTCAACTTTCGGTTGAAGATGCAATAGAGCAACTCCCAGAGTGGCGGTACT
The DNA here is from genome assembly GCA_002898375.1 of bacterium HR37. Taxonomy (GTDB): domain Bacteria; phylum Desulfobacterota_D; class UBA1144; order Nemesobacterales; family CSP1-2; genus HRBIN37. The sequence continues at coordinate 116,750 of BEIN01000002.1, read as the reverse complement.
TCCTCTCAGAGCTTAACACAAGATACGAGAGCAAATTTCAAGAAATCCTAAACAGGCTTATAGAAGCCATAAAGTAGTTTTATAGCTAGGGTAAAACCACCTCACTTGGCATGCCCCAGAAGTATCCCTGACCGTAATCTATTTTAAATTCCCTGAGTATATTCACCACCTCCTTACTTTCTACCCCCTCAGCAATAACCTTTTTACCAAGAGCATGAGCGATCATGGTAAAGGCCTCTACTATCTTATAGTTAGTGCTATCCGTATGCATATTCCATACTAGGGACTTATCGATCTTTACATAGCTAACAGGAAGAGTGCGAAGGGAATGGAAAGAAGAAACACCTATTCCAAAATCGTCTATGGCAAAAAGGCAACCCACTTGTCTTAGCTGCCTCATCCACAGTTTGGTCTTTTCCAGGTCTCCTGCGGTAACAATCTCACTAACCTCAAACACCAAACGATCTAGGATATTATCCCCCTTAAGAAAGCGCTCTTTAATGAAGTCAATAAGATAAGCGTTTCCAAGACTTGAGCGTGAAAGGTTCACAAAGAACTTAGCCCCCGAGTGCGTTGATGAAAGCAAATCAAGAACAATCTCGAGCATCCAGAGATCTATTCCAGGCATCAGACCAAAGCTTTCAGCAACACGTATAAAAGCATCCGGTGAAATGATTTGCCCGCTTTCATCTCTTAGCCTAAGAAGAACCTCAAAGTACTCTGTCTCCCCACTCTCGATGTTAACTATGGGCTGGTAGTAAAGCAGGAATCTGTTCTCCGAAAGGGCATTCTTTATTAGATTAGCCCATCTTGTAGCTCCAGCAAGCTTTGAATGGCTATCGCCCGTAAACTCATTTACCATGATACGGTTTTTCCCTAGCTCCTTTGCTCTATACAGGGTAGAATCGGTTAGATTTAAAACGGCCTGCACATCCATACTGCCATCAATGATAAAAACCCCTATGCTCACTGTGAACTCAAATACGTGGTTATCCAGGATGAATTTAAAACCCTTGAGTTCATCGTATATACGATTAGCAAAAGACTTTGCTGACTCTATTGAGGAGTTCTCCATAAGAATAGCAAACTCGTCCCCACCAAACCTGGTTAAGAGACAATTTGAATCCATCTTGTCCTGCAGGAACCTTGCCAGATTAACTAAAAGCCTGTCTCCAGCAATATGTCCAAGTGTATCGTTTATCAACTTAAAATCGTCAAGGTCAAGAAGGATAAGGGCACTTTTCTCACCGGACCTGGCACGCCCTATAGCATCAGACAAACGTCCCTCAAGGACACGTCTATTTGGAAGACCGGTTAGAAAATCATGCTCCGCAAGGTGTCGAATTCTTGTTTCTTGATACTTGTAATCAGTAATGTCATCACACACAATAAGAATAACCTGATTCCCTTTATCGTCACGGACAGATTGAGCATACTCCCTAACCCATATCAACCTGCCATCCCTGCAGAGCTTCCTAAGCTCCCAGCTAAAAACCTCATTTGGTTTGGATAAACAGAGCCTGAGTTGTTCCCCAACCTTTTCCCTATCCTCCTCGTAAAAAATATCCAGAATTGATCTACCAACCAGTTCCTCGGTCGTATATCCAAGATGCTTTACCCCGAACCGATTTACCGAGATAACCTTTCCGGTTGCATCCACGGTAAAGTACATAGAGGGGTTGTTCTCATATAAGAATTTATATCTGTATTCGCTGTCCTTTAAGGCTCTTTTACTTTTTACCAAATCCTTTACAACCTTTGCCTTAACTATAGCCACCCCTATTTGATTTCCGAGGGATACCAGAAAATCATACTCCTGTTGAGTAAACGAATGTTTTTTAATACTTGCAAAATGTACCACACCTATTGTACCCCTATCCAACTTTACAGGTATAGACAGAAGCGTACGGATACCAAGGAACCTGCCAGCACAACCAAGTTTTGAATACAGAATGGAGACGTTTTGAAAATACACTGTCTCCCCCTTGTTAATTACATACCATGTAATTCCCCTGCCGTATGGAATACGGCTTGCTCTTTTTAGATACTCTTTTGAGAACCCGCTGTAAACATGCAATACAGCTTCCTTTTTTCTTTTTTTCCCCTCAACCAAATAGACTCCAAATATGTCCACAAAGTCAATTCCCTTTATGATCTCCAAAACCGTCTTGTAGGTGTATCTGAGCTCAACAGAGCTATTAACCGTATGGGAAATCACACCAAGAATAGAAAGAACCTTATTTCTCGATTTTAGCTCCTCTACCTGCTCTACCTTTGCTAGAAGTGTTGCCATTTGCTTACCTAAGGTTGAAATGAGTGCTATATTCTCACTATCAAAGCTACTGTTTCTGTGACTAAATAAAAGCAAAACACCTCTTACCCTATTCTCTAGAAGTACCGGAATTCCTAAGACCCATCTGTTACACAACTCTTTAAAACAAAAACCAGTCTCAAACCCCTCCTGAATGTCTTTTATAAAGAGTGTTCTTCCAGTCTCTGCAATCCTCCATATAAACCCGTTGTCATAAGGTATAACACCCATTTTTTCCACCCAGACCTTAGGTAAGTTAACATACGCTCTTAACACCGCATCCTGTCCTTTCTTATCATCTACAGAGTAGATTGCGGCTGAGCTGACCTTTTTTAGCTTTAAAAGGCAACCAAGAAAAACGCTGTATACCTCCTGCAAACTAGAAGACATGGAAATAGATTCGATAAACTCACAGAGTACCTCCAAAGCGTTATCTTCTTTTTTTACAATATAGCTACTCACAATGTATATCCCCTTTTAAAACACCTCTTCATTCAGCTATGAACAAGAAGCATTTCTTAATTTAAAAAGAGAAAACCGGTTTCTCTTTTATTATCTTAGGAGATTATAATCTAGCATGATTACAAATACAATAAATATGCTTGACTAAAAATTTTTAATGTGATAAATAGGTAAAAATTATGATAGTAGGGATACCCGCTGAGAGTTACCCTGATGAACAGAGGGTTGCTGTTGTTCCCTCTTCTGTTCCTGAACTTACCAAGTCAGGATTAGAGGTACTGGTAGAGAAAGGAGCAGGAGAGAAAGCTGGCTTTTCAGATAATGAATACGAAAAGAAAGGGGCAAACGTTGTATCCGACAGAAAGCAGCTCTTTTTAAAATCCGACATTGTACTTAGGATACATGTAATAGGAGAAAATACCTACCACAACGAACTTGAGTTATTCCAGCCTGGTCAGGTAGCAATAGGACTCTTAAATCCACTTACAAGGCCTGAACTTTCCAAGGAGCTAGCACAAAGAAACATTACAGCTTTTGCCTTAGAACTACTTCCCCGCATAACCCGTGCTCAACCCATGGATGTTCTTAGCTCAATGGCCACCATTGCAGGGTATAAGGCTGTTCTAATAGCTGCAACCGCTCTTAAAAAGATGTTTCCCATGATGATTACAGCCGCTGGGACAATAACACCAGCCAAGGTATTTGTAATTGGAGCAGGTGTTGCTGGACTACAGGCAATAGCAACATCAAAGCGCCTAGGTGCTGTAGTACAGGCCTATGACATAAGGCCATCTGTAAAGGAACAGGTACAGAGCCTAGGGGCAAAGTTTGTGGAACTCGGTCTAGAAACCAAGGAAGCTGAGACATCCAGTGGTTACGCACGGGATATGGGTGAAGATTTTTACAGGCGTCAGAGAGAGATGATAAATAACGTAGTTGCCGAAAGCGACGTTGTGATAACAACGGCATCCATTCCAGGGAGAAGGGCACCGGTTTTGATCACAAAGGATATGATACACAACATGAAGCCTGGGTCCGTAATAGTTGATATGGCCGCAGAAACAGGAGGTAACTGTGAGGTTACAAAGCCAGGGGAAAAGATAGAGCTAAATGGGGTTACCATTTTCGGACCCTTAAACCTTGCTTCAACCGTTCCATTTCATGCAAGTAGCATGTACTCAAGAAACATAACGGCTTTCGTTAAGAACCTGCTAAGAAACGGCAAGCTAAGCATAAACTTGGAGGACCCAATCATTCACGACACACTGGTCACCCAAGGGGGAGAGGTTGTAAACCCCATGGTGCGTACTCTGCTTGGATTACCGGCCAAATCACCTGAGGGTAAAGATAACCAATAAAGGAGGGGATTATGGAAGTCTTTGTATCTGCCTTAACGATTTTTGTACTGGCACTGTTTGTGGGCTTTGAGGTAATAAGCAAGGTGCCCCCGCTTCTTCACACCCCTCTTATGTCCGGGGCAAATGCCATATCAGGCATAACCCTTGTAGGGACGCTTGTAACATCGGGTATGAAGCTTACAACGTTTACCACAATACTGGGTCTTGCAGCCGTAATCATGGCAACTGCCAATGTGGTAGGGGGATTTCTTGTAACACACCGAATGTTAGAGATGTTTCACACCAAAAAAGAGGTTAAGTAAAGATGCCAAGAGAGTATATAAACCTCTTTTACCTTCTTGCCTCCGTGTGCTTTATTATAGGGTTAAAGTTATTGTCTCATCCACGTACTGCTGTTCGTGGCAACCTCTTAGGGGCCCTGGGGATGCTTATAGCCATTGTGGTTACTCTTCTTGACAGACGCATAGTAAGTTACGAAGTAATAATAGCAGGGCTGGTTATAGGCGCACTTATAGGAGCCATAATGGCCTATAAAGCCCCTATGACTGCCATGCCCCAAGTGGTTGCCATATTTAATGGGTTTGGAGGAGGTGCCTCTGCACTTGCAGTTGGAGCTGCCCTTGAAGAGGCACTTAAAGGTGGGTTCATAGAAGAGATAGATATTGTGTTTACAGTCTCTGCTGCAGCTTCAGGACTTATAGGGGGAATTTCTCTTACCGGAAGCGGAGTCGCCTTTGCAAAACTTCAGGGGCTAATTGAAGAACGCCCCATCCTTTTACCGGGAAGACATGCTATAAATTTAGCGCTTTTAATAGTATGCATTGCCCTTAGTGCATGGCTAATTGTAAATCCCGTATTCTCGCTTCCATACTGGCTCATGGTTATAGTTGCTTCTGTTCTGGGCATATTGCTTGTAATACCAATTGGCGGAGCAGATATGCCTGTGGTTATTTCCCTGCTCAATGCTTACTCAGGAATTGCAGCAGCCGGTCACGGCTGGGTTTTAAATAACAGTGTACTTATAATTTCAGGTTCGTTGGTTGGAAGTGCAGGCTTTATACTAACAGCACTCATGTGTAAGGCAATGAACCGATCACTTGCCAATGTCATGTTTGCAGGTGTGGGAACCATAGTTGCCACTGAATCCGAAAGTGATAGCATATACGCTGGTCGTGTAAAATCAGCCTCTCCTGAAGAGGTTGCAATGTTGCTTGAAGGAGCCAGGAAAGTTATCATAGTGCCTGGCTACGGTATGGCGGTTGCACAAGCCCAGTACCCGATTAAAGACCTTACAGACCTTCTGGAATCCAGAGGTATAGAGGTAGAGTTTGCAATTCATCCTGTAGCTGGACGTATGCCAGGACACATGAACGTTCTGCTTGCAGAGGTTGATATACCTTACGATAAGCTAAAGGAAATGGATGAGATAAACCCAGAATTTAAGGAAACAGATGTGGTTTTGGTAATAGGAGCAAACGATGTGGTAAACCCTCTGGCAAGAAACTCTTCTGATCCATCAAACCCAATTGCCGGCATGCCGATTTTGAACGTGGATGAAGCCCGCTCCGTTGTGGTAATAAAAAGAAGCCTTGCTCCTGGTTTTGCTGGAATTCCCAACCCACTTTTTGCTGCGGACAACTGTCTTATGCTCTTTAGCGATGCAAAAAAAGCTATTATGGATCTGGCAAATGCCCTTAAATCATAGGTGATCCCAACTTATACCCCCAACAGAAAATCCAGAACAACCCTGTCAACCTCTTCCTGTCTTTCTCTCCAGAACCCGTGTCCTACTCCATCAAATACCTCCAACCGCGAGTTAGGAATCAACTCAGCAAGTTCAATTGAGCGCTTGGGTGAAACGATTAAATCCCGATTCCCTATCATAACAAGTGTTGGACACTTGATCCTGGTTACCAGCTCTCTTGTATCGTGTTTCTCACAGGCAAGGCTCTGTCTAATGTAGCCCCTTATGGATTCCGGAGAATCATCAACCATTGCTAGAGCTTCCCTTATAGACCCCAGATTCCTTTCTATATACTCCCTGGTATATCCCCAAAAAAGAGCTATGAGCCACACATACTTCATTCCCATTCTTGTTGCAACTTCTCTTCCGATTCTCAGAATCTCATTTCCCACCTCGTCACGTGAAGCCGAGGTGCACGCTAAAACAAGCTTCCTTATCCTGTCGGGATACTTAATGGCAAGCCACTGTGCTATCATCCCCCCCATTGACTTGCCAGCTACGTAAGCAGAATCAATACCCAGAAAATCCAAAAGCCCGACAGTGTCATCTGCCATAAGCTCTATCGTGTAGGGAACATCTGGTTTATCGGTTTTCCCAGCACCGCGGTTATCAAAAACTATGACCTTAAAATACCTTGAATAAAGGGATATCTGTGTAGCCCAGCTCTGTATTTGACTTCCAAGTCCCCCTATAAGGACAAGAGGATACCCCTCACCGTGTGTTTCATAGTATATGTTGATCCCGTTTACCCTTGCATAAGGCATATCTATCTCCTCACTTACTCTCTAGCTGCTTCTTTGCTCTTTGCATCTCCAGATACCCTTCAAGGATAAAAACCGCAGCCAGTTTATCAATTACCTTTTTCCTCCTATACCTACTCATATCCGCTTCTAAAAGCACCTTTTCAGCGCAAACCGTAGAGAAAGACTCATCCCAAAACCTAACAGGAACCGAAAAGCTCCTTTCAACTAACTTGGCAAACTTAATTATATCTCTTCCTCTCCTTGTAATTTTGCCATCAAACCCATAAGGTATACCAACTAGTATCTCGCAGGGCCTGTACTCTTCTATCAATCTGGCTATCTCCTCTATATCCTTATCTACCCCTTTTCTTCTTATGGTTTTAACCCCATGAGCGGCAATCCCAAGCTCATCACTTACCGCAACCCCTATTGTTTTTGTTCCAACATCAAGAGCCAGTATTCGCATACCGGTAATTAGTATATCACAGATCAACTCATCTTATAGAGAAATAAACCGCTATAATAGCCCATTGTAAAAGATAAGATTTGGCATTAAACTTTAACTGAGGGCCAGGTATGGGTTTATATACGAATTACTATCCACCTCCCACATTGGCTATGTTTTTCCCGAGAAGACAACCTTCAGCAATGCTAACTCCAAATGCTTTATCAACTCTCCTCTAACACACCCACAAGGGGGAATCCATATGGATATAGTGGGGAAGGTAGTGAGTTTGGTTCTCCTCACAGTGTTTGGAGCGGCCTCGGTTGTTGTTTTCCTTGGTGATTCGGATGTATTCCAATCACTCATAAACGAGTACAACTCCCACACAGGTTATAGCGGGAAAAAGACTCTAAATACCTCTTCAAACTACAGTAGAGAGCAGATTTTAAAAGATGACTACACCACCATACAACCCCAAATAAAACCACATACACCCCCTTACCCTCAAAAACAACTCTGGACAAATACCTACAGCAGACCCAAGAGCTCAGATGCAACCAGAAGGCTTGCAGAGAAAAACACACTAAATGACCTAATAGAGAGTGCAACCTACTGGTATAGGGAGTATATACAGACACTTAGATCAGGAGAGGAAGAAAAAGCAGAGATGGCTTACAGAAGATACACAGAATACAAGGAGGCAATAGAGCTTAAGAAATCCCTTGAGGAAAGAAAAAGGCAGCATAACTAGAGTACTAAAAACAGCTTTGTGAGTATGAAATCTCCAATTATTATCAAAACCAGAGAGATAACAACGGTAAAGGTTGTAGCTTTTCCTACTCCCTGAGTTCCCCCTTCGGTGTTTAACCCTATATAACACCCCAAAGTAGAAACTATCAGGCCAAAAAAAACGGTTTTTAAAATACCGCTAAATATATCGGAAACGATTATCCAGCCTACAATGCTTGAGATAAAAAGCCTTGGGGTTATATCAAGCTCAACGTTTGCCATTATCATAGCGCCCAAAATGCCAGCCAGGTCAGCAATCAGGGTAAGTAGAGGAAAAGAAACAACGGCTGCTATAAATCTTGGAACAACCAGCTTCTTTATAGGGTCTGCTCCAAGTGCCCTTATAGCATCGATCTGCTCTGTAACCTTCATTGAGCCAATCTCAGCCGTAATCCCAGCTCCCACTCTTCCCCCAACCAAAAGAGATGCAAGTACAGGCCCCAGTTCCCTAACAATTGCAAGTGAGACCACAGGACCAACAAGCCCCTTTGCTCCAAATCTGCCAAAGCCATAGGCAAGCTGTACAACCATAACCATTCCTATAGCCATAGCTGAGAGCACAACAATGGGGATAGACTTAAATCCAATCTCGTATATCTGTTCAATGATAGAATCCAGATTCAAGGGACGTGAAAAACAAAGGCGTAAGGTTCTATAGAGTAAAATCCCCACATCACCAATGCGCTCAATCATAGAGATAAAGAAGCTTCCAATCCCTGAAATAAAGCCCACCATAATGCTACTTTTTAAGTATCCTGAATTGTGATACGAATTCCCTAAATTCCCCAATTCCCAAATCAAAGCTCTCTGGCAAGCTGGCATACGTTAAATCGTATACGCAGTTGTCCTTCTTTAATACAACTATATTAAGCTTAACGTATGTGTCTTTTACCTTTCCTCTATAAACTGTATCAATTGCCCTTTGCCCACTAACGGTAACTTCTTCTTTCCTTTCCAACTCCTTATCAGAAAAACCCACAAGAAGGGAATCCACAAGGTTGTTAAGAGGCTCGTTCCCTATCCTTTCATTACATGTTGAGTTTACGGTTATTGTGGCCTTAAGAGCTTCGTTCCAGAAAGCAATGTCACCACCCCTTAAATCTATCCTCTTCCACCCCTCTGAAAGCACCCCAATACTATAGGCTGTATCCCGGGACCTATAGACCCGGCCTTTAAACTTACCCTCATCTGTATCGGAAGATGCATAGTACCTGGCAAACCTAACCACAGAGCATGAAGCCATCAAGGAGTAAATAACAAAAAAGATTGTAAAAAGGCATATACTTTTTATTCCGTTACTTTTCATTACTTTTGGCAATTCCAAAGAATCCGTAGTTTAGGTTTTCAATCATACTTGAAACCCGGATTCAAGACAAGCATCATATTACCTGATACTGGAAAACTGAGGGAGGTATACAGTGAAACGCATTAGGATCTACACTACCACCTACTGCCCTTACTGTCGTGCGGCTAAGGCACTTCTTGAGAGCAAAGGTATAGCATACGAGGAGGTTGATCTTACCTCGGATCCAGAAGAGAAAATAAGGGTTATGCAGAAAACAGGGTGGAAAACGGTACCCATTATAATCATTGGAGAAAAACTGATAGGGGGATACGAACAACTCAAAGAATTGGAGAGGCTTGGCAAATTGGAGGAACTCCTGGCCTGAGTTCCAGAAGCGCCAGGCTGTTTGACTCAATACAAACTCTAATTTAACCTAAAAGACTATGAGTGTAAGAACTAGGTTTGCTCCCAGCCCTACAGGTTCACTTCACATTGGAGGGGCAAGAACGGCTATCTTTAACTGGCTTTTTGCAAGGCACCACGGAGGCAAATTCATTTTAAGGATTGAGGATACGGATAGAACAAGGTCCACTGAAGAATCAATAGCTGAAATCATAGATGCAATGAAGTGGCTTGGGCTTGAGTGGGATGAAGGACCCTTTAGGCAATCTGAAAGGCTACACGTATACAAAAGCCACATAGAGAGGCTTTTAGAAGCGGGAAAGGCTTACAGATGCTACTGTACACAGGAGGAACTAGAGGCCAAGAGGGAAGAGGCTCAAAGACAGGGTAGAGTATACAGATACGATGGTAGATGCAGATACTTAAAATCCCAGCCCGCAAATGCCCCATTTACTGTAAGGCTCCTAACACCTGAGGTGGGAACAATAGAGGTTGAGGATCTTATAAGAGGAACCATTGTCTTTGATGCCAAAGATATAGATGACTTTATAATTCAGAAAACAGATGGTTTTCCAACCTATAACTTCGCAGTTGTGGTTGATGATGCCACAATGAATATAACTCACGTTATAAGAGGAGATGACCACCTAGCCAATACACCAAAACAGATCCTCATATACAAAGCCCTGGGATATGAACTGCCAAAATTTGCTCACGTATCCATGATACTTGGGCCGGATAGAACAAAGCTCAGCAAAAGACACGGAGCCACCTCGGTTATAGCGTATAGGGAAATGGGTTATCTTCCAGAGGCACTGGTAAACTACCTTACCCGCCTGGGGTGGTCTTATGGAGATCAAGAAATATTTAGCAGGGAAGAGCTAATCGAAAAGTTTACACTTGATAACGTTGGAAAATCCCCTGCTGTCTTTAATCCTGAAAAGCTCCTCTGGCTAAATGGATGGTACATAAGAAACAAGCCTGTTGAGGAGATAGCAAGGCTTGTGCTTCCCTTCCTTGAAAAAAGAGGTATAAAAGCCGCTCTCAACGAAAAGCTAATAAAGGTTGTAAACAGCTTACGAGAAAGGGCAAAAACGCTTAAAGAGCTTGCAGATGCATCCTTATACTTTTTTACCGATGAAATAGAGTACGACGAGTCAGCCAGGAAAAAGTTTCTTACCCCTGAAATTGTTCCTATATTTAGGGATTTAATAGATAGGCTTTCCTCACTAAGTGACTTTAACGCTTCCGAGCTTCAAAGGGTATTTGGAGAGATAATAGAGCAAAAAGGGCTAAAGCTCGTTCAGATTGCTCAGCCAGTAAGGGTAGCTCTTACGGGGAAAACCGTAAGTCCAGGAATATTTGAGGTTATGGAGATCCTGGGGAAGGAAAAGGTATTAGAAAGGCTGGAGAGGGCAATTAAGACCATATCTTTAGAAGGTAAAAATCCCAGTAACTAAAGAATTACTTAATAGGTAAGACCTTTTTTCCTCCTTTATCCAAAGAGCTTATCTCAAATCCGGTTGGTGTATCCGTATCCGTATTGTAGACAACAAACGTTGGGGGTATATCTTTTTTATTAATCACATCATAACCCATAACGGTCCCCGGATTTATAAGAAGTGTTTTTCCCAGACGCTCAACCCTGTATAAATGATTGTGACCATAGCAAACCACATCATACCTCTCTGTGCTTGCAATTGCATAGGCAATGCTATCGTAGTGGTTAACGGCAAAGCGTTTTCCACCTTCCTTTGAATCAAAAAAGTTGCCATACCGTTTTTCAAAGTCCTTTCTATCTATCAACTCTCCTTCCAACTCCACAAGCTCTGCAAACTCTCCATGTACATAAACGTTTTTATAAACACCAGCCTTCTGGGTGATACGGAATGTATCTCCATCATTATTACCAAACACAATGTGAATGGGACAGTTGGATAGATTCTGAGCTATCAGGTCAACTATAAAAGGTGAACACAGGTCACCGCAGCAAATAACCGCATCTAACCCCTTAATGCTTTCCACTAAAGCATCCAGATTCCACACATTATCATGTATATCAGATATTATGGCAACCCGCACCAAAGCACCCCCTATTGATAGGAATAAAAGCCCCGCCCGGTTTTCCTTCCCAGCCAACCAGCACGAACCATCTGACGAAGAAGGTTGGCAGCACGGAATTTCGGGTCTCCAAACTCGCGATAGAGTACATCAAGTACATCAAGGGTTACATCAAGCCCTATAAGGTCTATAAGTGCAAGAGGACCTATTGGCTGATTTGTCCCAAGCTTCATAGCCTTGTCGATATCTTCAGGTGTTCCAACCCCTTCTTCAAGAGCAAAAACGGCCTCATTAAGCATAGGCATAAGTATACGGTTTACTATGAACCCTGGAACGTCTTTTGTTTTAACCGGGTCTTTTCCCAAAGCCTTGGCAAAATCATATGCAAACTGAACTGTCTCCTCAGATGTTACAAGGCTCTTTACTACCTCCACAAGCTTCATTATAGGGGCAGGGTTAAAAAAATGCATTCCAACCACCTTATCTGGTCTCCCTGTACTTACAGCCAGTTCCACAATAGGTAGAGAAGAGGTATTTGTTGCAAAAATAACATCCGGACGTGTGCAGGCATCGAGTTTCTTAAACGTTTCTTTCTTTACCTCCATGTTTTCAAAAACGGCCTCTATTATAAGGTCAACGTCCTTTAAATCCTCAAAAGACGTTGTTGTCCTTATACGGGATAAAATAGAGTTGCTCTCCTGTTCACTTATTTCTCCCTTTTTTACAAATCTGGATAGACTCTTCTGTATGGTATCAATTCCACGCTTAAGCGCAGAGTCAGAAATATCTACCAAGATAACCTCTCTTCCACTAGCGGACACAACCTGAGCAATACCTGAACCCATCGTTCCTGCTCCAATAACCCCCACTTTTTTTACCTCATCCACTTTAAATGGCATTTTAACCTCCTTTAAGAACCAAAATCTGGAAAATATTATACACATATAACATAACAAAACTACCCTTTAAGGAGTCAGTTGCAATTTCCCTTGAAACTTTTGTAAAATAAAATACCCTCATGAAGGTTATAGGACTTACAGGAAATATAGGGTGTGGTAAAAGCGTTGTAGCAAAGATGTTTGAGGAACTTGGAGCAAAAGTAATAGATGCAGACCAGATTGCCAGAATGATAGTGCAGCCTGGAGAGCCTGCCTGGAAAGAGATTATTGAAAAATTCGGAAAAGATATATTAAAAGACGATGGAACAATAGACAGAAAGAAGTTAGGGAAAATAGTTTTTGAAGACGAAGGGAAGAGAGAAGAACTAAACCGGATTACCCACCCAAGGATAATAGGAAAGATAAGAGAGCTAATAGAGAAATACAGGAGAGAGAACCAAAAAGTCGTAGTTGTTGAAGCTGCTCTAATAGTGGAAAAAGGAGGGCTTAGCGATATAATAGATGAGCTAATTGTTGTTACCTCAGATGAGGAAACGCAGATAAAGAGACTGGTAGAAGAAAGAGGACTATCAAAAGAAGAAGCAATTTCTAGAATCAGGTCACAGATGCCAGTTGAGGAAAAAGTAAAGCACGCAACCTATGTAATTGATAACTCAGGAAACCTTGAAGAAACGAGAAAACAGGTTGAGAGAATATGGAAAAGCATAGGTTTAGGGTCTTTTGATTAGACACACTTTATTTGGTATAGTTAAGGCTTACCTGAACCGAGGTGAAAGAAGAAGTACTTGCTAATTCTGTTTCTAAATTGTAGATTGTTGTCGAGGCTAACCAAAGGAGTGGATGAAGTATGAAGGAAAAAATATCGCTTCTTGAGCAAAAAGAGAAGGAAGCGGAATCAGGCGGTGGTTTAGATAAGATTCAAAAACAGCACGAAATGGGAAAGCTTACCGCGCGCGAGAGAATAAACCTCCTTCTGGACAAGGGTACATTTGTTGAGCTCGATAAGTTTGCAGTACATCGGTGCACCGACTTTAATATGGATAAGAAAAAGTTTCTAGGAGATGGTGTTGTAACCGGTTACGGAAAAATCGACGGTCGTCAGGTATTTGTGTTTGCACAGGACTTTACCGTTTTTGGTGGATCACTTGGTATGACACACGCAAGAAAAATCTGTAAGATAATGGATCTGGCAATGCAGGTTGGAGCCCCCATTATTGGGCTTAACGACTCAGGTGGAGCAAGAATACAGGAAGGAGTAGAGAGCCTAGGGGGTTATGGAGAGATATTTTTAAGGAATGTGTTATGTTCGGGTGTTATACCACAAATATCTGCTATAATGGGCCCATGTGCAGGTGGAGCAGTTTACTCACCGGCCATAACGGATTTCATCATAATGGTAAAAAACACAAGCTACATGTTCATTACCGGCCCTGATGTTATAAAGGCTGTAACGCATGAAGAGGTAAACAGGGAAGAGCTGGGTGGTGCAATGGTTCATAACTCAAGAAGTGGGGTAGCCCACTTTGCCACAGAGAACGACAGGGAATGCATACTTCTTATAAGAGAGTTGCTTAGCTTTCTTCCTTCAAACAACATGGAAGATCCCCCAAGAGCAGAGTGTAGCGATCCTGTAGATCGCAGGGACATGAAACTCAGAGAGATTGTTCCAGAAAACCCCAATAAACCCTATGATATCAAAGATGTAATAACCAGGGTGGTAGATGATGGATACTTCTTTGAAGTTCAGGAACACTTTGCCAAAAACATAGTTATTGGCTTTGCAAGGCTAAATGGTCGGGTGGTAGGAATCGTAGGGAACCAACCCAACGTTCTTGCAGGCTGTCTTGATATAAATGCCTCTGTAAAGGCTGCTAGATTTGTAAGGTTTTGTGATTGCTTTAATATCCCAATCCTCACCTTCGTTGATGTACCCGGTTTCTTACCGGGTACCGCCCAGGAATGGGATGGGATAATAAAACACGGAGCAAAACTGCTGTATGCATACTGTGAAGCCACTGTACCTAGGGTAACTGTGATAACAAGAAAGGCCTACGGGGGAGCATACGATGTTATGTCCTCAAAGCACATAAGGGGTGATATAAACTTTGCCTATCCAACGGCAGAAATAGCAGTGATGGGACCCGAAGGAGCGGTAAATATAATAGCCAGAAAGGAAATAGAACAGGCTGAAGACCCAGAGGCTGAAAGGGCAAGGCTTGCCACTGAATACAGGAACACGTTTGCAAACCCTTATAGAGCAGCAGAGCTTGGCTACATAGACGAGATAATAAGACCGGAAGATACAAGACCAAGGGTAATAGCGGCCTTTGAGATGTTAGAGGGCAAGAGGCAAACGCTTCCACCAAAAAAGCACGGTAACATACCCCTATAGAAAGAGGAATGGCAGATGTTTGATAAGATCCTTATTGCAAACAGAGGGGAAATAGCCATTAGGATAATAAGGGCCTGTAGGGAATTAGGGATAAAAACGGTTGCTGTCTACTCCGATGCAGATAGAACCTCTCTCCACGTTGCAATGGCAGATGAAGCCTATAATATCGGTCCCCCTCCTCCAACAGAGAGCTATCTTTCCATAGAGAAGATAATAAGTGTAGCAAAGCGCTCAGGGGCAGATGCCATACACCCAGGTTATGGTTTTCTTTCCGAGAACCATCTTTTTGCAGAAGCATGTGAAAGAGAAGGGATAGTTTTTATTGGGCCATCATCGGAAGCAATCCGGCTTATGGGAGATAAGATAACGGCAAGACGTATTGCCCAGGAAGCAAGGGTTCCACTCGTTCCAGGTTCAGACGGTGCGGTAAGTGATGTTGAAGCTGAAGTAATAGCAAAGAAGATAGGCTATCCCGTGATGATAAAGGCATCAGCAGGTGGAGGTGGTAAGGGGATGAGGCTTGTAAGACGGGAAGAGGATTTTAAGAGCTCACTACGAATGGCAAGAAGTGAGGCCCGTTCCGCCTTTGGCGATGACTCCGTATACATAGAGAAGTTTATAGAACGCCCGCGTCATGTGGAGATACAGATAATAGGGGATGCCTATGGCAACATCCTGCATCTTTTTGAAAGAGAGTGTTCTATACAGAGAAGGCATCAAAAGGTTATAGAAGAGGCTCCCTCACCTGCTATAAGCCCACGCACAAGGAAAAGAATGGGAGAAGTTGCAGTAAGGGTTGCAAAAGCGGTATCTTATAGGGGAGCCGGAACAGTTGAGTTTATCCTGGATCAGAACGAAAACTTCTATTTCCTTGAGATGAACACCCGCATTCAGGTTGAGCATCCGGTAACGGAGATGATAACAGGGTTTGACATAGTAAAATGGATGATAAGAATAGCAGCAGGGGAAAAGCTAACACTTACCCAAGAAGACATATCAATTAGAGGACACGCAATAGAGTGCAGGGTTTATGCTGAAGACCCTGAGAGAAACTTTCTTCCCTCCCCAGGCAAATTGGAATACGTACGTACCCCTGGTGGACCCGGCATAAGAGATGACTCATCAATATACAGCGGGTGTGAAATAACGCCGTTTTACGACCCGATGTTATCAAAACTCATTGCCTGGGCAGACACAAGAGAAGAAGCTATAAAGAAGATGAGAAATGCTTTACGAGAATACATAGTGCTTGGGGTTAAAACCAACATTGGATTCCTAAGAAGGGTTATGGAAAACGAGGAATTCATAAAGGGGGAATTTGATACCGGTTTTATAGACAGGCACCCAGAGCTTCTCTCTCCATCTGTTGATACCCAGAACCTAGAGCCTGCCCTTGTTGCTGCGGCTGTTGCAATGAAGGACTCAACAAAGAAGGAGGAGGGAAAAACAGAACAGGGGCCTGTATCCTACTGGAAACTCTTTGGTAGAAAAATTGCAGTAATGAGGAATCAGCTAATATGATGTTGACATTTAAGTTCAGAGACCAAATATACAGGGTCTCCATGGAAGAGGGGGACCAAACAGAGATAGAAATCGAGAGCAAAAGAATTCCACTAGAGTTTAGAAAGATCGATGGGAACTTTTACTCAATAATAGTTGAGGGCAAATCCATTGGCGCTGGCATACTGAGGAAAGGTAGAAACATTCAGGTATTTATAGACGGAGACCTATTTGAATTTGAAGCCATATCTGAGAGGGAAAGGGCAAAAGCAAAGGGGGGTGCTTCGGGCACTCAAGAGATAAAGGCTCCCATGCCAAGCCGTGTGGTAAAGATACTAAAGAGGGAAGACGAAGAGGTGGAAGAAGGGGAGGGAGTAATAGTAATAGAGGCCATGAAAATGGAAAGCGAGCTCAAATCACCTATGGAGGGAAAGATAAGAGAGGTACGGGTAAAAGAAGGGGATACAGTAGAGAGTGGGGTGGTACTTGTTGTTATCTCACCAAATGAAGCCTCTCAGTAAAAACTTCCACCGAGCAGGTAAATGTATGCAAAATCCTTAGCATCGGTTATTGCCATCCTCTGGATTTTTGTTATCTCAGGGTGCAAAGGGGAGGATCAAGCACCTTCCCTAAAAAGCCCTAAAAGGGATACCCTGAGAATCAACATAGGGGCAGAACCCCCTACCCTTGACTGGTCTCTTGCAACGGATAGCACCTCCTACACCATACTTATAAACATAATGGAAGGACTAACAAGGTTTGGGAAAGACTACAAGCCTGAGCCAGCACTAGCGGAAAGGTGGGAGATAAGTGAAGACGGAAAAACCATTGTTTTTTTCCTAAGAAAAAACGTATACTGGACAGATGGAAAACCACTTAGGGCCCAGGACTTTGAGTACTCATGGAAGCACCTTCTTGATCCGAAAACCGGTGCGGATTACGCCTACTTCCTCTACGATATAGAGGGAGCAAAAGAGTATAACACCGGTAAGTACAAAGACCCAGAGAAGGTTGCGGTAAAGGCCATAGATGACCACAGGCTCCTTGTAAGGTTAAAAAGACCAGCTTCTTACTTTCTCAGTCTCCTAACCTTTATGTCAACCTTTCCAATGAGAAAAGACATAGTAGAGACATACGGGGTAAAATGGACAGAACCTAAAAACATTGTTACCATCGGGCCTTTTATGCTCTCTACATGGCGCCACCATGAAAAAATAGTACTTAAGAGAAATCCAACATACTGGGGAGAGAAACCAAGGCTCAGAGAAGTTGAGATGATAATGAACGAAAACCCAACCTCAGTGCTTGCACTGTATGAAAACGGAGAGCTTGATTTCGTTGATGGTAGAGGAATACCTGTACTTGAGGTACCAAGACTCAGGCTTTCCCCAGAATTTAAGGAAGTTCCTCAATTTAGAGGAAACTACATAGGTTTTAATGTAAGAAAGCATCCTTTTAACAACCCCCTTGTAAGACGTGCTTTCTCGGCTGCAATAGACAGGGTAAGCATCACCGAGCTTATTCAGGGAGCTGGAATCCCGGCAACCTCATGGATTCCAAAAGGGATGCTTGGATACGCACCGGATATAGGCATAGGTTTTGATCCCGAGAAAGCAAAAAACTGGCTTAGCGAAGCCGGATATCCCGAAGGCAAAGGGTTTCCAAAAGTAAAGTTTCTTTATCCAGATGTTGGAAACAACAGAATAATAGCTGAAGCACTACAGAGTATGTGGAAAAGATACCTCGGTGTTGATGTCGAGCTTGAAAATCAGGAATGGAAGGTCTATCTGAGTACACTTGATACAAACCCTCCTCACGTTTTTCGTGCTGGATGGGGTGCGGACTTTCCAGATCCCCACAATTTTATGAACCTATTTGAATGTGAAAGCGGCAACAACGAAACGGGATGGTGCAATCCAGCATACGATAACCTGGTGGAAAAGGCAGCAGAGGAAAAAGACCTTTCTAAAAGAACCCTTCTATACAGGAAAGCTCAGAAGATACTTACCGAAATAGATGTTCCAATAGCTCCTATATTTATCTCAGTACAACAGTGTCTTATCAAACCATATGTAAAAGGCCTAGAGCCTGACCCTCTTGGCCTTATCCTCCTTGGCAGGGTCCACCTAACAAACAACCAGTAATTCTTTATTTTCCTTCCCTAATGCTTCGCCTTCTTATAAAAGCTGGAATCTCAAAATCATCTCCCACCACACCGGTATCGATCTTGCTTGCTATCCTGTTGATCTGCGAGATGGATTCTACCTTTGAGCTTCCCTGGATACCAGTAGCGATTACGGTAATCCGCACAGCATCCTTCATCGAATCATCAAACACAAGACCAAAGATGAGATTGACATCTTCATGTGCACGCTCTTTTATATAGTTGCAGGCCTCATTTAGCTCCTCTATACCAAAGTCAGGAGAAGCGGTAACATTGAGCAGTATACCCCTTGCTCCATCTATAGATATGTCCTCTAGAAGAGGGCTTGTAATTGCTGCCTCTGCAGCTTCTATTGCCCTATGTGCTCCCTCTGCATATCCAGTCCCCATCAATGCCTTTCCACCGTTTTCGCTCATTATCGTCTTTACATCAGCAAAGTCTACGTTTATGTATCCAGTTCCTATTATTATGTCAGAAATACCCCTTACCGCCTGATAAAGTACCTCATCTGCTTTCTTAAACGCTTCAAGTATGCTTATTTTGTGCACGCTCGCTAGACGGTCATTTGGAATTATTATGAGAGTGTCAACTTCCTTCTCCAAACTCTCTATCCCCTCAATTGCCTGTTTGTTTCTTCTTGGGCCTTCAAACGTAAAGGGTTTTGTTACAACCCCAACCGTAAGAGCCCCAAGCTCCTTGGCAGCCTGAGCTACAATCGGAGAGGCACCAGTTCCAGTCCCCCCTCCCATACCCGCTGTGATAAAAACCATATCGGCCCCCTCAAGTGCCTCCGAGATCTTAGCCTGATCCTCTAAAGCAGCTTCCCTACCAAGCAACGGATTTCCACCAGAACCAAGTCCTTTTGTGGCTCTAGAGCCTATCTGGATCTTTGTTGATGCACGGGATTTTTTCAAATCCTGAACATCGGTGTTTACCACTATAAACTCTATGCCATTTAGTCCCTTCTCTATCATGGTGTTTACAGCGTTTCCTCCAGCCCCTCCAACACCGATCACCTTAATCCTTGCCTTTTGTTCTACTGTTACCTCTTCTAGTTCAAAGTTTGCCATAGTATCTCCCCTCCTCCTTAAATTAGTTCTATTTTTTAAAAGAATTCACGAAACCAATTCTTCATACTGTCAAACACCTTCTTAAAGATGTTCTCATCACGAATTCTAATCTTTTTATCCCCCTTATACCTCATTCCGTAAAGAACAAGCCCTACCCCCGTAGAATAAATGGGGTTTGCAATAATATCACTTAAACCACCAACCTGAGAAGGCATCCCCAATCTTACCGGCATGCCTAGAACCTTTTCTGCCAGCTCGACGGTACCTTCCATTATCACGGTTCCTCCGGTGATTACAGCACCTGCAGGAACCAATCTATCATATCCTGATTTTACTATCTCCCTTCTTACAAGGCTGAAGATTTCCTCCATTCTGGGCTCTATAATCATAGCAAGTTCCCTGCGGGAAATAACCCTTGGACGCCTTCCGCCAACACTTGTTACCTCTATCTTTTCATCGGGTGGAACCAAATCCACCATAGCACAACCGTATTTCTCCTTCAACCTCTTTGCCTCCGCCAAAGAGGTTGAAAGCCCAAGCGCTATGTCTCTATCCACGTGATCCCCACCAAGTGTTAGGTTCTCCGTACACCTTATGCTTCCCCCAGCAAATATTGCGATATCCGTTGTTCCCCCACCACAGTCAATAAGCACAACCCCTATCTCCCTTTCATCAGGTGTTAGCACAGCTTCATTTGAGGCAAGCTGTTCAAGGACTATGTCTGCAACATCCATACCAGCACGATGAATGCACTTTACCAGGTTCTGGGCAGCTGTTACCTGACCTGTAACTATGTGTACTTTTGCCTCAAGCTTAACACCGTATATCCCCACAGGGTCTTTAATTCCCCCCTGACCATCGACTATAAACTCCTGGGGAATTACATGCAGGATTTCCCTATCTACCGGAATAAGAAGTGCGCTTGCAGACTCAATTACACGTTCTATATCCCGCTTTGTAACCTCCCGATTCCTAAGGGTTATCATTCCATGTCCGCTTATACCCTTTATATGCCCCCCAGCAATCCCTGCAAAGACCGTTCTTATCTCACATCCAGCCATATGTTCAGCTTCTTGAACCGCACTCTTTATTGATTGAACCGTATTCTCGATGTTAACCACTATCCCCCTTTTAAGCCCATAAGATGGATGAGATCCAACCCCAATTATATCTACCCCCTCATTTGTGACCTCTCCAACCACTGCACATACCTTTGTAGTTCCAACATCTAGACCCACAATGAGCTCAGGTTCCCTGGTCATATTACTCTCCTACACATGCATATAAGACCTTAAAATTTGAAACTAACCACACCCAATTTATCCGAACTCACATTTATGTACTCCTCAATAAGGTTCATCTGCCTTATTTTAACTATTAACTGCTCTACCCTATGCCACTTCTTTGCTACATCGCCTTCGCCAAAATCGATTCGCCTTTTATCGTTTGTAAAAACGGTGATCCCGTAGAGTGAATCCAGATTAACCTCAGAGATCTCATCCCATTCAAGCACCCTGCTTCTTAAAGAAAGATTTAAAAGTTCTATAGCCTCCTTTAAGAGTTTAGGCTCATCAATACCTTCACCTATAAGAAGTGGAAAATCAAGACCGTCTTTAAAATTTGCCCTTCCAAGCCTTTTTCCGTTTTTATCAACGTAGAGCAATTCGCCCTCTTCACTCAAAGCAAGGCAAAAAGGCTCTTCCTCTTCTACTTCTATAACAACCTTACCGGGGAAAATCCTCTCCAGTCGAACCTCTTTTATCCAGTGATTCTCAAGTATCTGCTTTCTTACCCTATCCTCCAGAAAGAGAAGCGTACTTTTTCCCTTAATAAGCCCTGATCTCTTTAGTATCTCCCTTTGGGATACCCGCTTATTTCCCTTAACCTCTATTTGATTTACGGTAAGAAAACCCATATACAGAACTATGTAAAAAACCACACTGCCCGTGACAACTATGTATACGGGGAAAATAAATATAACCCTTGAGTTTCTTTTCTTCTTCAACCCTTAACCTTACCTACAATTTTTATTTCAGGCTCAAGTACGATACCTCTTCTCTTAAGAGCCTCTTCTCTTGCTATATCTATTAAAGCCAAAACATCTGAGGCCCTTGCATTCGCCAAATTAACTATAAAATTTGCATGAATCTCAGAAAACTTTGCCCCTCCAATCCTAAATCCCTTAAACCCAAGCTCATCCAGAAGCTTACCAGCCGGAATCTCATGAGGATTCTTAAACACAGACCCACAATTGGACATCGTTATCGGCTGTGTTTTGCTTCTTCTCTCAAGATAGTTCTTTACCCTCCTCTTTATTTCCTCTCTATCACCGGGTTTTAAAACAAAAGTTGCTTTTGTTACAACACTGCCCTCTGGAAGATGGCTCTTTCTGTACTCAAACTTTATCTCATCCCTTGATAAAACCACTTCCCTACCTTCCAACCATAACCACACCCTCTCAACCACATCCTTTATCTCTCCACCATTTGCCCCGGCATTCATAAAAACCCCTCCCCCTACTGTCCCAGGAATCCCTGCAGCAAACTCAAAACCTGAAAGCCCAGCTCTAATTGACATGTTAAGGATAGAACCCAAAACCGCTCCTGCCTCAGCAACAACCACTCCATCATCCAATACCTCTATACCTCGCATCATTTTGGTGCTTACCACTACCCCTTGTATCCCCTCATCATGAACCAAAGTATTTGATCCACCACCCAGCACCATCCAGGGAACAGCCACAGAAGAAAGGAGGTTTAGCACCTGCACAAACTCCAAATGGTTTCTGGGGTAAACAATTAAATCGGCTACACCACCCACACGCAGTGAGGTGTACCTATCCATCGGGAAATTTTGTAGGTAATAACAACCAAGCCTCTTAAGTTCCTCAATCACCTTCTTCATGGTATCTCTTTGAGTATCCTCTCTCCCACCATCCATACGTTTCCAGCACCGAGGGTAAGAACCATATCTCCGGTTTTTATTAAATCCACAACCCCATACACAACCTCATCCATACTACCCGCATAAAAAACCTGTTTGTATCCCTCTTGCTTCATTACCTGAACCAGTCTTTCCGAGGTTACCCCCTCGATTGGAGACTCCCCTGCAGGATATATATCCAGAACAAACACCAAATCCGCGTCTCTAAAGACCTTTACAAACTCGTCAAATAAGAGGTAAGTCCTTGTATATCTATGAGGCTGGAAGATTACCACCAGCCTTTTTTCCGGAAAAGACTCCTTTAGAGTACCCAGGGTTGCCTTTATTTCCTGAGGATGGTGACCGTAATCGTCTATAACCAAAATTCCTCTTTTTTCCCCCTTTACCTGCAGTCTTCTCTCTATACCCCTAAACTCCTCGAGTCCACCTCGTATACTCTCAAAGTCCATTCCAAGCTCCATACCAACCGCAAAAGAAGCAAGGGCATTTAGGGCATTGTGCCTTCCTGGAACCCCTAACCTTACATTCCCAAGGAAACCACCTTTATAGAAAACCTTAAAATCAGTTTCAAAACCCAGACTTTTTACATCTCTAGCTACGAAATCACAGTCTGAGGAAAAGCCATATGTTACAAACCTCTTCTTAAAACCCCCTTCCACAAGAGACCTTGAAACACAACAATCAGCACATATAACAGCAAGTCCATAGAAGGGTATCTTATTTAGGAACTCAGAGAAGGCCATTTTTAGGTTCTCAATGTCTCTGTAGTAATCCAAGTGCTCTCTGTCTATATTGGTTACAACAGCTATCACTGGAGAGAGCATTAAAAAAGAACCATCGCTTTCATCTGCTTCAACCACCATAAAGCTTCCATTTCCCAGATGTGCGTTTGTACCAAGAGTCCTTACCCTGCCCCCAACAACAATGGTTGGATCAAACCCACCGAAACCAAGTACAGTTGAGATCATAGAGGTAACCGTGGTTTTCCCATGACTTCCAGCAATAGCTATACCGTACTTAAGCCTCATAAGCTCCGAAAGCATCTCAGCCCTTGGGATAACGGGAATCTTTCGGCTGTGAGCAGCTACTACCTCCGGATTATCCTTACCTATAGCCGAAGATACAACCACCACGTCTGAATCCCCTATGTTTTCTTCCCTGTGACCTATAAAAACGGTTGCCCCTAAACACCTAAGCCTCTCTACGGTTTCACTAACCCTTATATCAGAACCGGTAACTGTATAACCCATGTTAAGTAACAGCTCGGCTATTCCGCTCATCCCTATTCCGCCTATTCCCACGAAGTGAATCTTCTTAATTCTTCCGTACATCTTGGTAAACTCCCAGTATGGTGTAAATCTCATTAACTATTAGACCTGCTGCATTGGGTCTGCCCAGCCTCTTTGCCCTAAGTCCCATTTCCCTAAGTTTATCCCAGTGAAGTATTTTATCCAGTACCTCGGCTATCTTTTCAGGAACCGCATCCTTATCCTCTATAACGATTGCTGCTCCTTCCTTTTCAAGGATTCTTGCATTCTCCAGCTGGTGGTTGTGCACTGAAAAAGGGTATGGTATGAGGATTGAGGCTATTCCTATTGCAGTTATCTCAGCAATGGTTCCCGCACCCGCTCTTCCTATCACAAGATCCGCACGTCTGTAAGCGTTATTCATATCCTCTATAAAAGAAACAACCTCCGCCCTGATACCAAACCATTCATAGGCTTTCCTTACATCCTCAACGTCTCTTTCTCCCGTTTGATGGATTAAGTATACGTTGCGTCTTCCCAACAAACCCATAGCCTTTGGTACAGATTGGTTAAGCGTTTTGGCTCCCTGACTTCCACCAAAAACCAATATCACAAATACATCCTTTGGACTAGCATAATCCTTCTTTATTGTTAACAGGCTACTTCGTATAGGGTTTCCAGTTACCACCGTTTTCCGATTGGGGAAAAAAGCAAGGTTTCTTTCAAAAGAAACAAATATCCTTTTTGCAAGTACCGAAAGAACCCTGTTTGTAATCCCCGGAATTGCATTCTGTTCGCAGATTGCAGTTGGAATCCGAAGCAAAAAAGCTGCTGCAACAACCGGTCCTGAAACGTATCCTCCAACACCTAGAACAAGATCAGGTTTAAACCTTCTTAGAAGCCCTAGGGATTCAAAAAAACCCCTGAATGCCAAAACCACTCCCCTTATGCTTTCCTTAAAACCTTTACCAACAACACCGGAAGAGCTTATAAACTCAATGGGGTAATTACCATTTTTAAACACCTTGCTTTCTATCCCTCTTTTTGTTCCTACAAATAAAACCCTGTTTCCAGGGTCTCTTCGCAGTATCT
Organism: bacterium HR37; assembly: GCA_002898375.1. GTDB lineage: Bacteria > Desulfobacterota_D > UBA1144 > Nemesobacterales > CSP1-2 > HRBIN37. The sequence continues at coordinate 91,843 of BEIN01000002.1, read as the reverse complement.
CCTCACCTATAGAGATGGCCGGAAAGACGTGGCCTCCGCTTCCTCCTCCAGCAATAACTATTCTCATTTTATACCCGCCCTTGAAACACTAAGTATCATACCGACTGCACCGAGACTACTTATAAGTGATGTTCCCCCGTAGCTTATAAAAGGCAGAGTAAGTCCTTTTGTGGGAAACAATCCCACAGCAACAGCCATATTGGTTCCCGCCTGAATACCTATAAGAAGGGTGCAACCAAAAACCAAGTAGCAACCAAAAACGTCAGGAGCATTAAGTGCAACCTTAAGACAGCGGAACACAAAGAACACAAATCCGGATACAATTAAGAGGACCCCTATAAAACCGAGTTCCTCACCGATTATGGAGAATATAAAATCTGTATGAGCCTGAGGGAGGAAAAACAGTTTCTGAGAGCTATCACCAAGTCCACTTCCCCAGAATCCCCCCAAACCAAACGCAACAAAGGACTGTATGGATTGATAGCCTGAGCCCAAGGGATCTTTCCAGGGATCTAAAAAGGATAGCACCCTGCTCATTCTGTAACCTTCCGTCAACACAGCCAGAGCAAGAAATGCAAGAGAAAACAACCCCAGTATAACAAGATACTTCACCTTCGCCTCCCCTATAAAAAGCATCCCAAATAGGGAAACAACAAGTATAGTTGCTGTTCCAAAATCTGGCTCAAGTAGAATTAATGCCACATATAAGCCAGCCATTAAGATATGAGATACACAACCTACCCAGAAGGTATCCATTTTATCCCTTTTCTTTGCAAGTGAGTGAGCAAGATAGATAATCAGCAAAAACTTTGCAACCTCAGAAGGTTGAAAGGTTATAAAACCAATGTCCATCCATCTTCTTGCACCACTTACATCCTTACCAATACCCGGAATAAGCACAAGCACAAGCAAGAAAAGACCCGCTACGTACATGGGATATGCAAACCTTCTGAGAACCCTGTAGTCAATAAACATTAAACCCACCATTCCAACGAGACCAATAAAAAGGTAAACTATGTGATGCTTTAGAAAGTAACTCTGATCACCAAACTTCTCCAGAGCATAAACGGAACTTGTGCTATAGACCATTAGCATACCCATGGCGGAAAGAAAAAAAACAGACACTATAATACCCAGGTCGTATCCTTTAGCCTTGTTTCTGATATTTCCATACACCTTCTTTAAATCTCCTCCCTCTTTCTTCATACGAACTAAACATATCAAAACTGGAACACGCAGGAGAGAAAAGAACCGTATCACCTCTGGACGAATTTGAGATTGCTATCTCTATTGCCTCCTCAAGTGAAGAAGCAAGATGGGTTTTAACCCTATCACCCAGTTCCTTTTGCATCTGAAACCTTGACTCCCCAATAAGAATAAGAACCTTTACCTTCCTGGCCACCTCATCCCCCAGCATGCTGTAGTCAACCCCCTTATCCTTTCCACCAGCTATTAGAATCACAGAGCCAGAAAAACTCTGAAGTGCCCTAAGGGTTGCTCCGGGACTTGTCGCTTTTGAGTCGTTAAAGAACCTTACACCGTTAAACTCACCCACAAACTCTATCCTGTGAGGAAGAGGAGAAAAACCCACAATTTCCCTCCTTATTACTTCAGGGTCGCATCCCATAATCCTTGTTGAAGCTATAGCAGCCATCGCATTTTCCAGATTGTGAGCTCCAACAAGCCTCATCTCTCTTAAATCGTATACCTCCTCCCCAAAGCGCACAAAGGTACCGTCAAAGAATACCCCCTTATCCGTAGAGGTAAATCCAAAAGGTAGCTTTCTGGCTTTAATTTCAGGCATGTAGTTTCTAACATAGAAGTCATCAAAGTTATACACAGACCAGTCATCCTCCGTTTGGTTTGCAAAAAGCTTAAACTTAGACTCCATATACTCCCCAAAGCCAGCATGATGATCCAAGTGATTGGGAGATATGTTAAGAATAACCCCGATAAAAGGTTTAAACGTTACCGTACCCTGAAGTTGAAAGCTACTTAGTTCCAAAACCAAAACATCGAAGTCCTCATCCTGCTCTGCAATCTGAATCAAAGGAGTCCCAATATTTGCTCCCAAAAAAACCCTTTTCCCACTTGCCTCCAAAATCCTGGCTACAAGCGTTGAAGTGGTGGTTTTACCGTTTGAACCAGTAATACCAATAATTGGCTTTTTTACGTATCTAAAAGCAAACTCAACCTCACTTATTACCTCTACCCCGTTTCTTATTGCCTCTTCCACAAGAGGCAATCCAAACGGCACACCCGGACTGAGAATTATTGTATCTGCCCAGAGGAAGCTCTCTCTTGAGTGTTTTCCGGTTTCTATATATACACCATCCCTCTTAAGTTCTCTTACCTCATCTGGGAGTTTTTCAAGGGGCAAAATATCACTTGCTCGGACACAGGCCTCTTTCTTTACCAAAAACCTAACCGTTTTAACACCTGTTTTCCCAAGCCCAACAACCAGCACCTTTTTCCCTTTAATATCCATCAAGCAACTACCTCAACTTAAGGGTTGAGAGAGCAACCAAAGAAAGAACAACAGAGATTATCCAAAACCTAACAACAACCTTGGATTCAGGCCAGCCGTTTAGCTCAAAATGGTGATGAAGTGGTGCCATTCTAAAAACCCTCTTTCCGGTAAGCTTAAATGATATAACCTGCACTATCACGGAGATGGCTTCCATTACAAAAAGACCACCAACGACAACAAGCAGTATTTCCTGTTTGATTACAAGTGCAACTACCCCAACTGCAGCCCCAAGAGAAAGAGAGCCAACATCACCCATAAAAACCTCTGCAGGATGAGAGTTATACCACAGAAACCCCAAGCAAGCCCCACCAACAGCAGAAAGAAAAACAGCAAGCTCTCCTCCTTCAGAGATATAAGGTATCTGTAAATACCTGGAGAACTCAGCGTGCCCGGAAAGATATGCAAAAATTATATAGGTAGCGGTAGCAATGGCTATTGAGCCAATAGCAAGTCCATCAAGGCCATCTGTTAGGTTTACGGAATTTGATGCACCAACCAAAACTGTAATTGCAAATGGAACGTAAAACCATCCAAGATCAAAAACCGCCTTCTTTAAAAAAGGAAACACCACAGATGTAAACGGGAAATACGCAACCTCATCTATTCTCAATGACATCGTAAAACCCTTTTTTTCGTTTAAAAGTAGCAATATAAAAAAAAGAGCCACTATAACCTGTAATAAAAACTTTACCTTTGCGCGCATTCCTTTTCCGTACCTTAACTTCAACCAGTCATCGGCAAACCCAATAGCACCGTAACCTATGGTAAATAAAAGAACCAACCAAAGTATTTCAAAGGTTAAATTCACCCACAAAACGGTAGAAATAACTATTGCCAGTACAATAAAAATACCCCCCATTGTTGGGGTTCCTGCTTTGGCCTTATGCCCCGGAGGACCATCCTCACGAATGTTTTCCTTAAACTGCTTCTTTGAAAGAAAATCAACAAACTTTGCACCCAGAACCAAACTTATAAGAAACGCTGTAACACCTGCCCCAAACGAACGAAACGTTATGTATTTAAAAACATTAAAAACTATAAAATCTTCTCTCAGCAGATACAAAAAATAGAGCATCTCTAAGGATACCTCTCAAAGAGCTTCTGAATTACATTCTCCATCTTCACACCACGGGATCCCTTAATGAGAACAAGGTCACCGGGTCTAGCATACTCAATCAAAACCTCAGCAGCCTCCTTATAAGTTGTTGCCAAAACACCCCTTATTCTTCCTCCAGTTCCCTTTAAAAGGGATGCCCCATAATTACCATACGCTATTACAAAGTCTACTCCCTTATCCACAAGAAACTCCCCAAGACCAATGTGCTCATTTTCGCTTTTGTCTCCTAGTTCAAGCATATCCCCGAGCACAGCTATGGCTCGACCCTTTCCTTTTAGCCTTACGAGCTCTTCTATACCCTTTCTCATTGAATCAGGGTTTGCATTGTAAGCATCGTTTATTACCTTAAACCCAAAAGGTGTATCTATCACCTCCAGTCTCATATAGGCAGGAACAAACCTTTCAAGACCTGCTTGAACCTCATAGGTATCACATCCAAAGGAAATAGCGATTCCAGCGGCACAGAGTGCATTCATCACGTTGTGAAAACCTATTCCCCTTATTCTTAAGGGGATTTCCTTTCCTTCTATTACCATTCTGAACTTAATGGCAGAGAAACCAACAGGTTGTATGTCCTTTGCAGATATATCCACACCCTTTGATTCTATACCAAAGGTTATCTTCCTACACCTAACACCAGATGCAATCTTTTGAATCCATGGGTCGTCTAAGTTGACCACAAATGTATGCCTGTCTGTAAAGCCCTCTACAAGTTCCCCTTTTGCCCTTGCAACCCCTTCAACGCTTCCCAGTTTCTCAAGATGCGCTTTACCAATACAGGTAATCGCACCAACATCGGGAAGTGTAATTTCAGAGAGCCGTCTTATCTCTCCAAAATCATTCATTCCCAGTTCAACAACAGCAACCCTATGCTCACTCTTAAGCTTTAAAAGGGTTAAGGGAAGACCTATCAGGTTATTCAGGTTCCCCGAGTTCTTTAAAACTGAAAACCTTAGTGAAAGTATGCTTGAAGCCATCTCCTTGGTGGTTGTCTTTCCATTAGAACCTGTTATTGCGGCAATCCTGATATCAGAAAACCTCTTTCTCCACGCCAAAGCCAGATCTCCCAATGCCTTAAGGGTAGAGGGAACCTGTATTAAAACGAACTTATTAGGTTTGGGAAAAGCCACAGGTTTTTCTACAACAGCACCTCCTGCTCCCTTCTCAAATGCATCCGGGATAAAGTCGTGTCCATCAAACCTGTTTCCACAGAGGGCAAAAAACAACTCCCCCTTCCTTATCCTTCTGGAATCGGTAGAAACGCCAGAGAACTCCACGTTATCCGATTTTGAAAGCAAACGCCCATTTAAAGAATTAAGAACAAAATCAAGCTCTAACATGTCTCTCTCATACTTCTTCTCTTCTCCTCCAAGGCTCTTCTTGCCTCCACTCTATCGTCAAACGGTATCTTTTCACTTCCTACAATTTGGTAGTTCTCATGTCCTTTACCAGCTATAAGCACTGTATCGCCACTCCGTGCAATCTCAACCGCCTTTTTTATTGCCATACGTCTATCGGGAACCTTAAAGTATATTCCCTTCTTTCCCTCACACTCCAAGACACCCCTTTCTATCTGCTCAATTATGCTATCGGGGGATTCGGTACGGGGATTGTCCGAGGTTATTATAAGGATATCAGAGAGCTCAATGCCGATTTTCCCCATTATTGGCCTTTTAATTGGGTCCCTGTCACCACCACAACCAAAAACAAGAATAAGCCTTCCTGAAATAACAAACCTTAGAGTTTCAAGAACGTTTCTTAATGCATCAGGGGTATGAGCATAGTCCACAAGAACGGTAATTTCCAAGGGGTTTTCCACTTTTTCTAACCTTCCGGGGATTGAACTTACACTTGATATACCTCTTTCTACCGCCTCAGGGGAAGTACCAAGAGAAAGGGCCGTAGCAGAAGCAGCCAGTATATTTGAGAGATTGTGCTCCCCTATAAGGCTTGAGTTTATCTCAAGCTCACCCCAGGGTGTAGATAGAATCGCCCAAATTCCCTGTCCTGTGAGTTTTTTTTTCCTTACACAAACCATAGCATCGTTCCCACTAGCTGAATAGGGTATAACCTCTCCAGCAGCTTCCTCTGCTATCTTCCTGCCATAAGGAGTATCAAAGTTAATTACAGAGAACTTTTCTTTCTTCTTGCTATAGCCAAGCACTTCTTTAAATAACCTTTTTTTAGCGTTAAAGTAGTTTTCCATGCTCCCGTGATAGTCAAGGTGATCCTGGGTGATATTTGTAAAAACCGCTGCATCAAACTGACATCCATCCACCCTTTTTTTATCTAAAGCATGAGAGGAAACCTCCATAGCAACACAGCTAACACCGTTTTCTTTCATCTCTCCAAGGAGCCTCATTAAATCTACCGATTCAGGTGTGGTCATGTTAGAGGGAATGCTTCTACCGGAAAACCTGTACTCAACCGTTCCTATAACCCCAACTTCCCTCCCCTCTGCTTTCCATATAGCTTCAAGCAAATAGGTAACAGTTGTCTTTCCATTAGTCCCTGTTACCCCCACAACGGTAAGCTCCTTTGAGGGATCAGAGAAAAAATTGGCTGAAACCAAGGCGAGTGCAGATTTTGTATCATCAACCTGGACGATCGAAACACCCTCAAAAGCAGATTGAGGAATCCGCTCAACAAGCAATGCCCTTGCTCCCTTTTTTACCGCATCCTCTATGAATCTATGTCCATCGGTTCTGGTACCGGGTAGTGCAACAAACAAAAATCCGTCTCCAACCTCTTTTGAGTTATAGGAAACACCTTGGATGTTAACATCTAGGGAACCAACAACCTGTTTGGTTTTTACACCTCTTAGCAGTTCCCTGAGTTTCATATCTTCTGCTCCAGTTCTATTAAACAAACGGTTCCCTCCGTAATTTTCTCCCCTGCACCCGGTTTCTGATTCTTTGCATATCCGCTTCCCTTTAACCTTACCTTAACACCTTCCTTCTCAGCCCACCTTAGTATTTCTCTTGCACTCATGCCTCTGAGATCAGGCATTATCTTTGCCTCTGCAAACCCCTTTTGAGGAGGAACCCCAAGATAAAACAGGCTCTTCTCCACTATTTCCTTAAATATAGGAGCAGCAACCACACCGCCATAAAAACTCGTCTTTGGATTTACAACAACCACAACAACCGTGATTCTGGGATCATCTGAGGGAGCAAACCCTATAAATGAGGAGATATGACGATCAGAATAGTACCCTCCAGTTTGAGGATTAGGCACCTGAGCGGTTCCTGTTTTTCCAGCAACTCTGTATCCAGGAACCAAGGCATTCCTACCCGTACCATCCTCAACAACAGCTTCTAACATCTCCGTAACTTTCCTGGCGGTTTCATAGGATATAACCCTTCTTCGAACCTCTGTTTCATTTTCCTTTAACACATTACCCTCTGGATCTATAACCTTCTTTACTATATAGGGTTTAATAAGATACCCACCATTTGCTATAGCAGAAAGGGCCGTTGCAAGCTGAAGGGCAGTAACCGAGATTCCCTGACCAAATGAAAGGGTTGCAAGCTCAACAGGCCCCCACTGTTTGGGTTTTGTAACTATGCCGCTTGACTCACCAGGTAAATCTATTCCCGTTTTCTGACCAAAACCGAATCCCTCAAGGTACTTGTAAAACCTGTCTTTCCCAAGAACCTCCGCGATTTTTGAAGCACATATGTTACTTGACAACCTTAGCGTGTCACTCACACTTAGCACCTTATAGGGATGAACATCCCTTATAACTGCCCCACTTATTCTTCTTCTTCCATTCTCACAATCAAACGTTGTTGATGGGCTTACCACCTTTTCCTCAAGTGCAGCGGCAACAAGAAAAGGCTTTATAGTGGAACCGGGCTCAAAGGAGTACCAGACAGGAAGATTTCTCCTTACCTCATCTCCGTACCTTTTAAAGTTATTTGGATCTAAAAAAGGATAAGAAGCCATAGCAATGACTTCACCAGTTTCGGGATCCATAACCACAACCATTCCCTTCTCCGCCTTTACCCTTTCAACTCCCTCCTTTAGCTCCCGCTCCACAATGTACTGAATCTGTGAGTTTAGGGTCAAAATAACATCAGCACCGGATATACTCTCTTCGGTTCCAAAATCAAAGGGTTCACTGAGTATCTGTCTCCCACGTGCATCCTTTTTAACAACAACCTTGCCCGGTTTCCCAGCCAAAACCTCATCTAAATAGTACTCAACCCCTTCAATACCGCGAGAGTCTATATCTGTAAACCCAAGAACCTGCCCTGCTAAATGGCCATTCGGATATATACGCTTGGGCTCTTCTATAAAACCAATACCACCTAGATTCATTTCCTTTATTTTGGATGCAACATCTGGTTCCACAAGCCTTTTAACCCATACAAAGGGCTTTTTGGAAGAAACAAGATTTAAAACCTCATCCCTGGTAAGACCAAGACGCTTTGAAAGGGCATCTACAAGCTTTCTAGGTTCTTTAACTTCCTTTGGACGGAGGTATATTGAGTAGGCTTCTAAATTGACAGCCAGCTCCTTATTGTTAGAATCAAGAATCTTTCCCCTCCTAGGAAGCAAGGTAAAAAAACCTCTGTGTTGGCTCATTGCAATCCTTAACGCCTTTTCACGGTCAAGAACCTGAAGTTCAAATGCCTTTATTGAAACAGCAACAAATAAAAGGACAATCATCAAGCCCGCTATAAGTATCCTCAGGCGGGGTTTGTACAATTCCCTTCCCAGGGATATTCTCTTTGATCTGTTTGCCTTGAGATTCCGTGGCCTTTTTTTATTCTCTTTCCCCAACTAAAGGACTCTCCTCTACTATGTATATTACGTCCTGCTGTGTGGGAAGTTTAAAACCTAAACCACGCGCTATATTTGCTATCCTCTCTGGCGATTTCAACTTCATAAACTCAGCTTGCAAAGCAAGGTTTTCTCTAATCAACTCACGTTCCCTACTGAGATTTGCTGAAAGAGTGTATCCAAGTTTTGTTCCTTCCAATTTTAAGTGGACATACACAAATGCTAAACCAAATACAACAATCAAAAGCATCAGCAATTTCTTTGAAAGAAGAAACCTATCTAAACCCGGCTTTACCCTAACAGTGCCTGTATGAGCCATATCTAAATCCTCTCTCCTACTCTCAGTTTTGCACTTCTTGCTCTCGGGTTATTGGAAACCTCCTGGGAAGAAGGTCTAACAGGGGAACGTGTAAGCACCCTGAGCACTCCCCTCCTTCCGCAACCACAAACAGGTAGTCCCGGAGGACATATGCACGATAAGGAAAACTCTCTAAACACGCTCTTTACCTTTCTGTCCTCTAAAGAGTGAAAGGATATTACAGCTATTCTTCCTCCCCTTTTAAGGAGAGGAATAGCCTTTCTTAAAAATACTTCCAGGTTCTCTAACTCTTTATTTACCGCTATACGAAGAGCCTGAAAAACCTTGGTTGCAGGATGAATACTCCTGGGATGAAACCTCTTCGGAATCGCCTCTGAAACTATCTCTGCAAGCTCGAGCGTGGTTTTAATAGGTTTTTGGCTACGGTATCTTATTATATACTTTGCCACCCTTCTTGCCCATCTCTCTTCACCATAGGTTTTAAATATGTTGGAGAGTTCCTCAAGATCGAGTTCATTAATCAGGTTAAAAGCCGTTACACCAATCCTCTTATCCATACGCATGTCCAAGGGCTCATCCCTTAAGAAACTAAAACCCCTCTTACTACCCTCTAATTGGAATGACGATAAACCCAGATCAGCAACCACCCCATCAACCTCTTCTATGCCCAGAGATTTAAGAACCTCCTCTATACGGGAGAAATTCTCATTTACAAAAACGATATTTTCTGAAAAAGCACAAAGTCGCTTCTTTGCAAGGGTCAGTGCCTCCTCATCGACATCAAAGCCAATGACCCTAGCCTTGATCCCGGATGCTTTAAGAATAGCTTCAGTGTGCCCACCAAGCCCAAGGGTTGCATCTACATAGATCCCACCGGGACTGGGATTTAAAAACTCAATAACCTCTCTTACCATAACAGGCTTATGAACTATTTGTTCCTCAAGTGCTGGCTTAGCCATACTCTATAATCCCTGTCCCGCCAAGGTTTCCTTGCTCTTTATAAATTCCTCATATGCCCTCTTGGATTCCTCCTCTTCCCATATCTCTTTTGCCCATATTTCAAACCTGGTAAGCATCCCTATCATAACCACTTCACGCTTGATCCGTGCATGGTTTCTAAGAGACTGGGGTATAAGGATTCTTCCCTGCCCATCAATAGGGCAATCCACCGCCCCTCCCATAAGGTATCTCAGAAAAGAGATAACCTCTTGTCTAAACTGTGGAAGTTCTGCGACCTTTCTCTCAATTTCATTCCACTCCTTCAGAGGATAGGCAACCAGACACCTATCAAAGTTTGTAACAATAAGCGTTTCATCTCCGTACTTGTCCCTTAACACCTCTCTGAATTTGGCCGGTACGCTTATCCGCCCCTTATCAGTCATAGTATGCTCATACCTTCCACGAAACATTAAAAACCTTTTTATGCCACTTTATGCCACTTTAAACCACTATATAAAAACGCATAAATTTTGTCAAGTAAGTTTTTGAAATCTAAGGTTTTTTTAGCTCTTATTTATATAATAAATGAAATTTTAATCGGTTAAGCAAAAAACTTGATGTAAAATATTATTTATTATGCTAAACTAACCGTAAATATATATTATTTCTAACACTCTACTTGACATAAAACAGATCGCTGTTTTACTCTAGTTTTATGCCTGTTGTGTACATAAAACTAAAAAAACCAAGCGAAACCGTATCACTTCAGTCCATACTGGGTACATACTGCCACACCGCCTGGATAAGGTCAGAAGACCCAGACAGGGGGATAATAAAACTTATCACCACCGAGGATACCCTTAATGAGACACTTGAGATCCTTAAAAACCTAAAAAACGAAATAGAATTTGATGAGCTAACCCCTACTGCGCATCCTCAACAAGCTGAATAAGCCCCCTAAGGCTGGTTCTAAGCCCTCTTTGTAATCCTTTTAACCTTTCTGATTTAGCAATAAACCTTTTTAGATCCTCATCACTTTGTGCAATTGCCCCAAGCATCTCCTCCTCCTCCTCTTTCCCAATACCACGAACCTTCATCTCCTTTATAAGCTCATACCATGCAGTTAGCTGCCTTCTGCACCTGCTAAGGTTATATAAACCCTCCCTAGATACCCCAAAGTGGGTGTATGCTATTACCTCAGGGTTAAGAGCTATCATAGCATCAATTGACCTAAGAGCCTTATCCAGTTTAAATGGAGGAGGGGTATTAGGAAGCATAGCATCAAGGCTGGGTACATAAACCCCTGCAGAGTCTCCGGGGAAAAGAACCCTGTAGTTTCTACAGTAAATAGAGACATGATGACTTGCATGCCCTGGAGTTGGTAAAATCTCAAAATCAAGGTTACCCAGAGAAAGATAAAAAGTGTCTTCAATGGAAACTATCCTTTCTTCAGGAACCGGCTCCGGTTTTCCGTATATCTCTGCAACACTCCCTAAAACCTTAATCGAGGATTTCCACAAAACTGCATCTGGATTTACCAAGTGGAAAGCCCCTCTTCGGTGAACTATAACTGTGGCTTTTGGAAAAAAGCGAATAAGCCCTCCACACGCACCACCATGGTCAAGGTGGACATGTGTAAGCAACAGGTATCTTACACTATCAAACGGAATCCCAATATCCTTTAATGCACCCAGAACCTTTTCCCCGGTACTTGAAGGTCCGACATCTATTAAAAGAGCCTCCCTGCCATCGGAAAGCACATAGATCCCCGTATACTCTTCTTCTCCACCCACCTTTAAATCAACAAACCAAACACCCCCTATCACCTCACCAACAGAGTACTCCATAACATTACAGGTTATCATAGACTACTTACAAATACAGAGTAGCTAGTTCTTTCTTGATTACCCTATGTCTTGGTATAAACTACACCCCTCGTATGAAACATCAAGAAGATATAACCCGTTCTGCAGGCATAGTAGGGCTTTTTACTCTTGTAAGCAGAATAACAGGATACATACGCGATATGGTAATAGCCTACCTGTTTGGGGCACGGGCAGAGACAGACGCTTACTACGTAGCCTTTAGGATTCCAAATCTCCTTCGGCGTCTTCTGGCAGAAGGCTCACTGACAGTGTCTTTTATCCCTGTATTTACGGAATATCTTGAGAAAAAGGGAAAAGAGGAAGCCAAAAAGGTTGCCGATGCAACATTTACCACACTCTCTGCTGCATTGCTTGTTATCTCCTTCCTTGGAGTTGTTTTTTCACCTTTAATAGTAAAGCTCTTTGCCTCAGGGTTTAAGGGCGAGCTATTTAATCTAGCTGTAAATCTAAACCGTATAATGTTTCCCTACATAATATTTGCATCACTTACGGCCCTTTCAATGGGAATCCTAAACTCTGTAAGACATTTTTTTGCCCCTTCTTTCTCACAGGTGATCTTCAATATTACGAGCATCGGTATAATACTTCTTATTTACAAGAGCCTTAATCCCCCCATACTCTCTCTTGCCATAGGAGTAATTATAGGGGGAGCTCTACAGTTTCTGTTTCAGATCCCGTTTCTAAAGAAAAGACATCTTCTTCACAGCTTCAGTAGGAACATATACCATCCAGCTGTAAAAAAGATTGCACTCCTTATGGCACCACAGATATTTGGACTTGCAGTGTACAACCTAAACATACTTGTAAGCACACAGTTTGCATCTCATCTTCCCGAAGGAACGGTATCTTACCTTTACTACTCTGAAAGATTAATTGAGTTTCCTCTGGGAACGGTAGCCGTATCCATTGCCACAGCGCTTCTACCAACTCTTTCTTCTCATATCACAAGGGGGGAAACAGAGAAATTTAGGGAAAGCTACTCTTTTGCCTTAAGACTTATGCTATATGTTATGATTCCAGCCCTTATAGGGCTAATAGTACTTAGAATTCCCATTTGCAATCTGCTTTATCAAAGAGGAGAATTTAGCTACGAAGCAACCGTTCGAACCTCAGAGGCTCTCCTCGGTTACGCCGTTGGACTCTGGGCAGTTGGAGGAATAAGGATAACCGTCCCAACTTTCTATGCCATTCAGGATACAAAGACCCCAGTACTTGTTGCATTTATTGCTTTCCTGGCAAATGCTTTCTTCGGGTATCTACTAGGGTTTGTTTTAGGCTTAAAACACCTAGGTCTTGCCCTTGCAAGTTCTTTATCCTCCATCCTAAATTTCACCATTCTATTCTTAATACTGAGAAAGCGTGCTGGATATATAGAAATAGAGAAACACCTTTTGTTCATTGCAAAGGTAATACTTGCAGCATTTATCATGGGACTGGCAGCATGGACTATAGCCTCTATTGAAAAATGGACTGAAAGCACAGTATCTCTAAAGAAGGTAGTTGTATTCTCACTATCAATGCTGATCCCAGCTCTACTCTACATAGGGTTATCAAAGCTGCTAAGAATTGAAGAAGTAAGCTTCATTCTTAGAATGATAAGAAGGAAAAGCTGAATTCAGCTCAAACCAAGCATTATTCCTCTCCTTCGAACTCTATCCTATCTTCTTCAATATCCCTTTCTATTTCCCTCTTTAGACCACGCCAGACCCAGTTCTCAAGCTCTTCAGCAACTCTAAACAGGCTTTTGGCCTTAATAGGTCGTGCGTGTGATTTTAGAATCTCGGTAGCGGTGTTAAGGCATGCAAGCCTTGTAACTACAATCTGACGTTCTAAATCCCTTTTTCTTTTCTCCGTAAAGTAACTTTCCCTATCCTCTACAAGTTCAGAGGGACGATGTGAGAGAATCTTTACTCCCTTTATCCAATCACCGCTAATATCCACTTCAACCCTATCACCTTCACTCACCTTAGGTATATCTTCTTCCATAAACTTTGAATAGTTATACCATTTGCCATCGAGTTTAATGCCCCTTGCATTTGCCTTTTCCACAGTACCCTTTATCTTTTCCATGTAAAATTCTACCCCCTTATCTTCCCATACTATATATTCATTGTATTCAATGAAAATGATAAAATCAACAAAACAGGAAACCAGAAAACCAAGACCGTTAAATTAAATAATGGACCTGTAGAAATAAAGGATCCCCCCAGTTACATTGTTAACCCTCTCTCTTTTTATCAGGCCTAATCTGTAGAGCTTAGAAAGCCTGTTGTTGCAGTTGGTAACGCTTATTCCAAGCTTTTGAGCAAGCTCCCCTGCAGTTACCTTTTTACTCTTTACAATTTCCTCCAAAGTCTCTTGGAGGTATTTATTTAGATTTCCTATAACATACCACTGTGAATCCTTTCCCAAGCCAAGCATAGCAAGCTTTCTTCTCTCAAGCTTTGCTTCAAGATCCTCAAGGACTTCTCTGTTACTACACTCAATAAGCATATTTTTTTCACCGTACTCACCGCTAACCAGCCTCTGATAGGGAATCACAACAGCCTCATCTGCAAAAGAACCACTAAGTACCTTTACCCCCCTTAGATTTACAATAAGAGTACCTCCCTCAGGTAACTTCTCTATACTGTGAACTATATCCCTTTGTACCTTCTTTCCTTCCTCTCTTGTACCCACTACCCTTCCGTATCTTGATATATTAATCCTTATAGCCATTGATAAAACCTCCTTAAAAAGACAACAATATTAACCTATACAAAAACTCCCAAGTTTGCCATTTCATTTCCTTAAATCCCTGCATCTAAAAAACCCGTTACTCTCTAAAAGTACCCACCTTGACTCAGATTATCATTTTAAAGTAATATCAAGGTTACCATGAAAGAGGAATCTGAACTAAAGAATTACCTGTTATTAGAAGATGACATCCAGAAGCTAAAGGAGAAATTCGAGAAAAACCTAATGGAAAACCCCTTCTCTTCTGACTTTGTCTTCCTAGGTGAGATACTTAGAAAACAGGACGAATTGGATAAAGCCATAGAAGTATTAATAAAGGGCTTAAAAAATAACCCACACAATATTACAGCAAGGTTCATACTTGGTAAGATCTACTATGAGAGATGGATGATAGATGAAGCAAAAAAAGAGATGGAAGAGGTTATAAAACACGCTCCTGATAATGTTAATGCAAGCAAAATCCTTATTCAGATATATATAAGTGAAGGTAGATTAGATCAGGCCCTTCACCTTGCCTTATCAACTCTTGTCTTTCACCCTGAGGACAACGAACTTATAGAGACTGTAGAAGAGATAAAAAAAGAGATTCTAACGTACAGAAAAGACAAAGACTCCATGGAAGCACAAAACCCCGAATCATTGAGCGAAGAAGATTTTGAGTTTGTGGATACCGAGATATACACTGAAACAATGGCTGATCTATATCTTAAACAACAGCTCTATGAAAGGGCTATAAAGATACTTGAAAAACTACTTGAAACCTATCCAGAAAACGATAATATTCGTATGAAACTTGAACAAGCAAGAACACAGCTGGAGGAATCAAAAAAAAGCGAGGAATAAGGTGTTTAAAGTACTTGTTATTCACGGGCCAAATCTAAACCTTCTTGGAAAACGTGAGCCCGAGATATATGGAAAAACCACCCTTGAGGAAATCAACTCAATGCTTAGGGAACTGGCAAGTGAACTGGGAGTCTATATAGAGCTAATTCAGTCAAACCACGAAGGAGAGATTGTAACAAAGATACAGGAAGCTATCGGAAAATTCGATGGAATACTTATAAATCCTGCTGCATATACCCACACAAGCATTGCGATTCGAGACGCTATAATCTCAACAAGCATACCAACGGTTGAGGTTCATATATCCAACATATACAGACGCGAAGAATTCAGAAGAAGGTCATTTATCTCGGATGTAGCAGTAGGTGTGGTATCGGGATTTGGTAAAGAGAGCTATCTCCTTGGGCTCAGAGGATTGGTAAATTACCTTAAAGAAAAACAATCAGCCTGATCCTCTACCGGGACGCAAAAATGAAGAAACACTGGGTGATAGAGAAGGAAAACCCAAGACTTAGAGAGAAACTGGCAAAGGCCCTTGACATATCTCCAATAACCGCACAGCTCTTGATAAATAGAGGAATAAAAGACGAAGTTGAAGCAGAGTTCTTTCTAGAGAGTTCTCTCTTTGATATCCCTTCCCCATTCTTTCTAAAGGGAATGGATAAAGCCGTAGAGAGAATAAAAAAGGCCATAGAGAGAAACGAGAAGATAGCTATATACGGTGACTACGATGTAGATGGTGTTACAGCAACTGCTCTGCTTTACACATTCCTAAGGAATATCGGAACAAAGGTAACATACTATAACCCTCACAGATTAAAAGAGGGTTACGGTATTAATATAGAAGCCATAAGGAAGCTAAAGTCTGAAGGTGTTTCTCTTATAGTATCCGGTGACTGTGGGATCACAGCATGGAGAGAGGTTGAAGAAGCAAAAAAGCTTGGGATAGATTTTATAGTTACAGACCACCACAAACCACCTCAGATCCTTCCAAAAGCAGTTTCAGTGCTAAATCCACACCAACCGGGATGCAACTACCCGGGGAAAGAAATAACCGGTGTGGGTGTTATTTTTAACCTCACAATTGCACTTAGAAGGGTACTTAGAGAGTCGGGTTTTTTCAAAAAAACCGAACCAAACCTCGGAGACTACCTTGATCTTGTTGCACTTGGAACCGTTGCAGACTGTGCATCGCTTGTAAACGTAAACAGGATCTTCGTTAAAGAGGGACTTAAAAGACTTACACGCACCAAGAGGCCCGGAATAAAGGCTTTAAAAGAGGTAAGTGGAATCCGCGGAGAAGTAGATGTCTACGATATTGGTTACAAGCTTGGACCCAGAGTAAATGCCTCAGGGAGGTTAAGAAATGCTGGTTTTGCTGTAGAGCTCCTTATATCCGAGGATATTGAAAAGGCTAGGGAAGTTGCAAGAATCCTAAATCAGGAAAACACAAAAAGGCAGCTAATAGAGGAGAAGATCCTAAAAGAAGCCATTGGGCAGGTTGAATCCAGCACCAATTTTGCCAAATCGTGCTCGATTGTTTTGGCCTCTAAGAACTGGCACCCGGGTGTTATAGGGATAGTGGCATCAAAGATGGTTGAAATCTACAACAAGCCCACAGTGCTTATCTCCATCGGGGAAGATGGAATAGGAAAAGGCTCCGGCAGGAGCATAGAAGGACTAAACATATACGAGGCTCTAACCAGATGTGAAGACCTGTTTGAGCAATTTGGGGGACATCAGCTTGCAGCTGGGCTATCCATTAGAGAGGAAAGAATAGAACAGTTCAGAGACAGATTTGAATACATCGTAAGAGAATCAAAAATAGAAAACGTCTTAAAGCTAAGGATTGATAGCATGGTAAATCTTGAATGTATAGACGAGAAAATAGTATCAGAGTTAAACCTGCTTTCCCCCTTTGGCATCGGAAATCCAGAGCCTGTGTTTCTTGCAAGATCAGTTGATGTGCTGTCCCAGCGTTTTTTTAAACAAAAGCACCTAGGACTTAAGGTAAGGCAGGGAAACAAAATCTTTGATGCAATATGGTTTAACTTAAAAGAGCCCATTTCGGTTCCAAAAAAGATAGATATGGTTTTTACACCTGAGATTAACACATGGAACGGAGAGAAAAGAATACGCCTTAGGATAATAGATCTAAACTGAAATAGTCCCTCAAAGCTTACCTAGGGTTGTGTGTTCTCTAAAGAGTACCCTGAGATTCTAGCCAACTCTTTAAGAGACATTGCCCCGACATAGAATTTTCCGTTTATCTCCCAGGTAGGATATGCAGTTATTCCCTTCTCAAGGCACAGAGAAGGGTTTGCGTTTTTCCCCTCTGGATGGCACTCAACGTATTTTATGTACTTAAAGGCCTCCTCTCCAAAAAGATACTTCTGAGCCAAACAGTGTGGACACTTATATGATCCGTACATAACCGCTCCTATACTTGAGAGGTGTTTTGCAAGTCCAACGCGGGAGGAGCTATCTGTGTTTGAGGAAACCCCCTCTCTGGGGTGTAGAAAAAAAGACCCCATAAGAACAGAACCTGCAATCACTATACTTAACAAGAGAACCTTTAAAAGGGATTCCTGGGGAGCCAGAGTTGGTTTTTTAACCAACAGTATGATAAATACAGCTGAGATCAAAATAGCTGAAACAACACAGTAGAAACACAGGGCATGTATAACAAAAAGCTCAATATAGGTTAGATATGCGGAGAAAACAAACCCAGCCAGTGAAAGTGCATACAGAAGCAACCATTTGCCCCTACTGCTTATGGATACAAGAGATAAAACACCTATTAAGAAATACCCGAAAACACCTAAAAGCGGAACAGGAATACCTGCAATTTGCGAATAGGGACTTTCTCGTACAATATCACATCCAGAACCAGCACTACAAAATGCAGCCTGTGCTTTGCTGTAGTAAAGGTAAGTTAAATAAAGAGAGAGTAAAAGACCTGTAAACGAAAATATTAATACCACCAAATGGTACCTATCATGCTTTTGTACTTTCATAACCTACCCCTCATTAAATCAAGCATCGTAAAACCTTTTTCTTTCAAGTACAAGCTCCTTTAGCAATCCAGAAGGAGCAAAACGAGAACCAAATCTATGGGAGAGAGCTTCCAGTTTTTCTAAAATAATACCCAATCCCAAAGAATCAGCATACCGAAATGGACCACCAAGGAAAACAGGAAAACCAAGGCCTAAAACAGAAACCACATCACCATCCCTGGGATTTCTTATTATGCCCTCTTCAAGGCAAAGTATAGCTTCACTGAGCATTCGAAGACAGAGCCTTTCCTTAAAGTCACTTTTTAAAAGTCTATCGTTTACTATCTTTTCTTCAATCAGATTGTAAACTGACTTGTTAACTTTCCCCTCAGCATTGTAGAACCCTCCCCACTCTAGATTTTTCTCCCTTGCCATCTTATCCAAGAGAAGTGGCATCTTAAACCTCTCTCCCAGAGACTCACAAAGCTCCTTTCCTACCTTACTTACAAACTCCAGTCCAATCTCATCGATTAAGGCAAATGGACCTTTTGGAAATCCAAACTCTATCATAGCCCCATCAACCTGCTCAACCATAGCACCTTCACCTAACAGCTCAAGTGCTTCGAAGAGATAGGCAAGAAGAACTCGTGTTGCAAAGAAACCCTCTTTATCCCTTACAAATACCGGAAGTATCCCAGTGCGTCTTAAAAAATCAACCACGGTACCAATAGCACTATTTGGAGAATCCTCCTGGTAGATCAGCTCCACAACCCCTGTATTGGAAATCGGAAGAAAAGGTCGCACACCTACAACCCTTCCCTGCCAGCTGGACAGAACGGAGGATATAATAGATAAAGGGGTAGAAAAGGTAACCAACATTAAAACCGTATCCTTGCCAGCAACCGGCTCAATCCCCTTAAGGATTTCCTGCCTTTTCTCTAAGTCTTTAAAGAGGGTTTCTACAACCAGATCAGCATTACGGAACCCGGTGTAATCACACGTATAACTTATAAGATTTAACTTTCTTCTCATATCGAATTCTGTAATAGCTCCCGATTTAAGTTTCCCCTTAAAGTACCTGTAGCAATTTCTCAATCCCTCCCCAATCTTTTTATAATCCGTGTCATAGAGTCTTACACATATACCTGCCTCAGCAGCAACAATAGCAAACTGTGAGCCTAAAGGGTCTGAACCAACTACCACGATCTTCTTTACCGGTTCTATATGGCCAGATTGTTTGATAATCTCCCTCTTAACATCATCTACAGATAAAAAGAACTTTAACAGTTGTCGTGATACATCACTTACAACCAGCTCTCCAAAATACACAGACTCCACATGTAATCCCCTGTTAAAGCTTGCACCCATTCCCACCTCTACAGACTCAAGAATCATAAGAGGAGCCAGGCTTCTAACATATCTTTTATCTACAAGATTCTTTTTTGCCCTGCTAAACAAAATCTTGCGAACGAGAGGGTTTTTTTCGAAAAGTCCTCTGGTAAATCCGAATCGCTTTGATTTTAACCTCTTACCACCAGAAACCATAAGAGCCCTTTCTAGGGCAATACTTAAAAGAATCTCCTCAGGTACAACCTCATCTACCAAACCCAATCTAAGAGCCTCTGCTGTACCTATAAGACGCCCCCTAAGAAAAACATCAAGTGCTTTAGAGATACCTATCAACCTGGGTAGCCTTTGTGTTCCACCTGCAAAGGGAATCAAACCAAGATTTACAGCAGGGAATCCAAAAGCAACCCGAGGGTTATCTGAGGCTATCTTGTAACTACAGGCAAGAGCAATCTCAAACCCCACTCCTGTACACAGACCATTTATAGCTGCAAGAAAAGGAACCCTACACCTTTCAATTCTATTTAACACATCCTGAGCACGCAGGCTAAACAACCTTCCATCATCTTCTGAGGAAAACTTTAAAAACTCTTCAAGGTCTATATCCGGGATAAATTCTTCGTCTTTTTCCCCCGTAAGGATAACAGCTCTTATATAATTTCCTCCTTCAATTTCTCCAATCAAATTTCCAAGCTCAACAAACAAATTGGATGAAAGCCCCTTCTTGCTTTTATCCCCCTTTCCAATCTTTAAAATCCCTATTCCTCTTTTATCTACGTTAAAGGAAAGCATAATTTGCTAAATCCCCTCTTATTCCCTTTCCAGTATAATCGATACACCTAACCCCCCGGATGCAGACATACATACTAGACCAAAATTTCTGTCCCTGCGTTTTAGCTCATTAAGGAGCGTTACAATAACACCAAGACCGCTGGCTCCAAATGGATGACCTATGGCAATGGAGCCACCAAGAACATTTAGCCTTTCCAATTCGATTTCCCCAACAGGATTGCTTCTATTAAGATCCTCCTTGGCAAACTTCTTTGAAGCAAAGGCTCTTGCATTGGAAAGAACCTGTGCAGCAAATGTCTCCTGTATCTCCACTAAGTCAATTTCCCTTAATGTAAGTTCTGCAAGCTCTAAGGCTATCGGGGTTGAATAAGCCGGTCCCATAAGAAGCTTCTCATCTGTACAAACAGAGGCAGAGGCATATGCATATGCTCTAACGTATCCCAGAGGGTTATAACCCAAAGCCCTTGCTTTTTCCTCAGCCATAAGAAGAACAGCCGAAGCACCATCACTAAGGTAAGAAGAGTTTCCAAAGGTAACTGTACCATACCTTCTATCAAAAATCGGTTCTTCTTTAGAAAGTGCCTCAACTGATATATCCTTACATACTCCATTATCACTACACACCAGAGTTGAAAAATCAGGGGGTAACAGCAAAGAAACAATCTCTTCCCCAAACCTACCGTCCTTAGCAGATATAGAAGCAAGATTATGGCTTCTTGCAGCAAACTCATCCTGCTCCCTGCGGGTTATGGAGTGCTTTCTAGCCATTTTCTCTGCTGACTCTCCCAGGGTAATGCCAGCTGAGGCATCTAACAGAAAGGGAAGGCCAAAAGACAGCTTGTAAGAGCCATTACCCAAAAACGCATTTACCCTCTGCAACAAACCCACTGTTTTAAAAGAACCATTTTTTAATTTTATATTAAACATCTTGGAAGATAAGGAGGAAGCGCATTCAGAAAACGACTCCACCCCACCTACCAATACCGTATCCCTGTTACCAAGGGCTATGCTTTCTAAAGCACTGGTAAAAGCACGAATACCGGAGATACAAGACATTGTAACGGTGTATGCGGGGGTAGAGGCTCCAATACCAGAAGCCAGTGCAATATCCCTTGCAAGGTTTGGTGTTCTTGCTACAGACACCATAGATCCAAATACAACCTCATCTATATCTTCCGGATCCACCTCAGAGCGGTTTATAAGCTCAACGGTTACAATCCTACCCAGATCAAGAGATGATAAATCCCTAAACAGGGTACCCGCTCTTATAAAGGGTGTTCTTATTCCACAGACTATTGCAACTCTTCTCGTATTCCCCAACACAACATTTGCCTAAAGGAGGATTTATTTATTTTATATGGATAGACTCGTTGAAGAAAGTGCTTCCTATATTTAATCTGATCCAATGCTTGCACTCTCCTCCAAACTATGTAATCTTAAACAAAAACTACCTTTTGGGAGATTAGGAAAAGGATGGCTTTCTCAGAAGACCTGAAGGAAAGGATCAAAAAGATTATGTCAAAATATGAAACAAAGCAATCTGCACTTATCCCTGTTTTGCACGAAGTTCAACGTGAATACGGCTGGTTATCACTTGATTCAATGAAAGAGGTAGCAGAACTCCTCTCAATTCCCCCCGCAGATGTGCAAAATGTAGCAACCTTCTACACTATGTTTTTTACAAAACCCGTTGGGAAACACATCATATGGCTATGTAGAACACTTCCCTGTGCTCTTAGAGGGGCACAACAGGTAGAACACTACATTTCTGAAAAACTCGGGATAAAACCCGGAGAGACAACCCCTGATGGGAAGATCACCTTCTTTGAGGCAGAATGCCTAGCCTCTTGCGGCACCGCACCAGTAATGCTTGTTGATGATGAACTCTACGAAAACCTTACAAGAAAAAAGATAGACGAACTTATAGAAAAACTTCGTGCAGATTAACATGGATTTCAAAACCACAAGAGAACATGCAATTGAGATATTTAAAGAGGCCCTTGAAGCAGCAAACCCACAGAGGTGTGTACTGGAACACGTTCTACTGGAAGGAGATACCTTAAGGATAGAAAACAGAGAATACAACTTAAGAAGGTACAGATCCGTTTTCGTTATAGCCTTTGGAAAGGCTGCACCCTCTATGGCAAGGGCAATAGAGGAGGTGCTTGGAGAAAGGATTACCGACGGGATTGTGATCTCCAATTCCTATCCACCTTTTAGCTTTTCAAGACTTAGGTTTCTCCTCTCGAGTCATCCGATACCCGATGAAAGATCACTTTTAGCAGCAAAAGAGGTATTGAAACTTCTCCAGGTTACACGGGAAGATGACCTGGTAATCTTCCTAATATCGGGTGGTGGAAGTGCACTTCTTGCAATGCCATCACCTGGCCTATCACTGGAAGACAAAAGAAAAGTAACAGAGATGCTTCTTGTTTCCGGTGTTGACACACATGGGCTTAACGCTGTTAGAAAACACATCTCTCAGATCAAAGGTGGAGGTTTACTTAAACATGCCCTACCGGCTCAGGTAATAACGCTTGTGCTATCAGACGTTGTTGGTGATAAGCTCGATGTAATAGCTTCTGGCCCAACAGTGCCAGACTCAACCACCTTTGAAGATGCATGGCGTGTAATAGAAGCACTTAGACTAGAACATAAAATTCCCCCTCAGGTAGTTGTCCACCTAGAGGAAGGAAGACGTGGTAACATACCCGAAACCCTTAAAGAAGGGGAATTTGATCCGGAGAAGGTTCAAACTGTGATTGTAGGAAGCAACTTTAAGTCCCTTATAGCAGCTGAGAAAAAGGCAAGCGAGTTTGGATATAACCCCATAGTCCTTTCATCACAAATACACGGTGAAGCAAGAGAGGTGGCAAAGGTAGTAGCTGCAATAGCAATGGATGTAGAAAGGCTGGATATACCAATAAAAAAACCCGCCTGTATTATCTTTGGGGGGGAAACAACAGTTACTGTTACAGGCTCAGGTAGAGGTGGCAGAAACACAGAGATGGCCCTTGCGTTTTCTATGGAGATAATGAACCGAAACATTGTTGGTCTCTTCTGCGGTACAGACGGTATTGACGGACCAACAGATGCTGCAGGAGCAATTTGTGATGGGAAGACCAGAATAAGGGCAAGACAGATAAATTTAAGTGCAAGAGAACACTTATCGAGAAACGATTCTTACACTTTTTTTGAAAGACTTGGTGACCTTATTAAAACAGGGCCAACCGGAACGAATGTAATGGATATAGGTGTGGTAATTGTAAACCACACGTAAGGAAAGCATGATATACGCTATTATCTCCGATATACACGGAAATCTTGAGGCTCTAAACAGTGCTCTTAAAGAGATAGACAGAATCCGTGCAGACAAGGTAATATGCCTTGGAGACATAGTAGGATACGGAGCGAATCCAAACGAGTGTATAGACACGCTAAAACAACGGGGTATAGAATCAATATCAGGTAACCACGATGCTGTTGCATGTGGGAAAAAAGAGCCAATTGGCTTTAATCCAGTTGCTAAAAAGGCAATACTCTGGACACGAAACACCCTAACCCAGGAAAACAAAGAGTTTCTGTGGAATTTACCCGATACAAGGCAATATGGGGAATTTATAGCAGTTCATGGCTCCATATCCGACCCAGACCTCTACATCCTCTCAACCTACGATGCCCTTATGGAATTTAAGCTAATGCAGGACCAAAGTATATGTTTCTTCGGACACACCCATGTAAGAATCTCATATGTATTTTGTAATGGAGAAGTTCAGTCCTTGTTTCATAACGAATTCAGAATAAAACCAGACAAAAAATACCTTATTAACCCGGGTAGCATAGGGCAACCAAGAGATAGGGATCCACGGGCTTCTTTTCTGATATACGATACTGTGGAAAAGTCGATACGGTTTATCCGGGTTAACTACGATATACCAAAGGCACAGGCAAAGATAGTAAAAGCTGGTCTTGACAAATGGCTTGCCGATAGGCTTTTACTTGGTGTGTAACTTGAAGGTTTGTTAGTATGTGTATAGAATCTAAAATGTACTGAAATGGTAACCCTATCTAAACCGCTTCCACAAAACATAGAGGCTGAACAGGCCGTTCTTGGAGCTATTCTTATAGAGGGAAGTCTAATAAATCAGGTTCTGGAAATACTGACTCCTGAGGACTTCTATAAGGAAGCACACAGAAAGATATTTGACGCAATGATTGAGCTCGATAGGAACAACAAGCCAATAGACATACTTACCCTATTTGACTACCTAAAATCAAAGGGAAAACTTCTAGAAGAGGTAGGGGGCAGTTCTTACCTTACCTATCTTACCGAGGTTGTCCCCTCAACCGTAAACATCGCATACTATGCAAAGCTTGTAAAAGAGAAGGCAATTTTAAGAAAACTTGTCCTTGTGGCAACGGATATTGCAAATCGCGCTCAACAGGAAGGTATCGACGTTGATGATTTCATTGATAGGGCTGAACACGCAATTCTTGATATAGCCCAGCACAAGGTAAAACCAAGCTTTTATGAATCAAGAGAACTGGCTGCAAAGGCACTAGAGATTATAGAAACACTTCACGCACGCAAAGAGATAATAACAGGGGTTCCAACAGGTTTTGAAAAGCTAGACCGCATGACATCTGGGCTTCAACCATCAGACCTTATAATAGTTGCAGCAAGACCCGGTTTGGGTAAGACCTCTTTTTGTCTTAACATTGCGATACACGCAGCCGTTGAACATGGTCTTTCAGTGGGAATATTTTCACTGGAAATGACAAAAGAACAGTTAATGCTTAGAATGTTATCTATCGTCTCAAAGGTAAGCTTCTCAAATATAAGAAGTGGATACCTAAAAGCAGAGGAACTCGAAAAACTGATAAAAGCAGCAGATATCTTCAGCAGGGCAAAGATATACATAGATGATACACCGGCAATTAACGTTTTAGAACTAAGAGCCAAGGCAAGAAGACAGAAGAAGGAGAAAGGTCTTGACCTTATCATGGTAGATTACCTACAGCTTATGCGAGGTACGGGAAGGGCCGAAACCAGAGAAAGAGAGATTGCAGAAATCTCTGCTTCCCTTAAGGCTCTGGCAAAGGAGCTTCAGGTCCCCGTTATAGCTGTATCCCAGCTCAGCCGTCAGACAGAGGCCAGAGCAAATAGGGTTCCCCAGCTTGCTGATCTGAGGGAAAGTGGGGCACTTGAGCAGGATGCAGATGTTGTGATATTTATCCACAGAGCAGATGCATACAGAACAAAGCCTGAGGAACAGGAGCAAAAGGATGGAATCGCAGAGATCATAATAGGTAAACAGAGAAACGGACCAACGGGAACTATAAGGCTTGCTTTTCTTGAAAAGCTTGGGGTTCCAAGCTTTGAAAACCTTGCAGAAGGTTATGAGGACATTGGGATAATCTGAAAAAGGCCCTAAACCATCATGGGTTTAACCCTTACCCTGGGTTTTATCTCCCTTGCGTAAAGGTTTGGGTCATTTTGCCATTCCATAAATTTTTGAAATATCCTTTTTAGTCTTTCTTTAACAGAGGTCCAGTGGAAATCCCAATCATAATCTACCTTTCTTCCCTTAAAAAACATCTTAAAGAAATACTCTCTTTCCCAGGGATTTCCCTTCTCAGCAATCCATCCCGTACGGACATATGCATAACCATTTCCAAAAGCCATACTGAACTTACCCAAAAGCCCCAGTCTCTCAACCGCCTTGGGTACAAGCTCCGTAAAAACATAAAGGGCCTCTACCGTTTTATATCCATACTGTGGTAGCTTCTGATCCATTAAAAGGAGGTTCCTTACAAAATACATGGGATAGAAAGTAGGAGAATACCCTGAAACAGACTTCGTAGGGCTTATAAGAGGCTCTCTTATTATAATGTCTTCCTCAATTATACCTATCATGAAATCGCTTTTACAAAACCTTCCTATATCCCCACAGAGTTCTAATGAAACCCCTATATTCTCCCACTCTCTTTGCGCAATACGAATAGCCCTCTCAAGCTCTCTTTTTCTTTCCTCGTAGATCTGATCCTTTGGAATCTTTAAAGCATTATCTCCCATAGCTTCTCCAGAGGTAATTAAATATACATACTAAAAGACAACAATCAACCTTTAAGCAGGGGAATTACAGTCTTTTAAAATCAACCAACTTGTACTGGGCTATAGGAGACTTGGTCTTATCTCCACAACTCATATAACCAAGAATAGCTCCCGATTCTTTCTTAACACAGACCCAATAAGTTTTATCATCAGCCTCCACAAAAAATTCAACCAACCATGTATCTTTTTCAACTTCACTGGCCTTATTAAAACGTATCTCTGAAATACCTACCACACCGGTATTTGCCCTAAGAAAGTACTCTGCTGCCTGAACCTCAGGGTTAAAACAGCAGCGACCTCTGTACTTTTCAAGATTCAATATTCCGTTTTTATAGTCTGAAATAATGTTTGTAACCTCACCCTTACCAACACGACCGTAGTAAATTCCGTGGGGAAAACACAAAATATTTGGTGCAAATCTATGCCCACCAACATGGCTACACTGC
The DNA here is from genome assembly GCA_002898375.1 of bacterium HR37. GTDB lineage: Bacteria > Desulfobacterota_D > UBA1144 > Nemesobacterales > CSP1-2 > HRBIN37. Next base: position 64,989 of record BEIN01000002.1, on the reverse strand, counting down.
CATGTGATATAATCTCTCTCGTTTTTTAAGGCCTCCAGATAAACCGGTATACCAAATTTACCACAGCACCTATCGTATGTACCGTGGGTACACACAAGGAAAACCGGGCTATCTCTTAGGTATCTATCTTGAGATATCAGTTTGCGGATATCAAAACCCAGCAGATCAGGGTAATCAGAGAAGGAAAGCTCATAGAGCTTTGGCTCCAGCTCCTTTGAAACAACCACATACAGTCTTAAGGGATCATCAGGGTTTTTATAACTGTGGCGCTTAATTAACTGGATGCGCGAGTTCGGGATAGAGGCAAAAGACTTAAAAAGGCGATCCCTTACATCCTCTGGAATCCTAACCGATGGTAGTGCATTTTCATCCCAATGTCCTCTGTACTCCAGGAGCAACCATAGATCAACCCTTGGGGCAGTTCCAAACATATTCTCCCCAGATTCAACTGAGAGCTCACTACAGAAAAAACCCTCTGGGATTTCTTCACGCATACTCTTTTCTCCCGGTTTTTTCTCAAATGTTACCCGAAACTCAGGTTGAAAAGAAGTCCAAATCACACACAGTATATTTGAAGGCTTCAGGTTACCAGGTTATATTGTTTTTAGAAAATGGCTCTTGAGGACATAATAAGGTCACTGATTATAAAAAAGGGTCCAATTACGTTTGCACAGTTTATGGAGCTTGCCCTATACCATCCAGAATACGGATACTACTCTTCAGGAAAAGCAAACATAGGGAAAGAAGGAGACTACTATACCAGCCCCTGTGTTCATCCGGCTTTTGGGGAAATCATAAGCAGATTCATAGTGAGAGCCTATGAGATCATTGCCCCATCAGAGTTTACAGTGGTTGAGATGGGAGCAGGTAAGGGTATTCTTGCACTTGATATACTCAACTCACTAAAAAACAACAGCCCATCGGTTTACAATAAAACAAACTACGTTATAGTAGAACGCAACCTATGCATCCTAAGGGAAGGAGAGAAGGTTTTAAAAGAACACATACATAAGGTAAAATTTATCGATTCCCTCTCCACACTTGATCCTGAAAGCATAAACGGTGTCTTCATATCAAATGAGCTGGTTGACTCTTTTCCATTTCACAGGGTGAAATTCATAAACGGAGAAATGTTTGAGATATTTGTTACCCTTGATAAGGGGGAATTTAAAGAGGTTCTTGGTAAACCAAGCACTCCTGCCTTAAGGAAATACCTAGAGAGCTATGATATCGAGTTTGCAAACGAGCAGGAGATAGAGATTAACCTCTATGCTGGAGAATGGATTCAAAGTGTTGCAAAAATCCTTGCCAAAGGCCTGGTTCTTACAATAGACTATGGTTTTCTAGCCCCCGAACTTTTCAACCCGCGCAGAATGAAAGGCACCTTCTTGTGTTTTCACAAACACACCGCTAACGAAAACCCGTATGCTAACATAGGAAAACAAGATATAACAGCCCATGTGGATTTCACTAACCTAATTAGAGCAGGTAAATCCTGTGGGTTAAATACGGTAAGGTATTTAACCCAGGGCCAGTTTCTAATCGATTGGGGAATCTTAGATATAGTGGAGAGATACTCTTTAGAGGACATACCATCATACAAAAGCCGAATGGCAATAAAGAATCTATTCTTACCAGAGCTTATGGGTGATAGATTTAAGGTTCTTATACAGGAGAAGAACCTCACACACAAATTAAGATCTTTCTATCCTTCTTCTCCCTTTAGAATAAGCTTTCAAAGACCGGGTGATAGGTTACCAGATTAATGCCGCTAATCGGTTTTTTCTTTTGAGCGATCCCTATCTTCCTCCTCAAACAAGTTATGTCTTAAAAACCATGTTATACCATCTGCTAAGGCCCTTCGCATATCAGGAGATATACCTATTAACAGCCCGGTTATTAAGGAAAGCAAAGTGGCCTCCAGGGGATAGCGCTTTAACCGGGAAAAAAGATTTAGGATCTCTCTTTTCCTCCGTTTTTCTCTGTTAATCTTAAAAAACCTCAAGCAAAACAAAATACACACTGTAGCAACCAGAGTTACGATACCGGTAAGCAGAGCTGCAACCGGAGGATTAAAAAAACCGGTTAGATAAAGGTAAAGAGACCACACTATTAGCCCCAATCCAACCAGTGTTAAAATCCAGGCCACAACCACACCAACTACAACAAGCACCAAACTCACCAAAATAGAGTGAAAAGACCTCGAATTACCTGTAAGGAACCTAAGCACTGAAACAAAAAACTCTGTCAAGATACGCTCCTTTACCTCCTGTCTAAAAGCCTACCGAGAAGAAGCCCAATTATAAAGGCTATAAGCAGGCTGATAAGGGGCCTCTCTTCTATTCTCTGCTCTACACTCTCAGCAGTTCTTCTTCCCCTTTCAAGCAATCTTTCCTTGGCAACTTTTGCCTCAGCTCTGCCTATCTCTAAAAGCTTCTGGGTAAACTCGGCAAAGTCCGAACGAAGCTTTGCCATATCCTCTTTTAACATATTAAGGTCCTGTCTTAGATCCTGTTCTTCTGCCATCTATCTCACCTCCTTTAATCAGGATTACAAACGATTTACCAAAGTCAAGAAAACCGATTTATATAACCATTTAACCTATACCATTCAACCGTTTTTCTTAAAGCCTCCTCAACAGGGGTAAAACTTATACCCAACTCCTCTTTTGCCTTTTTGCTACATCCTGCAGCTCCAATTTCCATAGCCCTCACACCATCCACAGCCAGTTTTGGTGGTTTCCCCGTAAAGAAAGAAACAGTCTCCAGCAGGTATGCAATGAGTTTAAGAGTGGTTGCCGATACCGTTTTTCTGGGAACAGCAACCCCCGTTATTTCGCTTAACATCCTAAACAGATCCCCTATTCTTATATTATCACCAACCAGTATATACCTCTCCCCTACTTTCCCCTTATCCACAGCAGCTATATGGGCTTCTACGGTATCGTCTATATAAACTATTGGAACCACACTGTCTTTACAAGGAATGGCCTTAAGCCTTCCATTTAGGAAATCTATAACCGTCCTACCAAATGTTTTAAGATCACCCGGGCCTATAACCACACCCGGATTTAGAATTACAACCGGAAGGCCGTATTGCCTGTAAATCCTAAGGATCTCTCTTTCGGCTAGGAATTTGGATCTTCCATAATGGCTTTCAAAATCCCCTTTATGCTTAGTTTCCTCTGTTGTAATCTCTCCTCTTGGCTGTCTTATTGCAGCCAAGCTACTCGTATATATAACCTTTCTAACCCCCTCCTCTAAGGCCTCAAACATAACGTTTTTCGTCCCATCAACGTTAACCCTGTAGTAAAGTCCCTTATCAGGAAGCCACCAGCTTGCAATGTTCCCGAGATGATAAACCACCTCACATCCCTTTAGAGCACCTTTAAAAGAGCTTCTATCGGTAGTATCACCCATAACGGTCTCAACCCCCATACTCTCCAGTTGATCCGCTTTATTCCTGTCCCTGACAAGAGCCCTAACAGAGATACCTTTTTGGAGTAGTACCCTTACAAGGTGACCACCAACAAAGCCTGTTGCCCCTGTTACAAATACCCTCATTTAAAAACCTTCCATTAGATAGACCAGAAAAACCAAAATACCATGGATTCTCTAAATCCAGCCCAATCCTAGAGAGCAAAAGCTATCTGGTTCTACCTACGATTCTCTCAATCTCTTCTAAAATCAGCTCTAACTTCTCCATCTCTATCTCAAACTTCTCCGATATCATTCTTAACTCCTGAACAGGTAAGTTAAGTAGAGGTCTATAGTTACTTTCCATGGGAAGCTCTGGAACCCAAGGCTCACTTCTTACACGTAATTGCACGACATCCCAGCGCGAGTAGTGTCCCAGGGCATCAAAGACAGCCTTTACGGCCTTTATCTGATTGGCATAGCACTCAGCATAAAGGATGGCATCTTTTTCAAAGTTTGGCTCAACCAGATACCTGCCTCCAGGATTAACTATGGCACTTCCACCTGATGCCCAGCTATAGTTCATGTGGTCACTGTCCCTTATATGGTGCCACCTTGGGGGGAAGTCCTCTGGGGTCAGAAAACCACATGCACTAAGAACAAAAGCACCTGCTTCAAAGGCATGAACCCTTATTAAAGACTGAAGGTTGCATAGCACCCCTCCTGGGCTAGTATCTGCATCCAGCAGCCTTTCTTCTCCTCTTTTCCAGTTACCAGGCCATACAGCTATGTGAAATTCCTCTCCCCTGTTTATCATAGCAGCCCTTACAAGGGTCATATGATTCTCCCAGCATATAAGTCCCCCAATTCTACCAATGTCGGTATCAAATACCCTTATATCGCTTCCATCACCTTTTCCCCAGTATATTCTCTCGGTGTAAGTTGGCATAAGCTTTCTGTGTCTACCCATAACACGTCCATCTTTCCCTATAAAAAGAAGGGTATTGTATACAGTGCAACTTCCCTCACGAGCATCAAGTTCATTACAACCCATAACCACATAGGCACCGGCTTCCTTTGCAGCCTGACCCAGAAGCTCTGTATCCTCACTTGGAATCACAACGGAGTTATCCTGTAGAGCAATCATATAATCGGTCCACACATGCGGGTTTGTTTCATAACCCACTGTGTAGTAAGCCGGATAACCTGGTATGAATGCCTCAGAAAAGGCAATAAGCTCTGCCCTGTTTCTTCCAGCCTCTTTTATCAATCTACAGGCCTTCTCTATAGTCTTTTCCTTGTCCATAAAAACAGGAGAGGCCTGAACAACAGCCACTTTTACCTTATCTCTACCACCTAATATTCTCTTACCCATACAGTGTTTTATAATATCACTTCTTACACCAGATTTACAAGACGTAAACTTGCTTAAACCAAAGCCAGTATTAAACTAGAATAGGAGGATAGTTTTATGAAATGGTCTTGGAAGCTGGGAGAATTTGCAGGAATTGGAGTTTACATTCACGCAACCTTCCTACTTCTGATAGGATGGATAGTTCTTGTTCACTGGATGCAGGGGCACAGTATCACAACCACGCTTGTAGGAATTTTATTTATACTGGCACTCTTTGGTTGTGTTCTTTTACATGAGTTTGGACATGCACTAACGGCAAAGAAGTACGGTATCAAAACACGTGATATAACACTTCTTCCTATAGGAGGAGTTGCAAGGCTTGAACGAATGCCAGATGACCCCAAAGAGGAACTATGGGTAGCGCTTGCAGGACCCGCTGTAAATATAGTGATTGCAGCAATAATATTTACCTGGCTTAAACTCACGGAAGGGTTAGGAACCCCCAACTATGCCAGCATAGTAAGAGGGTCATTTCTTGAACGGCTTATGATGGTAAACATACTCTTAGTGCTCTTTAATATGATTCCTGCATTTCCAATGGATGGAGGACGAGTCCTTCGTGCGTTTCTTGCAATGCGCATGGAATATACCAGAGCAACGCAGATTGCAGCCACCCTTGGACAGGGTATAGCCCTTCTTTTTGGTTTTATTGGTCTTTTTACAAATCCTTTTTTGCTCTTTATAGCCCTCTTTGTATGGATAGGAGCAGCACATGAATCAAGCATAGTGCAGATAAAATCAGCCCTCGGAGGAATACCGTTAAGTCGTGCAATGCTTACGGATTTTAAAACCCTCTCACCTGATGATACACTTAATCGAGCGGTTGAGCTTATACTCTCTGGTTCTCAACAGGACTTCCCCGTGGTTGAAAACGGTCGTGTTGTGGGAGTCTTAACAAGATCAGACCTTCTTATAGCACTTGCAAAGAAGGGACTTAACTCAACCGTAGGAGAGGTTATGAGAAAAGATTTCCAAGTTGTAGAACCATCGGAGATGCTAGAGACAGCCCTAATGCGTTTACAAAGCTCTGATTGTCATACTTTACCTGTGGTAAACAACAACGGGTATTTAGTAGGTCTCTTAACACTGGATAATATTGGAGAGTTTCTAATGATACAAACTGCTCTGGGAACATCCAGAGAAAACTCCCAAAGAGAAAGAAGAAATTACCTTTAAAGGAAAAAAAATGACAGAGGTAAAAGAAAAAATAAAAAAAACCGTACTTGAATCCCGTCTTTACAAAGACTTCTCACACCTAACGGTTGAGCTTCTAAAGAAACAAAATGCCAGAGCTGAAGCTATAGAGCGAGCAAACGAAATCATTCAAGGTGAGGTAGAAGAGCTTGTCACAGAACTAACCGACCAGTTTTTCCACCTAATGCTAAAATTCATGGTAAAAAAGAGCAATACGTAGAGAAACACCTGTAGTTCTTCTATTGCTTAAGCTCCTATGGGGTTATTATTCTTCCACCTGTAGAAGGGGGTTTATCCTTTTGTTGAACCTGGTTAAGTTTTGCCTCAATCAAAGCAAAAAGACGGTTTTTTAGCCCTTCATCGTAAGCACATATACCCGGAATTATATAACCAAGAAGAGCGATTTGAAGAAAATACTCGGTGTTAGCAAGTATTAACTCCTCTTTTTGCTGAGAACCATATATACGTGTTAGGTTAGAGTATATTATCTGACCTAGCTCATGTGCCACATCAACCACACTCTTTCCCTCCGCTTGCTGGCGTGCAGAAACCCCCATGTTAAAAGCACTTACCACAGACCCCATTACTCCACTTATCTGTTCCTTACCTTCCATAGTATAAACCTCCTTTTGAAGGTTATTTTAACAGCCAAATACGCCATATTTCAACAGCAAAATCAAAGTTGATTTAAAAACCCAACAGGTGTAAGATACTTTGGATATCTAGGCTAACCCAAGGAGGATGCTATGGCTAAAGTCCATGGTGGATGGCTTGTAGCAAAAACCTTAAAGGAACTGGGTGTAAATGAGATCTTCTCACTTAGCGGTGGACATATAAACCCGATTTATGATGCCTGTGTAGACTTTGGGATAAGAATCATAGATACCCACCATGAGCAGGGTGCAGCTATGGCTGCAGATGCATACAGCAGGGTAAAGAGAAAACCAGGGGTATGTTTGGTTACCGCAGGCCCTGGACTGACAAACGCAATTACAGGTATAGCAGGGGCTTATCTTTCAAACTCTCCCTGCATCTTTCTTTCTGGAAAATCAGGAATAGAAGAGGCTGATAGGATTCCTCTTCAGGATATAGATCAACAATCCATAGTTACACCGATCACAAAGTGGGCAAGAACAGTTTTTGACACAAAGAGACTTCCAGAATACATATCTATGGCCTACCAGAAAGCAGTTTCTGGAAGGCCCGGCCCTGTTTACCTGGGAATGCCATATGAGGTTCTTTACGAAAGCTGTGAGGAGGAAGAAGTAGAGCGCTACAGCACCTCACTTCCCATATACAAAGTAGAGGCTGCAAAGGAGGCTATAGCTGAGGCTATAGAGCTTTTAAAGGCATCACGCAGACCTGTTATAATTGCTGGAAGCGGTGCCTGGTACTCAGAAGCGGATAAAGAGCTTGTAAAGTTTGTGGAGAAGCTAAAAGCCCCAACCTTTACATTAAACTTTGGGAGAGGAATAATCTCAGATGACCATCCATTTTGCTTTGGGGCTGCAAGCCCATCGGCTCCGGTTGCCTTTAAGAAAATAACCTCCGAGGCTGATTTAATAGTTCTTCTTGGGATCAGGTTAAGCATATACATAGGTTTTGGAAGAACCTTTAACCCCGATGCAAAAATAATACAGGTAGATATTGATCCAGGTGAGATAGGGAGAAACAGACCTGCAGACCTAGGTATAGTGGGAGATATAGGCAAGGTTCTTTCTCAGATAATCGATCACATGGAAAAATACTCTATAGAGCTTGACTATACCACCTGGTTAAACCAGGCAAAAACATGGAGAGAGGAGGAATGGCAGAAGGCAGAGGAAATCCGAAACTCGGATAGGGTTCCTATACACCCACTTAGAGTAATTAAAGAAGTAGAGAGCATACTTGGTGAGAACGGAATGCTTGTAATCGATGGCGGAGATACTCAGGTCTGGACCGACACCACATACCGAGTAAGGAAGCCTGGGCATTACGTAAAAGGCGGACCCTTAGGTTGTATGGGGGTCGGAGTGCCTTTTGCCATAGGCACAAAGGTTGCCTATCCAGAAAGGGAGGTTGCCCTTATAAGTGGAGATGGAGCTATCGGCATGAACCTTATGGAGTTTGAAACCGCTATAAGACATAAAATCCCCTTTGTGGCTGTTGTATGTAACGACCGCTCTTGGGGAATGACAAAACGTCAACTATGGCTAACATATGGAAAGCACAGGCCTACCCTAGGGGTGGATTTTCCACTTATACCTTTTCACGAAGTGGTTAAGGTACTTGGTGGATATGGAGAGCTGGTAACAGAGCCAAGCCAGATTCGCAGTGCTCTGGAAAGGGCCTTTTCTTCAGGAGTGCCAGCTCTTATAAATATACTGACGGACCCCGAAGCAATAAGCCCTGCAACTTATGCACTTACACAGATGATGATGCCGAAGAAAAAATGACCTCACTTATAGATGCAATCAGGTTTTAAGAACAGCAAGAAACGCCTCCTGAGGTATCTCAACCTTACCTATCTGTTTGAGTCGCTTCTTGCCTTCCTTCTGTTTCTCAAGGAGCTTTCTCTTTCTTGTTACATCTCCCCCGTAGCACTTTGCTGTAACGTCTTTTCTCAGGGGCTTTACCGTTTCACGGGCTATTACCCTGTTTCCAATTGCAGCCTGAAGTACAACCTCAAAAAGCTGTCTTGGGATAAGGCTTCTTAGTTTCTCCACAAGCTCTCTACCCCTTTCATACGCTTTTTCTCTGTGGACTATTATCGAAAGCGCATCCACTGGCTCACCATTGACAAGGATATCTAGTTTTACAAGGTCGGATTCCCTGTATCCGATAATTTCATAATCCATCGAAGCATACCCACGGGACACAGACTTTAGCTTGTCAAAAAAATCAAACATGATCTCGGCCAGTGGAAGTTCGTATTCCAGAATCACCCTGTCCTGGGTTATATATTTGAGGTTCCTCTGAATACCTCTTCTCTTTTCACAAAGCTCAAGTATAGCTCCAAGATAAGTGCTTGGAGTATGTATCACTACAAGCGCAAAAGGTTCTTCTATCTTCTCTATCTTTTCAGAAGATGGTAACTTACTTGGGTTGTCAACAAGTACTGTCTCTCCTCTTGTATTTGTAACCCTGTAGACAACCGTTGGAGCAGTTGATATAAGCTCAAGCTCAAACTCTCTCTCTAACCTTTCTCTTACAACATCCATGTGAAGAAGCCCAAGGAATCCACAGCGGAACCCAAAACCCAGAGCAATAGAGGTTTCTGGTTCATAGAGAAAAGCCGAATCATTTAACCTAAGCTTCTCAAGAGCATCTCTTAACCTCTCGTAATCTCCAGAATCTATAGGGTAGAGACCGCTAAACACCATGGGTTTCATCACACGAAATCCCGGCAGTGGAGCATCTGTGGGGTTTTGAGCATCCGTTATCGTATCCCCAACTTTGGCTTCAGCTATCTCCTTTATACCTGCACTCACAAAGCCAACCTCACCTGCTGAAATCTCTCCAATCTCGATTGCCCTTGGGGAAAACACACCAAGCTTTTTTACCTCATAAACCCTACCTGTAGACATAAGCTTGATTTTCATACCAACCCTTATTCTTCCCTCAAATACCCTTACAAGCATAATTACACCCTGATACGAGTCGAACCAACTGTCAAAGATAAGGGCCTTAAGAGGAGCATCAACGTCCCCACGAGGTGGAGGAATCCTCTTTACTATTGCTTCAAGGATCTCCTTTGTTCCAATACCCTCTTTTGCACTCGCTAAAATAGCATCCTCTGCACTTATCCCGATTACATCCTCAATCTCCTTTTTAACCCTTTCAGGGTCTGCAGCGGGAAGATCGATTTTGTTTATAACCGGGATCAGTTCAAGTCCGAGATCAGCTGCAAGGTAGGCATGTGCTACAGTCTGTGCCTCTACACCCTGAGAGGCATCCACAACCAGAAGTGCTCCCTCGCACGCAGTAAGGCTTCTTGATACCTCATAGCTGAAGTCCACATGTCCTGGGGTATCAATTAAATTAAACTCATAAGTGTTACCGTCATCTGCTCTGTAGTTTATCCTTACAGCCTGAGCCTTAATGGTTATACCTCGCTCCCTTTCTATCTCCATCTGATCAAGAAACTGTTCCGTCATCTCCCGTTCACTTACAGTACCGGTAAACTCAAGTATTCTGTCAGCAAGGGTAGATTTGCCATGGTCTACATGGGCTATGATAGAAAAGTTCCTTATATATTTAGGTTCCATTTTAGCTTATTTGGTATATAGAGAACCGAATAATGAATTTAAGGATTATTATATAGAAAAAAGAGGGGTAATCAAATCAAATTTGGATTGAATGGGATCAGATGTTAGAATTAATAAGACTATATGGAACGAATAAGAGTTGCCTCACTTCAATACTACATAAGGCCGGTACAGACCTTTGAACAGTTTAGCCAACAGGTAGAAGCACTTGTGGAAACAGCTGCTGATTACGATTGCCATCTTGTTGTGTTTCCAGAATACTTTACCGTCCAACTTTTAACACTAAACAACATAAAAAGGCCAATAGACGAACAGATAAGGAGCCTTGCTGCTCAGGTTCCCCGTTTTATAGAACTGATGAGCAACCTGGCCCGTAAAAACAGAATATACATAGTTGCGGGAACAATACCTGTAATGGAGAGAAACACAGTTTATAACGACTCGTTTTTCTTTAGTCCTTCCGGTAACTTCGGGGTTCAGGGCAAGCTTCACATGACACGTTTTGAATCTGAAGAGTGGAGGGTATCAGCACGATCTCAAATAAAGGTATTTGAAACCGAATTTGGAAGAGTTGGTATAGCAATATGCTATGACGTTGAGTTCCCAGAAATAGTAAGGGTAATGGCAAATGAGGGTGCAAATATACTTGTTGTTCCCAGTTGTACAGACGACCGTCAGGGTTTTCTTAGGGTACGATACTGCGCACAGGCAAGGGCTATAGAAAACCAGATGTACGTAATACAGTCATGCACTGTTGGTTCCTTACCGATGGTACCAGCTGTTCATCTAAATTATGGTCAGGCCTCAATCCTTACCCCAAGCGATTTCCCATTCTCAAGGGATGGTATCATTGCTGAAGGAAATCCCAACATAGAGATGATGGTAATTGGAGAATTAAACCTAAAAACCATTCAAGAAAGCAGGTCCTTTGGGACCGTTTTACCTCTTCTTGATAGCCGCCGTACTGCCGAAATCATAAAGCAAACACAAATAGAAACCTTGTAAGGCACATTTTATGAGCATCATAGTACGTAACACCACCTCCAGAGATTTCCCTGAGATACTGGAAATGTCAAAAAGGGTTTATCCCGATTTCCCTCCGTGGACTGAAAAACACCTCCAGTCCCACATTAGGATCTTTCCAGAGGGACAGTTCGTAGCGGTTGATCTAAAATCCGGACACATAGTGGGAATGGCAGCCAGCCTGATTATAAGATGGAAAGACTACAGTATAAATGCCAGTTGGAACGAGATCACAGACTATGGGATGTTTTCAACACACAATCCAGAAGGTGACACACTTTACGGAGCAGAGGTTATGGTCTCTCCTTCAATGCAGCGTAGAGGGGTCGGTAAAAAGATATACGAGGCAAGATTTAATCTGGCAATTCGTTTAAACCTTACACGCATATGTGCAGGTGCAAGGCTTAGCGGGTACCACAGGTACGCTCACAAAATAGATGCCAAAGAATACGTTTCCAAGGTGATAAGAGGCAGCATTAAAGACCCAACCCTTTCTTTCCAACTAAAGCAGGGATTTCATGTTCTGGCAGTTGTTCCAAACTACCTGCCTTCTGATAGGGAAAGCTTGGGATATGCTGCAATAATCGAGTGGCTCAATCCAAACAAAGTCCAAATACCTGAAAGTCACTTACAGAGTTTGTATGTAAAGAAAGAAACTGTACAGTCTTAAGGATTTGTATAAACTCGTTTGCCTTTGTTATGATAATATAGACTTAAAACACCTTGAGGAGCAATCTTATGGAAGACATTGAGACACTAAGACGTATCCTCAAAGAAAACCACACAATAGCTGTAGTTGGGCTCTCAGCAAACTGGTATCGCCCAAGTTACTTTGCTGCAAAGTATCTGAAGGATCACGGTTATAAGATAATTCCGGTTAACCCATCTTATAAAGAGATACTTGGGGAAAAATGCTATCCAAACCTAATTGATATACCTGAGAAAGTAGATGTAGTAGATATATTCAGAAAACCCGAGGATGTTCCTCCAATTGTAGAGGACGCAATTAAAATAGGAGCAAAGGTGGTATGGATGCAATTGGGAGTAATAAATGAAGAGGCAGCAAAAAGGGCTAGAGAAGCAGGACTTGAAGTGGTAATGAACCGTTGTATGAAGATAGAACACGCAAGGCTCTTTGGAGGACTTAACTTTGTAGGGGTCTACACCGGTGTTATCTCATCCAAGAGACCGAGATGGCTACCCTATTAAAATAACAGTAGGAGGAGGTAATGGAAGATAGAAAGTTTGGTTTTGAAACACTTTGCCTTCACGCAGGACAACTTCCTGATCCAACAACTGGATCTCGAGCCGTTCCAATATATCAAACCACTGCCTACGTATTTGATAGCACCGATCACGCAGCAAGCCTTTTTAACCTGCAAACATTTGGAAACATATACACAAGGATAATGAACCCAACAAATGCGGTATTTGAAGAACGCATGGCAGCACTTGAAGGTGGAAGAGGAGCACTGGCTGTGGCATCGGGAATGGCAGCGCAGATGGTGGCACTGTTTACGATCATGGAAGCCGGAGATGAACTGGTTTCATCAAGCACTCTCTATGGAGGGACATACTCACAATTTGACGTAAGCTTTAGAAAGCTGGGTATAAATACCGTGTTTGTAAACCCCGATGATCCTGAGAACTTTAGAAAGGCAATAACCGAAAAAACAAAAGCCATATTTGCGGAAACGATAAGCAATCCGCTGGGAAACATCCTCGATATAGAGGCTGTTTCAAAGATAGCACATGAAGCAGGAATTCCACTTATAGTGGACAATACCTTTGCAACGCCTTACCTCTGTAGACCAATTGAGTACGGAGCTGATATAATAGTTCACTCGGCAACAAAATTTATATGCGGCCATGGAACATCAATTGGAGGGGTGATAGTAGAATCCGGTAAATTCCCCTGGGATAATGGCAAGTTCCCTACCATGACCGAGCCTTCAAAAGGCTATCATGGTGTAAGGTTTTACGAAACATTTGGAGATTTTGGCTACATAATGAAAGCACGAGTTGAAACGCTAAGAACCTTTGGGCCTGCTCTTAGCCCATTTAACGCTTTCCTTTTTCTTCAGGGACTCGAAACCCTACCCCTTAGAATGGAAAGGCACTGTGCAAATGCTCTAGCCGTTGCAAAGTTCCTAAAAGAGCACCCTGCAGTAACATGGGTTAACTATCCTGGGCTTCCAGATAGTCCGTACTACGGGCTTGCAAAAAAGTACCTTCCAAAGGGAGCAGGCTCGATATTTACCTTTGGAATTAAGGGAGGAGTTGAGGCAGGGGTAAGATTTATTGAGAGCCTTCAGCTACTCAGCCACCTTGCAAACGTAGGAGATGCAAAAACACTTGTTATCCACCCTGCATCTACAACTCATCGTCAACTTACGGAGGAAGAACAAAGACGTGCAGGTGTTACACCCGATATGATTCGTATCTCAGTAGGGCTTGAAACCCTAGATGATATAATCTGGGATATTGACCAAGCATTGGAGAAATCTCAGAACACAAAGAAAGTCTTTCTCTATACATCAGAAAGAAGCAGAGAAGAAAATAAAGGTAGATGAGTTATAAAGAATTTGGGGAAGCTCCGGTAATAATTGTTGATAAAGGCTCAGTTGGCATTGTCGAAACAAAGTACTATACATTTGCACATCCCCCAAACAAGTTTATTCTCGACAATGGAAAGACCCTAGGACCCATTACAGTGGCATATGAAACCTATGGAAGATTAAACCCCCAAAGGGATAACGTAATTCTTGTAGAGCACGCCCTAACCGCAAGTGCGCATGCTGCGGGGAAACACCACCCTGAGGACAAATACCCAGGATGGTGGGATGTTATGATTGGTCCTGGAAAAGCATTCGACACAACAAAGTATTTTGTAATCTGCTCAAATATCCTTGGTAGCTGTTATGGTACAACAGGACCTTCCTCTATAAACCCGGAAACAGGAAGACCATACGGTTTGAGTTTTCCCATGATAAGTATAAGAGACATGGTACGTGTGCAGAGAGAGTTAGTTAAGCACCTAGGGATAAAGCGAATCCGTAGTGTCGTAGGTGGATCAATGGGAGGGATGCAGGCAATAGAATGGGCTCTTCTTTATCCTGAGATGGTGGATTCTATAATCCTCATAGCCTCCGCTGCACGAACAAGTCCTCAATCAATCGCAATACACAGGGTTGGCATTCAAGCCATTATGGATGATCCAAACTGGAATAATGGAGACTACTATGGGAAAGCCTTTCCAGAAAAAGGCCTGGCAATTGCAAGGATGTTAGGTCACATTACCTATCTTAGCGATAAATGGCTATGGGAGAAGTTTGGGAGAAAACACACTGATCCAGCAACCATGAAGCTAAACCTTAATAGCAAATTTGAGATTGAAAGTTATCTTGAATACCAAGGGACAAAGTTTGTTAAGAGGTTTGATGCAAACAGCTATATTTACCTTCTTCGTTCAATAGATATATACGATGCGGCCGAGGGATACGGAAGTCTTAAAGAGTCATTCAAGAGGATAAGGTGCAAAAGAGTTTTTGTCTCCTCTTTTTCATCTGACTGGCTTTATCCCACCTATCAGTCTGAAGAGATTGTAGAAGCTCTTGAGGCAAATAACATAGACGTTGTTTATCATGAAATAAAGTCCCCATACGGTCATGATTCGTTTCTTCTCGAATACGAAATACTAACGCCTCTTATCACCGATTTTCTGAACTCAATATAGGGGTTTACCTGCCTAAAACAATGAAGCTCGGAATTGCACTAGGTGCTGGAGGAGCAAAAGGGTTTGCTCATATAGGGATACTAAAAACCCTTCATAAAGCTGGAATAGATTTCGATATAGTTACCGGAACGAGTATAGGAGCCCTTATAGGAGGAGTCTATGCCGGAGGAGATATTAAAAGATTTGAAGAGGCCATAAAAAAAATCAACTCAAGAGACATCTTCTTTCTCCTAAGTCCTACCTGGCCAAAGTACGGATTCTTTAGTGGAAAAAGATTGTTAAAAAAGCTAAAAGAATTTATACACGTAGAGAATATAGAGGAACTTAACAAGAGGTTTGGAGCTGTATGTGTTGATTTAAACTCTTCAGAAGCAGTTACCATTACAACGGGCAACATCTTTCAGGCTATACGTGCAAGTATATCCATACCTGTAATATTTACCCCGATCACCGTTGATGGTAGGGTTCTTGTAGATGGGGGAGTTTTAGATCCGGTTCCGGTAAAAGCCGCTTATCTACTGGGTTCTGATTTTACAGTTGCCGTTGATCTCATAGGACAGAGGGAAGAAACCGATTCCATATACAACAATCTGGTATCAAATGTATATATACCAAATATTTTAGATATGGTTTATAGAATATCAATAACCACACAGAGATACATGATAAAAAGTACGTTAAAAGAAAACCACCCGGACGTTCTAATAAGACCTGATTTATCCAGCATAAAGTTCTTTGATTTTCACCGTGCAGAGCAGGCAATTAAAATAGGAGAAGAGGCTGCAAAGGAAGCACTGCCGGATATAGAAAGCAAACTAAAGGCTAAAGCTAATCCAACTCAACCTGGGGTATAATCTCCTCAGAGAGTATCCTTAGGGTTTTAATAAACCTCTCAAGTGTACCACTCAGAATATGAAGTACCATATAGGATACACCTGCCTCCCTATATCTTCTTATACCCTTAACTATTTTGGATTTTGTGTTGCGAAGTACATCCCTGTTATCGGCTCCCATAACTTTATCGGAAGCTATCTGTATGTTTGCTCTTAATGCAACCGTAAAATCAGAGTTTTCCTTTCCACAGACTCTAAGCCTCTCTTTTAGATAAACCATAGCTTTTTTTACTTCCTCCGGCGTTAGCCTCACAGGATGCCAACCACTTGCTAGCAAGACTGCCCTATCAATAGCTTTCTTATCGTTTCCTCCAAACCATATGGGTGGATAGGGTTTTTGAAGAGGCTTTGGATAGAAGCTAAGGCCAGAGAACTCAAAATACCTCCCCTTAAAGCTTGGTATCTTCTCAACCCAGAGTGTTTTTAGTATCTCTATATATTCCTCACTTATGGCTCCCTTTTTTCCATAGGGTATGCTCAAGGCTCTAAACTCATCCTTTAGCCATCCGGTTCCAACACCCAGGATAACTCTTCCTCCACTTAGGACATCAAGCGTTGAAACCATTTTAGCCAGAAAAAACGGGTTCCTGTAAGGAAGAACAATAACACTTGTTCCAAGTTTTATACGCTGAGTACAACCAACCAGATAGGCAAGAGTGGTTAATGGCTCAAAAAACTCCTCACCGAATCCCTTATGATGAGAGGTTGGTATCACTATATGATCACTTACCCACAGGGAGTCAAAACCCAACTCTTCAGCACTGGTTGCAATCTTAACAACAGCCTCCCATGTAGCATACCTTCCAAAGTGGGGTATAGAAACTCCAAACCTCATATATGCAGATAAGAAGCCCTTTAAATCTCTTCCAGCGAGGTTTTTTCCCGCTCAAGGATACTTTTAAAGTAAAAGACCTTTTTCACAAAGGAACTTTTTTCCTCACCGGCTCCCTTTACGGAGATAAACCTGCTTGGTCCCATATTGTAAGCCATAAGAGCCTTTTCTATGCTCTCAAAGCGACTTATCAATTGAGAGATATAATAGATACCAAGCCTTACATTTATAACCGGATTATACAACGATTTTATTCCGTTAATAGGGATTCCCATCTCATCAGCCACGGATCTGGCAGTTCTTGGCATAACCTGCATCAACCCTATAGCTCCCTTACTGGATATAGCCTGAGGATTAAATCCACTTTCAACATGTATCAGAGCAAGTATAAGCAGTGGATCTATCCCGCTATTTTCGCATTCCTCTCTAATGAGTCTGGCAAGCTCATATGCTTGAGTAGGAGATATGCTATCGGAGAACTTAAGTATTAATCTAAAGATCTCAGCACCTCTAGGTGTCAGGTATCTCAAACCGGTCTCAGAGTTTACCTTCTCCTGAAAAACTGCTTTTGTGCTTGCAAGCTCAAAGACATTTATCTCTCTGGTGGTAAATTTAAGCTCAAACAAGATAAAGGCAACAAGAAAAACAAAGCAGGCCAAAAAAGAGAAGGCCTTTAGAACAGCAAAAGTTATAATTGATAGCAAATCGCAAACGTTTTTAAAGTCCTTATACATGGTATTTTTCTTAGATAAACTTAAGGTTTATATTAAGGTAAGTTTGGAGTAAGCCTAAAACCTTAAACATTAAAACCGAGTTAGAACCTTTTGTCAAGATACAAGCTAAATTCAGTCCTTAATCCTTGACCTCCATTTTTTTTCGTGTTAAACTTTTCTTTTCAAGATGAAACGAACCTATCAACCCCACGAAAAAAGGATGTTAAGAACCCACGGATTCAGAGAGAGGATGCGCACAAAAGGTGGAAGACGGGTTCTAAAACGAAGAATGGCAAAGGGAAGGTATCGCCTTACAGTTCAGCGTTGGAAAAAATGACATTTCCTTCAGATTCCAGTTTTTCCAAAGATGTAAGAATCCGCAGAAACTCCGAGTTCAAAGAGGTTTTTGAAAAAGGAACAAGGATCCGGACACCTCATTTTAACGTTCTCTATTCGCCCAATAACCTTGGCTTTCCACGGATAGGCGTAATTGTAGGCAAGAAAACCTCCTTAAATGCAGTAGGAAGAAACCGGATTAAAAGGATAGTAAGAGAGGTCTTTAGAAAGAACAAAGCATCCTTTGATTCCTTTGATGTTGTAATTATAGCAAAAAAAAACTGTAAGGGTCTAACGTACAAAAACGCTGAGGAAGAGATACTGGGATTTGCTGAGAAAAAACTGTCATGAAGAGGAATTTTCCTGTTTTTTTATTATCGCTATTAATAAAAGTTTATAAGTACTTACTCTCCCCTATCCTTCCACCTTCTTGTCGATTCTATCCCAGTTGCTCACAATATGCAATTGAGGCAATGCAAACGCATGGGGTTTTACGAGGCCTGTTGCTTGCACTAAAACGATTGATAAGATGCCATCCGTTAAACACAGGAGGCTACGACCCGGTTAGATAAGAGGAGAGGGGAAACACAATGGATCGCACACGACTTAACTACATTCTATTTTTTGTTTTATCCCTTTTAATAATAATTACGTATACGTATTTTTTTGCTCCAAAAACAACAAAAAAACCACCTGAGCAAAGGGCAAAAGAAACAATTTCCAGAGAGGTAGAATCTCCATCCAAAACGCTAGAGGAAAGGGAACCCCTTAGCGAAGAGGTTAGCTTACTATCTAAAGGAGAGCTGATAACGATAAAAACCCCTCTTTATTGGGGAGCTATAGACACCCTTGGAGGAAGAATATCAGAGTGGAAGTTATTAAAATACAGGGAGACCCCGGATGAAAACTCCCCACCCGTTAACCTGATAGAAAACTCCCCACCTGTATTTAACACCAAGCTTAAGCTAGATGGTGTTGAAGTTCCAAATCCAATTCCCTTCAATTTTGAAGGGGAAAAAGAGATTGAGGTCAAGGATGGAAAAGCCAAGATAGTTCTCTTCTGGAAATCAACAGAGGGAGTAGAGGTAAGAAGGATATACGAGATAGACTCTTCCAGCTACCTTATAAAACACACTTTTGAAATAAGGAACCCGACCGAAAACCCTTTAAAAGAAACCCTGTTTATAGAGTCATATGGCAAAATCCAGCATAACGGCAGAGGGAAGAACAACAAGGATTTTATCGCTATGGTTTCAGACAGCATAGAGCGCATTGACAAGATCCCACAGGAACCCCTTTTACTTAAAGGCACAATAAACTGGTTTGGTTTTTCCGACAAATACTTTACATATACCTTTCTTCCGGAAATCGGGGGAGAGACACAGCTCTACTTTAGAGGTTCCACCAGGGAAGGCTTTGCAAAAGCCGAGTTTGGGTATCAACCCGATGTAATACCCCCTCAGGGCATACTTTTCCTAAAATCAAACCTCTACCTGGGTCCACTTGATTACGAAATCCTGCATTCGATTGGACGCGGTTTAGAAAAGATGATTAATTATGGATGGGTAGGGCCCCTTGCCAGACCTGTTCTCTGGCTTCTTAAACTCCTAGATGGGGTATTTAATAACTACGGTATTGCCATAATCGCCATAACAATCATAATAAGGCTAGCTTTCCTTCCACTTACCTTAAAGAGCATGGCTTCTATGAAGGAAATGCAAGCAAAGATGCAGGAGCTAAAACCCAAGATTGATGCCATAAAAGAAAAATATAAGGACGATAAAGCAAAGCAAAATGCAGAGATTATGAAACTCTATACAAGCCACGGAATAAATCCACTAAGTACCCTTGGTGGATGTCTTCCCCTTCTTGTACAACTTCCGATTTTCATTGCTCTATACGACGTTCTACTGTACTCAATAGAGCTTAGACACAGCTCGTTCCTATGGATAAAAGATCTTTCTGCTCCGGAGGACCTCTTTGATATACCTGGTATAGGGATTCCATTTAGGATCCTTCCCCTAGCTATGGGTGCATCATGGTATATCTCCCAGAAAATGACCCCAACCACTGCTCCCGGCACCGACAACATGCAGATGAAGATAATGGAGTTTATGCCATTGATCTTCACCGTTATGTTCTGGGGTTTACCCTCAGGGTTGATACTGTATTGGACTGTGAGTAACATTCTTTCTATAATTCAACAACTCTATGTAAACCGTCGTTTCATGGCACTTAAAGGAGGAAGCAAAGATGTCAATAGTGATAGAAAAAGAAGGAAAAACAGTGTCTGAGGCTATTATAAGCCTGTGCGAGGAACTGGGACTAGCAAGAGACGAGATAGAAGTAGAGGTACTAGAAGAAGGCTCAAAAGGTGTTTTGGGCATAGGCAGTAAGAATGCAAGGATTCGAGCAAAGGTAAAAAGGGATGATGTAAGTGAAAAAGGACTTAGAGCCAAAAGGGTTTTAGAAATAATCCTTGGATTTTTTATTTCTGATTACTCAGTCAATCTAAAAGAAACAAGCGATAGGATAAAACTTGAAGTAAGAACCAGTGAGGATAAGGGTCTTTTAATAGGGAAGCAGGGTGAGACACTTAAGGCAATGGAATTCATTGTAGGAAAGATTGCAGGAAGAGTTTGCAGAGATGGTAAAGAAAAAAGAGTGTCAATAGATATAGCCGGTTATAAAAAGAGAAGAGAAGAAGCAATAGCAAGGATGGTTAAAGAGGCCGCGGAGAAGGCACGTAGATCCGGAAAACCTGTTACCCTTGAACCGATGTCCCCTTTTGAAAGGAGAATAGCCTACATGACACTAAAAAAGGAAAACGGATTGAGACTGGAAACAAAGAGTGAGGGTAACGAAAAAAGGATTACAATAATACCAACAGGCGGAAGCAAAAATAAGGGAGTCAATAAGCAAAAAGAGGCCTAGTAAAAACCAGATATCACCAAAAACTCCCTTAAATGCAGATGCCTTTTACCCGGGTATCAGTTGCCTATTTTATTATACAAGGGGAGGTATGCAATGAGTCCAGATAAACCACCAAAAACCGAAGATGAATACTTTGCAAGAGAAGATGCAGAGAAGATAAAACGTCTTAAAGAAAAGCTTAGACAGGAAATACTTGAAGAGCAGAGGAAAAACATAAAAGGAATATGCTATATGAAATGCCCCAAGTGCGGTGGTGAGCTAAATGAGGTCATCTTTCGAGGGATAAAAATCGATAAGTGTAGCGCGTGTAGAGGAGTATGGTTAGATAACGGAGAACTTGAAAAGCTTGCAGGGCCGGAAGAAAAAAGCATAGTAAGGGAAATTATTGAGCTCTTTAAACCACGTTAGAGCTTTTCTCACGTATTCTCTTAAAGAAGTCCCTAAGCAAGCTGGAACACCTATCCT
Organism: bacterium HR37; assembly: GCA_002898375.1. Classification (GTDB taxonomy): domain Bacteria; phylum Desulfobacterota_D; class UBA1144; order Nemesobacterales; family CSP1-2; genus HRBIN37. Next base: position 43,783 of record BEIN01000002.1, on the reverse strand, counting down.
GTAGAACTCCACTCCTAACCTCAACGGTGTGATTTAGCTTTTTATCCAATCCAATTGTGTAGACAGACACCAAGGCACCGGATTTTGGATCCGGTGTTCCAAACACAACCCTTTTTATCCTTGAGAGCACTACTGCTCCCATACACATAACACATGGCTCAAGCGTAACGTAAAGAACCGTTCCAGTAAGCCTCCAGTTTCCCAGCTTCCTCCCAGCCTCCCTTATCGCAAGTATCTCTGCGTGAGCTGTGGGATCACAAAGAGATTCACAAAGATTATGAGCACTCGATATGATCTTTTCATCCTCCCCTACAAGTACAGCTCCTACAGGAACCTCTCCCTTGTCTGCGGCCTTTAGCGCTTCACCAATGGCAAAATTCATAAACATCTCATCAAGTGAGCTTGTCATCAGAAACCAACAAAATAAAAAGCTATCCTGTGTTTTTCATGGCTGCAGCAATGCCGTTTATGCTCAGTTTAAGATTATCTATAAGCTTTGATTCCTCATCCGGACGAAAATCCCCTTTGTTTAGTCTTCGTAACAAAGCAACCTGAATGTAGCTTAGGGAATCGACATACGGATTTCTAAGCTCAATAGACCTCTGGAGAAACGGATTATTATCAAGGATTCTTTTTTGCTCTGTAATTTTAAGAACAATCTCTTCGGTTAGCCTGTACTCATTTCTTATCTTCTCGAAAATTCTCCTGCCCGTCTCTCTGGGCTTTACAAGAAATGAGTATTCAAGAGCAATCCACATATCGGCTTTAGCCAACGTCATCTGAACATTGTCTATAAAAGACCTAAAGAACATCCAATTTCTGTACATATCACGGAGCAAACCAAGATTCCTATCAGGATTCTTCCTGAGAAAGGCATCAAGAGCAGAACCAACAGAATATATACCCGGAAGAAGATGGCGATTCTGTGTCCAGCTAAAAACCCAGGGAATTGCCCTTAAATCCTCTATTCTGTTGCTCTGTTTTCTTTTTGCAGGGCGTGAGCCTATGTGCATCTGCTCAATCATGGAAATAGGGGTTGCCTGCCTAAAGTACGTGTAAAAGTCCGGATCCTCATACACAAGCTCTCTCCATATCTTCCTTGCATTTTCAGAGACCTCCTCCATAACCTCTTCCCACTCAGGTTTTATCTCCTGATCCCTAAGGCTTGTAAGGACAACTGCAGAGGTGATGAGCTCAAAGTTATGCTCTGCAATCTCGGGCAAAGAATAGTTGTTGTAGATAACCTCACCTTGCTCAGTTATCTTTATAAGCCCCTCAACAGTACCAGGAGGTCTAGCAAGTATAGCCTGATTCGTTGGCCCCCCTCCTCTGCTTACCGTTCCACCTCTCCCGTGAAAGAGTTTCTGTCTTATTCCAAACCTGTCTGCAACGCTTTTTAATGCCCTTTGGGCTTTATAGCTTTCCCAGCTTGCACAGAGTAGTCCTCCATCCTTTCCACTGTCCGAATAACCTATCATTATTTCAGATAAGTTTCCCCTTGCCTCCAGGTGCCTTCTGTAAACCGGATTTAAATACAGACTCTCCATTATCTCCGGAGCACGTCTGAAATCCTCAATCGTTTCAAATAGGGGTACTATATTTAGCTTACTAACTATCCTGCCTTCATCTTCTAAGTACAGGCCCACCTCCTTTGCGAGAAGGAGTACCTCAAGTATATCGCTTGCACTGTGGGTCATACTCACTATATAGGTATCAACAGCCTCAGGACTTATCTCATCCAACGAGCGTTTTACCCATCTAAGGGTTTCTATAACCTCTCTGGTCTCATCAGAAAGCTTAATCCAGTCAGGGATAAGAGGACGAGGATTGGCAATCTCTTTGGACAACCATCTTGTCCTTTCTTTCTCACTCAATTCCCTGTAGTTAACAATGCCCAGTTTTTCCGTTACCTCCGAAATAGCTCCAAAGTGAAGGGAACTGTGCTGTCTTATATCCAGCTTTGCTAGGTGAAAGCCAAAGAGCTCCACAAGACGTATAAGCCTCCTAAGACCTGAGTTGGCAAGGCGCTCCCCTTTGTTGCTTCGAAGGCTTCTATCAATAAGATAGAGGTCTTCCAAAAGCTCGTCTCTACTCAGATAGTAGTACCCGTTCTTTCTACCCTCCGTTGCAGCTATGGTATTTAAGAGCTTTTTATGTACGTACTCTAGCTTTATCCGGTAAAACTCCAGAGGATTCTTTATATCTATATCACCGGGTACAAGCTCCTTATCTCTCTTTATAGATTCAATAAGCTCTGGAATCACGGGAACTATCTTTGCAGAGGAACTCAACTGACGCTTTATCTGCTTTATCTCATCAACATATCTCTCAAGTGCCAGTTTTTTTTGCATTTTAAGCACTTCGTAGGTTACCCTGTGTGTTACAAAAGGATTACCATCCCTATCTCCACCAACCCACGAACCAAATCTTAAGAAGTTGGGGATCTTAAACGAACTAACCTTATAGTGCCTCTTTACCTGTTCTTCTATCTCCTCGTATATACTCAAGATGGCATCAAAAATCGTTTCCTTAAAATAGTAGAGAACGTTTCTAGCCTCATCGATTGGGGTAATTTTATAAGGGGGAACCTCTTCAGTCTGCCACAAACTAACTATCTCAGCCCTTATCTCCCTCTCTATCTTGTCTCTTTCATCAGGGATAAGAAAGGGGTTTTCCAATTCTTTCAATAGAATTGCAATGTGACGGAACTTCTCAAGCACTATGTGACGGTTCACCTCGGTAGGATGGGCGGTAAGAACAAGCTCTATTGACATCCTGTTTAGAAGCTCTACAAACCTTTCAAAATCCACTCCCATACCCTCAAGCTCTCTAAACATGTGCTCAATGGAACCCTCTTCAAACACAACCGCCGTGCGTTTTTGCTCTCTCCAAAGCCTTATCTGATGGTTCTGCTCAGCAATATTTACAAGCTTAAAGTACATGGTAAAAGCTCGTGTCACATTGTATAACTCCTCATGATTCAAACCCCGTATGGTAGATACAAGCTCTTCCTTTAGATCCCGAACGTAGTTTCTTCGCATCTCCTTGGTAAGAAACCTTATCTTCTCCACTATATCAAAGATCCTTTTTCCTTCCTGCTCTATAAGAGTCTCACCGAGAAGATTCCCAAGGTAGCGTACATCCTTTCTTAAGGGCTTATCCCTGTCTTCTGCGTCCTCCACAGAACGCCCAGTGGTTAGCTCAATGCTCATTATAATCACACTCCCCCTTTTCTCCCTACAATAGGGTAAATCAACACTTAATTGCACACAGGTTTAAAGTAGCGGCTATTTTCTTGCGCTAAACTTAAGACCCACTTTAATGCGATCCCAGGTATTATCCGTAATCTCTTTTAGTTCGGCCATCTTTATCTTCTGCGTAGCGGTTACCGGAAATCCTTCGGGGTATATCTCTATAAATCTTGGTACCATGAAAACAGGAGCAATCTCAGCCATCCACTTGCAGAACTCAACCGGATCAAACTTTGCATCTGGTTTTAAGGTTATACACAGCTTTATCTCATCATCAGAGACATTTGGGAGCCTTACCCCAACCGCTATAGCTTCCTGGATTCCGGGATACCTCATTGCTATATCCTGCACTGCAATGGGATCAACATTTTCTCCAGAAACCCTTATCCTTGAGTGCCTACCAACAAAGTAGAATCTTCCATCAACACCACGTGCAAAGATATCATCAGAGTTAAAGAACCCTTCATCATCAAAGGCTTCCCTTGTGCGCCTTGGGTCCTTAAAATACTCGTTAAGTGTGGTATGAGGGATCAAGGGCTTTATAAAAAGCAATCCCTTTGCCTCATCAGGTGGAGTTGGGTTCTCGTAGGGATCCCAAAATGTTCTTACAATCTTTGTTGTATCCTGTGGATCCCTAAGCTCCACATAGTAGCCCTCCATAGGATAGCCAGATGATCCAGGTCGGTGGTCTTCAGGGTCTTTCCAGAGCACCATTCCCATCTCTGTGGAACCATAACCATCTATTACCCTAACACCAAACCTCTCTTGGAATTCTTCTAAGTTCTTAGGGGCAGGAGACCCAAGCATTATCCTTATCTTATGCTTCCTGTCCCACTCACTTGGGGGAGCTGCCCATAGATACTCTGCTACCGCGCCCAGCATGTTTGCCACCGTAGCACCACATTCGGCTGCCCACTTCCAGAAACTGGAGGCAGAAAACCTGGGATAAAATACAGCGGTAGCCCCCGCTCCCATTGCGCTGAAAAGGCACATAACCTGTGCGTTTGCATGCCCAAGAGAAAGAACACTCATAAGCACATCCCCGCTCCTTACACCCTGCTGCTGAAGGTAGCTTCTAACGGTCATTATCACACCGCCATGGTCTCTTACAACCCCCTTTGGCATTCCAGTTGTTCCGGATGTAAACATACATCTCTCAACATCAGCAATCGTCACATCAACACCAGGGTTTTCGGAGGAGAAATCGTTAAACATGGTAAAGGGCAATGCCTTTATCTTTCCTATGCTGTCCGGAACGTCCTTGGGATCTCCGGTAACAAAAACAAACTTTAATTTCTCTAGATTATCGGCTACGTCCCTTACAAAAGGAATGCTGTCCTGGTCTATTATCAAAGCCACCATATCAGAGTGGTTAATTATATAGGCTAGACGCTCTCCTTTTTCATCCTTGTTTATGGGAACCTGAACCCCTCCAGACTTATGAATACCTATGATGGATATCACATACTCAGCACAGTTAAGCATGTACATACCCACCTTATCTCCCTTTTTAACACCTACGTGTTTTATAAGACCATTTGCCACTCTGTTTGCCCACTCGTTTGTTTCCTTATAGGTATAGCTTCCAGTAATGTTTCCATCTCTGTCAGCAACACGAAACATCGTCTTGTCAGGGAACATCTCCGCCCCTTTCTCTAAGTACCTTGTTATAGGTAACCACTTTTTTGTATCATCAAATGTACCAAAAGGTAAAGTTCCCTCACCAACATACTTTGGGTCTCTGGGTCTAAATAACAAACGCATAATTGTCTCGCCTCCCTTTAATTTATTATTTTAGAATCTTAGAAAATAATGTCTCTTTAACTTATTTTAACAAATTCCACACGATAAATGCAAGACAAATAAATGGTAAAACCATGCCAAAAAAATAACCACCTACCTTTTATTATGCTCGTTATATTCCCTGGAAATCCTTAAAAAGTTTTTAAGTAGATCCTTACCGTGCCTGGTAAGGATAGATTCCGGATGGAATTGAACACCTTCTATGGGGTATTCTCTGTGCCTTATTCCCATTATCTCATTCTCATCTGTCCAGGCCGTAACCTCAAGCTCACGGGGAAGAGAATCCCTATCAACCACCAAAGAATGATATCTTGTGGCCTCAAAAGGATTGGGTAAGCCACTGTATATACCTTTCCCATCGTGATAAATTAAAGAGGTTTTACCATGAAGCAATCTCTTTGCCCTTACAATCTTTCCTCCGAAAGCATAGCCTATGGATTGATGCCCAAGGCAAACCCCCAAAATGGGTATCTTCCCCCCAAACTCTCTTATGACCTCTACAGATATTCCAGCCTCCTTAGGTGTGCACGGTCCCGGAGATATAACTATCATCTCTGGGGACATCCTTCCAATCTCTTCTAAGGTGATTTTATCATTCCTGAAAACCTGAATCTCCTCTCCCATCTCTCCAAGGTAATGGACGAGATTATAGGTAAAGGAGTCGTAGTTATCTATAACCAGTATCATATTAAAGCCCTGTTCTTGCTACCTTTATGGCCTTTACAAGAGCCTTTACCTTGTTTACCGTCTCATTGTACTCCCTTTCAGGGTCTGAATCCGCAACAATACCAGCACCTGCTTGAATAAAGGCTTCCTCCCCCCTTATCACATAAGTTCTAATTGTAATACACGTATCCATATTACCAGAGAAGCTAAAGTAACCAACGGCTCCTCCATAAGCCCCTCTCCTCGTTGGCTCCATCTCCTCTATTATCTCCATAGCCCTTACCTTGGGAGCCCCTGAAAGGGTTCCTGCAGGAAAGGTTGCCCTTATAACATCAAATGCATCCTTTCCTTTAGCAAGCTTTGCAACAACATTTGACACTATATGCATGACATGTGAATACCTCTCTACGGTCATAAGCTCATCTACGTTAACAGTTCCAATCTCTGCAACCCTACCCAGATCGTTTCTGGCAAGGTCAACAAGCATTATGTGCTCTGCCCTCTCTTTGGGGTCTGAAAGTAGTTCCCTTTGAAGTTCGAGATCCTCTCTTTCATCTTTTCCCCTAGGCCTTGTTCCGGCAATGGGGCGGGTCTCTATTTTATCCCCTTCAACCCTTACCATAACCTCCGGAGAGGAACCCACAAGGAACTGCTCCTCCATCTTTAAGTAAAACATATAAGGGGAAGGGTTTAAAACCCTAAGGGCTCGGTAAAGGTCAAAAGGAGACACATCAAGCTTTATATTCCATCTCTGTGATATAACTGCCTGAATAATGTCACCAGCCCTGATATACTCTTTTGTTCTTTCGACTGCCCTTATAAAGTCTTCGGGTTTAAAGTTCGACTTAAATTCAGAAACGTCTATCTCTTCAACCTTTTCCTTGAATCCGGTTTTACTACCACTGTAGAGGGATACAGGGGTTCTTAATCTCTCCACTAGAGACTCTATCCTTGCCACAGCATCGTTATAGGCCTTCTCTGCATACTTAGGATTAGGCACATAGGCATTTGATATAACCTTTATCTTATGGCTTACGTTATCAAACACAAGAACTGTGTCGGTTATCATAAACACACAATCCCAGAGCCCCAGATCATCTTTTCCAATCTCAGGTAGGTCCTCAATGAACCTTACTATATCGTACCCAAAGTAGCCAACGGCTCCGCCATAGAATCTGGGAAGCCCTTCAAAAACCACGGGATGATATCTTAAAAGCAGGCTCCTTAAAGCATCTAGAGGATTTCCCTCTAGTTTCTCTACCCTACCGTTCTCTATGATTTCGATATAGGTTCCCTTTGACCTAAACACTATAGAGGGTGCAGTTCCTATAAAGCTGTATCTTCCCCACTTCTCACCACCTTCAACACTTTCAAGAAGGAATGCATAATCCCCATTTTCAATCTTTTTTAAAGCTGATACCGGTGTGTCGAAATCCGCAAGTATTTCCCTACACACAGGTACCAAGTTACCCCGTTTTAGCATCTCTTTAAATTCGGAGAAAGAAGGATAAACCATCTAAGAGAAATGATAAAAGCCCACATAATAAAGTCAAGAAAGACTTTTTTTAAACATCCTAGAAAGGTATTATTAATAGGAACACAAACTTAAAGACAAAGAAGAGGAGAGAGGATAAAGATGCCACATATTAATCCACAGATCTTCAGAGAGTACGACATAAGAGGGATAGTGGAGAAAGACCTGACAGAAGAAGTTGTAGAGACTATAGGAAAGGCGTATGGCACATACATAAGAAAGCAGGGGAAAAAGAGGGTAACTCTTGGAAGAGACTGCAGACCAAGTTCACCTGCTTTTGCCAAAGCCATAACGCGCGGGATTAACTCTACCGGAGTGGATGTTGTTGATATAGGTATGGTTTCAACACCCATACTTTACTTCTCACTCTTTAATCTGGATGTAGACGGAGGGGTTATGGTTACAGCAAGCCACAACCCTGCTGAGTACAACGGTCTAAAGCTATGTGTGGGGAAAGAAACCCTTTTTGGTGAAGAGATCCAGAATATAAGGAAAATCGCAGAACTCGGGGATTTTGCCATTGGAGAAGGCTCATATGAGGTTCGCTCCGTAACAGAAGATTACCTACAGTTTCTGCGAAATAACCTAGATATAAAACCAGGCGTCAAAGTAGGTATAGACTGTGGAAACGGTATGGTTGGCATAGTAGCTCCCAGGATACTTAAGGAGTTTGAATGTGAGGTGGTTGAGCTCTATGTTACCCCTGATGGGACATTCCCAAACCATCATCCAGACCCAACTGTAGAGGAAAACCTAAAAGACCTTATAGAAGTTGTCAGGAAAAGAGAGTTACAGGTGGGAATAGGTTTTGATGGAGATGGAGACAGAATAGGTGTGGTTGATGAAAACGGCAACATAATATGGGGAGATATGCTTGTTCTTATATTTGCAAGGCATATACTCAGTCAGATCCCCGGAGCAAAGATAATAGGGGATGTAAAATGCTCAGGCAGGCTGTTTAAGGATATAGAGAAGCACGGTGGGGTACCTATCATGTGGAAAACCGGCCACTCCCTTATAAAGGACAAGATGAAAAAGGAAAAAGCGGTTCTTGCAGGTGAGATGAGCGGACACATCTTCTTTGCTGACAGGTACTTTGGATATGACGACGCACTCTATGCGGGACTTAGGTTGCTAGAGATTATCTCTAAAACAGGCAAGAAGGTTTCAGAACTACTGGAGGGAGTTCCACCTGCATTTGCAACACCTGAAATAAGAGTGGAGTGTCCAGACGATATAAAGTTTAAGGTCGTTGAAGGAGTCAGGGAAATGCTTAAGAAAGAGTATGAGGTTATTGACATAGACGGTGTAAGGATTGAGTTTCCAGATGGATGGGGTTTAATAAGGGCATCTAACACCCAACCTGCCCTAGTCCTAAGGTTTGAGGCAGAAAGTAAAGAAAGGCTAGATGAGATACGCTCCCTTATAGAAAAGAGCCTTAACCAGGTAAAAGCCAGTTTGGCAAAATCTTTATAAACAAGGAAGCAAGTTAGAGAAATTAATTTTTACAACGATATCTGAATCTCCCTCTAAATCAAATCATCAATTTATAAAAAAGCCAGCCAGGGGGAAAGGAATGGATAATTACAACTACGATACTGTCGTAATAGGGGGAGGGGCGGCAGGACTTAGTGTTGCCACAGCCTCAGCCAAGCTCGGTCTTAGAACCGCGCTAATAGAGAGGGAAAAACTAGGGGGTGATTGTCTTTATTATGGATGTATTCCAAGCAAAACCATTATTCACTCTGCAAAAGTAGCCTCGCTTATACGAAGGGCAAGGGAATTTGGGTTAAACGAAATTCCACTCTCTTTTGACTTCTCCAAAGTAATTGAGCATGTCTGGAGTGTTATACGTAAAGTAGGAAAGCATGACAGTCCGGATAGATTCAGGGAGATGGGGGTTGATGTTATATTCGGGCAGCCAGCCTTCTTATCAAGGGAGGAACTAGAGGTAAACGGAAAGACAATAAAAAGCAAAAGATTTATTATATCTACCGGATCAAGATCACTTACCCCACCCATACCCGGGCTTAAAGAAACCGGTTTTTTATCGCATGTTGAGGTATTTCACCTTAAAACACTACCTGAATCTCTTGTTGTAATAGGTGCAGGCCCTATAGGAATGGAATTATCCCAGGTGTTTTCACGGTTTGGCTCCAGGGTTACGGTAGTAGAGATGATGGAGCGGGTTCTTCCCATTGAGGATGAAGACATCTCAAAAACCCTGGAAAAGCACCTTTTAGATGAAGGAATAGAGTTTCTTACAGGTACGAAAGCAAAGCATGTTTTTCGTGAGAACGGGAAAAAGGTAATAGTTGCTGAGAAAAACGGAAAAGAAGTTATATTAAAAACAGACGAGATACTTGTTGCCACAGGACGTACACCCAATGTTGAAGGGCTAAACCTCGAAGCAGCTGGGGTTCAGTACAACAAGAAGGGAATAGTGGTAAACGAAAGGCTTCAAACCACCTCAAAGAACATATGGGCATGCGGAGATGTTGTGGGCCCGTTTCTCTTTACCCATATGGCAGAGTATCAGGCGGGTGTAGTTGTAAGAAATGCAATACTTAAAATTCCAACCAAGGTAGACTACTCAGTTGTTCCGTGGACAATATTTACAGACCCTGAGGTTGCCCATGTGGGGATAACCGAGATGGAGGCAAGGGAAAAAGGCATTAAGTACGAGGTGTACAAGCACCATTTCAACAAAGTTGACAGAGCCCTAACAGAAGTTGAGGATAAGGGATTTATAAAGATTATAACCACAGGATGGAGGGGAAATATAATAGGGGCTCATATAATAGGGCCACATGCTGGAGAGATAATAGGTGAACTAGCTCTTGCCATAAAGAAAGGTCTAACCGTAAAGGATATATCATCTACTGTACATGTTTACCCAACCCTTTCACTGGGTATAAGACAAACAACCAATCTATTCTTTCAAAGAAAGTTTGAGTCTTCATGGGTGATTAACCGTGTTCTAAAGTTCATCGTTAAGCTTCTTAACTAGAGTTTAGACTCACTTACGTACCCATCTACCATCGGGAAGCTGAACCCACCAACCAGGTTTTGCCTCTTCCCTTCTAACAGCAGCAAACTGCTCTGCGGCCTGTGGAAGAACCCTGCTTATATTCTCCTGGGTTATATCAAGGTTGTTAATCTTTAAAATTGCCTTTGCCATACCCCTTACTATGATCTGTCGATCAGAGTTCTCGGCACTGAAAGCCTCAAGCTCTTCCCTTGTAAGGTTCCCTCTTACAACCAAAAGCCCATTATTCCCCTCTCCAACCTTACCCTGAGAAGCCATTTTGTTTATAATACCCACTCTCTGCCCCCTACGGCGAAATGCCTCAACCACCTCAGGCATACTCCTTATCTCATCTGTTATCCTTCTTGCAATGTTATCCTGAGCCCAAGAAACGGTATAAATATCAACAACCAGATGCCTCTTTAGGGTTATAATCCTTTTTGAACCAAGTTGTGGCTCTTGGGGATACTTCCTGTGCTTCCCTATCCTCTTATCAACTTCCTTAGAGCTCTTCCTAGATGAAGGGGATTCCTTGACCTCTGGGGGTTTTACAAACTCCTCTTCCAGACTCTTATAGGCTTCCTTTACCTCTTCTGCAGGAAAGTAAACATTAACCGTTACAATAGCACAGGACATAAGCAAACCAGATAGTAAAAAAAACAAAAACGTATCTACTCTTCTCATATTATTTCTCCTTAAACTCTGTTCTTTCTCCTCATTTTTTAAACTCAAATCTAAGCTCCCCCTTAACAGCTCTTCTTGCAGTTTCCCTTATTACTGAAAGGAAATGTGGAACGGATATAGAGTTCTTTTTCTCATCCACCTTGATAGATAGATCCCTTATACCCAATATACTATGTGATATATCTAGCTTCTTAAACGTTATTTTCCCTTCCCTTACGTAACCGTAAAGCTCACCTCTGTCGTATTTACGAAAAGACCTAAGGAAAATCTTTTCCCTGACACCAAGCTGTTTTAGCAGTGCTTTTCCTATTTTTCTCTCCTCATCCTTAGATTTTACAGACCAAAAATAAAAAAGGCTATTTATAGCTCCAAGTTCCCTCCCCCTACCGTTTAACCACAAAAAGCCGTTTACCCTTCCAGTTATATAGTCCTTTAGAGAAGGAATGCTATCCGTTATGTTTTTAAGGCTGACCTCTTTAAAGAGAGCCATGATACTGTATCTGCCGTCTTCAAAATGTATTGAACTGTTACCAAACATATACCCTTTGTAAAGTTTGGCCTTTAGGTTTCTTATGCTAAGCCCACCTTGACTGAGCCCAATCTCACCACATATATCCTCAACACTTAGAAATCCGTACTTAAGTTCCTTTACTCTTATAGTATCTTTTCCCATCCTGTTCTGCTTGCGGTTCTCAGTAATAACATTAAATGCCTTTTTATCAACTCCATTTCCACTTACCAGATTGGGTATAGCAGTTATCTGGGTTACTTTGTCTTCTACATGCAAGATCCCATCTATACCTTCAAGTGATAGAAAGGCCCCATGAAAAGGAACCCGAAAAGAGGCGTTATCCACTAGAACCCTGCCACTTATTGAACTTCTAGGCCCCAAGAATCCAGAGAGTTCCAGATTCGCCTCCATCTTCCCTGTTAAGCTAGCTTCTCTAAGAAATATAGGTAAGAGAGGGTAAAACATATCCTTTAGCCCTGCTAGAGGAGTCCTGAATATATCTATTTTTAGTACACCTCCTCCCTTTTTTTCATCTTCTCTTCTAAATAAAACAGACAGATTAACTCTGTTACCCACTCCATCTTCTACAAACCCGTTTCTTATAAAAACGGTTTCACCTGAAGTTTTCAAATCCGCATAACCGTCTACAGAGAAACCATCTATCCCCAAAATACCCATCCCACTTACAAAAACACTTCCCCTACCCTGTGGCATAAAAGAGCCATCCTTTAGATTCCCTGTAAACTCAAAACCAAGCCTTTTTAAATACACTTGTTTTCCGCCTAAACCTATGGGGATAAAAATCTTCTCAAAGCCAATACTTAAAAAAACACTTGAAAAACCATCTATAGTTACCTCACCGCTTACGTTTCCATCGAGAAACCCCGCCGAAATCAATTTAATCTTTAATTCCTTTCCCCTGGATAGAGCAACACCAAGATCCACACTTCTTAGGGTTTGATTGCCAACTTCTAACCTGCCAACAAAAAGCCTGCTACCTAAAGAGACTTCCCCATCAATAAAAAAGACATCCCCCCTTCCCCTTACATCAAAAAATCCTACCCTTTTAAATCCATAGAAGTTACCATTTGCAAACTCCAAGGCGTAAATTCCTTTACCGTTGTCTTTAAAAGCAACTTCTATATTGCCTACCCGTACCTCCCCAAGTTCTTCCAAACGCGCTTTAACATTCCCGAGCCTTATAAGGTTACTGTCTATATAAAAAGTTCCAGAGGAATAGGAGAGCAAAAGACCCCCTAGGACTCCACCTTTACTGTTCCAGTTACCTGTGATCTCAACTCCATAGTCTCCATGCTTACCTGCTAACCTTGATTTAAATTCCTCTACACTTACCATTCCATTTGCAAAAAGCAACCTAGAACCACCCAAGTAAAGGCTAAGCCTCCAACTATCCTCTTCCTTTTTAAACAATGCGTCTGCAATACTTCCCTTCTTTATAGAAAGCAGTTCACCAAAGGAAATAGACTCATAGTACACATCCTTTCCGGTAAGATTAACCCTAAGAGTATCCTTTTTGCTTCCATTCCCATCAGAGCCGGTAGAATTTGGATGGGGTATCAAAACAACCTCTACTGGCTTTTGAGACCTTAATCGGCCTATTTTAATTCTCTTTTTGCTATCATTAGATTCCAAACCAGCTTCTCTTATATCAAAAGAAACCTCAGCTCTAAACCTCTTCATCTCCTCACTTATAACCATGAGATTTACACTCTCTACACTCCCATATATGATGGGCACCGGATAAAAACCCCTAAAGAGTTCACCAATACCCATACCCTTCCCGGTAAGAAGCACTTTTAAAAATCTCCTGCCGTTTAAAGCCCTAAACTGTGCTTTTCCCGAAACAGTCCCCCCACCAAGGTATCCTTTCAGTGATAATACATCCACTCTGGTATCAGAACCAAAATCTGTTCTAACCTCTGAAACAATCTCAGCATCCTTAAGCCTAAGCTCACCTGAGTTTACCAATACACCCTGTGAACGAAGCTCTGTGTAAGCTGAAAGTCCTTTAAAATCACTTTTTAAATAGATACTGGCTCTTGGTTCCTCCACTTCTAGACTGTAAACACCTTCTCTAACACCTATGTCTCCAAAGGCAATATTTCCACTTGCGTTTAAATCCCTCTGAGAAAGAGAGCCTTTAATCTCAATGTCACCATCCTTAATACCGCCATAGAGCTTTATAGAAGAGGTGGAACCAAAAACAAAGCTTGAAAGGCTCCCCATATCTATACTATTTATCCTTCCCGTTATATCAAAACTGCGATCTGTTGTAACGTTTTCCACACGTCCGGTAAGCTCAAGGGCAAAAGATTTTCCAATATCAACATAGATACGGTCTAAATAGATGCTATCATCCAATCCAGTATACTTAACGCTATAGTTTAGATATCCCTCTGGTAACCGCTCCATATTACCGGCTACACCTAAAGGTGAGAAAAAGAGCTTCCCGCTTAGCTTAATTCCATCTAATACCTCAAAATCAAGCTCCGATGAAAGAACCAATCCCAGATGGTTTCCGAATATGGAATTAAAACCTTTTAGCTCTAACCCAGTTGAGCTAACCTGAAAACTACCAACCGGACTATCTAAAAAAGGTTTAACCACCCCTTTAAACTTAAACTCTGCATTCTTCAAACTGACAGAACCCAAAACCCTTAGCTCTCTTTCCTCTTCTTTCTCCGCGTCTACAAACTCAAACCTTATCTTTCTAAAGACAAGAAAAACTCCAGGAATAAATTCAACCCGGGCATTGTTTACCTCTACATACTTAACAACAACTGGGAGGTTAAACGCTTCCTTCCCTTTCCGTTTACCCCCTTCTCTTCCCATAAGCCTTGTTAAGATCCTCAGTGTATCTCTGCTTAGTGTAAAAGTCGGCTCATCAATTACTATTTCCCGCACACTTATCTTCCAGTTAACTAGGGAAGAAAAGATCTCAGGCTCAAGAACCAGTTTCCTAACGGTTAGTACCGGGTTGAGAAGATCCACCGTTTCGGAAACCTCTAAACCACTTCCCTTAATCCCGGAGAGCAAATCGAATTCTATATCCTTAATTCGAATACCATATCCCCTATCCTTTGAGATCTGCTGTATGTATCTGGATATTTGTTTGGGAACTAGAACCTCTACTAACAAAAAAAATAGGGACAGTAAAAGTATAAAGACAAAACCCAGCAGTATATAAAATACGGGCTTAAACTTTAATTTTGGAAAAGGCATAAAGGAATATTATATGCAGAATATAGAAATGCCAAACAGGAAGCGGGGTTGTTTAAAACATTAAGGCAAACCCTAACCTATATCCTCAACACGTTTTGCCTTTATTACGTTTCTAAATTTAAAGATTGCATATCTTTTCTCTTTTTTGAATTCTCCAAAGACCTTTACTTTATCCCCCTCCGTTATGGAGAGACGACCTTTAAAGTAAACACCCACAGAGTTGTTCTCATCATCATAGAGTTTAAAAAGGGTATAGGGGTCTCCATCATAGGATTCTGTAAACTTTATCTTTTCAACCTCACCCTCAACTACAACATCCTTACCGTCATAGTAAATTGGATTCTCAATAATTTCCCTTATTGATTCACTCAAATCTCCAGCATAGGCAAAAACCAGAAACTGCATAAAAAAAACCCCCACCAACGAAAGAAAAAACCGTTTGCTCATTTCCAACTCTCCTGGTCTTATAATTATTAAGCGGTTTTATAATTATAACAAAAACGATTAAGAGTCAATAAACGCTTTTCGATTTTGATGAGAAAAACTGCTACTGGATTCACTCAACTACGGTTTCTATAGGCTAAATCAAGCAATTCAACCAGATGGAGTGTTTTAATACCAAGCCCGTTTTTTCTAATTCCCATACCTATCTGGAGAAGGCATCCAGGATTCCCTGAGACAAGCACTTGGGGTTTTATTCTCCTTAGATTAAAGATCTTGCGCTCAAGTAACTTCTCAGACATATCAGGCTCCACTAGATTGTATATTCCTGCACTTCCACAGCAGATATCGGATTCACCAAGCTCAACAAACTCAATTCCAGGAATCTGTCTTATGAGTTTTCTTGGTTGCTCTTTTATCCGCTGAGCATGTGCTATATGACACGCATCCTGATACGTAACCCTTAATCTAAGTTCCCCCAGATTGCCCTGAAGACCCACCTCAGCAAGGAACTCAGAAATATCCTTTACCTTTTTGCTGAATCTAACTCCACGTTCATAATAACCTCTATCCCCTCTTAGTATCTCACCATATTCCTTCATGGCCGAACCACATCCGGCTGAGTTAACCACTATCGCATCGACCTCTTCCCTTTCAAAAACCCTGATATTTAGACGAGCAAACTCTCTTGCTTCACTAAGCCGACCTGAATGAAGAGAGAGAGCACCACAACATACCTGATCCCTAGGAATAAAAACCTCGCACCCATTCTGGACTAAAACCCTAACAGTTGCCAAATTCGTTTTATGAAAAAAAACGCTTTGAATACACCCCGTAAGCAGTGCAACCTTAAACTGCCTTCTCCCCCGGGGCTCTATCCTCTCCGGTAGGTTAGAAGAAAGGAAAGGAGACTCAACACTGGGTAACATACCCTCCATGTGTAAAAGCCTTTTAGAGAACCCAAGAATCCCAGATGACTGAACGAGTTTCCTAATCCCGGTAGCCTGATAGAGATACAGTAGAGGAAGTAAAAACCCTAGTCTTCTAGGATAGGGGAAAACCTTAAATAAAACAGAGCGGTAAAGCCTTTCCAGAAATGGCCTCCTGTATCTGCGCTCAATCTGAGCTCTTACAGACTCTATCAATCTTCCATAGAGAACACCAGATGGACAAGCGGTCTCACACCCAAGGCAACCAAGGCAGAGATCCATATGTTTTACAAAGGCTTCTCCCATTGGGATCTTACCCTCGATAGCAGACCTCATAAGGTATATCCTTCCCCTGGGAGAGTCAAGCTCATTACCCGTTTGGAGGTATGTTGGACAAGATGTAAGGCAAAAACCGCAGTGGACACAATCCCTTATTATTTCCATGTCAGGTTTATCCAAGTCGTCAAATGCTTTAAATACCATAGGAGATTCTCTCACATCTCCTCCATTATAGAGAAAGTAAGAACATTGGGTACAGATTCTCTTAGCTTTTCCCTTAACTCTTCATCCCCTGTGAACCTTTTCTGGTTTAATCTGCGCCCAATTACAGAATGCCTCATAAACGGCTTGAAAAATGGGTAGGGACGCACAACGTAGTTAATCCCATCCGTTGATCTCAGGCTTAGGGTCACAGATCTACCGTTGTAATCGAGCGGAACATTTGGGATATCCAGAGAAAACCATCCATGACAAAGAGCAAGGGATATAATATCCCCTATCTGAACGAGTCTTAGATTCACCCTTATATCTTCGGGTAAGCGCTTGGTATCAAGCGTAGAGAGGTTAATATGTAACATCTCGGAAACGAACCCTATGATTTCCATATAACAAGACTGGGCTATAGAACTTCCCCTCCCCTTGTTCAGGCTCTTTTCGTTTAGTTTTCCAAAATGCAGGGCAATAAGTGCCGAGGCATAAGGGTGAGCAGTAGAGTATCTTTTAAAACAACGCCTCCAGATACAGTACTGCTCCACAGAATCCATCTCCAAAAAATTCATGGGATACCTGTTTGAAGGGTTTACCTTGGGTAGTGCATCCCACTCCTTCCAGCCGTTGTCGTGTTCTGATATAGCAAATATAACCTCTTCATACGGATCAGGTTTTGAAAACTCTTCGTTTCCCCAGTACGACATTATATTACCTGCAAGCCTTGCATGGTCATTCTGGTTTATAAGGATCCATCCCTCTCTCTCTTCTCTCCGTATCATAAACCCTTACTCTTCTGGATTTTTTAAAGAATAGGCTAACTTGATTAACTTTCTCTTTCAAGAAATCTATATACCCCCTACAAACCTTCCGGGATTTAAAATAGCTCTTGGATCAAGTAGCCTCTTTATTCTTTTCATAATCCTAATAGATTCCCCAATGTCATCCCACACATCAATCTTGGACTTCATCGAAAGAGGGCAGTCCCAAACAGTCAGGTTACCCCCAATAACTCTTATCTCCTTTCGAAGTAAAGACACAGCATCTACCAAAGAAGAGTCGTCTTCCTTAGATTCCAGAGAAACCGTAAGGACTCCACTACCAGCCCTTCCAAGCACATATGCATCGAGGTGCAAGCTCGAAGAGATTTGCTCTAATCCCCTTAAAAACCATTTAATACTCCCGGGAAGGATACTTGCCTTACAGACCAGCCTACCATCTTTTAAAAACTTCCAGGGAAAATTAATAAGACAATCCCATAACTTCTCTTCCAGTCCACCTTCAATCAATGTTATCTTAGCATTTGACCCTCCACACATATCGCATATTCTGGAGATTTGGTCTCTTACAGCCCTTTGGACACTCTCAACCCTTACACAAAGGGCGTACCCTTTTTTAGGTATATCAAAACCCAGATGCCCAGACACCCTGTCTAACAGAGGGGGACTTACCAACTCTAAACAGGTGGGAACAACAGTAGAGTTTAAAACTGCAAAGACGTTTTTTTCAAGTGCATCTATATCCGGGGAACTGATAATACAGGTTTGAGAAAACTCAGCAATTGGATACAGCCTAAAAGTAGCTTCAACTACTATTCCCAAAGTACCCAGAGAGCCAACGTATAGTTTTGGAATATCGTAACCTGCAACGTTTTTAACCACTTTAGCACCCCCCTTTACTACCTTTCCATCTGCTCTAACTACCTTAATTCCCAGAAGGAGTTCCTTCAGGGCACCAAACCTCTGTCTTCTTGGACCGCTGTCGTTTGTGACTATAATGCCACCAATTGTAGCTCCTGCCTCAAGGTGGGGAGGATCAACAGCCAAAAACTGCCTTTTTACCCTCAGGATTTCCTGTAGCTTTCTCAATTGGATACCACACTGGGTAGTACATACCAGATCAGCCGCCTCGTATTCAGAAACGCTGTTTATATTTGTGGTACAAATCACAACATCAACCCTATCAGGGATTCTTCCAAGCCCTATTTTGGTTCCCCCTCCCCACGGTGTTATAGCAGTGGAACTCCTAAAAGCAATCTTCAAAATTTCAGAGATCTCCTCAACAGAGCGGGGGAAAACGACCAAACGGGGGGTTTTCCCATCAACACTGAATCTCTTAAGCTCATCAACTGAGCTTAAAGCAAAATCTTCTCCTACCACTTCTATAATCTCTCTTAATTCAGCCCTCATTTTGAAAGTATCCAGAGGACATCAGAATCTTTTCCCAAGACCCATTTTCTCAACGGGGTGCTCCTTATAAGAGGTTGCCCCCGCCTCCACGCATGAACGAGGGGTGGGAAAAACCTTCCCAGGATTACACAGCCCTTTTGGATCAAAAGCACACTTGATAAGATACATGGTATCAAGGTCGCTTTCAGTAAACATAAGGGGCATGAATCTTTTCTTATCGTACCCAACACCGTGTTCACCCGTTATGCTTCCACCTGCCTCAACACAAACCCTTAAGATTTCCCCTGCCAGTTCCTCTACCCTCTCGAATTCTCCTTCCTTAGAGGAATCATAGAGAATTAAAGGATGAAGATTTCCATCACCTGCATGAAAAACGTTTGCCACTTTAAGTCCATACCTCTGAGCTAACCTTTCAATCTCACGTAGAACCTCTGCCAGTTTGGTTCGGGGAATAACCCCGTCCTGCACATAGTAGTCAGGGCTTATACGTCCCATAGCCGCAAAGGCACTTTTCCTTCCTTTCCAGAATAGCTCCCTTTCACTCTCATCCCTTGCAACCCTTATTTCAGTTGCCCCGTTTTCCCTTAGCACCTCCGTAACAACACAAACGTGAGCTTCAACCTCGGCAGAAGGACCATCTAGCTCAACAAGGATTATCGCCCCAGCATCGGTTGGGTATCTTGGCTGAACAGCCTTTTCCACCGCCAAGATGCTTAAACGGTCCATAATCTCCATACCAGCAGGTATTATACCCCTTGCCGTAATACCGGATACCGCAGCCCCTGCATGTTCAATTCTATCAAAAGCTGCAAGGATGGTTCTAACAACCTCAGGCCTCCTTACAATCCTTAAAATAACCTTTGTTACAATCCCTAAAAGCCCTTCAGAACCTACAAAAATACCGGTAATGTCGTAACCAGGAGTATCGAGGGTTTTTCCGCCAAATTCAATAATCTCCCCATCTGGAAGAACAACCTCAAGCCCAAGAACGTGATTTACTGTAACACCGTATTTCAAGCAGTGAACGCCTCCTGAGTTCTCTGCAACATTTCCCCCTATTGTACAGACTATCTGACTCGAAGGGTCTGGTGCGTAGTAGTATCCCCTGTTACTTACAGCATTTGTAACCCAGATGTTTACAACACCGGGTTCAACAACAACCCGTTGATTTACAATATCAACCTCAAGGATGCGATTCATACGCGAAAGAGATATTAAAACCCCATCTTCAACGGGTAGCGCCCCCCCTGAAAGACCGGTTCCTGCGCCTCTTGGGACAAAAGGGACGTTTTCAGCACTGCATAGCTTAACTACCTCTGAAACCTCTATAGCAGATCTGGGAAGAACCACAAAAAGAGGTTTTACCCTGTAGCTTGTAAGCCCATCACATTCATAAGCTACAAGCTCATCCGGAGAGGATATAACCCCTTCTGGACCAAGTATCTCAACTAGTTTGTGTTTAAATCTGCTCTTCCAGTTATCCACATATATATCCTCAGAACTCTTAATCGGAATATAAACAAGGATACCAAAACGATTTCATTATATCATCCATGCATGGAGTGTCTCAACAATATATGTTAGATTTTTTACATATATGGAGATAGTAGATGCACATACCCACCTAGAGCTATTTCTACTTAAGAACATACCCATTGAAAAAGCTACAACAAAAAGAGAGATCATAGAGCTAATAGAAAATACCGGGGAAACGAAACCGGTTGTAGCCTGGGGATGGAGTGAAGAGAAGATCGGAGAGGCCATAACAAAAAAAGATATTGACCGATTTCCCTTCCCCGTTCTTCTTATAAGGGTAGATGCCCATATGGGGGTAGTAAACGAGAAAGCAATAGAGGAAATAAGAATAAAACCCTCGGCTAAATTTGAGCCTGAAAAGGGTTACCTTTACGAAGAAGAGCTCTGGAATGCAGCCTCTTTTTTTAAATCAAAAGACACAGAGAAGGCCCTCTTAAGAGCTCAGGAGGAAGCAATTTCAAAGGGCATTGTTGAAGTTCACGATTTTGTGGACTTAAAAACCGCTGAAGCCTACTTTAAGCTCAGGGAAAACGGCAAGCTTAAGCTAAAAGCAGTCCTTATGCCATACTACAGGGATTACAAGAAGGTTCTTGAGCTATTTGAAATACACGGTGAAGACGAGCTTATAAAACTGGGATGGGTAAAGACCTTTGTAGATGGTTCCATAGGAGCAAGAACAGCATGTTTAAAAGAACCCTATTTGGATAAACCATCAAAAGGCCTTCTTCTTAAGCAAGAAGAAGAGCTAATATCAATGATAAGAGAACTTGAAAAAAAGGGTCTTAAGATATCGCTCCACGCCATAGGGGATAAGGCTATTGAGGTTGCACTAAGCGCTTTTGAGAAAGCAAATATAAGGTTTAAAGGACACAGAATAGAGCACGCAGAAATGATAGACTACCTCCAAGCCCAGAGAGTTAAAGAACTCGGGCTCATCCTGTGTATTCAGCCCAACTTTAATCCTGTTTTTATGCAAACTTATCTAAAAGCACTGGGTAAAGAAAGGGCTAGTAAGCTAAATCCCATTAAGATGCTAGATGAATTGGGTGTAGATATGGTATTTGGTTCAGATATGATGCCGTTTGATCCGGAAGTTGGGATAGAGTATGCCTCTAAGATCCTTGGTAGGGAAAAAGCAATCTACTACTATGGGGGGTGGAAGAAAAAAGCAAACCCTTAAGACGATTAATACTCAAGCTCCAAACCTAGTTCGATCTTTAAATACCTCTGCTGTGACTCCTTTATAATCTCTATAGCGGATTCTTTATCCTCCCAACCCTCTACACCTGTCTTTTTCTTCTCAAGCTCCTTGTATACCGAGAAGAAATGCTCTATCTCCTTTAACAGATGAGGAGGAACATCCGAGAGTCGTTCTATGTGATTCCAAAGCGGGTCATATAGTGGAACGCATAGGATCTTTTCATCCGGTCCCTTTTCATCCCACATCTTAAAAAGCCCAACTGGTCTTGCCTCTATGATGCAACCTGGAAAGGTTGGTTCCCAGACCAGCACCAAAGCATCAAGTGGGTCTCCATCCTTAGCCAATGTGTTTAAAATAAAACCATAGTCACTTGGATAGTGAACTGCAGAAAAGAGCATTCTATCAAACTTAAGCATCTTCTTTTCTTTATCGTATTCGTACTTGTTCCTGCTTCCTTTTGGTATTTCAATCATAACCGTAACCGTGATTTGGTCTTTCTCCGAAGAGTCTTCCAGAGGCTCTCCCATATCGTCACCCTTTTTCCTGATAGGTTGTTTACCCTTTTTTTGGACCTTTATCTTCTTCATTATCATCTCACCAAAAAACAGAGCTATGTAGCTAACAAGGATAATATAAAGATGTGAAAAAGCAACTTGAAGGCAAAGAATTTAACTTGAAACATCTTCTAAAAAACTTTAAATTAATAAGACAAAAGGGGTGTATTTACACTGACAGAGATAGTAAAAGGGAACGAGATTGATTCCGTAAAAAAAGCAGCATCCGTACTAAAAAAAGGCGGCATTATAGTTTATCCAACTGAAACCCTCTATGGGATAGGAACAACTGCTTTAGATGATGCCTCTGTTGAGAGGGTCTTTAACGTAAAGGGAAGACCTTATGGGAAACCAATACCCGTTCTGGTAAAGGATAAAGAGATGCTTGCTGAGTACGTTGAAGTTAATAAGAAAGCCTCTATTCTTATAGAAAGGTTCCTTCCGGGACCACTTACCATTGTATTAAGGGAAAGGAAAGAATTTCCTAAATTAATCTCAGCAGGGAGCAAAAAAATAGCCGTCAGGATATCAAGGCACCCTTTTGTAATGAACCTGTTTAACTTTATAGATTTTCCAATAACCTCAACAAGTGCAAATATCAGTGGAGATAGGAACCTGCTTGAGTTTAATCAAATACTTGAGACATTTAATGAAAAGGTTGACCTTATCGTTGATTCAGGTAATATTCCACCGTCAAAGGGTTCCACCATTGTGGATCTAACCACCGACCCTCCCCAAATCCTAAGAGAAGGAGACATTAAGAAAGAAGAGTTAGAGGAGCTTCTTTAATGGTAACTGTAGATGCATTCAGGGGAATTCGTTATAACCCCAAGAAGGTAAGTTCTCTAGAAAGTGTCGTTGCTCCTCCCTATGACGTTATAAGCCCAAAGGAACAAATTGAGCTCTACGAAAGGAGCATTTATAACGTTGTTAGGCTTATACTGCCTAAAGGAGAGGATGAAAGCAGATACAGCGAAGCAGGGAAAACATT
The DNA here is from genome assembly GCA_002898375.1 of bacterium HR37. Taxonomy (GTDB): domain Bacteria; phylum Desulfobacterota_D; class UBA1144; order Nemesobacterales; family CSP1-2; genus HRBIN37. The sequence continues at coordinate 20,736 of BEIN01000002.1, read as the reverse complement.
TAAAGAATGGATAGAAGAAAAAGTCCTGATTCAAGATACCACACCCTGCATATACCCCTATTATCAGGAATTTGAAGAAGGGGGGAAAAAGGTTATCCGAAAGGGTTTTATTGCAAGGGTAAAGCTTGAAGACTTCTCAACCCAGAACATTCTTCCACATGAAAAGACCTTTCCGAAGCACAAGCAAGACAGGCTAAAGCTTATTTTAGCCTGCAGGGCAAATCTGAGCCCCGTTTTTGCAGTCTACTCTGATCCCGAAGGAATACTTGAGAGAACAGTTGATGAGGCAATTTCCTCTGAAAAACCAATAGCTGATTTATCTAACAGCGAAGGGGTAAAAAACAAACTCTGGAGCGTTTCGGACAAGTCCATAATAGAGTGGATTAAAAACTACATGAAAAGCAAAAAGCTTTTAATAGCCGATGGCCATCACAGATACGAGACTGCCCTTGAGTACAGAAACCTAAGGAGAAAGGAATCCAATTTGGTTTCCGAAGAAAACCCCTATGAATACGTTATGATGTATCTTTCAAGGGCTGAAGGAGAAGGACTTATCATAAAGCCTACACACCGTGTTGTTAAGAGGCTTCGTATTGATATAAATGAGCTTCTAAAAAGGCTAACAGAAAGCTTTAAGGTGGAAAAAATACCTCTTTGTGAATACGGTACCTTAAACCTTAAACCTCAAGAATTTGCTCTCATTACCGGAAATTCAGACTCTGTGTTTAAATTTTCCGTAAAAGAACCGCTTCCGTTTAGATATAAAAACCTGGGTGTTATGCTTCTTCACACACTTGTGTTCGGTAAGATAATTAGCGAGGAAGAATCCGAGATACTCTATACAAAATCCATCGAAGAGGTTGTATCCCTTGTAAAAAGTGGACAATATAAACTTGGAATTGTTCTTGCCCCTATAAGTGCGCCAGATGTGTTTGAGGTGGCAATGGCTGGGGAAAAAATGCCACATAAAACAACCTATTTTTATCCAAAGCTGCTCTCGGGTCTTGTCTTCAACCCCCTCTGGGAAACCCACCCTTAACTGTTATTAAGGGTTACCAAGCAAAGTTGTTGATAACTTTTTATTATCTATCACTGTATTTTCCACATTTCTTAAGATAAAATCTCAAACATGTTATACAACACTAGATAAATACTAATAATAGTGCCCAATAAAAACTATGGAAAAACGGTGTTTAAGTCTGTGAATAAGTTGTGATTTTCTGTGGATAAGTTGTTGATAACCTTCCTATCCTTATAACCTTTCCAGAGTCAACCAGTTGGTTAAGTAATTCCCTAATGGAGAGTCCAATAACAGGATGAAGAAAATCAGGTTCAATTTCACACATAGGTTCCAAAACGAAACGCCTCTTATGTGCCCTTGGATGAGGAATAACAAGTTCCTGGGTTTTAAAAACCAGGTTATCATAGAAAACTATATCAAGATCTATTGTTCTTGGCTCTAAAGTACCCTTACATCTTCTACCAAGCTTTTGCTCTGTATCCTGAAGTTGTTTTAAAAGAGAGAGAGGAGAAAGGGCCGTTTCTATTTTAACCACACAGTTTACAAACCAAGGTTGATCATTAACCCCTACAGGCTCAGTTTCATACGCTGAAGACACTGCAGAGAGTTTAGAAAAGGAACAAATTTCCTCAATAGCATTTAAACAGTTTTGCACTCTATTGCCCAGGTTTGACCCTATTGAAATAAATACAACTGACATACAATATATTATATTATAAAAGAGCTACCAAGGAGGAAAAACCATGCCTCTTTTATCCGAAAACGAGATCAGAGAGAAGATCAAAGAGCTTAAAGGATGGGAGTTAAAGGGAAAAGAAATTTCAAAGTTATACAACTTTAAAGATTTTATAGATGCTGTCGCCTTTGTAAACAAAGTTGCCATACTGGCAGAGAAGGCAAATCACCACCCAGACATACTTATACGTTACAACAAGGTTACTCTATCACTCTCTACCCACAGTGAAGGAGGTATAACAGAAAAGGATATAAATCTGGCAAGAGAAATAGACAAGCTAAGCTAGGTATGTTAACCGTCTTTATCTATGACTTCATAATCCCCTTCATCTAAAACTACAACCCGCTTTTCCCTTTCATACTCGTTTCTATTAAAAACGCTCTTCTTCTTAAATGGTATAGCAGCCTTAAAAACCAGGTAAAGGACAGCAATTATCCCAACAAAGGTACCAACCAGAAGACCTAAAAGAGCAAGAAAGAAAAATGCAACTATACCAACAATAAAGACGATAAGCAGGAAGTAAACAGGGATGTTTCCCTTGTAAAAATATATCTTTTGTTTTTTATTCATTATAAGCCCCATATTTTATTCTATACCGGAACCTTTATCTTTTCGATAACCTCTCTTAATATATCATCTTCCTTTAGTTTCCCTAAAGAAAGCTCCGATTTTGCAACTACCCTGTGAGCTAGAACAGGAATAGCCATCTCCTTTATATCATCAGGAATGCAAAAGTCCCTGCCCTCAATAAGAGCATGGGCCTGAGCTGCCCTTTTAAGTGCTATAGCCCCTCTTGGGCTCACCCCAAGTTCAAATACACTAGAATCTCTAGTTGCTCTAACTATTGCAAGAATGTAATCCAGAAGGGATTCATCAATATGTACCCTCTCAACCATCATCTGAAGTGTTAAAATCTCCTGTTTGGTCACTATTGCTGTTACCCTCTCCAGAGAAGTTGAAGCATTTACATCCGAGAGTATCTGCTTTTCACTTTGATAATCCGGATAACCTATGCTTATTCTCATAGAGAACCTATCAAGCTGGTTTTCTGGAAGAGGAAACGTTCCCCTATACTCAAAGGGATTTTGAGTGGCTATTACCATGAAGGGCCTTGGAAGTTCATTGTTTACCCCATCAACAGTAACCCTAGATTCACTCATTGCCTCAAGCAATGCACTTTGTGTTTTAGGTGTTGCCCTGTTTATCTCATCCGCAAGAACTACATTTGCAAAGATAGGACCTGGCTTAAAGACAAACTCTCCAGTCTTTTGGTCAAAAACAGAAACACCCAGAATATCAGATGGAAGAAGATCACTTGTAAACTGTATCCTCTTGAAAGAAAGCTCCGTTGACTTTGCAATAGCCTGGGCAAGTGTGGTCTTGCCAACACCGGGCACATCTTCAATTAAGATGTGACCACGAGAAAGAAGAGCAGCAAGGGCATTTCTTATAACCTTTGGTTTTCCTTTTATAATACCCTGTATGTTCTCTTCTAGAGCCTTTATCTTTTTCCTTACCTCTGATAAATTCAAAAACTCCTCCTTAATGCCTACCACAACACTTCTTGTATTTCTTACCGCTTCCACAGGGACACGGATCGTTTCTTCCAATCTTTGCTTCACGTCTTACAGGTCTTTTTCTTTCCTCTCCCTCCCCTCTGCTTAAAACCATACGTTGCTGCTCGATTCTTCTTCTCCTTTCAAGACGCTCTACATCCACATCGCTTACAGGTCTTACCCTAAAGAGCTTCTCGCAAACCTCCTGATTGAATCTCTCCATCATCTCTGAGAACATCTCAAACCCTTCTTTCTTGTATTCGTAAAGTGGGTCTTTCTGGCCGTACCCCCTAAGACCTATCCCTTCCCTTAGGTGGTCCATGCTTAATAGATGGTCTTTCCAAAGGTAATCAAGCGTTTGAAGCATTATAAACTTCTCAATCTGCCTCATTGTTTCTGCCCCTATTTCCCTTTCCTTTTCCTCATATGCACTTCTTACCTTTTCCCTGAGGAACTCAACAATTCGTTCCCTGTCCACTCCATTTAAAGGAAGCTCTGAAGGGCTTAGATGTATGTTAAAGAGCCTGTATATAGAATCACTTAAACCGTTTAGGTCAAAGTTATCTGATTTGTGTTTTTCAGGAACGAAGGTTGAAACAATCTCCTCCAGAAGCTCATCCACCATCTCAAAGAGGCTCTCTTTTAGATTATCCCCTGCAAGGATCTCCTTTCTCTTTGTATAAACAACCTCTCTTTGGGTGTTTAAAACATCATCATACTCAAGCAGATGTTTTCTTATATCAAAGTTTCTAGCCTCAACACGCTTCTGAGCGTTTTCAATAGACTTTGTAATTAACTTTGCCTCTATAGGCTCACCTTCTTTCCACCCAAGCTTATCCATAACCTTAGAGATCCTGTCAGAGGCAAATATCCTCATAAGGTCATCCTCAAGGGACACATAAAAACGAGAAGAACCAGGATCACCCTGCCTACCAGCCCTTCCCCTTAGCTGATTATCAATCCTTCTTGACTCGTGTCTTTCTGTACCTATTATGTGGAGTCCTCCAAGCTCAATTACCTTCTTCTTCTCATTCTCACAAATAGCTTTAGCCTCAAGCATAGCCTCTTCAAACTGCTGTGGAGTGGCTGCATCGGGCTCAACCTTGTATTTTCTGCGCAGGATATCCCTTGCAAGAAACTCAGGGTTTCCCCCAAGCAGGATATCCGTTCCACGACCCGCCATGTTTGTAGCTATGGTAATGGCTCCCAGTCTACCAGCCTGGGCTACAATCTCTGCCTCTTTTTCATGGTGTTTAGCATTTAAGACCTGATGGGGAAGCCTAAGTTTATCAAGCATTTTACTTAGCTTTTCAGACTTCTCTATAGAGGTAGTTCCAACCAGAACCGGTCTTCCAATCTCATGAAGTTTCCTTATTTCCTCTACAACAGCGTTAAACTTTTCCCTCTCCGTTTTGTAAACACAGTCATTGTAGTCAATCCTTATCATCGGTTTATGGGTTGGAATTACAACCACATCCAGATTATAAATCTTCTTAAACTCAAAGGCCTCCGTGTCAGCGGTTCCGGTCATACCAGCAAGTTTTCTGTACATCCTGAAGTAGTTTTGTATGGTGATTGTGGCAAGCGTTTGATTCTCACTCTCTATCTCCACGCCCTCTTTTGCTTCAATTGCCTGATGAAGTCCATCACTCCACCTTCTTCCAGGCATAAGCCTTCCCGTAAACTCATCTACAATTATCACCTTTCCGTCCTTTACCACGTAATCAACATCCCGCTGGAAAAGGCTATGGGCACGAAGTGCCTGAATGACATGGTGAAGTAGTTCGAGGTTGGATGGATCATATATGTTGTTTATCCCAAGCATCCTCTCCACCTTTGTTGCCCCATCCTCGGTAAGGGTTACCTGACGAGTCTTTTCATCAACGGTAAAGTCTATATCTCTTTTAAGCTTTCTCGCTATACCATCAATCTCATAGTAGAGCTTTGTAGAATCCTCTGATGGACCAGATATAATTAGTGGTGTTCTTGCCTCGTCTATGAGAATGCTATCCACCTCGTCCACTATTGCATAGTTATGCTCCCTCTGAACGTAGTCCTCAAGGGAAAACCTCATATTGTCCCTTAGATAATCGAACCCAAACTCGTTATTTGTTCCATAAGTTATATCCGCAAGATAGGCTTCCTTTCTTGAACACTCAACAAGCCTGGTTTTAAATGCGGCGAGTGCCTCAAGGTTTCTCTCAGGAGGAATATCTAGACCCAAAAACTCATTGGGCCAGACACTCAGATTGTTTTCCATTGCATACTCTGCCCTCTTTGGATCCTCCCATTCAACCAGATAAGAAGCCTCGTGATTGATAACCCCTACCTTAAGACCCAGCAGCTTGTATATGGGTCCCATCCATATAGCATCTCTTCTTGCCAGATAATCATTTACGGTAACAAGATGTGCTCCATGACCAGCTATACCGTTAAGATAGAGCGGAAGAGCAGCAACCAGGGTCTTTCCCTCTCCGGTTTTCATCTCGGCTATCTTTCCTTGATGGAGGACAATACCACCTATAAGCTGAACATCAAAATGACGCATACCCAGGGTTCGTCTTGATACTTCCCTTACAACGGCAAAGGCTTCCGGAAGGATCTCCCATAAGACATCTTCAAGCCTTTTAAAGTACTCATCCTCCTCCAATTCCTCGTAGCCATTTACCTTGCTTTTTATTATCTCTTTAAAATACTCAGTTTTTGCCCTTAACTCATGTGTTGGAAGCTCAACAAGCTCCTTCTCAAGTTCGTTTATACGAGCAACCACAGAACGGAGCCTTCTAATTTCTCTTTCATTCTGTGTACCTATAATCTTCTTTATAATATAGGAAAACATATCCTAGCAAACCTCCATTTTGATACCCCAGTTTAAAAACTTAAAAATTATAAGCTGAAACTATCTATATAACAAGAAAAGCCCACTATTATATAAGATAAGGTTATAATTCTTTAAGTTCAACTGAGACAACCTTGGATACACCGGGCTTCTCAGAGGTTATCCCTATTAGGGAGTCCACTGCCTGCATCGTCTTTTTATTATGGGTAATAACTATAACCTGAGACTTCTTTGCAATCTCCCTTAGAAGATCAACAAAACGCGCAGTGTTTATATCATCCAAAGGTGCATCCACCTCATCAAAGAAGAAAAAGGGGGTATTTTTTACAAAGCCTGCAGATAGCACAAGGGCAATAGCAGATAACGCCTTCTCACCTCCTGAAAGCAAGCTAAGAGATTGAAACCTCTTACCACCGGGCTTTACCATAACCTCAACACCCGTTTGAAGAACATCATCTGGGTCTGTAAGAGCAAGCCTTGCTTCCCCACCTTTAAACAACCTGCCAAAGATCTCTCCAAACTTCCTGTTTAGATCCTCAAATGTCTCCATAAACCTTTTTTCCGATTCCCTATCAATCCTGTTTATAGCCCTTTTTAAGGATGAAATTGCCTTTGTTAAATCCTCTATCTGCTCATCAAGGAATCTGGCTCTTTCTTCAAGTACCTTGTACTCCTCAGGAGCAAGGAGGTTTACGGGACCAAAACCCTCAATTTTCTCCTGTAACTCCCTAAACTCTCTTTCTTTCTCCTCAAGTTCCAGGTCGCTTAAAACAGCAGTAACTGCATTCTCTTCTCCAACCCCAATTCTGGATATTGACTCCCTTATATGTTCTATCTCAATTACCATGCTATTTAAATCAAGATCAACGGAGTTTAATTTTTCCCTTAGAGAAAAAGCCTTTCTTTTTAGCTCTTCCCTGTATTCCTCAAGTTTTCCCAACTCATCCAAAATCCGGTCTTTCTCTTGCTTTTTTAATACCAGCTTCTCTTCCATACTTCTCAGTTCGGCAAGCAGGGTTTCAACCTCCCTTCTTGTTTCCTTACCAGTTTCTAAAAGCTTTAACTTCCCCTCCTTTTTCTCCCTGATCTCCTTGGTTTCAGTCTCTATTTTCCTTGTTATATCCCTCTTTCTGTTTTCAAGCTCACCTATATCCTCTAAAATCCCTCTCTCCTTTTCCCTAAGGGCAGCTATATCAACCCTAAGGCTTGAAATCTCGGTTTCTTTCTCCTCCAATCCATGCTGAACCCTTTGAATCTCACCCTCTAGCAGCTTAAACCTTTCCTCGAGAAAAGACCTCTCATCTTGGAGCTGTTTCATCTCCTCAGACAATTCCAGGAGCCTAGACCTTCTGTCCTCCATCTCAGATGCGATCTCATTTAGCTCTAGGTCAACCACCTCAAATCTCCTGCTTGCCCTTGAAAGATTATCACGCAGGTTAAAAACATCCTTTTTCATTTCGGCTTCTCTTATCTCCAGGTTCCTCAGCTCTTCTTTAACAGCCCCTATTTTTTCCTCCAGCGATTTAGCATCCCCTCTATTTGACTCTATTTCCGTGGAAAGACCAGAAAGCTCCCTTTCAAGCTCAGATGCCTCTAGCAAAAGCCTCTCAATCTCTTTTTTTCTTTCAAAAAAGCCCTCTCTTGCAAAGCCACCGGAAATTGCCCCTGTAGAGTGAAGAAAATCGCCATCCGGTGTAACGAAAGATGCCCGGGGCTCTACACTTTCCCACAACCTCAGTGCCTCCCCAAGGGATGAAACCACATATATACCCTCTAGCATGTTCTCTACTACGCTACCGTCTATGCCTTCAACCCTTACCACCTTGGAAAGCGGTAAAGCACCGATGCCATTTTGTGTAAGGCTGGACCCAGTTTTCAAATCCAAGGAAATAAAAGTCCCTTTTCCCGTTGAGTACCGCTTCAGATACTCTAGTGCTTCTAAAGCTTCCTCTTTCCCATCTACAACAACCCAGTTTAACCTCTCACCGATTGCCGATTCAACAGCCCTTTCATACCCTTCCTGAACAGATATGAAGTCTGCAATAATTCCAAGAACCCCGTTTCCTTTCCTTTCAAGTATAAATTTCCTGATCTCCTCTGGAAGCCACTCATAGTTTAGTTGAATTTGCTGAAGGACATCGAGTCTTGAGCGAACTTCCTTAAGGCGCTCACCAATGAAGCTACTCTTCTCTAAAAGCAGCTCCTGCCTTTTATTAAGCAAGAGAAGATCCTCTTCCAATTTAATCCTTTCACCACTTAGGATAACCTTTTTGTCCTCTATCTGCTTTAAAGCACGCTCAATATCGGTTATTCTCGATGAGATACCGGTTTTTTCTTCAAATACCTCTTTAAGCTCTTTCTCCAGCCTTTCCCTTCTCGATTTAAGCTCAGCCAACTCCTTTTCATAGCCAAAAACAACACCTTTTAAAGAACTATACCTGTCTAGAATATCCAGCAGCCTCTTCCTTATGGTTTCAAGCTGGTTTTTACCTTCAAGGAAATCCCTCTTAAGCCCAGAAAGGACACCCTCAAGCTCCATAAGCCTTGATTCCTTTGCAATCAGCTCCTCTCTTGTTGCCTCTAAACTTTTCCTCCTGGAAGCTATAAGACCTTCTATCTTTCTTTCCTCCTCCTTTAGTAAATCTATCTCTTTTTCAAGCTTATCTATAAACTCATCTACACTCGCTGATTCTTTCTGAACAAGGTTAATAAGCGATTCTTTGGTCTGAAGTTTAGATTTTGTCTCGTATATAAGACCCTCAAGCCCCTCAATCTCCCTTTGCAACCCCTGGAGTGATGAGCGGAGCTCGTTTAAGGCATTTTCCTTGCTTTCTGCTTCCATTTCCAGACTGTTTAGCAAAGACTCAACTCCCGCTCTTTCCTCCTTTAAGATAGATTCCTTATCTCTAAGCTTGCGCAACTTGGAGCCAGCAATAATTGCCTCAAGATTCCTTGCCCTCTCCGAAAGAAACCTAAACTCCTCTGCATCACGTGCCTGTTTGCCAAGAGCCTGCATCTGACGTCTTACCTCTAAGGCAAGGTCTCTTACACGCTTTAGGTTCTCCTTTGTCGACTCTATCTTGCTTTCTGTTTCACGCCGTCTGGTTTTGTACTTTACAATCCCTGCAACCTCTTCTATAAACAACCTTCTTTCTTCCGGTTTGGCCGTAATTATGTGCTCTACCCTTCCCTGACTAATTATGGAGTATGACCTTGCCCCTATACCCGTATCCAGAAAAAGCTCTGTAATATCCTTTAACCTACAGGGAACACCGTTTATATAGTATTCACTTTCACCTGAACGAAAAAGCCTTCTCTTTATTGCTACTTCATTAAACCCCTGTCCCGGAAAATCCGTTATAACAAGAGATACCTCTGCCATACCCAGAGGTTTTAATAACTCCCCTCCGTTTGATATCAGATCAACCATATCACCGGCCCTTAAGCGTCTTGGATTCTGCTCACCAAGAACCCAGCATATAGCATCAAGTATATTGGATTTTCCGCAACCGTTTGGGCCAACTATTGCGCTTATTGAATGGTGAAATTCAATAGTGGTTTGTTCATAGAAGGATTTAAAACCTCTAAGCTCTAAAGACTTGATCCTCATCCTTAAATGAAGCTAAGGTTATCATAAAGCAAAAACATTGTAAAGAAAAACTACTACAATTTGATGTATCATATCTATTTATTGCTACTATATATAGTATATTAGATCATTTTTTAAAAAAGATCGACCAGAACCTCTTCCCAGTTTTTTTTGAAAGTTCTTCAGCTCTACGCCTCTCAATCAACCGAAGCTCCCTTTTTGCCTCTATAAAATCTGGGTCACACTTTACCGCTTCAGCAAAACTCTTCTCCGCTTTTTTGGTATCATTTAGGTGTTTATAGACATGCCCAAGGTAGTAGTGTATCTTTGCAGATTTTGGGTTCTGTTCAACGGCCCTTTCAAGCTCCTGTCTCACCCTATCTATAACACTGTTTTTATCCGATGCCATAACAAAGTTAATCCACGCAAGGGTAGCAACGTATACAGGTTCCTCAGGATTTAGATTAACCGCCTGCTTAAGTTTCTCTTCAGCCTCCCGGTATCTTCTCTGCTTAAGAAAAACCTCTGCCTCCTTGTAGGCAAATTCAGCCTCACATATATACACACTTTGCTCCTTCAGCCTGAATAACTCCCCTTGAGAATCGTATAACTCCCTCTCCTTATCGTTAGACAGGGTTTGATAAGCAAGGGTTATCCTTGCAAATACCTCCTCACATTTATCCTTAAGCTCACCCTTTAGACCGGGATTCGCATCCGGATGGAACCTCCTTGCAAGCCTAAAGTAAGCATCCTTTATTTCCTCCTTACCTGCCTCCTTTGGAACGCCCAGAATCTCATAGTAATTTTTGCTCTCCATAGAGGAGTAAAAATCAAGGATAATTTTTGCCACATCCTCCTTCTTCTGATCCGAAGGCTCGCTATTTTTACCACCTACCTGCAAAGAGCTTTCCGTGGCTTCAATCCTTGAAGCTCTCTTTTGCTCTTTGGTTACCTCATGATCAAGCCCATTTAAATCCCTTTCTGAACCCTCTTTTTGCCTGTATAAAGCTTCCCGGATCCTATCTGGAGAGGGACCTTCTATCTCAACAAAACCCAGCATGAAAAGAAAGTAAAGGATCTTAAGAGCTTCATCCTCTCTCAGTTTACTGGCATTTACCACATCCTTTACAGTCATCCCCTCTTTTAGACCCTCGAAAAACCTGCGTTTCTTTGTCCCGATAGCAAGTAGGTCCACATCCTCTTTAAGACCAGTGTTTAATCTTATACGGGAACTGGGGTAGCTATCGAAAAAGAGCTTTTTTAGATAAGTCACATTCAAAAAACGATTTATTCCCTCATACACTATGTAAAACGGATTTATTTCATAGCGAACTATGTTATCTCCAAAGGCAGTTTGGGGTTTAAAACTGTACTTACCACGGGTGTACTTAAACCCTCTTATGAGCTTCTCCTTTACCTGAAGCTCTAAAAACATACTGAGTTCGTGAGGAGAAACCAGACCCAATTCTAACAAGATCTCTCCAGCCTTTTTACCCCCACGTGCCAGAATATCTGTTAACCTCTCATAATCCAGCTCACTTATCCTGCCACTCTCAAGCAACAGTCTTCCAAGAGCAGTCTCTATCTCTCCTCCCTCAGCAAAAATAGGAATACCTTCTGCAAGATATATGGTAAGCTGGGAACCGGAATCTATTCTCAAAATGCCCGTTTTTCTGTTGTGATATATGTGCAGGATAAGATAAGGATAGGAAATCTTATTGAGTGTGCCTGTTTCTTCAAAGCCATCTTCTTCCTTTCCCCCTATATCCTCCCCATTTATCATAAAGCCTTTTAGCAGCTCCAGGAGCTCACCTACCTGAGATGGGTCTTTAATAAAGAAAACGACTCTTTTCTTATCACCTATGCTTACACCATCGCCCTTTACCTCAAACAACTTAAACTCACCAGAACTCTCCAGCCTCCTTACAATTGAGTGAACAAGTCTATTCTGATGGGTATAGGCTGCCTCAAGCACCGTGATATCGGGTTTTTCATAAAAGAGCCTGTCCATACCCTCTGCATAGCCAAGTACTGAAACATCTTTTATTCCCTGTGATTCTAAAAAACTCCTTATCGTAAAACAGCAATCTTTATTTGCCCCTATTATTAAAACCCGTTTTTTATGCATAAACGTTAACCCCTTTGCCCGTATCCCGAATAAGGTAAAAACAGGTTTTCGTTTGGAACAATCTTTGCCTCCTTTCTCAATTCATTTATCCAGTTGATATAGATAACCCTTCTAAGCCTGGAAAGCTCTTTTTCCCGAAGCTCAGCCTTTTGTTTCTCAAATTCCTTAATATCTATCTCCTTTTTATCCTTAAGGGCAACAACATAAAATCGGTTCTGATCGCTATAAACTTTGGAAGCCACCGGGTTTTTTTCATCCAAGTAGAAGGCATCTAGCTTTAGCTCATCAATTCCAATCTTGGGAACCCTCTCAAGGCGTGAGAAGTAACCGGTTTCTTCAACCCTGAATCCAAGTGAGGTTAGGGCCTCTTTAAAGCCTTTCCCCTCTTCTTTTATCTTCCTCAGGATCTCCTCAGCCTTTAACCTTGCAGCCTCCCTTGCCCTATCGAGTTTAACACGCTCAAAGATCTCGTCTTTTGCCTCATTAAAACCCTTCTCTTTAGAAGGTATAACCTCTGAAACCTCTATTACCCATATACTATCATTTAGCTTGGTAAAAGCCCTCTGACCCTGCTTTAAAGAGAAAGCCATTTTAACAACCCGTTCTGGTATATCCTGAGGGGCAGCTTTACCCGAGAACAACTCAACTTCATTTGGATTCCCGGCATTGCTCTCCTTTGCTATGTTCTCGATGGATTCACTGTTTATCTCCTCTTCCAGCTTGCTTAGAAATCCACTCTTTAAAGAGTTTGCCCTTTGCTTCTTTATGCTTTCAAGAATCTCATCCCTTACCTCAGAGAATGGCTTTTGTTTTCCACTATCTTTATCCCTAAACTCATCCGTATACGTATCGTAATAAGCCTTTAGCTCCTCTTCAGATACAGTTACCCTGTCCTCAAAATCCTTATCGGTAACCACAATATAACGAATCCTTCTAACCTCCGGGGTTTTAAACTCCTCTCTGTGCTTCTCATAATAATCTTTTAATTCTTTCTCTGTGGGGGAAAAAGAAGCGAAAAAATCCTCTGGAGAAAAGGTTACAAAGTAGAGATTAACCTTTTCGTTTTTCATCCTGTAGATATTTAGAAGCTCCTCATCAGTAACCTTTGCTGTTTCGTATATGAAACCAAGCAATTTCTGTGCAAGTAGTTCCTCTCTGTACGCCCTTTCAAACTCACTTACGCTTTGATTAAAGAACTGCTCAACAAGCCTCTTATACCCCTCAGCACCTATAAACTGCCCATCTATTTGAAAGGCAGGATTTGATTTTATAGCCTCACTGAGTTCGTCATCAGTAACCCTAAAACCAAGTTCTCTGGCCTTTTGAGATAGCAGTTTAAGCTCGATTAACTGATTTAGAGCAGTTAGATTAATAAAGTTAACCATGCTCTCAGGAACCTCCCCCTGCTCTTGTCTTATCTGCCTGTACAAACTGTCCCTAAACCTGTAGAACTCTCCAAGGGTGATTTTCTCTCCATTCACCTCAGCAGCAGTGCCCTGAGATACACCACCTGTAACACCAAAGTGGCTTAGGCTAAAACCGAAACCGAGAACAAAGGTAAGAGCAAGAACTATAAGAACCCCCCTTGTAAACCAGCCGTGTCCTTTTCTTAGCATATCAAGAATCATTTAAAAACTCCTTCCCAGCAGATGTTTTTTGTTATTGTTAAAATCTAAAGCACCTACAACAAAGTTTCAACAACAGGGGATCTCCCCTACCTAGCCAAATCTGTAGCCAAGTCTTTCCATGTTTCTTTTTAATCCCGAGCTTATCTCAACCTTATATCCATGAACCTTTTCTATTTCCTTAAGTTCATCAGGAAGCCTTCCAACGCTTTCAGCGCATCTTTCCCTTATCTTGGCAAGCGAAGGGAAATCGTAGACCACATTCCCATCCTCCATTACCTTTACCATAATCGGATACCAGTCCCCGGAACCCGGCTTTTCCCCCTCTGCAGCTATCAGGTCCTTTTCGAATTTTCCCTTCGAATTTACAAGCCTAAAAAGAGATTTCCTTCCAGGAAGGGTTACCTTCCCCTCGGAGAACTTCATTCTGGGTCCAAGGTTGTCCTCTACAAGCTTATAAACACCACCAAGAGCAGGAGCATCTTTAGAGGTTCCCATCTCAGTTCCAACCCCAAAAAAGTTTGCCTCAATTCCATTTAATACCAACTCCCTGATACGATACTCATTAAGGTCTCCACTTGCCATTATCATAACATAGCTAAGACCCGAGTCATCAAGCATCTTTCTTACCCTGCGTGAAAGCTCCGCAAGATCACCTGAATCTATTCGCACTCCTTTTAGCCTCTTTCCACTCCTTTCCATCTCCTTTGCCACGGTAATTGCGTTTCTTGCACCCTCTATCACATCGTAAGTGTCGATAAGAAGTACGGAGTTATCAGGAAAGGCCTTTACAAACTCCCTAAAAGCTTCAAGCTCCGTTTCAAATGACATAACATAAGAATGGGCCATCGTACCGTACACCGGGATCCCAAACTCCTTTCCAGCAAGCACATTTGATGTCCCAACACAACCAGCTATAAAAGATGACCTGGCTGCTTTCATAGCAGCATCTGTCCCATGGTCTCTTCTTGGGGAAAAGTCTATAACCCCCCTTCCTTCTGCAGCAATAACAACACGTGCAGCCTTTGAGGCCACAAGAGACTCGTAGTTAAATGTGTTTAAAAGAAAGGTCTCAACTATCTGAGCCTCTATTCTGGGAGCAGTTACCACAATCACCGGCTCCCCGGGAAAATAAACCTCTCCCTCAGGAATTGCATACACTGTCCCACTAAATCGAAACTTCCTAAGGTAGTCGAAAAAATCCTCCTCAAACAACCCCAAACTCCTAAGGTAGCCAATGGAATCCTCGGTAAAGCGCATTCTTTCGAGAAAAAGAATGATCTGTTCAAGTCCAGCACTTACAAGAAACGAACGATTGGGTGGAAGGTGCCGTACAAAGAGCTCAAAGGTGGACAGCTCGTTTCTTCTACTCTTTAGATAACTTGCTGCCATTGTGAGCTCATATAGGTCTGTAAGAAGAGCCATATTATCTTCGGTAACCCATCCAAAGCTAGGTTGTTTTTTCATCTCTGGTTCCGTATTCTCCTCCATGACCTTACCTCAAAGAGATTGGTTCCTTAATCTGCAAAATCAAAAAAATAGACGCCATCTTTGATATCAACAAGCTTAACGGAGGTCCCTATTGAAAGCTTTGAGGGATCCTCAACAACTATCCTCCCGGTCACCTTACACCCAACTTTAAGCTCTACAATTACTATAGTGTAGGGAGCCTTATCTTCAAGAGCTGAAAGTGGAACATAGACTGTGGAATAGGAATATATAGTGCCTTCCCCATCAACACAGGTTTTCTCCAACCCACTTGCTCCACACAACCTGCAAAAGAAAGCAGGAGGACTTTGAAACCTTCCACAAGAAGGGCATTTTAGAACAGATACCTTCATGACCTATCCCCGTGAAAGGATATGAACTACACAGGTAGCTCCAGAGCCTCCGATGTTATGGGTTAGACCAATTTCAGCTCCCCTTACCTGTCTTTCACCAGCTTCACCACGAAGCTGAAGCACTACCTCAACTATCTGATCAACCCCTGTTGCTCCAACTGGATGCCCCTTAGACTTTAGTCCACCACTTGGATTTACGGCAAACTTTCCCCCAATCGATGTAAGACCATCCAGAGTAGCAGGCCCGCCTTCTCCTTTTGGAACAAAACCAAGATCCTCAATGGCAACTATCTCTGCAATTGTAAAGCAATCATGAACCTCAACAACATCAACATCTTGAGGCTTTATCCCTGCCATTTTAAAAGCAAGCCTTGCAGCCTCTACAGTGGCATCAAATCTCGTTAGGTTATCCTTTTGATAAAGTGCAAATGTATCGTTTGTCTGAGCAAACCCCAACACATCAACAGTCTTTTTAAGGTTCTCTCTTACAGAGTTCTTATCGCATAAGACAACTGCAGATGCACCATCCGTTATAAGTGAGCAATCATAAAGGCGAAGAGGATCTGCAACCACCCTCTCGTCACCTAAAACCTCTTCCATGGTCAAAGATTTACGCATATGTGCATAGGGATTCTTAAGCCCGTTGCTGTGATTCTTAACAGCCACCGCAGCCAGATGCTCCCTTCTGGTTCCGTACTCATGCATGTGTCTTCTTGCAACCATTGCAAAAGCACTGGGAAACGTATAGCCGACCCTTACCTCGTTTTCCCAGTCCCCGGCCTTTGCAAGAAACTCGGTAACCTTTGGGGTTGGAACCGTATTCATCTTTTCCACACCTACAACCAAAACCCTTGTTGCAGTTCCAGACATTATGGCAATGATCCCTTCCCTCACAGCAGAGCCCCCGGAAGCACATGCATTCTCTATGTGAATGCATGGAACACCACGCCTAAGTCCCAAAGCAGCCCCCACATAGGGGGCAAGATGGCTCTGATTTACGAAATCACTCCCACCGTAGTTTGCAAGATAGAAGGCATCCACTCCTTCAGGCGTAATTCCTGCATCTTCAATGGCTTTACTTGCAGCTTCCACTGCAAGGTCTAAAAGTGTTTTATCCTTTAAAACACCGTACTTGGTTTTTCCTACCCCGATTACAGAAACCCTTTTCATAACTCTACTCCCTCTGGGTATATACAAAAATTAAACACTTAAACTCCAGGATATTCAAGAAGTCTGGGTTAAAAACCTACTCTCTGCGAAAAACTCGTTTAAAAAAGAAGACATAGCCTGTGGGTTTGTCAATTTAGAAAACCTTTTCCAACTTTCAATTGTATCCCTTCTAACATCACCATATCCCCTTACAATCGCTCCACCCCTTGCAGCAAGAACCGCAATATCTAAACCGTATGATAGGGCACGTCTTACGTGCTCTATATAAGCCTCAATGAGAGAGTTTTCCCTTTCGTATCTTAAAGAAAGCCTTCTTAAAAACTTCAGTTTTGAAATTGCCTTAAGGATAAGAAAACCAGATACGTGATTTGTAAACACCTCCACCTTTATAGATAACCCAAAGCCTGAAAACATCCTTTCAAAAACCTTCCCGAGAGATCCGGGAAGAATTCCGTAAATCTCATAGAGGTCAGGTCTAAAGAAGTCCTTTATCCAGTAAACGTCATCCTCCCCAATTCTATAGAGTCTCTTTATCCTTTTAAACCGTTCCCTGCTTACCTTAAGCTCAGCCACCCTTATTATATCTTCATACATCATCCTTACCGCCAAGGTTTTTGCAAACTCCCTTACAAACTCTTTACCAATATCTGTTTCCCTATCTGCATCCGGAATGCAATCAAGTATAGAGTTTAGACGGTTTATATAAAGCTCTGCATACCCTACATCTTGATACCGTATTAACTGCGTCACTGCCCTTTTAATCACTGTCTCTACATCTCTGCCAAATAAAGAGCCTGCTTTTCTTATAGACTCTCTTATCCTGCCTTCAGGTAACTCAGAAAGCACCTCTTCATTTTCGTTAATCAGGCATTTTCTTTCCCCACTCCTACCCAGGAGCTCACAGCCTAACGCAAAATCCTTTAGGTTTCTCTCAACCTCTATACCCACCCTTCTTATTGCTTCCTCGTAGCTTTCCCGTTTTATGAAAGGTAAATACCCCGAGGAATATAAGAGTCCCAAAAGATGGGCATTACTAAAATCAGAAATTCCCATTTCATAGATATCAACCACTATGTGCTCTTTTGAGTTTTCCTCTATCAGTTTTTTAAAGTTCTCATACGTGTATGGGTCCTTTCTCAGGGACAATTTCTCGTGAGTTGTATAGTATCTGTAAGTTGTACCTAAAACCCTGCTGTTTTTTCCCGCATATCCTTCTTTAATCAACCTTATAAGCTCTAAAAACTCCTGAGAGATTATAAGGTCAACCCTCCCTTTCTCAGGAAAAGGTGAAAAAGTAGTTTCATCCTTTGATATCTCCATATACGATAAGGTACGTCCAGCACGCTGGCTTACACCAGGAAGATTTAAAACACTTGGGTTCATCCCCTCTAGAATAGCAGCAACAGATAGCCACTCAACAAATACCCCTATTCCTAAACCACCTACAGAGGCTATAAGTAACTTCATAAAAGCCTCTCTATAATGAATGTTCTTACCCTAAACACAAGCCTCTCCCAAAAAGAGGGATTAACAACCCTATCCACCTGATAGAAAGAAGGACAAAGCCTTGCAACGTGCGCAATCTCGCTGCAGAGTCCGCATCCTATACACGAATAGTCAATCCAGGCAATCTTATCATCCTTAAGAGGATTTGGGTTGTTTCTTACCGTAAGGGAGGGACAGCCATTGTATGATATGCAGGAATGGTCACCTGTACAGATATCCTCATCAACACCAAGCTTTCTCTCAACCCACCTCTTACCCCTTTCAATGGCTTTAGCCCTTATTTGCCTTATCTTTCTTCCCGCCTCAAGAGCACACTCAGCATCGGAAATAATTACCTTAAGCCCACTGTATTCGGAGTTATAGGCCTCTCCTATTACCCTAATTGAATTCTCAACATCGTAGGGATTAACAACCCTAATCCACCTTACACCCATACCCTCTAAAGCCCTTTTAATATCCCCTTTAGGTTTCAAATACAGCTTCTTTAAAAAGGGATAAGGCCCTTTTTCCATAACGCACCTCAGCCCCTTAACTCATCTTTAAATCTGGGTGTGGAAAGGTTACTTTGATGACCCGTCATGGCCGTATGATAGTTGTAGAATAAGATCAGAACAGCATCTTGGTTATTCCTAAGAGCATTTGCAACGCTTGTTGTAAGCCCACTGTGCCAGAATGTCCCATCACCCATAAAGGAAATTACCCTCTCTTTCCTACTTCCAACCCTTGATAGGACACTTGAGCTTGCCATTCCTGTTCCCATACCCGTTACGGATCCTTTAAAGTTAAACGGAGGAAGCCCGCCTAGGGCATAACAACCTATGTCGTTGCTAAAAAGGAGCTTAACTCCTGGGTTTTGTCGTTTAAATATCTTTATAGCAGAAAATATGGGTCTTTCAGGACAGCCGGTACAAAAGGTAGGTTTTCTCTCTGGCAACTCAACCTCCTTGATCTCCTTCCCCATATCAACGGGAACGTTAAAAAACCTTGATAGCGCCTCTAAAACCGTTTCATATGTAACCTCTCCTGACTCCGGAACGATCCCCTTTCCTAGGATCTCTGTTTTAATCCCCTTTGATTGCGCTATAGCCCTTATTTCCTTTTCTAAAAGATTTGGCATACCCTCTTCGATTACAAGCACCCTTTCCTTCCCAGTTAAAAACTCCAAAATCTCCCTTTCACTAACAGGATACAGACAGTGCATAGAGTAGATCGGACACTGCTTTCCAATAGCATTAAAAGCCCTTTGAACCATGCTCGTAATTATCCCATGGGTTATAATTCCCAGATTACTACTCGATGGGTAATCATACACCCTGTTTATGCAAGCTTCCTCCAAAAACTCAACTGCTCTTGGGAGCCTAAGATTATACTTTTCTCTTTCCTGAAGCTGGGTGTAAGGTGGAAAGGGAAGCTTCTCCATAATCTCTTCCCTTATCTCTATAACCTCTGGTCTCTTGTTGCTTCTGGCTTTTACTACCTGGGACATGTACCCAACCCTGCTTCTTACAAGAACAATTACAGGAGTTCCCGCATACTCCGAAAGGGAAAACCCGTCGTGTATCAAATCACAGAGGTGCTGAAGAGATGCCCCCGGATCAAGCAGGGGTAGAGCAGACTTATAAGCATATGGAAGGGTCTTTTCCGCAACTATAGTGTTATTGCACCCGTAATCCTCTCCTACAAGTATGAGTGCTCCACCCATAACACCAGATGAAGCAACATGGGCTATAACATCGGAAGCAACGTTAAAACCGACAACCTTAAAGGCAACAGCACCCCTTACAGGGTTGCTTATGGATGCTCTGAGGGCAGAAGCCGCTGAAGCCTCGTTTGTAGACTCCTCAGCATAAACACCAAGCTGCTTAAGTACTGTATCCTTTACCCTATCGACTAAACTTGTAAGCGTTGCAATAGGTGAGCCAGGATAGCTTGCAAAATAAGATATACCGCTTTCAAGAAGTGATTTAAGGATTACAACTGCCCCACTCCCGAAGTACTCTTTCCCATCTTCAAGAAGCAGTTGTCTCCTTATATCTCCGTAAACGACACCCATTCATTACCAACCCCTTTTAAATCCCCCTAGTTTAAGTATAACACACAACCTACAGCGAAATAAAGTGTGATATAATTACTGGAGATTAACAGTTGAGGTAAATAGAGGGGTATAAAAGAAGACCTCCTTAGTGTTTAATATTATTAGGGAAATAAACACAAGGAGGTCTTTAGATGAGAATACCCAAGAGAATTATCCACAAAATTTCCCGAATAATCAAGGATAGCTCAGTCCACTATTTGCAAGTCCTTCCAGGTACTCAGAGGGATTTGTTCCCCCAGTTGTTATCTGGACTCTTGGTGTCTGGCTCTGTTTATGCCTCAGATGTAGCAAGAAGGATTGATGGAGGCTCTATAGGGGCAAAAGAGATGAGGGTATTGAGGTTTGTGCATCATCCCAAGTTGTCATACGATAAACTTCTTGGGGCTCACATACAAAGGCTCTCAAGCCTTATAAGGGGCAAAGATAGTAATAAAGGGCAAAAGCTAAGGATCTATGGAGACATCTCAGAGTTGGTAAAGCCCTGGGCAGTGAAGATGGATGCAATAGAGAAAGTAAGAGATGGTTCAGACCCTATGGAGAGGAAAAAGTCTGGGTACTGGCTAAATGAGGTGTATATAAGCCCCAATGAGGGAAGGATAATACCTGTTGTTCTCTACCCTTTTCCACAAA
>BEIN01000001.1 GCA_002898375.1 bacterium HR37 | reverse complement strand
GTTTGAGGGAAAACCTATTGCTGAGGCAGGATCAGCCCTGGGGATTCTTATTTCCTTTGATGTCCTTTTTCTCGTTGTCTGTGCTGTTGTTTTTGAGTATGTCCTGGAAGAGTAGGTAGTTATTAAAGATTTTTTTATCAAACGGGCATAATGGATCGCTCTCAAGAAAATCCCCTGTTAAGGCATAAGCCCTTGCCCTTGAGCCACCACATATAAGGTTAAATGAACAGGTACCGCATCTTCCTTTAAAGATTTCGGGTTTACGCAGGGCTTTAAGTATTTTGTGTTTTCCGTAAACCTCTGCTAGATTTTTATCTCTTATGTTCCCAAGGGATATGGGAAGGAATCCTGATGGGTAAATCTCTCCTTTGTGAGAGACAAATAAAACCCCATTGCCATCTCTAACACCCCATCCCATGGACCTTCCCCTGCTAAGGATTTCCTCTCGGGTTTTGTTATTCTTCATTTCCCTCATCATAAAGTAGACCCTGTAGAACAGGGCCTGGGTTGTTGTTATTCGGAAAGGAGCTTTCTTTGATTCCCTGTATAGAAAGTCAAAAAGTGAGAGCAGTTCTTCAGAGGTTGGCATTCTAAGGTCTTTTCCCCTTCCTGTGGGGACAAGTAAAAAGATAGACCATCTCTTTACTGGGGGTGAAAATTTCCTGGTCAGGAGATTGTAGATCCCTCTGATTTCTTTTATTGTTTCAGCTGTGCATGTTGTATTAACCTGAACCGGTATATCCAGATCCCTGGCGTAATTTAGAACGTTTATTGAGTTCTTAAATGTCCCTTCTACACCTCTAAAGCCATCCTGAGATTCTTTGGTTGCCCCATCAAGGCTTATACCAAGGGTATTTATCCCAAGCTCTTTTATCACTTTTATAGTTTCGTAAGTGGCCAGAGGAGAGGTTGTGGGTGTAACACTAACTGGAATCCTCTCCTGCCTTGCATATAAGAGGATCTCAAACAGATCCTCTCTCTTTAGGGGGTCTCCACCTGATACAATTAGGTGGGAACCCAACTCTTTTATGTCCCTTAGCAGCTTTTTTGCCTCTTCGGTGTTTATCTCAATAGGGCTTCTCCTGGGGATGGCATTGGCCCTGCAGTGTTTGCATGTAAGGTCACATGCTACTGTGCTTTCAAAGTAAACGTTAATTGGTTTGGAGTAGATAAAGCGTTTTTCTAAGCTATGCACTTTTGTGTCCACATGAATTTGTTTCTTTACCCTTTCCGTAGGAGAACTTTATGCCGCAGAAATAAAGTGCCTTTGCCCAGGAACCGAAGTGGTATGTGGCTGCAGAAAGGATGTATGTCATCCCCTCTTTTTTTAGATCAGATGGTCTTAGGCTTTTCCCACTGGAATAGAGTTTTTTTATCTCGTTTGCTATTTTCTCTCGAGACCATTTTCTCCTGTTTCTTGTGCGTTCATAGTCCATCCCACATGCTTCTATAGCCTTTTTCCAGGAACCAAAGGCCTTTCTTGCCTTTAGGTAAAGGGCCGGATATTGCTTGGCTACATTAACAGGTTTTTGAGAGTTGCTGTATATAGCCTTAATCTCTTCTTTTATCTTCTCCAGTGAGTCTCTCCTGTATACCACACTTGAAATATCTTGCAAGAAAGATACCACACTCTATCCTTTAAAAACCCTTTGTTTTTTTATAGCTTGTTAAGCTTGCTACTGTCAGAATTTCTTACATCTTACAGTTCTTAAGTACGTATGCTCCGTTATTAAAATTGTCTCTAGAAGCGTTTACTTCGTCTGTTATATAATCCCTACAGAGCCCTTTATAAGGAGGTGGAGAGTGAAAAGAAAGGGGGGATCCCATAGATTCCGAGTAACTCTTCGCTGTGTTTTTGTTTTTTTATTATTTCCCCTGATTGGTATCCTAGGATGTGATGATAACGGTGGAGGAGGTATTGTAGGTGAGAGACCTGCTCTGGTTACCAAAAACAAGTTAAATGTAGATATACTGGATGCAACTGTGGGACCTGATAGAAGACCATCTGTAACCTTTAGGCTTACAGATGAAAATGGAAACCCGATAGGAAGAGACGGGGTAAGAATACGCTTTATTATTGCAAGACTGGATGAAGGGAAATCTCAGTATTTTGATTACATAACACGCGTTCAAACAAGCCCAACCGGAAGCTCTGCGGTGCAGGCTGATTTTGAGGAGTCTGGAACCTATGAAGACCTGGGAGACGGGTTGTTTACATACACCTTCGATACTGTTTTGCCAGAGAACTACGACAGAAATGCTACCCACACTGTAGGCATCTTTGCCGATAAAACCGTAGGTGCCCAAACTTTTGTTGCAAACGCTACATTTGATTTTGTTCCTTCAGGTGGTGAGGTAAGGGTCATCTGGGATAAGGTAAGAACCGAGACGTGTAACAGTTGTCATGACCCCTTGGCTGCCCATGGTGGCTTTAGAAGAGATGTCAAGCTCTGTGTCCTTTGTCATTCTGAGGAGATTGTTGATCCAGATACGGGGGAGATCGTTGAGCATGTTGATCCCGATACAGGTAACAATATAGGTTTTGAGGTGATGATCCACAAGATTCATATGGGAGCTGAGCTTCCAAGCGTCAGGGATGGAGTTCCCTATCAGATCGTTGGCTTCAGGCAGATGGTTTTTGACTTCTCAACTGTAGAGTTTCCCCAAGATATAAGAAACTGTACAAAGTGCCACAGTGGAGCAACACAGAGCGATAGTTTTAAAACCAACTTGTCCAGGGCTGCCTGTGGTTCGTGCCACGATGACGTTAACTTTGTCAGCGGAGCAAATCATGGTGGGGGGATACAACTTGACGATAACAACTGCTCTTCATGTCATCTGCCATCTACGGGCAGGGAATTTGATCTATCGGTTGTGGGAAGTCATACAATACCGCTTAAATCTGCCCAGGCTCCTGGGGTGAACTTTGAGATAGTCAGTATAGAGAGTGCTGAGACCGGGGATACTAGGGTAAGGCGGGGGGAGCATCCCAAGGTAACATTCAGGATTACAGACAACATGGGTCAAATAATACCCCCCTCTGAGATGAACTTCTTAAGGCTTACACTTGCCTTGCCAACACTTGAGTACCATGGTCAGGACTATAACGGTGATGGCATTGTTACCTCAGGTGATCCAACAAGTCCATGGACTCCAGGAGGGGAAAACTACATCCAGGAGGACCCAAGAGAAGAAGCCCAGGGACCGGATGCTTCTGGTAACTTTACATACGTATTTAAAGCGATGATCCCAAACGTCAGCGGTAGTGGGGCTATTGGAATAGAGGGGTTTAGGTGTACTACCATTCAGGGGGCAAATCAGCGCAGAGGAGGCATAAACTGTGATGGCACAAGGGATTTAAACGGAAACGGCATTGAAGACGTTGGTGAGGTCTTTAATCAAATCAGAGAAGCCGGGCGGGCAGTTGTTCGTTATTTCCCCATAACAGATGCTGAGCCCACGCCGAGACGAAGGGTTGTTGATGATGAGAGATGCTCTACCTGTCATGGGGTGTTCTCAAAAGACTTTAGTGTTCACGGAAACATAAGGAACAACACAGAGTACTGTGCCCTATGTCACAATCCCTCACATGATACACTCAGCCGGCAACTCCCTCCTGTAGGGCAGGTTGCCCTTACCAACTCTCTTGACTATAAGAACTTTATTCACAAGATCCATACCGGTGAGGACCTTACCAAAAAGCCATATCTGCTTTATGCCCCTCCCGGAGGTGTGTTCCCCAATCAATTTGAAAGGGCTACGGACTTTAGTGAGGTTCGTTTCCCCGGAGACAGGCGGAATTGCGAAACCTGCCATCTACCTGATACATACATACTGGATCCAGGACGCGGTGTTTTGGGAGCAAGCGTGCTGCCCTCTACCACCCATGAGTTCATAAGAGGGGAGACCACAAAGACAGTAAGAAGGACGTTTTTTACCTCTCCGGTTATCTCGGTGTGTACATCGTGTCATGATAGCCTTGGTGTTAGCCCTAGCGGTGATGCACTTACTGGGGAAAACCACCTTGGAGGAGCCCAGCCTGAGAGTGCGTGTATCAATTGTCACATAGCCGGTGAGCCACTGGGTGTGGAGGAGGTCCATATACCTCCACTTCCACCAGAAGAGCGTATAATTCGCCCTCAGTGAGGATAATGAGCAGGTTAAAGCTGATTCTATTTGTTGTTTTGCTTGTGATTGGGGGGTGTGGAACAGCAGACGATGAAGGGCAGGACTTTGGGGACCTGTTTTTGGGTATCGAAGGGGTGGTTCTTACGGAGGAAGAGCATCCCGGTGGGTGGGGGCGCTCAGATTGTGTTGCCTGTCACCCAATAGCTGAGATTCACCGGGTTGACAGAACAGGGATGGCCCTTCCACTGGAGGACATAAGGGAGTTTGTTGAAGAAGAGGGCCCTGATAGTTGCCCTATATGTCATGGAGATAATGGAGTAGAAGAGTGGTAAAAAATGTAGCGGTTACCACGGCAGCAATTTTGTTTCTGTTTGCGATGGGGGGGTATGGTCAGGAAGAGGTTATATTGCCCCAAACTGTAGGTATTTTTGGGGAGTTTTATCCAGTGTTTCAGGGAAACGCTCCCATATTGGTTCCTGATGGCAGGAAGAAAAAGATTCACCCGTTTTATCAGTACCTTGAGCTAAATGCTGGGAGTCCAAAGGACGGGGTTTTTTTTAATACCTTCCTTAGGGGAAGAGAGGTTCTTGGTGGTGAGGACAGAACCTTTGATGTTTACAATGCTTTTTTTGAGTTTACCAATAGAGCCAGAACCTTTGAGATACGTCTTGGGAGACAGCTTGTTGTGGAAAGCACAAACCTGTTTTTGCTTGATGGAGGGCTTGTTAGAATAAGCCCTATAGATGGAATAAGGCTTGTAGCTTACGGTGGATACCAGGATAGGGATTCCCAACCTGATCCCGAGGAACCCCTAAAGAGTTTTTCCGTTTTTGGATTCAAGCTTATATCCGATAGGCTACTTGGCTCTATTTTATCAGTTGGATACGAGCTCTTTGATTCAGATGACTTCTCACCCAGACACTTTCTCAGTTTTTCTTTCAGCAGGGTGTTACCCTTTACCAGGTCTGCAGATGTATACAGCCGTGTTGAGTTTGATATGGGGCAGGAAAACCTCTCTCTCTTTACCCTGGGGGTAGGTTTTACCCCCTTGAGCGTACTTCATCTCAATCTTGAGTATGATACCTACAAACCAGATGATGATAGAAATGATTTCCTTCAGGATGCAATATTTGATCTTTTTTCCGTAAGCCGACTTCACGAGGCAAGGTTTGGGGTTACGTATATACCAACCAGCTTTCTTGAGGTTTCCTCAAGCTATTCTTTTACCAGCTACGATATAACTGAAGGTGTATCTACCAGTGGACATATCTTACGCTTGGGATTTATATGGGACTTGTGGCGCCAGTTAGGCCTTAAGGCTTTTCAGAGGTTTTACTTTATTGATGGAAGAAAGGATGACAGGGCTTTGGGTTTTAATTTTTTGGTTTCCGAGGAGATATTAAGAGGGCTTAATATTCACTTTGCCTTTGCTTACGCCCATTTTAAAAAGGTAACGGATCAGGATGGAGATGCCTTTAGTTACATAACAGGAGTTCAGTATCTTTTAATTCGCAATCTCCTGTTAAGGTCTGAGCTTGAGGTAAATAGCAATCCTGATTTTAAAAGGGATATCAGAATAAATCTTGGAATAAACTACTATTTTTCGAGGAATGAATGAGATCGCTTAGTCTCTGTATCCTTGTTCTCTTTGGGGTCGTTCTATACGGATGCCTCTCCCAGGATAGAGAGGTGGGGTGGGGATGGAAGGCAAACAGACCGCAGAGGATTCAAGATACCTTTTCTCACGAGGTGCATAGGGAAGTGTTTGAAAAAGAGGGCTTTGGCTGTTTTGTCTGCCACCCTATGGAGGTAGGTATTGAGGAAGCAGAGGAAGAGAGGATGATAAAGATCTCTGAAGCTTCTTTCTTTCCGGGAAAAGAGACATGTCATTTTTGTCATTTCAACCCCAAGCGGGGTAACATAGCTCCCGAGAGGTGCAGTATCTGCCACTTTAACGTACGGGAGGTTCAGCCAGCAAATCATAACTTCGATTGGATGGCAAAGCACGCAGTTTATTCCAAAGCGAATGTAGAGGACTGTGAGAGCTGTCACAGCCCTAGGTTTTGTGAGGATTGTCACAAGAGAAGGGACCTTCCTACAAGGCGCTTTCATGACAGAAACTTTAGGTTTATCCATGGAATCGAGGCAAGAGCGGATCCAAGGAGTTGTGGAAACTGTCATGAACTTAGGTCTTTCTGTGAAAAGTGTCATCTAGAGGGTGGATATGAAAGGTAGATTGTTTGTGGTATTTTTTGTTATTGTTCTAATCTCACCTGGGTCTCTTGCCCAGGATGAGGAAAATCCCCATAAGGAGATGATAGAGGATCAGTTTGTGTGTCTGGATTGTCATACAAAGGTTCCCAAAGAGGGTGAGAAAAGCCCCACGTACTTCTTGGTTGATCTTCCCTCAGAGAATTGTCTTGGCTGTCATGAAGAGCTCGAACACGCGGGGGTAAAGGAACACGAGGGAAAGGATGCAAACCCCCTTCCCGGGGATGAGAACGGAAAGATTGCATGCTTTACCTGTCATGATCCTCATCCAAGGGGAGTTATAAAGGACAGGATGGTTTACGAAGCGGATGTTGATGAAAGGAACAGGATGTTTGTAAGGCTTGTTGTGCTTCCTGATATTAGGGAAAGGATTAATGTGGAGGTTAAATCAAAAGCTAAGAAAGAAGTTTATCTAAGATTACCTGTTAGTGGTAACAAGCTCTGTATTACCTGTCATGAAACCGTGGATAAAGCTAACTGGAGGAGGTATATAACATGGGACAAATTCTTTGGGTTGTTTTCCTACTAGTTACAATCCTTGTTTCAGGAGGGAAGGTCTTTGGGCAGGATGCGGATTTGATAACAAAAGGGCGTAAGGTCTTTATAGAGAAGAGGTGTTATACCTGCCATACGGTAAATGCTGAGGCAAAGGAAATCGAAAGAGAGAAAGAGGAATTTGCTAGGGCAAAGGGTATAGAGATCAAAGCTGGTGAAGAGGAGGAAGAAGAAGACCAGAAATCTGGTGGTGACCTCTCAGATATTGGTAAGACAAGAGATGCAAAGTGGCTTATGGTTTTCCTTAAGGATCCAAGAAAGTACTTTAAGGATGAGCCTGAGTGTGCTAGAAAAGCAAAAAAGAAATACAGAAAGAGGTTTAAGGGAACGAATGAGGAATTTGAGGCGCTCATAGCGTATCTAACCAGTTTGAAGTATGAAAAGGAGCAGGATAAGGACTTTAAGTCATGCTTAAAGGAGGAGTAGGGTTGCCTCAATCTGTGCTTGCTCAGGGGTTGGGGCAGCTACAGGAACCGGGTGCCAGTATTGGGTTTATAAACTGGATGATTATCGTTTTATGTGCCTTAACCATAGCTCTTATAGCCTATGTGCTTTTCCTTAGAAGAGGTAGACGCATTGTTGATGATTCAACCTCAAAGTGGTTGCTTTTAATAGCCCTTGTACTTTTCTCTCCGATCGCATACTTGGTGTACTTTGGTGTTGCATTTGAGGAGTCTAAAACGGTTAGCTTCTGTAACTCGTGTCATGTAATGAATGGCTATGTTAGCGATCTTATAGACCCTGATAGTGAAACGATTGCAGCCCTTCATTATCAGTATCGCTGGATAGCGGATAATCAGTGTTTTCAGTGCCACAGTGAATACGGTATCTTTGGAAACTTAGCTGCAAAGTTTTCGGGAATTAGGCATATATGGTCATATTACATAGTGGGTTATGAAACACCTATTAAATTAAGGGGTACTTATAACAACCAGGTATGTCTTCATTGTCATGGCCCTGTTAGATCCTTTCAAGACGTTGATGAGCACAAGGAGTATCTTAAAGATTTAGAGGCGAATAAACAGTCCTGTTTTGGAGCGGACTGTCATGTTTCACCGCATCCAAAGGAGGCATGGAAAGTTAATGAGTAAGGGCAATGGAGGTGAAGGACTTATAAGGTTTGCCTGCATCCTTAATATCTTGGGGTTGGTTTTAATAATGGTGGCTATTTTTAAATTGACCCCTATTACACTTGTGGTTTCCATTACATTTGGTGGAATCTTAATTGCTTTTTCCTTTATCCTCTATATCTTTGTGGTAATCCGGGATCTTAGGGCGCGTGGGGTAATCTAGGGGGTTTTTGTAATTTTGGGTTTCGTTCGATATAATCTTTGTGTTATCTGCAATCAATCTTTCTGAGGTGTATTTGGTGTGTCTAAAGGAATGAAGTTTCTCTTTGGTTTGACATTTATCGGTATGCTTGCCTCCCTTTATTCCGCCTTTATATACGCCCCAACCGAAAAGGTGA
Organism: bacterium HR37; assembly: GCA_002898375.1. Lineage (GTDB taxonomy): Bacteria > Desulfobacterota_D > UBA1144 > Nemesobacterales > CSP1-2 > HRBIN37. The sequence continues at coordinate 340,306 of BEIN01000001.1, read as the reverse complement.
TGGGTGACATTCAGAGGATTTTTTACTTCCATATGGGCACAGTATGGGCTGCTACTTTGGCTTTTCTGGTTGTGTTTGTTGCAAGCATTCAGTACCTGCGAACGGAGAAGCGGGTCTGGGATATTCTTGCTTACTCATCCGCTGAGATAGGGGTTTTATTTTTAACACTTACCATTATAACAGGAAGCATATGGGCTAAGCCCATATGGGGAACCTGGTGGACATGGGACCCACAGCTTACAACCACCTTTATCCTCTGGGTCTTATATGTTGTTTATCTTATACTTCGCTCTACCATCGGAAACGAGGTTAAAAGGGCAAAGTTTGCAGCCGTTTTTGCAATAATAGCATTTCTTGATCTTCCTTTGGTATACGCATCTGCAAGGCTTATGAGGGGGATTTCCCCTGTGGTTTTTGGAGGGAGGGGAGGGGGAATTGCTCCTGATATGATGGTTGCTCTTTTAATCAATATAATTACCTTTACGCTTTTGTTTTTCCTTTTGCTTAAGGGAAGGCTTGAGGTCGAAAACATAAAGGATGAGATTCTATTCTTAAAGAAGGGGGTCTGATATTGAGTTATCTCTTTTGGGCTCATGTGGTATGTTGGATTGGTCTTTTTGCATACGTGTATGGCCTGATAAGAAAGGTTAAGAACCTAAGAAGGGAATTGGTTGTCCTTAAGAGGTCTCTCGAAGAAGAGAGGAGGTATGAGAAGGAATGAAAAACAGAAAGATAGCCATAGCAATCGGCATTGTTCTTCTCGTTTTTTCATATCTTGTGTATGGGGGGGTAAAGGAGGCAAAGGTTTACTATCTTACGGTAACTGAGCTAAAGGAGAGGATGCCCTCTGTTTACAGGGAAAAAGTAAGGGTTTCTGGCAAGGTAGTTCCCGGTTCTATAAAGAAGGAAGAAGATGGCGGGCTTAGGTTTAGAATATCTGATGGGAATGAGACCATAGAGGTAAGATATAAGGGTGTGGTTCCAGATATCTTTAGGGATGGGGTAGAGGCAATAGTAGAGGGGAAGTACTCTCCGGAAAACGTATTCTTTGCAAACGTGCTTCTGGCTAAGTGCCCAACTAAGTATGAAAGTGCAGATGAGTTGCTAAAGAATAAGAAGGAGAATACCTGATATGGTAGAGATTGGAGCTGTCTCTATTACCCTTGCCTTCTTTGTTTCCGTTTATGTAGCAGTTGCTTCCTTTATAGGAGCAAGAACTGGAAGAAGGGAGTTTGTAAGAAGCGCTGAAAATGGAGCCTTTGGTGTAGTTTTTTTGCTTACCGTTTCCTCATCTGCTTTGGTCTATGCGCTTCTTACACGAGACTTTAGTTTAAAGTACGTTGCCTCTAACACAAGCAGGGACCTCTCAACGTTTTATACGATTACAGCTTTCTGGGCTGGACAGGCAGGTTCCCTTCTTCTCTGGGCCTGGATTCTATCCATCTACATGGCGCTTGTTGTTGTTTACCACAGGAAAAAAGATAGATTGCTTATGCCCTATATACTGGGAACAATTGCGGTTGTTTCTTCTTTTTTTGTGTATCTGCTAGCCTTTGTTGAAAGTCCTTTTGAGAGGCTTCCCTTTGCTCTGGAAGATGGAAGAGGGCTTAACCCTCTGCTTCAGAATCCCTATATGGCCATACATCCCCTTTCTCTATATCTTGGGTACGTGGGTATTACTGTTCCGTATGCATTTGCCATGGGAGCTCTTCTTAGCGGCAGTATGGGGGATGAGTGGATTAAGGGGTCTAGAAAGTGGACTATCCTTTCCTGGACCTTTCTTGGTATCGGTCTTATACTGGGAGCAAGGTGGGCTTACCTGGAGCTTGGATGGGGTGGATACTGGGCATGGGACCCTGTTGAAAATGCTGCCTTTATGCCATGGCTTACCGCTACCGCTTTTCTTCACTCTGTTATGATTCAGGAGAAAAAGGGGATGCTAAAGAAGTGGAACGTTTTCCTTATTATAATTACGTTTTTCTTTGCGCTCTTTGGAACTTTTATAACAAGGAGCGGAATAGTATCTTCTGTCCACTCTTTTGCACAGTCTGATATTGGTCCTTATTTTCTTGTGTTTATCGGCTTTGTACTGGTTTTTTCCTTTCTGATGTTTGTTTTAAGGCTTGATTCCCTAAGGAGTGAAAATCGTTTTGACTCCATTCTCTCAAGGGAAAGTGCCTTTCTCTTTAACAACATTGTTTTTCTCGGTGCCGCTTTTTCGGTGTTTCTTGGAACCATCTTTCCTATAGTTTCAGAGGTTGTTAGAGGGGAAAAGATTCTCGTTGGCCCACCCTATTTTAACAGGGTAAATGTTCCAATAGGGCTTATATTGATACTTCTTATGGGAGTTGGTCCGCTTATATCCTGGAGAAAGGCTTCAAAAGAGAACCTGATTCGTAACTTTTCCTATCCTGTGGTTCTCTGTATTCTGGTGATGCTAGCTTTGTTTATTGGAGGAATAAGAGAGATAACTCCTCTTCTGTCATTTGGCTTGTGTGCGTTTGTAGTTGCAACTGTTTTCTTGGAGTTTATAAGAGGGGTTAGGGTGCGTGTTAGAAGAGGGGAAAACCCTTTGGTATCTCTTGTAAAGATGGTTTCAAAGAACCGCAGAAGATACGGTGGATACATAGTTCACCTTGGTGTGGTTTTGATAGTTATAGGGATAACTGCATCCTCCTCTTTTGTTGTTCAAAAGGAAGCAACCCTTAGAGCTGGTGAGTCAATGAGTGTGGGTAACTACACTTTGAGGTTTGAAGGGCTTAACCAGTATACGACCAGATCAAAACATGTAACTGCTGCAAGGATTACCGTTTATAACTCTGATAAGAAAATAGACGAGATGGCACCTGAGAAAAACGTATATAGGTTTGAGGGAAACAGAGAGATTAACCAGGAAACGGAAGTAGCACTTCGTTCAACTTTTAAAGAAGACCTCTATATTATCCTCACCGATTTCGATTCAGAAGGGAAGGCAACATTTAGGGTTCTTATAAACCCTATGGTAAGCTGGATATGGGCTGGAGGTGGGGTGGTTGTTCTTGGAGCGGTTATATCCATCTGGCCGCGTATGAGTGAAAGAAGAGAGGAGATTGTAAGGTACAGTGTAGAGGTTTCAAAAAACGGAACTGTAAAAATCTGATTTAGCTGGATCGAAAATATATGGAAAAGGTATTTACACTTGTTCTCGTGTTGTGTATCAGTTTTCTTATTCTGCTCCCTTTATTCAGGAGGTATGAAGATGATAACTGGACGGAAGACCCTGAACCTTCCCTTAATCCTTTGGAGAGAAAACTAAGGGAGCTTCACCTGGAGAAGGAAAACCTCTACAGCGCCTTAAAAGAGATAGAGCTTGACTATGAACTGGGTAAGCTATCTAAGGAAGATTATGATACGCTTCTAAATGAATATAAAATCAGAGCTGCTAGGGTCTTAAAGGAGATCGAAGAGACAGCTCAGGGTTGGGAAAAAGATAAAGAAGGAAATCGGGTAAAAGATGTTGGAGGACAAGGTGGGGTGGATGAGATCGAAGAGGAAATACTTAGGGTGCGCAGAAGCAGGTTTTCAGATTTAAAATGTCCAGATTGTGGGAAGCAGGTTAGGACAGGTGATGTATTTTGTTCCTTCTGTGGGAATAGGTTAAGTGAGCATGCTAAAGAGGTTTCTGGTTAATATACTTATCTCTTTTATGCCGTTTCTGTTTTTAATAGAGACTTTTCCTCTATGTACCTATGCACAGGAAGGCTCCTTTGAGCCTGCGTTAAACGGTAGGGAACTCTTTATAAAGAACAGATGTGCTAACTGCCATACTATAGGAAGAGGGATATTTATCGGTCCGGATTTAAAGGGGGTTGGGAGCAGATACAGCAGAGAAGAGGTAATAAAGTGGGTAGAAAATCCTCAGGAAATCTATAGCTCCAGGGGAAAGATTCCGGTAAATGAGGGTTTTCCTCCGATGCCAAATATGGCTGTTTCCCCTGAGGAAGCGGTATTAATTGCTGACTACATACTATCCTTTAAGTCCCCTGTTTCAGGTGCCGAGAGTGGGGAGATCAGGGGAAAGGTTGTAAACAAAACCACTGGTAGTGCTTTGGGGAATACAAAGGTGGTTCTTACATATTACATGGGGGATCGCCCTGTTAATAAAGAAGAAGCCACAACCGATGCTAATGGCAACTTCCTTTTTAAAGGGCTTCCCTGGAATCGGGCTTATTCTCTATCAATTAACTACAAGGGAATGGTGTATGTAACAGACAGGATGGTTTTTTATCCTGAAGAGAATTCAAAGGTACTGGATCTACCGGTGTATGAAACTACAAGCAGCGATAGTGACATAAGCATAAACTCGGGTCATATGATTCTTGAGGTCTCTAATAAGGTTGTATCGGTTGCAGAGCTTTTGACTTTTCATAATGGAAGCAACTACTTCTACATTGGGAACAGGGAGCTGGAAGATGGTAGAAGAGAGGTTTTAAGGTTTAGCTTGCCAGGAAACGCAAGTGAGGTTAGATTCCTTCACGGTCTAGAGCCTGAGGGGGTTGTAAGAACTGAGTGGGGATTTATAGACACTCAGGGCCTTGAACCTGGTATAAGAAGGGTTGTGTATGTATACAGCGTTCCATTTAAAGGGAGATCAGCCTTTATCGGGAGAACAATGGATTATCCTACACTTAGCTTTCTGGTTTTAATTCCGGAACTGGGTAGAGAAAGGGTAGAGGTAGAAGGGCTTTCTGAGGCAGGCACCGTGCAGGTTGGAGATAAGAGGTTTCTTAAATGGGTTGGCTCTAATCTTAAGTCGGGAACCAGAATTAAGATTAAGATAGAGAGACCCTATTTTTACGTGGATGCAGGGTCTCTTAAATGGATAGCGGTTCTGGTTTTCTGTGTGATGTTGGGAATAGGAGTGGGATACTCCCTGTACAGAAAAAGGGGAGAAGATACCACAGGTAAAGTCTCTTCTGAGAACACAGAGAAAGAGAGACAAAAGCTAATACTTGAAATTGCAGAGCTTGATAACAGATTTGAGTCCGGAGATATCGAAGAGGAAGAGTATAATAGGTTAAGGAGTGAAAAGAAGAAAAGGTTAGTAGAGCTTACGAAGCTAACCAGAAAATAGGTTTAGCCCCGGGTTCCGATATCTCCAAATACAAACTGAAGGATTGAGACAGCCACTATACTTGCTGTCTCTGTTCTAAGTATTCTGGGGCCTAAACCTACTGGGGTAAACCCTTTTTCTTTAGCAATTGCCACCTCTTTTTCTGAAAATCCCCCTTCTGAGCCGATACAAATTGTAATATTTACAGGTAGTTGTGTGAGATTATTGATTATATTTGTTAAAGAATCATCATTCTTTTCATAAAAAATGAGCTTTAACTCACTTTGATGACTGATATTTATTGCTTCGTTAAAGCCTTTTGGCTCAAGTATTATGGGGGGGGTGGTTCTTCTGCACTGTTTTGAAGACTCAATTGCGATTCTCTGCCATCTTTTTAGCTTTTCTGTGTTTCTTATCTGTGTTCTTTCCGTTATTGCAGGTATTATGGTTTTTACACCAAGCTCGGTGGCCTTCTCCACTATAAGGTCCATCTTATCTCCCTTGGGGATGCCCTGGATCAAGGTTATGTTAAGGTTTGACTCTGTTTTTACACACCTTGAGCTTAATATGATGACCTTTAGGTCCCTTGTTCCTATCTCTTCTATCCTTCCTGTGTACTCTATACCATCTTCATTAAAAAGCGTGATCTCATCGCCTGGTCTTAACCTAAGAACCTTTGTAATGTGTTTGTAATCAGAACCGGTGATTATGGCTATCTGGTTTTTTATGCTCTCTTGTTTTACAGGAAACCTGGGCATGTTTGCCGTTTATGATATCATTGATCCCTGTGAATGTAAAACCTTAATCTTTAATTTTAAGTTCGGTTTCACATGAAACCTGTTTGAAAGCACTTTCTTGTTTCTTCATGTAACTTATTGATTTTACATGATTTTTATCGTATTTGCCAGAAAAAATGGCCTCTTAAAGGGTTGTCTTTGGCGTTTTCTATGTCCTTTCTGAATCTAAATTGTTACCCGATGGTTAAGAGTTATTACTAAAAGGGCACTTAAGGTGTGTTTATAAGCTATCTTAAAGCCTGTGGATAAGTATTAAAAACCTTGCAAGCTTGTTTAGATTTTGTGGAATATTTGACCTTATACGTTTTTTGGATATCCTGACGAATCTCTAAAATAACTTACAATCTCTTTTACAAGCTCTTCTATCGTATACCTTTTTTTGCAGATTATATGGGGTTCGATACCGAGACCACGCAGATACTCTGCTGTAACAGGGCCTATGCATGCGATTTTTGAGTTTAGCAGAGCGATTTTATCGTTACCGAGTATTGACAGGAAGTTTCTTACGGTTGAAGGACTCGTAAAGGTTATAACATCTATTTTCTTCTCAAGTAGTAAGGTGTTAATCTTTTCTGCAAATTCCAGAGATTGTGGAATCCTTGTCTGGTAGGCTTGAGCTATGTAAACCCTTGCCCCCATTTTGGAGAGCTCAGCAGGTAGGGTTTCTCTTGCCTCCTTTGCCCTGGGAATAAGTATTTTTTTCCCCTCGATGTTTATGCTTTTAAAGCTCTCCACTATACCCTCTGCCCTAAAGTCCTCGGGTACAATGTCAACGTGTATTCCTAGCTCACGTACTGCTTTAGCCGTTTGCTCTCCTATGGTAGCAATCTTTATGCCTTTAAGATCCCTTATGTCTCTCTTTAGGGCCTTTAGCCTTTCAAAGAAGAAAAGAACCCCGTTTACGCTTGTAAATACAATCCAGTCGTAGTTACCAAGGTCTTCTATAGCTCTATCCAGCTCAGACCAGCTTTCAGGAGGGGTAATCTCAATGGTTGGAAACTCTATAACGTCTGCTCCCTCTTCACTTAGTAGCCTTGAAAGAAGGCCTGCCTGTTTTTTGGCTCTTGTAACGAGAATTCTCTTACCAAAAAGAGGTTTTGTCTCAAACCAGTTTATTATGCTCCTTAGGTTTACAACCTTTCCAATTACGATAACAGCAGGTGGCTTTATGCTCTCCTCCCTTAACATGAGGCTAATTTCTCCAATGGTTCCTGTAAAGGTTTTTTGCCTTGGAAGTGTTCCCCATGTTATTACTGCAATAGGGGTATCTGGAGGTTTTCCGTGTTCTATAAGCTTCTTTATAATTCCTTCTAATCTCCTTACCCCCATAAGAAGAACCAGTGTTTCTATTTTGGACAGTGCTTCCCATGGTATGCTGGATTTCTCCTTTTCCGGATACTCATGGCCTGTTATTACGGCAAAGGAGGAGGTAAGGTTTCTATGGGTGATAGGGATTCCTGCATAGGCAGGGACAGCTGAGATAGAGCTTACCCCGGGGATTATTTCAAAGGGTATCCCATGTCTTGAAAGCTCTTCGGCTTCTTCTCCTCCTCTTCCAAAGATAAAAGGGTCCCCACCTTTAAGCCTAGCAATGATTTTTCCTTCCCTTGCCTTTTCTATAAGTATCTTGTTTATCTCTTCTTGGGATACTCTCTTTGGGTTGTTCTTTTTCCCCACGTATATCTTTTCTGCTTCCTTTTTGGCAAGTTGAAGAAGGGAGGGATTAACCAGGTAGTCGTAAACTAAAACATCGGCTTTCTCTAGGCATTCCTTCCCTTTTATGGTAAGAAGCCCTGGATCTCCGGGGCCAGCACCTATAAGGTATACAAATCCCTGTTTGCTCATTTCGTAGTCAATTAAAAGGAAACCAAAGCCGCTAGAGGTTGTCAAGAAACGCATAAAATGCTCTGTTAGGGCTTGGTTGCTTTTGTTTGCTCCGGGGTTAGTATATACTGGGGCTTTTCTTAAGGTTTAAGAAAGCCTTAGGGATGAAACCTTTTTTTTTCTGTGTAGTTATTACTAACGATAGAAAGTTGAAACGGTATGTGTACTGATACAGATATTGAACTCATTAATAAGGTGAAATCAGGGGATGAAACTGCTTTTAGTGAGCTCATGAGGAGACATTACAGAGGGGTGCTAAACTACATCTACAGGTTTACAAACAACAGGGAAACCTCTGAGGATTTGGCTCAGGAAGTCTTTTTACGTGTTTATCGTTCCGTGAAACGGTACAAACCCGATGCCAAGTTTTCGACATGGCTATATAAAATCGCTACCAACGTTTGTCTTACGGAGATCAAGTCCAAAGGTAGGGAAAACAACGTAAGCTTGGATGAGATTTATCAGAGTACAGGTGAGGTACAGGACCAAAGTGGTCACAGTGCATACGATGTTGTTTTCAGAAAACAGGTAAAAGACCTTATCTTTGATGCCTTAAGATCCTTGCCTCCCAGGGAAAGGATGGCTATTATCCTTTGCAAGTACGAGGAGCTTCCCTACGAGGAGGTAGCAGAGATCATTGGGTGTACACCAGGTGCTGTAAAGGCCTATGTTCATAGGGGTAGGATGAAGTTAATTGAGAAACTAAAACCTTATTTAAGAAAAGAGGTAAAGGGGCCATGAGTTGTAAAGATATTAAGGAGTTTATACTTGAGTATCCGAACCTAACTCCTGACCAGATAGGCAGGGTCAAGGAGCATGTAAAAGACTGCAGTGACTGTAGCTTGCTCTTTAAGCAGTCAAAAGAGGTTTGGGAGGTTCTTGATATGTGGGAAGAAATAGAGCCCAGGGGTGACTTTATCTTAAGGTTCTGGAATAGAGTCGATAAGGAAAGAAAAGAGGGTTTCTCTCTGGTGGATCTTATAAAGAGCCTGAAGATAAGATGGATTGCTTCCGTAGCTTTAGTGCTGGTTTCCTTAATTGCTTTTTTGGTTTTTAGCTTTTTTGAGCATTCAAAGTCAGATGTGGTTATTACAGAGAAGGATATAGAGGATGATAAGATACTTCTTGAGCTTGAAAATGACCTCTCAAGTGAAACTCTGGATTTACTCTATATTTACGGTCTATGGAATGAAAAAAGCGAGGGTAAGGAGGGATAGCAACTTGAGAAGTGTTTTTGGCTTCTTTCTTATAATAATTGTGATTTCTTGTATAGCTCCTAAGGTCTATGGTAAGGAGTTAAGGGGTAAATGGTGGAAGAATCCAAAGGTTGTTGAGGCGCTTGACCTTAAACAGGATCAGATAGAGAAAATTGAGAGGATCTTTTACCAGTACAGAGATCAGATAGTGAATCTTGATGGAGCCCTCAAACAAAAGGAAGCAGAATTGAGAAAAGAGGTAAGGAACCCAAACTCTAGGAGAGAGGATATTCTCCGGCTAACGGATGAGGTGGAAAAGATAAGAGGACAACTGCGAAGGGTTGAGGTGGATATGCTACTTCGCATACGGGATGTTTTAACCCCTGAGCAGAGGATAAAATTGCACAGCATAAAGGAAAAAAGAAGAAGAGGTTGGTCCTATTAATGAGGTATAAAGGGTCGGGAAACTCTCTACTGCTGATTCTTTAGCGTTTACAATCAACTTAGATTACATTAAAATTTTTTTAATGTGTTTAAGCTTAAAACAAGGTTTTCTCCAACAGGGGATCAACCCAAAGCTATAGATAAACTTACAAAAGGAGTTCTTAAAGGACTCAAACATCAGGTTCTTCTTGGGGTAACCGGTAGCGGAAAAACCTTTACAATTGCAAATGTAATTGCAAGGGTTGGACGACCTACCTTAATTATAGCCCATAATAAAACACTTGCTGCTCAGCTCTATGAAGAGCTAAAAGAGCTCTTCCCTGAGAATGCTGTTCACTATTTTGTAAGCTACTATGACTATTACCAGCCTGAGGCTTACATTCCTGAAACGGATACATATATAGAGAAAGACGCAGCAATAAATGACTATATTGACAGACTCAGACACGCTGCAACCTCATCTCTTTTTGAGAGAAGGGATGTGATTATAGTGTCAAGTGTATCTTGTATATACGGCATAGGTTCTCCAGAAGACTACTACGGAATGCTGACCGTAGTTGAGGAGGGGATGAGGTTAAACCGTGACAAACTCCTAAGAAGGCTTACAGAGGTTCAATATGTAAGGAGTGATTCTGATCTTTACAGGGGGTGTTTTCGTGTAAAGGGGGATTTGGTTGAGGTCTTCCCATCACATGAGGAATCTGTAGCGTTTAGAATAGAGTTTTTTGATGACTGGGTAGAGTCTATTAGGGAGGTAGATCCTATAAGTGGGAAGTCCATTAGGAAGGTTAACAGGGTAACTATCTACCCAGGAACCCACTATGTTGCCCCACGTGAGAAGCTTCTTCGTGCTATAAAGAGTATAGAAAAGGAGTTAAAAGAGAGGATAGAATATTTTGAATCCCGTGGGATGGTTACGGAGAGAAAAAGAATTGAGGAGAGGACAAAACACGATCTGGAGCTCCTCTCGACCATGGGTTTTTGCCCTGGTATTGAAAACTACTCAAGACATCTCTCCGGACGAAAACCTGGCGAACCCCCCTGGACCCTTATAGATTATTTCCCTAGGGATTCCCTCTTTATAATTGATGAGAGTCACCAGACTATACCCCAGCTAAGGGGCATGTATGAGGGGGATAGAAGCAGGAAGCTTACCCTTGTGGAGCATGGTTTTAGGTTACCCTCTGCCCTTGACAACAGACCCCTTAATTTCTCCGAGTTTGAAGAAAAGATAACCCAGGTCATATATGTATCTGCAACACCGGGTCCGTATGAGTTGGAAAAGTCAAGGGGAGCGGTAGTTGAGCAGATAATACGTCCTACTGGACTTACAGACCCAGAGGTTGAGGTTAGACCTGCTGAGAACCAGGTAGATGATCTCCTCCAAGAGATAAGAAAGAGGATCGCTATGGGGGATAGGGTGCTTGTAACTACACTTACAAAGCGTATGGCTGAGGATCTTACTGAGTACTATAGAGACCTCGGTATAAGGGTTAAGTATCTTCATTCTGATATTGATACCCTGGAGAGGGTAAGAATCGTAAGGGATCTGAGATTGGGAAAGTTTGATGTCTTAATAGGAATAAATCTTCTAAGGGAAGGTCTTGATATTCCGGAGGTTTCCCTTGTTGCTGTGCTTGATGCTGATAAGGAAGGTTTTCTGCGTTCCGAGACCTCACTGATACAGATTTTTGGGCGGGCAGCAAGAAACGTAAGGGGAAAGGTAATTCTTTATGCGGATAGGATTACATCTTCTATGTCCAGAGCTATTGAGGAGACAAATAGAAGGAGAAGGATACAGGAGGAATACAATAGAAAGAACGGTATAACCCCAAGGAGTATAGAGAAAGGTGTAAGTGATACACTTCTGTCAGTACAGAATGCTGATTACCTTACCGTTGAGGTTGATGAAGATGAGCTGATTGGGGTTCCCGTTGAGAGGATCCCTGAGTTGATTAACAACCTTACAATGGAGATGAAGGAGGCGGCAAAGAAACTTGAGTTTGAAAGAGCTGCTCAGCTCAGAGATAGGATAAAGGTGCTTCGTGAGTACGAGCTTAAGTATGCCGGAGAATTTAAATGAGTATATCCCAAGCTCTAACCCTTTTTACTCATCTTGTTGCCCTTGTAGGGTTCTTTGCTATTTCAATAACTGGCTATATCGATTTTGTCAGCATATGTTTGTTTGCAATAGCGCTTGCTATAAGCTTTATTAACAGCAGGCTTAAGAGACCTTACTATCTAAATCCAAAAGTAAGTGCGTTTTTTGCGGGATGCATTCTGCTTTATGTCTCTATATCTTTGTTTTTGGGAGGCAGAGACTTCTTTAACACCGTTTTGGTTTTCCTTGTTTATGCACAGATACTTAAGCTATTGGGAAAAAAAGACACAAGAGATACGGTTCAAATCCAGGTGTTAAGCTTTTTTCAGTTTCTTGCAGGGGCCATTCTTACGGTTGATCTCTACTATGCCGTTGCGTTTATCGTTTATATATCGGTTGCTCTTTGGGCAACGATGGTCTTTACAATGCATAGGGACTCAACTGAAGCATCTTGTGTAGACAATTCAAAAGTCATTACCCCTCTTTTCCTGTGTGTTACTCTGGTAATAAGCTTTGCCATTTTTGTTCTTACAGCGTTAACCTTTGTGTCAATGCCGAGGGTAAAAACAGGTTTCTTTATGTCAGGTATTGCCAGAGCTCAACTGTTAAGGAGCGGGTTTTCAGAGGAGGTTGAGCTTGGACAGGTAGGTAGAATAAAGCTTGATGATTCTCCTGTTATGATGGTAAGGATACTAAACAGGGATTTTCAAAGCCTTCCACAGCCAATTTATATTAGGGGAATAGCTCTGGATGAGTTTGATGGCAGTGTGTGGAGGATTGGTGGTTTTAATTACAAAGTGCACAGGAAAAAACACACTGACATAATAAAGGTAAGGGAGGTTCAGAATAAGACATTGTTGTTTCAGGAGATTATAACGGAGCCACTAAATACCCATGTTCTTTTTGCTGTAAATGCTCCTGTGGGTTTTCGGGGATTGATGGATGAAAAATTAATTGATTTGAATGATTCCTATATGCTTCCCAATAGGGTGTCTTCAAGATTAAGATATATTGCCTATTCAGATATCAGCAGACCCTCTGTAGAGGAACTAAAGGGTGATGGTGGAGGTTATCCCACACAGATAAAAAAACGCTATCTTCAGCTTCCGCAGTTAAATCGTAAGGTAAGAGAGCTTGCCATTAAGTTAACCGCTTCCGGTAAAAACACCTATGAAAAGGTATATTCGGTTATGAGGTACCTAGCAGAAAACATGAACTATACGCTTACCCTTAAGGGAGGTGAAGGTGCTTTCCCAATAGAAGAGTTCCTTTTTAGAAATAGAGCCGGACACTGCGAGTACTTTGCAACGGCGATGGTTGTTTTGCTAAGGTCAGCTGGGATTCCCTCAAGGATAGTGAATGGATTTATGGGTGGGGAGTGGAATGAGCATGGGAGGTTTATTTTGATACGAGAAAGACATGCACACTCATGGGTAGAGGTTTTTTTCCCAAAGTACGGTTGGGTTTCCTTCGATCCCACCCCATATGACGGGGGTGTTTTAGCTTACAATGGTGAGTTATCTTTTTTAAAGTCCTATCTGGAGTATATAAGATACAGGTGGAGTAGGTATGTGGTGGAGTTCAGCCAACGGGATCAGAGGGCAATTTTTAACAGGCTGCAGTCTGGATGGAAGTGGCAGAGGAGTAAGCTTAAAAATGGATTTAATCTTAAATTTGAATCTAGGGGGAAAAAAATATTGATTCTCTCTGGGGTTTTAGTTCTATTTGCATGGGCCTTTATAGCATTTAGACCTTATAGGGCTTCTGGTATGTTTTGGTTTCGAAACAGGGGATCTGAAAAGAAAGCTACGGTTATATACAGAGAGGCGCTTTTGTTGCTCTCTAAGAAGGGATTTGTTAAATCAGACTTTCTAACACCTAGAGAGTTTGCTGAGGAGGTGGTAAGAAGCGGAGTGAAAGAACTAGCCGTATTTAAGGAGCTTACAGATAGGTACATGGCTATAAGATTTAAAAAAACAACTACGGAATCCGAGATTAAGGAGCTAGAAGAGCTTTTTGCCAGATTAAAGAAGTCTTTTAAAGGTGTTTAGATTGGCACTTATACAAGTAACAATGCTATACGAAAGCACCAGTAAATGATAAAACCCATAAGTGATATAAAGATTGCCCTTCCGGTTTCACAGTCAAGGGATTGCTTTACAGCTACAATGAATGCTAAAAGGTACCAGATGGTTGTGACGGTGTATATGGCTGTACCTACTTTAGGAATAAGCCCCAGTATAGCAAAGACACTTGGGGAGTAGGCAAATCCCAAGGTTCTAAGGAGTTCTCCAAGATCAGAGGTGTGTTTAAATACTTTTACCCCTATAAGGAATATAACAAGACTCCATATAAACCAGCCAATAACCCCTGATACAAGCCCGGCTATTGCAGCCCTTACCCCCAGAATTCCCATAAGTCCAATTCCACTGCAGACCCCTCCTATGACAACCACTATAAACGCTTCACCTGTGGCTTCTGTATCTTTTTCTATTTCTTCGTAGAATGCGGTATCCAGACTTAAAGCTCTTAGGATTTTACTAAAAACACCCATCCGTCTCCTCACTTAGAAGGAACTAGGCCTGGTTTATTTCTAGTCCAAGAGGTTTTCTAAATTACCTTTTTATCTTGTATCCTGCCTTCTGCATATCCCAGGTATCAGCTGTTACTCCCTGTTCTTTGAGGATGTGTTTTTGCACCCTTTCTGTAGGGGTTTTTGGGAGTGAGTCAACAAATCTTACAAACCTGGGTATCATAAAGTAAGGCATCCTCTCTTCACAGTGTTTTATTATCTCTTCTGGCGTTACATCCTGACCAGGTTTTTTTACAATCACCACCATTACTTCATCTTCTGCAAATTTGCCTTCGCCGGACTTTATTCCAACTGCCGCTGCTTCAAGTACAGCCGGGTGCTGGCAAACTATTTTTTCAACCTCGAATGAGCTTATGTTTTCTCCTCTTCTCCTGATATAATCCTTTACCCTGTCTACAAAATACACGTATCCGTCCTTATCCATTCTCCCTGCATCACCGGTATGAAACCAGAAGTTTCTAAAGTCCTGGACCGTTTTTTCTGGCATTTTGTGGTAGTAGTAGAGCATGATGTTTGGGATTCTAGGCCTAACCACGATTTCTCCAACCTTGCCCCTTGGCAGTTCTTCGTCGGTTTCTGGATCCACTATTTTCACCTCATATCCTGGTGCCTCCTTGCCGCAGGAACCTATACGAAACGGTTCATTCGGGCGCATGTATGTTACCACTCCGGTTTCTGTAAGACCGTATCCTTCTAGGATCTTTAGATTAAACCTTTTCATGAAGTCTTTAAGCATATCGTGTGGTGCAGGGGATATAAGGGCAAGTCTTACCCTGTGTTCTTTCTCTTCAGGAACAGGAGGTTGTCGCCATAGAAAGTAGCTCATGGCTCCAAGTGAGTTAAATAACGTTGCACCAGACTCTTTTATCCAGTGCCAGAACTGTGAGGCACTGAACCTCTCATATATTACGACCTTAGCTCCGGCTATTAAGGCCGGGTAAACACAAAGAACCTGGGCATTTGAATGAAAAAGAGGAAGACAGGTAAACAGAACATCGTTTTTTCTAGTCTCTGTTATCTCAACGTATCCTCTGGCGCTGTAGTAATCTGCAGCGTGTGACTTTGTAACTCCCTTTGACCTTCCTGTGGTTCCGGAGGTATACATCAATCTGGCTATATCAATAAATCTTACCTCAACGTCTGGTTCCTTTGGGGATGAGTTATCCAGGAAATCTACATACGGGATAAGAGGTTTTAGATTGACCCCTCTGTTTTGAAAATCTTTTGAGCCATCTTTTGTCCAAACAACTATCTTCTCAACCTGTGGTATCCTGTCCTGAATAGGGGCTATTCTATCTAGGTACTCATCTGCAACGAAAAGAACCTTTGAGTCTGAGTTGTCAATTATGTATTGAAGAAAATCCATCTTATATGCCGTATTGACGGGAGCCATAATGCCTCCAGCTTTTAGTATTCCAAACCAGATAAGTACGTAATCGGCGGAGTTGGGAAGAAGAACTGCTACTCTGTCTCCTTTCTTTATACCAAGTTCAATTAAACCATTTGCTATTTTGTTGGCTAGGGTGTTTACCTCTTTGAAGGTAAGGGGTCTCTCATTTTGATACTGAAGAAAAGGCCTTTCGGGAAACTTCTCGGCTCTGTCTTTCAAGATAAGAGGTAAAACCCAGTTTTCTCTTTTTTCTTTAAGATACCATTCCGGATTAAAAGGCTTTTTCCGTTCAATTTTCATATCTATGTCTTTGGGCATATCTAAACACTCCTTTTTTCTTTGCCAGTTTTTTTATATTTAAGAATATTTTAGAAGATTTTTCAATAGATTATTGAATACTGTATATCTGCAGTTTTGAAAGTTCTGTTGCTTTTGTTTACCTTCTTACTTGCCCTCCCTTTGGGTTTTTGGTAAAATTTAAAGCGAAGCGGATTTCCAATCCGCTTTTTTAATGTTTTAGGGGGCTGAAAGCAGTATGGATTTATTAGAGGAAAGGATTATTGAGAGTGTAAGGGAAATACTTAATCCCCTTATTCTGGAACAGGGGCTTGAGCTTGTTGATATAGAGTACAGAAAAGGGGGAAAAGGTGGGGTTCTTAGGATCTTTATAGATAAGGAGGGAGGAGTAACCATAGGTGACTGCACAAGACTCAGTCGGGAATTGAGTACCTTACTTGACATATACGACTTTATCCCTGGACCTTATACCCTTGAGGTCTCTTCCCCTGGGCTTAACAGGGCTCTTAAGAAACCGGAGGATTTTAAGAGGTTTAGGGGGAAAAAGGTTAAAATCAAAACAAGAACTCCTACTGGTGAGAAAAAGTTGTTCATAGGAAAATTGCTCGATTTTAAGGACAACTCTGTCTATATAGAGGTGGGAAAGAATAGATGCTCCATTCCCTTTGAGGAAATTGAAAGGGCAAATTTGGAAGTGGAGTTTTAGTTTAGCAGGAGGAAGAATATGGCTGTAACAGAGCTAAGTCGTGTTATAGATTCTGTGACAAAGGACAAGGGGGTAGAAAGAGAAGCCGTTATTAGAGCAGTTGAGGAGGCTGTGCTTTCTGCTGCGCATAAGCTTTTTAGAATGGAGGGTAAGACAAAGGAGCTTGAAGTACGTTATAACGAGGAAACAGGTGAGGTTGAGATATTTGAATTTAAAACCGTTGTGGAAAAAGTTAATAACCCGGATGTTGAGATCAGTATGGAAGAAGCAGTTAAGCTTGATCCCGATGTTGAGCTTGGGGATTCAATAGGGATTAAGATCAATCCGGATTTTACGCGAATTGCAATACAGAATGCAAAACAGAAAATACTTCAGAAGCTTAGGGAAGCAGAGGGTAAGGTAATACTAGAGGAGTTTAAAACCCGCAAGGGTGAGCTGATAAGTGGGATAATAAGGAGAATAGAGAGAAAGAACGTAATAGTGGATATAGGAAGAACAGAAGCCATTCTTCCACCAGAACACCAGGTTCCAAAGGAGTACTACAGACCAAAAGAGAGAATAAGGGCTGTGCTTATAGACATAAAGGAAACAAAAAGAGGACCCCAACTTATACTATCACGTTCGCATCCAGATTTTGTAAAAAGGCTGTTTGAGGCAGAGGTCCCTGAAATCAGCGAGGGGATAGTTGAGATAAAAGCAATAGCAAGAGATCCCGGTAGTCGTACCAAAATCGCTGTTGCCTCCAATGACCCGGATGTTGACCCCGTGGGGGCATGTGTTGGAATGCAGGGGTCAAGGGTTCAAAACATCATTCAGGAGCTAAAGGGAGAGAAAATTGATATAGTTCCGTGGTCTTCAGACCCTGCAAGGTTTGTGTGCAATGCGCTTTCTCCCGCCAGGGTCAGTAAAGTTATTATAGATGAAAACAACAGGTCCATGGAGGTAATAGTAGATGATGACCAACTTTCTCTTGCCATAGGGAGAAGAGGACAGAATGTAAGGCTTGCCTCTAAGCTTACCGATTGGAAGATCGATATAAAGACCGAGTCTCAGGTTAAACGTGAGCAGCAGGAGGTAATCTCACTTCTTATGACGCTTCCAAATATTGGGGAGGTAACTGCAAACCTGCTTTACAATGAGGGATTTCACTCTCTAGAGGATATAGCGTTTGCTGATCCTGAAGCTTTGGTAAAAGCAGCTGGATTAAAAAGCATAGAAGATGCAAAAAAGATCCAGACTGCTGCAAGGATTGCACTTAAAGACAAGCTTGAAAAGATGAGTGTTTCTGAGCAACCTCCAACTCAAACCAGTGAAGGCCAGTAGTTTTCTTCTTTTACAAGATATCTTTGCATAATAAGAAACTTTTAGGTAGCATAAATTAGATAAACTTTATCTAAAGGTATAATCGGTAAAGATGGCAAATATTAGAGTTTATGAACTCTCAAAAGAGCTAGGTATATCGAACAAAGAGGTTATAGATATAGCGAAACGGATTGGTATATCTATTAGAAGTCATACCAGCTCTATTTCTGATGAAGAAGCAAACAGAATTAAAGAGAGAGTAAAAAGTAAGGGTTCTCCACAGACATTGGATGGAGAAGAAAAAAAGGTTAAAGAAGAGGTAAGGGTGTTTCGTTCAGAAACTGGGGAAGAAGTTGTTGAACGTAGAAGGGGAAGAAATGTAATTATCAGGAAAAAGAGACGACAGGAGCAGGAAGAAGCTGAAACGGAGACTGTGGAGGAGGCTAAAACTGAAGGTGAAAAAGCGGAGGAGACAGTCGATGAAGAAAGACAGATTTCGGCTAGGGAAGAGACTGTAGAATCTCCACCAGTAGGAGAGGAAGTAGAACCTGAAGGGCAAATAGAGCATGAAGAAGCAGAATATCGGGAATTGAAAACACTAGGAGAGTCTGTTGCCGAGGAGGCTCCTTCTGAGAAACCTGTAGATGTAGTGGATGAGGAGAAGTCGGTTGAACCTGAAAAGACCGTAAGTGTGTCTTCAAAGGAAGACCAAGAAGAGAAGCTGCAGGAGTCTTTTTCTATAGAGGAGGCAAAGCCAAAGAAAGATAAACCGAGTGTTTTGGTAGAAACAAAAGAGGAAGCTGAAGAGGAAGAAGAAGGGCGGAGAAAAGAGGAAGGGAAAAAGGTTCGGAAAAAAGGCCAGAAGGTTAAACCCAAACGGGAAGAGATAATAGATGAGGAAACTCTGGAAGAACTTAGAAGGGCTTTTAGAACCAAGCTTCCAGGTAGAAGAAGGGAGTACCTGGTGGAGGATAGGAGATCTCAGAGGAGTAAAACCGAGGTACCTTCACAACAGAGAAGAGGTGAAGATGTAAAAAGACACTTTACAGCAAGAAAAGAAGGTAGGGTAGCCTCTCAGCAGCAGGTAGCTGATGAGTCTGCTCAGGTTATTCCCTTTCCGGTAAAACCCTCAAAGCGAACCATAAAGATTGGTGAATCCATAACCGTTGGTGAACTTGCCAAGAGAATGGGGGTTAAAGCCAGTGAGGTTATAAAGAAACTCATGTCTCTTGGGGTTATGGCTACCGTAAACCAATCTATCGATCACGAAACGGCAACCATTGTGGCCAGTGAGTTTGGGTTTGATGTTACCGTTGATGTTTTTGAAGAGAGGGAACTCCTTGAGGAGCAAGAACAGGATACTCCAGATAAACTGGTTCCCCGTCCTCCTGTTGTAACGGTAATGGGTCATGTTGACCATGGGAAAACCACACTTCTCGATGCTATAAGACACACAAACGTGGTAGAGAAGGAAGCAGGTGGGATCACTCAGCATATAGGGGCTTATAGTGTAGATGTAGATGGAAGGAAGGTGGTTTTTATAGATACCCCAGGACACGAAGCCTTTACAGCTATGCGGGCACGTGGTGCCCAGGTAACCGATGTTGTAGTGCTTGTTGTTGCTGCAGATGATGGTGTTATGCCCCAAACCATAGAGGCCATAAACCATGCTCGTGCTGCGGGTGTTCCGATAGTGGTTGCTATAAACAAAGTGGATAAACCGGAGGCAAACCCTGATAAGGTTAAAAGGCAGCTCTCAGAAATAGGGCTCATTCCTGAGGAGTGGGGGGGGGATACGCTTTTTGCAGAGGTTTCAGCTAAGAGGAAAACAGGGATAAAAGAGTTACTGGAACTTATCCTGCTTCAAGCTGACATCCTAGAGCTTAAGGCAAATCCCTATAAAAGAGCAAAGGGCGTTGTAATAGAGGCAAAATTGGATAAGGGAAGAGGACCAGTTGCCACTGTAATTGTTAAAGAAGGTACCCTTAGGGTTGGGGATTATGTGGTTGCAGGTACGACTTACGGAAGGGTAAGAGCACTTATAGATGATAGAGGAAATAGAGTTGAAGAAGTGGGCCCATCTATGCCAGCAGAGATAATGGGTCTCTCTGGGGTCCCCACTGCTGGGGAACAGTTTTATGTTGTTAAGGATGAGAAGACCGCAAAGGAGATAGCAAGCTATAGGGAGACAAAAGAGAGACAAAAGATTGCTGCCAGGGAGAGAAAGCTTTCCCTAGAGGATCTCTTTAAGTCCCTGGAAAAAGGGGAGATAAAAGAGTTGCCCCTTATTATAAAGGCTGATGTTCAAGGCTCTGTTGAAGCTCTTAAAGAGGCTATCACAAAACTCAGCACCGATAAGTGCAGGGTTAAGATAGTACATGCTGGTGTGGGTGCTGTAAATGAAACCGATATAGCCCTTGCGTCTGCATCAAATGCCGTTGTGGTGGGCTTTAATGTACGTCCTGATCCTAAGGCTCTTGAAGCGGCTGAAAGGGAGCAAGTGTCTTTAGAGCTTCACACGATTATCTACGATGTGGTTGATAGAATTAAGAAGGCTATGGAAGGCCTTCTTGAACCTGTCATTAAGGAAAAGGTTGTGGGTCATGCAGAGGTTAAAGCTACTTTTCACATATCAAAGGTTGGAACAATTGCTGGATGTTTGGTTACAGACGGTAAAGTGGTAAGAGGATATAACGTTAGGGTGATAAGGGATGGAGTGGTTGTGTTTGATGGCAAATGTGCTTCTCTAAAGAGGTTTAAAGAGGATGTAAAAGAGGTTCAGAGCGGTTATGAGTGTGGAATAGGAATCCAGGACTTCAACGATATAAAGGTTGGGGATAGGCTTGAGTTCTATACCTTTGAGGAAGTTAAACAGGAGCTCTAGCTGTTGGTTGTAGGTGTACTTAAAATCGATATATATATGGATGGTAACAGATCCCTTAAAGCGAAGAGACAGGTGTTAAAGAGTTTGATTCAAAGGGTTAAATCGAAGTTTAACAACGTTTCTGTTGCTGAGGTTGATTCAAACGACCTGTGGAAAAAGGCGACAATAGGGGTGTGTTTTGTTAGCAATGAAACCCCCTTTGTAAACTCCACTCTTGATCAGGTATTGGGATTTATAGAGTCTACTGGGACTGTTCATATATTGGCCAGTGAAATTGAAATTATCCATTTTTAGGAGAACATGTTGGGGTTTGGATACAAACGTGCAGCAAGGGTTGGTGACCTTATATTAAAGGAGATTTCTCAGATGATCCTAAGAGGGGAGGTTAAGGACCCTCGTATAAGCTCTGTTGTCCTTACGGGAATAGATCTTGCGGATGACTTAAGCTTTGCCCGTGTGTTTTTTACCGTTATGGACGGTGATAGGGTAAACAGTGAAGATGTGCTTGCGGGTCTTGAGAGTGCATCTGGTTTTATAAAGAGGGAGCTTTCTAAAAGACTTCACCTAAAGAAGATCCCAAATCTCAGGTTTGAGTTCGATTCCTCTCTAAATGAGGGTTGGAAGATAGAGAGGCTTTTAAAAGAGGTAAAAGGTGAGTGACCTAGAGAGTGTTATAAAGCTTATTCAAGCAGGCAAGCGGTTTTTGATTACTTCCCATGAAAACCCCGATGGCGATGCAATTGGCTCCATGCTTGCCCTTGGTTTGGCTTTAAGAGGGTTGGGTAAATATGTCAGCCTATACAATAAAGACGGAGCCCCAAAGCTCCTTTCTTTTCTTCCGGGTTCGAAAGAGATTGGTAAAGAGCTCCCCTTTAAAGATGGTAGCTTTGATGCAACTTTCGTTGTGGACTGTTCTGATACAAGTAGGGCCGGTGATGAGTTTGAAAGATTTAAAAGTACCGGAAGGTGTGGAACGGTAGTTATAATTGACCATCACGATACATCAAAACCCTCCGCTCATTTCTATATTCTTGACCCAAAAGCTCCCTCTACGGGTATTGTAGTTTACTCTCTTTTAAAAACCATGGCACTTAACATCACACCTGAGATAGCAACGAATATATATACAACGATAGTTGTGGACACCGGTTCTTTTCGGTATCAAAATACTCTGCCCGAGGCCTTTGAAATTGCAGCTGAGTTGGTTCGTATTGGTGCTAACCCATGGGAGGTTTCAAAAGCCCTTTACGAAAGTGAATCTGTGGGAAAGCTTAGGCTGCTTGCTCTTGTTCTTCAGACACTGGAAGTAAGTGAGGATGGACGTATTGCATCGGTTGTTGTAAGGAGGGATATGTTTAAATTAACAGGCACAACCAAAGAGGATACTGAGGGACTTGTAAATTTTCCCCGGTCTATAGGTGGAGTTGAGGTGGCTGTTTTGTTTAGGGAAGAGGAATATGATGAGGAAGGGATGAAATGGAAGGTGAGTTTGAGGTCAAAAGGGAAAGTAAACGTTGCTAAGATTGGAGAGAAGTTTGGAGGAGGTGGACACGAAAAGGCTGCAGGATGCACTGTCTTTGGTTCGCTGTCCGAGGTAAAGCAAAGGGTATTCAGTTCGATAATAGACTCGCTGGAATGGATGGAATAGTGATAGTAGACAAACCAAAGGGAATCAGTTCACGGGAGACTGTAGATAAGGTAAAAAGGATACTTAAAACTAAACGTGCTGGACATACAGGTACACTTGATCCTTTTGCTACAGGTGTTCTTCCTGTGTGCTTAGGGAAAGCCACAAGGATTATACCTTTCTTGGACGAGGAACTTAAGGAATACGAAGCAGTTCTTAAGCTTGGAATAACGACGGATACTATGGACTTAACAGGTAGGGTATTATGTGAGAAAGAGGTTGGACATATAGGGGAAGGGAGGATTAAAGAGGTGTTTTCTGAGTTAACTGGGGTGATTACCCAAACTCCACCGATGTTTTCTGCTTTAAAGAAAGATGGGGTAAGACTCTATAAGCTAGCTAGGGAAGGGAAAAGAGTTGAGATACCTGCCAGAAAGGTTGTTATCTACGAGTTAAAACTTCTGGAGCTAAACCTACCTTATATAAGGTTTTTTGTGAGGTGCTCACGCGGCACTTACGTTAGGGTTCTTGGCTCTGATATTGGGATGAAACTTGGATGTGGTGGGCATCTTGTAGAGCTTAGGAGAATTAGAAGTGGCCAGTTCAGTATAGAGGATTCTGCCTCCATAGAGGATATAGAGCGAGGGGTTTTCAAGTTGATTGATATGAACCAAGCCCTCTCTCATCTTAAGGAAGTTAAGCTTAAAAGCAAGGATGTAGCAACCCTAATAAGACAGGGCAGACAGATTCAGAAATCTTATCTTAATCTATCCTTACTTCCTGAGTTCAATGTAGGGGATAAACTTAGGGTTTGTTGTAACTCGGATCTGGTTGCGGTAGTTGAGTCACTTGTAGATTCTTCTAATTTAGATAAATTACATGATAGATATAAAGTACTTAAGCTTCTTAGGGTGTTTGACAATCAAGGTTAAAGGAGGAGAAAATGGTACTTGAAAAAGAGGAAAAGGCAGAGATTATAAAAGAATTTGGACGACATGAAAAGGATGTTGGTTCAACTCAGGTTCAAATTGCAATACTTACAAGGCGCATAGAAGAGGTTTCTAAACACCTGAGGTCAGCCCCAAAGGACCTGCACTCCATGCGTGGACTTGTAAAGATGGTTGGAAAGAGAAGAAGGCTTCTTCGTTATCTTAAAAAGGAAGATCCAGAGGCGTATAATGAGCTTCTAAACAGACTTAATCTGCGAAAATGAAAAACTATAAGGAGGTACTAAAGGGGTGGTTAGTGAACTAAGGCGCGTTAAGGTTCGTGTTTTTGGAAGAGAATTTGAGCTTGAAACTGGAAGGCTTGCAAAACAAGCCAATGGTGCTGTGCTTGCTCGCTACGAAGGAACTGCTGTACTAGCTACGGTCGTAGCTGGAAAAGAGAGAATAGAAGGTGAGGATTTTCTTCCATTAACTGTTAACTATCAGGAAAGGGCTTATGCTGCAGGAAGGATCCCCGGAGGATACTTTAAGAGGGAAGGACGACCGAGTGAGAAAGAGGTGTTAACTTCCAGACTCATTGATAGACCCATAAGACCTCTTATTCCAAAGGATTTTACCTATCCCATGCAGATTATAGTTACGGTTCTCTCTGCTGACCAGGATAACGATCCGGATGTGCTCTCTGTTACGGCGGCTTCGGCTGCTCTTTGTGTATCGGATATACCCTTTGATGGCCCTTTAGCA
The DNA here is from genome assembly GCA_002898375.1 of bacterium HR37. GTDB lineage: Bacteria > Desulfobacterota_D > UBA1144 > Nemesobacterales > CSP1-2 > HRBIN37. The sequence goes on along the minus strand of BEIN01000001.1, from coordinate 316,302 downwards.
GCGGTTAGGGTTGGACGTATAAATGGGGAGTTTGTGTGCAACCCAGTTAGAAGCGAACTTGAGAGAAGCGATATGGATATAGTTGTTGCTGGAACGAAAGAGGCCATAGTGATGGTAGAGGGTGGTGCAAATGAGGTTCCTGAAGCTGATATAGTGGAAGCGCTTTTGTTTGGTCACAGGTGTCTTCAGGAGTTTATTAGACCTCAGGAGGAGCTTATAAGTGGTTTGGATATTATAAAAAGAGAGGTTCCAAGCTTTGTTGAGGACCCGGTTCTTACCGCAAGGGTTATAGAGTTTGCAAGAGAACAGCTTAAAGAGGCAATTTGTATTCCCTATAAGGTAAGGAGACGTGAAAAGATTCAAGAGGTATATCAGAAAACCGTTGAAGCCTTGCTTCCACAGTTTCCGGGAATGGAGGTTGCAATATCTAAAGTCTTTGAGAAACTTAAGAGAGAGCTTGTACGCGAGATTATAATCAATGATAAGAGGAGAATAGATGGAAGAGGCTACAAGGATATAAGACCAATAAGTGGGGAGGTTGGTTTCTTGCCGCGTACTCATGGTTCCGCTCTTTTTACAAGAGGAGAAACCCAGGTTGCTGTAATGACCACTTTGGGTACAGCATATGATGAGCAGAGGATAGATGCGCTTGAGGGTGAGGTTACAAAGCGATTTATGTTGCACTATAATTTTCCTCCGTTTTCTGTAGGTGAGATTGGAACGCGTCTTGCTCCTGGGCGAAGGGAAATCGGACACGGTGCACTTGCTGAGAGGGCGCTTGTTCCTGTGCTTCCATCGAAAGAGAATTTCCCCTATACGATTCGCGTTGTTTCGGATGTACTTGAATCAAACGGTTCTTCCTCTATGGCAACTGTATGTGGAGGAAGTCTTTCCCTGATGGATGCAGGTGTTCCCATAAGAGCACATGTCGGTGGAATTGCAATGGGTCTTATAAAGGATGAAAACCGCTTTATAATACTATCTGATATACTTGGAGACGAGGATCAGCTGGGTGATATGGACTTTAAGGTTGCAGGTACTACAGAGGGTGTTACCGCACTGCAAATGGACATCAAGGTTAAGGGGATTACGCGTGAGATACTTACAGAAGCACTGCAGCAAGCGCGTGAAGGAAGGCTATTTATTATCGATAAGATGAATGAGATAATAAAAGAACCCAGACCGGAGATATCTGCCTTTGCTCCTAGGATTATCTCTATTCAGGTAAAACCGGAAAAGATAAAGGATGTAATAGGACCCGGAGGAAGGACTATAAAGAAGATTATAGAGGAAACGGGAACAACTATAGATATAGAGGAATCAGGTAGGGTAAACATTGCTGCTTCAAGCAAAGAGGCATGTGAGAAGGCAGCTGCAATGATAAAGGAGATTGTTCAGGAAGTTGAGGTGGGGAAAATATATCTTGGAACGGTTAAGAAGATTCTTGATTTTGGAGCAATAGTTGAGTTGTTCCACGGCGTAGATGGACTGGTACATATATCAGAGCTTGCTCCAACCAGGGTACGTAGTGTATCTGATATAGTGAGGGAAGGAGATGAGATACTTGTAAAATGTATCGGTATTGAAAAGGATGGTAGGATAAGGTTAAGTAGAAAAGAGGCTCTGGGAGAGAACATTGAAGACTACAGAAAAAGCCAAGACCGTGCCAATGTATAGGTTTTTTTCATTAAAAAAAGACTTTTATGCTGGACAGGGAAGAGAAACCCAAACTGGTTGTCATACTGGGACCTACAGCGGTAGGGAAAAGTAAGCTTGCTATTGAAATAGCCAAAAGAATAGGTGGGGATATAGTAAGTGCTGATTCCCTTCAAGTTTATAGGTATCTTGATATAGGTACTGCAAAACCAACGAGAGAGGAAAGACAACAGGTTCCACATCATCTTATCGATATAGTTAATCCCGACGAGGAGTTCAATGCAGGTCTTTATAGAAGGTATGCCAGAGAGCTGATTAAAGAGCTTCACAGAAACTCCAGGAAGGTAATAGTTGTTGGGGGCACTTATCTTTACGTAAGGGTGCTTCTCTGTGGTATAGTTGAGGGAATTTCAGCTGATAGTAACATAAGGGAGCACCTAAGGTCTCTTAAGTCCAGGTATGGTCCATCTTATGTCTATAGTATGTTAAAATCTATTGATCCAGAGTCTGCTTCCCGTATTCACCCAAACGACTATGTAAGGATTGAAAGGGCTTTAGAGGTCTACTATCTTACGGGAAGAAGGATGTCAGAGTTACAGAGGGAGCATGGATTTAGGGAAAGTGAGTATCATGTGCTTAAGATAGGGCTTTTTGAGAACAAGGAGGGTCTTAAAGATAAAATAAACCGGAGAGTTGAGAGGATGCTCAAAGAGGGCTTTGTGGAAGAGGTAAGGATGCTAAGAGATATGGGCTTTAACAGGGAACTAAAGCCCATGCAGTCTATAGGTTATAAGCAGATAAACCGGTATCTTGATGGTGAGATTACTCTTGAGGAGGCTGTTGAGCTTATAAAGCGGGATACAAGACGGTTTGCCAAGCGCCAGATGACATGGCTTAGAAGAGATGGTGATATAGAGTGGTATAGTTTATCAAGGGATCTGGACAGGATTGTTGATAGGGTTTATGGTTTCTTTAGTCACTAGCTCCAGAGTATCATTTTTAGAGAAACAAAAAAGAGCAGGATTCCAAACAGCTTCTTTAAAAGTGGGTCTGAAACATAGTGTACAAAAACTGCTCCTAGATATGCACCTACCACAAATCCTAGGGCTATAAATATGGCTATATAGAGATTTACATTTCCTTCCCTATAGTACTTTATAGTGGCAAGAAGTACTATTGGAGGGGTAAGGACTGCTAAAGAGGTGCCCTGAGCTTGGTGTTGGGTTAGGTTAAAAAAGTAAACTAAAGCAGGAACAAGTATAAGCCCTCCCCCGATTCCAAAAAAACCACTTGCTATTCCTGTAACCAGGCCTATTATTACCGATAGAAGTGCAACCATCTCTAGCCTCCGCAAGTAATGGAATTCTACATAATGCTTCTTGTTTCCTGAGTAAGTAACTCCCTATATATTTTTTCGGCTTTGTTAAACTGACCAAGTTTTTCAAGGGCCAATCCTATATGAAGCTTTGCTTGACTTCTATAAGGACTTTTTGCTCCTTCTACCTTCGATAGGTAATCTATAGCTTCCTGCCAGTTACCCTTGTTAAAGTTTGAGAGGCCAATTGTAAGATAGGCTGCATCTTTTAGGTTTTTATCCTCGATTCCTCTTTTAATGAGATCACCCAGGATCCTTATGGATTCATCATAATTTCCCAGATCGTAGTTGATTGCTCCTGCATAGTAGAGCGCAATCTTTGATATCTTTGCTTGAGGGTATTTTTCTGAAATGCTTAAAAATTCCTTCAGTGCCTCGGCTTTGTTCCCTTCTAAATAGGTCTGTACAGCTTTTCTGAATTCAGAGTTTGCCCGAAGCCTTTTTTGCTCAAGGGAATGGAGAATAAAAAAAGATACTATAAGAACGGTTAAAATACCCAGCAATGCTAAACCGAGTCTTATATGGTTATCGGAAACAAACTCAATAGCTTTTGCAATTGCCCTTCTAAATTTATCTGGTTTCTTTATCTCTTTTGGTGTTATCTTTGCCGCCTTTTTCATACAAAGATTATAGATAGATAAAAACACAAGTCAATTGGAAGGGAAGGAAGCCAGTCCCCTATGTGTACTTGCGGTTTTTTTAGTAGAAAGCTACAATATCTTTGAGTGCGGTTAAAAGCTATGAAAAAAACGTTTTCACTTTGTGTGATTGTTCTTCTTATATTCCTTCTGGAATTATTAGCCTACGGTAACCCTTCTGGTTCAGAGAGAAGGATAATCCTTTTGGAGGTAAACGGTACTATAAACCCGGCTACGGTTGACTATATAAGAAAGGGCTTGGAACTAGCTAAGGAAAGCTCAGCAGAGGCTATAGTGATACTGCTTGATACACCTGGGGGGCTTCTTACATCAACCAAGGAGATAGTACAGCTGATTCTAAACTCTCCTGTTCCCATTATAGTTTATGTTTATCCAAGCGGTGCTACTGCTACCTCAGCAGGTGTGTTTATTACCCTGTCTGCCCATATAGCTGCGATGGCTGAGGGGACAAGTATAGGGGCTGCTCATCCTGTTATGATTTCCCCGGGTGGTAGGCAGGATGAAGATGAAAAACAGAACTCGGAAAGGAGAAAATTCAATGAGAAAATCGAGAATTTTGCCTCTTCTTTTATAGAGAGTATAGCCGAGAAGAGGAAGAGAAACACAAAATGGGCAATAGAGGCTGTAAGAAACAGTGCTTCAATTACCGCTACGGAGGCTTTAAAAAAACGTGTAATAGATGTTATTGCTCCTAACCTGACGGACCTTCTTGCCCAGATCGATGGACGTGAGGTTGAGCTTCCGGAAGGAAAAAAGGTACTTCGTACGAAAGGGGCAGTTGTAGAGAGAATGGAGATGAATTTTAAGCAAAAGCTAATAGATACTCTAAGTACTCCGGATATTGCATTCTTGTTGATCTCACTGGGTTCTCTTGGGCTTCTTATAGAGTTTTATAATCCCGGTTTGATTTTTCCGGGGGTTGCAGGTGCAATATGCCTGCTTCTTGGCCTTGTCTCCCTTCAGATCCTTCCCTTTAATTACGCTGGACTGGCCCTGCTTGTGCTTTCTCTTCTGCTCTTTATAGCTGAGATCTACATAACAAGCTTTGGGGTGCTTGGTGTCGGTGGGGTTATAAGCTTTATACTCGGAGCTCTTCTTCTCTTTGACACTCCAGAATCCGATGTAAGAGTTGGATTTGATGTTGTGGTTGCTGCAACCCTTGCTGTGGGGCTTTTTTTCCTTTTTGTTGCGTATCAGCTTGTAAAGGCACAGCGTCTGCGTGCAACTGTGGGGTTTGAGGGGCTAATTGACAAAGAGGGGATAGCGATAACCGATATAGATACAACCGGAAAGATTTTTGTTCAGGGGGAGTACTGGGATGCTGAAAGTGAAAGTAAAATCAGCAAAGGTGAAAAGGTAAGGGTTGTCAAGGTTGGTGATAACTTCAGGTTGAAGGTGAAAAAAGCTTAGACTAAAAGGAGGAAGGAATTATGTCAGGTCCTGTTCTTATATTTATAGCCTTTGTGATACTTTTTATACTCTCGGGAATAAAGGTATTAAACGAGTACGAACGGGGTGTGGTATTTAGGTTGGGAAGGGTAATTGATCCGCGAGGTCCAGGTATTACGTGGATCATCCCTGGGGTAGATAAGATGGTAAGGATTGGCCTTAGGGTAATAACGATGGATGTTCCCCCTCAGGATGTTATCACCAAGGATAATGTCTCCGTTAAGGTCAATGCTGTTGTTTATTTTAGGGTTGTTGATCCAATAAAGGCTGTGATTCAGGTAGAAAACTACCTTTACGCAACCTCCCAGCTCGCTCAGACTACCCTTAGAAGTATACTCGGACAGGTGGAGCTTGATGAGCTTCTCTCTGAAAGGGAGAAGTTAAATGTTCACATCCAGGAGGTTTTGGATAAGCATACGGATCCGTGGGGCATAAAGGTTTCCCTTGTTGAGATCAAGTACGTTGACCTGCCTCAGGAGATGCAACGTGCAATGGCTCGCCAGGCAGAGGCCGAAAGGGAAAGACGTGCAAAGGTTATAAGCGCTGAGGGGGAATATCAAGCTGCAACCAGACTTGCAGAGGCATCTGCTATTCTGTCACAGAATCCAATGTCCCTTCAGCTTAGGTTTTTGCAGACCCTTACTGAGGTGGCATCTGAGAGAAACTCAACGATAGTTTTTCCGATTCCCCTAGACCTTCTTAGACCTTTTTTTGAAAAAGGTTCAAAGTGATTCGGTGATGTTAAGGGTATACGGTATCTGGGCTTTAAATCTGTCTTTTGTTCTTTTCTTATCTGTTATTGTCTCCTGTGGTGGGTCAAATGAGAGCGAAGGTGTTTCTGGGGAGGAGGCTTATTTAGATGGTGTTAATCTGGAGCCGGCTGAGGGAGACTGGCTTATATATAATTTAGGAGCAGAGCCCGGTACACTAAATCCGATTACAGCAACCGATGCCTACGAGTCTATAGTAAACAGTGGGAAGATATACGAAACCCTTGTAAAAAGGGATAACAAAACCCTTGAGATTGTTCCCCTTCTTGCGGAGTCATGGGAAGTATCTGAAGATAAACTTACCTTTACTTTTCATCTAAGAAGAGGGGTTAAATGGCATGATGGATACCCTTTTACGGCTCATGATGTTGTCTTCTCTTATGAGAAGATAATGGATCCCGAGGTGGATGCTCCCCACCTTAGGGCATATTACAAAGACATTAGGAGCATAGAGGCTATCGATGATTACACTGTTAGGTGCTCTTATTCCAAGCCTTATTTTCTGGCTCTTGAGTTTTGTGGAGGAATCCCTATAGTACCAAAACACGTGTTTGAGAAAGGCGATTTTAATACCAATCCCGCGGGAAGAGCCCCTATTGGAACTGGCCCCTACAGGTTTGTTAGATGGAACACCGGGGAGGAGATAATTCTTGATAGAAACGAAGATTATTGGGGTAAAAAGCCTTACATAAAAAGGATAGTGTTTAAGATCATAAGTGATCCTACCGTGGCTCTTCAGGTGCTTAAACGGGAGGAAATAGACCTTACAGGCCTTACCCCTATACAGTGGGCAAGGCAGACCTCTTCACAACGCTTTAAGAAGAACTTTAGGAAGTTAAGCTACTTTACCCCAAACTACAGCTATATAGGCTGGAATACAAGAAGACCTTTTTTCTCGGATAAAAGGGTAAGAAGGGCAATGACACATCTTGTAAACAGAGAACTGATACTGGAGAAGATCCTCTATAACCTGGGGGAAATCGTTACCAATCCTTTCTACATATACAGTCCTGAATATGATCACTCGATAAAGCCATATCCCTATGATCCCGTGGAGGCAAAAAAGCTTCTGGATGAGGCGGGCTGGGTTGATCATGATGGCGATGGAATCAGGGATAAGGATGGGGTAAAATTCGAATTTGAATTTCTGATACCAAGTGGTTCCATAACTGCTGAGCAAATAGCCACTATACTGGAGGAAGAACTTAAGAAGGTTGGGATAAGAATGAGGATAAGAAGGCTTGAATGGGCAGTTTTTGTTAAGCATCTTGAGGAAAGAAGATTTGATGCTGTAACGCTTGCTTGGTCCATGGGGGTTGAGTCTGATCCCTATCAGGTGTGGCATTCTTCTCAGGCTGAGAGGGGATCGAACTTTGTTGGGTTTAAAAACGATGAGGCTGACAGAATAATGGAACAGGCACGAAAAGAGTTTGATAAAGCAAAGAGGGTTAGATTATTTAGAAAACTTGCAAGGATAATCCATGAGGAACAACCATACACATTTCTTTTCTGTCGTAAATCAACTGTTGCTCTTCATAAGCGGTTTAGAGGGGTAAAGGTTTATCCCCTGGGTATTGATCCACTTGAGTGGTATGTTCCGTTACCTTTTCAAAAGTATAGGGAGAAATTGGCTCTAATCTATTGAATAAACTCTAATCTCTGTTTGAGTGGTAAATATGAGAAACTACATACTTAAACGGTTGATTTTGCTTATACCTACGCTTCTTGGAATTACCCTTATCACGTTTTTCGTAATTCAGCTTGCTCCTGGTAATCCGATCTCTAGAAAGGTTCAATTTGGTGAGGGGATAAAGGCAGAGGCTATTACCCAGGAGATTATTGAGCAAACCAAGAAACTATACGGGTTGGACAAACCCATATATGTGCGTTACTGGATATGGTTAAAACGTGTTTTTACCCTTGATTTTGGTCGTTCCTATAAGGACCATCGTCCGGTTATGGAGAAGATAGCGGAAAGATTGCCAGTTACCTTATCTCTTAACCTGATTTCTATATTTCTCGTATACCTAATATCAATTCCTTTAGGGGTATACTCTGCTGTGAGACACGGAAGCCTAGTCGAAAGAGCAATCACATTTGTTCTTTTCGCTCTCTACTCTATTCCGAGTTTCTGGCTTGCTGTTGTACTTATATATTTTTTGGGAGGAGGAGAGTTTTGGGATGTCTTTCCCATATACGGGATTCTATCCCCAGGTGCTGAGGGCTTTCCTTTCCTTAAGAGGGTGGTTGACTTCCTATGGCACATCACGCTTCCTGTGATTTGCTTAACCTACGGGGATTTAGCCTATCTTTCTCGCTATCAGAAAGGAAGCTTACTTGAGGTACTGAGAGAAGACTTTATACGAACAGCTAGGGCAAAGGGACTTCCTGAGTCTAAGGTTATATTTAAACATGCACTAAGGAATTCTCTTATCCCTATAATTACACTTGTTGCTTCTGTTCTTCCTGCTATGATAGGGGGTAGTGTTATAATAGAAAACATATTCTCCATACCGGGAATAGGGCAACTCGGTTTTGAAGCGGTGCTCTCTAGGGACTATCCCGTTATAATGGCAATTGCTACAATATCTGCTTTCCTTACATTGGTGGGGATTCTGCTTTCTGATCTTGCTTACGTCTTGGTTGACCCAAGGATCTCGTTTGAGGAGAGAAAGGGATAAATGTCCTTAGGAACTTATAAAGGTGACTACCATGGTTATTGGTCTGGAGTGTGGAGGGAGTTTAAAAAAGATAAGCTGGCTGTAGTGGCACTTTGCTTTATCCTTGTGCTCGTTGGAGTGGCTATATTTGATGATCTTCTTGCTGGTAGCAATCCTATTGTGCTTAGATGGAATGGCAAGATTTACTTTCCTGCGATCTTTGAATACAGGGAGTTTTATGCCGTTGACTTTAAGGAATTGGCAGAGAACCTTAAAGAGGGAGATTTTGCCGTGTTCCCTCCCATAAGATACAGTCCTACCGAGTATGATCTTCTTTCAGTTCTTTCTCCACCTTCCAGGGAACATCTCTTTGGAACAGATGACAGGGGAAGAGATGTGTTAAGTCGCATGATACATGGAACAAAGGTCTCTCTCTCTATAGGTTTTGTCTCTGTTGGTATAGCCTTGCTTATAGGAATCTTCATGGGTGGGATAGCAGGTTATTATGGAGGGATCGTTGACTTTATCATTTCAAGGATTTTTGAGGTAATGATTACCTTTCCGGTTTTCTTTTTGATCCTTACAATTCTAGCCTTTAGAGATCCAAGTATATACAACATAATGATTGTTATTGGAGCAACTGGTTGGACTGGAATTGCAAGGTTGGTAAGGGGTGAGTTTTTAAAGCTAAGAGAGTACAGTTTTGTTGAAGCTGCTATTGCACTTGGTGGAGGTGATCTAAGGGTTATGATAAAACACATACTGCCAAATGCTCTTGCTCCTGTACTTGTTGCTGCAACTTTTGGTGTTGCAGGTGCTATTCTTGTGGAATCTGCCTTGAGCTTCCTTGGGTTTGGAGTACCCCCACCCAACCCTAGCTGGGGTGAGTTGTTATCCCAATCTCAAAGATATGTGGATTTTGCTTGGTGGCTTGTTCTGTTTCCAGGTATGGCAATTTTTATGACTGTAACTGCTTTTAATCTTGTTGGTGAGGGCTTTAGAAATGCTATGGATCCAAAGTTAAAATCGAGGTAAACCTAGGTGGGTGTGCTTTAATATGAGAAATATTCTTGAGATAAAGGACCTTAGGGTTTCTTTCTTTAGCAACCAGGGGTGGGTTGAGGTTGTAAGTGGTGTTTCAATATCTGTGCCTGAAAGATCAACAGTGGGGATAGTGGGTGAAAGTGGTTGTGGAAAAACCGTAACTGCGCTTTCTGTAATGAGGCTTATTCCTGAACCTCCTGGAAAGATAGAAGGAGGAGAGATAGTCTTTAACGGTATGGATTTACTTAAGCTATCGGACAGGCAGATGAGAGCGATTCGTGGAAACAGAATATCCATGATCTTTCAGGAACCTATAAGTTCCCTTAATCCCGTTTTTACGGTAGGTGAGCAGATAGGAGAGGCTATTAGAACCCATAACAGGGTTTCCAGAAAGGAGGAGAGAGAGCGGGTTATAGAGCTTCTAAGGCTTGTAAAGATTCCGGAGCCAGAAAAAAGGCTAAATAGCTATCCTCATGAGTTAAGTGGGGGAATGTGCCAGAGGGTTATGATTGCAATGGCTCTCTCTTGTAATCCGGAGCTTCTCATTGCGGATGAACCCACAACCGCACTAGATGTAACCATACAGGCAGGTATATTGGAACTGCTTAACGAACTTAAGGAGACGATGGGTATGTCAATTCTTCTGATCACCCATGATCTCGGTATCGTGGCTGAGATTGCGGATGAGGTTTATGTTATGTATGCTGGAAAGATGGTGGAACACGCCTTAACGGTTGAGCTTTTTAACAACCCACGTCATCCTTATACTGTTGGGCTTATGGAATCCATACCAGGTTTACATGATACAAGAAAAAAGTTAAGGGCTATACCAGGGATGGTTCCGAGTCCTTTAAATTTTCCAAAAGGCTGTAGGTTTCAGGATAGGTGTTCTATGGTTATAGACAAGTGCAAGGTTTTAGAACCCCCGGTTGTTGAGTTTGATAACGGGCACTTTTCTCTGTGTTTTAGAGCGGAGGAGGTGGGACAGGGAAATTGATGAGCCAGGTGGAGCTTGTCAGGGTAACCAATTTAAAGAAATACTTCCCTGTAAGAACCGGTTTTTTTGCAAGGGTTACAAACTTTGTAAAGGCTATAGATGGGGTTAGCCTTAATATACTTAAGGGAGAAACCCTGGGTCTGGTTGGAGAAAGTGGATGCGGAAAAACAACGCTTGGAAAGACCATAATAAGGCTTATAAAGCCTACAGGTGGGGAGATAGTTTTTGATGGGCACAACATTACCAATCTAAACTCTAGAGAGATGAGGCGTCTTCGCAGGGAGATGCAGATTATCTTTCAGGATCCTTACAGCTCTCTTAATCCACGGATGAGAGTTGAGGACATAGTGGGTGAGGGTTTGGTAATACACGGAATCGTCCCCAAAAAGGATATAAGAGAGGAGGTTAAGAGGCTTCTTAGCACCGTGGGTATAAGAGAGGATGCCCTTTTCCGCTATCCTCACGAGTTCAGTGGAGGTCAGCGTCAGAGGATTGCAATAGCACGTGCACTTGCAGTAAGGCCCAGGTTTGTAGTTTGTGATGAGCCTGTGTCTGCTCTTGATGTTTCTGTCCAGGCTCAAATAATAAACCTTTTACTTGCTCTTCAGGAAGAGTTTAATCTTACCTATCTTTTTATATCGCACGATTTAAGAGTTATAAGGCACATTAGCAATAGGGTTGCAGTGATGTACCTTGGTAAAATAGTTGAGCTTGCAGAGGTTGAAGAGCTTTTTAAAAATCCTCTTCATCCGTATACAAAGGCACTTCTTTCCTCCGTTCCGGTTCCAGATCCCTCAGTAAGGAAAAAAAGAATCGTTCTTCCGGGTGATATTCCAAGCCCTGTTAGTCCTCCTTCGGGATGCAGATTCCACACAAGGTGCCCCATAGCTGTTGAGAGGTGTAGGAGGGAAGAACCTGCTTTAAGGTATGTTAGTTCACATCATGCGGTTTCATGTCACCTTGTGTGAGGTTGTAAAGAACTTGCAAAAGAGAAATGTTATATTATTATTTAATGCCATAATTTTGGGTTAATGGGGTGGTAAAGATATGAAGATAAGATGCTCTGATATAGGAAAAGAGGGGTTACACATAGTTACTTATAGAAAACCCGAGTGGTTAACCAATATACCTGAGATTGTATCAGAGGGTGAGGAAACCCATATTTCTTCAAACATAGATTTTGACCTGAGGGTAACTCGGGTTTTAAAAGAGATTACCGTTATGGGAAATCTCAGGTTCTCCATAACGTCTCCGTGTGCAAGGTGTTTGACACCGGTAGATTTAACACTTAGTCCGGAGGTTAAACTGGTCCTTTCTCCAGCTCCGGTTTTTAAAGAAGAGGATGAAGAGGACGATACAGATTACGAAACCTACAGTGGTGAAGAGGTGGATATAGGGGATTATCTAAGAGAAGTTGTAGCAATGGCATTACCTATAAAGATACTTTGTCGAGAGGATTGTCTTGGGTTGTGTCCTTACTGTGGAGCAAACCTCAATGTGGAGAGGTGCTCTTGTAAGGAGGAGTGGGTTGATCCAAGGTTTGCGGTTCTAAGGAATATAAAAATCTAATATGGGAGAGAGGATATGGCACTTCCAAAACGAAGGACTTCAAGATCAAAATCAAGAAAGAGGAGAACGCACTACAAGCTCTCTCGTCCTGCCCTTTCTATGTGCCCAAACTGTAACGAGCTTAAACCTCCACACAGGGTATGTCCGAGCTGTGGATACTATAAGGGCAGAACCCTTAAAAAAGAGAGTGAAACTCTAGAGTAAAGAGGCGGTATTCCATGATAGCGTTTGTGTTTCCAGGACAGGGTTCTCAGTACGTTGGAATGGGGCAGGAGTTATATAGAGAGTTTAAAACTGCCCGTCAGGTGTTTGAAGAGGCTAGTGATATGGTGGGTTGTGACCTTGTAAAACTGTGTTTTGAGGATAACGCGGGTCAACTTGATTTAACGGTCAATGCACAACCTGCTATTCTTACGGTAAGTGTTGCTGCACTAAAAGTGCTGCAGGAGGAAACTGGAATCCAGCCCGATTTTGTTGCAGGTCATAGCCTTGGGGAATACACAGCGCTTGTGGCAAATGGGGCCTTGGAGTTTAAAGATGCTGTATGGGTTGTAAGGAAGCGCGGGCAATTTACTCAAGAGGCTGTTCCTTTTGGTGTTGGGGCAATGGCTGCTGTGCTTGGACTTCAGGAAGCAGAAGTTGAGGAAATATGCAGATATGTCTCAAGTGAAAAGCTTATTGTAAGTCCAGCTAACTTTAATGCTCCAGGTCAAACAGTAATTGCGGGGCACAGGGAAGCTGTAGAGAGGGCAGCGGATATAGCAAAGGAAAAGGGGGCAAGGAGGGTTGTAATTCTTGATGTAAGTGCACCTTTTCACTGCAAACTCATGGCTCCTGCCGCTAAGAGGTTGTCTGAGGTGTTAGATGAGGTGACTTTTCATGATTTTAAAGTACCCATTGTGACAAATTTTGATGCACAGGTTAACTTTAACGTTTCTAATTTAAAACATCTTCTTGTGAATCAAGTTATGAATCCTGTTAGGTGGTGTGAGTCCGTTAGGGTATTATATGAGAGAGGGGTTAGAAGCTTTTTTGAGATAGGTCCTAAAAACGTGCTTTCTGGGCTTATAAAAAGGATAGTTTCGGATGTTGAGGTTTACAATTTTGAGAAACCAAACCAGCTTGATTTATTAAGAGGATTATCATATGATGGAGTTTAAAGACAGGGTTGCGCTTGTAACAGGGGCTTCAAGGGGAATTGGAAGGGCTGTTGCAATTGAGCTTGCAAGACGGGGGGCTTTTGTGGTTGTTAACTATGCACGGAATCAGAGTGCAGCAGAGGGGGTTTTAGAAGAGATAAGAGCTCTCGGTGGAAGGGCTTATCTCTGTCAGTTTGATGTGTCCGATTTTTCTCTTGTTCAGGAGATAATTGCCAAGGTAGAGCAAGATTTTGGAGGTTTACACATACTTGTAAACAATGCAGGAATTACAAGAGATGGTTTGGTTATGCGTATGAAGGAGGAAGACTGGGATGAGGTTATTAGGATTGATTTAAAGGGTGTCTTTAACTGTACCAGGGCCGCTTTAAAATCAATGATTAAGCAGAGGTATGGAAGGATTGTGAATGTTACATCGGTTGTGGGTGAGATGGGCAATTCTGGACAGGCCAATTACTCAGCTGCTAAAGCTGGTATTATAGGTTTTACGAAGGCGGTTGCAAAAGAAGTGGGCTCTAGGGGTATAACTGTTAATGCAGTGAGTCCGGGTTTTATAGAAACCGATATGACGTATAATCTTCCCAAGGATTTAAAAGATAGGTACATTGAGGAGATTCCTCTTGGCAGGTTTGGAACCCCTGAGGATGTTGCCAAGGTTGTTGCTTTTCTCGTTTCTGATGACGCTTCCTACATAACAGGGGAAATTATAAGGGTTAATGGGGGACTCTATACTTAAAACTTGAAAAAATAGGAGGAATAATATGGCTACTCAAATTGAACAGGAAATAGTTGGAAAGGTAAAAAAGATGATAGCAAATCAGCTTGGTAAATCAGAAGAAGAAATCACACCTGAAGCCTCATTCATAGAGGATCTGGGTGCTGATTCCCTTGACCTTGTAGAGCTTATAATGTCGATGGAGGATGAATTTGGTCTTGAGATCTCAGATGAAGATGCGGAGAGAATAGTAACCGTACAGGATGCAATAAACTACATATTGGAGCGTAAGAAGTAATGAGAAGAAGGGTTGTAGTTACAGGAGTAGGACTTATAACACCTCTTGGAACGGGGAATAAACCAACTTGGGAAGGAATCTGTGAAGGACGTTCTGGTATAAGGCGTATCCAGAAGTTTGACCCATCTCAGCTAAAAACTCAGATAGCTGGAGAGGTTCTTGATTTTGATCCATCCGCTTTTATGGACTTAAGAGAGATAAAAAGAAGCGATCTCTTTATACAGTATGCGGTTGCAGCCACCAAGATTGCTTTAGAGGATGCAGGGCTTGAAATTACAGAAGATATTTCACCCTCTGTTGGTACTATTATCGGGTCTGGAATAGGTGGTATGGATACATATTATAAGACCGTTCTGGTAATGGAGGGAAGAGGGCCAGGTCGTGTTTCCCCGTTTTTTATACCTAACATAATTGCCAATATGGCTGCAGGGTATGTTTCTATATACTTTAATGCAAAGGGGCCTAACAGTTGTACAACAACGGCGTGTGCAGCAAGTGCGCATGCAATTGGTTATGCTGCTATGGCAATTGAAAGAGGGGATGCTGATGTAATGATTGCTGGGGGAACAGAGGCCCCCATTATTCCGGTAACCATTGCTGGTTTTAATTCCATGAAGGCTATTTCAACCAGGAATGACGAGCCCCATCGTGCTTCACGTCCATTCGATAGGGATAGAGATGGGTTTGTCATAGGAGAAGGGGCTGGGATTTTGATCCTTGAAGAGCTGGAGTTTGCAAAAAAACGTGGGGCAAGAATCTATGCTGAGATTGTGGGGTGTGGTATGAGTGGAGATGCTTATCACATAACTGCTCCGTCTCTTGATGGACCTGTAAGGTGCATGAGAAGTGCCTTAAGAAACGGTAACCTTAATCCAGAGGATGTTGATTACATAAATGCACATGGAACCTCTACCCCGCAGAACGATATAAATGAAACGCGGGCTATAAAAGAGGTTTTTGGAGAGCATGCTTATAGGCTTGCTGTGAGTTCAACCAAGTCTATGACGGGGCATCTTTTGGGAGCAGCAGGCGGTATAGAGGCTGCTTTTACCGCTCTTGCCCTGTATCATGGTATTATTCCTCCCACCATAAACCTTGAGAATCCTGAACCTGAATGTGATCTAGATTATGTTCCAAACCAGGCACGAGAGGCTCCAATCAAGGTTGCCCTTAGCAATTCCTTTGGTTTTGGTGGGACTAATGTTACCTTAGCTTTTAAGAGATTTGATGGTTAAAAAGAAGTTGGCTTTAGCTTCAGATCACGCAGGGGTTGAGCTAAAGGAGGAAATAAAAAAGTTCCTTTTAGAGCTTGGTTATCTTTTTGACGATTTCGGGGTTGAAGGCTCAACCTCAGTGGATTATCCAGATTATGCAAGTATTGTTGCCGAGAAGGTGTCCAGTGGTGAATATGAAGGGGGAATTCTTTTCTGCGGATCAGGGGTTGGAATGGCAATTGTAGCCAATAAGTTTCCGGGGGTCAGAGCGGTTCAGGTAAATGATGTGTATACGGCTATAATGAGCAGAAAGCATAATGATACAAATGTACTTGCTTTGGCTGGTAGAACCACAGCAAAAGAGCTGGCAAAGGAAATAGTTAGGGTGTGGCTTGAAACACCATTTGAGGGTGGAAGGCACATAAGGAGATTAAAGAAGATAGAAGAGATAGAGAAGAAAATATACAGCAGTAAAAGGAATCTCTAAAGCGGCCTTTTTTATAAGACTTTTTTCTTCCGATTCATAGTATATAATAATTAAGTTAACCTTAAGAAAATAAACCTAATGGAGAGAAGCTATGGCCAATAACAACCCTTTTGATGCACTCTTATCTGTTAAAACCAGCCATGGGGTATATGATCTGTATTCCCTTGAACGTCTTGAAAGGGCTATCGGGGGTAATATTTCTAGACTTCCTTTTTCAATAAAAATCCTTCTTGAGAACATATTGAGAAACTTTGATGGAAAGCTTGTAACTGAAGAAGATGTTTACTCACTTGCAAGGTGGGAGCCTAAGAAAACCGAGCCAAAAGAGATTCCATATATGCCTGCCAGGGTTATACTCCAGGATTTTACCGGTGTGCCCTGTGTTGCGGATCTAGCCGCAATGCGTTCTGTGGTTCATAGAATGGGAAAAGACCCAAAACGTATAAATCCGGTTGTACCTGTGGATTTGGTAATAGATCATTCGGTTCAGGTTGATTTCTTTAGATCTCCTGAGGCCCTAAAGAAGAATGTAGAGCTTGAATTTGGGCGTAACTACGAAAGATACGCTTTTCTTAGGTGGGCACAGAAATCTTTTAACAACTTTCGTGTGGTTCCCCCTGGAACCGGTATAGTTCATCAGGTAAATCTAGAGTACCTTGCAAGTGTTGTAAGATCCAAGGAAATTAACGGAAAGGTTGTGGCATTTCCTGACACTTTGGTGGGAACTGATTCTCATACCACTATGATAAATGGTTTAAGCGTGCTTGGGTGGGGAGTAGGTGGGATAGAGGCTGAAGCATGTATGCTTGGGCAGCCACTTTATATGCTGATACCGGAAGTTATCGGGTTCAAGCTCTATGGTGAATTAAGAGAGGGTGCAACGGCTACTGATCTCGTTCTTACAGTGACGGAGATGCTTAGACAAAAAGGGGTTGTGGGTAAGTTTGTAGAGTTCTTTGGTCCGGGACTCAGTCGCTTAAGCCTTGCAGATAGGGCAACTGTGGCTAATATGGCACCTGAATACGGAGCAACTGTTGGTTTCTTCCCTGTTGATAGGGAAACACTGAATTACCTTCTTGGAACTGGGCGTGATAGAAAGCTGGTTGAGTTGGTAGAGGCTTACACAAAGGCCCAGGGGCTTTTTAGAACTGATGATACCGAGGATCCTGTGTATAGTGATGTGTTGGAGTTAGATTTAACCACAGTTGAGCCATCACTTGCAGGTCCTACCCGTCCACAGGATCGGGTACCCCTAAAGGATATGAAGAAAGCCTATCAGTCGTTTTTATCTAAAAAGGGAATAAGTGAGGAAAAGAGGGTAGAGGTACTAATTGACGGACATAGAACCAGTCTAGCAAATGGTTCTGTAGTGATTTCTGCTATAACCAGTTGCACAAATACCTCAAATCCATCTGTAATGATAGGAGCAGGGTTGCTTGCAAAAAAGGCTGTTGAGTATGGTCTGGAGGTGAATCCTGCTGTTAAAACGAGCTTGGCTCCTGGTTCGCGTGTTGTTATGGATTACCTGGAGGGTTCGGGTCTTATGCCTTATCTTGAAAAACTCGGGTTTTACCTGGTTGGATTCGGGTGCACCACATGCATAGGAAACAGTGGTCCTCTTCCTGAGCCTGTATCTGAAGCAATAACGAAAAATGACCTCTATGTTGCGGCGGTGCTTAGCGGTAACAGAAATTTTGAGGGACGTATTCATCCTCTTGTTAAGCTTGCATACCTTGCCTCCCCTCCACTCGTTGTTGCGTATGCGCTTGCGGGAACGGTAAATATAGACATGTTAAATGAGCCACTTGGAATAGGGGTGGATGGGAAACCTGTATACCTAAGAGATATATGGCCTTCTCATGAGGAGATTAGAAAGACCATTGAGAAGGCACTTAATCCAGAGTTGTTTAAGGCAAGATATGCCCATGTTTTTGAGGGAGATGAAAAATGGAAGTCTCTACAGGTTCCAGAAGGGGACCTATATAACTGGGATCCCAAATCAACCTACATTCAGGAACCTCCTTTCTTTGAGAATTTCTCCTTGGATCTGCCTCCATTGGAGGATATAAAGAAGGCAAGGGTTCTTGTTCTTCTGGGAGATTCTGTAACAACAGACCATATTTCACCCGCTGGAAGTATTCCCAAGGATAGTCCTGCTGGTAGGTATCTAATTGAAAGGGGTGTTGAACCCAAGGATTTTAACAGTTACGGTTCACGTCGTGGTAATCACGAGGTTATGATCAGAGGCACTTTTGCTAACATAAGACTTAAAAATCTTCTGGTTCCCGGTACGGAGGGTGGATGGACAGTATATATCCCTACTGGGGAAAAGATGAGCGTATATGAGGCTGCAATGAGGTATAAGAGGGAAGGAACCCCTCTTATTGTAATTGCTGGAAAAGAGTACGGAAGTGGTAGTTCAAGAGACTGGGCCGCAAAGGGAACAATGCTTCTTGGGGTTAAAGCGGTTATTGCTGAGAGCTTTGAGAGAATCCACAGAAGCAATCTAGTTGGTATGGGTGTTCTTCCTCTTCAGTTTAAGCCTGGTGAGAGCTGGAAAACACATGGACTTACCGGATTTGAGGAGTATTATATCTCGGGAATTGCTGAGGGGATTTATCCAGCCAAAGAGATTCCCGTTAGGGTTAGAAGAAGTGATAAGAGCGAATATGAGTTTAGAGTTATATGCCGTCTAGACAGCCCAATAGAGGTTGAATACTATAAAAACGGAGGAATACTGCAAACTGTGCTTAGACAGATGATCAGGGATAGTTAGGGGCTGT
Source organism: bacterium HR37 (assembly GCA_002898375.1). GTDB lineage: Bacteria > Desulfobacterota_D > UBA1144 > Nemesobacterales > CSP1-2 > HRBIN37. The sequence goes on along the minus strand of BEIN01000001.1, from coordinate 297,469 downwards.
ATATTTTTTGTTGCAAACCTTTTGTTTTTTTATTATTTTATTTTATTAAAATCCATAAAAGGGGAGATTGTGTCATGTCGTCATTTGCATCAACTAATGAGGGACAAAAGATTAGGATAAACAGAGAAGAAGGGAGAATAGAGGTTCCTGACAACCCTATAATTCCGTTCATAGAGGGTGATGGAACAGGCCCGGATATATGGCGTGCTTCTCAACGTGTTTTTGATGCGGCGGTGCAGAAAGCATATGATGGAAAAAGAAAGATTATTTGGCTTGAAGTCCTTGCTGGTGAAAAGGCCTACAATAAAGTTGGAAGCTGGCTTCCTGAGGAAACCATTGAGACCATAAAGGAGCATGTCATTGCCATAAAGGGCCCCCTTACAACTCCTGTAGGAGGTGGTATAAGGAGCTTAAACGTTGCACTAAGGCAACTACTTGACCTTTATGCCTGTGTCCGTCCCGTAAGGTATATTCCTGGAACACCCTCTCCTGTTAAAAAACCCGAGCTTCTTGATGTTGTGATTTTCAGGGAGAACACAGAGGACCTCTATGCCGGTATTGAATGGCAAAGTGGTTCTCCTGAGGCAAAGAAATTGATAAATTACCTAAAGCGTAATTTTAAGGTGAATGTAAGAGAGGATTCTGGAATAGGAGTTAAACCAATCAGTGAATTCGGTACTAAAAGGCTTGTAAGAAAGGCAATAAAATACGCTTTGGATAACGGGAGGAAGAGCATTACCTTAGTTCATAAGGGGAACATTATGAAGTTTACAGAGGGGGCTTTTAGGGAATGGGGATACGAGGTTGCCAAAGAAGAGTTTAGAGATACGGTTATAACTGAGGATGAACTCTGGAGCAAATACAATGGAACAATGCCTGAGGGAAAGATACTTATAAAAGACCGCATAGCTGATAATATGTTTCAGCAGATTCTGACACGACCAGACGAATATGATGTAATTGCAACCCCCAATGTGAATGGAGATTATCTTTCGGATGCCTGTGCTGCACAGGTTGGAGGTCTGGGAATGGCTCCCGGTGCAAATATAGGTGACTTCTATGCGGTGTTTGAGGCAACTCATGGAACAGCTCCCAAATATGCGGGTCAGGACAAGGTAAACCCTAGCTCTGTTATACTTTCCGGTGTTATGATGTTTGAGTACATGGGTTGGAAAGAGGCGGCTAACTTGATAGTAAAAGCAATGGAAAAGACAATTTCCGCTAAGAAGGTCACATATGACCTTCATCGTCAGCTTGAAGGTGCAACCTTACTTAAATGCTCTGAATTTGGAGAGGCTATAGTATCCAATATGGATGCTGTGCTGAGCGAGATGAATTATTAAGCCATAATCAAATAACAAGGAGAGCAATCATGAGCAGGGCAAAGATTTCCATAATTGGAGCAGGGAATGTGGGTGCTTCTGTAGCTTTTAAGTTAGCAGAACTGGAGTTGGGGGATATTGTTCTTGTTGATATCATAGAGGGGATGCCCCAGGGAAAGGCTCTTGATTTGTTGGAGATGGGGCCTATATCTGGTTATGATCTTAAAATAGTGGGAACAAATAGCTACGATGAAACAGAGGGTTCGGATATAGTTGTTATAACCTCTGGCATTCCTAGAAAACCAGGTATGAGTAGGGATGATCTCCTCTCAACGAATGCAAAGATCGTTAAAGAGGTTACAGAGAGAGTGGTAGCTAAATCTCCAGATTCCATACTGATACTTGTTACGAATCCGCTGGATGCTATGGTCTATGTAGCCTATAAGGTAAGTGGTTTTCCAAAAGAGAGGGTTATGGGAATGGCGGGGGTTTTGGATTCTGCCAGGTTTAGAACCTTTATAGCAATGGAGCTTGGGGTTTCTGTGGAGAATATCCATGCTTTTGTTTTGGGGGGTCACGGTGATGATATGGTTCCTCTTGCTAGGTATACAACCGTTGCGGGGGTACCAATTACAGAGCTATTGCCCAAGGAAAAAATAGATGCGCTTATACAGAGAACCAGAGATGGGGGAGCAGAAATAGTTAAGCTCCTAAAAACGGGAAGTGCATTTTACGCTCCTGCTGCTTCAACTGTAGAGATGGTTGAATCCATACTTAAGGACAAAAAGAAGATTCTTCCGTGTTGTGTACTTGCTAATGGCGAGTTTGGGATCAAGGATACTTTTGTTGGGCTTCCTGTTAAGCTGGGTAGAAAGGGGGTTGAGGGTATATTTGAGATAAAACTTACCCCGGAGGAGCTTGATGCACTGCATTCATCTGCCAATCATGTAAGAGAGTTGTGTAAGAGGGTTCATGAACTTGGGGTTCTCTAGTCTTTTTTTGCTGTAGATACTTGACTATATTAAGTATTGGTATAATATTTAACTCCTAAACTTGTCTGTTTTTAACTGAAAATGTACCCCTAATTTTCTACCTGTGGAGGAATTGTGATATGGCAAATACAACCACAGAAGGCCCTCTAACGCTTAGGCGGGATGCCTGGTGGGTGGCTCCACTTTTAACCGTTATAGTTCTTACCGCATTCGGTATATACGCTACCTGGCGTGCACTCGAGGGAAGATACTATGAGGTTGGTCCCTATCTATCCCCTTTCTATTCTCCTCTTATTCTTGTTGACTGGTGGAAGTTTTCACCTGCCATACTTATACTATGGGCTCCCCTTGGTTTCAGGGTTACCTGCTACTACTATAGAAAGGCCTATTACCGCTCCTTTTTCTGGTCTCCTCCTGCATGTGCTGTAAGGGGATTGAAGTCAAGACAGGGAAAATACACAGGGGAAACGAGGTTCCCTTATATCCTTCAGAATGTGCACCGTTACTTCTTTTATGCGGCAACTGTGGTGCTGGCTTTTCTGTGGTATGATGCATTTAAGGCCTTCTTCTTTGAAGATGGGTTTGGTGTGGGTGTTGGTTCTATTGTTCTTTTGGTTAACGCGGCTTTGCTTACCATGTATTCTGTATCCTGCCATTCCTGTCGTCATCTGGTTGGTGGTAAACTTGATATTTTTTCAAGCTGTCCTACAAGATATAGATTGTGGAGGTGGGTAAGTGCCTTAAATGAGCATCACATGTTTTGGGCATGGATAAGCCTTTTTGGAGTTGCTCTTGCCGATCTCTATGTTCGGCTTGTAGCAACTGGGACTATTATTGATGTGAGGTTGATTTAAGATGGAGAAATATGAAACACATGTACACGATGTTTTGGTTATTGGGGCTGGAGGGGCAGGGCTTCGAGCGGCTATCGAAGCCTCTGCAAGAGGTGCATCGGTTGGTCTTGTTTGCAAATCCCTTTTGGGTAAAGCCCATACTGTTATGGCTGAGGGGGGTATCGCTGCTGCTCTTGCAAATGTGGATCCACAGGATAACTGGAAGACACACTTTAGGGATACGATGCTTGGGGGGAAGATGCTAAATAATTGGCGAATGGCACTTATTCATGCTCAGGAGGCTCCAGACAGGGTAAAGGAGTTGGAAGAGTGGGGAGCATTGTTTGATCGTACAAAGGATGGAAGGATACTCCAGCGTGCCTTTGGTGGTCACTCTTGGAGGAGGCTCTGTCATGTTGGAGATCGTACTGGGCTTGAGATGATCAGAACCCTTCAGGAAAGAGGAATTCACTCCGGTATAGATGTGTATATGGAGTGTACGATAACGAAGCTGTTTAAGGATGGCGAGCGAATCTCTGGGGCTTTTGGTTACTGGAGGGAAAGCGGGAGGTTTGTTGTCTTTAAGGCAAAGGCTATAGTGCTTGCTACAGGCGGCATTGGAAAGGTGTATAAGATTACTTCTAACTCGTGGGAATACACGGGCGATGGGCATGCTCTTGCTTATGAGGCTGGAGCAGAGCTTATCGATATGGAATTTGTTCAGTTTCATCCTACCGGAATGGTATGGCCTCCAGGCGTTAGAGGGATACTTGTAACGGAGGCTGTACGTGGGGAAGGGGGAATACTGCGAAATGCCAAAGGGGAGCGCTTTATGGAAAGGTACGATCCCAAAAGAATGGAGCTTTCAACTCGTGATGTTGTGGCAAGAGCTATCTATACAGAGGTAAAAGAGGGTAGAGGCTCCCCTCATGGAGGCGCTTTTCTTGATATATCTCATAAAGGCGCAGATTTTATAAAAAAGAAGCTACCAAGTATGTACCATCAGTTTCTTGAGCTTGCAGATGTTGATATAACAAAGATGCCTATGGAGGTTGGGCCAACTACCCACTACATAATGGGAGGGGTGAGGGTTGATCCTGAAAACGGTGCAAGTACGGTTCCCGGGTTGTTTGCTGCGGGAGAGGTAGCTGGTGGTATGCATGGGGCAAATCGTCTTGGTGGTAACTCTCTTTCTGATCTTCTTGTGTTTGGAAGAAGGGCTGGATGGGGTGCGGCTGAGTACGCTAAGGAGATCGGTGATAACACACTTAAGATAAACGAAGAGGATATAGAAAAGGCTGCAAGGGAGTTGCTTCAGCCTTTTGAGAACGCAGATGGAGCAAATCCCTATATAGTTCATCAAACCCTGCAGGAAACCATGCAGGACTACTTTGGTGTTTTTCGTGTTGAGGATGGTTTGAAGAAGGGGCTTGAGGAGCTTGAGAAGATAAAGAGAACCGCATCTAGGCTAAAGATAGAAGGTTCTAGGTTGTTTAACCCTGGGTGGCACCTTTGTGCTGATCTCAAATCCATGTTAATTGTCTCGGAGGCAATAGCAAAGAGTGCATTATTTAGGAAGGAAAGCAGGGGAGCACACAGTCGGGTTGACTACCCTGAATCCGATCCCGAGTGGGGAAAGTACAACACGGTAATCTGGCGAGAGGGGGAAGAGATGAAGGTTGGCAGGAGGCCGGTGCCAGAGATGCCTGATGAGCTAAAACAGCTTTTTACGGAGGTTAAGTGATGTCTGAGGTAGTCTTGCAGGTGTTTCGAGGTACAACACGTGAACAGGGGGAGCTAAAAGAGTATAGGGTTCCTTATGTGGAGGGGATGGTTGTTTTGGATGCTCTGCACTATATACAGGCTAACTACGATGGGGATCTGGCTGTGCGTTGGAATTGTAAGGCTGCAAAGTGTGGTTCATGTAGTGCAGAGGTTAACGGTAAGCCACGGTTGACCTGTAAGACGCGTATAGACAGTTTGCCAAAAGATGAACCGATAAGGGTCTATCCTATGAGGGCTTTCCCTCTGATTAAGGATCTGGTTACCGATGTTTCGTGGAACTATGAGGCCAAAAAGAGGATCCCTCCCTTTACCCCTGATAAAAATACCGATTGGATAATGTTTCAAGAGGATATCGACAGATTACAGGAGTTTAGAAAGTGTATTGAGTGTTTTCTCTGCCAGAATGTGTGTCATATACTGAGGGATCACGGTAGAAAAGACGCTTTCTTCGGGCCTCGTCTTATGATAAAGATTGCTGAGCTTGAGATGCATCCCAAAGATATTCTGGATCGCACTGAGTTTCTGCGAAAGGAGGCAGGTGTTGGATTTTGCAACATAACCAAGTGTTGTACCGAGGTATGTCCAGAGGGTATACATATAACGGATAACGGTATAATTCCTTTAAAGGAAAGGGTTGTTGATAGGTACTTTGATCCGGTGATGTGGATCTTTCGCAAGATAAGCGGAAGGAAGTAGCAAAAGTTTGATTGGAGGAAGCCCTAAGTGAATATTCATGAATATCAAGCGAAGGAGTTACTTTCGAGATACGGGGTAAGGGTTCCGGTTGGAAAAGTGGTTTTTACCCCGGATGAGGCTGAGCAGATAGCTAGGGATCTTAATTGCAAAAGGTTTGTTATAAAAGCCCAGATTCATGCTGGGGGAAGGGGTAAGGGCGGAGGGATTAGGTTTGCAAATACACCAGAAGAGGTAAGGCAGGTTGCCTCTGAAATGTTAGGGATGCGGCTTGTTACCCATCAGACTGGGCCAGAAGGAAAGATTGTTAAAAAGATACTTATAGAAGAGGCTACAGAAATCCAAAAGGAATTCTATCTTGGTATAGTTATCGATAGGTCTCAAGAGAAGATTGTTGTAATGGCAAGCTCTGAAGGTGGGGTTGAAATTGAGGATGTTGCAAGAACCTCTCCGGAAAAGATTATAAGGGAATACGTTGATATATCTTTGGGGCTACTTCCTTTTCAGGCAAGAAGAATAGCCTTTTCTTTAGGACTTGAGGGGCGAACCCTAAATAAAGGGATAAATTTCATTCTTGGCCTTTATAAGGTATTTGTGGAAAACGACTGTTCTCTTGCTGAGATAAATCCTCTGGTTCTTACGGGTGATGGAGAGGTCATTGCTCTTGATGCGAAGCTGAATTTTGATGATAATGCCCTATATCGACATCCAGAGATCGAGAAACTAAGGGATCCTGATGAAGAAGACCCTATGGAACTTGAGGCAAAAAAATGGGGTATTAGCTATGTAAAACTAAATGGCAATATAGGTTGTTTAGTAAATGGGGCTGGTCTTGCAATGGCCACCATGGATATAATCAAATATCACGGAGGGGAACCGGCAAACTTTTTGGATGTCGGAGGTGGGGCAAGTGTTGAACAGGTAACTCAAGCCTTTAAGATGATACTGAGTGATAGAAACGTAAGGGCTATATTCGTGAATATCTTTGGTGGTATCATGAAGTGCGATGTTATAGCAAGTGGTATTATCGCTGCAGCAAAGGAAGTTGGTGTAAGGGTTCCACTTATTGTAAGGCTTGAGGGAACAAACGTAGAGTTGGGAAGAAAAATGCTATCTGAGTCTGGTTTAAATATAATCACAGGAAGCGATATGCGTGATGCAGCGGCAAAAGCGGTTGCTGCTGCAAGTTCCTCAAGTAGTGTAGAGACGGAGAATTAAAAGGATATCTGCCTTCTATTTCTTGCTGACCTTAAACTTGACATTCATTTGTTGATGATTACCTTTATGAAAGTCAGAGGTTAATGGTTTTTGCTAACCACTAACCTGGTGATTTGTTGAAAAGTTTGATTGGATATTGGTTTGCTAACTAAATTAAAATAACTAGGAGGAGAAGGATTAATGGCTAGCAAAAAGATAATAGGTATAGACCTTGGAACTACAAACTCTGTTGTTGCAGTAGTTGAGGGTGGTGAACCGAAGGTACTAATAAATGAGGAAGGTTCCAGGCTTACTCCTTCTGTGGTTGCCTTTACAAAAGATGGAGAGATTCTTGTTGGTGGACCTGCTAAGAGACAGGCTATTGTGAATCCCGAAAACACCATTTATTCCATTAAACGGCTTATGGGAAGAAGGTATGAGGAGGCCTTGGAAGAGGCAAAACGGCTTCCTTATAAGGTGGTTAAGGCACCAAACGGGGATGCCTGGGTTGAGGTAATGGGAAAACAGTATTCTCCTCCTCAGATCTCTGCATATATATTGATGAAGCTTAAAAAGGCTGCCGAAACCTATTTAGGGGAAGAAGTTACAGAGGCTGTAATAACCGTACCTGCTTATTTTAACGATAGTCAAAGACAGGCCACAAAGGATGCTGGTAAGATAGCTGGATTAAACGTAAGAAGAATAATAAATGAGCCTACAGCAGCTGCTCTTGCCTATGGGTTTGATAAGAAAAAAGAAGGTATTATTGCGGTGTATGACCTGGGGGGTGGTACTTTTGATATATCGATACTTGAGGTGGGCGATAATGTAATTGAGGTTAAATCAACAAACGGAAACACCCATTTGGGAGGAGATGATTTTGATAGGAGAATTATGGACTACTTAATCAGTGAGTTCAAGAAGGAAACTGGTATAGACCTTAGTAAGGATAAAATGGCTCTCCAGAGGCTTCGTGAAGCGGCAGAGAAGGCTAAATGTGAGCTTTCTACTACCCTTGAGACCGAGATTAACCTTCCTTTTATCACAGCTGATGCTGCTGGACCAAGACATTTAATTATGAAACTAACTCGTTCCAAACTGGAGCAGTTGATAGAAGACCTGGTAATGAGCACGCTTGAGCCCTGCCGCCAGGCTCTTAAGGATGCTGGTTTAAAGCCAAGTGATATAACGGAGGTCATTCTTGTTGGAGGTTCTACAAGGGTTCCTCTCGTTCAGAAGGTTGTAACCGATTTCTTTGGTAAGGAGCCTCATAAGGGGATAAATCCTGATGAGGTTGTAGCAATTGGTGCTGCAATACAGGGGGCCGTTCTTGCAGGTGAGGTAAGAGATGTTCTTCTTCTAGATGTTACTCCCCTTTCTCTTGGTATAGAAACACTGGGTGGGGTCATGACCGTAATTATCCCTAGAAACACCACCATTCCTACCAAGAAGAGTCAGATATTTACCACGGCTGAAGACAATCAGACATCTGTTGAAATACACGTGCTTCAGGGAGAGCGCCCAATGGCACGTGACAATAGAACCCTTGCCAGATTCATACTCGATGGTATCCCTCCAGCCCCAAGAGGTGTTCCTCAGATTGAAGTTACGTTTGACATCGATGCCGATGGTATATTGCATGTAACTGCTAAGGACCTTGCAACTCAGAAGGAACAGAAGATAAGGGTTGAAGCCTCCAGTGGTCTAACAAAAGAGCAGATTGAGAGAATGATAAAAGAAGCTGAAGAAAGGGCAGAAGAGGATAGAAGAAGAAGAGAGCTAGCAGAGAATAGAAATAGACTCGATGATCTTATTTACAGAACCGAAAAGAGTTTTAAAGAATTCGAGGGCAGGCTTTCAGAGAGTGAGAAGAAGGAACTTGAAGAAGCTCTGGAGGAGGGTAAGAAGGCTCTTAAGAGTGAAAACATAGCTGAGATTCAACAGGCCATTGAGCGAATAAATAGAGCGTCACATAAGATAGCTGAGATGATGTATAAGAAGGCTGCTGGAGCAGAGGGATCTGCTCAGAGTGGAGAGGCAACTGGTGGAGGTAAGAGGGATGGAGAAGATGTAATTGATGCTGAGTTTACAGAGAAATAGTTTTTAGAGGCTCTTTGGTGTATGTTTGCTAAAAAGCAGAGCTTGTTAAATGTTACATTAAAACACGTAAAACAACATGGGAGGCTTATATGAAACCAGGGATTCATCCTGAATACAAAGAGGTAATAATTACCTGTGCATGCGGTGCTGTATATAAAACAAGGTCAACAAGAACGGAAAACTTTACGGTTGAGATTTGTGCTAACTGCCATCCATTCTATACAGGGAAAGAGAGGATCACTGAATCAAAGGGAAGAGTTGAAAGGTTTAGAAGAAGATATAAAGAAAAAGAGGCTTGATTCTCTTTCTTAACCTTCCTTATAACATATGATTTCCCCTCCTGTTTATAAAATAAGCTTTACAACCAAACCATCCAAGCTCTATAATAATAAAAAAGCTCAGGAGGGGTGTTGGTATGAGTGAATATGATAGAGATAGAGTAAGAAACGTTGCAGTTGTTGCCCATCATGGTGCGGGGAAGACATCACTTGTAGAAAGCATGCTGAGTTTGAGCGGTGTTATACAGAAGACGGGTAGAACAGATGGTGGTTCGTCCTTATTGGATTACGATGTGGAGGAGCAAAACAGAAAGATGTCTATCAACCTCCATGTGGCTTTTTGTGAGTGGAACGGGTGCTTGATCAATCTTATAGATACTCCGGGCTTTGCCAATTTCCTATTCGAGACGGAAAATGCGCTTAGGGTTGTTGAGGGGACTATTATTATAGTAAGTGCTATTACAGGTGTTAAGGCTCAAACCCAGAAGTTTTGGCAAATAGCTTCAGATCTTGGTATTCCGAGGATTCTGTTTATGAACAAACTCGATAGGGAAAGGGCAAATTTCGAGAATTCCATTGCGGATATAGAAAAGGATCTGGGGGTTAAACCGGTACCTCTTACAATTCCAATAGGTGAGGAACAGGATTTCAAAGGGGTTGTGGATATTGTAGAGATGAAAGCATATCTGTATAAAGACAACGGAGAGTGTCTGGTAGAAGATATTCCCTCGGATATTAAAGATAAGGTAAGTGCTTGGAGAGAAAAACTAATAGAGTCAATAGCTGAGATGAATGATGAGCTTTTAGAAAGGTATCTGGAAGGGGAAAGCTTTGAGAACTCACTAATATACACCATATTAAAGGAGGGAATTGTTAGTTCAAAGATTGTTCCTGTATTTGTGGGTTCTGCAACCAAACTAATAGGAATTGATCTTCTTATGGAAGCCATACTGAGGTACCTACCTTCCCCTATTGAGAGACCTGTAATAAGAGGCTATAACTTGGCGGGTGAGGAGGTTGAAAGAGAGTCTAGGCTTACAGAGCCTTTATCAGCATTTGTCTTTAAGACTATATCTGATCCCTATGCCGGCAAGATAAGTGTTCTTAGGATTTTTTCAGGTCAACTGAAAGCCGATTCTACAGTTTACAATTCGGTTAAAAAATCAAGAGAGAAGATAGGACAGCTGTTTAGAATCATGGGGAAAAAGCAAACACCTGTATCTACAGCTCAGTTTGGTGATATTGTTGCAGTTAATAAGCTTAAAGACACTGAAACGGGAGATACGCTTTCGGATGAATCTGATCCCATTATAATTCCTCCTGTTCCCATACCTCAGGCTGTTATATCATACGCTGTCCAGCCTAAAACCAGAGCAGATGAAGATAAATTGATGCCTTCCCTAAGCAGGATAAAAGAGGAGGACCCTACAATACAGTTTAGGCGTGATGAGGAAACAAAGGAGTTTTTGCTTTCAGGAACAGGTCAGGTTCATATAGAGGTTATTGTGGACAGATTAAAGAACACCTATGGTGTAAGTGTTGATATGAAAACTCCCAAAGTCCCATATAGGGAGACTATTAAGGGAACAGCAAAGGCAGAGGGGAAATACATTAAGCAAACGGGTGGTAGAGGTCAATATGGGGATGCCTGGCTTCAGGTTGAGCCACTTCCAAGAGGGGCTGGATATGAGTTTGTCGATAGGATTGTAGGAGGTGTTATACCGAAGAATTTTATTCCATCTGTTGAAAAAGGGGTTAGAGAAGCTATGCAAAAGGGTGTGCTTGCTGGCTATCCTGTGGTGGATGTTAAAGTAACCCTTTTTGATGGAAAGCACCATCCTGTAGATTCCTCAGATATAGCTTTTAAGATTGCTGGTTCAATAGGGTTTAAAAAAGCTATGGAAATGGCCCAACCTGTACTTCTTGAACCAATAATGAGACTGGAGGTTTTTACTCCTGAGGACTGTCTTGGAGATGTTATTGGTGATATAAATGCAAGAAGAGGGAAGGTTTCGGGTGTTGAACCTCAAGCTGGTGGTCATCTGATAAGGGCTTTGGTTCCAATGGCTGAAATCCTTACCTATGCTCCTGAACTCCGCTCTATAACAAGTGGACGTGGTATGTTTACAATGGAGCTTTCTCATTACGAAGAAGTTCCCAGTCATCTTGCAGCTAAGATAATAGAGGAGGCTCGTAAAAAAGAAGAGGAATAATAAGGATGATAAGGGCCTATTGTGGTATTTCACCGAGGATTGACGCAACTGCTTTTGTTGCTGATAGTGCTGAAGTAATAGGAGATGTTACCGTAGGTAGGGAATCTAGCATATGGTTTCAGAGTGTGGTGAGGGGAGATGTAAATTATATCCTGATAGGGTCTAGAACAAATATACAGGATTGCTGTGTTCTGCATGTGAGGAAGGATACTTATCCCCTTATAATAGGGGATGAGGTAACAGTGGGGCATAGGGTAGTGCTCCATGGATGCACAGTAAGGAATAGGGTTCTGATAGGAATTGGGGCTATAGTCCTTGATGGAGCGGTAGTAGAGGAGAACTCAATAGTTGGAGCAGGTACACTTATACCACCTGGGTTTCGTGTACCTTCAGGAACCGTTGTTATGGGTGTACCCGCTAAGGTAAAGAGGGATTTAAGACCTGATGAGATACAGTTAATAGAGCAATCTGCAAAGAACTATGTGGAGTATCTAAAGAAATACATTTAACCTGTAGGTAATGGCTTTAACAGACCTAGGGTTGGGTTCCCTTCATGCGTGTAGCTTCAATAGATATAGGTACAAATACGTTTAGACTCCTTATCGGTGAGTTTAGAGACTCAAAACTGAAAAAGCTCCATATCGAGCGTGTAATTACAAGACTGGGAGGTGGTTTTGAATCGGGTAGGGTCATTACGAAAGACGCTATGGAGAGAGCCATCTCTACACTTAAGAGGTTTTCCAGTGTTTTAAGAGAATATAAGGTAGACATAGTAAGGGCTGTGGCTACAAGTGTGGTTAGAGAGGCTCTAAATGGTCAGGAGTTTGTGGAAAAAGTAAAACAGGAAACCGGAATAGAGGTTGAAGTTATTAGTGGGGAGGAAGAGGCTCTACTTACTGTAATTGGGGTTTTAAGCTCTGTTAATGTAGATTCTAGGTTTTGCGTGATCTTTGATGTAGGGGGTGGAAGTACTGAGTATGCCTGCGTAGACGCAAAGAGAAAAGAGGTTTTATGGGCAAAAAGTACGGCATTGGGTGTAGTTCATCTTGCTGAGAGGTTTTTAAAAACGGATATACCTTTAGATACGGATATAAAAGCCCTGTGTGAGGAGGTTAAAAGCGTTTTATCTAGGGAGCTACCCCAGGCCCTTAAGGAAAGTCTGGAAAGTGATTTAATAACCCTTGTTGGGACGGCTGGAACACCTACCACGCTTGCTGCTATTGAATTGGGTCTGGAAAACTACGATCCGGATATGGTAAATGGTTTCTTGCTAAAAAGGGAAAGGGTTTTCTCTATCCTTAGCAGGTTAATAAAGCTTCCTTCTAGTGAGAGGCTTAGCATTAAAGGCCTTGAGAGGGGAAGAGAGGATGTAATTATACCCGGAGCTATAATAGTTCTTAAAACCATGGATTGGTTTTCTAAAGATACTGTCATTGTAAGTGACGGCGGCCTTTTGGAGGGGATTGCTTATAGCATGGTTAATCTTTCCAACTAGTACTCCAGGCTTTCGTTGACAATTAGTCTTGTAATCATTATATTTTTCAAAGATAGTGCGATCTTAATTTAAGTCAGAGAACAATGGATCTTTCAGAAAGAGCACAGAAGATTCTTAATTTAATCATAGATTGTTATATAAAGACGGCTGAACCTGTGGGTTCAGCCCAGCTTGTTAAAAGCTACAATCTTAAGTGTAGCTCTGCAACTGTAAGGAATATTATGGCAGAGCTAATGGATAAAGGGTATCTTATGCAACCTCATGTTTCAGCTGGCAGGGTACCTACGGAAAAAGGAATTAGGTTTTATGTAAATTCTCTACCGTATCCGAATAAACTTCCTGATGAACAAAAGGCAGCTATAGAGAGAATCTACAAAGAGGTAGATGGAACAATTGAGGAGGTTATGTATGAAACGGGCAAGGTGCTTTCGGATATTTCCCGTTGCGCCAGTCTGGTGACTCTTCCAAACACCAGGTTTATGAAGATAGAGTCTGCAAAGCTGGTCAGGTTAGGAGAGAAAAAGGTGCTGGTTATTATAGTGTTTGAAGGGGGATTAACTGAGAAGACACTTATAAGAACGGAAAGAAGGGTTCCAAAAGATGCACTAGAGAGGATGAGTGAGTACCTAAACAGGCTTGCTGTCGGCCTTACCCTTGGGGAGATGAAGGGGGTGCTGGATAGGCTCAGAAGGGAGAGGAAAATATATAAGGAGTTTATAGAAGGTGTTATTAAGCTCAGTGGTAAGTTTGAACAGGGATTTATCTCTGAGGTATACATAAAGGGACAAACAGCTTTCTTTGAGCATATCTCTCTAAGTAATCCTAAGGAGTTTAAGGAACTTATAAGGATTTTTGAGGAAAAGAGTTTCCTTATTGATGTGATTGATAAGGTGATGAAGGAAGATGGTACAAAGGTATTTATAGGTTCTGAAAGTGGCATAATGAAGGGTTACAGCTTGGTTGCAGCTTCATATGGAAACGATAAAAGATTGGGAACACTGGGTGTACTGGGACCAATGCGTATGAACTATTCTCAAATAATCCCTTTGGTCGATTATACAGCCAGAATCGTGAGTAAAATAGTCAGCGAGGGAGGATAAAATGAGTAATAACGATAGAGAGAACAAGGAGATATCGGAAGGTGTAGGTGAATCCCAAATGAAGGAGGAATCGGTGGGGGATCTATCCGAGGAGAATCTTTACGCTAAAGTTAAGTCCCTTGAGGAGGAGCTTGAGGAAAAAAAGAGGGAATATAATGAACTCTATGATAGACACTTGCGAATGGCTGCGGATTTTGATAACTACAAAAAGAGGGTAACAAAGGAAAAAGCTGATATTATAGCTTATGGAAATGAAGAGCTTATAAAGGCTCTTCTAAATGTACTTGATAATCTTGAAAGAGCAATTGAACACTCCGAGTCCATAAAAGAAGCTGAACCTATTGTAGAAGGAGTAAAACTTGTACATAAACAGTTTCTAAGCTGCCTTGAGAAGTTTGGGGTAAAAACAATAGAAGCTAAACAGGGGCAGCCTTTTGATCCAAGGTATCATCAGGCTATAGAGTATGTGGAATCTGATGACATTGCACCAGGAGTTATTGTTTCTGAAATGCTAAAAGGATATATGCTTAAGGATAGGCTTTTACGACCGGCCCTTGTGGTTGTGTCAAAGGAAAAGAAAGAAGCGCAGCCTAAAGCGGAATCCTCTGTTGAGGGGAATTCAAAAGGAGACGATACACTAGAAGGGGATATACTTGAATTAGTAGAGGAAGAGGAGTAAAAATTAGAGAGATAGGTTATGGCTATAGTAGGTATTGATCTAGGAACAACAAATTCATGTGTGGCTGTTATTGAGGGGGGAAGTCCTGTTGTTATTCCCAATGAGGAGGGAAGCAGAATCACCCCTTCTGTTGTAGCCTTTACCGATGATGGAAGTAGGTTTGCGGGTGGTATTGCAAAAAGACAGGCAATGGTAAACCCTCAAAATACCGTATTTGCTGTAAAAAGGCTTATAGGAAGGCGCTTTGATTCTCCTGAGGTTCAAAAGACAAGGGAATTGGCTCCTTATAAGATAATACCAAGTCCTTCAGGTGATGCTTGGATTGAGATAAACGGAAAGGGATACAGCCCTCAGGAGATATCTGCAATTATACTTATGAAAATGAAGCAGATCGCAGAAGATTATTTGGGCCATGAGGTAACCGAAGCTGTAATAACAGTACCTGCTCAGTTTAATGATAGACAGCGTCAGGCAACTAAGGAAGCCGGTAAAATAGCCGGGTTGAATGTAAGGCGTATAATAAATGAGCCCACAGCAGCGGCTCTTGCTTATGGTCTTGATAAGAAGGGTAGCCAAAAGGTTGCGATTTTCGATTTGGGTGGGGGGACTTTTGATATAACGATACTTGAGATATCAAATGGTGTGTTTGAAGTCAAAGCCACAAGTGGGGACACATTCCTAGGTGGTGATGACTTTGATAACAGGTTGGTTGAGTTCATTGTTGAGGATTTTAAAAAACGTTATGGAATAAACTTGAAGAATGACAGAATGGCCCTTCAAAGAATTAAAGAAGCCTGTGAGAAAGCAAAACACGATTTATCATCTCTTTTTGAGACCACTATCAACCTTCCTTTTATTGCGGTGGACAGCCATGGTCCCAAGCACCTCAACTTTAAAATCACAAGGGCAGAGTTTGAAAACCTTGTTGCTGACTTAATTGATAGACTCGAGGGGCCATGTCTTCAGGCCCTTGAGAATGCAAGGCTCAGTCCATCAGAGATAGACGAGGTTGTTCTTGTAGGTGGTATGACAAGAATGCCCAAGGTGCAGGAAAGGGTTAGAAAGCTATTTGAGAAAGAACCTCAACGAAGAATAAATCCTGATGAGGTTGTAGCAATTGGTGCTGCAATCCAGGGGGGTGTCTTAGAGGGAAAGATAGATGAGGTGCTTCTTTTGGATGTTGTTCCTTTATCTCTTGGAGTTGAAACACGGGGAGGACTATTTACCAAGATAATTGAGCGAAATACCACTATTCCGACAAAAAGAAGCAGGATTTTTACCACCGCTGTTGATAATCAGGACTTTGTAAGCATACATGTCCTTCAGGGTGAAAGGGAGATGGCTGAAGATAATGTTTCTCTTGCGAGGTTTAATCTCGTAGGGATACCACCAGCTCCAAGGGGGGTACCTCAGATTGAGGTTTCTTTTGAAGTGGATGCCGACGGCATTCTACATGTCTCTGCAAAGGATTTGGGTACAGGTAAAGAACAGGCGATTCAGGTGTTCCCTTCAGGTGGTCTTAGTGAGGAGGAGATTAAAAGGATAATAGAGGACTCTCAGAAAAACATTGAGTTAGACAGGAAGAAAAAGGAGATTGCTCTCCTTAGGAATGAGGCCGAAGGCCTTGTGTATTCTGTTAGTAGATCTTTAGATGCTTATGGTGATAAGGTGGGTGCTGAGCTAAGAGAGCTCCTAAGGCTAAAGATAGATAGGGTAAAAGAAGTTCTTGATGGTGAAGAATACGAGGAACTAAAAATTGCTTTGAAACAGCTTAAAGAAGTTTCCTATAGATTCGCAGAGCTTATATACGCTCAGCGAACAACCAATACAAAAGAGGTTAATAGGGATTAAGGGTGTTTTGCTATGGCCAAGAAGGATTACTATGAAATACTTGGTGTTAGTAGGGATGTTAGCCAGGAAGAGATAAAGAAGGCTTATAAAAGGCTTGCTTTTCAGTACCACCCTGACCGAAATCCAGGCAATCCCGAAGCAGAAGAAAAATTTAAAGAGATAAATGAGGCTTATCAGGTTTTAAGTGATCCTGAAAAGAGGGCCCAGTACGATAGCTTTGGCCATATTTCAAGTGAAGGCCTTTTTTCTGATTTTGGTTTTGGCAGTAGTTTTGGTGATCTGTTTGAGAACCTCTTCGAAGAGGTCTTTAACGTTGGAGGTAGGCAACGACAGGGAAGGGGAAGAGACTTAAAATATACGCTTGAACTGACCTTTGAAGAAGCCGCTTTTGGTATAGAGAAAGAGATCGTTGTCCCAAAACGGGTTTTGTGTTCTGAGTGTAGAGGGAGAGGAGCGGCCCCTGGTGGAGAAGCTGTATGTGTGATCTGTGGTGGGAGAGGAACAATAAAGTATTCAGAGGGGTTTTTTGCTATAAGCAGAACGTGTTCAAATTGTAGGGGAACCGGAAGGATTATAAGAAAGGTCTGTCCAAATTGTCGAGGAGAGGGGCTAACGGTGTCGGAACAAAGGGTTAGGGTAAGAGTTCCTGCCGGGGTTGGAGATGGAACAAGGCTTAGAATTCGTGGAGAGGGGGAACCTGGGTTATTTGGTGGTCCTGCAGGTGATTTATATGTTGAGATAGTTGTAAAGGAGCATCCGTTCTTTAGACGTGAGGGAAGAGACATATACTGTGAGGTTCCTATAAGTTTTGTTCAGGCAGCTCTTGGAACAGAGATAGAGATTCCTACGCTTGAGGGAAAAACAACACTTAAAATTCCACCCGGGACCCAACCTGGACAGATATTTAAGCTAAAAGGAAAGGGCATTGTAGGTCTTAATGGTCGTGGGAGAGGTGACCTGTATGTAAGAGTGCAGGTTGAGGTTCCTGTTAAGTTAAGTCCAAAACAAAGACAGCTACTTGAGGAATTTGCAAGGCTAAGTGAGGGTGATGAAAACCCTATGATAAGAAAATTCATGGAAAAGTTTAAAGAGCTTTTTGGTTAGGACTTTGAAGCCAGCACCTAACCGAGTTAGATGCTGGCTTTTTGCTTTATGCTACATGGAAGGCAGTGATCTAGTTGGGATGAAATGAGCTCTTCTGTTTAGTTGATAGGCTTCCTCTGTTGTTCCTTCAGCCCATTTAGTTGTTTCTCCTCGGCTTATAGCCTGTATCCTTGAAGGGGAGATGCCCAGTCTAACAAGATAGTTTTTGGTAGAATCAGCTCTTCTTTGACCAAGTGCGAGGTTGTATTCTTCTGTTCCCCTTATATCACAGTATCCCTCTATAACCACACTTATATCGGGGTTATTTCTAAGAATCTCGGCATTTCTTTCAAGTACCGGTATTGCATCAGGTCTTATATTGTATTTATCGAAATCAAAGAATATATCCTGAATGCCGGTGCCTGCTACCTCTGGGATTCCTTCCTCTCTTAGCCTCTCCAGTTCCTTGTCCCGTTTTGCAAGCTCTGCTTTGTACCTTGCTTCATCCGCTTTAATCTTGGCTTGTCTTAAGAGTTCTCTTGCTTCCTTATGCCTTCCCTGATTCATAAGTTCTTTTGCTCTCTCTATTAATTCCTCTGCAGCCCTAAATTCTTCTGGTGCTAACTCTCTTGCTCCAGCCTCCTCTGCAGCTCTAAGGGATGCTTCTGCACCTGTAAGTTCCTCTGCAGGTTTCTTGGCACAACCTGTTATGATAAGTGTGGTAAAAACTAAGAGTGTAATACAGATAAACTTATAGTATTTTAACATGTTTTTTTCCCTCCTTTTAATTGTATTTTGTATATGGGATTTATAGAACTTACCTAGAGAGGAATAAAAGACATGGTTGCCTTGCAAGGTTTAGTGAAAAAAAGAAAGCTTTCTGAGGAGCATAACCTATTTGAGGATACCTTTTTAGGCGTTTTATAGAGTAACCTCTAACAATAGATTCTGTGTATAACAACATGTATTTTTATAACTTAATATCCACCAGCAATAGCAGGAATTATTGATACAACGTCGTTTTCTTTTAGTTGAGTTTCAACTCCATTTAAAAACCGTATGTCCTCGTTGTTCACATACAGATTTATGAACCTTCTTATGTTACCGTTTTCATCACAGATCCTCTCTTTTATACCTGGAAACTGTTTTTCAAGCTCTTCTATCAGATCCTTAATGTTTTTTGCGTTTACTGTGACTTCGTCCTTATCACCTGTTATTCTCCTTAGCGGAGTTGGTATTCTTACAGAGGGCATATTAGCTACCTCCTTTTTTTAACTTTTCGTAATAAAGTTCTTCAAAATCCTCAAGCCTTGCTTCTATTATATGTGGTTTTGAGATACTGTTAAGAATTGCTTCCTGAGTTTTAAGACCGTTTCCGGTTATCGATATAACAATGGATTCATCCCTCGGAATTATACCTTGGTTTATGAGTTTCCTGGTAACTGCTACCGTTACCCCCCCTGCAGTTTCGGTGAATATCCCTTCAGTTTCTGCAAGCAGCTTAATTCCCTCAACTATCTCTTCGTCAGTTGCTTCTTCACTCCATCCACCACTTTCCCTGATTACATTTATTGCATAGTAACCATCAGCAGGATTTCCTATAGCAAGGGATTTTGCTATTGTTTGAGGTTTGACGGGTTTAAAGAAATCCCAGCCATTCTTTACTGCAGTTGCTATTGGAGAACATCCCTGCGCCTGGGCACCATAGATCTTCGTTTCGGTTCTATCCACTAGCTCTAGGATTTCAAATTCCTTTATGGCTTTCCATATCTTTGTTAGTAAAGAACCACTTGCCATTGGAACTACGATATGCTTTGGAACCCGCCATCCTAGTTGTTCAATTATCTCAAAACCAAAGGTTTTTGATCCTTCAGCATAATACGGACGCATGTTGATATTTACAAATGCCCAACCAAATTTCTCTGCAATTTCACTACAAAGGCGGTTTACATCGTCATAACTTCCCTTGATTCCTATAAGATTTGCTCCATAAATAGATGTCCCCAGTATCTTTGATTGCTCTAGGTCCTGTGGGATAAATATAAAGCTTTCAAGTTTCCCAGATGAGGAAAGGGCAGCAACAGCGTTTGCAAGGTTCCCTGTTGATGCACATGCAACTGTTTTAAATCCAAACTCTTTAGCTTTTGAAAGTGCTACTGAGACAACTCTATCCTTAAATGAAAGTGATGGATAGCATACCGCATCGTTTTTTACATAAACCTCTCTAACCCCTAGTGCTCTTGCTAGATTGTTGGCTCGTACAAGAGGTGTGAAACCTACATGTCTTCCAATCGTTGGTGGATTGTCTACCGGTAAGAGCTCTGCATATCGCCATATGTTTGGTTCTCTCTTCTCTATTAATTCCCTGGACACAATGTTTTTTAAACCTTCGTAGTCATATGTTACCTCAAGGGGACCAAAGCAAAACTCACACACATGGATGGGAGCTTTTGGGTACTCTTTGGAACATTCCTTACATATAAGACCTTTTACATAACCCATAGGATTCCTCTTCGAAGTATTCGTAAAGAATTACCTTTTCTTTTTTACCTTGTCAAGGAGTCCTGCTCCAGTTTGAGGGTATCCACTTTTATTGCAGATTTTCTTACCTCTCTTGCCTCGATTTCGTTTTTTGTCCTTCTATATATGCCTCCAACTGCTATGTAGTCATCTTCCTCAATATCAAGGGGTTTAGTAAAAGAAACGTTTATAAAGTTTCCAAGTGTATCTGATACTTTAAACTTTGTAATACCTCTTGTGTATGATACATCTTTTGCTATTCCTTCTACAACAACTATAGCACCATCAAAAGCTAGGGGAGATATAAGGATTTTTGAGATCTGTGTTTTTATTCCCGGAATCTCTGTTGAAAGAGGTTGTTCTTTCTTACCTGTAGATGTACATCCTATCATGTATAGCAATGTTATAATAAGTATTTTGCAAACTGGTATTTTGGAATGCATAATTACAAGCCTAGGAAAAGTTTTATGGCATAATATTATATCATATATCTTTTCTCGTTCTATAAGGAGTTATTGTTATGAGGCAGGAAGAGCTTATTAAGTTTGTTGGAGTTCCTGTAGATGCTGTGATTATGAATTCCCGCATGGTGATAAGGGGGGTTATTGATAAAGTGGAGGATGGTTATGTGAGGTTTTCATCTATAGAGGATCTTTTTGTGCTTGTGCATGGAAGAAGGTTGAGTATAAGGTTAATGCTTGCAGGAAGTTTTATGGAGCTTGAGGAGTTATTGCAAAGGGTATTGATTCCATGCAATCTATTTGAATCCTGTAGACAAAGAAAGCTAAAGGCCTAGTTAGGGAGTATGGATGGATATAATTGATTACGGTACGTATTCAATTGGAAGGATACGTATTGAAGGAAGTGATTCTAACTACAACTACATTATCTGGTGTAATACCACGCTTCATGGAGCTTTTGTAGACCCTCTTAATGGGAGCCTGTTGCTTGATTTTACCAGAGCAAAAAAAATTAAAATCAGATATATAATAAACACACATGCTCATCCTGATCATATAGGCGGAAACGATGAGGTATTAAGGAAAACAGAGGCTGTTGTTCTAGCACATCCTGAGGCAAAAGAGTTTCTTGGGGGTAGTAGGCTGAAAACGGTTAATGAGGGAAGTGTAGTGCAGCTTGGGGAACAGAGAATTAGAATCATACACACTCCCGGACATTGTCCGGAACACATATCTATTGTTCTTGGAAACAATGTTTTTGTTGGGGATACACTGTTTCTAGCTGGTTGCGGTAATACCAGATACAGAGGAGATATAAGTATGCTTTATAAAAGCATTGCCTTTAAGTTAAGGCCTCTACCAGATGACTTTAGGATTTTCTGTGGGCATGAGTACTCTCAAAAGAACCTCAGGTTTGCTCTTAGCATAGAACCCGATAATGAAGCAGCCAAAAAGAAACTGGAAGAAGTTCTTTACATGTGTTCTCAGGGGAAAGACCCTTTTCCTACCACTATAGGGGAGGAAAAACTTTACAATCCTTTTTTTCGTTTTGATGTGCCTGAGGTGGTCAAAAAACTTAAGAGAAGGATTCCTGGGCTATCTGACGACCCATATGAGGTTTTTAAAGAGCTTAGGAAACTTAGAGATGAGTGGGTATAAGGTATCTTAGTTCTTATGCACTAAACCTTTTGGTATACTCTTCTGTATGATTGAAAAGACATTTAGCGAAAAACACAAGGTGCTTAAGCAGTTACTTAGTGAGCGTATTGTCGTACTGGATGGTGCCATGGGTACCATGATCCAGTCGTATGGACTTGGGGAAGAGGATTTTAGGGGAGAGCGGTTTAAAGATCACTTCACCGAACTCAAGGGAAACAATGATCTTCTTAACCTAACCAGACCTGAGTTGGTTGCTGATATACATCGTAGGTATCTTGAAGCAGGAGCCGATATAATTGAAACCAATACCTTTAATAGCACCCGTATCTCTCAATCTGATTACGGACTAGAGGATCTGGCTTATGAGCTAAGTAAAGCGGGAGCTCAAATTGCAAGACAAACTGCAGATGAGTTTATGTGCAAGTATCCTCATAGAAAGTGTTTTGTTGCGGGCTCAATAGGACCCACAAATAAAACACTCTCTATATCACCGGATGTTAACAACCCCTCTTTTCGGGCAATAACATTTCAGGAACTGGTAGATGCCTACTATGAACAGGTAAGGGGGCTTGTTGAGGGGGGTGTTGATATTCTTCTTGCAGAAACTGTTTTCGACACACTGAATCTTAAAGCTGCCATATTTGCAATGGAACGTTTCTTTGATGAGTATCCAGTTCGCCTTCCGATTATGCTCTCTGTTACAATTACAGATGCATCGGGTCGAACCCTTTCTGGTCAAACCATTGAGGCTTTCTGGTACTCTGTTATGCACGCCAAACCCCTTAGTGTGGGGATTAACTGTGCTCTGGGTGCGGGAGAGATGCGTCCCTACATAGAAGAGCTTTCCCGGATTGCTGATTGCTATATAAGCTGCTATCCCAATGCGGGATTGCCAAATCCTTTAAGTGAGACCGGGTACGATGAGGACCCTGAAACTACAGCGGGGTTACTGGAGAAACTGGCAAAGGATGGATTGTTAAACATAGTTGGTGGGTGCTGTGGAACAACCCCTGACCATATACGCCTTATCAGTGAAAGGTTAAAGGGTATTTCTCCACGTAAAATTCCGAAAATACCTTCTGCAACGCGATTAAGCGGTCTTGAACCCTTAAAGATAGAAAGCGGATTTGCTCCGTTCATCATGGTGGGTGAGAGAACAAATGTAACTGGCTCACCAAAGTTTGCAAGCCTTATCAAGTCAGGTGATTTTGAGGGGGCTTTGGAAATAGCAAGGCAACAGATAGAAAATGGTGCCAATATAATAGATGTTAACTTTGATGAGGCATTGCTCGACAGTGAGGCCTGTATGGTTCGCTTTTTAAAGCTGATATCTTCTGAACCGGATATTGCAAGGGTCCCAGTTATGATAGATAGCTCTAAGTGGTCTGTTATTGAGGCAGGACTACGTTCCATTCAGGGTAAGTGTATAGTTAACTCTATAAGCTTAAAGGAAGGGGAGGAGAGGTTCCTTGAACAGGCAAAGCTTATAATGCGCTATGGGGCTGCTGTTGTTGTAATGGCTTTTGATGAAAAGGGGCAGGCTGTGAGGAAAGAAGATAAGGTTCGAATATGCCAGAGGGCATATAAGTTACTTACCGAGAAGCTGGGGATGGATCCAGCGGATATCATTTTCGATCCAAATGTTCTTGCTATAGCTACAGGTATAGAGGAGCACAATAACTATGCTGTGGACTTTATTGAGGCTTTAAAGGAGATAAAGGGTACCTGTCCGGGTGCACGTACAATAGGAGGTATAAGCAATATATCATTTTCATTTAGGGGAAACAATGTTGTGCGTGAGGCAATGCATTCTGTCTTTCTGTATCATGCTATCAATGCAGGACTTGATATGGGTATTGTAAACACTGGAATGCTGGCCGTATACGAGGAGATTGAAAGTGAGCTACTTCAACTTATTGAGGATGTTATCTTCAATAGAAGACCTGACGCAACTGAGAGACTTATAGAATATGCAGAGGGTGTTAGGGGGCAGGAAAGAAAACAAACCAGCAGAAGTGAGAAGCTCTGGCGCAGTACCGGCGTGGATGAACGCCTCAGGTACTCTATTGTAAACGGGATAGTTGAGTATGTTGAAGAAGACATCCTAGAGGCCCTAAAGTTCTATAAGAATCCCCTCGATATTATTGAGGGCCCTCTTATGGATGGTATGAAGGAAGTTGGAGACCTTTTCGGTGCTGGTAAGATGTTTCTTCCACAGGTTGTAAAAAGTGCCCGTGTTATGAAAAAGGCTGTAGCCTGCTTGGAACCTTTTATGGAGTCACAAAAACACGGCTCTGGCAACGGAAAGCGGGGAAAGTTTGTTATTGCTACGGTTAAGGGTGATGTTCACGACATAGGCAAAAACATAGTATCTGTTGTCCTTTCCTGTAACGGCTATGAAGTGATTGATCTTGGTGTTATGGTTCCCGCTGAGAAGATACTAGGTGTTGCAAAAGAGGTAAATGCGGATTTTATAGGTTTAAGCGGACTTATCACCCCTTCTTTAGACGAGATGGTTTATGTAGCTTCTGAGATGGAAAGACAGGGGTTTAAGATACCTCTGCTCATAGGAGGGGCTACAACCAGTAGAACTCATACTGCTGTTAAAATTGCTCCCAGATACAGCGGTGTTGTTGAGCATGTAGAAGACGCTTCGCGGGTTGTGGGTGTTTGTAATAGCCTGATAGGGGGTGGGGAGTCCGATGGTGTTGTCTCTGAGATTAAATCAGCTCAGGAGAACTTAAGAAGGCTTCACTCCATGTACGAACAAAAAAGGAGTTTTGTCCCAATAGAAGAAGCACGTGCTAAGGGGTTTAAAACCGAGTGGTCAAAGTTAAAAATAGATGTTCCGGCTAAACTTGGTCTAACTGTTTTTAATGAAATCGAGCTTGAAGAGTTAGTCCCCTATATAGACTGGTCCCCTTTCTTCTGGGTATGGGAACTTAAAGGAACATATCCCAAGATCCTAAACCATGCAAAGTGGGGAAACCAGGCCCGTCAACTCTATGAGGATGCCAAGAGGTTTGTTGAAGACATTGTTAAAAATAAACGGTTTGGAGCACGTGCAATTGTTGGTTTCTGGCCTGCAAACAGTGTTGGAGATGATATAGAGGTCTATAGAGACGAGCTAGGAGATGAGGTTCTGGGAGTTTTTCATTTTCTTCGTCAACAGAGAAGAAAGGAAGGCGAAGAGGTTTACCTTTGTCTTGCCGATTTTGTTGCACCTAAAGAGTCAGGGTACAGAGACTATCTGGGAGGATTTGTTGTAACGGCTGGCAGCGAGGTTGAAGAACTTGCTTCCTTTTATAAATCCAAACACGATGATTACGCTGCAATTATGATTAAGGCAATAGGTGATCGTTTTGCTGAGGCACTTGCAGAGATGATGCACAAAAAAGCAAGGGATTTGTGGGGATTCGGAAGAAATGAGAGCCTTTCCTATGAGGAGATTCTAAAGGAAAAATACAGGGGAATTCGTCCAGCTCCTGGGTATCCTGCCTGTCCTGATCATACTGAAAAGAGACTACTCTGGAAACTGCTTGAAGTTGAAGCTAATATAGGGGTATATCTTACAGAGAGTTTTGCCATGAGTCCTTCAAGTTCTGTTGCTGGGTGGTATTTTGCTCATCCTCAGTCTAGGTACTTTCATTTGGGAAAGATAGGGCTGGATCAGGTTAAAGACTATGCTAGGCGAAAGGGGATGTCTGTTGAGGAAGTTGAAAAATGGATTAGGCCTAACCTTGGCTATCATACGGATCTGTAAAAAATACCGTTGGAGGAGCAATCATGAATCTTATACTGGCAAACACAGGTAGCTACCCACGAATAGGTGATAAACCTGAAGAGCAGATTTTACGGAAAACGATCGCTGCCTGGGAGAGAGGAGAGAAGACTGACAGTGATCTTCGTGCTGCGGAAAATGAGGTAACAATGCAGGTGATATATGAACAGGTTGCTGCTGGACTCGATATGGTTACCGATGGCCAAGTAAGGTGGTATGATCCCATCTCACACATTGCGGGTAAGTTTGAAGGGGTAGAGATTAACGGTTTGCTTAGGTTTTTTGATACCAATTTTTACTTTAGGCAACCCGTAATATCGGGAAAAATCAGAAGAAAGGAATCTATTGTGGTTGATGAGTTTCTCTTTGCCAAAGCAGTTTCACCAAAACCTGTAAAGCCTGTAATTACAGGTCCCTATACACTGGCAAGGCTTTCTATAGTGAATTCGGATCACTATAGAGAGTTATCTAAACTGGTAGAGGATTTTGCTATCGGTATATCCGAAGAGATAAAGGAGCTTTCTAAAGCCAGGGCTGAGGTGATCCAGGTAGATGAACCTGCAATCCTAAAGAATCCCGGGGATTTTGATATTCTAAAAGAGGCGTTGCTGATTATGAATGAGGCAAAGAGAACATCAAAGCTTGCATTGTATTCTTACTTTGGAGATGCATCCCCACTTTACGATATGCTTCAAGAGCTCCCAGTTGATATTATCGGTTTGGATCTTACCTACGGAAGAGACCTTATACAGGTTATTCTTGATAGAGGTTCTCAAAAGGCACTTGGCCTTGGGCTTATTGATGGTAGAAACACAAAACTTGAAAACAAAGAAGAAGTTGCAAAAACGATTGAAAGGCTTCTTCCTAAAATCAAAGCAGATATATCATACCTAAATCCCTCATGTGGTCTGGAGTTCCTTCCAAGAGATAAGGCTTTTGAAAAGCTTAAAAACATGACAGAGATAAAAAAGATGCTCTTTCAAGGAGAGGGAGATGGGACGAGATAAATTAAAACAACTTGGAATTGATCTTCCTCTTTTTCCTACAACTACCGTTGGTAGCTTTCCCAAGCCTGATTATCTGCTACAGGCAAGAGCTGGTTTTCTAAAGGGTGAAGTTAGCCTTGAGAAGCTTAGAGACCTGGAAAAGAAGGCCACCGAGTTTTGGATTGGTGTACAGGAAGAGCTGGGAATAGATGTGGTAGTCGATGGAGAACAATACAGGGGAGACATGGTTGCCTTCTTTGCAGAGCACCTGTCCGGATTTGAAATTGGAGGATTGGTTAGGTCTTATGGAAACAGGTATTACCGCAAACCAATAATAGTGTCTGAGGTAGAATGGCCCGGGCCTATTACGGTTGAGTGGTGGAGGTTTGCTCAAAGCCTTACCTCAAAACCTGTTAAGGGTATGCTTACGGGACCTTATACGATTATGGATTGGTCTTTTAATGAGTACTATCCTGATAGGAAGTCTGCCTGTTTTGCTCTTGCCAGGGAAATAAGGAAAGAGGTGGAGGCCTTAATAGAGGCAGGGGCTAAGATAATACAGATCGATGAACCTGCTACATCTGTACGTCCAGAGGAGCTGGATATGGTAGTGGAGTCGATGCACATCGTAACCGATGGTCTTCCTGCTTACTTTATTACCCATATCTGCTATGGTGATTTCGAGAGTATATATCCATCGATGCTTAGAATTCCGGTTGATAATTTTGATCTCGAAATGTCAAACAGCAATCTTGATCTTCTAAATCTCTTTAGGAAATATCCCTTCTCTGCTGATATAAGCTTCGGGGTGATAGATGTTCATTCACATAAAATAGAGGATCTGGAAACGGTTAAGGAGAGGATTAGAAGTGCACTTGAGGTTTTACCAAAAGAAAACGTGTGGATTGACCCTGATTGTGGTCTTAAAACAAGAACGATAGATGAAACAATAGCCAAGTTAAAGGTAATGTTGCAGGCTGTAAGGGAGTTTAGAGGTTAATGTAGCTTTTTATTATGTCTTTGATTTTCTTTGAGAACTGTGATCTTGGAAAAACAGCATCACAGCCTGCCTCCAGAGCATTTTTGTACAGGTGTGTTTGCACATGTGGTATGTATCCTATTATGTGAATCCTTTTTTCTTTCTTTAGCTCATTTAATCTTTTTATGGTATCAACTACATTGTGTGTTCTTAGGTTAAGATCAAACACTATAAGAAAGTTGTTTGCGGTGTGCAAGAGATCATATAAACCAGCCTCATCTTTTACAAATTCTAGGTTGTGGCTTAGGTTTAATGATTTTACAGCTTCTTTTATTTTTGAAGAGAAGAACAGATCATTTGCGAGAACAACTATTTTTAATTCTTCTTTGAGGTCTTTCATTGTTTGCTTGCTCTCTATAAAGTGTATACTAAAGGTATTTTACTCAAAGGGGCTATGGAAATGAAGTTTGGTGGAATTAAGTGCGTTTTTTTTGATGCTGCGGATACGCTGTTTCGTGTAAGAGGAGGGGTAGGGCAGGTTTATTGGAAGGTTGCCCAGAAATATGGGGTTAGGGGTACACATCATGAGATTGAGTCAGCTTTTAAAAACGCGTTTAAATCAGCTCCTCCTATGGCATTTCCAGATGCAAAACCTGAAGATATAAAGATTCTGGAGAAGAAGTGGTGGTACAATGTTGTAAAGAGAGTTTTCTCGGAAATAAAGATCAACAATTTTGATTCTTATTTTGAAGAGCTTTTTGAGACTTTCAGAAACGATGCCTGGGAGTTGTTTCCGGAGACAATAAGGGTTCTTAAAGCTCTTAAGTCATCTGGTTTTAAGCTTGGTATAATATCTAACTTTGACTCTAGAATCTATGATGTTTGTTCCAAGCTCGGTATTATCGATTTTTTTGATTCCATTGTAATATCTAGTGAGGTGGGATTTGCAAAACCCATGGTGGGAATCTTTAATATAGCTCTAAAGAGAAACAATGTAAGGCCATGTGAGTCTCTTCACATAGGTGATAGCCTTTATCATGATTTTTACGGAGCACGTTCAGCAGGGATACGGACACTTTTGCTGGATAAAGAGGGTAGATATAGAGACGACCCCAATGTACAAAGGATAGACACTCTTGAAGAGGTGGTTGATATTCTGGCTAGCGGTAGAAAGCAAGGAGGCAAATTATGAAGTCGGTATTTTTAGCTCTTCTGGTTGCATCCATTTGGGGGTTGACTCCAATTTTTGAAAAGCTTAGTTTGCTTAGAGCATCACCCTTTACTGTTATAACATTGCGTTTTGTATTTATAACCGTTTGTGTGGTTGCCGCATCGGTTGTAACTGGTAAGTATAGGGAGTTTGCCCTTGTTGATGGGAAGACCTTGCTGTGGATACTGTTAGCAGGTTTTCTGGGAGGGATCGTTGGCCTGTTTGTGTATTTTGTTGCTCTTAAACAAGGTCTTACCTCTCACATAGTGCCTATAATTGCTACCTATCCGCTTTTTACCGCCCTGTACGCTTTTTTGTTTCTAAATGAGCCAATTTCATTTCAGCGTTTAATTGGAATTGTGTTAATAGTGGCTGGACTGATCCTTATAAACTGGAATAACATCGGGACGACTTCGAGCAACTAGGGGGTTCTCCCTTGGTTTTCGTTTGAGTACTCACTTTTGGTAAAGATCACAAATGCCATTGCAGGCCTTTTTGATGACTCTCTCATTGCAAAGTGTATGGTATCTAGATTCCAGCCTTTTTGAACCCATTCGTTTATTACCGCTTCGAGCTCTTCATCTGTAACAGTTGTGATCTCAACGACTTTATAAAGAGTGGTTTTCATCTTTGATATGAGTTTAAGGTCTTTGCTATCTCCTTTGCAAAGTAGGTGATTATAATATCGGCTCCTGCACGTTTTATACTCGTAAGAATCTCCATAGCTACCTGGGATTCATCAATCCATCCAAGTTTACCTGCAGCCTTTACCATTGAGTATTCTCCACTTACATTGTATGCAGCTACTGGATGGTCAAACTCTTCCCTTACTGCCCTTATGACGTCAAGGTAAGAAAGAGCAGGTTTTACCATTACTATATCTGCTCCTTCCTCTATATCCATTGCTATCTCCCGTAGAGCTTCTCTTATGTTGGATGGATCCATCTGGTAACCTCGTCTGTCTCCAAACTGAGGGGTTGAGTAAGCAGCTTCTCTAAAAGGACCGTAAAAAGCAGAAGCATACTTGGCCGAATAAGACATTATTGCTATGTTCTCAAATCCGTTTTTATCAAGCATCTCTCTTATAAACCCAACGCGTCCATCCATCATATCGGATGGGGCTACTATATCTGCTCCTGCCTTTGCATGGGAAAGGGCAATCTTTCCAAGGTATTTAAGTGTTTTATCATTGTGGACATTTCCTTTTTCTATAATTCCGCAGTGTCCATGGCTTGTGTACTCACACATACATACATCTGTAATCAGTACCACGTCCTCAACCTTCTCTCTTATCCTTCTTAGGGCTCTTTGCACTATACCGTTTTCGTCATAAGCCTCTGAACCGTACTCATCTTTTCTTTCCGGGATGCCAAAAATAAGGATAGCCTGTATGCCGAGGTCTTTAATTTCCTTTACCTCGTTAACCGCCTCATCTACAGAGTATCTAAATATACCGGGCATTGAAGGTATCTCTTCTTTTACTTTTTCCCCGGGAACTACAAACAGGGGATATACAAGCTCTTCTACCGAAAGCCTTGTTTCTCTGGTAAGGGTACGAATGCCTTCGTTCTTCCTAAGTCTTCTGGGTCTGTATGCAGGGAAAAGCATTTTCGTATAAAGTTTAATCAGTGGGGGTTAACAAAGTCAATACTGCGTCCTGTGTACCTAACTTGAGAGTGGGGTGCAAATAGGATAAAATTAAAAACCTATTGAAATTGCTTTGGAAATTGTATTGTAAATAGGTGGTTTCGGATTATTTTTCAAACAACACATATACAAGGAAGTGAGTTTTATGAGTCCAAAGGCAGCCAAGAATAGAACAATTCGACCCTTTCGTAGAGTGATGGCAGCAAACCGTGGGGAGATTGCAATACGTGTGTTCCGTGCATGTACAGAGCTGGGTATTACAACTATTGCTATCTACTCGGAAGAGGATGCTCTGTCCCTACACCGTAACAAGGCAGATGAGGCCTATCTTATAGGTAAGAATAAGGGACCGGTTGAAGCCTATCTGGATATTGAGGGAATAATACATCTTGCCCTTGAGAAAAACGTTGATGCTATCCACCCTGGTTACGGGTTTCTCTCAGAAAACGCCGATTTTGCAAGGGCCTGTATTGAGGCCGGAATAACATTTATAGGGCCTGAGCCTGATGTGATTTCGCTTATGGGTGATAAGGCAGAGGCAAGACGGCTTGCCTCAAGTCTTGGTGTTCCTGTGGTTCCCGGAACAGAAGGATTTGTAAAAAGTGATGAAGAGGCTGTAGAGTTTGCAGAAAAGTACGGTTACCCGGTACTTCTAAAAGCAGCACACGGAGGAGGCGGAAGGGGTATCCGTATCGCCCGTGATTACAGGTCTCTTCTTGAAAACCTTGCCCAGGCTCGTTCTGAGGCCAGAGCTGCTTTTGGAAGTGATGCTATTATACTTGAAAAATACATAGAGAGTCCAAAACACATAGAGGTTCAGATTCTGGGGGATAAATACGGAAATATAGTTCATCTCTTTGAGCGTGATTGTTCGGTTCAGAGAAGGCACCAGAAGGTTGCGGAGTTTGCCCCGGCTATCACTATTGACCGTGAGCTAAAGGAGAAGATATTTGAGGCCGCTCTGCGTATAGCACGTGCTGTTAATTACACAAATGCCGGTACTGTGGAGTTTTTGGTTGATAAGGAGGGAAACTTCTATTTTATAGAGATGAATACACGAATACAGGTAGAGCATACTGTTACGGAACTCATTACAGGTATTGACATAGTTCAGGCTCAAATTCGTATTGCTGAGGGGTATTCTCTGTTTGATCCAGAGATTGGAATCCCGAGGCGTATTAAGTGTCATGGGTATGCTCTGCAGTGTCGTATTACAACTGAGGACCCAGCAAACAACTTTAGGCCCGATATAGGCCGCCTCATAGCCTATCGTTCTCCAGGTGGTTTTGGAATAAGACTCGATGCAGCCAGTGCTTATGTAGGTGCCGTAATTACCCCTTACTACGATTCTATGTTGGTAAAGGTTACATCATGGGGACTTACTTTTGAACAGTGTATAAGCAAGATGGACAGGGCCCTTCAGGAGTTTCGCATACGTGGTGTAAAGACAAATATTCCTTTTCTTCTTAATGTTATTCGCCATCCTGTTTTTAGAAAAGGGGCCTGTACCACTACTTTTCTGGAAGAGCATCCAGAGGTTTTTGAAATTCAAGAACCGCGCGATAGGGCTACACGTCTGCTCAATTTTATAGGGGATGTGACCATAAACAAGGCTATTCCAAGACCATCTTCCTGGAAGGATCGTCCTCCAAGCGTTCCACGTGTTCCCGAGATAGATTCTAAGGATTTGCCTGTTCCAGAACACCGTCTGGTTTTTGAAAAAGAGGGACCTGCTGGGTTGGCAAACTGGGTTTTAAAGCAAAAGAAACTGTTGGTTACTGATACAACTTTTCGAGATGCCCATCAGTCTCTACTTACAACCCGGATGAGAACATACGATATGCTCAAGATAGCAAGGGCAACTGCCTATCTTGGTAAGGACATATTTTCGTTTGAGATGTGGGGAGGGGCAACATTTGATGTGTGTTTACGTTTTCTAAAGGAGTGCCCGTGGGAACGGCTTATGCGTCTTAGGAGTGCTATGCCCCACTCTATGTTTCAGATGCTTCTTAGGGGAGCAAATGCCGTTGGTTACGCAAACTATCCGGATAATGTTGTACGGGAGTTCATAAAGGAGGCGGCTGCGTGTGGAATAGATATATTTAGGATTTTTGATTGTTTTAACTGGATTCCCAATATGAAGGTAGCTATAGAAACCGCTCTTGATACGGGAAAGGTAGTTGAACCTGCAATATGCTATACGGGGGATATAACGGATCCAAAACGTGATAAGTACTCGCTTAAGTACTATGTTGGGTTGGCAAAGGAACTTGCAAGCATGGGGGTTCACTTTATTGCCATAAAGGACATGGCAGGGCTCTGCAAGCCTTATGCGGCTGAAAAACTTGTCCGTGCTATAAAAGAAGAAACGGGTCTTCCTCTTCATTTTCATACCCATGCAACTAGTGGAAATGGTGAAGCCACGGTTTTAAAGGCTGCTGAAGCGGGGGCTGATATTGTTGATCTGGCTATAAGCAGCATGTCTGGGTTGACCTCCCAACCTAGCTTAAATGCGATTGTGGCTGCTTTGGAGAGAACGGAGCGGGATACAGGAATAGATGTAAAGGGCCTTCATAAGCTTGCCGCCTACTGGGAGGCTGTAAGGGAGTATTATGCACCGTTTGAAGGTGATATGAAGGCATCAAATGCTGATGTTTATCTTTATGAGATTCCAGGTGGTCAGTATACCAATCTAAGGGCTCAGGCACAGGCACTTGGCTTGGGAGACAGATGGGAAGAGGTAAAGCAGATGTTTGCTGAGGTAAATAGGTTGTTTGGGGATATTATAAAGGTAACACCATCATCCAAGGTGGTGGGTGATATGGCTCTTTTCCTTGTACAGAATAACCTTACGGTAGAGGAGGCAATGGAAAGGGCAGATCAACTGAGTTTTCCCGAATCTGTAGTTGATATGATGAGAGGGAATCTAGGGCAACCTCCTGGAGGATTTCCACCACATGTTCAGAGATTGATTCTAAAAGATGAGGAGCCTATTACTGTGCGTCCCGGTGAGCTTATACCACCAGCGGATTTTGAAGCTACCCAGAAACGTCTGGAAAAGCAATTGGGTCATCCCATAAGCAAACAGGATTTAATATCGGCTCTTCTTTATCCGGGGGTTTTTGAGGAGTTTGATAGGCATAGAACGGTATACGGTGATACCTCTGTTGTTCCAACCCCTGTGTTCTTCTATGGTATGCAGACTGGTGAGGAGACCTCTATTGAGATTGAGGAGGGAAAGACGCTTCTTATAAAGCTTTTTGCCATTAGTGAAATAGAGTCAGATGGTAGAAGACCACTTCTTTTTGAGCTTAACGGGCAGCCACGTCCGGTAAGAATAAAGGATGAATCCTTTTCTGGTGCTGTTGTTGAGTTAAGACCGAAAGCTGATCCGTCAAATCCTGCGGAAGTTGGGGCTCCTCTTAGCGGTAAGATAGTTCGTTTCTTTGTAAAAGAGGGAGATAGGGTTAGTCGTGAACAGCCTCTTTTTGTTATCGAAGCAATGAAGATGCAGACAAACATTAAAGCACTTAGGGACGGTGTTGTGGAAAAGATTCTGGTTACAGAAGGGACAAACGTTGATGCAGGGGATCTGATCCTCCGTCTTGGAGAACCACAGGATTGAATCTGAATGCCGCTATTGCTATTTAGAACGCTTGTAAAGAGCCTCTTCTTCTATCTTTATCCTTCTATGAACTAAAAACAGGTTAATTGGGCTAAATACAGATGCTGTCAGGTAACACGAAAATATTAAAGGGATTGTGGCTATCTCCATTATAACCGCAGTGTAGTTTGGGTGTTTTATGTATCTGTAAGGTCCTTTCTTTATCAACTTATGAGATGGAAGAACAAGTACCTTTGTATTCCAGTACTCCCCTAGGGTAAGGATTGCCCAGTATCTAAGAAATTGGGTTACCAAAAACAACAGAAAAAAAGGAAGCCACAGTTTATTTAACTCTCTATTTAGAAGGTTTTTTTCAAGAAGTAAGGAAATAAAAAAGAGGATATGCATTGCTACTATTATCCTGTAGCCTTTCTGATCCAGTTCTATAGCCCCTTTGGCTCTTAGTTTCTTTTCGTTAAGCCTTGCTAGAAGGAGTTCTCCACCACGTTGTAGTAGTAAGAAGGTGAAAAAAATTGCAAATGGATTCATAGGGTTTGAAATAAAAGAAGCTCTGATGTAAATCCTGGTCCGAGAGCTGATATCAATCCATATTCTCCTGGCTTATAGTTCTTGTTCTCAATAAACTCATTTAATACGTAAAGGACAGTTGAAGAAGACATGTTACCGTACATACGTAAAACTCTATGGGAGTAGCCAAGTGCTTCCTCTGATATTCCAAGTGCATCTTCATAAGCTTTTAAAACCTTTGGTCCTCCAGGGTGCACTATAAAGTGTTTTATCTTATCAATACCTAAGTTATATCTGGATATGAATTCCTCTACATTGTTCCTTATGTGCTTACGTACTATGGCTGGGATATCTTTGCTAAAGATCACTTTAAAACCACTCTCTTCTATATCCCATCCCATTATATCCAGCGTATCATAGTAAGTTGTCGAGAAAGAGTCTACTATCCTTATGTTACCCAGACTAAAAAGTCCGTTTTTCTCCCCTGCTATTAATGCAGCAGCTGCCCCATCAGAAAAAAGGGCGGTGGCTATTATGTGGCTTTTAGAGAGATCATCTTTGTGAAAGGCCAGACTGCATATCTCCAACGTAACAAGCAAAACCAGACTATTTGGAAATGCGGTTGTGTATTCGAAGGCACGGCTTAGACCAACGGCTCCTCCCACACAACCTAGTCCCCAGATTGGTGTTCTTTTTATGTGGCTGTCCAGGCGAAGTTTGTTGATTATGATGGCGTCTATACTCGGTGTGGCTATACCTGTTGTGGATACAAACACTATGTGGTCAGGTTTTGTATATCTTGCCTTTTTAAAACACCTGCATATGGCTTCAACTGATAGGGTGGATGCATGTTTGATGTAGACCTCATTTCTTTCCCTAAAACTATGTGACTGATTAAACCATTCTTTTGGTTGTACGAAATGACGTGTTTCTACTGTAGAGTTATCAAAAGCACTTATCAGCTTTTTTAAATCATCTCTTGAGCGTGAAAGCATCTGGTTTATAGACTCCTTTATTTCATCTTGGTGGAGTCTATAGGGAGGATTAGCTGTGCCTACAGCGACTATTCCTGCCATTGCCAATTTAACCTTAATTTACAACCTCTAGAACACCTACCATGCCTTTTTCCCTGTGGTTGATAAAAAGCAGTTTCTTGTTACAGTAAAACTCAAATTTGCCGGTTTTTTGAGGAACAAATCTTACCTTTACATCTCTCCCATGGGGTATGTCTATATTTACATCAAGTCCGGCATCTGGATAGTGTATGGTAAAGTTATGGGGGATTAATGAGGTTACGCTTCTCAATGTGATCTCAACAGGTGCGTTTACGGTAACCACTATGTGGTCAGGCTCAAAGTAGTAGCTATCTACCTTTATCTCTATCCTTTGTACTCCATCAGTATCCACTAAGGCCTTATAAGGCTTGGATTTTAATCCAAGGCTTAATAAAGGAGCCGTTACTAAAAAAAACGAAAATAAAAGTAATATCTTTTTCAATCTTTTTTGCCCCCTACTACCCTTACCAAGTAATATTTTAAGGGATTTCTTTACGCTTTACCAGTGTTTTATGGTAAACTGTTTTTTCTATATACAAACCACTTATCTTGTACCAGGGGGGAGTATAAGTTGAACTTCAGGCTTTTAAGCGGTGATGTCCTTAAGTTAAGCTGCTCTACCCTTGTACTTGGGGTGTTTGAGGGAGAGGGTATTAAGGGAATTGCAGGTAAGGTTGATGAAGCCTTGGGTGGGGTTATTACGCGTTTGGCTCAGGAAGAGAGGTTTGGAGGGGAACTCGGGAAAAGTGTCTCTGTAAATACTCTGGATCAAATAGGAGCTCAGAGGGTATTGGTTATAGGGCTTGGTAAAAGATCAAAAATCTCTCCTGATACGTTTAGGAAGGCAGGGATAGTGGTTGCAAGGAAAACCAAACAATCTTTAGGCAATGTAGTTGTAGGTTTTGAAACTGACAAACAAGATGGATATGTTTCTGCTTTTGCTGAAGGATTTATTCTGGGAGGCTATGAGTTTGATAAGTACAAAACAACCAACAATAAGAGAGAGACCGGTGTAAAGGAGGTAGGATTCCTTTGGGCTGGGCTAAGTGATGAGGTTTTTAGGAAAGAGATAGAGTTTGCAGAAATAGTTTCTGAGGCTACTAACTTTGCAAGAGACCTTGTAAACGAGCCCCCTGCTGTTCTTACTCCGACTAAACTTGCGGAGATTGCCAAAGACATTGCAAGGCAGGAAAACCTTGAGTGTGAGATCTTTGATAAGGAAGAGATAGAAAGAAGGGGAATGGGGGGTCTTCTTGCTGTTTCTCGTGGTAGTGAGGAGCCTCCAAGGTTTATACACCTGATTTACAAACCGAGAAAAAAAACCAGAAAAAGTGTTGCCATTGTGGGTAAGGGAATTACCTTTGACAGCGGTGGGCTTTGTATTAAGCCAAGGGAAAGTATGCGTACAATGAAGATGGATATGTCAGGGGCAGCCTGTATATTGGGGGTTATGAAGGCTATACCCAGGTTAAATCCGCCCTGTGTTGTTCATGGTCTTATATCTGCAACTGAAAACATGCCGGGAGCGAGGGCTTATAAGCCAGATGATATAATACGCACGTTTAGTGGGAAGACAATAGAGGTGGTGGATACGGATGCTGAGGGAAGAATAGTTCTTTCAGATGCTATTTCCTATGCTGTAAAACTGGGTGTTGGTGAGATAATAGACGTTGCAACTTTAACAGGTGCCTGTATTGTAGCTCTTGGAAACTATACAGCAGGTATTATGGGAAACGATGAAAAGCTCATACAAAGGGTTATAAAGGCTGCACAGCGTGCTGGTGAAAAGGTATGGCAACTCCCCATGGATGATGAGCTTCGAAAGGAAATTGAAAGTGATGTTGCGGATGTAAAAAACGTGGGGAGCCGGTGGGGTGGGGCTATAACTGCCGCGATGTTTCTTGAGAAGTTTGTGGAAAATACACCCTGGGTACACCTGGATATTGCAGGTCCCGCATTCTTTGATAAGGGAAGTGAGTGGAATCCAAAGGGTGGAACTGGATTTGGTGTAAGAACCTTGATTAGATACCTTCTTGAAAGGTAAAGTAACTGTAATGATTGGCCTTTTTAAATCCCTGACATCTGCTAGGCAATACAATTTCATTGAGCTTGAGCTTGGTGGGGAGATTCCCGAGGAAGAGGAAAGGGTCTTTATCCCCTTTTTCCCATTCTTCCCACGTAAAAGGAAGCTGACCATATGGGACTTAGAAAGATTGTTCTGGTACGCCTCTATCAACCCAAAGATACTAGGTGTTTTGATAAAGATAAGAGGGCTTAAGGTTGGACTTGCGAGGGCAGAAGCCATAAGAAGGGGAATAAGAGAGTTAAGGGAAGTGGGAA
Source organism: bacterium HR37 (assembly GCA_002898375.1). Lineage (GTDB taxonomy): Bacteria > Desulfobacterota_D > UBA1144 > Nemesobacterales > CSP1-2 > HRBIN37. Next base: position 259,579 of record BEIN01000001.1, on the reverse strand, counting down.
AAAGAGTATTTATCTATGTTGAAGAAGCCGGCAATATTGAGTATCTGATAGCTTCTGCTGGGGAAAAGGTGTTTCTTCCTCGGTGGTCTGTGTTAAACCTTATCGGGCTTAAAGCTGAAGTTACTTTCTTTAAGGATATGCTTGATAAGCTAGGAATTAAGCCTCAAACCAGGGTTGTTGGTGATTACAAGAGTGCTGTAGAGATGTTTACACGTAACTCCATGTCCGATTTCCACAGGCAAATGCTTGAGTCAGTACTTGAGGATATATTTACATACTTTGTTAGATATGTTGCAGAAGATAGGGGAATAGATGAGAAAAGACTTAAGGAATTGATTGATTCTGGTCCCTTTACCTCAGAAGAAGCTCTTAATCTTGGTCTGGTAGATGGGGTTTTATATGAGGGGGAGCTTGAAAGGAAAATTGAGGATATGGTTGGGGTAAGTGTAGAGAAGATTTCGGCTACAGCTTTCCTTAGGATGGAAGGTGTAAAGGAGTTTTTTCGTTCCGTTAAAGAAAGGATTAAGGGAGAAGCAAATACCGTTGCACTTTTGGTTGATTCAGGGATTATAACCCTTGGTGAGAGTAAGGGAGGTGGGGGAACAAAAACCCTTGGTTCAAGAACCGTTGTAAAGATACTCCAAAAGATAGCCGATGATAAGAGCATAAAAGCTCTTATTTACAGGGTATCAACTCCGGGAGGCTCAGGTATAGCTTCAGACTTGATTTGCTCTCAGTTGAGGTATGTTTCCGAGAAAAAACCTGTTATCGTATCCATGTCTGATGTGGCTGCTTCTGGAGGCTATCTTATTGCTCTTGGGGCAAAACGTATAGTTGCAGAGGGCTTTACCCTTACAGGATCAATAGGCATAATAGGTGGGAAGTTTAACGTAAAGGGCTTTCTTAACAGGGTAGGTATAACAAAGGAGTGGATTCTACGGGGAAAGAGGGCTATGATGTTTTCCCTTTATAAGGAGTTCTCAAAAGAGGAAGAGCAGAGGTTAGCAGACATTTTAAATGCCTTTTACAAAAGCTTTATACAAAAGGTTGCCAGTGCCAGAGGTATACTCCTTGAAGAAGTAGAGTCCTTAGCACAGGGTAGAGTATGGACTGGAAGACAGGCAAAGGAGCTTGGGCTTGTTGATGAGATAGGTGGGATAAGGAAGGCTATCGACATTGCCAAGAGGGAAGCAGGCATTCCTGAGGGTGTAACCCCTTTTATAAGGCTTGTTGCAAAGCCCCGTGGAATACAGATTATGCCTTTTAGCAGGGACTTGGGTGGTAAAGTAGAAATTAGCCCTCTCTTTTTAGAGATTTTAGATACGCTTGAGCGTGAAAGGTTTCTTGCATTAATGCCGGTTTGCATAAGTATCAGCTAATACAACCTAAGCTCTCTATCAAGAACCAGGTGGCTTAAGTATCCTATCAAAGCAGGCACGTAGAGTTCTAGTCCTCCTGTGTTAAGCTCAGGCTTTATAAGCGGTAGTATAAGTAGAGGGGAGGGTATAATGAATGCAGCTAGAAGGGTATGAGTCCAGCCACGGTGTTTTCCAACTATAGGGAGAAGGGCAAAGAATCCAAGGAGTGAAGCCTCTTTATATTTCCCTGTCAGGATGAGAAAGGAATCTATTACCAGGAATGTACCATAAAAGAGCCTCTGAGCCATACTGTTTGTATCTACGTCAGGCCAGAGGGCTCCCAACATACAGACCCCAAACCATATAAGAACATCGGCTTTTGGGCTAAATGAGAAGAATAAAATTAGAATCAGGATATACAGGAAAAAAGCTACAAAACCACCTGCTAGGTGTCCTTTATACAAACTCATATAATCCAGGATATCTACCAGGGAATGAATTCAAGCCATTTAACAAATTTTTTATCCTTTCCCCTTACAACTTCAAAAAACCTCTCCTGGAGTTTTCTGGTTATCTCTCCGGGTTTTCCATCTCCAATCGGTCTTCCATCTACCTCCCTGATGGGGGTAATCTCTGCAGCTGTTCCTGTAAGGAAGGCTTCGTTTGCGATATAGAGTTCATCTCTTGTGAATCGTTCATGTATAACGGGAATTCCCTCATCTGTAGCTAGCTCTATAGTGGTGTTTCGTGTTATCCCTTCCAGGATAGAGGTAAGTGGGGGGGTTTTTAATACTCCATCCTTTACAATAAAGATATTTTCTCCGCTCCCTTCCGATATGTATCCCTCTGTATCAAGCAGGATGGCTTCATCAAAACCAAGTGAGGTTACCTCAAGCTTTGCCATAACTGAGTTTACATAGTTACCACATATCTTTGCCTTTGTCATAAAGGTGTTTACGTGCATTCTGTTAAAAGAAGATATTTTTGCCCTTATTCCTTTCGTTACACCTTCTTCTCCAAGATAAGCTCCCCAGGGGTACGCTGCTATAGCTACCCTGATTGGATTGTCCCTCGGGTGTATTCCCATTACGCCTTCACCTATAAAAACAATAGGCCTTATGTAAGCCTCTTTTAGATTGTTTATGATAAGGAGGTTGAATATGGCTTTTTTTATCTCCTCTTTTGTAAAGGGTATTTTTATGTGTGCTATCTGGGCTGAGGAGAAGAGTCTGTTTATGTGATCTGTGAGCCTAAAGACCGCAGGACGACCGTCATAGCACTCGTAGGCTCTTATTCCCTCAAAAACTCCCAATCCGTAGTGAAGGGTGTGTGTAAGGACGTGGACTTTTGCTTCATTCCAGGGGACAAAATCTCCATCAAACCATATCTTATAAGGTTTATCGGCCATTCTGGATCTCCGGTATAGCTGGTTGTTTTATGCTCATAGAATATTGCTAATTTTAAGGGCTTTTGTCAAGTACGGTTTTTGTTTTTCTTGACTAGGAGGTTTTTCTCCAGAATAATAATGGTATCATCTGTAAAGACCATACAGGGGGGAAGGTATTTGGGTGAGCAGATTGTTATAAAGAAGTATAGCAATAGGCGGCTCTATGATACTCTTCATAAGAGGTATGTTACACTTGAGGAGATATCCAACTTGATAAAAGAGGGAAACGAGATCCGGGTTATAGATTCTCAAACCAATGAAGATATTACCAAAGTTATACTGATACAGGCTATACTGGAGAGCGAAAAAAACAAAGAAGATATACTACCTGCTTCTTTTCTGCATATGCTTATAAAATACGGAAACAAGGTTGCAAGGGATTTTTTTGAAAACTACTTCTTAATGATGTTCCAGGCTTATTTATCCTTTCAGGAAAGTATGAAAAAGAATCTTAGCTGGTGGCAAGAGGTTAGCTGGTTTCCTCCAGGGTTTAAGTTACCTCTACCAAAGAGTCCTTTTCAAGAGGTTTTCAAAAACAATAAATCGGAAGAGAAACTTCAAGGGGAAAAAGACACCCCTAAGATTGGTGAACCTCTCCCCTCGACCTTAACTGAGATAGAGTCTTTAAGGGAGCGCATAAGGGAACTTGAAGAAAGGGTTAAATCTATCAGTAAGGGCAAAAGAGGTAAAGAGAAAAGCACAGGATAATATTATTTTATCTCTATGCTGTCTGCCTGAACGGTATCCCCGGGAAGAAGAGTACCTCTTATTTCAACTTCGTTACCTATAAGAATGTCTTCACATGCAAGTTCATCACTGTCTCTGGTTATATCAGTTGAAGAAAGGACCTGAACTATTACCTCGGTGCTGTCAGTTTCAACCTCTATAGTCCCCGTTCCTCCAGAGCAGTTATTCTCTATGACATCTCCTTCAAAGACAACGACTATGTCTCCTTCGATATTTACTATTCCGTTGCTGATAGATATGCTTCCAAGGTCAACTTCTGCTCCTGGAAATACGGTTACACTTGTAATTGCTATTTGTGAGGAGCTTTCGTCAAGAAACTCTAACCTTAGCAGTGTTCCGTGAAAGCTTCCCTCAATTTGGAAAAAGCCCGAACTATCTGTTGTGTCGGAAAAAATGTTTCCCGTCTCCATATCCTCAATCTGGACTGTTATTCCGCTTAGGTCTCTATCAGGCACAATGCTTGTTATTGTTCCTCTAAGTATTGATTCATTATTTTCCCCACTGTTGCCGTTGTTGTTTGTGCTCCCAAAATCTACCTCACAACCTCCTGATACAAAAAAGGCAAGTAAAACGATTAATGTAAAGATGAGGTTATTTCTCATGTGGTGTTCCTCCGGAGGGATTGCTTGATGAGAGTAATTATACACGCTTACTCTTTTTTTTCATTAGCTGTTTCCTCTACATTATGGTAAATTACTAGGCTTAAAAGCCTATGGTAAGAAGACCTTGATAATGAGATCAAAAGCAAGAGTCCTTTTTATAAACCATTCTGTAAGGGATGGGGGGCCTGGTAGAAGCTTATTTTATATCCTCAAGTACCTGGATAAATCCAGAATTGATCCCTACGTTTTGGTCCCACGTAAAGATGTTTTTACCGATATGATCAGCAACGAAGGGCTTGGTGATAGAATAATCGTTGAAAGAAAATTTCCGGACAATATACTAAGGCCGAGATTTAATACTCTCAATGTAGCACATGAAGGTAAATTCCCCAGTGTGTTTTACAGGATCTTAAAGATTACCTCGGTTTTGCTAAATGTGTTTGATCTTGTCTTGTTTGTAATTATGTCTCCCTTTCTGATCAGGGGGAAAAGAATAGACCTCATATACTCTAATGGAACCCTGGCAAAGATTGTAGGAGCTATAATTGGTTTTGTAAACTACTGCCCTGTTATATGGCATGTAAGAAATATCCAGCAGACAAGGATTCTTAGATTTACCATAAACCTGCTTTCTTCTCTACCGGTGGTAAAAAAGGTGATTTGTGTTTCACATGCTACGGCAAAACAGTTTTACTACAGCAGGGATAAATTGGTTGTTATTTATAACGGCATAGATGCTGAGGATTTTAACCCTGATAAGGTAGAGGGGGTCTTAAGGAAAGAGTATAAGGTACCTGAGGGGACTATTATTCTGGGTAGTGTGGGAAGGGTGGTTCCCAGAAAGGGTTATGAGTATCTTGTAAGGGCAGCAGGTGTGGTATGCAATCATCTGGGTAAAGATAAATCTAGGATTAGATTCGTTGTTGTTGGTGATACCCCCTATTTCTTTGGTAACAATCACCTTGGGTATCTTAGGGAATTGGTTAAGAAACTCAATTTAGAGGATGTATTTATCTTTACGGGTTATAGAAGGGATGTAAGGCCTTACCTTAAGGACTTTGACATCTTTGTTATAACCTCTAACTATCCGGATCCCTTCCCGAGATCAGTAATAGAGGCTATGGCTTTTTCCCTTCCTGTGGTTGGGTTTAGGGTAGGTGGAATTGTTGAGGCAGTAGAGGATGGGGTGACAGGAATTCTAAGTGACCCGGGTAGTGTGGACCAGATGGCTTTTGCAATGCTAAAGCTTATCCAGGATAGGTTCCTGAGATCTTCTATGGGAAAGGCTGGAAGAGAAAGGGTTAAGGGTATGTTTTCCGCAAGGGAGCTAACAAGGGAAATTGAGAAGATCATACTGGGGGTTGATGAGGAGTAGAGCTAGGTTTTATTTCCTGGCTCTAAATATGAACCTTATAGGTGTTCCTTCTAGTTTGTATTCTTCCCGCAGTCTGTTCTCCAGAAACCTCTTGTAGCTTTCAGGTATACCTTTTATAGAGTTTGTAAACACCACAAAGGTTGGCGGTTTTGTCATCGGTTGGGATATATAGTAAAACTTTATCTCCTTACCTCTGTAAACCGGAGGAGGATTTGTCTCTAGAATCCGTTTAAGAAACCTGTTTAGCGATTTTGTTGGAATTCTTTTTGTGAAGTTTGCATATACCCTATCTATTGTATCAAAGATCCTATCTACTCCTTGCCCTTTTAGTGCAGAGATGCGTAGCACAGGGGCAAAATCTATGGCTTTTAATCTGTCTCTTACCATTTCTTCGATGTCTGTGCTGGGTATATCTCCTATGTGCTTTGGAGCAAGATCCCATTTGTTTAAAATAACAATACAACCCTTTCCTCGTTTTCTTATAAGCTCTGCCAGACGGGCATCCTGATGGGTTGGTCCTTCCTGGCTGTCGTTCATAAGCAGTACAATGTCTGCTTTCTCAATGGATCTAATAGCTCTTGATACACTGTATCTTTCCAGAGGAAGTTTGATCCTTGATTTTCTCCTTATACCTGCGGTATCTATAAAGACATATCTTTTGTGATTTACCTCTACAGCTATATCTACTGCATCCCTTGTTGTTCCGGGTATTGGGCTTGTAATTAGCCTTTCCTGACCAAGGATAGTGTTAATTAGGGTGGATTTACCAACGTTTGGTTTTCCTATTATGGCCACCCTTATCTCATCAGTTTGCTCTTCTTTTATGTGGTCTGGCTTGGGTTCGGGAAGGTTTTCCACAATAGCATCTAGCAATTCGTTTATCCTTCTTCCCTGTGTTGCAGATACTGTTATTAGATCAGCTATACCAAGTGCGTGAAAATCCAGTGCGCGGCTTTCATGATTTTCATGATCTATCTTGTTTACCACATACAGGACTGGTTTTGCTGTTTTTCTAAGTATTTTTATGATATCGTAATCCTGAGGCATAATGCCTGTTTTCCCGTCAAGAATAAGGAGGATAAGGTCAGCTTCTTCAATTGCTTTCTCAACCTGCGATTTTATAAGGGAGAAGTGAATGTCCTCGGAGGTTGGCTCATATCCACCTGTATCTATAAGGGAAAATCGTATACCATGCCATTCTACATCTGCATAAATCCTATCCCTTGTTACCCCTGGTATGTCTTCAACAATTGACTTCTGCCATCCCACTATTCTGTTAAAAAGAGTAGATTTTCCCACGTTTGGCCTTCCAACAATTGCGACAACAGGCTTTCTCCTTGAACTGGGATACGATATGGCTTTGGTATGTTCCATGTGTTTTAAATTTATTTAAGGGTTAGTGTTAATTAAAGTATACCTAATCACACCAGTATTTTTTTACATCCTTTAAGACTGCTCTTTGGTGATGGGCAAGTTGTTCTTCCGAGTACTGGTGCTCCATGCCATAGGGACAGGCCCTTCTGGATATGCAGTTTGAAGAACAGATATCGGTACTTAGCCTAAAATGTAAGCATGCCTTGTAGTTCCATCCATTTAGGGAAATGGCTTTAGCAGGACAGGCATTGATACAGGGTTTTTGGCACTCTTTACAGGGGGTAAAGTTGGCAAGTGGGCCATCATATGAGTTAAATTCAGCATCTGTTAATATAGCCCCCCTTATGGAAATCCAAGAACCATAGGTAGGATGTATTAAGATGCCAAGGAGGCTCTTGGTTCCTATTCCTCCTAGCTCTCCTAGCTTCATAAAATCAAGGTTTAATCCCGGCTGGGAAAAGGGGAAAACCACTTTGCATTTGCTTACCCTTGGCTTTAAAATAGCTGTTACCTCGGTAATTTTTAAAACCGTGTACTCATCTATCCAGTTCTCTGTTGATCTGGCAAACCTGGGGTTTTCCTCTAAGAATCTTTTTAGCTTTTCCCAGAACCCTTTTCCTGCAAAGGCAACTATGATGGCTGATTTTGCTTCCGGAAGTATGTTGCTTATACGTCTTGTTGATGGGGTTTCCTTATCATACTCCTCTACATTGATACGGCAAATCAGGTTAAAACCCTCCTCCTTTAGTAGGGTTTTAAGCTTTTCGTAGGTGGAAGATATATCGATCATCCTGTAGAATTTTATCTGATGTTTGTGTATAATGGAATATAAAATTCCGCTATTGCAATTGGAATCAAATACACCATTATAAATAAAAGATATAAAATGCAGATAGATGTAGTTGATACGGTTAACTTCTTTAGTAAGGCTCAAATCAAGAACTTAAAAAAGAAAATTAATTATATCTTAAAAAGGCTTAAGCTACCCAGGAACACAGAAGTTTGCATAACCTTTACTGACGATCACTTCATGAGAGAGCTAAACTCAACCTATAGGGGGATTAACAGAACAACCGATGTTCTTTCTTTCCCCCAGGGGAAATTGGATTCCGCTATTGCATTAGCTCCTCAAAACAAAAATATAATCTTATTAGGAGATATAGTAATATCAATAGATGCCGCTAAAAGAAACGCAATGCGATACGGCGTAGATATAAACAGAGAGATTGACAGGCTCATAACACATGGCATCCTACACCTTCTTGGCTACGATCACAAAAAGAAAAGAGATGCAAAGAGGATGAAAGCAAAAGAAGATGAAATCCTAAGTAGCTTAGTCTCCAGAAATCAATTTTAACTCCTTATCAATTTCCTCAATCTCCTTCAGAGTAGGGAGATCCTCTAGGCTTCTCAACCCAAAGACCTCTAAAAATTCCTGAGTAGTTCCATACAGAAACGGCCTACCAACTACCTCCTTCCTTCCCTTTATCTCAATAAGCCTTTTATCAAGTAACACCCCGATAACACCTGAGGAGTCAACCCCCCTTATATAGTCAATCTCCAATCTGGTAATCGGTTGCCTGTAGGCAACTATAGCAAGAACCTCAAGAGCAGCACGGCTCAGCTTAAAAGGCTTTATTTCCTTAAACCGCGCTATAAAATCACTGTATGAAGGACAGGTGCGAAACTGATATCCACCCCCAACTTCATAGATTGAAAAGCCTCGACCAAGATCCCGCCACTCTCTAACAAGCTCCTCCAGGCAACTAGCAATCTCTTCTAAATCCACATCAGAAAACACCTTATGAAGATCCCTAAGGCTAACAGGTTTTTGAGAAACAAATAAGATACTTTCAATAGCCTTTTTTAGAAAACCACGTTCCACTTCTACCCCTCCCCCAAATAACGTAGCTCTATCGGACCATATGGCAAGCTCTGGAAAACAACAACAAAACCTGTTCTTACAACCTCCAACAAGGCAAGAAAGGTAAGTATCAGCTGCACCTTTGAAACAACACCTTCAAAAAGCTCTTCAAAGAAAAGCCTTTTTCTTCCCCTGAGCACCCCAATAATCTCGTCTATCTTTTCCTCAACACTTACCAGCTCTTCTTCAAACCAGATATACTCACTCTCCCTAAGAGTATAAACTCCTCTGCGTTCACAGAGGTCTTTAAATGCCTCTACAAGAGACCAAAGATCAACTCTAAGGGGTCTTGAGCTTTTATCCTTTTCATTCTCCTCATCAAGACCATCTCTAGAGAAAACATCTCTTCCAAGAATATCACGGGCAAAGAGCTCACAAGCAGCGTCCTTATATCTTTTGTACTCTATAAGTCTTCTAACCAGTTCTTCTCTGGGATCACCACATTCATCCACTTGTTCTTCTATCTCTTGCCTCGGAAGAAGCATTTTTGATTTTATCAGCCCAAGCTCTGCGGCCATTACCAGGTACTCACCTGCAATCTCAAGATTAAGCTCCTTCATCAACTCAAGGTACTCAATATACTGTTCTGTTATAACAGAAACAGGTATGTCATAAATACTTACCTCATTCTTCTTTATAAGGTGCAAAAGAAGATCAAGAGGTCCCTCAAAAACCTCAAGCTTTACCAGACAAGGCTCACCCGATGAAAAACCACCCTTTATATCCAACACCTTTTAAAAACTGCCTCAAGAAGCAATATGGTAAATTATACTTGATAGCTGAAAGTAATCATATCCTGAAAACAAAACCGTAAGAAGTGAGACAGGATACCAGAGAATATGGGAAAAGAGCTTGCCTCCAAAAACAAACAGGGCAAATAGGATCATAACACCATAAGGTTCTAAACGACTATAGGAATCAGCCTGTTTTGAAGGCAGCAAGCCATAGAGCACTCTAGACCCATCAAGAGGAGGCAGTGGAATCATATTAAACACAGCAAGGGCAATTCCATATTGAAGCATAAGAATAACCATTACCAGAGATACAGATACCACACCAGGGATCACTGAGCTACCAACTACCAGGGGAACAAGAATCCTTAAGATAAGTCCAGCAACAAGAGCAGTTAGCAGATTCGACAGAGGCCCTGCAAGGGCCACAAGAAGCAATCCCCTCTTTGGGTTTTTAAAATTAAGATAGTTTACCGGAACAGGCTTTGCCCATCCAAAACCAGCAAGAAACATAAGTACAGTTCCAACAAAATCCAGGTGCACAAGTGGGTTAAGTGTTAACCTTCGCTGTCTTTTAGCAGTGTCATCTCCCAACAGATATGCAACCCATGCATGAGAGAACTCGTGTATCGTAAGGGAAAAGAGTATAACCGGCACCTGAATAAGTAACAGTTTTAGATTAAAATCCATAGTCGCTTCCCTATGACCTTGGATGAAACTTCTTATGAATTTCCTTTAGCCTTTCCCTTTCAATGTGGGTATATATCTGTGTTGTTGAGATATCAGAATGCCCAAGCATAAGCTGTATGGTTCTGAGATCCGCACCACACTGAAGCAGGTGGGTAGCAAAGGAGTGACGTAATGTATGGGGACTTATATTCTTTGAGATACCCGCCTTAACCACATATCCCTTTAGAATCTTCCAGAAGCCCTGGCGTGTTAGCCTCTTCCCACGTCTTGATACAAAAAGATAAGATGAGGTCTTATTCTTTAGGAGATGAGGTCTTGAGGCACCAAGGTATTGTCTTAACTTCTCCTTTGCCTTCTCACCAATTGGAACAAGCCTTTCTTTACCCCCCTTACCATAGACAACCACATATCCTAGCTCAAGATTTATACTGTTTAGCTCTAAAAGAACAAGTTCAGAAACCCTAATACCAGTTGCATAAAGAACTTCAAGCATAGCCCTATCCCTTATACCCTCAGCAGTGGATTCATCAGGTACAGAAAGGAGTACATCAACCTCCTCAATGGAGAGCACCTCAGGGATCTTTTTTTGAACTTTGGGTGAGCGAATCAAAAACACAGGGTCTTTAGAAACAATCTTTTCCAGCAGAAGAAACTTAAAAAACTGTCTTACAGATACCAGGGTTCTTGCTAAAGAACGTGCCCCAAGCCCTCTGGTTCTTAGATATGATAGAAAATCCAAAACGGTTCTGTAATCAATGGAGTTAAGATCGTGTATCTGCTTATCTTCAAGATACCCTGCAAACCTGGAGATATCCCTTTGGTAAGACTCTACCGTGTTCTTTGAAAGTCCCTTTACCACTTCCAGATAAGAGAGAAAGGAATCAATAAGGGTATCTATACCCATCTACTAAGTACCAATCTCCCAGGAGCTAAGATATCTTTTTTGCTCAGGTGTAAGCTTATCAATTTTTATCCCAAGGGATTTAAGCTTCATCTCAGCCACTGCCCTATCTATCTTCTCAGGAACCCTGTAGACCTGATTTTCAAATCTACCTCTGTTCTTTATAAGATACTCAACACAAAGGGCCTGATTTGCAAAGCTCATATCCATTACACTTGATGGATGTCCTTCAGCAGATGCAAGGTTTACAAGCCTCCCATCTGCAAGCACATTTATCCTTCTTCCATCTCTAAGTTTGTATTCGGTAACATATGGCCTTATCTCTCTTTTACTCTTTGCAATACGTCTAAGTGCATCCAGATCAATCTCAACGTTAAAATGACCTGAGTTACACACTATAGCACCATCCCTCATCTTAGAGAAGTGCTCTTTTCTGATAACGTTTATGTTACCTGTAACAGTACAGAAGAAATGACCAACTTTTGCTGCCTCATCCATTGACATCACCCTGAATCCATCCATTACAGCTTCAAGCGCCTTTATGGGATCTACCTCTGTAACGATCACATTGGCTCCCATTCCTCTTGCCCTCATTGCAACCCCTTTACCACACCATCCGTATCCACAGACCACAAAGTTTGTTCCCGCAATAAGTCTATTTGTTGCCCTTATAATACCATCAAGTGTACTCTGACCGGTTCCGTAACGATTGTCAAAGAAGTGTTTTGTATCAGCATCATTTACAGCAACTATAGGGTATCTAAGAACACCACGCTCAGCCATACTCTTTAGCCGGATAACCCCGGTTGTTGTCTCTTCTGTTCCCCCCACCACATTCTCAATTAGATCTGTTCTTTCCCTGTGAAGTGTTGAGACAAGATCAGCTCCATCATCCATGGTAATATGTGGAACCGTATCAAGAACACTGTTGATGTGTCTGTAGTAGGTTTTTGTATCCTCCCCTTTAATGGCAAACACAGAGATTCTATGGTCCTTAACCAGATGTGCTGCCACATCATCCTGGGTGCTAAGCGGATTTGATGCACAGAGGGCAACCTCAGCTCCTCCTTCCTTAAGGGTAATTGCAAGGTTTGCAGTTTCAGCAGTTACATGAAGACAGGCTGCAATTCTTACACCCTTAAGAGGCTTTTCCTTCTTAAATCTCTCTCGTATCTGAGCAAGAACGGGCATCTCCTGCGCGGACCACTCAACCCTTAGTTTGCCCGTTTTGGCAAGCTCAAGATCCTTTACATCGTATTTTATATCCTGCATTTTCTTCCTCCAGATTTAATATATGGCCCTATCTAACCGCGTTTTTAAGCTCATTGACCTTATCAGTCCGTTCCCAGTAGAACTCCTCCTCACTCCTTCCGAAATGACCATAGGCTGCTGTCTTCCGATAAATTGGTCTAAGAAGGTTAAGAGAACCAATAATACCTCTGGGTCTGAGGTCAAAAACCTCCCTTACCGCTCTGGAGATTACATCCTCGGGAACAATTCCTGTTCCAAAGGTATTTATCATAACAGAAACAGGCTCTGCAACCCCAATTGCATATGCAAGCTGTACTTCACACTGCTTTGCAAGGCCAGAAGCAACCACGTTCTTTGCAATGTAACGGGCCATATAGCTTGCACTTCTATCAACCTTTGATGGGTCTTTTCCCGAAAAGGCTCCCCCACCGTGTCGTGCCCATCCACCATATGTATCTATTATAATCTTTCGTCCGGTAAGTCCGGTATCCCCTTTGGGCCCACCTATAACAAACCTGCCTGTAGGGTTTACGAGGATCCTGGTCTTAGGTGAGAGAAGCTCAGGGGGAACCACAGGTTTTACCACCTCCTCAACGATTGCCTCGTAGATGGTGGAGTTGCTAACCTCCGGGGAGTGCTGTGCAGAAACAACTATTACCTCAACAGCTACAGGCTTACCCTCCTCGTACCTTACGGTAACCTGGGTTTTTCCATCAGGTCTTAGAAATGGAAGGGTTTTGTTCTTTCTAACCTCGGCAAGCCGTTTTGCAAGCTTGTGAGAGTACATTATAGGGGCTGGCATAAGCTCGGGGGTTTCATCTATGGCATAGCCAAACATAAGCCCTTGATCACCAGCTCCCTGCTCTTTTTCCCCTGCTGGATTAACCCCGATGGCAATGTCTGGGGACTGCTTCCCTATTGCCACCATCACCCCACAGTTATCAGCATCAAACCCCATAGCACCATCAGTGTAACCTATCTCTTTTATTGTATCCCTTACAATGTGGGGAATATCAACCGTTGCAGTTGTTGTAAACTCCCCAGCTACAACAACGAGTCCGGTTGTAAGTAGGGTTTCACATGCAACCCTACACATTGGGTCTTGAGCTATTACAGCATCAAGTATAGCATCTGAGATCTGATCTGCCATTTTATCAGGGTGCCCCTCGGTTACCGATTCTGAGGTAAAAATAAAACTGCCTCCTAGATTCATATAGGTAAAACCTCCCCAATTTTATTATCAGGATAGCGAAAAAACTATATACTTTTCACTATATATGTCAAGAAATTACAGGGCAAGTCTTGAAGTGTGGATAATTCCGTTTAGAATTTTAGCGATAGCAATCTAGATCAGATACGTATTTATACAGAGATGAAACTTATAGCTCCATCAATACTTGCAGCAGACTTTACAAGGCTGGCTGAAGAGGTAAAGGCTGTACAACAGGCAGGGGCAGACTGGCTTCACGTTGATGTAATGGATGGTCACTTTGTCCCCAATATAAGCATAGGCATACCGATAGTGGAGTGCATAAGGAAACTTAATCCACCACCCATGGATATCCACCTTATGATAGACAACCCCGAGGATTTTATAGATGCGTTTTTTGAAGCGGGAAAGCCATTTGTTAAAGTCATTACGGTTCAGGTAGAGAGCTGTAAGCTTCTGCACAGTACCGTTTCCAGGATCAGATCCCACGGGGTTATGGCTGGGGTTGCGTTAAATCCGGCAACACCCATATCCGTTCTAGATGAAATCTTCCCTTACATAGACCTCATACTCATTATGACAGTAGAGCCTGGATTTGCAGGACAAAGGTTTATAGAGTCCATGATTGGTAAGATAAGACGCGTTAGAGAGGTAATTGATAGCTCTTCTCACAAACCGCTTCTTGAAGTCGATGGGGGAATCAAGCTAAGTAACATAGGAGAGGTTGCAAAAGCAGGGGCAGATGTATTTGTTTCGGGATCAGGGATCTTCCACACTGAGGACTACCTTGAGACAATACGTGCAATGAGAAAGGAGATAGATAAAGCAGTAGCCTAGAGAGAGGCTTCTTTTTAATTTACACCCTAGGTGTTATTCTGTTAGAATAGATAGGGAAGTGGGGTATGTAAAGGATATAGAGAGGTACTTTCTTGCCCTAACAGGAAAGGGGATCATGCTTTCACCCAGAGACTACAGTATGATTCTTGAGTGGCAAAAGAGAAAGATTCCAAAGGAAGCAGTTCTACAGGGAATAAGGGTAGCTTTTAAGGAGGGGGCAAGAAAGGGAAGAGGAGGGTTAAGCCTTAGTAGCTGTGCTCCGTTTGTTGAAAGGGTAGCAAGGGTGTGGAAGAGAGGGGAGAAGGTGGGAAGAGAGGAAGCCGGTAGGGCTGAACAGATAAAGGCCTCTGTTATAGAAAGGGTAGGAGATGCCATAAGGAAGGAGAAGGACCGGAGGGTAAAGTCAGTTTATATCCACTTAAGGGAGAAGATTTTAGGTATTAAGGCAACGGAAGAGGAGTTTTTTGGGGCCATAGGTGAGGTAGAGGGGTGGATGTATGAGGAGTTTTTTAAAAGGCTTTCGGATGCAGAAAGGGAAGAGGTTTTATCTCAGGCGGAGAAACTTGCAAGCAACAGGAGAGAGTTTGTAACGGAGAAGGCTTTTAGGGAAAGCCTTTTGTTTTTTCGAAATCTGGTTCTTAAGAGAAAATACGGCTTGATAGATTTAGCTTAGTGGGCAAGGCAATGGAGATAGGCTGTGAGAGGTGTTATGGCAATGGGTATCTGGTTGAAAAGCGGGGGAATCTTGCTGTGTCACGCATATGTGGGTGCGTTACCGGGTGCAGTGAGTGCGGTGGAAGGGGTGTTAATATCGTTAAGGATAAGAAAGGGTATACGTATATTTCAGCTTGCAGGGTTTGTGGGGTTATAAGGAGGAATGTAAACCTTTACAATCTTGCTGGCATTCCTGCAAAGTACTCACACGTGCTTCAAGTAGATACCTTTCAACCGAAACACGAAACCCACAAATACGCTCTTAAGTATGCAAAGGAGTTTGTTCAAATGTACCCACAGAAGCGCGGGTTCCTTCTTATGGGAAAAGCAGGTCTTGGCAAAACCCACCTTGCAATAGGTGCTATATCTGAGCTTACCCTTAAGTACGGTGTAAGGTGCTTATTTAAGGACTTTTTCTTTCTTCTCTCAGAGCTAAAGGAGGCATACTCACTTGGTACCCCTGAAAATGAGGTTTTACTTCCCCTTATAGAGACTGAGGTTCTGGTTATAGATGAGCTTGGTAAGGGGAAGACAAACGAGTGGGAGTTAAATATCCTGGATCAGTTAATCTCAAAGAGATATAATGCCTCAAAAACCACCCTTATTACCACAAACTACATTGCCAGAGACTTTGTAACCAGTCAGGAAGAGTACGAGGATAGAGAGATACTTGAAGAAAGGGTAGGAGCAAGAATTGCATCCAGGCTGTATGAGATGTGTGAGTTCATCTATATGGAAGGGAGGGACTTTAGAAAGGCAGGTAAGAGGGTGTTAAAACCTCCAAAACTGTGATTGCACCTTTTTAACCTGTTCAATTACCGCATCAGCCTTTGTTACATTGTCTTTATCCTCATACCTGGTTTTTCTCTTACCGATTAGCTCCTCTATAACAGCTTTGGTTGAGTGCCAGAGTCCTTCAAGGTTATATCCCCCCTCAAGGATAAGCACAAGCCTGCCATCGCATACGGATTCTGCAAGCTCTTTAAGGAATCTTCCCATCTGGGCAAAACCACTGGGGGTAACCTGCATGCCCCCAAGAGGGTCATCAAAGTAGGGATCAAAACCCGCTGAAACAAGGACGATTTCAGGTCTGTACTGTTGCGCAATGGGCCCGAGTATCTCAAAGAACACCTTAATGTACTCTTTATCCCCCATACCGGCAGGCAGCGGGACATTTACGTTGTAGCCGGTTCCTTCTTTTGCTCCCACCTCGTTTATCCCACCGGTTCCTGGATAGTAGGGATACTGGTGAAGGGAGAAGTAAAGTACGTTGGGGGAGGTATAGAATATGTTCTGTGTGCCGTTTCCATGGTGCAGATCCCAATCAACGATCAGGATTCGTTTAAATCCATAAGAGTTTATAGCGTAGGCAGCTCCCACTGCAATGTTATTAAAAAGGCAAAACCCCATGGCTCTGTTTTTCTCGGCATGATGTCCTGGTGGACGCACAAGGGCAAAGGCTATATCCACCTCCTTTTTAACAACACTGTCTATACCAGAGAGCATTCCTCCTGCGGCTCTTAGTGCTGCATCAAAGGAGAGGGGGGATGTTGATGTATCCGGGTCCAAAAAGATGCGGGGTCTTCCCCGGGTGGATTTTATGAGGTTAAAGTACTCTGGGTCGTGTACAAGGCATATCTCTTCCTGGGTTGCATCACGTGGATTAATGCGTGTTACTTCGTTAATAAGTCCGGTGGTTGTTAACATGTCGTGGATGGCAAGCAGTCTCTGGGGGGATTCAGGGTGTCCCATACCGTTATCATGTTGAAGGTAGAGGTTATCGAAAATAACTCCTAGTTTCTTCATGGTGTCTGCTCCTTCTTCAAGCAAATAGTAACATATTATACAGAAAGGAGCTACAACAAAACCTCTTTGCCAAGAAGTTTTTTTGCCTCAGCTACAAGGTAGAGGGACCCGGTAATGCAAACGGGAGCCTCTAGGTTAGCTACCCTACAGAGGGCCTTTTCTATATCCTCTACAACCTCCACCCTGTTAGTGTGGTACCTAAATTTAGAGGCAAGGGTTTTTGCATCCGTTCCCCTCTTAGATGGGATGTTTGTTACAACCACAGTATCTGTTATCTCTACCAGCTCTTCTATGTAGCCTGAATGATCCTTATCTGAAAGCATCCCTATTAGAAACACAAAGCGTTTTCCTGGGAACATGTGTTTAAGGGAGTCTCTAAGGGCTGCTGCCCCTGCTCTGTTGTGTGCACCATCAAGGATAAGAGGAGGGGATTCCCTTAGAACCTCCATTCTTCCCTCCCACCTGGTTGTGGAAAGAGCGGTTCGCAGGTTGTTTTCTTCAATCTTTATCCCGTGATATCGGGATAGGCACTCAAGTGCTGAGATTGCAACCGAGGCATTTTCAAGTTGGAAGAGGCCCTGGAGGTTAAGGGAAAGCCCCTTTAGGTGCCAGAGTGGTCCAAGGTAGGTAAAGTTTTTTGGATTTTTGCCCTCATATGCAAAGTCTCTATAAAGCACTACTGTGGGTGAGAGGTTTTCTCTGGCTACTAGCTCTATCTTTCTAAGGGCTTTATCCCTTGCTCCTGTTACAACAGGGACACTGGGCTTTATAATCCCTGCTTTCTCAGAGGCTATCTCTTCTATGGTGTTTCCAAGAAACTCCATATGGTCCATTGATACGTTTGTAATTACGGATACAAGAGGGGTTACAACATTTGTTGCATCCCATCGTCCTCCCATACCAACCTCAAGTACGGAGATATCGGCTTTTTCCCCGGCAAAGTATAGGAAAGCTACAGCGGTTAATACCTCAAAGAAACTGGGTTCTTCATGAAGCTTTAGAGCAACCTCTTTAATCTCTAAGAGCAGGTTTGAGAGTGTATCAACTGGGATTTCCCTACCGTTTACCTTTATTCTTTCCGTAACGCTTAGGAGGTGGGGGGATGTGTAGAGGGCGGTTTTGTATCCCTGGGATTCAAGAACGGAAGATATGGTTGCCGATACGGAGCCTTTTCCGTTTGTGCCACCCACAATTAGTGATGGAACTCTGTGTTGAGGGTTACCAAAGGCATCTAGTATCTTAAGGATCCTTGATAGGCCAGGCTTTACCCTGTGCAGGCAAAGAGAGTCAAGATAGGCTAATCCATCCATACCTTATTAACCCGGTGGCCATCCCATTTTGCGGCCCCCAAGCACGTGAAGGTGAATGTGCCACACAGATTGACCACTTTCAAGCCCGCAGTTCATAACAAGCCTAAAACCCCTTTGGGCTATTCCGTGCTCTCTTGCAACTGTATTTGCAACGGAGAAGAGGTGCCCCAGAAGCGGTTCATCACTGCTTTGAATATCAAGTAGGGTTCGTATGTGCCTTTTGGGTATTACCAGTATGTGCACCGGGGCCTGGGGGTTTATGTCCTTAAAGGCAATGGTAGAGTCATCTTCATAGACTATATAGGCTGGGCTTTCCCTCCTTACTATCTGACAGAACACACACTCTCTCATGAAACCTTCTCCAGTGTTGGGTTGATTTATTATATCATAAAACTTAATGGTAATAATTTCCAGGTGGTATATATTATTGATATTTGGTGTTTTTTAGTGTAAAGTTGATATTATAAATCAAATTCAAGCATTAAGGAGTCTGAAATTGATTCCCAAGGTAAGACCAAAATCTGAGAGAAAAAAGGTTCTTGAGTTGTATCTGGCAAAGAAGCATCTAAAGTCTACAAAGCAAAGGGATATAATATTTGATGAGTTTTTTAATCATCCCGGTCAACATATAACGGTGGAAGAGCTTTATGAGAAGGTAAAAAAGCAGTATCCCAAGATCGGTTATGCAACCATATACCGAACGCTAAAGTTGTTTAAAGAGTGTGGTCTGGCATTTGAGAGGAACTTTGGAGATGGGAAAACAAGATACGAGCCGGTTAAGTTTGAAGGAGAACACCATGATCACATGATATGCGTTGGATGCGGGAGGATCATAGAGTTTGAGAATCAAAGGATAGAGTACTACTCACGAGAGGTTGCAAGATTAAATGGGTTTGAGGTTCTAAACCACAAGCTTGAGCTATACGGTTACTGCGGGTCCTGCAGGGAAAAAAAGAAAGAAGGGGCAAATAACCTTTAGGGACTGCTCTCAAGTAAAACCACAGCTATTGAGTACTCTCCGTCGTGAGATATGGAGGTGTGTATGGAGCTTATCCTAAGGGTTGAGGCTGTTTCCTTTGCCTCTCCATGGAGGTTGATATAGGGCTTTCCATGCTCATCTCTTAGTGTCTCAATATCCTTAAATCGAAATCCCCTGCCTATGGCCTTAAAGAAGGCCTCCTTTACAGCAAAATTTGCTGCGTAGTGGTTTTCATACTTTAGGTGTTTTTCCGAGTATGCTATCTCATCATCGGAAAACACACGTTTCTTAAAGGTATCTCCCCATTTATCCAGTAGTTTTTTTATTCTGGGGATATAGACAAGGTCTATGCCTATACCTACTATCATTCCTCTGGCAGTTTACAAAGGGCAAGCATCTCCCTTACAGCCCTTTCCATACCAACTATAACGGCACGGGCAACTATACTGTAACCTATGTTTAGCTCTTCTATTCCCTGGATTCTGGCAATATCCTTTACATTTGAGTAGTTAAGACCGTGTCCTGCTGCAACCCTTATTCCTATTTTAAGAGAAGTTGCCACGGCCTCTTTTATCTTACGTAGCTCTGCTTGCCTTTGAGCCTCGCTTGTTGCCTCAGCATAACGTCCAGTGTGTATCTCCACCATATCGGCTCCAACCCGTTTTGAAGCTTGCACCTGCTCCAGGTCAGGGTCTATAAACAGGCTTACAAACAGGGCATTTTCCTTTAGGGTTGAAACGATTCTGGTAAGGTTATCTATGTTGCCAACTACATCCAGCCCACCCTCTGTGGTTATCTCCTGTCTTTTCTCGGGAACAAGTGTTACCATATCGGGTTTTACGGAGATAGCTATTTTAACCATTTCCTCAGTTGGTGCCATCTCAAGGTTTAGTTTGGTCTTAATGGTTTCCCGAAGGAGCTTTAGATCTCTTTCCTGAATGTGCCTTCTATCCTCTCTCAGGTGAACCACAATGCCACTTGCTCCCGCAAGTTCTGCAAGATAGGCAGCAAAAACGGGGTCTGGCTCTTTTTCCCGTCTTGCTTGTCTTAGGGTTGCTACATGGTCAACGTTTACGTTTAGTTTAGGCATTTTCCAATCCTATGTGTTTTTCTATGTGAGAGGCAATTTCTTTTGCAATATCCCTTATAAGTTCTTCGTTCTCTCCCTCTACCATTACCCTAAGGAGTGGTTCTGTTCCTGAGTACCTTAGAAGTATTCTACCATGAGAATCGAGTTTTTTTGAGTGCAGATCAACTAGATTCTTTAGCCCCGGGATATCCTCAAGTGGCTTTCTTTCTCTAACCCTTACGTTTAGAAGTAGCTGTGGAAAAAGCTCTATTATCCTTGAAAGCTCTGATAAACTCTTTTCCCTGCGTACCATAAGGGCAAGTATCTGAAGTGCAGCAAGGGTTCCATCCCCGGTTGTGGTGTGGTCGAGAAAAACGATGTGTCCGGATTTCTCCCCTCCAAAGTTGCAGCCTCTCCTTCTCATCTCCTCCACAACGTACCTATCCCCAACGGGGGTTCTTACAAGCTGTGCACCCCGGCTGCGGATAAACATCTCAAGGGCCATGTTGCTCATAATTGTGGTTACCACGGCGTTGCCTGAAAGGGTGCGGTTGCGTATCATTTCATCAGCACACATGGCTATTATCTTATCTCCGTCTATCTCTTCCCCTCTCTCATCACAGAAAATCACCCTGTCGGCATCACCGTCAAGAGCAATTCCTATGTGGGCTGAGGTTTCAAGAACCTTTTTTTTAAGGAGTTTGGAATTGAGGGCTCCACACTCTTTGTTTATGTTCCTGCCATCAGGTGTTACCCCTATGGTTATAACCTCAGCTCCAAGCTCCTGAAGCACTATGGGGGAAACCTTATAAGCTGCCCCATTGGCACAATCAAGAACGATCCTTACTCCCTCAAGCGTAAGGTCTTTTGGGAAGGTGTTTTTTACAAAAACGACGTATCTTCCCTGTGCATCCTCAATACGGAAGGCCTTTCCTATATCAGAAGGGGGGACCCTTAGGTCTTTGGTGCTCTCACTTAGAACCAGTTTTTCCATCTCGTATTCGAGCTCATCCGGAAGCTTAAATCCCCACCTGTCGAAGAACTTAATGCCGTTGTCCTCATAGGGGTTGTGAGAGGCTGAGATTACAACCCCTGCATCTGCACGCATGTTTACGGTAAGGAATGCAATGGCTGGGGTGGGAAGTGGGCCTACCAGAAGCACATCCGCTCCCATGGAGGTTATACCAGCCGATATGGCCTGCTCAAACATATACCCGGAAAGCCTTGTATCTTTTCCGACAACAACCCTTATTTTCCTGGACTGGGCTTTCTGTTTCTTAAGTATCGATACAAGGGCTTTTCCAAGCTTGAGGCTTATTTCAGGGGTCATTGGCTCAAGATTTGCTATACCTCTTACACCATCTGTGCCAAAGAGTCTTTTAGGATTTTGTACCAACTCCATCCTCCCTGGTGTTTAATTTTATCGTAATGGTATCTGGCTTTTGTCTTTTAAGAACAAGGTGTTCATTTTGAGGATAAGCTACGCTTACTTTAAGCCTCACGGTATCCCTAAGGGAGTTTTTATCAAGTGTTTTACCATCTACAAAAACCCTTATGTCATCACTGTTTAGGTTTTTGATTATGCTGTAGGGACCTTCAAATTCTACCTCTGCTTTGGGTTCATTTACAAGTGGTTTGAAATTAATGTTATCAAAGTTAACAAACTCTATATCTATATCTTTGAACCTCTTAACAACGGTTATCTCCCGAATGTTTACGGTAACCTGTACAAGCTCATTCCCAACCACCTTTACAAGTGGGTAGGGGGGTTTTAGTGGAACCTGAATGGTGAAGGTAGATTTAACACCTTTGGTTGATACCAGATCTGTAGGGATGGTTTCAAGTTTGGATACAAATCTTTCAGGTCCCTGGATCTCTACGGTTGATGGTATAACCCTTGGTTTGCCAACGATTTCAAATCCCTCAGGTGGGTTTTCTATAACTGGGGTAACCTTTACCTTTTTTCGTACCAACCTGTCAATGTCAAGCTCAATCTGTGCAGGGCTTATCCCGGTAACCTGGATCCCGCGTGGTGTTTTAATCTGATCCGTCTGGATCTCGAATTTTGATATGCCGGGTGATACGTTTGAGAGGTCTAGTGTAAACACAATATCTTGGGGAGATAGGGTGGAGAGTTGGGTGCGAGGACCCCGAACCCTTAGGTGGAGTTTCTGAGGAGGATTATTTACAACTATAAGCTCTGAAGGTAGGTTAACGTAGTTTATATCTACTGATATGCTTCTTTCTATTTCGTGCTCTATGTTTGCTACAAACCAGAGGGATACTGCCAGTATGAGGGCAAGTACCTTCTTGCCAAGATTGTTAAATAGGGGGTTTTTAGATTCCTCCCCACCAAATATACCAAGTAAAGTGCCCTTTATTATGCCTTTCATACTTACCTTAATGAGTTCTTTCTCTCCTATGCAGGATATAGCTTAAGAGTCCGCTTCCCTTCTTCTTCTTTAGTTCAAGCATCTCAAGCAGGCTGTTTGTTAGCGAGGTTGCATCAAGTCCCCTTATAAGGTTTCCCTGGAAGGCAAGGGATATGATTCCTGTTTCCTCGGAAACAACTATCACTATGGCATCTGTTTCCCTAGAGAGTCCAATAGCCGCTCTGTGTCTTGTTCCAAGGTCTCTTTCAAGGTCAGGATCCATGGCAAGTGGAAAGAAGGAACCCGCAGAGAGTATCTTGTTGTTACGCCCTATTATCACCCCACCATCGTGGAGGGGAGATGAGGGATTAAAGATGCTTATTAGAAGTTCCTTTGATACCCAGGCATCAAGCCTCATGCCTATCTCAACAAAATCTGAGAGGTTGGTTTTCCTCTCAAGGGCTATTAAGGCCCCGATCTGACGGTTAGCAAGAAGGCTTGCTGCCTTTACTATCTCGTCAACCAGAACCTCCTGAGAGTTACCAGGGGTCAGCCTCAGTATAAGGGGGTTTCTGCCAAGGGTTATGAGTGCTCTTCTTATGTCATTTTGGAAAAGGATAACCGCTATAAGGATTATGGAGCCCAGGAAGTGTCCAAGAATCCAGTTCAGGGTAAAGAGTTCGCCAACCTGGGAGAGCAGGTAAAGACCTGCAAGAACTGCAAGGCCAAAGAGCACATAAACAGTTCTGGTTTTCTCTATTATGTTAAGGATGTAGTAGATGATCATCGCAACGATAACGATATCCACTACGTCCCTGTATCCGAAATTTGAGATAACATCAAACATCTTTTATTCCTTCGTGTTTCTAGTTACCTGGCTCTAAGTACTGCATCCACCACTGTGGCTACCCGCTTCATGTAAAGTACATCGTGAACCCTGATAACGGAGGCTCCGTTTAAGATCGCTACTGCCACAGTGGCAGCTGTTCCCTCCAGTCTATCCCGTGGGTCTTCGGTACCAAGAACCTTTCCTATAAAGGATTTCCTTGAGGTTCCAACAAGAATTGGTTTACCCAGGCTCTCGAATTCCCTGAGGTGTTTTAGCAAAAGAAGGTTCTGACTTGCAGTTTTTCCAAATCCAAACCCCGGGTCAACCAGTATGCTCTCAGGAGCCACCCCTTTTTCCTCAGCTATCCTTAAAGAAGCCCTTAGAGATTCCCTTACATCGTCTATAAGGGAATTATAGTGGGTTTTTTCCTGCATATCGTAGGGGCGGGAAGGGGTGTGCATAACAACCAGTCCTGCTTTGTGTTTGGCTACAAGATCTGCAATTTTTGGCTCGAACTTAAGCCCGCTTATATCGTTTACTATTGAAACCCCTTCTTCAAGGGCCGCTTTTGCAACATTTAGTTTTGTTGTATCTATTGATAATATGGTGTTAAATCTTCTCACCGCCTCCTTTATTACCGGAAGAACACGCCTTAACTCTTCATCCTCAGAAACACCAAGTGAGCCTGGTCTTGTTGATTCTCCTCCTATATCAATTATATCTGCTCCTTCCTCTAACATCCTCTCTATGTGTCTTAGGGCGCTGGGCAGGTTAAGATACTTTCCCCCATCAAAAAACGAATCTGGGGTAACATTTAAAATACCCATTATGTATGTTCTCTGGCTCAGATCCAGCTGGAAGTTCCTGCATCTAAACACCTTGTTTTGTGGTTTCTTTGGGTAATCTGAGATCATAGCCTTGCCAGAGTTTTCTGATAGGTGGTGCATAATTTGCTTTCCTAAAAGCTGCTTGGTGTTGAGAAAAAAGTATCTAACAACCTATGTATCTTCAACGTTGGTTCTTAGTGCTACCGCACCCTTGGTTCCAACTCCACTGTCCCAGGAGGGGTATGAAGGTTTTACCTGCTTTACCAGCTCATCCAGCTCCCTTCCATCAACCACCTCTTTTTCAAGCAGAACCTCGGCAAGCTTGTGCAGCAGGTCTATGTTTTTGGTAAGAAGGGTCTTGGCCCTCTGGTAGTTTTCGTTAACTATCCTCTTAATTTCCTTATCTATCTCTATAGCTGTTTCCTCACTGTAGTCTTTGTGGCGTGCAAGCTCCTTACCCAAAAAGATCTGCTCTTCCTTCTTACCAAAGGTAATTGGGCCTATCTTCTCGCTCATTCCCCATTCACAAACCATCTTTCTTGCAATCTCGGTTGCCCTTTCAAGGTCATTACCTGCACCACTTGTTTGCTCGTTAAAAACTATCTCCTCAGCTGCTCTACCTCCGAGAAGAACAGCTATGGTGTTATTGAGGTAGGTTTTAGAGAGTGTGTACTTATCCTCAATGGGAAGCTGCTGGGTAACACCAAGTGCGAGTCCACGAGGGATTATCGTTACCTTGTGAATGGGGTCTGTACCGGGGGTAAGTTTTGCAACCAGGGCATGACCTCCCTCATGGTAGGCTGTTATTCTCTTTTCTGTTTCGCTTATAATAAGGCTTTTTCTCTCAACCCCCATAATAACTTTGTCTTTGGCATATTCAAAATCATCCATCGTTATCTTTGATTTGCCAAGCCTTGCAGCACGGAGAGCCGCTTCATTAACCAGGTTTTCAAGATCCGCACCTGAAAATCCAGGGGTTGAACGTGCAATTAAGGAGAGATCAACTGATTCATCAAGAGGTGTGTTTTTTGTGTGTACCTTTAAAATGGCCTCACGTCCCCTTACATCGGGTCTTGGAACAACCACCTGTCTGTCAAACCTTCCGGGACGTAAAAGGGCGGGATCCAGTACATCTGGACGGTTGGTGGCAGCAATCACTATTATCCCTTCGTTTGTTTCAAACCCGTCCATCTCAACAAGGAGCTGGTTTAGGGTTTGTTCTCTTTCATCGTGTCCCCCTCCAAGCCCGGCACCACGGTGACGACCTACAGCATCGAGCTCGTCAACGAATATGATACATGGGGCATGCCGTTTTGCCTGAATAAAGAGATCCCTTACCCTTGAAGCTCCAACTCCTACAAACATCTCCACAAAATCGCTTCCGCTTATTATAAAGAAAGGAACTCCCGCTTCTCCAGCTATTGCCTTTGCAAGAAGGGTTTTCCCCGTTCCCGGGGGGCCTACAAGAAGAACGCCCTTTGGAATGCGACCGCCAAGCCTGGTAAATTTCTTTGGGTTTTTTAAAAACTCAACTATCTCCTGAACCTCTTCTTTGGCTTCATCTATACCGGCTACATCCTTAAACGTTATCTTGTTCTGGCTCTCTGTTATCATTCGTGCCCGGCTTTTGCCAAACGACATGGCCTTTGTTCCACCAGCCTGTATCTGCCGCATAAACAGAACCATAATTGCTATAAGCAGGATAAGAGGGGCCCAGTTAAAGAGTATGTGCATTACCGAGTTTTCTTTTCTTTCATCGAAGCTAAAGGATACATTCTTTTCGCTGAGCTTTTTTAGAAGCTCATCACTTGCAGGACCTACTGTTTTAAAGCCCTGGTGTAGTTTATCCTTGGCCTCAAGATACTCTCCCTTGATCTCCTCTCCACTGAATTTAACCTCTTTTATCTCGCCTTTCTCTACGCTTTTTAGGAACTCACTGTAGGGTATCTCAATGTAGTTGCTGTGTGGGGTCTGGATGAGCTGGTATAGAGCAATTACGGCTACAAAGATAACTATCCATAAAATTAGATTCTTAAAAAGCTGACCGTTCACCTTTCCCTCATTAACCCTTAGAAGTAACTTCTAAAAAGATAGCACACATAAAAAAGTTTTCAACTTTATTATAAACCCTCATCACTAAAAAAACCAGTGCTAAGATACCTCTCACCGGTATCACAGAAAATGGTTACAACCTGTTTTCCTCGACCCAATCTCTCTGCAACTCTTACTGCTGCAAGACCTGCAGCCCCGGCAGATATTCCTACAAGGAGTCCCTCTTTTTTTGCAAGCAACCTCATAAATGCCTTTGCCTCTTTGCCGCTAATTGTCATAACCTCGTTGTAGATGTCATCTGCAAGGATATCGGGGATAAAACCAGCACCTATTCCCTGTATATCGTGCACGCTTGCCTCTTTGCCCGACAGTACTGCCGATTCTGCAGGCTCAACGGCAACTATATACACGTCTGGAAAGCGTTCTCTAAGGACTTTTCCAACACCGGTTATGGTTCCTCCGGTTCCAACACCTGCTACAAACGCATGTATTTCACCTGAGATCTGCTCCAGTATCTCGGGTCCGGTGGTTAACATGTGAGCCTCAGGATTGGCTGGGTTTTTAAACTGCTGTGGCATAAAAGCGTTTTTGTTCTCACGCACTATCTCTTCTGCCTTTCTAACAGCTCCTTCCATCTTTTCATGAGCAGGAGTAAGCACAAGCTCAGCTCCATACGCAGCAAGCAGTAACCTTCGCTCCAAGCTCATATCCTCTGGCATCGTAAGTATTAGCCTGTATCCCTTAACAGCACATACAAGTGCAAGTCCTATTCCTGTGTTGCCACTTGTTGGCTCTACAATTATGCTTTTGCCCGGTTGTATTTTCCCCTCTTTTTCTGCAACCTCTATCATGTGCAAACATATCCTGTCTTTTACGCTCCCACCTGGGTTGAAGTTCTCAAGTTTTGCCCATACCGTAGCAGCTCCCTCAGGAACAACCCTTCTTAGCTTGATTACAGGGGTGTTTCCAATTAAATCAAGAATATTTTCAACAACCGGTAGCGCCTTCATTCCCTTTTAGTTAAGAATCAGAGGAAGTATGTCAAAAAGCACATCCTTTCTTTTCTCAAAAAGGGTACGGATAAGTGCCCTTATAACCTCCCACTGCGGATTTTGTTTCTGTAACTCGTTTTTAAGCTTAAGAAGTACTCCTTTGATCTCCTGATCATCCACACCACGTATGTATTCATTTAGCTTCTCGTTTACAGCCATCAAAATACATTATAACAGATAAAGTTGGAACTTTATAATTAACCTGATATTATTTCTTTACTGATATGAAAAAGGGTATAAACCTTTCAAAGAGAAAAAGAAAATTTAGAGATTTAGTCGTATTTGCTGCTGTCTTTTTCTTTGCCCTGTCCGTACTTACCTCTTTTCTTGTTTACTGGTACTTTGCCCATGATCTCCCTGATCTTACAAAGATTACGGGTTACAGACCAAAGCTTATAAATGAGGTGTATTCCTCAGATGGTCAGCTTATAGGCGAATTTGGGGTAGAGAAAAGGAAGTTGATCCCGTATGAGGAGATTCCACCTCATGTGGTAAACGCGTTTATAGCGGTTGAGGATAAACGCTTTTTTGAACACGAGGGGATAGATTTAAGGCGTATTGTTGCAGCGCTTTTAAAAAACATAAAGGAGTGGAGACCCGTTGAGGGAGCAAGCACAATTACCCAGCAGGTTGTAAAGAACATAGTTCTTACCCCGGAGCGCACAATATCTCGCAAGATTAAGGAAGCGATTCTTGCCTACAGGATGGAGAAAAACCTCTCAAAAGAGGAGATCCTCTACATATACCTAAACCATATATACTTTGGAGATGGAGCCTACGGAATTGAGGAGGCAAGCAGAAGCTACTTCGGAAAATCAGCCAGAGACCTAAACATAGCTGAGGCTGCGTTTCTTGCTGCCCTGCCCAAAGCCCCAGGTTATTACTATCCGCGTGAGCACTTTGAGAGGGCAAAGAAAAGACAGGAACTCATACTAAAGCTAATGGAGGAAGAGGGGTTTATAACCCCGGAGCAGAGAAAAGAAGCACAGTCTTACCCGATAAGAATTGTTCCAAGGCAAAACCTCAACATGCAGGTAGCCCCTTACGTTGTGGAGTATGTAAGACAGTACCTTGAGAACAAATTTGGAACGAAGGCCCTTATTGAAGGGGGCTTTAAGGTGTTTACAACCGTGGATGTGGATCTAAGCCTAGAAGCTGCCTGGGCTCTTAGGCGTGGCATCCTGGAGATTGAAGAAAGGCAGGGACGAAGTATGGTTTTAAAACACCTTGGCACTCAAAAGGCAATAGATGAGTTTGCTAGCTCTCAGGGCATAGAGAGGGTTCAAAAGGGGAAAACATACGAGGGGGTAATTACTGGCATTGGTGAGACTGATATCCCGGGTGTTTTTAAAGCAGAGCTACGTATAGGAAGCCTGGAGGGTACGCTTACATTTGCTGTAAGCTCACCGTTTGGCAAGGCAATAAAGGGCATGTACTTTCCTCTGTCAGAAGACTATGCTCCCTTAAATGGCTACAATGGTGTAAGTCTTTTGCCTTTTAAGTTAAGGGTTGGTGATGTAGTAAGGGTAAGGATAAGAGGGGAGAAAGATGGGGTGGTTTATACCTCCCTGGACCCACAACCTTTAATCCAGGGAGCTTTGATTGCAATGGACACAAGTGGGTATGTTAAGGCCATGGTGGGTGGATTTGATTTTAGGCACTCGCAGTTTAACAGAGCACTGCAGGCCCTAAGACAACCGGGTTCATCCTTTAAGCCCATAGTCTATGCTGCCGCAGTAGATAAGGGGTATACGGAAACCTCAGTTGTCTATGATCTCCCCGTTGTTATTAAGGACTGGTTTCCCCAAAACTACGATGGAAACTACCTGGGGGCAATTACCTTAAGAGAAGCCCTTGCCCAATCTAGAAATCTTGCAAGTGTAAGGGTTCTTCTGGATATAGATCCCAGATACGTTGTTGAGTATGCAAAACGATTTGGCTTTACATCCAGTCTTAATCCATATCCTTCTCTTGCTCTGGGTAGTTCGGATGTATCCCTTATAGAGATGGTACGGGCATTTAATGTGTTTGCCAGCGGAGGGAAACTGGTTCAGCCAAAGTTTATACTAAGAATCTATGACCGTGATGGCAGGCTGGTTGAGAACAACATAAGGTATGTTGAGGAGAAAGATGCCGAAAGATGGGAACGTGAGATGAAAAGGACCGAGATCATAAAAGAGATTGCAAGAAGGGTAGGTAGGGATGTTGAGGGAGGTATACCAGCAAGCTTTATAAAGGAGGAGTCTTTTTCTGGCTCAACAAAAGCCGCTGAGTTTCAGACCCCTGAGGAATTCCTAGCGTTGCTTAGGAATAAATCCATAAGGATATTGCCGGATCCTGGAGAGCAGGTAATAAGCCCTGAAACTGCGTTTATAATGGTTGACCTTTTGCAGTCTGTTATAAAAGAGGGGACTGGAAGAAGAGCGCTTTCACTTACCTCTCTTGCCCCTATAGCTGGGAAAACCGGAACAACCAATGATTTTACGGATGCCTGGTTTATAGGGTTTAGCCCCAGGATAGTTACAGGTGTGTGGGTGGGCAGGGATAACCATACACCAATAGGTAAGGGTGAGGTGGGTGGACGGGCTGCTCTTCCCATATGGATCGACTTTATGAAGGAGGCTTTAAGAAAGATTCCTGGAGGGGAGTTTACTGTTCCCTCGGGCATCGAGTTTGTGAACACACCTTATGGGTTTATTCCTTATAAAGTTGGCACAGCTGATACGGCGGTGGATACAAATCCGCACGCACCTGATGGAAATGTATCACCCCCGGATGGGGGAAGCGGGTTATTTGATGAGGAAACAGAGATTGATTTCTTGCTTAGACGCTAGTTAAGGTCTATAAAGGGTTTTATTCGCTCAAACCTCTTCTTCCCTATTCCTTTTATCATTAAGAGTTCTTCAATTTTTCTAAAGCCGTTATTTGAGTTTCTGTACTCAACGATTCTTCTGGCAAGCTCTGTACCTATACCCGGTAAGGCCTTAAGGTCTTCGATGCTGGCTGAGTTTATGCCAATTGGCATTCCAAGGGCTATGCGTCTTTTGCCACTTATTTGCGATACGTAAACACCTTTGTCTTTCCTTACCAAAATACTGTCTCCACCGTTAATTGAGGGTTCTGAGATCCCATAGAGTGATAATAAGTGTCTGAGTTCAGTCTCGTTTCTTAGGGGATATACCACTGGAAGGCTTTTTGATACCGATACCTCTATGTAGGTGCTATACTCTGTGCTTTTCCAGTTTAAATCCGGAATATAGCATTTGCATAAGTAAAAAAGAAGGCAGCATAGAGCGGTAATGAAAACAGATTTATTAGAGGACGGCATGGTTACAGCAATCCTAGAATATTGCCTTTACAAGACCACCGTCTACCTGAATCGTTGTACCCGTTATATAGCTTGCCCTCTCAGAGGCAAGAAACACAACCAAGCTGGCAAGCTCCTCTGGAGCGCCAATCCTGCCTACAGGGATATCCTCTTCCAGTGCCCTTATTACCTCATCAAGTCCTTTGTTGTAGCGCCTTGCTCTTTCACTGGCAAGCTCTATGATTCTGTCTGTAAGGATGCGACCTGGACATACATTGTTTACAAGGATGTTTTCCCTTGCAAATTCGTTGGATACCGTTTTTGCAAAACCTATAACACCCGCCCGTGCTGTGTTTGAAAGGATAAGTCCATCAAGAGGTTGTTTTACGGCTATGGAGGTAATGTTTATTATCCTTCCCCACTTCTGTTTTCTCATATAAGGAAGCACTTCTCTTGTAAAGTTTACGGTGCTAAATAGGTTTAACTCTACAGCCCTTTGCCATTCGTGTGTTGGAATCTCAAGAAAACTGCCAACAGGTGGGCCTCCTGCATTGTTTACAAGTATGTGCACGGTTGAATAGGTAGAAACGGTTAAGGAAACCACCTTCTTTACATCTTCAGGATTTGAAACATCTGCCTGGACTGAGAGTACATTAACTCCAAACCTGTCTCTTATCTCATTGGCCGTTTTTTCCAGAGCCTCTTTCCCTCTTGCACATATCGTTAGGTTAACCCCTTCCTCTGCAAGGCCTAAAGCAACAGCTTTGCCAAGCCCCTTGCTTGAAGCACAGACAATAGCGGCTTTCCCTCTCAATCCCAGGTCCATTAAATCTACCTCTTTTATTTTTTAGGCGTTTGCGATCCCGGTATCTTTCGATCCCTTGGCTTCGCCTCCCTCTGACTTGCTACCCTCAGGGGAGTCACTCTCCTTTGAGGCTGCCTTGGGTGGAATACCGGGGTTCTTTGCATAATCTGTTGCATACCAACCTGTACCCACAAGCTGGAAAGATGAGAGTGATATTATACGATGAACCTTTCCTCTGCAATGCTTGCATCTCTTAAGAGGGGGATCATTAAACCCCTGAAGAACTTCAGTTATCCGTCCACACTTCTCACACTCGTATTCATAGATGGGCATGATCTTTTCTCTCCTTTAAAGAGGGATTTTGGTGTTGAGACTCTAGATTACCTTAAATATAATACACATATCAAGACCTGCAAGGCATTTTAAGGAGCAAAACGCTATGGAAGAAAGGAGATTTAAGGTGTATGTGGACTCTGAGCTCTCAGAGATTGTCCCTGTATTTCTCTCAAACAGGCGTAAGGATATAGAGTTAATAAGCAGGGCGCTGGAATCAGAGGACTTTGAGTCTATAAAGAGGGTGGGACACATGATGAAGGGCTCTGGAGGTGGATATGGATTTGATTTCATAACGGATCTCGGGAGGAAGATTGAGGAGGCTGCTGGAAAGAGGGATGAAGTTAGGGTTAGACGCTATATGGAGGAACTTTTGCTTTTTCTTGATACTGTGGAGGTGGTCTACAGGTAGCCTTATTAGTTGACATAAGATATCTTATCAGACATAGTATTGTATATTAAACAATCCCTGATTACACGGTATACTATCCCTTCCATGAAACTAAAGGACAAAATAGCCGTTATCACAGGAGGAAGTAAGGGAATAGGAAAAGCTGTTGCAAAGGCCTTTGTAAAAGAAGGATGCTATACCATCATATGCAGCCGTAACGAAGATAACCTAAAAAACACGGCACTGGAACTGGAAAAGTTTGGTAGGATAGAATACATAAAGGCAGACATCTCAAGCAAAGAGGATGTAAAGAGGCTCCGTGATTTTGTAGCCGGGAGATTTAGAAAGGTTGATATCCTTGTAAACAACGCAAGCATCCTTGGGGTCCGTGCACCCATTGCAAGTTATCCTGAGGATATATGGGAAGAGGTCATAAAGATTAACTTGAATGCCCAGTTCTTTGTTACAAAGTCACTTCTTCCGCTTCTGCTAACCTCCAGAAATGGCTCAATAATAAACGTGAGCTCAAGTGTAGGAAGACGTGGAAAAGCAACCTGGGGAGCCTACGCTGTGTCAAAGTTTGGGCTGGAAGGACTTACCCAGGTTCTTGCAGATGAGTTAAAGTCAACCAACGTTAGGGTAAACTCGGTAAATCCGGGAGGAACAAGAACAGAGATGCGGGCAATGGCATATCCAGAAGAAGACCCAAGGACCCTACCTGCACCTGACGATATAGTGCCAGTCTTTATCTACCTTGCATCAGATGAGTCAGTAGGGATAACCGGTTGTCAGTTTGATGCAAGAGAGTGGCTAAATAACTCTAGTAGATAAGCACAAAAAGGTTTTTTGGCCCGTGGGCTCCTATTGTCAGGGTAAGCTCAATATCTGCTGTTCTGCTTGGACCAGTAATAAACGTTAGGCAACTGGGTTTGCTGGATGAAAAAAGGTCTGGCAAGAAGGTAAAAAGCTCAAAAATGTTTGCCACTATTTTTTTGGATTCAACTACAGCGATGTGAGAATGTGGAATTAGGGAGACAGAGCGTGGTTTAGTGCTATCAGTAAGTAGAACCAGTGTCCCTGTATCGGCTATTGCAAAATCCACTTCTGTAATACCAACATCTGCTTCTATAAGCTCCTCTTTGTTGTTTGATACTGCTCTAAACCCCTTCTCTGAAAGAAGCTCCTTAACCCTTAAACTCTTGAGGGTCTGAGAATTCCATATAGCAAACCTCTTATATCCATTTTCCCTAAAAACCTCCTCTATGCTTTTTGGAATCTCCTTTTTATCTCCTATGGTTTTTACTTTTGCTGAAACCTTTAGAGCCTCCTCAGTAAATATAGAGACTAGATCCTCTGATTCTAGCCTATTTTGGTGTGTATAGTCCTTATAGACCAACTCCGTTTTGGAGTTCTCACTTATCTCCGTTTTTTTACCAAGACCAGCTCTAATCTTAGCTAGGATAGAGTGTTTAAAAGAGGCCTGCGTCATCCTCTGGGTCCTCTATTGACGGTTAGTCTTTTCCACCTCTTTCTAAAAGGTATCTTTAAGACCGGTAGGTCCCTGTATCTGGTCCACTGACTAAATAAGGGTAAGGAACGTAACTTTCCGTCTGATTTAAAAGGATGCTGGAGTACATAAAGTAGGGAAGTAAGGATATCGTATACACCTGTATGTGAAACCACAAATCTCCAGATCCTCATTGCCAGATGCTCTTTTACGTTTTTATGAAACCCATTCTCTACAGCCCTTCTTCTAAGCCCGATTAATATCTTAGGGATGTTTATCTTTACCGGGCACACCTCCCTACACGCACCGCAAAGGGTTGAGGCAAAAGGGAGCTCTAAAGCCCTATCCATACCGATTAGCTGTGGGGTTAGAATAGCCCCTATTGGACCTGAGTAAACCCACCCGTAGGAGTGTCCCCCTGCTTTTCTGTAAACTGGGCATGCATTAAGGCAGGCTCCACATCTTATGCAGTAAAGTGTTTCACGGGTTTCCTCTGATCCAAGCACACGGGTTCGTCCATTGTCCATTATGATAAGGTGAAACTGCTCAGGGCCATCTATCTCTCCATTTCTTCTCGGGCCCGTTATGAAGGAAACATAAGATGACATTTTCTGACCTGTAGCACTACGAGCAAGGATACTAAGGAACACCGCAGCGTCCTTAAAGCTGGGAATAACCTTTTCAATGCCCATGATTGCAACGTGTACTCTTGGCACTGTGGTTACAAAGCGTGCATTTCCCTCGTTCTCAACTATAATAATCGTCCCGGTTTCAGCTACTGCAAAGTTAACCCCTGTTACCCCCATATCAGCTCTTAAAAATGTAGCTCTTAACCTCTCCCTTATCGCACCCACAAGGAGCTCTGGCTCTTTATAGTAAGGTATTTTAAGCTTTTCAGAGAATAACCTAGCTATTTCATCCTTAGTCTTGTGAATTGCCGGTGCTATTATGTGCGAAGGGCGTTCATTTGCAAGTTGGATTATATACTCCCCAAGGTCTGTCTCAACTACATCTATCCCTTCCCCCTCAATAGCACGGTTAAGCTCTATCTCTTCCGTAGCCATTGACTTGCTCTTTACAACGAGCTTAACACGGTTTTTCCTTGCAATGTCTAACACGGTATCTACTGCCCCTTTTGCATCCTCTGCCCAGTATACTTTGCCACCTGCCTTACATACGTTTTCTTCCAGTATCTCCAGATAATCATCCAGGTTTTCTATTGTTCTCCTTTTAATCTCTCTTGCTTTTTCCCGTAGATTATCTAGCTCTCCAAACTCCCTCTTTGCCCTCTCTCTTGCAGAGGTAAAGCGCTCAGTTGTATAGTGTAGTGCCTGCTGAAGGGTTTTATCCCCCAGAGCACGGACTGAGTTTTTCTTAAAATTTAGTTTTCTTATTTCCACACAGACCTCACCTCGATGCGAGAAGCTCTGCTATATGCATTACCCTTATCGGTAGATTCCTCCTGCTTATAATACCTCCAATGTGCATCAAGCATCCCATATCGGTTGAAACAAGTGTATCTGCTCCGCTCTCCACTATACTCTGTATCTTATCCTCAACTATGGCAGCTGAGAGCTCGGGAAACTTTACGGAGAAAGTTCCCCCAAAGCCACAACACACATCGTAGTTTTTCATCTCAACAAAGTCTATTCCTCTTACAGATCTTATAAGCCTAATTGGTTCCTCTCTAATACCAAGCTCCCGAATAAGATGGCAGGAACCGTGATATGCTACCCTACCCTTATAGAAAGCTCCCACATCCGTCTCTTTTAACACATTTACAATATACTCTGAGAACTCATAAACCCTCTTGGATATGTTAACAGCCGAACCATACTCCTTATCCCCTTCCTCAAACAGCTCCCTGTAGAAGATACGCACCATGGAGGCACAGGAACCAGAAGGGCACACTATAAAACCATCTTTCTCCCTATCAAAAACGGAGAGAAACCTCTTTGCAACCGTACGTGCATCCTGCCAGAAACCGCTGTTAAATGCCGGTTGTCCACAACACGTCTGCCCCTCAACAAACTCAACCTCAATCCCCAATCTTCTAAGTACGCAAACAGCACTTTCAGCCACCTGTGGAAAGAAGTTATCAACCAGACAGGTAACAAATAGATAAGCTTTCTTTGATTCCATGATATAAGGTCCCTTTCTGATTATTTCCATCAACCGTACCAATGTCAAGTTTTTATTTGTCAGCTCACATGGTTGTCGTAAAATAAATATAAAAAACATAACAGAGGTAGTAGCTATGCCCTATAGAGAACTACCCTTACCTCCACACTTTAACCCGGATAAGGTAAAGGAGGTGTGGAAGGTAGACTATCAAGGACTTTCTGGTCTTGCCAGAGACTGGGCAAGGGTACATGACATTAAACCTGCCTCAGGAGATAGTTTAAGAGTGTGCCTTGTTGCAATTGATGTGCAGAACACGTTCTGTATTCCGGGTTTTGAGCTATATGTCGGAGGGCGCTCTGGTATGGGGGCTGTTGAAGACAACGTGCGTCTTTGTGAGTTCATATACAGAAACCTAAATGTCATAACGCAGATTGTGCCTACAATGGACACTCATCAGGCAATGCAGATCTTCCACAGTATCTTCTTTGTAGATGAAAACGGTGAACATCCCCCTCCTTTTACCACAGTCACAGAGGATGATATTATAAGTGGCCGCTGGCGCTTTAACCCCGAGCTTGCTTACAGCCTAAAGCTAGATTCTAACTATATACAACGTCACCTGCTTCACTACACACGGGAGCTTAAGAAAGGGGGAAAGTATGAGCTTACAATCTGGCCGTATCATGCTATGCTTGGCGGAATAGGCCATGCACTGGTGTCAGCGGTTGAGGAAGCCATTTTCTTTCACACAATTGCTCGCTACAGCCAGCCATATATCTACATAAAGGGAAACCACCCATTAACAGAGCACTACTCAGCTCTTGGCCCCGAGGTTGCCACCGGACCTGATGGCAAAGAGCTTCTACCAAGGGACGAAAGACTCTTTGAAAAGCTCCTGGAATTCGATGTCATCATAGTTGCTGGACAGGCAAAAAGCCACTGTGTTGCCTGGACAGTTGCTGATCTGCTTTCAAAAATTACGGCAAAGGATAAGAAACTTGCAAACAGGGTATATCTCCTTGAAGACTGTACATCACCTGTTGTGGTTCCTGGGGTAGTTGATTACACCGATGAAGCTGATTCTGCTTTTAAGCGGTTTGCAGAAGCCGGAATGCATATTGTTCGTTCAACAGACTCCATATACAGCTGGCCTGGCATTAGGTATTGACACCGGATTTTGTAATTGGTGTTATATTTTATATTGCAGAGCCTGGAGGTAAGAGTTGAAAATAGCACAGGTAGCCCCGCTCTTTGAGAGCGTACCACCCAAGTACTATGGGGGAACAGAACGGGTTGTTTCCTACCTTACAGAGGAGCTTGTACGACAGGGACATGAAGTAACCCTTTTTGCAAGTGGTGACTCGGTTACCAAAGCTCATCTCATTGCTCCATGCAGAAGATCCCTCAGGCTGGATAAGAACTGTGTAGATCAACTTGCACATCACATACTGATGCTGGAGATGGTCTTTAAACAAGCACACAGGTTTGACATAATACACTTCCATATAGACTACCTACACTTTCCGCTCTCCAGACGACATAACATCCCCCATGTAACAACCCTTCATGGACGCCTTGATATACCGGATCTGGTTCCACTTTATCGTGAGTTTGGTGAAATGCCGGTTGTATCAATATCAAACTCTCAAAGAGAGCCCCTGCCCTGGCTTAACTGGCGGGGAACTGTCTACCACGGTCTTCCTGAGGACCTGTACACCTTCAGGGAGGAACACGGAAAGTACCTTGCCTTTCTAGGTCGTATTGCACCCGAGAAAAGGGTTGATAGGGCCATAGAGATAGCAAAGCGTACTGGCATACCGTTAAAGATTGCTGCAAAGGTCGATAAGGTGGATAAAGAGTACTTTGAAACCGTTGTACAACCCCTTCTAAGGGATCCCCTTATTGAGTATCTTGGTGAAATAGGGGATGGAGAAAAGAACGAATTCCTGGGAAACGCCTATGCCCTGCTGTTTCCAATCGATTGGCCAGAGCCCTTTGGACTGGTTATGATTGAAGCTATGGCTTGTGGAACCCCGGTTATTGCATACCGTAGGGGCTCTGTTCCTGAGGTTCTTGAGGAAGGAGTTACCGGATTTATAGTACAGGGGCTTGAAGATGCAGTTGAAGCCGTGTATAAGGTCAGAAACATAAACCGCAGACGCTGTCGGGAGGTATTTGAGGAGCGTTTCTCCGCAACCCGTATGACAAGGGATTACCTAAACATATACAAGCAGCTTCTAGAGGTAAAACAACAAGCTGTCTAAGTGCTGTAATGGAGGAGATCATACAGGTAAAGGATCAATTTTATATCCTTGCAACCTCCTCTCTAGCAGACGATAGAACCAGGGTCCTTAAACACGGGGAAACCTTTGCTGTATTTGACCGCTACGGTGATATCCAGCCTGTAGGGCTTGGAGAACAGGGGATTTACCATGAGGGCACCAGGTTTCTCTCACGGCTGGAGTTGAGACTGGAAACAAACCGCCCCCTTCTTCTAAGCTCCACGGTAAAAGAGGATAACGCTCTACTAACCGTTGATCTTACAAACCCAGATATTCGTATATCCGGGCGTGTAATGATTCCAAGGGGAACAATCCACATATTTAGATCAAAGTTTCTTTGGAACGGCATCTGTTATGAGAGGCTAAGATTCTGGAATTACGGGCTATACCCAATACATTTTTCCTTCTCTCTGCATTTCCAGGCGGATTTTGCCGATATCTTTGAGGTACGGGGAATATCAAGAGAGAAAAGAGGAGAGTATATGGATACAAGCATTGATGAAAGAAGTGTAACACTGCCATACATGGGGCTAGATGGGATTTTAAGACGTACAAGGCTTGAGTTCTCTCTTAAACCCAAGAAAATCCTCTCCTCAGAGGCACACTTTGAAGTACGTTTAGAGCCCAAAGAACAGCTTACCTGCTATATTACCATATCATGTGATGTAGGTGGTGCCACTACATCCATCCTGAGTTACGATGAGGCCAGGGCTAAATCGGAAGATGAGCTAACCATAGCAAGGGCAGAGGAGTGCCACATCTACACCTCCAACGAACAGTTTAACGATTGGGTAAACCGTTCTTTAGCTGATCTGCACATGATGCTTACCACAACAGAGTACGGACTCTACCCATATGCAGGAATTCCCTGGTTCAGTACCCCTTTTGGTCGTGACGGTATAATAACTGCCCTCGAGTGGCTTTGGCTAAACCCCGAAGTGGCCAGAGGGGTTTTATCGTATCTTGCAAACACACAGGCAAAGGAAACAGACCCGGAACGTGATGCAGAACCTGGCAAGATACTTCATGAAAGCCGCAGAGGAGAGATGGCCACCCTTGGAGAGATACCCTTTGGAAAGTACTACGGAAGCATAGATGCCACCCCTCTTTTCTGTATGCTTGCAGGGGCATACTACTCAAGAACAGGAGATAGGGATTTTATAGAATCAATCTGGCCAAACATTGAACTCGCCCTAAAGTGGATTGAGACCTATGGCGATGCAGATGGTGATGGTTTTGTTGAGTACATAAAACACTCTGAAAGAGGACTTACTCATCAGGGGTGGAAGGATTCTTCAGATTCCGTTTTTCATGCCGATGGCACCTTAGCTGAAGCCCCTATAGCACTCTGTGAAGTTCAGGGATACATCTATGCTGCACTAAAGGAAGCCTCAAAAATAGCACGGGCTCTTGGATACACCAGCACGGCACAAACCCTTAACCTCAAGGCAAAAAGACTACGTGAGCGCTTTGAGAGTGCGTTTTGGTGTGAGCAACTCTCAACATACGTTCTTGCCCTCGATGGTAAGAAAAGACCCTGTAGCGTTAAAGCCTCCAATGCAGGTCACTGTCTTTTTTCAGGCATTGCAAGCCCTTATCGTGCTCATCGTGTTGCAAGCACCCTGTTATCTGAAGAGATGTTTTCTGGATGGGGTATACGTACTCTTGCCTCCTCTGAGGTAAGATACAATCCCATGTCCTACCACAATGGCTCTGTATGGCCCCATGATAACGCACTTATTGCATACGGATTTGCCAAATACGGGTTAAAGAAAGCGGTTCTTCAGGTAATTAAAGGCCTTTTTGATGCAAGCCTTTTCCTTGACCTTCACAGGATGCCAGAGCTTTTTTGTGGTTTCCCAAGGCGTGCAGGAGAGGGACCCACTCTATATCCTGTAGCCTGTGTTCCCCAATCATGGGCAGCTGCCTCCGTTCTCCTGCTGCTTCAGGCCTGTCTTGGACTCTCTATAAGGGCTCATAAGTCCACCATCCTTTTTTACTATCCAACACTTCCAGAATTCCTGCAAAGTGTGGAGATAAAGAACCTAAAAGTGGGAAACAGTGTTGTGGATATAGTGCTGCACCGATACAAGCAAGACGTTGGAATAAACCTTACCAGGAAGGAAGGAAAGGTAAGGATCATTATAGTTAAGTAGCTCTTTCCAGTCCAAGGTGAGAGATACATCGACTGCACAGGTTTGGATAAACTGGGTTAGTACCGACAGTGGTGCTGTATGTCCAGCATCTCTCACACTTGTATCCAGGAGCCTTTATAACCTCTACCACAACCTCCGGAATCTCTGTGCTTTTAAAGACAATATTTCCCGCTTCAGGATAACCAGCTTGAATATCCATGTAAGATACTATGGCAAGTGTTTTTAACAACTCCAGATTATCCTTTATAAATCTTTCCAGCTTACTTTCCCTTTCTACAAAGATCCTAATACCGGCTTCAAGAGAGCTTCTTATAAACCTGTTTTTTCGGGCCTCTTCAAGGGCCTTTAGTATCTCATCTCTTATATCCAGTATGGTTTTCCATTTTTCCTCTATCTTATTGTCAATAAAATCCGGAGAGGGAAAATCCGTTAGATGAACGCTCTCAACCTTCTCCCCGGGCATATATTGCCATGCTTCATCTGCTGTAAATGAGAGAATGGGAGCTGATAGTCTTAGAAGCCAGTTTAAAACCGTGTAAATAGCAGTCTGAGCAGAACGCCTTTTAGAAGAAGCTGGAGGAAATGTGTATAAAACATCCTTCTGAACATCCAGATAGATTGCGCTTAAATCAACAATGCAAAATCGTTGAAGCTCATGGTATACAATGTGAAACTCATACTCATCGTATGCCTTAAGAACCCTACTTGATACAACGCCAAGACGGTGAAGAACCCACCTGTCTATCTCCTCAAGATTTTTAAACTCTACCAGATCTCTTTTAGGGTCAAAATCAAAAAGGTTACCAAGGAGGTATCTAAATGTGTTTCTTATTTTTCTATAGGACTCCGTTAACCTAGTTAGAATCTCTTCAGAGATCCTTATATCACTTCTGTAGTCCTCAGCCACAACCCAGAGCCTTAGGATCTCTGCTCCGTATTTTTTTATAATGTCTGATGGGGCAATAACGTTACCTCTGGATTTTGACATCTTCTCCCCTTCTTTATCCACCACAAAACCATGGGTTAGAACCGACCTATAGGGTGCAATACCTCGTGTACCAACGGATACAAGAAGGCTTGAGTGAAACCATCCCCTGTGCTGATCACTTCCCTCCAGATACATATCTGCAGGCATGGTGAGTTCAGGGTTTCTCTCAAGTACCGCAGCAAAACTAACACCTGAGTCAAACCATACATCCAGAATGTCTGTTTCCTTTCTAAAGGACCTGCTACCGCAACCAGGGCATCTTGTTCCCGGGGGAAGGAGTTTGTCTGGCTCGTATGAAAACCACACATCTGCACCGTGTTGCTCAAACAGATTTGCCACATGCTCTATAATACGTGCATCCATAACCACGTATTCACATTCACTGCAGTAAAAAACAACTATTGGTACCCCCCACACCCTCTGCCTTGATATGCACCAGTCAGGCCGCTTCTCTATCATGTTGTAAATCCGGTCCCTTCC
Organism: bacterium HR37; assembly: GCA_002898375.1. Taxonomy (GTDB): domain Bacteria; phylum Desulfobacterota_D; class UBA1144; order Nemesobacterales; family CSP1-2; genus HRBIN37. Next base: position 217,749 of record BEIN01000001.1, on the reverse strand, counting down.
CCACTCGGGTATCCACTTTACACGGTTAATCTCCCTTAGGGCATTTAGCCTGAGGTTGTTTGCATCCATGGATATAAACCACTGGGGAGTTGCCCTAAAGATAACAGGTTTTTTGCATCTCCAGCAGTGAGGATAGGAGTGTTTTGTAACCCCGGCTTTAAAAAGTGTTTTTGTCTCCTCGAGTTTCTTTAAGATTGACTCGTTTGCATCGTATATAAACATCCCCTTAAAAAACTCCACATCCTCTGTAAACCTTCCTCTATCGTCTACAGGAGAGTATATCTCAAGGTTGTATCTTACCCCTATTTCATAGTCTTCCTGTCCATGCCCCGGTGCTATGTGAACGATTCCCGTTCCGGTATCAAGTGCTACAAACTCAGCAACAGTCATTATGGATTCCCTCTCGTAAAAGGGATGTTTAAAAGAAAGACCCTGAAGACGGTTTCCAGAAAACCTCTCTATAACTCTTACATCCTCTTCAGGAAAGACGCTCTGGATAAGCGCCTCTGCAACTATAAACACCTCCCCCTTAACCTCAACCACTGCATAAGTGTGCTCGGGGTGAACAGCAAGTGCCAGATTTGCAGGGAGTGTCCATGGGGTTGTGGTCCAGATAAGGGCAAATACCTGTTTGCCAACTTCTAACCCTATACCCTCTGTAGAAACCAGAGGAAACTTTACATAGATCGATGGGGAAACCTTTTCCTCATACTCTACCTCTGCCTCTGCCAGTGCCGTTTGACAGGAGTAGCACCAGTAGACCGGTTTCTTTCCCCTGTATACATTTCCCACCTGAACGAACCTGCCAAATTCCCGTGCAATGGTGGCCTGATAATCGTAGTTCATCGTAAGATAGGGATTTGCCCAGTCTCCAAACACCCCAAGGCGCTTAAACTCTTCTCTTTGAATCTCAACAAACCTGCTGGCGTACTCTCTACAGAGTCTCCTTATCTCTATCTTGGACATACCCTCTTTCTTTGGACCAAGTTCCTTTGTAACTTGGTACTCAATTGGGAGGCCATGGCAGTCCCAGCCAGGAACGTAGTAAGAGTCTCTCCCCAGCATTGTTTTTGACTTTACAACCACATCCTTAAGTATCTTGTTTAAGGAAGTTCCCATATGTATATGTCCATTTGCGTAAGGAGGACCGTCGTGAAGGATAAACCTTGGACGTCCCCTGGACTTATTCCTTATCTTCTCATAGAGTCCTATATCCTCCCACCTCTTTAAGATCTCTGGCTCCTTCTGAGGCAGGTTTGCTTTCATTGGAAACCCAGTTTGTGGAAGGTTAAGAGTGTTTTTATAATCCACATCCTTCTCGTTCTTCATGTGCTAAACTGTCCTCCGTTGGCAAAACCTTTTAGGGTTGTAAACAGATATTCTACTATCTATACAGACAGATGCCAAGGATTTACCGGGATTTGTTCCTTAAGATTAGCTTAAGAAGGTCGTGTCTTGAAAGCATTCCAACCGGCACCCCATCACGAACAACCGGAAGGTGATTAAAATCATACTTTAGCATCTTCTCCACAGCTTCCTCTATTTCTTCCTCCTCAGAGGCCGTAATTACGGGACTGGTCATTATATCCTTTGCCCTAAGGTTTTGAACCTCTTCGTATATCTTCTCAATGTCCTCTTTGGGCATCCACCTACCGAAGACCTGAGGGGCAAAAAACGTTGAAAACGGAAACCCTCTTTCTTTAGCTGCAAAATCAGAATCCGTTATGATCCCTACAATCTTACCCTCCACATCCACAACAGGCATGGCTCCTATCTTGTGCTTTAGCATCTCCCCAGCGATCTCCCTAAGGGTTGTTTCCTCTCTGGCTACAATAACCGGGTAACTCATTATGTCCTTTACCTTCATAATTCCTCCTATCCAAGAGCCATCAATCTGAACCCTCAAGTATATCTACAAGCTTCTCATAAATGGACCTTGAGAACTCAACCCAGCTATCCCAGGCCTTTATATACTCTACATCCTGGTCAACCTTCTTCTTTAGAATGAATCCAAACTGCGTAAGCTCTATCTGAAACTCCTCTCCATCCAGTTTGCTCCGCAGGATCTCAGCATACATTATAAGGAGTCTAAGTTTTTCCTGATCCCCCTCTCTAAATTCAGCTATAAAGTATCCTCCCGTCTGGGCAGCTGGCGTGGTCATAGTACTCCACCTTGGTTCAAGCCCTTTCTCAATGGGTTCAGCCTTCATAGAGATTAAAAGATCCATCCCGGGTGTGTTGCAGAGATTTATTTTAATTTTACACCACTTGGATTGTCAACCACATTTCCTACCATTTTCCTAAGATGTTGGTTATGATTAATCAAGGGACAACATGGAAGGACAGGAAAGACCTCCAAGGAAAACACAGAAGATGCAAAAGTTAAAACCATATGAGGAGAAGACATCTCTTGTCCCAGTGCGCCCCCGACTTGTTCTTGACACAAGCCTGTTTGTTAACCCTGAAACCCAGAGCAGGTTTGGAGCAGATGTAGAACAGGCTGTAAGGAACTTCCTTGACATAGTACGCAGAAACAAGATCGAAATATACATGCCCATCTCGGTATTCCGTGAGCTTTCCCACTTCACATCGAAAGAAGCCCTTGTACTGTTTCGCCAGGAGGCCATAGTAAGGGCTCCGGATATATATAACCTCCATGTACCAGCCGCTATACTTCACATATTCATCCGGGAACTCAGGGAACGCATTAACAAGGGGTTAAGGATTGCAGAAGAGGCGATCTACAGAGAACCCACCCCTGAGAACCTAAGACGCCTGAGACAGCAGTACAGAGAAGCCCTCCGAAGCGGTATAGTGGATAGCGTTGAAGACCTTGATGTTGTGCTTCTTGCCAAAGAGGTAGGTGGTGCAATCCTTTCAGCTGACGAGGGGATTGCAAAAATGGCCGAAGCTCTGGGTATAGAGGTATATTCAGCTGATTATTTTATAAACAGATACACAAAGCCAGATGAGGAGCAAGTATGAGGAGTGTGGATCGTAGTGTGGAAGAGCTCAGCTATAACGGCCTTAAGTACCTGCGTTATGCAGATGACATTGGCCACACCCCAAGGGGTACGGTTGTGCTTTTTGATGCAAGTGGACAAAGACCCATACGTACTGTACCAGGTTTTCCTCATATAAAACGCGTGTACCGCCTACACCAGGGAATACAGAGGTTCTTTCACACAGCTCCCTTCTTTGCGGAGGAAAAACTTGATGGCTATAACGTTCGCATACTGGTTCACCAGGGCAAAGTTCTTGCTATCACCCGGGGTGGCTTTATCTGTCCCTTTACCTCGGAATGGGCTGAGGAGATATGGTGGTACAAACACAGACTCAATCGTTTCTTTACCTCATTTCCAGACCACATCCTATTCTGTGAGGTTCTTGGGGATAACCCTTATAATCCTCAAAGAGACCCACTGATTCCACCAGGTCTTTCATTCTTTGTGTTTGAGATCGCAAAACCAGATGGAGAGTTTATGCGCGTACGTGACCGATATGAGATTGTAAATTCATATGGACTTCCTTCTGTTCCATTGCTGGGTCAGTTCTCCCTGGAGCAGATAGATAGGCTCTATGCGATCCTACTTGACCTTAACGACAGAGAACGAGAGGGAGTTGTTTTAAAGAGCAATTCAGGTAACCGTGCGTTAAAATTCGTTACCCCTCTGACCGACCTAAAAGACATAAGGGATAACCTTATACTCGAGTTTGATCTGGAACCCGGCTTTATAACAAACAGACTCTTAAGAATATCCCTCTTTGTAAGGGAGTTTAAGCTGGATGAAAGCAAGTATGCCCACCTGATTGGAAAGGCCTTTCTGGATGGATATGCTCCCCTGGAGAGCTTTGAAGGCTCAAGAGAGAAGTACACAATATACGTAAAAAACCTTCGAACCTGGAATGCACTTCGCAATCTGCTTAAAACCCACGTATCTGTAAAGACCGAAAGCATTGAGCATGTGGTTCTTGAGAACACCGAGATGTTTAAGATAGAGTTTTACCGCTTATTCCGGAAAAGCACACGGCGATTCCGTGAAATACTCAAAGGTTATGGTCACATCGACTAACAAAACATGGAGGACCTACAATGAAGCTCAAAGAAAAAGTAGCCATTGTAACTGGAGGAACAGGAGCACTTGGAAGGGTAATTGTATCTGAGTTCCTAAAGGAAGGGGCAAAAGTAATATGCACATACATCGTGGATGAAGAACTTAGGGACGTTTTACCGCTTCTCTCACAGTTTAGGGACCAAATCGTGTTTACAAAAACAAACGTTATAAAGCAAAAGCAGGTAGAAAGAACGGTTCAGAAAACGCTAAGGAGGTTCGGGAGAATAGATATACTTGTAAATACTGTTGGGGGATTTGCTTATGCTCCAGTTGTGGAAACCGATGAAAAAACCTGGGATCACATGATGAATATCAACTTAAAATCCACCTTTCTGTGTTCAAAAGCGGTTCTACCCCACATGATAAAGCAAAACTACGGTAAGATAATAAACATATCATCACGTCCGGCCTTAAAGGGAGCCGCGGGTGTTGGAGCATATGGGGCATCTAAAGCCGGGGTTCTAAACCTGACAGAAGCAATAGCCGAGGAAGTCAGGGAATACGATATAAACGTAAATGCGATACTGCCAAGTGTTATTGATACCCCCGCAAACAGGAAAGCAATGCCTGAGGCAGACTTCTCAAAGTGGGTAAAGCCTGAAGAGATAGCACGGGTAGTTGTGTTTCTGGCATCAGATGAGTCAAAACCAATAAGCGGAGCCGGGATACCTGTTTTTGGAAAGGCCTAAGCTCATTTGCTTTTTCCGGTTCCGTAAAGCAGGTGTGTAGAGGTACCAAGGGCTACCTCTGCTGCTTCCATAATGGTTTCAGACAGGGTTGGATGTGGATGTACTGTGAGTTCAAGGTCTGAGGCAAGGGCTGCCATCTCAATTGCCAGAGCTCCTTCGGAAATAAGCTCTCCAGCCCCAATCCCTACTATACCCACACCAAGTACGCGATTAGTTTCAGGCTCCAGTATGAGCTTTGTAACGCCATCATTTCTGTCAAGGGTTGTTGCCCTTCCAGATGCACTCCAGGGAAACCTTGCAACCTTAACCGGGATCTTCTTCTCTCTTGCCTCAGTTTCTGTAAGCCCACACCAGGCAATCTCTGGATCTGTAAAGACGACTGAAGGGATTGCCCTTGGCTCAAATGCCACCTTGCGACCGGCAATAGCCTCAGCCACCGTCCTTCCCTCATGGGTAGCCTTGTGTGCAAGCATTGGCTCTCCTGCAACATCCCCAATAGCATAGATATTTGGGATGTTGGTTCTGCGTTTCTCATCCACAATGATAAAGCCCTTCTTATCAACCCTAATCCCTAAACCCTCAAGTCCCAGGTTGGTTGAGTTTGGAACCCGTCCTACAGAGATAAGCACCCTGTCAAATACCCTCTCCTCCTTGCTGGCTCCTTCAAACCTTACCTTTATCCCTTCCCTTTCCTCCCTCATATCCACTACCTTTGTGTTAAGCACTATCCCATCAAATAGCCTCTCAAGCCGCCTTGAAAGCACCGAAACAAGATCCCTATCAACCCCTGGCATTAAACCCGAGGTCATCTCAACCACAGTAACCCTTGTTCCAAGGGTTGCATAAACACTTCCCAGCTCAAGCCCTATGTATCCACCACCAACAACAAGCATGGTTCTTGGTATATCTGGAAGTTCAAGTGCATCCGTTGAATCCATAATACGCGGACTATTTATGGATATGTCGGGAAGCAAAGCAGGTCTTGAGCCGGTTGCTATAACCGCATGGCTAAACCCAAGGAGGAGCTCTTCCCCTCCATCTTTCTCAATCCTTAGGGTATTTGGGCTTAAAAAACTTGCCCTACCCTGGATGTAGTTAATCCCTCTCTTCTTTGTAAGCTGTCCAAGCCCACCTGTAAGCTTTCTTACAACAGAGTTTTTCCACTCCCTAAGCCTATCTATATCCACAGTTGGCTCTGGAAACTCAACCCCCCATCTGGATGCATGACGGGCCTCCGCTATAACTCTGGCTACATGAAGGAGTGCCTTGGAGGGAATACAGCCTCTATAAAGGCACACACCTCCAGGGTTGGGCTCCATATCAATAAGCGTAACATCCATTCCAAGGTCTGAGGCAAGAAACGCTGCTGGGTATCCTCCCGGGCCCCCACCGATAACCGCAACCCCTGTGGTCTTTTTCTCCCCACTCATATCCCTATCCCTCAAGAAGCAGTTTAAACGGCTCTTCAAGTGCCTCTACTATCCACCTGAGAAAACGAACAGCATCAGCCCCATCAATAACCCGGTGGTCATAAGAGAGAGAAAGGGGAAGCATAAGCCTTGGTTCAAAACCGCTTCCGGTAAATACAGGCTCTCTAATCGCACGTGATATGCCAAGGATGGCAACCTCGGGAAAGTTTATAATGGGGGTAAAAAACGTACCACCAAGCCCACCAAGATTGCTTATCGTAAAACTCCCTCCCTGCATCTCCTCAGGTGTAATCTTTTTATTCCTTGCCCTCTCAGAGACATCTGTAAGCTCAAGAGAGAGCTCAAAGATATTTTTTTTGTCTACATCCCTAATAACCGGCACCAAAAGCCCGCGGTCTGTATCCACAGCGACCCCTATGTGGTAGTACCTCTTGTACACAATCTCCCCACGCGCCATATCCACACTCGCATTAAACTGGGGAAAGACCTTTAGAGCCGAGGCTACAACCTTAAGCATTATCGCAGTTACCGTAAGCTTACCCCCGGCCTCTTCCACCCTCTTTCCAAACTGCCTCCTTACCTTCTCAAGCTCCGTAATGTCTGCCTTATCATGCTGGGTTACATGAGGTGCCCTCCAGCCAAGGCTTACCTGCTGTGCAGTTTTACGACGCACACTGCTCATAGGCCTTCTCTCTATATCCCCCCACCTGCTAAAGTCAGGAAGCTCAGGCTCGGTCTGCAGAGGAGTCTCAACCCTCTGCCCTCTTATCCCCGAAATCAGTTCTCTAGCATACCTCTTTACATCCTCCTCAGATATCCTCCCACCAGGACCAGTACCCGGCACCTCGTTTATATCAACACCTAGCTCACGAGCAAGCCTCCTTACCGAAGGAGCAGCAGGTGCAACCCTCCTTGGCTCACCATGTACCTCCCTTGCCGCCTGCCGAAAAAACTCAACCACCTCCCCCTCCTGCTCCTTTTCTTCTTTAACCTCAACCTCAGGTAAAGAAGGAGCCTCCTTTTCCTTCCCAACTGCTTCCTCAACCCTTGCCCTAACTTCCCTTTTCTCCATCTCCCTCTTAACCTCTTCCTCTTTCTCTCCTGCCTCCTCTATAACCAGAAGAAGCTCTCCTACCCTTACCTTCTGTCCTTCCCTTACATGTACCTCCCTTACAACCCCATCTGCAGGAGATGGGATCTCAACGGCAGCCTTCTCCGTCTCTACCTCCATTACAGGCTGATCTTTTGTAACCCTATCACCTACAGAAACTAGCACCTTTACCACATCCCCCTCCTCTATATTCTCACCAAGCTCAGGAAGCCTAAACTCAATCGCCATAATATCCCCCTATGAGATCATTGGATTTGCCTTTGCAGGGTTTATATCGAGGTCCTTTATTGCGTGTTCAACAACCTCTATCTTTATCCTCTTCTCCTTTGCAAGTGCCCATAGGGCAGCAAGTGTGATAAACCTTGCATCAACCTCAAAGAAATCCCTTAAGGCCTTTCTGCTATCACTCCTTCCAAACCCATCTGTTCCCAGTGCCACAAGCGGTTTTGGAAACCATCTGGATATGGAATCAGGCAGGGCTTTAACATAGTCTGATACCGCCACAAACACCCCATCCTCATTTTGAAGACACTGGGTTACATACGGGATCCTCTGTATCTCCGAGGGATGAAGCATATTCCACCTCTCAACCTCATGACCATCCCTGTAGAGCTCTTTGTAACTTGTTATACTCCATACATCAGCACTTACCTCATACCTTTCCTCAAGTATCTTCTGAGCCTTTAGTGCCTCATTAAGAATCGCCCCGCTACCAAAGAGATGGGCATGTAGCTTTGGGTTCCTGTGTTCTGCTGCCCTAAATTTATACATCCCCTTTATAATCCCCTCTTTTACCCCACTTGGCATTGGTGGTTGAACGTATGGCTCATTGGTTACCGTTATGTAGTAAAAAACATCTTGCTGCTCCTCATACATACGCTTTATCCCATCCTGTATTATTACTGCCAGCTCATACGCGTATGCAGGGTCATAGGCCTTTAGATTGGGAAGTGGGTAGGCAAGAAGGTGGCTGTGACCATCCTGGTGCTGAAGCCCCTCCCCTGCAAGCGTTGTCTTCCCCGAGGTTCCACCCACCAAAAACCCCTTGCATCTCATATCCCCTGCTGCCCATATAAGATCCCCTATCCTCTGAAACCCAAACATGGAGTAGAAGGTAAAAAACGGAATCGTATTTATCCCATGCGTTGCATATGCGGTTCCAGCCGCTATGAAAGAAGACATTGCCCCAGCCTCGGTTATCCCCTCCTCCAGTATCTGTCCATCCTTTGCCTCCTTGTAGTAAAGAAGTGTTTCCTTGTCCACCGGCTCATAGAGCTGGCCCACACTTGAGTATATACCAAATTGCCTAAATAGCCCCTCCATACCAAATGTCCTTGCCTCATCCGGAATAATGGGAACAATTAGCTTCCCTATCTCCTTATCCCTCATAAGCTTCATAAGGATCCGCACATATGCCATCGTGGTAGAGACCTCTCTGCCATTTGAACCCCTGTAGAACTCCTCAAACAACTCCTCAGGTGGAGCCTTAAGGGGCTTACACTTAACCACACGCTGGGGAACATAGCCCCCAAGCTCTTGCCTCCTTGCATGAAGGTACTTCATCTCCGGGCTGTCATCAGGGGGTTTGTAAAACGGGGCCTTTGCAACATCCTCATCCGAAATCGGTATCCCAAACCTGCTTCTAAACTCCCTTAGCTCCTCTTCATTTAGCTTCTTTTGCTGATGGGTAATGTTTTTCCCCTCCCCACTCTCACCAAGACCATACCCCTTTATCGTCTTGGCAAGTATTACAGTAGGGGCCCCTTTATGCTCCACCGCAGCCTTATACGCTGCATACACCTTCTCAGGGTCATGCCCACCACGCCTTAGCTTCCTTAACTGCTCATCCGAGAGGTGCTTTACCATCTCAAGCAGCCTTGGGTCAACCCCGAAGAAGTGCTCCCTTATGTACTTTCCTGACTCAACACTGTACTTCTGGTACTGCCCATCAACTGTCTCCTCCATCCTTTTAACCAGTATGCCATCTTTGTCCTTTGCAAGAAGCGGGTCCCAATCACTTCCCCATATAACCTTAATCACATTCCACCCAGCCCCCCTAAATATAGCCTCAAGCTCCTGTATTATCTTCCCATTGCCACGTACAGGTCCATCTAGCCTCTGAAGATTACAGTTTACAACAAAGATTAAGTTATCCAGCCTCTCGCGTGCAGCAAGCGTTATTGCCCCAAGGGTCTCAGGCTCATCAACCTCACCATCACCAACAAACGCCCACACCTTAGCATCTGAAGGCTTCTTAAGCCCTCTGTGCTCCAGATACCTGTTAAACCTTGCCTGATAAATTGCCATTATGGGCCCAAGACCCATTGACACCGTTGGGAACTGCCAGAAATTGGGCATAAGCCATGGATGTGGGTAAGATGATAGCCCACCCCCGGGTTGAAGCTCCCTTCTGAAGTTCTCAAGCTGCTCCACAGTTAGACGACCTTCCAGAAAGGCACGGGCATATATCCCCGGGGATGCATGCCCCTGAAAATATATCAAATCCCCCTCAAAATCCTCCGTTCTTGCCCTGAAGAAATGGTTAAACCCTATCTCGTAAAGTGTGGCAGCAGAAGCATAGGTTGATATGTGTCCACCTATCCCCTCCTCAAGACGATTGGCCCTTACCACCATGGCCATTGCATTCCAGCGAATTATGCTCCTTATCCTCCTCTCTATCTCACGGCTACCAGGGAAGGGAGGTTGTTCTTCCACAGGGATTGTGTTTATGTATGGGGTGTTTGCTGTAAAGGGTATCTTAACACCAGCCTTCTGAGCATGGACCTGGAGTTGCTTAAGTAACGCCCTTACCCTCTCAGGCCCACCTCTCTGAAGCACATAGTCAAGAGACTCTAACCACTCCCTGGTCTCTATCTCCTCAAGCTCAGAAGACTCCTTATCCCTTACGTCCTTATCCATTATACCCATTTCCCCCTCCCAATTAGCAAAAATCCAGTTCTCTTTAGAGTAAGTAAAACAAAGCTCGGTTTCAGAGAACCTTTAGGGAAACACCAATAAGTGTACAACACCCTGTCAAATTGGGTCAAGAAATATTGACCAATAAGCGCATAAGGCTATAATACTAAGCTATGGAAAAATTTAACCTTGTCGTTATAGGCTCAGGGCCCGGGGGATACATAGCAGCCATCCGTGCAGCCCAACTTGGAATGAGGGTTGCTGTTGTTGAGCGGGATAAACCTGGAGGGGTCTGTCTTAACTGGGGATGTATTCCCTCCAAAGCGATCCTTAAGTGTGCAGAACTGTACCAGACCTTTAAGCAGTCAGAGAAATACGGTATCAAGCACAACGAACTCTCCGTTGATTACCCAAAGGTCATAGAAAGGAGCAGAAAAACCTCCTCCACCCTTTCAAAGGGTATAGAGTTTCTGTTTAAGAAAAACAGAATAACCCTTTACTCAGGAATAGGAAAGCTAATTACCCCAAAGAAAGTCGGGGTTATAACCGAGAGTAACGAGCTTGAGATAGAGACAGAAAGAATCCTTATTGCAACCGGCTCAGTCCCAAAAACCCTCCCCGGTCTTGAAGTAGATGGCAAGCTCGTTATGACAAGCGATGAGGCGATAATGTCAAAGGAGCTCCCAGACTCCATAATAATAATCGGTGGAGGATACATAGGGGTTGAATTTGCCTACGTTTACAACTCCTTTGGTACCAAGGTAACCATCGTTGAGATGGAGGATCACCTCCTCCCGGGGGCAGACGAAGAAGTTGCCCAGGAGCTTGAGAGAAGCTTTAAAAAGGCGGGGATAAACGTAGTTACAGGTATGCGTTTTAAACACCTTAAAAGAAACAAAAACACGGTTGAGGTAACACTTGAGGATAGAGAGGGAAAGGAAACAAAGCAGCTTTCTGGTTCCCATGTTCTTGTTGCCGTTGGAAGAAAGGCTGTTGCCAATACAGCCCCAACCTCCCTTAGCTATTACGGAAAATCCCCTGATCTTGGCCTTAAAGAGCTAAGAATTGAGGTGGATGAACAGGGGTTTATTAAAACCGATGAATCCTATATGACCACATGCACAAACGTGTATGCAATAGGGGATGTTATCGGCCCTCCTCTTTTAGCACACAAGGCCTCTGAGGAGGGGGTTGTAGCGGTTGAGATAATGGCCGGCCATAAAAAGAAACTAAACTATGACAACATACCAAGCTGTGTGTACTGTCAACCTGAGATAGCATCAATAGGCCTTACGGAAAAGCAGGTAAGGGAAAGAGGAGTCAAGTTTAACATAGGCAAATTCCCCTTTAGAGCCTCCGGGAAAGCCATGGCAGTAGGTGATACCGAGGGCTTTGTAAAGATAATCTCCGATTCAAAAACCGGAGAGATACTGGGTGCACACATAATAGGGCATGGGGCAACTGAGCTTATAGCAGAGATAGGAATCGCCAAAACCCTTGAAGCCACCCCCCTGGAGATTGGCTCAACCGTTCATGCCCACCCAACTCTTTCAGAGGCTGTAATGGAAGCTGCCCTAGCCGCACTGGGTATGGCAAGGAACATATAAATAAAATGGGCGAGGTCAGGGTTTTTAGACTAGGAACCATCCACTACAGGGAGGCCCTTGAACTCCAGATGTCCCTTCTTGAAAGGCGGCTTAAAGGGGAGATTGAGGATGTGCTTTTGCTCCTTGAGCACCCTCCAACCTTTACGATCGGAAGAGGAGGCAAAAATACCCACCTTCTTGTAAATCGGGAGGAGCTAGCGAAAAGGGGTATACACTTTGAGGCGGTAAGCAGAGGGGGAGACATAACCTACCATGGCCCAGGACAGCTGGTGGGATACCCTATAGTTGATCTTGGCTCCATAAACCGTGACATATACAGTTTCTTAAGAAACCTTGAGGAAACCATTATAATTGCTCTTGGAAACTTTGGTTTAAGAGCTAGAAGGATTAAAGGGCTAACCGGTGTCTGGGTAGATAACAAAAAAATAGCATCAATAGGCATCGGTATAAAAAGATGGATAACCTACCACGGCTTTGCCCTAAACGTAAATACTGATCTGTCATACTTCAATATGATAGTTCCCTGTGGAATGCAGGACGTAGAGATAACCTCACTTAAAGAACTCCTTGGAAAGGATATAAGCATGAAAGAGGTTGAAGACAGCATAGTGGATGCCTTTGCCAAGGTGTTTAATAAAAGGGTGCTAGAGGTATCTTTAGATGAGCAAAGGGAAATCAAGACTTGAAGAGCTAAAAGCACTAGTTGAGAAAAACCCCACCAACCCCCTTGGTAGATACGGGCTTGCAATGGAGTACTTTAAACTGGGTATGTATAAGGAGGCAGTTGATGAGATAAGAGCCTACCTTGCCCTAAAGGACGATGAAGGTGCAGCCTATAGAATCCTTGCCAACTCCCTCCTTCAGCTTGGCATGAAAGAGGAGGCAAAAGAAGCCTACAGAAGGGGAATAGAATCGGCCATGCGCTATGGACATCAGGACATGGTTGAGGAGTTTGAAGAAGCCCTTGAGTCAATAGATTAGATCCTCTCCCCCGTTAGCTTCCTTACCGCATTTATTAACCCACTTGCATGAGGGTTTCTTACCCTGCCAAAGATAAGTATATCTACCGGATCCACTGCTCTGCCATAGTATGCCCTGTTTAGATCACCCCTAACACCAACTACGGAGCCCTCAAGGGACAGCCCTCCGTAAACCCCCTTTGAGCGTGAAAGCACAACCAGGTCAGCCACTAGGTTTCCAGCCCCTATACCTCCTCCCACCGGGCCTGCAGCAACGCTTAGATCAGCACCAAGCTTAACCCCTGTACTGAGCAGGCGGTTAATACCGTTTTCCGTCCGTACTACAACCACCACCTCCGCCACCTTAACCCCAGCAAGAAGACCAAAACTTACCCCTCCTATTGAGTAAAATGCAGGGCCATGCCACCTGCCAGAGGACCTATCACGTGCAATCAACACCCCACTTCCACCAGATCCCCCAACTATGAACCCTCCTTTTACAACCTGAGGGAAGATTAAAACCCCTCTTGCCTCACTAAGTAACCTTTTCCACTCCGGGTATAGGTTTACATCCATATGAAAACTCTCAGCCGTAACCTGTGCCCTCCTTACAATCTCCCTTGCGGTTTTAAGGTCATCAGCCAGGCTAAACTTACCCCAGAAAGGTAACAAACAAAGAAGAACCACCAATACTGCAAAAGCCTTCCTTGGCATTTAACAACACCCCTTCTTTTTAGGTATAATTATAAAAGAACCCTTTTGGTTTTCCTAATCTGATCTCTAAAATATGGAAGAAACTCTGGAAGAAGAGTCACAAACAAGCCCTTTAGAACCTCTAAAGAAAAACCTCCGAAGATTTCTGTTCCGATCCTACCATCTTCTCCTTAACGGATACACTTCCTTTATAATTATAGCCATTGGCATCGGTATAGCCAGTGGCCTTTTAAACTTCATCTTCGTTGAAAGCTACGAACTCCTCTACTCCAGGGTGGTAATCCCTTTTTGGGGGTCACCCCTTGTGGTGCTACCTCTTGTTAGCGGAAGCCTGATACTTGTTGTCCTCTCGTTTATCTTCCCCGATATACTTGGATACGGGTTTCCTCGCTTCCTCGAGAGGGTGAATCTTAGAGGTGGGATAATAAGCCCGAAAGAAACGCTTGCAAAGGCTATTGGTTCATGTGTAACCCTCGGATTTGGAGGATCAGCCGGACAGGAAGGACCAATTGCACAGATAGGTGGTGCAGTTGGCAGCATATTTGGTCAGGTACTTAAAGTGCCCAGAAACAAAATCCGTGTTCTGGTTGCATGCGGGGTTGCAGCTGGCATTGCTGCAACCTTTAATGCCCCCATTGCCGGTGTGCTTTTTGCAGAGGAGATAGCCCTGCTGAGGGACTTTAAAATAGTAAGCTTTGTCCCAATCGTTATAGCCTCAGCCGTAGGAACCATAACATCCCGAATGTTAAGAGGCGGTGAACCCATCTTTGAGGTTCCTCCCTACCAGCTCCTGGCCTATAAGGAGCTTTTCTTCTACGCCCTATTTGGGATCATCTCCGGCATACTGGCAGCAGGTTTTATCAAACTCTTCTACGGGGTAAAGGACTCTATCGGGGAACTTAAACTCCCCAACTACACAAAACCCATAATAGGAGGTATCTCGGTAGCGCTCATAGGAGTGTTCTTCCCCTATGTGCTTGGAAACGGCTACGAACACGTTGAGAAAGCCCTCCTCGGTGAGCTTCCCTTCTGGATTGCCCTGGGGCTTATAGTACTAAAACCCCTTGCAACCTCCCTCACAATCGGGTCAGGATGGCCCGGAGGAATCTTTGCCCCCTCAATATTTATAGGAGCGATGATCGGTAACACCTTCGGACATATGGTTGAATCCGTGTTTACAAACTCGGCGAACCTAAGCAGTGCTTACGCAACCGTGGGAATGGGAACATTTCTTGCTGCAATAACCCAGGCACCCCTTACCTCTATATTTCTCATATTTGAGGTTACCCAGAACTACCAGGTGGTTATTCCAATAATGATTAGCTCGGTTCTTGGAAGTATAGTTACCCAAATCCTTGTAGGGGGCTCCCTTGAAAGCATAGAGCTAAGGAGAATGGGACTAAACCTTGAAGAGGAACCAGAGGTTAACCTCTTAAAATCAATACGCGTAAGGGATGTAATGAACCCGAAAGTAGAGTCCATCCCCGAGAACATGACCCTTAGAAAACTCATAGAATACATACCAAAAAGCCGCTATACAACCTTCCCCGTTGTGGACCAAAAAGGTCTACTTGTGGGCATAATATCGGTTCAGGACCTAAGAGAATGGTTGTTTGAAGAGTCCCTTAAAGACCTGGTTGTGGTAAAAGAGGTTGCCACCCTGAGCGTACTAACGGTGACTCCAGATGAAACAATGGATGTGGTGCTTAAGAAGTGGAGCAAAAAGCCCGTTGAGATACTTCCCGTAGTGGAATCAAGTGGATCAAAAAAGATTGTTGGCATCCTTTCGCGAAAGGCAATAATTACCGCCTACAATAAAGCAATATCGGGTGAGCCAATTGAAGTAAGGGTCTAGCTTCTTTATAATTAACCCAAACAATGCGAATTGTCTCCCTCTGCCCAAGCAACACTGAGATACTATTTGCCATAGGTGCAGGAAAGTACGTGGTTGGAGTTGATAGCTACTCTGACTACCCTCCCCAGGTAAGAGAGCTTCCAAAGGTTGGCCCGGATTTAAAGGTAAACGTAGATAAGATTAAAGCCCTCTCCCCTGACCTGGTTGTAGCTTCCCTCTCCGTACCCGGTATGGAAAGAAACATTGAGAAACTAAGCAACCATAATATTCCCTTTGTGGTTCTAAACCCACAGAGCATCGAAGAGATACTAAATGACATAGTGTTTCTTGGAAGCATTACAAAAACACTGGAGAGAGCCAAGAGCGTTGTGGATAAGATGAGGCTGGAGATCGAATCCGTAATGGAAAAGGTAAAGTGGGTGGATTACAAACCCCGGGTTTACTGGGAGTGGTGGCCAAAACCATTAATTGCAGCATGCGGTCTTGGCTGGATAAACGAGATGATTGAAACGGTCAGGGGGGTAAACGTATTTTCGGGTGTAAAAAAAACAAGCGCTGTGGTTTCCGATACGGATATCCTAACCCTTGACCCTGAAGTGGTGGTTGTATGCTGGTGTGGACCGAGATGGCAGAGAAAGATGCGAAGGGAAGTTATCCTTACGAGGTCAGGATGGGAAGCCATAAGCGGTATAAGGAGTAAGAGGGTTTATTGCGTTTCCGAGGCCCTTTTCGGCCGCCCGGGACCAAGGATAACCGATGGGCTTAATTTGCTCTTAGAGCTTATCCATCCAGAGGTATGTAGAGATGGTATGCAGGGTAAAGTTTGAGCTTATAAACGTCTCAAAGATTAAAAACGGCAAGCCCATATTGCGAAACATAAACCTCCAGTTTCTCTCTGGAAGTAAGTATACTATCCTTGGTCCCTCCGGTAGTGGAAAAACCACCCTGCTTCGACTTCTTAACCGCATGGAAGAGCCATCCTCTGGAGAGATTCTATTTGATGGTGAGAACATAAAGAATATACCTGTCACAAAACTAAGAAAAAAAGTCGGTATGGTTTTTCAAATTCCCGTTGTGTTTGAAGGAACCGTAGAAGACAACCTGCTTGTTCCCTACAGCATTAAAGGTATACCTCCGGATAAGGAGGAAATTAAAAAGGCACTTACCCTATCAGGGCTTAAGGAGAGCTTCCTTTCCCAAAGGGCTATGGACCTTTCCGTGGGGGAGAAACAGCGTCTTAACCTGGCACGTGCCCTTCTAAATAACCCGGAGGTTCTGCTTCTGGACGAGCCAACCTCTGCCCTCGATTACGAAACAGCCCTAACCCTTCTTGACTCAGTTAACGAGCTAAACAGGGTATTGGGACTTACAATAATTATGGTAACCCACCAGGTTGAGCACATGCGCATACTTAATGGATCAGCTATATACATTGAAAATGGAACTGTCTTAGATAAAAAAACAACACAGAGCAGAGCACTTATATAGCCATGGAATACACTCACACCCTCGTTGATCTAAACTACCTTGACCTCATTATAGCCCTTTCCCTGATGCTCATTGCAGCTGGACTTTACCGCTGGTACAGAATAGGTCTAGAGGTTGCCCTGATTATAGGCACAGTAAGAACCTTTATCCAGCTTCTTGCTGTAGGATACGTCCTTAAGTTTATATTTGATTTTAACAGATGGTACCTGATAGTTCTTACACTTCTTGTTATGATAGCCGTTGCTACAAGAACCGTTGTTCAGAGGCAGCAAAGGAAAACAAAAGAGCTTCCCTATATAGTTGGGTTTGCAATAACTGTAGGCTCTGGAATCACCCTCTTTGTAATCACACAGGTTATAATTCAGATAGAGCCGTGGTATGAACCCCACTACCTTATCCCCCTTGCAGGGATGATTATAGGAAACAGCCTAAACGGTTCAACCCTGGCCGTAGAGAGGCTCGATTCAGAGATAGCATCAAGAAGAATGGAGATTGAAGCCTACCTGGCCCTTGGAGCAACTGCCAGACAGGCAGCCCTTTCGTGTATAAGGTCCGCCATGAAGGCAGCTATGATCCCCACAATTAACTCAATGATGGTTGTAGGCATAGTTTCCCTTCCCGGAATGATGACGGGTCAGATTCTCTCTGGAACCTCTCCTTTTCTTGCTGTTAAGTACCAGATTATCATAATGTATATGATAGCTTTTTCCGTTGCCATCTCCTCATTCCTCTTGACCCACCTTAGATTCAGAAGGTATTTTACTGCTGAGCATCAGCTAAGAGAGGAAGCTTTTTCCTGAGCGTGTAAAAACCCTAATTGAAGGAGAAAAGCACTATGGGGTGCTGTTTTAAAGCTATTGGAGATGAGAAGAGAAGAAAGATACTCTCCATTCTTGCAAAGAAAAGTGCAACCGCAGGAGAGATAGCACGTAGATTTAAGATTTCCCAACCCACTGTGTCAAATCACCTAAGGATCCTAAAAGAGGCTGGCTTAATAAGAGAGCGCAAGGTTGCACAAAACAGAATATACTACCTAAATAGAAGCAGACTGAGAAAGGTTATAAACTCCCTTGAAAACATTCTAAAAGAACATAGGGACTAACACTCTAGAGCTGCAATCTAAACTTCTTCCAGTAACGTGTAAGCCCAAGTACATTCATCCAGAAAGGATCAGCATACTCATAGGCCTTTACAGTGCTTGGGTCCACTCCAGCTTCTTCTAAAACCCTATGGCACATACCAACAAATTCCGGGATAATCTCTTCGTCTTCCTTTCCTTCCTCTACCTTCTTGCCTACCCATTCACTGTACTCCACTAGCCTTCTTTCAAGCTCATCCAGGTGTTTAAAAACGTCTTCATACCTGCCAAAGTGGCTGAGAAAAATAACCTCTGGCCTCCTCTTACGGATCTTTCTTAAAGACTCCAGCCACCTCTCTATATGAACATCTGGAGGAGGGGTTGGTGGTAATACAGGTCCTCCCTCTATACGAATCCCCCCTATGTCCCCTACAAACATGGAGTTTTCTATAAGATAAGCATGGTGATGGGAGGCATGTCCAAGTGTCTCAACCGCTTCAACCTCTATACCACCTACCCTGACACGCTCTCCATCTTTTATTGCATATACGTACTCACCTGAAATGGCTTCAACCCTTCCCCAGAGCAACTCCATCTGATCCTTATAGATTCTTCGAGCAGAGGCAAGGAGTCTGGTTGGATCAACAATGTGGGGAGCTCCAAATGGGTGTACATAAATCCTTATACCCATGCTTGCAAAGTGCCACGCTGCACCTGCATGATCCAGGTGTATGTGGGTAACAAACACACCCCTTATATCCCTTAAATCGTATCCCAAACCCTCTATTGCACCCTTCAGGTTAGGAAACGTCGTATCCGGACCCGTCTCTATTAGTATGGGACCACTACCAGCTTCTACAAGGTAACAGGCCACAGCCTTTGGTGTAAAAAAGTTAAGATCAATTGTGTTAATCCTCATGGTAGTTAGTCCCTTTTGGAAAATACCCCTGCTTTTGAGATGCTATCAAGGGCAAGTATAAGGGCCTGTGTCCCCAAACGACCATAGCCCTGAGCCTTTGTTGCCAGATACAGCTGATGCACAAGTGCTAACCCTGGAAGACAGAGGTTCATTCTGCTTGCTTCTTCAAGGGCTATTTCCATATCCTTTATGAAGTGCTCAACGAAAAATCCAGGATTAAAATCCCCCTTTACTATCCTTGGTGTTAGGTTATTTAGAAGCCAGCTTGAAGCTGCCCCCTCACTTATTGAGCTAAGTACTGTCTCTATATTTAGACCGGATTTATACGCATAAAGCAAGGACTCACACATACCAATCATGTTGCCTGTAACAACGATCTGATTGCACATCTTGGTGTGCTGTCCGGAGCCAGCTCTACCCTGATATACGATTTTCTTGCCAAGTAACTCCAGTAGTGGCATAACCCTTTCTACAACATCTTTGTCTCCACCTACCATTATAGAAAGGGTTGCGTTTTTTGCCCCAACATCGCCACCGGAGACCGGGGCATCAATAAAACTTGCCCCCTTGCTCTTTGCAGCGTTGTAAATCTCAATTGCCAAAGAAGGTTTTGTTGTTGTCATGTCTATAAGGATTGCAGATGGTTTTACACCCTTTAGTATCCCTTTCTCCCCAAAGTAAACCTCCTCCACATCCGAGGGAAACCCAACCATTGTAAAGATAATATCTGCCCTCTCTGCTACCTCTTTTGGGGATCCAACCCATATTGCTCCGGCCTCTAATAACCCCCTTGCTTTTTCCCTAGTGCGGTTAAAGACAAAGGTCTTATACCCCCGTTTAACTATGTGAAGGCACATTGAGGCACCCATTACACCCGTGCCTATCCATCCTATTGTGGTGTTTAGAGGATTAATGTTTTCTGTTGCCATTCTCCCTTTTTCCCGTAAATCGCTATAACCTTATTAACAAAAAGATTGGTTATTGTCAACCTTTGTCGGCCAATGGTAATTACCTTGCCTATCTGATATAATAAAAAAACGTTAATCAGGTCGGAGAATTTAATTATGATTGATAGAGATAGAATGACTGAGTACGTTATGGATTTAATCAGAATCGATAGCCCTTCAAGAAGGGAAAGGGAAGTAGCACTAAGGCTTAAAAAAGACATGGAGGATATTGGTGGTAGGTGTGTATTTGACAGCGTGGATAAGAAAGTAGGCGGTAACGTTGGAAACCTTATAGTAAAAATTAAAGGCAACACAGAGGGGGTATCTCCGTTCTTTCTCTCAGCCCATATGGATACGGTTAGCCCTGGTGAGGGTATTAAACCACACATTGTTAACGGGGTTATAAGGAGTGATGGAACTACAATCCTTGGAAGTGATGATAAAAGCGGTATAGCTATAATAGTGGAGGTAGTCAGAACACTTAAGGAAAGGAACATCCCTCACGGTGATATAGAGATAGCATTTACCGTTTGTGAGGAAATTGGACTTCTTGGTGCAAGGTATATGGATTGTTCTATCTTTAACTCCAAATATGGAGTTGTTCTCGATAGTGGGTCTCCTTACCACCTTATTACCAAATGCCCATCAGCCAAGAGGCTGGAGTTTAAAGTCTATGGCCTAGAAGCCCATGCAGGGGTCTGTCCTGAAAGAGGGATAAATGCTATTAAGGTTGCAAGTGATGCTATATCCAGAATGAGGTTGGGAAGGATCGATTTTGAAACCACTGCAAATATCGGCATTATAGAAGGTGGAATTGCAACAAATATAGTTCCCGGATACGTACGTGTGGTTGGTGAAGTACGAAGCCACAGTGAAGAAAAGCTTATGGATCAGGTCGAGCATATGAAGAGGTGCTTTGTTGAGTCAGTGGCTGAGTATAAACTTAATCTGGAAGGTAAACACTACAGCGCCAGGGTAGAAGAATTGATAGAGAAAAGCTATGACCGGATGAATGTTTCTCCTGAAGCAAAAATAGTTAAACTCCTAACCCATGCGGCTAGGGAGCTTGGGTACAATGTTGAGTTGCATGCAAGTGGTGGCGGATGTGATGCAAATTATTTTAACAAAAAGGGGATAGAGTGTGTTAATCTGGGAACAGGTATGAAAGAGATTCACACTCCAAATGAGTACCTGGTTCTTGAAGAGTTTTACCGTGCAGCAGAGATTATTCTACAGACAATTAAACTAAATGCTCTAAATACACTCTAAGTTAGAGGATATGCAATCAAAAAAGAGAGCGCTCATACTTGTAGATCACGGAAGCGTGATTAAGGAAGCAAACGATATGCTTGAGGAAATAGTAAAAATGATAAAGCAGAGCAGGAGGTGTAACTTTGATATGGTTTGCTGTGCTCATATGGAGCTTGCAAGACCAACTATCTCTGAGGTGTTTGAGCTCTGTGTTTCCAGTGGAGCAGAAGAGATAGTTGTTCATCCGTTCTTTCTTTTCCCGGGAAGACACTCTACAAAGGATATCCCCCGTATGGTTAGTGAGATAGCAAGGAACTACCCTAACGTGTCTTATAAGGTAACACCTCCCCTGGGAATACATCCAAAGATAGTTGATGTGATTTTTGAGAGGATAGGAGATGTATAGGGCTATTGTGTTTGATCTTTTCGATACCCTTGTTGATTTTAACCACTCAAACCCTCCATCGGTTGAGATTAATGGAGTTGAGGTTAAATCCATAAGTGTCCCTGTCTACAGGGTGCTTAGTCAGGCCTTTGGTTATACGGACTTTAATAAGTTTCAAAGAGCCTTTATAGAAAGTTATGAGGAAATTGAACGGGAAAAGAAAAAAGAGTATAAGGAGCTATGTGCAGGAGAGAGATTCAGGTTGATGTTAACGAAGCTAAATATAAGTGCAGATGAGCCGGTTTTGGAGGATTTAGTAGAGGATATGGTCGTTGCACATATGGAAACCATCTTTAGCAGCGTTAGTTTTCCCAAAGAAAACAGGGATACTCTGCTTGCGGTTAAGAAGAAAAACTACAGGGTTGCTCTGCTTTCTAACTTTGATCATGCTCCAACAGCCTATAGGATACTTGATGTTTTTGGAATAAAAGACTACTTTGACACCATTGTTATATCAGTTGAGTTTGGCTGGAGGAAACCAAAGCCCTGTGTCTTTAATAAGGTTTTAAGTTCTCTTGGTGTAGCTGCTGAGGAGGCAATCTTTGTTGGTGATAGTTTTGAGGCTGACGTTATTGGGGCAAAATCGGTGGGCATGAGTGCTATATGGGTTAATAAAAGAAATGAGCTCATTAAGGCCCAGGCTTTAACACCTGATTATGTTGTATCTAGGCTTCCTGAGATTAAAGAGATACTTTTGTAGATACAGGTTATTTTCTGCTAAAGAGTTCTTCTAGATATAAGGGGGTTATACCCTTAAGGCTGCTTACCACTATATCGGCTTCCTTTAGCCTTGATTCAGGATAGGAGTTGGCTACAGCAAGGCATTTCATTCCTGCAGAGTGAGCAGCTTTAATTCCTGCGATGGAATCTTCTATAACCAGACACTCGTTTGGATACACTGGATTTTGCAGGTCTCTGTTTACACGGTTAAGTGCCTCTATAAACGTATCTGGTGCAGGCTTACACCTCTCTACCTCCTCTGCACTTACGATCTCTTTAAATCTCTTTCTTATTCCTAATTTTTCAAGTATAAACTCTATCTCTTCCCTTAGCGCTCCTGAGCCTATTGCCAGTATGTAGCTTTGGCTTGCTTTTTCTATAAAATCTATAACCCCTGGAAATGGGGTTATCTGTCCTTTCTTTATTATGCTGGTATAGTATGTGGATTTTTGACTTTTAAGTTTTTCTATAGTCTCATTGTTTATTGCTCTTCCCCTATCCCTTAGGATTGCTCTGAAGAAGCCTGTATCATCCAGTGCAAGGTATTTATCGTAGTACTCTTCTCTTGATAGCTGAATTCCCTCTTTAGCTAGTACCTCTTGAAACGCTCTAAGGTGCAGGGGTTCTGCATCTACTATAACGCCGTCAAAATCAAATATTATCAGCTTTAACATTGCTGGCTTATTATTTTACACGATTTTTTTGTTTTGTCTTGCTTATGCAATATAGCGGAATTTGAAACCTTTGCAGATTGTATTCATCTAATTAGCAGGTGGCCGCCGGAGGTGGAGATAAACTAAAAGAGGGAGGTGTAGAAGATGCTAAAGAAAGGGTTACTTGCAACCTTAATTGCCCTCTCAGGGGTCTTTCTCTTTGTTGCTTACACAGGCTTTGCAGGTCAGGAAAAAACAGGTGGAAAAGAGGTAACAATAACCGGACATGTAGTTGATCCTGCCTGCTATATATCAATGGGGCTAAAGGGTGAGCAACACAAACAGTGTGCCGTTTTATGTGCAAAGGCTGGGCAAGCTTTTGGTATCCTTGATGAGGAAGCCGGTATACTCTACCAGGTGTTAGAGGGTTCCCCCGGTGCAGATCCCAATAAGCTCCTCTGGGATCACGCAGAATCAAAGGTTACCGTA
Organism: bacterium HR37; assembly: GCA_002898375.1. Taxonomy (GTDB): domain Bacteria; phylum Desulfobacterota_D; class UBA1144; order Nemesobacterales; family CSP1-2; genus HRBIN37. The sequence goes on along the minus strand of BEIN01000001.1, from coordinate 194,363 downwards.
AAGGGCATCGTTTTCAATAAAAACGGTATGCATGCAATAGTTCCTGCGGAAGTTAAACCCGCAGGAAGCTAGGAAGCCAGATAGGGGATGGGTATAAAAACCCATCCCCTTCTTTATTATCCGTAAAACTCAGTTAAATTATTCAAGGATAAAATGTTTAGAAACGTGCTTTTACCCATATGTCTTGTTTTGGTGCTTTTTACCCTTATCTCATGTAAGGGTGGGGAAAGGTCAGCAGATACAATATACTCTAAGGATTTCTCTCTTTTATCACTTAGTGACAATAAAAAGGTTTCTCTAAACACATTCAAAGGAAAACCCCTTGTGATAAATTTCTGGGCATCCTGGTGCAGTCCCTGCCGGGAAGAGATGCCTGTCTTTGAAAAGGTGTGGAGGCAATACAGAGCAAAAGGGGTCCTTTTTATAGGAATCAACGTATTAGATGATAAAAAAGATGCAAAGGAGTTCCTAGAAACCCTTAATATCTCATATCCCAATCTACAGGACCCATCTGGAGAGATGCTCAATTCGTTTGGGGTAACTGCACTGCCCGTAACCCTTTTTGTAGATAAAGAGGGAAAGGTGATAAGGAAAAATTACGGAGCATTTATAGACAGGCGTGGAGAGGAAAGCTTTATTAGCTATATAGAGGAGATACTATGATGAGCCCAACACCTGTCGGGGAAGTAAGCTGGGTACTTGCATTTCTTGCGGGAGTGGTTTCCTTTCTCTCCCCATGTGTGCTTCCACTGATTCCAGGCTACATATCAATGGTTTCAAAGCTATCTCTTGAGGAATTAAAAGATAACAACCCTTCGGGAAAAATAAAAAAAATCGTTCTTCCAACTATCTTCTTCGTACTGGGTTTTTCAGTGGTTTTTGTGATGCTAGGTGCCTCCGCATCCCTACTTGGCAGTTTTTTACAGAAATACAAAACCGTTCTTCTTAAGCTCTCCGGAACAGTAGTTGTACTCTTTGGTCTCTTTGTAATGGAAATCATTAGAATTTCATGGCTCTATAGGGAAAAAAGGCTTCACATAGGGGGATACAGCTTAGGAACTGTAGGAACCTTCTTCCTTGGGGTTGCCTTTGGTTTTGGATGGACACCGTGTGTTGGTCCTATACTGGGTTCAATCCTTCTTTATGCAAGCACAACAGAGGGGGTAGCCAAAGGTGCTTTGCTTCTTTTTACCTACTCTGCAGGTCTTGGCATTCCCTTCCTGATAACAGGCCTTGCCCTATCAAGAGCCCTTTTGGCATTTAACTGGATAAAGAAGCACTACAGCGTATACAAGTTTGTAGTTGGAGGAGCACTGGTTGTAGTAGGGGTTCTTATGTTTACAAATAACCTGTATTATCTCAACATATACGGCCAGAAGATCCTAGACCTTGTAGGAGTGAACTTTTGGAAAACCTTCTAGGAAATTGCCTAAAACAGTTGATTTTCTTTATTCTATTGACTAGTTATTTTAGAATTTTTATACTGTTTTTACCTGAGTTATAAATATTTAACGTAAGGAGGTTGGCTTAAAAGGTGCCAATCTATGAGTATTTTTGCAGAAGTTGCCAGAAGGAATTTGAAACCCTTGTTTTAAGCAGCACTGAAGAGGTCTACTGTCCAAGCTGTGGCAGCTTTGATCTGGAAAAGCTCTTTTCCAGATTCGGTTTTAGATCCTATGAATCTACCCAAGCCAGCTCATATACCACAGCCTCGGATTCCAAGGGAGCAGGTTGTGCATGTGGCCCTTTAGGTTGTGGATGCAGTGCAAGAAACTAAAAGCTAATCTTAGGAGGATAAAATGCCAAAGGGGAAAAAAGACATAAGGCAAGCTGCCCTAGAATACCACAGAAAGGGTAGAAAAGGGAAACTGGAGGTGGTTCCTACAAAGCCATGTAAAACCCAGTGGGACCTCTCACTTGCCTACTCTCCCGGGGTTGCCGAACCCTGTAAAGAGATAAAAAAGGACCCGGATCTAGCCTATGAGTACACCAATAAAGGGAACCTGGTTGCTGTTGTAACAAATGGAACCGCAGTTCTTGGTCTAGGAAACATAGGAGCACTGGCGGGAAAGCCTGTAATGGAAGGGAAAAGCGTTCTTTTTAAGCGTTTTGCAGATATAGATGCATATGATATAGAGATTGACAGTCAGGATCCAGATGAAGTAATTAGAACGGTAAAATTACTTGAACCAACCTTTGGCGGAATTAATCTTGAGGATATAAAGGCTCCGGAGTGTTTTTATATAGAAGAGGAACTTAAGAAGCAGATGAACATTCCGGTTTTTCACGATGACCAGCATGGAACAGCAATTATTTCAGGAGCAGGCCTTTTAAACGCATGTGAACTTACCGGAAAGGATATAAGCCAGGTAAGGATAGTCTTTTGTGGTGCGGGTGCATCAGCAATCTCTTGTGCGGAGTTCTTTATACGCCTTGGAGCCAAGAGAGAAAACATAATAATGTGCGATACAAGGGGTGTTATTTACAAGGGTAGAGAGGAAGGTATGACCCCCCAGAAGGAAAAGTTTGCAATTGATACCCCTCTTAGAACACTTGCTGAGGCTATGAAAGGAGCTGATGTTTTCGTGGGACTTTCGGTAGCAGGTATGGTAACTCCTGAGATGGTAAAGTCAATGGCTGACAGGCCTATAATATTTGCTATGGCAAATCCTGACCCTGAGATCTCTTACGAGGATGCAAAGGCTGCAAGAAGCGATATAATCATGGCTACAGGAAGATCAGATTATCCGAATCAGATAAATAACGTACTTGGTTTTCCGTTTATTTTTAGAGGTGCCTTGGATGTAAGGGCAAAAACCATAAATGAAGAGATGAAAGTAGCAGCTGCCTATGCTCTGGCTAACCTTGCTAAGCTAGGAGCAGACTATTCGGTTGCAAAAGCCTATGGCAGGTCTCATTTTGAGTTTGGACCGGAATACATAGTTCCAAAACCCTTTGATCCAAGGGTGCTTATATGGGAGTCCTCAGCAGTAGCAGAAGCAGCTATTAAGACAGGGGTTGCAAGGATAAATATAGATATTGAGGAATACAAGGAGCAACTCACAATAAAGGCTTTTGGAAAGTCCAAAGGTAAGAAGAAGAGCAAGGTGATTAATCCCAATCCGCTTGTGTCTACACCATAGGCTGGATTGTCTTAATGTAGCCAACTAAAAAAACTTGGGTCTAGATAGGTTGGATTCCTCTACTTCTGCTTCTTTAAGCCAAAGAGAAAAGAAACTACAAACGGCGCTTCTCTCCATAGTGGCATCCTCTTTTTTAATAGTCCTAAAGCTTGTCTTTGGTTTTCTTACAAACTCTATAAGCATATTTGCCTCTGCTATTGATTCCCTATTTGATCTCTCAGCCTCTTCTGTAAACTACTTCTCAATTAAGAAGGCAGAAAAACCTGCAGATAAGGAACACAGATTTGGTCATGGCAAGGCCGAGGGATTAGCTGGGTTATTTCAGAGCTTCATAATAGGTTTATCCTCCCTCTACCTTATATACGTCTCTGTAAAGAGATTGGTAGTTGGATCACAGGTACGCTCCTTAGACATTGGAATACTTGTTATGGTATTTTCAGCAATAGTAAGTTTCTTTATCTCACGACACATAAAAAGGGTAGCAGACTATACCGATAGCGTAGCTCTCTCAGCTGATAGTTTACACTACAGATCAGATGTATACACCAATCTTGGTATAGTTCTGGGATTAATGATAGTAAGGATAACTGGTCTATTGTTTATAGACTCACTGATCTCTATATGTGTGTCTTTATATATAATCTGGTCCACAACATCTGTTTTTAAGGAGTCAATAGATATACTGATGGATAAAGAACTTCCAAAAAGTACAGTAAAAGAGATTGAGGGTGTAATCTTAAGATACCAGCCCTATGTCAAAGGATTCCACAAAATGCGAACAAGAAGGGCCGGTTCAAAAAAATTTATAGAGTTTCACCTTGTAGTTGACCATACCCTTAGTTTTGTAGAATCACATAATATCGCTGAAGATATAATAAAAGAAATAGAGAAGAAGATACCAAATGCAGAAGTAACGGTACACGTTGATCCACACGGCTTTCCCGATTACTCGTAATAACCTTTGATTTATGAGTGCACTTTAAGTAAATTAATTCTTAACCAAACAGGGAGGGAAACAATATGGGGTAAGTAGAGAAAAGGAGAGTGTATTTTATTTTCCAGATATCTGTTATAAATCCATGAACCTCATAATGCAGAACTATCTAGACGCTTTTGAAACAGGTATGGCTTTATGGAGGAAAAATACAGAACTCTTTATACACCAGATAAATCTATTTTGGGAGTTTCAAAACCTCTTTAATGAAAATGTACAGAGGTTTTTCTCGATGGAACCCCCACTTGATTTGATTAAACATTCTCACTCTAACATAAGAGAGCTCACACATGGAGCAGTAAACCTAACCATTAAATCGATGAGAAAAAACTGGGAGCTTCTAAATGATTGCATAAATCTGCTGCTTGATACTGAGTAGCTAGGAGCCCTTGAAACCTATTTAAAATAAACTGAGTTTAATAAGGTAAGAATTCCCTTTAGAAAGGAGGTAAGGAGATGAAAAGGCTACTGTCAATCTTTACAATTCTAGTTGCCCTCTCCTTATTTAGTCCTACTTTAGTGTTGGCTCATAAACCCCACCATTTTCATAAACACCATTTCCACAAACACAAACATCACTACCATCACCACCATGTTGTACCCAGATACCACTATCATTACTACAGTCCACATGTTTATAGGTTTTACCATCACCACCATTACTACTACACATACTATCCTTACTACTATACTTATACTTATCCCTTTTTCTCTCTAAACTTTGGTTTTGTCTTTAAATAAAGGTAGGGAATGATTAAAGCGGTTATATTTGATATGGATGGGGTTATGATTGATAGTGAGCCCATTTGGGAAAAGACAGAGAAGATACTTCTAAAAAGAAGGGAAATCAATTACGAGCCAGCTTATAGGGAAAAAATAGTTGGCTTAAACCAGAGGGATTCTGCCCTCTTGCTTAAAGAAACATTTGGATTACCAGAAAGTATAGAAGAGCTTATTGAGGAAAGAATCAGCATCTTGCTTGAACTCTACAAAAAGGAGCTAAAACCCATACCGGGACTTATACACCTTCTGGAACAACTTAAGGGAAATGGTTTCCTTATAGCTCTGGCCTCAAGTTCTCCTCTAAGGGTTATAAACTTTGTGCTGGATCAGTTCTCTTTAAAGAGCTTTTTCTCAGCCATTGTATCGGGAGAAATGGTAGGGAGAGGAAAGCCTTATCCTGATATTTACCTGTATGTTGCAGATAAATTGAGGGTTACACCAAATGAGTGTGTTGTAATTGAGGACTCAATTAACGGTGTTAGAGCAGCAAAAAGGGCAGGGATGAGATGTATAGCAATACCTGATAAGAGGCTTCCTTTGGATAAGTTTACGGAGGCAGATGTAGTTGTGGATAGGTTGTCTGAGGTTGATGTTTGTTTGATTAACTCCTTAGATGAAGCTAGTAAATAGGAAAATTCTGCTTTGTTTTAATTTGCAATAGCGGAATTCAGATTGGGAGCAGACTTGAATAGCAAATGATTTGACCTTTCCCCCTTTTTTTCGCCTCCAGAAGAGCCCTATCCGTCTTTACAAGGAGGTTTTTCTCATTATCCTTTTTGGGATCGTATTCACAGATACCTATACTTAAAGAAACTCCTATAAGCTGATTACCTACAAATACCGGGTTTTCATCGAAAAACGAACAGATACGCCTCATAACCTCAAATGATTCTTTTTCCTTAAGACCACATAGCATAACCAGAAACTCATCACCTCCCCATCTTCCAACCCAGCTGTTCTTATCCATACCAACTATGTTTTCCTTAAGCACATTAGCAACATACCTAAGGCATATATCCCCCACACTATGCCCGTACTCGTTATTAATAAACCTTAAGTTATCAACATCAAGCATGGCAAGAGAAAGCAATGGTGTTTGCTCACTATTTACACATTTCTTAAGACAGACCTCTGCCGAACGACGGTTATAAACACCTGTTAAATAATCAGTAACAAGCAAACTTAGAATCAAGCTGCCATCAAGCGTATTCTCTTTATTTACCTTATTATTGAGACAATAGATTTCGTACAACTTGGGCACTTCTCCATAAGTTAGATACTCATAAAGCACCTTAAGACAACTAGAGACAGGAAGGGTTAGAATGTACAATGAGCACACCGTAAAAATAGCTCCTAACAAGACGCTAATAAGGGCAACTGCAAAAATATCTGCTAATACCTCAAATCTACTCTTAGATAAAAACGGAAGGCTTATTACAAACAAAAAAGGGAAAATAAACCCGAGAGAGGAAACTAATACCGTTGTGGTGGTATAGTTCTTGGATATAAAATTTGCTAAAATTATTCCAAACCTTTTTCTTAACGAATCACCCTTATTACCACCCATTACGTAATAATTTTAATTTTTTCTAGCCCAAATATACAACCCCTTACTCTAAATCCAAAACCTGCCTTGACTTTTATAGGAACCAAAATTACAATACAGGGCGAATGAGATTTCTTAGCCTGCTTTTTGTTTTTGTTACGCTTTTTTGCTACACAGGTTTGTGTGCTGATCTCTGCTTCCAGGAAATATCCTTAAGAGAAGCCAACTGTCATTCCACTTCAGAGGGTAACCACCAAGGCACAAACACTGCTAAAACCTCCTATAAAGAGACAAACCCACCAAAACACCTATCTTTTACCTGTAAGTACATGCTACCAAGCATCCCTCAAAACAGTGACTTTAATTCTCTTGCCAAAGCCATCCTAGCTTTTAACTTTTTCTACATCTCACACGTTATAGAGCGGGAAAAGGCTTTTTATCCTTCTATAGTAGAAAGCAGGCTTGTAAAACTCAAACCACCTGAGCTTTTCCTTAAAAACCTCTCCCTTATCCTATGATAGAACCTACCCCTTAAAACTCCTCTATCTCTGGTTGCTGTAGGGATTCTGTGTAATACAAACACGGACTTTTCCAGCCAGAGATATACCCTTACCACAATAAATACCGTAAAAGGGAGAGAGAACATGAAACTAATAAGTGGGCTAGCTTTAATTCTAGTACTACTTACCAGAGTATCCTTTGCCAGTGAGGTTACAACGCTTGAATCGCTTATAAAAGAAGCCCTACAGAACAATCCCGATATAAAGGAAGCAAAAGCAAAATGGGAAGCTTCCACAAAGCGACCTTATCAGGAGGGTTCCCTACCTGATCCCATTATTGGAATCGGATGGAGAAACGTAAGCTTTGACCGCATAACCCTAAATGAGGAACCAATGAGCATGGTTCTTTTCTCTTTTATGCAGGAATTTCCATTCCCTGGGAAACTTTCCCTTAAGGAAAAGATAGCTCTAGAGGAAGCACGTGCACAAGAACAACTCTACAAGGCCACTTTGAGAAAGGTAATAGCTGATCTTAAAGAAACCTATTACGATTGGTTCCTAATTGATAAATCAATAGAGATAACGCAGAAAAATAAAGACCTACTTGAAAAGTTTTTAAGGATTGCTGAGACGAAATACACTGTAGGAGAGGGTATTCAGCAGGATGTACTAAAGGCCCAGGTGGAGGTATCAAGGTTTATTGAACAGCTTGAACTACTTAAAGAGAAAAAGGAAACCATAGAAGCAAGATTAAGAACCCTCCTAAACCGACCACCTAACTCACCTCTTGGGAAACCCCAGGAGATAAAGAAAACCCCCTTTAGCCTATCTATTGAGGAACTCTACAAACTTACCCAAGAGAAGGCCCCACTTCTTAAGGCAAAAGAGAGATCCATAAAAAGAGAGGAAAAGGCCTTAGAACTTGCTAAAAAAGAGTACTTCCCCGACTTTGTTTTAGGTGCAGCACCGGGTGTAATGGGAATGAGTGAGGGAGGAGTGCAGGGTGTCTGGGAAGTAACCCTTGGTATAAAAGTACCCATTTACTTCTGGAGAAAGCAGAAGTTGGGAATAGAAGAGGAAGCAAATAAACTTGAAGCAGCACGCCAGAGCTATACAAGCACAACTCAAACCCTTTTCTTCGAGCTTAAAAACCAGTACCTAATTGCCAGAACCTCAGAGAATCTTCTTAAGCTCTTTGAAGAGGGGATAATTCCACAGGCAACACTATCACTTGAATCGGCAATTGCCGGGTACCAGGTAGGAAACATAGACTTCCTAACCCTTCTGGATAACCTGATAACCCTTTTTAACTTTGAACTTACATACTATACCCATCTCACAAACTACCAGAAGGCCCTGGCAAGGATAGAAGAGATAGTTGATATAACTACGTGAGTCTTATCATGGATAAAATTGAGGAGGTTTAGACATGAAAAAAACCGCTATTGTGCTTAAAACCGTTGTTACATTTTTGTCTGTCTTTATGCTTATAACAATAGCAATCTCTCTATCAAAGGATTTGGAACACAAAAAACACACCACTCAAACAGAAGAGAAAACGGAGGAAAAGGTAGAAAACAGAGAAACAAACACACTACATAAACCTAAAAGCCCCGAAGGTTTTACAACAGTATGGATAAGTCCTGAGAGACAACAGATTATTGGGATAAAAACGGATGAGGTAACCACAAGGAGACTTGTAAGAGACATAAGAACGGTGGGAATAGTCGAGGCTGATGAAACAAAGATTGCAAGGGTTAGTGTAAAATTCAGCGGATGGGTAAAAGAAGTTTTTGCAAACTACGTGGGGAAATACGTAAAAAGAGGAGAACCACTTTTTACCATCTATAGCCCAGAACTTGTATCTACACAGGAAGAATACCTGCTTGCCCTTAAAGCCCACGATTCATTTGGAAAAAGTTCTTTCCCTGAGATATCCTCGAGTGCAAGATCCCTGCTTGAAGCCACCCGTAGAAGGCTCCTACTCTGGGACATTCCGGAAAGAGAAATAAAGAAAGTCGAAAACACCGGAAAACCCCTTAAGTACCTTACACTCTACTCACCCATAAGTGGCTATGTTACAAAGCGTGAGGCATTTCCAGAGAAGATGATTATGCCAAATGAGGTCATTTTTGAGATTGTGGATCTATCAACCGTTTGGGTTCTTGCAGATATCTATGAATACGAACTCCCACTTATTAAGGAAGGACAGGAAGCAACCCTTACCCTTTCCTACTATCCGGGAGAGGTTTTCCATGGAAAGGTCACCTACATCTATCCCACATTAGAAACAAAGACCAGAACAGCAAAAGTAAGGTTTGAGTTTAAAAACGAAGACAACAAACTGAAACCCGGTATGTATGCAAATGTGGAATTAAAAATACCTCTTGGAGAGAAACTGGCCATATCAGAGGATTCCGTAATTGACACTGGTGAAAGAAAAATAGTATTCGTTGCAATGGAAGATGGAGCCTTTGAACCAAGAGAAGTAAAAGTTGGACAAAAAGCCGGTCAGTACTATGAGATTTTAAAAGGGCTAAAAGAGGGTGAAACAGTTGTAAGAAGCGCTAATTTCCTTGTGGATTCCGAAAGCAGACTTAAAGCAGCAATAGAAGCATTTGGCACAGGGACACCTGGACATGCGCACGGAGGAAGCGAGACAGTTTCGGAAACCCCAAAGGAGGTAAATATCTCTTTTACACCGGAAGGAGAATTCCCCAAGGTTGGAGACAACACATTTAAGATTACCCTTACTGACAAAGACAAAAACCCTATAAAAGATGCAAAAGTAGATGTTCTACTTCATATGCCACCAATGCCCTCTATGGGAATGCCGGCTATGAGTGTTTCAGCAGAAGGCAGGCACGTTAAAGATGGTCTATATATAGCAGAGGTAAACATACCCATGGGAGGGTCATGGCAGGTAAGGGTTACAGTGCAAATACCTGGAAAGACACCTGTTTCTCGATTCTTTGAAATTAACGTAAGGTAAAAGGAGAGCAAACGATGATAGAGAAGATAATTACATTCTCATCAAAGAAACGCTTTTTGGTTTTCCTTGGGGTTATTTTCTTAACGGTATGGGGAATATGGGCTTTAAAGAATACACCACTTGATGCAATTCCTGATCTCTCAGACACTCAAGTTATAGTTTTTACAGAGTGGCCTGGAAGAAGCCCTGACCTGGTAGAAGACCAGATCACATACCCCATTACCACAACCCTCCTTGCTGCACCAAAGGTAACCGTTGTAAGGGGAATATCAATGTTTGGGTTCTCCTTTGTATACGTTCTCTTTGAAGACGGAACAGATATATACTGGGCAAGAAGCCGTGTACTTGAGTACCTAGCTGGACTAAGAGGAAAGCTTCCAGAAGGGGTTAGCCCAACCTTAGGTCCTGATGCAACCGGAGTTGGATGGGTCTTTGAGTATGCCCTGGTTGATGAAAGTGGCAGGTATGACCTCTCAGAACTACGGTCATTTCAGGACTGGTATCTAAGGTACTGGCTACAGAGTGTGCCAGGTGTTGCAGAGGTTGCAAGCGTAGGAGGTTTTGTGAAACAGTACCAAGTAAACGTAGATCCCAATAAACTCCTTGCCTATAACATTCCACTAAAAACCGTTATCGATGCTATAAGGAAAAGCAACAACGACGTTGGAGGTAGGGTAATAGAGTGGACTGGCAGAGAATACATAGTAAGGGGAAAGGGGTATATAGAGAATCTGGATGATATAAGAAACATAGTTGTATCTGTAGACGGAGAAAGGGGAACCCCGGTTCTAATAAACGATATAGCAAATGTAGAATTGGGACCCGATATACGAAGAGGTCTTGCAGAGCTTGATGGAAAGGGAGAGGTGGTAGGAGGTATTGTGGTTGCACGGTTTGGAGAAAACGCACTTGACGTAATTAACAGGGTAAAGAAGAAGCTAGAAGAGGTTAAGGATGCTTTCCCAGAAGGAGTAAAACTGGTTGTAACATATGACCGTTCTGAACTGATAAGAAAGGCTATAAGAACCCTTACAGAAAAACTCATAGAAGAGAGTATCATTGTAAGTGTAGTCTGTATTGTGTTTCTCTGGCACTTTAGATCCGCACTGGTAGTTATCTTTACCCTCCCGTTTGCAATCCTTTTTTCTTTTATTCCGATGTATTATATGAAAATCACATCCAACATAATGTCATTAGGAGGAATAGCCATTGCAATAGGAGCTATGGTTGATGCCGCAATAGTTATAGTTGAAAACATACATAAGAGGCTTGAACACTGGGAAGAACAGGGAAAGAAACAAGACAGGATGGATGTAATGATAGAGGCTATGAAAGAAGTTGGAAAACCAATATTCTTTGCACTTCTTGTGATTACCGTTTCCTTTATTCCGGTTTTTACACTTGAGTACCAAGAAGGAAGACTCTTTAAACCCCTTGCATATACAAAAACCTTTGGCATGGCCTTTGCCTCCATACTATCAATAACCCTAACGGTTGCCCTAGCAACCATCTTAGTTCGTGGGAGAATAGTGCCTGAGAAGAAAAATCCTGTAAGTCGGTTCCTAATCAGTGCATATGATCCGGTGGTAAGATTCGTTTTAAGGTTTAAGAAGACAACCGTATTTACTGCATTAATCCTCCTTGCAGTTACAGTTCCCGTGTTCTTTAAGATAGGCTCAGAGTTTATGCCTCCTCTCTATGAAGGGGTTCTAATGGATATGCCTGTGACCACCCCTGGAATATCAATTACAGAGGCTCAGAAGGTAATCCAGGTTAGGGACAAGATAATAAAAAGCTTTCCAGAGGTTCAAACGGTTTTTGGGAAGGTAGGAAGAGCAGAAACCCCAACTGACCCTGCCCCCTTATCTATGATAGAGACAAACATAATCTTAAAACCTGAGGATGAGTGGCGTAAGATTCCGGAGAAAAGATGGTATTCAAGCTGGGCACCCAAGCCAGTAAAAAAGTTTCTTCAACTCATATGGCCTGAAGAAAGAACAATAACCCCAGAGGAGCTTATCAGCGAGCTTAATCAAACGGTTCGTATACCGGGTTTTACAAATGCATGGACCATGCCCATCAAGGCAAGGGTAGATATGTTAACAACCGGGATAAGAACCCCCATAGGGATAAAGATATTTGGACCAGAGCTTTCTACCATAGAAAAAATAGGGAAAGAGATCGAAGGAATACTACAAGGAATACCAGGAACAAGAAGCGTCTACGCAGAGAGGGTAACAGGTGGATACTACATAGACTTTCACGTTAAGCGTAGAGAAGCCGCCCGTTATGGGCTAAGAGTAGAAGATGTAGAGGATATAATAGAGGCAGCAATAGGGGGAAACAACATAACCCAGACCATAGAAGGCCCCGAGAGATACCCCGTAAACGTCAGGTACTTAAGGGAACTGCGTGATGAGATCCACAAGCTTGAAAGGGTGCTTGTTCCAACCCCAGTTGGGGCCCAGATTCCAATAACACAGCTTGCAGATATCCGTATAGTAATGGGCCCACCTGAGATAAAAACTGAAGAGGCAACAAAAGTTGGATACGTATACGTAGATATAGAAGGAAGAGACATAGGAAGCTATGTGGAGGAAGCAAAAAAGATAGTTAATAGCCAGGTAAAGCTTCCACCAAAGTACTACCTTACCTGGAGTGGGCAGTATGAGTACATGCTAAGGGTAAAAGAGCGCTTAAAACTAGTTGTACCCCTTACCCTTCTTATAATATTTGTTATTCTCTATCTTAACTTCAACAACCTTGTGGAGACAGCAATAATACTTTTATCTGTGCCTTTTGCTACGATCGGGGGAATATGGCTAATTTATATCTTGGGCTACAACATGAGTGTTGCAACCTGGGTCGGGTTTATAGCTCTTGCGGGCCTTGCCGCCCAAACAGGGGTGGTAATGATAATTTATCTGGATGAGTTTTACCACAAAATGATAAAAGAAGGAAGATACGATCTAGAGAGTCTAGCAAGAGCAATACACGATGGAGCTGTACAGCGGGTAAGGCCAAAAATGATGACCGTTATGGCAATGCTAATGGGGCTTCTTCCCCTTATGTGGAGCCATGGAGCAGGAGCAGATATGATGAAAAGGATTGCAGCACCTATGGTAGGGGGACTTATTACATCCACTATCCTTACCCTTGTAATAATTCCTGCAGTTTATGCAATATGGAAAGAAAGAACCTTAAAACAGGAGGAGAACAAGAAATGAATTTTTTAAAAACAACAATAGTTCTAGTGGTAATAGTAGTAGCGGTATTTACGGTATTTGTATACTTAGGCATATACAATGTTGCTGCAACAAAACCCCACACCGAGCTTGCCTCAAAGGTATTTGAAGTGGTAAAAACCCGTTCCATACAGGTCAGGGCTAAAAACATAACTCCGCCTTCCAGTTCAGATAACGATATAATAAAGGGAGCCCACCATTACGAAGAGATGTGCGCTACCTGCCATGGAGCACCCGGTATCGATCCCTCAGAGATAGGTAAGGGCCTAAACCCTAAGCCCCCTGATCTGGGAAAAAGTGCAGGAAGATGGAACTCAAAGGAACTTTTCTGGATACTAAAACACGGTATTAAGATGACAGGTATGCCTGCATTTGGTCCTACCCACACTGATAAGGAGCTATGGTCAATAGTGGCATTCATAGAGAGGCTCCCTGAGATCTCAGAAGAAGAGTATAAAAACATGCTAGGGAAGAGTAACTATAAAGAACACGACAACAACAACCACCATCACAACCACAGAGATAATATTCACACTCACTAAAAGGATTGAGCATTCGTTGTTTGTCGATTTCTTTTTTTTACGTAAAATAAAAATATCTAAGGGGTAACTGTAATGAGAAAAAGAAAGCTGATTTTAACTACCGCAGTTATTGCTTCTGCAGTTGTAGTATTTGCAATATACAAAACCATGTCCACTACAGTTCACACTCCACCTAATACAGAAAAGCACCGGTTACAGCTTCCAGGTTACTTTTACACCCTACCTGAGACAACAAAAGAAGCATATGAGTTTGCCATCTTAGAGCATAAAGCACTTAGGCACATGGCTTGCTACTGCGGATGTAACAGCATAGGGCACACAAGTAACAAAAGCTGTTTTGTCAAGGAAATAAGGGGAAATGGTACAGTTATCCTGGATGCTCACGGTACAGGCTGCAATGTATGTGTAGATATTGCTCTTACAACCAGGGATTTACTTGCTCAAGGTAAAACATTATATGAGATTAGAAGCATACTGGACTCTAAATATGCTGGATACCCCTCAACTGCAACCCCATATCCACCTAGATAAACGGAGACTTAAGAAATGAAGATACTCGGGACAACACTAAAACTACTCACTTTCTTGATAATCCTTCTTCTACTGGGTCTCTTTGGTTATGCACTCTTTGGAAACAGGGCAACCATCCACCCCTCTCCTCTTCTCGGCACAGAGGCCCCGGACTTTACCCTTAAACTCTTTAATGGAGAGAAGCTAAGGCTCTCTGATCTAAGGGGAAAAGCCGTGCTTATTAACTTCTGGGCCTCATGGTGTGCTCCCTGCAGAGAGGAGGCCCCTGTACTTGAAGCCTCGTGGAGAAAATACAGGGAAAAACCCGTGGTATTTATAGGTATAAATATATGGGATGATAAAGACAGTGCATTGTCATTTCTTACAAGATTTGGAGGAAACTATCCAAACGGAGCAGATCCAAAAGGAGAGATAGCAATCAACTATGGAGTTGCTGGGGTACCAGAAACCTACTTTATAGACCCAACAGGTAAGATAGTTGGGAAATACGCTGGTCAGCTTACCAGCGAGATAGTAGACTACTTTATGGAAAAGTCACTTTTAGGTTCAAAAAACACCGCCGTTAGAGAGAATGAGAGATGATTAAAAGAACAGTAACAAAGCTAAGCTATATAGTTATCTACATAGTCTTTGCACTATCACCAATAGCCTCACATACACTCGGAAAAGATATAGATACCCAGGTCAGGGAAATTGCATCACTTCTTATGTGCCCAGTTTGCCAGGGTCAGGTAGTTGCAGAATCTAACTCAGAACTTGCAAAAAACATGCGAGCTATAATAAGAAAACAGCTCGAGGAAGGAAAATCCAAGGAAGAGATAATAGCCTACTTTGTAGAGAGATATGGAGACTCGATACTTGGAGCCCCTCCACCAAAGGGTATAAACTGGGTTCTTTGGCTTTTTCCAGCCCTTGCACTTACAGCAGGAACAGTAATTGCTTCTTTCTTTCTCTACAGATCCAGGAAGGAAAGCAAGGATGCTGAAACCGATATAACTGAGGACAACCCCACAGCTGTTGAAATAGAGTACATAAAGAAAATCGAGAAAGAGCTAAAGGAATTTGACTCTTAACCGGATCTCTCTTTAAATACCTACCCTCCATCCTTTTCTTCTGATAAACCAAGGCAAAAGAATAGATAAAACTACTACCATGAAAAACGCAAACATCACTGCTACACCTTTTTTCGTAATAGCCCCTCCAAAATAAGAATATACAGACGTTGCTGGAACAATACCTAAGGCTGTAGCAAGCACATAACCCTTAAAAGGTACCTTTAACATCCCAGAGACGTAGCTTACAACATCAAAAGGAGGACCAACAGGAGAGGTTCTTATTAAAAGCAAAGCCTTAAATCCATTACGGGTAAGCACCTCATCTACCCTATTCAATTTGCCTTTGAACAGTCTTTCCACAAATCCCCTTCCTAACAGCCTTGCTATATAGAAACAGATAGAGGCATTTAATGTCGCCCCAATCACTGTTAGAATAGTTCCCCAGAAGAAGCCAAACACAAAGCCCCCTGCAATTGTATATACAGTTGGGGGTACAGGTACAAATGGTCTTATAGAGAAAGTATAAATAAGTACATACAAAAAAGCACTTCTAACCTTACCAAGGCTTAAAAGGTATTCTCTTATCTTTAAAGGGGTAATGGCAGAAAACTCAAATTCACCGAGTTTAAAAAACAAAAAAAGCAGGGTTAAAACCACTGTTACCGCTATAGCCACAAAGACTTTATTTCTTGCCATACCGTAATTTTCCCCCAATTCAAACTTGATATATAGTACGAGTTTAGATGGTTTAGATGAAAAAGAGATTCCTGCTTGTACTTTCAGGATAAAAAGCTTGAATCCAAACAGCTATGTATTTAATCTTATCCGTATGGTAAGCATTATAATACCTACGTATAACGAATCAAAGATCATAGGCGGTATGTTAGACAGGTTATGTAAAATGGTTTCTCCAAGTGATGAAATAATCGTTGTAGACGGTCTAAGTGAAGATCACACAAAAGATACAGTAAGGAGATATTCCCGAGTAAAACTTCTTTTATCCCCTAAAAGGGGAAGAGCAATTCAGATGAACCTGGGAGCCAGCCAAGCCCAAAACAGGTATCTTCTCTTTCTTCATGCTGATACCTTAATTGATATGAGATCGCTTGAACTATTAAAGCAAGAGATCAACTCAAAAAAGATAATTTGGGGATGGTTCCCGATAAAACTCTCATCCAATAAACTGATCTTTAGATTAATAGAGAAGGGAGCAAATCTAAGGGCAAGGGTTACTAGAACCCCACTTGGAGACTATGGTATTTTTGTGGAAAAAGAGCTATTTCAAAAGATTGGAGGCTTTCCTGAAATACCAATAATGGAGGACATTGAGTTTGTAAAAAGGATAAAAAGAGCATATCCAGTTGGAGTAGAGATAGAATCACCCATACAAGCAAGTGCACGTCGCTTCGAAAAATACGGGATAATAAAGACTCTCCTTGTGATGTGGACTTTGAGAACACTCTACTATCTTGGAGTCTCCCCTTCAAGACTTATAAATTACTATAAGAACATACGATAATTTCTAGTGTCTTAAAGACTCCAGAACCACCCTGAAAAAAAGACTTTAAATGATCTCAAATAATTAGTATAATTTGGAGAGATGTTGGTATTATTACGCTACAGATATTATCCATAGGGAATTGTATCTAACATCTTGAGTTTAAGAGGGAAAACACAGGAGGGAAAAGAAGCCATATGATTCAAAAACCAAGGACAATAGGGGAGTTAAAGGCAAGTGAATACAAGGTGCTTTCAGTAAAAGAAGAAATGAGAAAGAACCTTATTAAAAAGATGCGAAGAGGGGAAACAGTTTTTCCAAACATTATAGGTTATGAGGATACAGTAATCCCACAAATAGAAACCGCTATTCTTGCCGGACACGATATGATTTTCATAGGGGAAAGAGGACAAGCAAAAACCCGGTTGATTAGAGCCCTTATCAACCTTCTTGATGAAGAGGTACCCATAATAAAGGGAAGTGAGGTAAACGACAACCCTTATGCTCCAATTTCTAAAAAGTGCAGGGACCTTGTAAGGGAACTTGGGGATAAGGTGGAAATAGAGTGGATTAGAAGAGAAGACAGATACGGAGAGAAACTTGCAACCCCTGATGTCTCAATAGCAGACTTAATAGGTGAAGTGGATCCAATAAAGGTTGCGGAGGGTAGATACCTATCTGATGAGCTGACCATACACTTTGGTCTCATTCCCAGAAGCAACAGAGGAATATTTGCCATAAACGAGCTTCCAGATCTGGTAGAAAAGGTTCAGGTGGGACTTTTTAATATAATGGAGGAAAAAGATATACAAATTAAAGGATATAAAATAAGACTTCCTCTCGATATCTGTATAGTTGCCACAGCAAACCCAGAGGATTACACAAACAGAGGACGGATCATAACCCCACTGAAAGACAGGTTTCAGGCACAGATTCGAACTCACTATCCGTTAAACAGGGAAACGGAAATAAAGATTATGGAACAAGAAGCCCACATAATGCCAAGGGAGGGTTATACCGTAAAGGTACCCCATTTTATAAAACAGATAATTGCAGAGTTAACCTTTCAGGCACGTGGTTCTCATGAAATAAATCAACGTTCAGGTGTTAGTGTAAGAACAACCATAGCAAACTATGAAAGCATAATAGCAGCAGCGGAAAAAAGAGGAATTAGGCTTGGAGAACGCGAAGTTGCTCCAAGAATAACGGATTTCCCAGCAATTATACCCTCAACAATAGGAAAGATAGAACTTGAGTACCTTGGAGAAGAGGTATCTGAAGCAAGTATAGTGGAGAAACTGCTAAAACGTGTTATAAAACTGGTCTTTGATTCTTACTTTCCCTCATTAAACATCTTTTCTGAGTTCCTTGAAAGCTTTGAACACGGGTACGTAGAAGTCTCAGATACAATGCCTTCTGAAGAATACCTTGCCGGTGTAAGGGAGATAAAAGGTCTTAAAAAATGTATAGATGTACTTCAGATAGAGCAAACACCAGCTCAGATAGCCTCAGCGGTTGAATTCATTCTGGAAGGTCTTCACTTAAGCAACAAGCTTAACAAAGAAAAAGTAAAGGGGAAGATAATTTACAAATGACTACCACTTACAGATATCTAAAATGGGATGGAACCCAGAGTAAGTTCAATCTGGAAGCAGAGGACTTCTTTAAAGAGTTCTCCAATTTTCTTATGGAAGGTTGGACCCCGGATGAAGCATTCGAATGGATTATGAAGCAGGGAATCCGTGGAGCAAGTATGCAGATCATGGGCATAGATGAACTTCGATCACGCCTTTTAAGGCATAAAGAGATGAGTTTCCAAAAGTACAACCTGAATGAATCCCTTAAAAGCGTTCAAAATGAGTTAAATCAAATAGTAGAGAAAGAGCTAAGCACGCTAAAGAGAAACCTATCCATAATATCTCCCGAATATCAGCGTAGAAAGAACTTTCTAAGAAATCTCCCAGACAAACTGAGTGCTGCAATAGAGAGCCTTTCAAAATACGATTTCATGAGTGCTGAGGCGGAAGAAAGATTCAAAAAGCTCAAAGAAAGGCTGGATGAGATAAAGAAGGTTGAGAATTTTACGTACCGATACAGAGAGAGGTTCAAAGGTAAAATCCCTCTTGATTTTGAAGATACACTAAGGCTTATTGAAGAATTCAACAGAATAGAGAGCCTTGAACACAACCTTTTGGCTGGCAATTTTGAAAAAATAAATCCTGCAGATTTAAAAGAAATGCTGGATGAGAAAAGTCATGACTCCTTTGTTCTTCTTAAGGAGCTAAAATCCACTCTTGAGCAACACGGCTTTATAAAAACACGTGGTCCATATACAGAACTTACCCCAAAAGGCATAAGAAAGTTAGGCGAACTCGCACTAAGGGATATTTTCTCATCTCTTAAGAAATACAGATTTGGGGGACATGAAACTTCCCAACGGGGATATGGTGCAATAAAAACGGAAAACACAAAAGAATATGAATTCGGTGATCCCTTTAACCTAAACGTAATAGGAACACTCAAAAAATCTCTTATTCGCCGGTCCCAAAAAAGTCCCATAAAGGTTGCACCTGAGGACTTTGAAGTGTACGATATGGAACACCACACACAGTCCTCCAATGTGCTGCTATTAGATCTCAGTTGGTCAATGAGCTTTCAAGGAAGGTTCCCTGCGGCAAAACGTGTTGCACTTGCTCTTGACCATCTTATAAGAACACAGTACCCACGAGATAACCTCTACATAGTAGGGTTTTCTACAAGAGCACGGCTTCTCTCAACAGAGCAGCTTGCAACAACCACCTGGGATTCAAACGATCCATTTACAAATATTCAAGAAGCTCTGATCCTAGCATCCAAGATTCTTGCAAGAGAAAAAACTCCAAATAAACAGGTTATACTTATAACAGATGGACAACCTACTGCCTACTTCCTTGATGGATACCTTCAAGTAGAGCTTCCAATGTTCTTTGGTGGGCTGAGTCCAAGAGCAACATTTGAAACCCTAAAAGAGGTAAAGCGTTTAACCGGTATGGGAATAACCATAAATACATTTATGCTCGATGATAGCCCATCCTTACGAAGATTCGTTGAGGAGATGACAAGAATAAACAAGGGGCGTGCATTTTTTACAACCCCCAACCAGCTTGGTAGATACCTGCTTGTTGACTACCTTCAGAGGAAGAAGAAGGTGCTTTAGATCAATTGCAATCGTATTTAACCGGAAGCCTAAACTCCACATCAAGTGCCTTGTTAAACCCCTCTTTAGAATGGTTTCGGGATCTTATAGTAACTCTGTTGGAATCACAATAAAAGGTAACTATTCTCGACTCAGAAGGCTTTAACCCCAAAAGTTCAGTTCGAATCGATGAGGCATTTACAAAAACCGTTCCTCCATATTCCCCTTTCTTTACGATATTGTTTGTAAATGAATGAGGAAGATGAATGTGACCAGAGAACCAGAGATCAACTCTGTAGTTCTTTAAAACCTCTACAAAGCGCTTAGAATCGAGAATCTGCCTATCATGCAGCGAGGAAAAAGGTATTCCACTACCTTCAAGAGGGGCGTGTGTAACCACAACGATTATTTTATCCTGATTACCGGTCACCTGGTTTTTCCACCAAAGGAAAGTTTTATTGGAAATCTCGGTTGGCTTTCCCCTGAGCTCATCCGACATAAACAAAAAAAGAATATTACCCTTAGTAATAGAGTAGTAAAGGTCTTTTCTGATTTTTTCCCTATAACCCTCTCCCCTGTTTAGTTTTAAATCATGGTTACCTGCAATCTCATACCATTCCTTTATATAAGAAAGCTTTTTCAATGAGAGATACCAGTTAAAATCCTCTTCTTGAGCTCCATCAACAATATCCCCTGCAACTATAACAAAGTCTATATCCGGAACGTTTTTGTTTATATCTAAAATAGCCCTTCTAAATTCCTCTCGCTGATCCCTATCTCTTGGCTGAATATCAGAAATCACCCATATCTTAAGTGCATCCTTTTTTCCTCCAAAGCAGATGTTGGGCTTAAAAAGAACCAGTGTAAGCAGAAGGAGCAGTAATGGATAAAAAGAGGGTTTAGCAAGCAACATAGGAACCTTTAGAAAGAGCATAAAACCCCTAAAGCTTCTTCCCCTACCACATCCCTTACCTCTACCATAACTTCATCTCCAATACCCAATGCGGTATCTCCAAGAAGCCTTACACTTATATAATTGGGGGTCGTTCCCTTTGACCTTCTTTCAACAAGAACAGGCAACTTCTTCCCGATAAACCTCCTGTAAAACTCTATCTTTTTCTGTATTCCAAGCTCCCTAAGTATCTTACTTCGTTCCTTAACTACCTGGGAACTTACCTGATCAGGCATTAAGGCCGCAGGGGTTCCCTTTCTCTTTGAGTAAGGAAAAACATGAAGGTAAGTGAGTTCGGATTCCTTTATTAGGTTATAGGTATTCCAAAACTCTTTTTCGGTCTCCCCTGGAAAACCAACCATAACGTCTGTTCCAATAGCAGCCTCAGGTATCTTCTCCCTTATCCGGGTTATACAATCTATAAACCTCTCAGGAGTATATCTCCTTCTCATCTTCTTCAAGATGGTTCTGTCTCCGCTCTGAAGGGCAACATGAAACTGAGGACATATTGTTTCAGAATCCGCAACAAACTGTATAAAATCGTATGTGACATCAGCCGGATCCAGAGATGTCAATCTCACTCTTTTTACCATCTTTTCCTGCTCAATCCTCTTAAGAAGTTCAAGAAGGCTTGTTCCTATATCCCTACCGTAACTTGCAAGATGAACACCCGTTAGGACAATCTCCTTGTACCCTGAATCTACAAGAAGCCTCATACGCCTTAAAACTTCATCTATAGGCAGGCTTCTTGAGAAACCTCTTGCATAAGGAATAATGCAAAAAGTGCATCTATAGTTACATCCATCCTGAACCTTTAAAAAAGCCCTTGTTCTCTCTGGGAAATACCGTATCTCAGGAGATTCAAATGCCCTCTTCTTTTCCTTAAAAAGGTCAGAGACAAAGACTTTTGGTTTGCTCTGCGGCTCTCCCTCCCTGATAAGCCTTATCAGTGCCGAAAACTTATCGGAGTTCCCAACAATATAGTCAACCCCCTCCACACTTTGTATCTCTTCAGGTGATACCTGGGCATAGCATCCGGTAACAATCACAACCCCGTTTGGGTTTATCCTTTTTGCCCGATGAATGTAGTGTCTTGCTTCTGCATCAGCTTTGTGGGTTACGGTACAGGTATCTATAACATACACATCAGCTTCCTCTGGGAAAGGAACCCACCTGTACTTACCCTCAGGTAGCATATTAAGAATAGCAGCTGTATCGTACTGATTAACCTTACACCCTAATGTAACAACCGAGACTCTTTTCATATTTAAAGTACCTCTTTAATCCAGCCTCCCCCCAATACCCTTTCCCCCTTATAAAATACAATTGCCTGGCCCGGAGTCATAGCCCGCTGAGGGTCTCTAAACTCAACATACACCTCGTTATCAGAGAGCAATCTAACAGCAGCATCACTTTCCATATGCCGGTATCTTATCTTAGCCTTTACCTCAATCTCTCCCGAAGGAGGTTCTTCAACCCAGCTTACATTATCTGCAATAAGAGTGGTTCTAAAGATGTCCTTCTCCTCTCCCACTATAACCCTATTAGTTAAAGGATCTATCTTTACAACGTACATTGGTTTGCCACGTGCAATCCCTATCCCCCTTCTCTGCCCTATTGTAAAAGAGAATATACCGTTGTGATAGCCAAGTACATTCCCATCCGTATCAACAATCTCTCCCCTTTCCCCATCAGGCCTACCACTTTGCCTCTTGAGAAACTCTCTATAGTCCCCGCCCGTAATGAAACAAACCTCCTGACTGTCAGGCTTATTTGCAACCCTTAGATTCATCTGCTTTGCCAATTCCCTTACCTGCTCCTTGGTCATTGAGCCCAATGGGAAAAGAAGCCTTTTGAGCTCATTTTGGGTAAGGGTAAAGAGAAAATATGACTGATCCTTTTTCACATCAAATGCCTTTGCCAGGAAAAACCTCCCCTTGGCTTCATCAAACCCAATCCTTGCATAATGACCTGTTGCCAGATAATCAGCCCCAAGCTCAAATGCCTTCTTTAGAAGAAAATTAAATTTCATAAACTGATTGCAAAGTATACAAGGACTCGGTGTTTTTCCGGAAAGATACTTATTAATAAAATCACTAACCACGTATCTCCTAAAGAGATCTATATAGTTTAGAACATAATGAGGTATACCTATCTGCTCTGCTACACGCCTAGCATCTCTTATATCATCTGAAGAACAGCATCCACTTTCCCCCTGACCATAATCCCAGAGTTGCATGGTTACACCTATTACATCGTACCCCTGTTTCTTTAGCAGGGCTGCGGTTGTAGCACTATCTACTCCCCCACTCATTGCAACAAGAACCCTTTTTCTCATACCAACAAAGCTTACCTGATATTTGAATTCACTCAAATCAACCATATCTTTTGCAATCAAGAACTTGCTTTTAAAACATAGAGTGAATAAAATCTTTGGTTGCATATATACTTACAAGCGATAAACAAGCTCTTAGAACGGTTTCTTTAAGGATACATACCACCTGTTATCAGAGTTTTTAGTGTTATGAAAACCGATTAAAGAAGAAAAACAAAAGATAGATATACAAGGAGGATATAAACATGGATACTGTGGGATTTCACTACATAGTAGAGGCCTCAGGGTGTAATGAAGATATAATCTCAAATGCAGAGTTAATCAGTGAAATACTTATTCAGGCAGCAAAGAAAGGG
Organism: bacterium HR37; assembly: GCA_002898375.1. Taxonomy (GTDB): domain Bacteria; phylum Desulfobacterota_D; class UBA1144; order Nemesobacterales; family CSP1-2; genus HRBIN37. Next base: position 170,716 of record BEIN01000001.1, on the reverse strand, counting down.
GACATGGATATTAAGACATCATACTTTTACAAGTTTATGCCAAAGGGGGTTAGTGGTTTTGTCGTTGTTGCAGAATCACACATATCGATTCACACATGGCCCGAGAAAAGATACGCCGCGATAGATGTTTATGTGTGTGGTAACAGATCCAAACCCGAAAAAACCATCGACTACATTCTAGAGGCCCTGGATTCCAACTACGCCCACGTATCAGAGGTAAAACGAGGTGTTCAGGATGATGATGTTTACACACATATAATCCTTACCTGGGAAGAAGACCTAAAGTCTGGAATTCCCTAGCAGAAAGCAATTTATGGAGTCAAGCTATAAATATGAAATAGTGTTTCCAACACAGTAAACAGGTATAATAAACCTTGATATGAAGAATCTAAAGATTGCCCTCGACCACGGACTTACAAAAGAAGAGTATAGAAGAATAGTAGAACTGCTAAATAGAGAGCCAAATGTAGTAGAGATTGGTATATTTGCCGCCATGTGGTCTGAACACTGCTCTTATAAGAGCTCCAAAATACATCTAAAGAGGCTCCCCACCAGAGGAGAAAGAGTCGTTCAGGGTCCGGGAGAAAATGCAGGGGTTGTTGATATAGGGGATGGCATATGTGTTGTCTTTAAGATGGAAAGCCACAATCATCCATCCTTTATCGAACCTTTTCAAGGAGCAGCCACAGGAGTTGGTGGAATTCTACGGGATATATTTACCATGGGGGCACGACCTATAGCCCTACTCGACTCCCTTAGGTTCGGAGACCCTAAATTGCCCATTACCAGATATCTTCTAGAAGGTGTGGTCTCAGGGATATCATGGTATGGAAACTGTATAGGGATACCAACGGTAGGAGGAGAAACATACTTTGAAGAGTGCTACAACGGAAATCCTCTTGTTAACGTCTTTGCACTTGGAATTACGAGAAAAAATGAGATATTTAAGGGGCAGGCAAAGGGTATAGGTAACCCAATAGTGTATGTGGGATCAAAAACCGGACGAGATGGCATCCATGGGGCAGTAATGGCATCTGAAACCTTTACAAGGGAAACCCAGGAGAAAAGACCAGCTGTTCAGGTTGGAGACCCTTTTACGGAGAAACTACTTCTTGAGGCTTGTCTTGAGCTCTTTAAGACTGGAATAGTTGTTGGAATTCAGGACATGGGAGCAGCAGGTCTTACTTCCTCTTCAATTGAGATGGCAGGAAGAGCCGGAACGGGAATCACACTAAACATAGATAGGGTGCCGAGACGTGAAAGTGGAATGACCCCTTATGAGGTTATGCTTTCAGAGTCCCAAGAGAGAATGCTTGTTGTGATTCAGAAGGGAAAGGAAGAAGTTGCAGAAAGGATATTCAAAAAGTGGGGTCTTGATTTTGCTGTGATTGGAGAGGTTACAGACAGTGGGAGATTAAGGGTAGTAGAGAACGGAAAAACGGTTGCAGATATCCCTGTAGATTCCATTACCGAAAAAGCACCAGTTTACAAAAGACCGGCAAAGCAACCCTCTTATCTAAAGAAGACGAGAAACCTGGATTTAGAAAGCATCCCTATACCGGATAATCTTAACTCCACCTTTCTTTCCCTGCTTTCTTCTCCAAACATCTCCAATAAACGCTGGATATACGAGCAGTACGATTACATGGTAAGAACAAACACAGTTGTGGCTCCTGGCTCCGATGCAGCCATAATAAGGATAAAAGGAACAAATAAAGCCATTGCAATAACCTCAAATTGCAACTCAAGATACTGTTATCTAGACTCCTACACTGGAGCAGCAATTGCTGTAGCAGAAAGTGCAAGAAATCTTGCCTGTTCTGGAGCAATACCCCTGGCATTTACAGACTGCCTTAATTTTGGCAATCCAGAAAAGCCAGAAATAATGTGGCAGTTTGAACAATCCATTGATGGGATGTCAGAGGCTGCAGTTAAACTAAATACCCCGGTTGTAAGTGGTAACGTAAGCTTTTATAATGAAACCGAAGGGAAAGCGATTTATCCTACCCCAACCGTCGCAATGGTAGGACTTATCGAAGATATAGGAAAACTTACCACCCAGTGGTTTAAAAAGGAAGGAGACCTTGTAGTGCTCCTTGGGAACACAAAAGAAGAACTTGGAGGAAGCGAATACCTTAAGCTAGTACACGGGCTGGTTATGGGATTACCCCCAAGTTTGGACTTAGATACGGAACTAAGGCTTATTAGAACCTTACTTGAGGCCATAACCAGTGGAATTATAAACTCTGCACATGATATCTCAGAGGGGGGTCTAGCAATTGCACTTGCTGAATCCTGTTTTACACCCAATGGGCCGATAGGCGTTGAGATAGACTTCCTAGAGAATACCCTGAGAGAAGATGTGGTTTTATTTGGGGAATCTCAATCAAGGGTGTTGGTATCGCTGGACAAGAAGAACCTCAATTCTCTGGAAAGGATTGCCCTAAAGTATGGTATTCCCTTAAATGTGATAGGTAGGGTAGGAGGAAACAGGATATTCATAAAGGGGCTAATAAATACCAAAGTATCCGAAGCCTATAAGGCTTGGATATTCGGTTTTGAAGATATTCTTAAAAAACATGCTTAAAGAAATAAGAGAAGAGTGTGGAATATTTGGAATCTATGGACATCCTGAAGCCGCAAACCTTACATATTTGGGGCTTCATGCACTACAGCATCGTGGTCAGGAGAGTGCAGGGATCGTTACCTCGGATGGTTTTCGATTGTACACCTACAAGGATATGGGGCTTGTATCCGATATATTTACCGAAGACGTTCTGTCAAAACTTCCAGGAAAAAATGCAATAGGCCATGTAAGATACTCCACCTCAGGTTCAAGCCATCCCAAAAACTCCCAACCCATTGTGGTTACCTACTCTCTTGGTGAACTTGCAATAGCGCACAATGGTAACCTAACAAACGCAAAGACTTTAAGAGAAGAACTTGAGCAGAACGGAGCAATATTTCAATCCACAACCGATACCGAGGTAATAGTACACCTAATCGCAAGGTCAAGAGAACAAAACCCAATAAGACGTATTGTAGAAGCCCTTTCTATGTGCAAGGGAGCCTACTCTCTTTTGTTTCTCTCCCCGGAATCCATGGTAGCGGTACGTGATCCCTTTGGATTTAGGCCCCTGGTTATGGGAAGGCTTGGGGATTCTGTAGTGTTTGCCTCAGAGACCTGTGCTTTTGATCTCATAGAAGCTACATTTGAGAGAGAGGTGGAGCCAGGAGAGGTTGTTGTGGTTAGCTCAAGAGGAATTGAATCTATAAAGCCGTTTCCAGAGGTTAAAAGACACGCTTACTGTGTTTTTGAGTTTATATATTTTGCAAGGCCCGACAGTTTCTTGTTTGGCAGAAATGTTTACCAGATACGAAAAGAGTTAGGAAAACAGCTTGCACGAGAACAACCTGCCAACGCAGATATAGTTGTAGCTGTTCCTGACTCTGGGGTACCTGCAGCAATAGGTTACTCTGAAGAATCAGGGCTTCCACTAGAGCTTGGGTTACTTAGGAGTCACTATGTGGGAAGGACATTTATAGAACCACAGCAGTCAATTAGAAACTTTGGGGTAAAGGTAAAGCTAAATGCGATAAGAGAAGTTCTCTCGGGAAAGCGAGTGGTAATAGTCGATGATTCAATTGTCAGAGGAACAACAAGTAGAAAGATTGTAAAGATGATAAGGGCTGCAGGAGCAAAAGAGGTTCACATGAGAATAAGCTCCCCCCCAATGTGTTTTTCCTGTTACTATGGAGTGGATACCCCAATACGTGAGGAATTGATAGCCTCCTCACTAAATATAGACGAGATAAACAAATACATAACTTCAGATACACTTGGATACCTGAGTCTAGAAGGGGTAATGAGGGCTGTAACAAGCTACAAGCAGATGCACGGCAAAGAGAACTTCTGCGATGCTTGCTTTACCGGAAACTATCCTGTGGAAATAGTAGATTCAGAAATCAAGATAAGGCAACTTAGGCTTTTTGATAGATAATGCCTTTCTACGTCCCAACTTCTTTTAGTTTCTCAAGGACTTCTTCCATTTTTCGTTTCTTCTGGGATAACTCTTCAAACTTCTCTCTTTCCTTTTCCACCACATCCTCTGGAGCACGCTCAAGGAAATCCCGGTTGGATAGCTTTTTCTGAGAGACCTCAAGGTCCTTTATCAACTTTGATATCTCCCGCTTAATTCTTTCCATTTCCCTGTCAACATCTATTAACCCCTCTACAGGTAGGAAAATCTGAAGCCCCTCTACAACCTGAGCAATTGCCTTTTTGGGTTTCTCATGTTGAGAAATGATAACTGATGCTCTGGATAGATTCGCTATATGATCACTGTTCCTTTTAATCCTCTCAAGAACAGCTTCATTATCCGGTACCAAAATAACATCTACTTTAGATGAAGGATGTGCTCTTACAACCGCTCTTAGATTTCTTATACCCACTATAACCTGCTTAATGAACTCTATTTCCTGATGGGCATCCTCAAAGATCTCATTTTCTTTAAAAACGGGATAGGAACTAACCGCTATGCTTTCGGCATCCTCACCACCCGGGGTCTTTAAAGTAAAGCCTATTCCTCGAAGCCTTGAGTACAACTCCTCGGTTATAAAAGGAGCAATAGGATGGAGAAGTTGAAGGGAGGATGCAAGCACTTTTATTAAGACTGCCTGCGTTCGTTTAATTGCACCAGTGTTATTTCCACTTAACACTGGCTTTACAAGTTCTATATACCAATCACAAAAATCACCCCATATAAACTGATAGATAAGGCGTGCAACTTTATCAAATTCATATTTCTCTAAAGACTCTTCTACCTCTCTTATAACCCTGTTAAGACGTGTAAGTATCCATTTATCTGCTACAGAGAGTTCTTCACTTTTAAAGGAAAACCAAGAGTCACTGTATTCGCCCCTTAACTTTCCATCAATGTTTAGAAAAACAAATCTTGATGCATTCCAGATCTTGTTCATAAAATTCCTGTATCCTTCTATTATCGGTAAGGAGAGTCTTATATCCCTTCCCTGAGCAGCAAGAGCGGTTAGACTGAACCTTAAGGCATCGGCTCCGTACTCATCCATTATGTCTAGTGGATCAATAACATTTCCCTTTGTCTTGCTCATTTTCTCGCCTTTCTCATCCCTCACAAGAGCATGGATATAGACATCCCTAAAGGGAACATCACCCATAAACCTTATTCCCATCATCATCATACGTGCAACCCAGAAAAACAGGATATCAAAACTGGTAACAAGAACAGAGGTAGGATAAAATATCCTAAGTTCTTGTGTTTGCTCTGGCCAGCCAAATACACCAAAAGGCCAAAGAGCAGAGCTAAACCACGTATCAAGAACATCCGTTTCCTGTTCTATATTAGGAGACAAACAGTGTCTGCACACCTTAGGTTCACCTACAGAGACCGTTATCCCACCACAGTCTCTACAGAACCATGCCGGGATCCTGTGCCCCCACCATATCTGTCTTGATATACACCAGTCCCTTATGTTTCTCATCCACTCAAAATAAGTGTTTTTCCAGCCCTCAGGTATTATCCTTGTTCTTCCCTCTTCCACAGCCTGGATAGCAGGATGTGCAAGAGGAGGAGTATGAACAAACCACTGAAGAGAAAGCATTGGCTCAACTACAGTACCGCACCTATAACACTTTCCCAGCTGCAGGTTGTACTCCTCAATCTTCTGAAGAATTCCCTCCCTTTCAAAGTCCTCAACTATACGCGCCCTACACTCAAACCTATCAAGCCCTTTATACTTTCCTGCGTTCTCATTCATTCTTCCCCTAAAATCCATAATCTGTATCTTTGGCAGGTTGTGTCTGTTGGCAATCTCAAAATCTGTAAAATCATGAGCAGGTGTAATCTTTAGAGCACCCGTTCCCATCTCCATATCCACACTATCGTCTGCAATTATAGGGATTCTTCGCCCTACAACTGGAAGCAGAACTTCTTTCCCCACAAGGTGCTTGTACCTACTATCGTTGGGATTTACTGCAACAGCAGTATCCCCTAACATAGTTTCAGGTCTTGTTGTTGCAACAACAACAAACCCATCAGAAGAACCATCTTCAGATAAAATAGGGTACTTAAGATAGTATAATTTCCCCTTCGTTTCCTCACGGGTAACCTCCAGATCCGAGAGAGCTGTCTCACACCTTGGACACCAGTTTACAAGATAGTGCCCTCTGTAGATAAGACCATCGTTATAGAGCCTTACAAAGGCTTCCCTTACCGCTAGAGAAAATCCCTCATCCATTGTAAATCTCTCTCTGGACCAGTCACATGAAGCTCCTAACCTCTGGAGTTGTTCTATTATTCTCTTTCCGTAAACCTCTTTCCATTTCCACACCCGCTTTACAAACTTTTCTCTTCCCAGATCCTCCCTCTTTATCCCTTCTTTAAGCAGTTCCCTTTCAACTATGGTCTGGGTAGCAATTCCAGCGTGGTCAGTTCCAGGAACCCAGAGCACATTAAACCCCTTCATCTTTTTGTATCTATTCAGTATATCCTGAAGGGTATTATTTAGAGCATGACCAATATGAAGTGAACCAGTTACATTTGGTGGCGGAATAACTATGGAGAAAGGAGGTTGTTGAGATGTGGTAGAGGCCCTGAAAAAACCTTTGTCAATCCAGAACCTATACCACTTCTCTTCAACCTTTCTTGGTTCATACGTTTTATCCATATCAAGCACTGCACTTTCTTCCATCTAAGAAACCAAACCTTCTACTTGTTCTCTTCCATTGGAACAGGAACTGTAATCTCCTCTGGAGCTACTACCTCAATCTCTATGTTTCTATATCTTGGCAAACCAGTTCCCGCAGGGATTAACCTACCCATTATAACGTTTTCTTTAAGGCCTCTTAGGTAATCTTCTTTACCCTCACACGCAGCCTCTGTAAGCACCCTGGTGGTCTCCTGGAATGATGCAGCAGCAAGCCAGCTATCAGAACTAAGAGATGCCCTTGTTATACCGAGTAGAAGAGGCTCAGCCGAAGCGGGTTTACCGCCTTGGGCAATTATCTTTTCATTTTCTTCAAAAAATACCCTCTTCTCAACAGCCTCTCCAACGAGAAATGCAGTATCACCAGGATCCTTTATTCGAACACGCTTTAACATCTGCTTCACTATAATCTCTATGTGCTTGTCATTTATCTTTACGCCCTGAAGCCTGTAGACCTCTTGTATCTCATCCACAAGGTATCTGGCAAGGGCCTTCTCACCACGAATCCTTAGAATATCGTGAGGATTTACAGCACCATCCACTATCTGATCCCCGGCTTTAACCCTCTCGCCTTCCCTTACAAGAACGTGTTTACCCCTTGGAACCAGATATTCCTTTGGCTCACCAACGTCAGGAGTTACAATTATCCTTCTTTTTCCTTTTAGATCCTTTCCGAAGGAGACAACGCCATCGATTTCGCTTACAATGGCAGGTTCCTTTGGAATCCTTGCTTCAAACAACTCAGCCACCCTTGGAAGCCCTCCGGTAATGTCTTTTGTCTTTGCAGTCTCCCTTGGAATCTTTGCAAGTATATCTCCAGCGTATACCATGTCCCCTTCGTTCTTCTCTATGAGTGCTCCCACCGGAAGAGTGTACTGTACGCTCTTGCCTGTGCTTTCATCCGTAACAACTATAGCGGGATGAAGGTCTGGATTTTTGGACTCTATAACCACCTTCTTATAAATTCCTGTTACCTCATCGACCTGCTCCTTCATGCTTACTCCCTCTTCAAGGTCCTGGAAGCTTACCCTTCCACTAAACTCAGAAATAAACGGTGTTGTATAGGGGTCCCATTCGGCAAGCAGGGTGCCACTTTTAACAAACTCACCTTCTTCAACTCTCAATCTGGCACCAAGCACCAGAGGATACCTCTCCCTTTCGTATCCCTTATCATCAACTATAGTAAGAACTCCAGTTCTGTTTATTACAACAAGTCTCCCCTCTTTGTTTCTAACGGTCCTTACCCCGATTAGCTTTACGTAACCGTCATGCTGAGCCTCAAGTGTGCTTTCAGCAACCCTCTGACTTGCAGCACCTCCAATGTGGAATGTTCTCATGGTAAGCTGAGTACCAGGTTCTCCTATTGACTGAGCCGCAATGATCCCAACAGCCTCTCCTATGTCTACCAGTTTACCAGTAGCCAGATTCCTTCCGTAACAAAGCGCACACACACCATAACGTGCCTCACATGTGAGAACAGATCTAATCTTTACCTCAGTAATACTTGCAGCCTCATCTATCTTCCTTGCAGCAACCTCATCTATCTCTTCATTTGCCCTTACTATTATCTCTCCAGTAACAGGATCCCTTATATCCTCTAAAGCAACACGTCCAAGCACCCTTTCTCCAACCCTGTCTATAATCTCTCCACCTTCCACAAGGTCGCTAACAGTTATTCCTTCTATGGTTCCACAGTCATACTCGGTAACCATTACATCCTGAGCCACATCAATCAATCTTCTTGTCAGGTAACCGGCATTCGCAGTCTTTAAAGCCGTATCTGCAAGCCCTTTTCTTGCACCATGTGTTGAGATAAAGTACTGTAGCACGGTAAGCCCCTCTCTGAAGTTCGATGTAATCGGGGTTTCAATGATTTCTCCAGATGGCTTTGCCATAAGACCTCTCATCCCAGCAAGCTGACGAACCTGGGCCTGACTTCCCCTTGCCCCAGAGTCAACCATCATGTAAATAGGATTAGAGCTTGGCTTCACTATCTCCTTTCCATCTTTATCCCTTACAATATCAACCGATAGCTCTTTCATCATCTCCTGAGCAACTTCATCACTTGTCTTTGCCCATATATCTATAACCTTATTGTACCTTTCACCATCGGTTATAAGCCCCTGAGAATACTGATTCTGAACCTTAAGCACTTCATTATAAGCCTTCTCAAGCAATTCCTGCTTCTTTCTTGGAATTCTCATATCATCGATTGAGATAGATATCCCAGCCAAGGTGGAATACTCAAATCCCAAGGTCCTCAGGCGATCTGCAAGCAAAACGGTGTTTTTACCCCCAGCTAGCCTGAAACAGTTATCTATTAAGTCCTCTATAGCCCGCTTGGTCATAACCTTATTGACAAGCTCAAAAGGAATTTCCTTCGTTGGCATAATCTCATAAAGCAAAACCCTACCAACAGTGGTTTCGTACATCTTTCCATTAATCCTTACACTTATCCTGGCATGCAAGCCAACAGCTCCCGCATCGTAGGCCATTCTAACTTCCTCAATAGAGGAAAACACCTTTCCCTCACCCTTAACAAAGGGCATTTCTCTGGTCATATAATAGATACCAAGCACTATATCCTGAGTGGGCAGGATTATAGGTTTTCCGTGGGCAGGAGAGAGAATGTTGTTGGTTGACATTATAAGGGTTCTGCATTCAGTTTGAGCTTCTATAGAGAGGGGCACATGAACCGCCATTTGATCGCCGTCAAAATCGGCGTTATATGCAGGGCAAACCAACGGATGAATTTGAATTGCCTTCTCCTCAATAAGTATTGGTTCAAAGGCCTGAATGCTCAGGCGGTGCAGAGTGGGAGCACGGTTAAGGAGCACAGGATGCTCTTTTATAACCTCATCTAGGGCATCCCAAACAATAGGAGCTTCTTGTTCAACGAGTTTTTTAGCAATCTTTATGGTTGCAGCAGCTCCCCACTTCTCCAGCTTCTGGTATATAAAAGGTCTAAAAAGCTCAAGGGCCATCTGTTTTGGTAGTCCACACTGATGTAGTCTAAGTTCAGGACCCACCACTATAACAGAGCGTCCTGAGTAGTCCACTCTTTTACCAAGCAAGTTCTGTCTGAATCTTCCCTGTTTCCCCTTAATGATATCACTTAGGCTCTTAAGAGGGCGATGGTTATGTCCAAGTACAGGTCTTCCACGTCGTCCATTCTCGAAAAGTGCATCTACCGCCTCCTGAAGCATCCTCTTTTCGTTTCTCACAATTATGTCAGGAGCCCCAAGTTCAAGCAGCTTTTTCAAACGGTTGTTCCTGTTTATAACACGGCGGTAGAGATCATTTAAATCGGAAGTAGCAAACCTCCCTCCATCCAGAGGAACAAGAGGTCTTAAGTCAGGTGGAAGAACAGGAATCCTGGTAAGGATCATCCACTCTGGGCGATTTTTGGATTTTCTAAAAGCCTCTACAATCCTTAACCTCTTTGCAATTCGTGCTCTCTTAATTGGAGAGTTAGCATTTTTCATCTGAACCCTAAGTTGCTCGGATAGCTCAACAAGGTCTAACTTCTTTAACATCTCTCTTATTGTTTCAGCCCCCATTCCAACCTTAAAGGTATTACCGTATTCCTCAAGCAACCTCCTATACCTATCCTCACTTAGAACCTCTCCAAATTTAAGAGGAGTTGCACCCGGATCAAGAACCACGTAGGCCTCGTAGTAGAGAACCTTCTCCAGATCTTTTAAAGTCATATCTAGAAGCATACCAACTCTACTTGGGATACTCCTTAGAAACCAGATGTGAGCAACCGCAGAAGCCAGCTCAATGTGCCCCATCCTCTCACGTCTTACCTTACTCTGTATCACTTCCACCCCGCATTTTTCACATGTGTGTCCCCTGTGTTTTAATCTCTTGTATTTCCCACATAAACACTCGTAATCCTTTACAGGTCCAAATATCTTTGCGCAAAAAAGACCACCCCGCTCGGGTTTAAACGTTCTGTAGTTTATTGTCTCGGGTTTCCTAACCTCCCCGTATGACCACTCTTTGATCTTCTCAGGAGAAGCAATGGAAATCTTTACAGCCACATAATCTGAAGGGTTTTTTGGTTTCTCAAAAAGGGTATCTATATCCACGTTTACCCTCCTCCCTCTAATTTTTGTAATTCCTTCTTCTGTTCTTCATTCAAATCTTTTTCCTCTAATAACTCAACATCCAAAGCAAGAGCCTGGAGTTCCTTTTGAAGAACCTTAAAGGATTCCGGAAGACCTGGTTCAAAGTTTAGGTCTCCCTTTACAATAGAGTCAAACATCCTGGTTCTTCCACTCACATCATCGGATTTAACCGTAAGGAACTCCTGGAGCGTGTAAGCCGCACCATAGGCTTCAAGCGCCCATACCTCCATTTCCCCCAACCTCTGGCCTCCAAAGTGAGCCTTTCCACCAAGCGGCTGTTGAGTAACCAGAGAATAAGGACCGATAGCACGTGCATGTATCTTCTCCTCCACAAGATGGTGCAGTTTTAACATATACATAACACCAACAGCTACCTTTTGGTCAAAAGGTTCCCCGGTTCGTCCATCAAAAAGAATTGTCTTTCCATCCTCAGGTAGTCCAGCCAGTCTAAGCATCTCCTTTATTTCACTTTCGCTTGCACCGTCAAATACAGGGGATTCAATGGGTATACCATCTTTAAGCCTTTTTACAAATTCCACAACATCCTCATCACTCATCTCATCGATAAGCCGTCTTACCTCCTTTGAGGTATAGATCTCTTTCAGCTTTCTTCTAAGCGCATTTGGACTAAACTCCCTTTCCAGGTACTCGTTAAGCTGACGTCCCAGCTCTTTTGCAGCCCACCCAAGATGGGTTTCAAGAATCTGGCCTATGTTCATTCTTGAAGGAACTCCCAATGGATTTAGAACCATATCCACCGGTGTCCCATCAGGTAAATACGGCATATCCTCTTCAGGAACTATCTTTGAAACGACCCCTTTGTTCCCATGTCTTCCAGCCATTTTATCCCCTACCTGAAGCTTTCTCTTTACAGCTATATATACCTTTACCACCTTTAAAACACCAGGCGGAAGCTCATCTGGTTTTGTAAGTTTGGCTATCTTGGAATCGTAAACCGTCTTTATAAGATCCACCTGTTCCAGGGTCCTTTCCACTATCCTTCGAACCTCTGATTCTATAGCCTCCCCTCTTTCAACCGCTATGTCTGCCAGTTTTTCAAAAGGAAGACTGTCTATTATCTCCTCGGTTATCTTGTCTCCCTTTTTAAGTATGGTTTTTCTGTTTACAGTTAACTTTCCAGCAGCAACCCTTCCTACCAGAAGTGATTTTATTCTCTTGAGGGCATCCTGCATCAATATGTTTATCTCATCGTCTCTGTCCTGCTTGAGCTTTGTTATCTCCAGATCCTCTATGCTCTTTGCCCTCTCATCTTTCTGTACAACCCTGGATACAAGCATCTTTACGTCTATTACCGTACCATAGACACCAGGTCCTGCTTTTAAAGATGTATCTTTTACATCACCAGCCTTGTCTCCAAAAATTGCCCTAAGCAATCTCTCCTCAGGAGAAAGTTGTGTTTCACCTTTGGGAGATATCTTGCCAACTATAATATCCCCAGGCTTTACCTCTACCCCTATCCTCACAATACCGCTTTCATCAAGGTTCCTTAGCTGCTCTTCTCCAACGTTTGGTATATCCCTTGTAATCTCTTCTCGTCCCAATTTGGTTTCCCTTGCTACACACTCAAACTCCTCTATATGAATTGAGGTAAATTTATCCTCTCTAACAAGCCTTTCACTTATAAGGATGGCATCCTCAAAGTTATACCCACCCCAGGGCATAAAGGCTACAAGAACATTCTGCCCAAGGGCCAGCTCTCCATTTGCAGTTGAAGGTCCATCCGCTATAACCTGTCCTGCTTTTACCCTTTGTCCCTTCTTGACCACGGGCTTTTGATTCCAACAGGTATTTTGATTTGATCTTTGGAACTTTATAAGGTTGTATATGTCAACACCTAACTCATTGCTATCCTCACCGGTTACCCTTACCACAATTCTCGATGCATCGACATACTCCACTATACCATCTCTTTTTGCAACAACGGTAATCCCTGAATCCTTGGCCACTATCTTTTCAACCCCGGTTCCAACAAGCGGAGCACTGGTACGTATAAGAGGAACAGCCTGTCGTTGCATATTGGATCCCATAAGAGCACGGTTTGCATCATCGTGTTCAAGAAAAGGGATAAGAGAGGCAGAAACAGAGACAAGCTGCGTGGGAGATACATCCATGAGTTGAACCCGCTCAGCTTCCACCATTAAAAACTCTCCTCTGTACCTTGCAGATACGATTTCCGATTTGAAACGTCCTTCTTCATCTAGAGGCGCATTTGCCTGTGCTATTACGTACTTTTCCTCCTCAAGGGCGTTAAGGTAAACGATCTCATCTGTAACCTTTCCGTTCTTTACCACCCTGTAAGGGGTCTGTATAAATCCGTATTCGTTTATCTTTGCGTAAGTGCTGAGGCTAGAGATAAGACCTATATTGGGACCCTCAGGAGTCTCTATTGGACATATCCTTCCGTAATGAGAAGAGTGAACGTCTCTAACCTCAAACCCCGCACGCTCACGAGTTAAGCCTCCCGGCCCAAGGGCACTTAACCTTCTTTTATGGGTTACCTCAGACAGCGGATTTGTTTGATCCATAAACTGCGAGAGCTGACCTGTAGCGAAAAACTCCTTTACAACCGCAATAACAGTCTTGGGAATAAGAAGCTCACTTGGCATAAGATTCTCAACCGTCTGATAGCTCATTTTCTCCCTTACAGACCTTGCCAATCGTTCAAGTCCATGATAAAAGCGATCCTCTATAAGCTCACCTACAGTCCTAACCCTTCTATTACCAAGGTGGTCTATATCGTCAACAGTTCCTCTTCCACCCTTGAGATTAAGAAGGTATTTTACCGTCTCTACTATATCCTCCTTGGTCAGGGTAAGAATATCTTCTGAAACCCCATGATTTAGCTTGTGGTTTATCTTTATACGACCAACTTTTGACAGCCTATAAGTATCGGGATTGAAGAACATGTTCTCAAAGAAACTCTCCGCCACACTAAGGGTGGGAGGATCAGTGGGTCTAAATTTTCTGTATATCTCTGTAATAGCTTCTTCACGGGTCTTGATCTTATCTGCAAGAAGGGTGTTCCTAAGAGAGGCAACTACGTGCACATTGTCTATGTAGAAAACCTTAAACTCCTTAATTCCCCTCAACCTTATCTCTTCCAGCTTCTCTTCCGTAATCTCCTCGTTAAAGTTAACTATAACCTCCCCCGTTCTTTCATCAACTATATCTTCTGCGCTAACTCTGCCTATCAACTCAGCAGGATCAATGGGAATTCTCTCTATATCTGCCCGCTTCAACCTCTCTATTATGTTTCTTACAAACCTTCTTCCCTTCTTTACCAGAAGCTCACCGGTTTTTGGATCAAAAATATCAGCACTTGCCCTTTGAAATGATATTGACTCTGGGTCAAGACTCTTTTTAAACCCATCTGACTCTATATATACGGTTTCAGTTGGATAGAAATAAAGCATTATATCCTTGGCGCTGTAACCAAGAGCCTTGAGTAACACGGTAACAAGAAACTTCTTTTTCCTGTCTATACGAACGTGCAACAGATCCTTGGAGTCAAACTCAAAATCAAGCCATCTTCCATCCTGAGGAACAATGCGGGCAGTAAAAGAAACCCTTCCCACAACCTGGTCCTTGCTCTTAACCTGATCAAAGAACACTCCAGGAGAACGATGCAGCTGGTTTACTATAACCCTCTCGGTACCATTTACTATAAACGAGCCGTTAGGAGTCATAAGAGGGATCTCTCCGAAATACACCTCTTGCTCTTTAACGTCCCTTATAGTCCGTTCCCCTTCAGAACCTGAAGGATTATCCCATATAACCAATCGGAAGGTTACATACAGCGGAGCTACATACGTGTATCCCTTTAACCTGCACTCACTAGGTTCGTACTTTGGTTTATCCAATCTATAACTTACATACTCTAGCGAAGCCTTCTGGTTATAATCCTCAATAGGAAAAACCATTTTAAAGGCCCTGTGAAGCCCTATATCCTTTCTCTCCTCTGGCCTTACATCTTTTTGGAGAAAATCCTCATAGGATTTAATCTGAACCTCTAGAAGATGCGGTATCGGAAGTACAGATGGAATCTTAGAAAAACTCTTTCTTATTAACTCTATACCATCAAGACTCACCTTAGTATCTTCCCCCCTTTGCTTATTTTTTTAAAGCAAAATTATTAAAAACACAAAAACAACAAAAGCTAGCCCTATTGACTAACCTTGCACCCAGCCTAATTGATCTCTACCGTTGCTCCGGCTTCCTCTAGTTTCTTCTTTATGGATTCGGCTTCTTCTTTCTTTACGCCTTCTTTTACAGGTTTTGGAGCTCCCTCTACCAGTTCCTTTGCTTCCTTAAGGCCAAGCCCTGTTATTTCTCTTACAACCTTAATAACCTGGATCTTGTTGTCACCAACAGCCTTAAGAACCACGTTAAACTCTGTCTTCTCAGCCTCCTGTGCCTTAGCTTCGCCACCAGCAACACCACCAGCCTGGGGAACTACAGCAACTTGAGGAGCAGCAGCCTTTATTCCAAATTTTTCCTCGATCTCCTTTATTAACTCAGCAATCTCGAGCATACTAGCTCTCTCAAGGTATGATATAACATCGGCTCTTGTAATTTCAGCCATTATTCTAACCTCCTTAAACTATCGTTTATTTTTGGTAGGATAACTTAAAAACACCTAAACACTTTTTTCCTTCTGTTCTTTCAAGGCGTATAAAGCATAGAGCAAATGTCTCTGAAGTTCTAAAAGTACATATATAAAATTTGATATAGGACTTGAAAGAAGCCCCACAAACTGTGACAAAAGCACCTCTCTTGAAGGCAGTTCCGATAGCTTGGATATATCCTCTACACCAACAACCTTTCCCTCAATAATCCCGCCTTTTAGCTTTAGTACCGGTAATTCTTTTGCAGACTCCACAAAGATCTTGGAAACGGATACAGGGTCCTCCTGACACACAGCTACAGCTGTAGGGCCCTCAAATAGACTCTGCACTTTTTCAATCTCTGTCCCTCTAGAGGCTAACTTAAGAAGATTGTTCTTAACCACCCTGAACTCAGCCCTGGCCTTCTTTAGCCTTTTCCTGAGCTCTTCCATCTCCTTTACCTTAAGCCCCTTGTACTCAACTACAAATAGAGAGGGAGCAGATTTGAACTTCTCATTAAACTCCCTGATAATTTCCTGTTTTACAGCCTTTGTTAACATCAATTCACCTCTTGCTTACAAAGTTTTGACAGAGACTGGCAAAAGAGCCTTATGCTGCCAACTCAAATCCTTTTAATTCCTCACGAATGCTTGATATATCAACTTTTATTCCGGGACCCATCGTATTTGACAAAACAACCTTCCTTACAAAAGCCCCCTTAGAGGAAGGAGGTTTCATCTTTAGAAGTGCGTCCATAAAAGCAAGAAAGTTATCCTTAAGCTTATCAAAACCAAATGAGACTTTTCCAATGGGAGCATGAACCACTCCACCTTTATCATTCTTTATCTCGATCCTTCCAGCCTTAGCCTCTTTTACAGCCTTTGCAACATCGAATGTAACAGTTCCAACCTTAGGACTTGGCATAAGACCTCTTGGGCCCAATATCTTTCCCAGCTTTCCAACCAAGCTCATCATATCGGGTGTTGCTATAGCAACATCAAATTCCAACCAGTTTTCTTTTAGGATTTTGTCTATAAGCTCTTCAGCCCCCACGTAGTCAGCACCTGTCTCCATAGCTTCCTTAGCCTTTTCCCCCTTAGCAAAAACCAATACCCTTATGTCTTTCCCAATTCCATGCGGAAGAACTATAGCTCCACGAACCTGTTGATCAGCCTGTCTGGGATCAATTCCAAGCTTAACAGCAACCTCTACGGTTTCATCAAAACCTGCGGTCTTGGTTTCTTCAATGAGTTTTAAAGCTTCATCCACCGTATATGCCTTCTGGGGATCAACCCTCTTCTTGACTTCCAGATATTTTTTCCCTCGCTTCATTTACAAGTTATCTCCTTAAATAGGATTTTGGTTCTCTTGTTAAAAACGATTCAAACTATTTCTATACCCATACTTCTTGCAGTTCCCTCAACTATCCGCATTGCAGCTTCAATATCATCGGTATTTAGGTCTGGAAGCTTCACACTGGCTATCTCCCTTACCTGCTCACGTGTGACCTTTCCAGCTTTAACCCTAGGCACCTGGCCAGATCCCTTTTCAATCCCGGCAGCCTTCTTAAGAAGATAAGAAACGGGGGGTGTCTTAATTACAAAAGAGAAAGACCTATCAGCATAAACCGTTACAATAACTGGGAGCAGCCCCTCCATCCTTGCCGTCTGAGCGTTAAAGGCCTTACAAAATTCCATTATATTTACCCCCCTCTGTCCAAGTGCAGGACCAACGGGAGGTGATGGAGTAGCCTTACCAGCAGGGATTAAAAGCTTTATCTCTCCTATTACCTTTTTCATTCTATATCTTCTCCACTTGATTAAAATCTAATTCAATAGGGGTTGTTCTACCAAATATGGTAACAAGAACCTGAACCCTACCTTTCTCAGGTTTTACCTCCTCAATAACACCGGAGAAGTTGGCAAAAGGCCCCTCGATAACCTTTATCGTCTCACCCTTCTCAAACATAACCCTGGGCTTTGGTTTAAGCGTACCCTCTTCTATTTGCTTCTTAATCTTCATGACCTCTTTCTCATCAATATAAGGAACAGAGTCCGGATCTATCTTTCCCTCTTTAAGCTTGCCACCCACAAAACCTATAACCTTTGGGATGCTTCGTATAAAGTGCCATGTCTTCTCATTAAGCTCCATCTTTACCAGGATATATCCAGGGAAAAACCGCCTAACCGAAGTCTTTTTTTTCCCTCCCTTTGTTGGTTCAACAACAGTCTCCGTAGGAACCAAAACCTCCTCAATTAAATCCCCAAGGCCTTCAGCTTTTACCCTTTCCTCGATAAAGGCCTTGGCCTTCTCCTCAAAACCTGTATTTGTATGAACCACATACCACCTTTTAGCCATAAGCTATCTTTTCTCCGTTTAACTCAATATATACTTAATTATTAACGAAAATAAAAAATCTACAAACCCTAAAAAAGAAGTTAGTATAGCAGAGATCAATATTACAGCACCCGTTGAACGCACGGTTTCACGCAACTGAGGCCATGATATGCGCTTTAACTCAAGCTCAACGTCTTTTAAAAACTGAACCAGTTTTCCCACAACCTCTCTTATCCTTTCCATCTTACTTCCTATTTTATTCAGGGCAGGAGGGACTCGAACCCCCAACCGCTGGATTTGGAGTCCAGTGCTCTACCTGGTTGAGCTACTGCCCTTTATTATAATAATTTTACTTAGTTTCCCTATGAAGAGTATGACGTCTACACCACCTACAGTATTTCTTTAGCTCTAACTTTTCACGATGCGTTTGCCTGTTCTTTTTAGTTGAGTAATTCCTTCTTTTGCACTCACTACAAGCAAGTGCAATTACAACTGTATTGTCTCCCATAAGATACCTCGTTATTCAATAATCTCTGTAACTACTCCTGCGCCCACTGTTTTTCCACCCTCTCTTATAGCAAACCTAAGCTTCTCCTCCATAGCAACAGGCACAATCAACTCCACCTCCATGTTCACATTGTCCCCAGGCATCACCATCTCTACACCCTCAGGCAACTTAACAGTACCTGTAACATCCGTTGTCCTAAAATAAAACTGAGGCCTGTAACCACTAAAAAACGGAGTGTGCCTACCACCCTCCTCCTTCCTCAACACATAAACCTCAGCCTTAAACCTCCTGTGCGGAGTTATACTCCCAGGAGCAGCAAGCACCTGACCCCTCTCTACCTCATCCTTCCCTATACCCCTTAACAATATCCCTACATTGTCCCCAGCTATAGCCTCATCAAGTATCTTCCTAAACATCTCTATACTCGTAGCTACAGTCTTTCTCGTCTCCCTAAAACCCACTATCTCTACCTCATCACCAGCCCTTATCCTGCCCCTCTCTACCCTGCCAGTAACTACAGTACCCCTACCAGATATCGAAAACACATCCTCTATAGCCATCAAAAAAGGCTTGTCTACCTCCCTCTGAGGCTCAGGTACATAAGAATCTACCGCATTCATTAACTCAACTATACCACCACAAAACCTACACTCATCCCTCCCACACCCACACTCCAAAGCCTTCAACGCACTAACCCTAACAACAGGTACCTCATCCCCAGGAAAACCATACTTCGTAAGCAACTCCCTAACCTCTAACTCAACTAAATCCAATAACTCCTCATCATCCATAGCATCTACCTTGTTCAAAGCTACAACTATATACGGAACCCCTACCTGCCTCGCAAGCAATATGTGCTCCCTCGTCTGAGGCATCGGACCATCAGGAGCACTAACCACTAATATCGCCCCATCCATCTGCGCAGCACCAGTTATCATGTTCTTAACATAATCAGCATGCCCAGGACAGTCTACATGCGCATAATGCCTCTTGTCAGTCTCATACTCAACATGCGCTATGTTTATCGTTATCCCCCTCTCCTTCTCCTCAGGCGCCTTGTCTATCTCCTCAAAAGGTATAAACTTCGCCATACCCCTCCTCTCAAGTATCCTCGTTATAGCAGCAGTCAAAGTCGTCTTCCCATGATCCACATGCCCTATAGTCCCTATGTTTAAATGAGGCTTCCTCCTCTCAAACCTCTGCTTCGCCATAACTATACCTCCTTGTTTAATGCACTATAGCTTTGGAGCCCACGGGCGGACTCGAACCGCCGACCTCATCCTTACCAAGGATGTGCTCTGCCTCCTGAGCTACATGGGCCTGAGAACACATGAGCGGGAGACGGGCCTCGAACCCGCGACCCTCAGCTTGGAAGGCTGATGCTCTGGCCAACTGAGCTACTCCCGCTTTTTTAGAAAAAAGCCTAACAGCAAGAAAGTGGGGAGGGAAGGATTCGAACCTCCGAAGGCTTGCGCCGGCAGATTTACAGTCTGCTGCCTTTGTCCACTCGGCCACCTCCCCATAAGGCAAAATGGAGCTGGCGAAGGGATTCGAACCCCCGACCTGCTGATTACAAATCAGCTGCTCTACCACTGAGCTACGCCAGCTTCTATAAGTTAGCATAACCTGTTTTTCCCTCTGCACTGAATCGCTACTGGGATGGCAAATGTACCCTCGTAAAATAGTTAATTTTAACATACTTTATAGAATTCTGTCAAATTTAAACCCGACTTAAGCACCTTTTCTCTAACAACGCAACTAATTTTAACCGCTATGAAAAAGAGAAGCAAGTATATCAGCTTCTGCAACCTTTACCCCTTCAACAAAGGCATCTCCTCTTATCTTCCACATCCTGGAACGACCCCTTAGGATACGAGCTTGAAGGGTTACTCTATCACCCGGTAAAACAGGTTTTCTAAACCTGACATTCTCAAGTCCAGCAAGAGCAGGAAGCCCTTCCTTAAACTCATTACCACACGAAAAACACACTAAAATCCCACCTGCCTGAGCAAGTGCTTCAACAATTATAACACCTGGAACCACAGGATGTCCAGGAAAGTGTCCTTTGAAGAAGAACTCACCTGGCTCAAAGCTCTTTACGGCAACAATACTTACCCCGGGCTCAATATGAACAACCTCATCAACAAAGAGAAAAGGCTCTCTATGCGGAATTAGTTTCTTTATATCTTCCTTATTCATTACCATCTAATGTTTCCTTATTAAGTTAGCTGTTTTACTACTTTTTAGCTCCCCTCTTCTTATTATCGTAAGCCTCTATAATCTTATCCGTTACATCCACCCCTTCTCCACCATACAAAACACCCGCCTCAGTTCTTTCTAAGATCAAAGCATATCCATTGGCGTTTCCAAACTCCCTTATCACCCCTTCAAGCTCCGTTAGTATCCTCTGTGTAAGCTCAAAGTCACGCTTTTGAAGCTCATCCCGAAAGTCATCCCGCTTTCTGTTAAGCTCTTTCTCCATCCTCTCTATTTCTGCAGCCTTTTCAGCTCTTGCCTTTTCATCCATAACTGCAGCCTTGCTTAAAAACTCCTGCTTCATACGCTCAAGTGCCTGACGCTTTTGTTCCAGTATATCCCTTTTCTCCTTAAACTCCTTTTCGAAGGCTGCTTTTGCAGCCTTTCCAGCCTGGGATTCTCTAATTACCCGCTGGAGGTCAATATAGCCGATCTTTAGCCCGGATTGCTGGGCATAGACAGTCCCCGAAACACCCAGCACTAACATAACAAAGGTAAGTATCTTTCTCATCTTTTTCCTCCTTAAAGGATAAATTAAAACAATGTTCCAACGGTAAACTGTACTTCAAAGGGATCCTCTCCGGGAAGCCGTTTCCCTACAGGAAAACCTATCTCAAGTCTTAGAGGACCAAGAGGGGATATCCACCTGAAACCAAAACCCACATCCTTTCTAAGATCACCTGGATTCAAACTGAGATCCTCGTTATCATTAAAAGCGTTTCCCATATCAAAAAAAAGTACTCCCTTAAGCCCTGCCTGGGGAAGGATCGGGAATATATACTCTGCAGTAAATATAACCTCCTGCGTTCCCCCTATAATAACAAAATCCCCATCGTCTGTAGGAACACGTGGGCCCACCCTTCTAAACTCAAACCCCCGCAGGTCTCCAGGTCCTCCAAGGAAAAACCTCTCAGATACAACAAGGTCATCCCCGGCATTTCTGAGATCAATTATTCCATACTCCCCGGCAACAGAAAAAACGGTTTTAAACCAAAGTGGGAAGAAAAACCTTGTAGACATAACAGATTTAATAAAATCGGTGTTTCCTCCAAACGGCCCCCCGGCAAACTCCACACTTGCTCTTGATATGTTTCCTTTTGAAGGATCAAGAAAGTTGTTCCTTGAATCCCATATAAGTCCAAAACCAATACTGCTTATGTTTCTTTTAGACTCTCTGATTATAAGAGCTGCATCCCCTGATACATCCCCTATGTCAACATGCTCAAACCTGTAAGAGACCCGACCACTTAAATCACTTATCAACCTGCGCCCCACGCTTAGGGTTGTGCCATAGGAGCTTCTATCAAAATCTCTAAACTCCCTATCAGTTCTAAACACCAGAAGATCAAGCTGCCAATCAGTATCGAATAGGTTTGGGTCCTGATAGTTTAGTATAAAAAGCTGGGTTACACCTCCTATCTGAGCAGAAAGGGAGAGTCTTTTACCGTACCCAAAAAGGTTTGATTCCTGAATTTGCCCAGCAAATATAAAGGTTTCAACCGAACTAAAACCACCAGCTATACTGAAAAAGCCAGTAGGCCTCTCTTTTACCTTAACATTTACGTCAATTTTATCCTCAGCGTCCGGAACACGTTCTGTTGTAACCTCTATATTCTCTTCAAAAAAACCCAGCCTTCCAACCCTTCCCTTTATTGCCTGTATCTTTGAAGAGCTATAGAGTTGTTGCTCCTCTATAGGTATTTCCCTCCTTATTACCTTGTCTCGGGTTCTTGTGTTTCCAACTATGTCAATAAACCTTATATATACCAACTTGCCTTTCTCTATGCTAAAAGTTATATCCACTGTAAGCTCTTCCCTGTTAACCTTAAAGCGAGGCTCTACGTTTGCAAATGCATACCCTTTATCACCGTAGAAAGTTGTGAGTTTGGAAACATCCTCAGC
Organism: bacterium HR37; assembly: GCA_002898375.1. Lineage (GTDB taxonomy): Bacteria > Desulfobacterota_D > UBA1144 > Nemesobacterales > CSP1-2 > HRBIN37. Next base: position 148,211 of record BEIN01000001.1, on the reverse strand, counting down.
AAGCTCACTTCGGCTAAAGATCCTCCCACCCTTGGTCTTTAGAAGCCCAAGCAACTCGGATTCAGGAGCGATAAGATCACCCTCAAAAGACACGTTCCCTACGCTGTACTGCTTCCCTTCCTCAATTCTAAAGGTCACAATGAATCCTTTTTTTTCCTCACTGTATACTATCTCGGGTTTGCTTACATTGACATCCAGATAACCCCTGTCCAGATAAAGCAACCTTATCCTATCCGTATCCCTTTCTATCTCTTCCCTATTAAAGACCCCTCTTTGTGTAATAAAGGAAAAAAACGACTTGGGTTTTGAGTAAACCACTTTTCTTAGCTCTTTTGACTTTATATCCCTGTTTCCAACAAAACGTACCTCTTTTATAAACGCTTTTTTGCCCTCTTCAATATCAAAGATAACACTCACCATACCTTCGCCCCTGGGCTCTATGGTAAAATCCACTCTTGTTGGAACTATTCCTTTTTCAGAATATAACTTCTCTATTGCCTCAGCACTTCTCCGTACCTTCTCAAGGTCTATTATACGCCCCTCATCAACCTGCACAACCTCCATAATCTTATCCGTTTTAATCTTTTTATTTCCTCTTATCCTAAGATCAACAACAACGGGTTTCTCCTTAACAACGTAAATAAGCCTTACTCCTTCAGGGAGCCTCTCTACCTCGGCAATAACATCCTCAAAGAACCCCAGTTTGTAGATATTTTTTATATCTCTTCTTACAACATCTGTAGAGAGCGGTTCTCCCACCTTTGCAGATATGTTCATTCTTATCAACTCAGCTTCGATCTTTTTATTTCCTCTAATGTCAATCCCAACTATTCTCTCTTCCGCAAAGCTACTTTTTGAGGAGATAAGACAAATCAGAGCAAAACCTATGTAAAAGAGTGCCTTGGCAAAATCAATTCTCATCGACTATCTTTCCGTCCAGTAGCTTTATTCTTCTCTCCATCCGCCCGGCAACCTCTGGATTATGTGTAACAACAACAAGTGTTATACCATAGTCACGATTAAGCTCCAAAAGCAAATCCAACACGGATCTTCCAGTTGCCAGATCCAAATTCCCTGTAGGCTCATCCGCTAAAACTATTTTGGGTTTTAGAACCACTGCCCTGCCTATGGCCACACGTTGTTGCTCCCCACCTGAGAGCTCCCCAGGTCTATGGTTTAGCCTATCCCCAAGACCCACCCTCTCAAGCACTTCTGAAGCCATACTTCTTGCCCTTTCCATATCAACTCCCTGAATTAAAAGTGGCATCATCACATTTTCAAGAGCTGTAAATTCCTGAAGCAAGTAATGGAACTGGAATACAAAACCTATCTCCCGATTTCTAAACAGGGCAAGTTCGTTATCGTTCTTTTTAAAAACATCCTCCCCCTCATAGAGAACCTCACCCTCAGTTGGGCGATCCAGAGTACCAAGTATATGAAGAAGTGTGCTTTTGCCGGAACCGGATACCCCAACTACAGCAAGCGTTTCACCTCTTTTTATCTGAATATCTATCCCCCTTAAGGCCTCTACCTTACTTCCATTGGTTACAAACACCTTCCGCAGTCCTCTGACCTCTACAAGCAAATCCTTGCTCATTCGTACCGCAGCACCTCCACAGGATCTTTACGAGAAGCCTGATACGAAGGATAAAGGGTTGCAAGAAAACATATTATCAAAGAAAAAAGAGCAACCATTATGAAATAAGATGCCTCAATCTTTACCGGAAACTCTGAGACAAAATACACCTCTGGATCAAATGGGATCAGGCGCTTTACGGCATCGTACGTCTTTATCAAATAGCAAATACCGAAACCCGTGGCACTTCCAAGAAAGGTGCCTATAAGGCCTATGATCATGCCATCTGCTATAAAGATCCTCATAATTCCTGCTTTTGTTGCCCCAATGGCTCTTAGGATTGCAATGTCTTTTCCTTTTTCCATAACAACCATTGTAAGGGTACTAACTATATCCAGCGCAGCAACAAGAATTATGAATCCAAGAAATATACCTATCGCTATTCGCTCGAGACGAAGTGCACGAAAAAGACTTCTATTTACCTCTTCCCAGTTTCGTGTGTAAAACGGAAACCCAAGCACTCTGGAAATATCCTCCGCAATGGCACGTGCCTCATACGGGTCTCTTACCTTAACCTCAATTCCAGATACCTTTTTATCCATGCCAAAGAAATCCATTGCGTATTTAAGCGACATGTAAGCAATTGAGCTATCGTATTCTACCATTCCATAATCAAAAATGCCTATAATCTCAAACCTCTTTGTTTTAGCCTGGGGACCAAACGGGCCAACAGAACCAAAAGGAGAAACAAGGCTTACAACATCACCTACTGCAACACCAAGTGTTGCAGCAACCTCTTTCCCAATTATTAAAGGTGGTCTTCCCGAACCCGTCTCTCTGTTGAGTTTACTTATAAGCTCTTTACCAATCATCCTTAGGTGTTCGCTTTTAACCTTCTTTTGCCTTCCCACCACTCCCCTCCCAACCGCTTCCTCTATACTTGTTACACTCCCCGCGTTTTTCGGATCTATTCCCCTTACAACTACCCCCACTACATTTGTCTCACTAACAAGCATAGCCTGCCCATAGATAAAAGGACTTGCCCCCACAACATCTCTAATCTCAAGAACCTTGTTTCTTAGCTCCTGGTAGTTCTCAATTGGACCATCGTAGTTTAGAACCACTATGTGAGAGTTCACCCCCAGAATCTTTTCCTTTAACTCCTCTTCAAACCCCTTCATTACAGCCAACACCACATTGAGAGACATAACCCCTATAAATACCCCAAGTATTGATATAAGCCCTATAACCGATATAAAGGCCTGCCTTCTTTTTGACCTCAGATATCTGAGTCCTATAAACAGTTCGTATCTCATTCGGGTCTCAGGTGAGGAAACAGAATAACTTCCCTTATAGAAGGAGAGTTTGTAAGAAGCATAACAAGACGGTCTATTCCAATCCCGGCACCCGCCGTTGGAGGCATACCGTATTCAAGGGCCTTTATAAAGTCTTCATCCATCTCGTAAACTTCCTGCTCTCCTTTCATCTTTAACTGTAGTTGCTTAAGGAACCTCTCTCTCTGATCAACTGGATCGTTTAGCTCAGAGAACGCATTTGCTATCTCACGTCCCGCTATATAAAGCTCAAATCTATCTGCAATATCCGGATTAGAATCGTTTCTACGTGCAAGGGGGGAAACATCGATAGGAAATCCATAGACAAAGGTAGGGTCTACAAGCTCATCCCCTACCATCCGTTCAAAGAGCTCAACTATAGCCTTTCCCCTAATACCCCTGTGCTCGATTCCAATTGATTCCGCCTTTTTAAACAACTTCTCATCACTATTTACAACCTCTTCTCCAACCCTTTCCTTAAGTGAGTCAATAACGCTTATTCTCTTCCAAGGCCTGTTCATATTTATCTCTCTGTTTCCGTATTTAAACCTAAGGGTTCCAAGAAGGGTTTCTGTAACAAAACATATAAGCTCCTCAATTAAATCCATCAGATCCTCGTAGGTAGCATATGACTGATAAAGCTCAATCATGGTAAACTCAGGGTTATGCTGGGTGGATATACCTTCGTTTCTAAAAACCCTTCCAAGCTCATAAACCCTTTCAAAACCACCAACAACCAGTCTCTTTAAATAAAGCTCGGGGGCTATCCTCAGGAAAAGCTCCATATCAAGTGCGTTATGGTAGGTTTTAAAGGGCCTTGCAGCAGCCCCTCCTGCAACAGGATGAAGAATAGGGGTTTCTACCTCTACAAAATCCCTTTCATCCAAGAAGTGTCTTATAAGCTTTATTATTCTTGTTCTTTTTAGAAAAATCTCCTTCACCTCAGGGTTCGAAATCAGATCCAGATAGCGCTGCCTGTATCTGGTCTCAACATCTTTTAACCCATGCCATTTCTCAGGTAGAGGTCGAAGGCTTTTTACAAGCAATCTATACTCTTTTACGTTTACGGTAAGTTCACCAGTTTTTGTTTTAAACAGGTTCCCCTTAATCCCCAGAAAATCACCTATATCCACAAATCTCTTAAAGAACCTAAGGGCATCATCCCCTACAACATCCCTGCGTATGTACCCTTGAATCTTTCCTGTCCTATCCATAATGTGAAAGAAAACGCTCTTGCCAAAGTCCCTTATGGCAATAACTCTACCAGCAAGAGAAAAATCCTCAGACACACCCTTTAGCTCTTCTTCAGAAACTGAAGAATAAGAAGAAATAAGTGCTTTTGCTTCATGAAGTGGTTTAAAGTCGTTTGCATAAGGATTTATTCCGATGCTCTTTAGCTCTTCTATTTTCTTTTTTCTTTGCTCTACAAGTTCACTTTCCATAATCTGATAATTTTTACCTAGAGAAAGGTGATATATCAAGCTATATATGATTTTCAATCTAATCATCAAGAATTATATATGTAGCTATAGCTTTTGCAATAATCTGTTCTTTATTCTCTACTCTAATATCAGAAACGGCTATTGTTTTTCCTTTCTTTACCACCTCTGCATTTGCCTCCATAACACCTTCCCGAACAGGGTTTAAAAAATTTATCTTCATCTCCACAGTTACAAACCTCTTATCCAAACCAACCAAAGAAGCAACTGCTACAGCACCAGCAGAGTCAGCAAGCGAAAACAGCGCTCCACCATGAACAATACCGTAGGGTTGTGTAAGTTTGTTATCAAAAGGCATACTGAGTTTTGCATATCCTTCCCTTACCTCAACAACCCTTATTCCAAGTAAATCCCAGAAAGGGACAGATACAAACAGTTGCTCTATTTGCGCTTTGTTTTTATCCATAACCCTCTCTCCCAAAGAAACTAAAAACAAAAAAACCCACCAGACAAACCAGCCCAGCTAGTATATACATGGTGTGGAAGCCAAAGAGCTCAGCCACTATCCCATAGAGAAAAGATCCAACCATACCGCCAAAAGTAAATGACACACTGCATATTGCAAACGCCTTTCCTCTATCAACTTCAGGAGACAAATCAATTACAAGAGCATAAATAGAAGGATAAACCAGACCATGGCTCAACCCAAAGACTATACCAACCTCTATAAAGTGAATAGCACTTGAAACAAAACTTATCCCGATTACACTTAGCGCAAAGAAAAAAAGTGAAGGAACCGCTGCTCTTTTCTTCCCAATTTTATCTGGAATCCAACCACCAAAAATCCTAACCAAGAGCGCAGACAACGTATAAGATATAAAGAAGAGATCAAACGAGCCTATACCTACTTCCTTAGCATAAACGGGTATAAAGGTAAGGGTTGGGATAAATCCGGAACCGGATATCATAAGAACAAATGCAGAAACAAAAACACCTTTTCGAAAGAGGGTGGATAACATACTGCTTCCCCTTACATACAAAACCTCCTTATCAGGTTCCCTTATCAAAAGAGCCAATAAGAAAGAGAGAAAACCAAAAATGCAAACTGTGATAAAGAAGGCATCAAAACCGTAATACTCGATAATCCTTTTGCCCACAAACGGTGCAAAGGCATAGTTTACGATTGTAAATACCCCAAAAAGTCCAAGTGCTTGGCTTCTTTTTGAAACCGGGGCAACATCTGCTGTAAGTGTACCAGCAGCCACAAAGCAAAAGGAGAAAGCAATACCATGCATTACCCTTAGCAGGAAAAACCAGAAGCTCAAAGCCTGAAGGAATGCAAAGGGAAGAGTTGTTAACGACATTAAGAGCCCACCCAGTGCAATAAACCACTTCCTACCAAATCTGTCCACCAGGATTCCTACAGCCGGAGTAGAAAATATGGTACTAAGCCCTGCTGCTCCCATAATAAAACCTATGTCTGACTCACTTCCTCCAAGACCTTTTATTCTAAGAGGTAATAGAAGAAACGAATGGAAGTTAAAGAAGAAAATAAACCCCGAAAGCGTAACAACAACAAACTCCCTGTTTAGAAGATTCTTTTCAGATAAGCAAGTCTCTTCTTGATTTTTAAACGGGGTTTCCAATGCATTTTTCCTTTTCATGGCCACAGTAAGACAAGAGGAAAAATATACCCTTTTTGCTCTCAGCAAACTAGGTAGAGATTGAAACGAGTAAATACACAGCCCCGCCAGCTACCGGGAACGAAAAAGCCAAAAACACAAGCCTGGAAAACTCCTTTGAACCGATAAAATACGAAATCAATGCCTTCGAAACAGTATTAATACAACAGGCAATTACTATACCATACTTGGCAGCTTCAACAGTTACAAACCTGTAAGCGAGATTTGCAAGGGAAACCGTTGGTGCATCGAGATTTACCAATCCACTAAGAGCTGAGGTTACATATAATCCCCTTGTTCCAAAGTATCTGTTTGCAAAAGAGGTAACAAGGAGAATAAATGCAAAGAGAGCCCCAAACTTAAGAGCAGGAGTTAGGGTAAAAGGGCTTTTTAGATTTACAGTAATCATCTCATTCTCCTCTTTACCCTTCTGCCAGACAAAAAGAGCCCCTATAATGCCTAAAGCAAACATCAAGAGCAAGGGAAAAGCAACGTCTTTAAGAACAGCACTGTTTACCACATAAACTTCTGCAAGAAGTTTTAAAAATACCGTTGAAGATGCAATTGAAGAGGAGAAAGCAAGTGAGCCAGCAAGTTTTTCCTCAACCTTACTCTTTCGCGAAGCATCTATAACCAAAGCAGTGCTTGAGATGATTCCTCCTAAAAAGCCCATTACCACCATTCCCTTTCGCGGGTTCATTAGCTTAACCACTATGTAACTTCCAAACTCAATACCCGATATTATCACAACGATAATCCATATCCTATATGGGTTAAAAAAACCGAAATAGTCATCTCTTGGAAGAAACGGAAGCACTACAAATGCAATAACTGCAAACTTAAGGGTTGCGTAGAACTCCTCATCGGTAATACGCCCAAGAAAGAGGTGAGCGGGTTTTTTGGTATAAAGAATAACCGTTGTAACAATAGCAAGTACCACAGCAACCAACCTATACTCGGTTACACACAATGCACCGTAGAGAAACGTAAGGATAGCGGTTATCTCCGTAGTGGTTCCAACATCTTTTTCCTTGTTTGAGGTTACAATGTATGCTGCTGTAACAAGAAGAATCAAACCTAAAAAAGCAACCACAAATACTGTCTTTTCAAAAACCCTTGCAAAATGCAGGGAAAGCGCACCTAGAAGGGATATAAGGGTAAATGTCCTTATGCCTGCAAAGGTGGCTTTTTCCTCCCCTTGTTTACGTATACTTGCAATTCCTCTTTCTGCTCCTATAAGCACGCCTAGGGCAATAGCAATAAGAAGGGATTCAAGAAGATCAAGGTAGTTAGGCATAGCTCATCTAGGGTAAAGGGGATTAAAGCACTAAAAACAGCAAACATTGTGAGAATAAACTATCTTTCCCCCAACAATAGTATAAATGACACACCCCGATAGCTCCCATCCGTGAAATGGGGTATTCTTCCCCTTTGAACGGAACCTGTATCTGTCTACCTTAACAACCCTATCAGTATCAAAGACAACAACATCAGCAGCAGAACCAACCCTTAGTGTTCCCTTCTGAATCCCTATTATCCTGGCAGGGTTTAGGGTAAGTTTTTTAATCAACTCGGGAAGGGTTAAAACCCCATCCTTTACAAGCTTTAGAGAAAGGGGAAGAGCTGTCTCAAGCCCTGAAATTCCAAAAGGGGCAAGATCAAATTCTACTTTTTTTTCATCCTCGCTGTGAGGGGCATGGTCAGTGGCAATAACATCTATGGTACCGTCTCTTAAACCTTCCTTTATAGCCTCTACATCCTCTTCACTTCTGAGTGGGGGATTTACCTTGGCATTTGTATCGTAATCTAAGACGGCTTTATCCGTAAGGGTAAAATGATGAGGGGTTGCCTCTGCTGTTACCCTGATCCCCCGCTCCTTAGCATCCCGTATAAGTCTAACCGATCCCCTCGTTGAAACATGGGCTATGTGGAGATGAGCTCCTGTAAGTTCTGCAAGCGTTATATCCCTGGCCACCATAACTTCCTCAGAGGCATTTGGAATCCCTCTTAGACCAAGGACAGTGGAGTAAAACCCCTCGTTCATAACCCCATTTGCAGAAAGGTTTATATCCTCAGCATGGGATATAACAGGTATCCCAAATGCCTTGACATACTCCATGGCATGACGCATAACCCTTGAGTTCATAACCGGTCTTCCATCATCAGATACCGCTACACACCCAGCTTCCCACATCTCTCCAATCTCGGCCAGTATCTCTCCCCTCTGACCTTTTGTTATAGCTCCTACAGGAAACACATTTACCATTCCCTGGGTTCTTGCCTTAAGGAGTATATACTCAGTAACCGAGGCATTATCGTTAACAGGATTTGTATTTGGCATACAAACCACAGAGGTAAAACCACCTGCAGCTGCTGCTTCACAACCTGTACGAATTGTTTCCTTATGTTCAAATCCAGGCTCCCTAAGGTGAACGTGTAAATCTACAAACCCAGGTGAAACAACCTTACCGGTTGCATCTATAACCCTTACACCAGGCTCTTTCTCCAGTCCTCTTATATCGGATGGGAACCCCTTAATTACGCCGTTTTCTATAAGAACATTACCCACTGTATCCATTTCCTGTGAGGGGTCTATAATTCGGCCTCCCTTTATAATGATTTTCATTCCGTTCCTCCAGCAGAAGCAACAAGATACAACATTGCCATCCTAACAGCAATCCCATTGGCTACCTGGTCAAGGATCACTGAATGAACATCATCTGCCACCTCCGAAGAAAGCTCTATACCCCTGTTAATGGGTCCCGGATGCATAACTATAACATCATCCTTTGCAAGCTTGAGCTTATCACGTGTAAGCCCATAGAACTTGGAATATTCCCTAAGAGAGGGAAACAGTCCGGATTCCTGTCTTTCTTTCTGTATGCGGAGCATCATAACGACATCTACATCCCTTATGGCCTCCTCCAAGTTATAGAAAACACTAACATCTAACTTCTCTATATCCCTTGGTATCATGGTTGGTGGTCCAACCAACCTTACCTCCGCCCCCAGTTTCACAAATCCCCATATATTAGACCTTGCAACACGACTATGAGCTATATCTCCAACGATTAAGACCTTAAGACCTCTTATCTCCTTTTTTATTTCTCTTACGGTAAAGAGGTCAAGAAGAGCCTGGCTTGGGTGCTCATGTGAGCCATCACCTGCGTTTATTATGGATGCACTCAACTCCCTTGCAAGTAGCCATGGAGCCCCAGACATCGAATGCCTTATAACAATTACACTTGCTCCCATAGCTTCAAGATTCCTTGCGGTATCAAGCAGGGTTTCACCCTTTACAACACTGCTTTGAGCAGGGGTGAAGTTAAGAACGTCAGCACTTAATCTCTTTTCCGCTATCTCAAATGATGACCTTGTTCTTGTGCTGGGTTCAAAAAAGAGGTTAACAACCGTTACACCCTTAAGAGCAGGAACCTTTTTAACATCCCTCTCAGATACCTCTTTCATAGACTCAGCGGTGTCTAGTATAAGCTTTATTTCCTCCGCACTTAACTCCCCAAGACCCAGTATATGCTTTCTCTGAAACCTCATATTTTATCCCTCAGTGATAATAACTTCGTCTTTACCATCGATCTCTTTAAGAAGCACATTTACCTTCTGCGTTCTTAAAGTCATTATCCTAATCCCCACATAATCTGGCTGTATGGGAAGCTCTCTATACCCCCCCCTGTCAACCAGCACTGCAAGCTGGATGGAAGATGGTCTTCCATAGTCCATTATAGCCTCTATAGCTGCCCTTGTCGTCCTACCCGTATACACAACGTCATCAACAAGGATTATGTTTCTATCCTCTACCTGAAAGGGGATCTCAGTTTTTTGAACCTTGGGCCAGTCACTTCTTCTTCTAAAATCATCTCTGTACAGGGTTATGTCTAGTATTCCTATTGGAGGTTTTATACCTTCTAACTCCTCAATTTTATCTGCAATCCTTCTAGCAAGGTAAACACCTCTTGTCCTTATGCCTATAATTCCAAGGTCACCAGCACCCTTGTTTCTCTCAAGTATCTCACTTGCTATCCTAGCAATCGTTCTTGCGATCGCTTCTGAATCCATAATGACTTTACCAGACATACTAGTAAACACTCCTTAATTTTCCTTCACACTCGTAACTAAAATCAAAGGTCTTTTGGTATCTTCCAAAAAAATCTACAGTGTCGCTATAGTTTATCCTAATTGTTACCCTATTCTCACCAGCATCGCTCTCTATAGTATAGGTTCTTTTATCTGGTGGAATCCCCTTTTCCGTCAGGGACTCTTCAATCCTTTTAGATACGTACTCCCTACCATACTTCTTATACAGATCCACCTGCTCCTTACAAACCCCCCTTATACCTATAGTACCTTTAAAAAAGACCGGAGCGACCTTAAAGCCTACATAGAAAAGAGCGGTTAAAACAACAAGCCAAAAAATGGATTTTATACCCATAAGGTATTTCCTTCAATGTATTACAGAGAGAATCCTGTTCCACCTTACCTTGTTAAGTATACCCTTATTACCAAAGTCCCACGACCAGTGTACTATAAACGCCTTACCAGCAATGTTTTTAACAGGCACAAATCCCCAGAATCTACTGTCCTGACTGTTATCACGATTATCTCCCATAACAAAAACATATCCGTCCGGAACCTTATCTACAGGGATATAGGTTCCCTTCTCGGTGAATTCCTTACCCTTGCGGTATATAACACGGTGCTTTACCCCAAAAAGGTCTTCCTCATAGAGATCATAAACCTCTTCAGTTCTATCATCATAGTAGTCTCCGAGAAATTCCAGTGGAACTTCCCTGCCATTTATATAAAGATTTCTGCCCACTATATCTATGCTGTCTCCTGGAAGCCCTATCAATCTCTTTATGTAGTAAACACCTTCCCTGGAAGGATCATGTTCGTAATTTGGATAGGTAAAAACTATAACATCACCTCGTCTCATATCTCTTATACCAGGCAAGACAACTATATCGGTGTATGGAATTCTTGTACCGTATATGAACTTAGCCACAAGCAAATGATCCCCAACCAAAAGCGTTGGTATCATGGAACCAGAGGGTATTTTAAATGGCTGTACAATAAAAGTCCTTATAAAAAGTGCAAGCACCAAAGCTATAAGAAGAGCCTCAATATTCTGTCTGAGCTTAGATTTGCCAAACTTAGAAAGGTGCTCATCAGCTACCTTTTTTAACTCTTCTACCTTTAGCTCCAGTGCTCCCAGATTTCCATCATCTAGAGCCTTCTTGGTCTGCTCCAGTTTATCCTGTACCAGTTCCTTAATATCGGGGTCAATACGTGAAGAGGATCTAGCAAGCAGGGTTCTAACCCTTAGTATCTCCTTCCTTGCCCTGTTTTTAACCCTATATTCCCTGGACAATATTCCAAACATCTTAAGGCTTTGAGTATATATGGGGAGAGAAGTCCTTTCAATATGCCCCGCAGAAAAAAAGAGACAAGGATTTAGTCACCACCGTAAACCCTTTCTACAGATATAACCCCCTTTACTTTTTTAATCGAGTTTATAACCCCTTCAAGCTGGTTTAGATCCGTAACTGCAATCTCAAAAGTCCCTATGGCCCTATCAGAATCTGTTGAATGGATTTCAGCCTTTGATATATTTACATCGGATAAAGCTATAGAACGTGTAATGCTTGAGAGCATACCGGGACGATCAGCACAAACAACCGATATTCTTGCTGGTCTTAACCCCTTAAAGTTCTTATCCCACTCAACCTCGATCTTTCTTGCAGGATCAATATCCAAGAGTTGAGAGCAGTTCTGTTTGTGTATGGTAATTCCCCGTCCTCTTGTTATGTAACCAACTATCGCTTCACCCGGCAGAGGTGAACAGCAGTTTGCAAACCTTATGAGTACGTCATCATATCCTCTTACAAGAACCCCACTTTTGGTTGAACGGATAATCGTATTAATTATCTTCTGAATTCTAGACTCTTTCTCAGGACTCTTTTCCAGATTTCCTTTTGGAACAACTCGTTTTAGTATCTCAGCGACCGATATCTTCCCAAAACCCACAGCCAGATATAAATCATCTACATCCTTAAACTTAAGCTCGGACATAACGCTTTCCAGTTCACCGCTCTTTAGCATTTTCTGAAAATCAAGTCCATACTGTTTAAACTTCCGCTCACATATGGATTTTCCTACCAGTTTGGACTGTTCTCTTTCCTCGTTCCTAAGCCATGAACGAATCTTTGTCTTTGCACGAGAGGTAACAACAAATTTAAGCCAATCACGGCTAGGATGTTTATCTGAAGCCGTTATAATCTCAACTATATCTCCACTCTGAAGCTGGTAATCAAGAGGAACAATCCTTCCATTTACCCTTGCTCCAGTGCAATGATTACCAACCTCTGTATGGATTGCATAGGCAAAATCAACAGGTGTTGCCCCACTGGGTAACTCTTTCAGATCTCCTCTTGGGGTAAAAACATAGACCATGTTAGGGATGAGATCCCCTTTGATTGCCTCAAGAAATTCTGCGGGATCCTTAATATCCTTCCACTCAAGGAGCTGTCTTAAACTTGCATAAATCTTATCAATTTCTGAAGACTCAATTCGTCCCTCCTTGTACTTCCAGTGAGCAGCTATACCGTACTCGGCAACTTCATGCATTCTCTGTGTCCTAATCTGTATCTCCATTCTCTCTCCAAAAGGACCTATAACTGTAGTGTGAAGAGACTGGTATCCATTGCTTTTCGGAAGGGCTATATAGTCCTTAAACCTGCCAGGAACCGGTTTCCAGGTTGAGTGAACTGCTCCCAGAGCCTCATAGCATTCCCTTAAAGAAGAGGTAATTATTCTAAAAGCTATAACATCGTGAACCTGTTCAAACTCCAGATTCTGGGTTCTCATCTTATTGTAGATTCCATATATGTGCTTAAACCTTCCCGTAATCTCAGCCTTTATACCAAACTCTTCAAGTTTTTTCCTAAGCATCTCCTTTACTACCTCAACGTACTTTTCCCAGTCCTTTTTTTTCTGTAAAACCAGCCCTGCAATTTCGTTATACTCATCCGGGTTCAGAAAGCGGAAAGAAAGATCGTCCAGCTCTGTTCCCATCCAGTAAATGCCCAACCTATAGGCAAGGGGAGCGTAGATCTCCTGTGTCTCTTTGGCTATACGTTTTCTGCGCTCTTCGTTTAGGTACTCAAGGGTTCGCATGTTGTGGAGCCTGTCAGCAAGTTTAATAAGAACAACCCTTATGTCCTTTGCCGTTGCAAGTATGAGCTTTCTAAAGCTCTCTGCCTGCTCCTCAACCTTTGATGTAAAGGGAAGCTGGCTGATTTTTGTAACACCGTCTACAAGAAATGCAATTTCCTTTCCAAACATAGATTCAATATCTTCAAGGGTTGTAAGAGTATCTTCTACAGTATCATGAAGAAGCCCCGTAACAACAGATGGGACATCGAGCTTCATATCGGCTATGATACCAGCTACCTCAAGTGGATGGCTTAAGTAAGGTTCACCCGAACTACGGAGCTGTCCTGCATGAACCTTTGCAGAGTAAACATACGCCTTCTTAATTAACTCTATATCAGCCTGAGGAAGATAAGAGATTACCTTCTCAACTATATCGTTTAATCGTAACATAGCTTGTCTTTAAAATCTTTAAGCAGATTTACTGCCCTTTCTTTCCTGCACCTTTCAGCACGTATTACCGAAACAAGATTCTCTACAGCCTCATCCAGCCTGTCATTAATTATAATGTAATCATAAGAACATATCTCTTCCATCTCTCTCCTTGCGTTCTCAAGCCTTTTTTCAATCTCAGCCATTCCCTCCCCCTTCCTTTTTAGGAGCCTCTCCCTTAAAGCTTCAAATGAGGAAGGGGTAACAAATATGTAAACCCCAGAACCATACCTCTCCTTAATAGTCTTTGCCCCCTGAATATCTATGTCCAAAATCAAGTCCACCCCACAAGACCTTGCCCTTTCTATCTCATAAATCGGTGTTCCGTAGAAATGCCCATGAACAACCGCCCACTCAGCAAACATATTTTCCCTAATCATCTCCTCAAACTCTTCCCTAGAAACAAATCTGTAATCCACCCCATCTACCTCTCCTGGCCGTGGTTCCCTTGTGGTAAAGGAAACGGAAAACCTTACATTATCAAGCATCTCTATAATGCGCCTTGTAAGTGTAGTTTTCCCGCTCCCTGAAGGACCAGATACTACAAATAATATCCCCTGAGTCATAAAAACAACCCTCTTTTAATATTTTAATCCAATCATCTACAAAAAACAGTTACCATAACCCGGAGAGCCTTTTAGCTACCCTTGGTTTTGAGGTTACCCTCTAGGAGATCAACCACACTTTTAACCTCTTGGGATCTGAATTTATCCATAACCAAAACCGCATCATCCGTATCCACAATTACAAGGTTCTTTACCCCAACAGCTGCTATTACCTTCTTCTCCCCCATTAGAAAACACCCGGATGAGTCAACAGTTATCCCCCTTAGTTTCTCTCCAATAAATATGTTTTCTTCAGGGTCTTTTCTGAGGAACTCATCTAGGGCCTGCCAGCTTCCAAGATCACTCCAGAAAAAATCAACGGGAACCAAAACCGTATTTGCCCACCTCTCAAGAATAAGCTTATCAATTGAGTTTGGCTCTATGGAGTTGTAAAAGTCAAGTAGTACCCTTTTTTCTCTAGGGGTATCCATACCATCTAGCAAACCATCAAGGTATATACCCCAGTGAGGAACAACTGAATTAAAAGCCTTTAAGATGGAAGAAATTCTCCACATAAACATCCCGCTATTCCAGTAATACCCCCCTTCATTTAAAAACCCCTTTGCCGTATCCAAATCGGGTTTTTCAAAAAAACCCCTTACCTCTTTTGCCTTATGGCCATTTTTTGCCACTATGGTATCTCCTTCTTTTATATAACCATAACCGGTCTCAGGCCTCCTAGGTCTTACCCCAAATACAACCAAAGGTAACTCACCGTTAGGGAGCTTAGTATTTGCCACCTCCGCTCCAAAAACCAGCGTTTCCCTAAAGGCATCTGCATCTCCTATTGCGTGGTCAGCAGGAAATACTGCAGTCAATACATCCCCATAAAGCTTTTTTATCTTAATAGCTCCTATAGCAATAGCGGAAGCAGTATTTTTACCCTCAGGTTCAAGGACAAGGTTTCTTGGAGGAAGTTCCGGTATATGCTTTAGGGTCTCTACAGCATACTTTTCAAGCGTAACAACAAAAACCCTCTCAATGGGAATCAGGGGAAGAACCCTATCAACAGTCTGTCTTATCATTGATCCCCCACCAATAAGGGAGAGAAACTGTTTTGGCCTATAACTTCTGCTAAGAGGCCAGAACCTCTTTCCCTCTCCTCCTGCTAAAATCAGAGCGTAAATCTCCATAGTAGTAATAATACTACTTGCTGGTTGCCCTTTACTCAATTCCAAGTATAGTTTTTAAGGTAGGGATTTGACAAGAAGCTCATTATATGTTGAAATTGATAATTGATTTCAGATTAAACAACCAATAAATAAAAGTCTTTTGGGGGACAAAATGAGCATTGTTTCAAGTGAGGTTCTCGTTGAAAGCATAAAAGGGGAGAGAGATGACCAGATAATAGAGGTGGTTGTGGTTGAAGAAGACAAAAACATAAGATACGAGATACGTCTTCTTAGCTTTGGCGAGGGTATAGGGTGGTACGTACAAAAAACCCTACCACTTGACCCCACACAAGCAAGGGCCCTTGCTGAAACCCTCTCAAGAAAAACCAACCATTTTAGAAAAGAACCTATAAGGGAAGAGAAAATAAGGGGTGAAGGAAAGGTAATTAACTTTCCCAAGTCCAAGTTAAAAACGTAAAAAGGAGGGATGTACTCCCTCCTTTTTTAAAGGCCTACCCTATTATTTAACCTGAAATTTTACCTCTTTCTCCTTTACCTTTATTTTCTTTAGCTCCAAGACCTTTTCAAGTTCTTCACAGTCTTCTTTCTCTGTAAGGACAAAGTTCTCAATCATAACCCTAAGCGGTGTATCATCCTGGACAAGCTTTAGAAGGGATTCGTAATGTTCGTAAACCTGGTATGCAAGTTCCAAATCCTGTTTTAACATCTCTGTAAGCTCCGTTGCCTGCTTTATAGGGGCAGGTTCAACTGTTGGCAGCCCCCCTAAGGCTACAATCTTTTCCCCAAGCATCTTTGCATGCTTAAAGGATTCCTCAGCGTGCTCCCTTAACATAGGAGCAATAGATTCCCTAAACAGTCCCTGCACAAGAAAACTGTGTTGGAGTCCCTGAATAATGCTAGCATACTCAAGAGAAAGCGCTTTATTGAGCCCATCTATAACTTTTTTAACATCCATTATCTATCCTCCTTGGATTTTAATTCCACTATAGAGACAATTCTACAAAGCTATTTTCCCTTTTTCAATATTAAAACCTGTATAATATACTTTTAGTCATGAGAAAAATGACAAAACCTACAAAAAAAATATTAGAACTTAGACCGAAACCGGGTGTACAAACAATCCCGGATATGGTGGAGATCAGCGCAGAAACACATAAGGACAGGATCGCGTTTTTAACACCGAGAAAAGGTGAATTATACAAATTAAGCTATGGAAGAGTTCTTGAGTACGTAAAAAGACTGGGGAGATACCTTAAAGAACTTGGTCTTGGGAAGGGAGATCATATAGCAATACTGGGAGAAAACAGACCGGAATGGGCAATATCATATCTTGCAGTCACCTGGATAGGAGCTATAGCCATTCCACTTGATGCCAGAGCATCTTCTGCCTTCTATAAACACGTTTTAAACTTCTCAACAGCTAAAGCTATAATACTTTCCAGCTCCTATATCCCGCATATACATCAGATACAAGATGAGGTAAATACACTAAAACACATAATTCTCATGGAAAACCTTGAGGATATCTATGGGAAATACGAAAAGGGAACAGATAAGGAGAGGATACTTCCTGATGAGCTTGCAGAAATTCTATTTACCTCAGGAACAACCGGTACCCCACGAGGTGTTATGCTTACACACAGAAACATAATGTCCAATGTAGAAGACATATACAGTATCATAGAGCTTAATCCAGAAGATAGGACCTTCTCCATACTTCCCCTCCATCACTCCTATGAGTGCACAGCAGGTTTCCTATCACCCTTCTATAACGGTATGAGCATATTCTATGCAAGAAGCCTAAAACCAAACGAAATGATTGAAGACCTAAAGATTTCAAGGCCCACTTTATGGCTTACAGCTCCCCTTATCCTAGAGAAGTTGTACAGAAGAATAGAAAAAGAGCTATCCAATCAACACGGATTAAATCGTTTCCTTACCAAAGCACTTCCAGAGAGGATTCTGGGATATAGAATAAAACAAACACTCGGGCTTGAGAGAATCAAACTAATAGTTTGTGGAGGAGCCGCTCTTGGCTCAAGGGTATCAGAAGGCTTAGAAAAACTGGGTTTCCCGCTCATACAGGGCTATGGACTTTCAGAAGCAGCCCCTATAGTTAGTGTAAACCCACCCGCAAATCCCAAAAATGAAAGCGTGGGGATGATTATACCCAGCGATGAGGTTGAGATACGAAATCCAGACCCTGAGGGAAACGGTGAGATAGCTGTAAAAGGACCCAACGTAATGAAGGGGTACTTCAAGGACCCAGAATCTACCGAAGAAGTTCTAACCCCAGATGGCTGGCTCCTTACAGGCGATATAGGCTATTTTGATGAAGAGGGGTACCTCTACATAACCGGAAGAAAAAAGTCAGTTATTGTAACGAAAGGTGGGAAAAATGTGTTTCCTGAAGAAATAGAAGAAAAGCTAACACAATCCGTGTACATAGAAGAAGCTTTTGTTTTCAGCCCGGACGATGAAAACATTCAGGCCTTAGTATATCCAAATCTAGATGAGGTTAGAAAAAAACTTGAGCACCTTGGCAGGGATCTAAATGATGATAACGTGTGGGAGCTCATAAAGGTAGAGGTCAGAAAAGCAAATGAAAGACTTGAAATCTACAAGAGAATCAGACACTTTGCCATAGTGTATGAAGAACTTCCAAAAACCACAACGAGAAAGCTAAGGAGATACGAACTGAGGAACATAACACTAAGCCCAGAAACAAGGGTTTTTAGGAAGTATTAGAGGAATTCTCAGGCTTCCTAAAGAGATCTGCAACTTCTGCAATCCTATTGGGTTCTCCAAGAACTATAAGTACATCGTTTGCAGAAATTACGGTATCTCCAGCCGGATTTGGCAATATATTGGAGTCCCTGCTTATTGCAAGGACGTTGATTCCGTATCTGTTTCTAAGCTCAATCTGAGATAGAGATTTCCCAACAATTGGGGACCCTTCACTGACACGCAAGGTTGATATCTCGACATTTGGAATAAAGGAGGTCAGATCAGATAAAGATGCTGAGTAAGGAGAGGGACTACGAAACATCTCGTAGCCATCTGACCTGATTTCACTTATAAACTTTTCAATCTCATCTCTTGGAACAAGGTATTTAGTTAAAACCCTAGTAAAGATTTCTATAGAGGTTTCAAATTCCTCAGGTATGACTTCATTAGCCCCAAGCTCATATAGAGGCTTCATCTCTTCAACAAACCTGGTTCTTGCAATTATATATAATTTAGGGTTTAAATCTCTTGCAATAGCGGTAATTCGTCTTGTTGCGGCAGGATCAGAAATAGCTATAACCATAACCCTTGCGTTCCTTATACCCGCATGTTCAAGAACCGCCTGTTGAACAGCATCTCCATAATATATAGGCTCACCCCTCTCCCTTTCCGCTCTTACCGTTTCCGGGTTCATCTCTATAATCACATACGGAATCCCGGCTACTTTAGCAGCCCTAGCAACATTACGCCCATTTACCCCAAATCCAACTATAATAAGGTGATCTCTTAAGTGCCTTTTCCGTTTTTCATCTATTTCAGACAACGGATAGGACTCCCGCTTGAGCTCTTTTGGTAAAGGCAATCCCATTATAAGGTCGCTTATTCTAGGAGCAAGAGAAATTATAAAAGGGGTTGATGCCATGGTTAATATGGAGACGGAAAGAAAGGCTTGATAATCGGTATCGTTAAGCAAGTTATATTCCAGTCCACCCCTAGATAGGATGAAAGAGAATTCCCCAACCTGGCAAAGGGAAAATCCTACAAGAACCGCAGTACGAAGTGGAAATCCAAGCAAGATGCTGCCAAGACCTGCAGTGATAGTTTTTACAAGCAATACAATCAGAGCCACGGTAACTATAAATAACGGTTGTTTTATAAGGAACCCAACATCCAACAGCATTCCAATTGATATAAAGAAAAAGCTGGTAAATACATCTCTAAAGGGCAAAAGATTGCTCAGAGCCTGATGACTGTATTCGGACTCAGATATTATAAGCCCTGCAAGAAATGCTCCCAAGGCAAGGGAAAGACCTATACTTGAGGTAAGCCATGTAACCGAGAGGCATATAACTATTATGCTTAACAGAAAGAGCTCCCGGCTTCTTGTCCTTGCAACCTGAAAAAGCAACTTTGGAACAATCCACTGGGCACTCAGTATCACAACAATTATAACACCGACACCCTTGGCAATGAGAAAAAAAAGAGAGCCCCCTAAAGTACCTCTCTCCCCTGCAAGCAGTGGGATAAGTAACATCATTGGAACAACAACAATGTCCTGAAATATAAGAACTGCTAGAGCTATACGTCCATGAGGGCTATCAATTTCTGCCCTCTCTTGAAGAATCCTAAGAACTATAGCAGTACTGCTCAAAGATACGAGAAAACCTATAAAAATCGATTTCTCCAGAGACCAACCAAGCCACCAAGTTATAAGTGAAACAAGCAGAATGCTTAGCAGAACCTGAACAGATCCTCCAAGAAGAACCGACCTTTTTATCTGTAGTAGCTTTTTAAGGGAAAACTCTATACCAATGGTAAAAAGCAGAAGAACAACCCCGATCTCGGCTAAAATCTCAACCTCATGAATTGCCTTTATAAAGCCCAATCCATGGGGTCCAACAATTACACCTGTTAGAAGAAACCCAACTATTGTGGGAATACCCAACCTGTAGCAGATAAAGAGAACAAAAATGGATAACCCAAATATAATGGTTATCTCCGTAAGTAACGGTATCTGCATACTATCCTGTATTCTTTTTGATTTTTTGAAATATCCAAAACAAGCAGAAATTATACTAACCACTAAATGAAGAAAGTCCAGAATCTGTAGTTTGAATCAGAAAAACATTCATGCTAGTATTTTTAACCTAATATGAAAAAGAAAACACTTAGATTCTTTATTCTTCTTAACTTTTTGATACTTACAGGGTGTGCGGTAAAAGAAAAAGAAGCTATAGGTGACCCTGTACCTGAGCAACCCTCTAAACCTGCTCTCCCAAAAGCAAGTCTGCTCCTAGAGAAAAAGCTAAAAAAAATTCCAATTAGAATTGGAGAAACTATCTTTTACCCCTCGCAGGAACTTATACGTTTTTACAAAAACCGTAACTACAGACTCTCATGGAGTGATAACGGTAAACTCCTTACAAGGGCAAATCTGCTTGTTCAAGAAATTGAAAATTCTTCAAATGAGGGGCTAGAGCCAGAAGATTACAAAATAAATCTTATAAAAAAACTGCTTGGCGAAATCCACAGATTAGAACAAAATGAAGAACAAAAGCTTGAATTCATTGTAAATCTGGATCTTTTGCTTACAAATTCATTCTTGCTCTACAGTTCCCACCTGATACATGGACGTATAAATCCAGAGTTAATAGACGATACATGGTCAATAAACTACAGGGAGGTAGACCCCGTAGAAGTTTTAGAAAACGTGGTAGAGTCCAACCGGCTTATAGAAGTAATTGAAGAACTTAAGCCAGAAGCACCTGAATACAAAAGACTACGCAATGCTTTAATCCAATATAAGGATATAGCAGCAAAAGGAGGATGGCCAAGGATAATAGAGGGCCCTGTCCTTAAAGAAGGATCCCGAGATAATAGGGTTATTACCCTGAGAAAAAGGCTTATCCTGTCTGGGGATCTTAAGGAATACCCCCCCCCTGATCCCCAGGTATTTGATAAACCACTAGAGCATGCAGTTCGCAGGTTTCAGAGAAGGCACGGACTTGTTGTTGATGGTATCGTTGGTCCTTCCACTTTAGAGGCCATTAATGTACCTGTAGAAAGACGGATAAGCCAGATCAAACTCAATATGGAACGTTGGCGGTGGTTGCCCAAGAAGATGGAGGATCGCTATATACTGATCAACACCGCAAGTTTTGAACTCCACGTTGTAGAGCAACATAGAACGGTAATGAAGATGAAGGTTATTGTGGGTAAGCCTTACTGGCATACCCCCATATTCAGTGCAAAGATGAGTTACATAGAGCTAAACCCTCACTGGAATATACCCCGTAGTATCTTTGCGGAAGAGATTCTTCCAAAAATAAAAAATGACCCAGATTATCTACTCAAGGAAAGAATAAAGGTTCTTGAAAGCTGGAGTCCAGATGCAAATGAAGTAGATCCATACAGTATAGACTGGCAAAGTGTAACGGAAGAAAACTTTAAATACAGACTGAGACAAGAACCCGGTCCCACAAACCCCTTGGGTAAAATCAAGTTTATGTTTCCAAATCGCTTTAACGTATACCTTCACGATACCCCTAGAAAGAACCTTTTTGAAAGGAAAGAAAGAAGCTTTAGTCATGGTTGCATAAGAGTAGAAAAACCAATTGAGCTCGCCGAATACGTTTTGAGAATGAATCAGGGATGGGATAAAAAAAGGCTCTACTCAGAAATAAATAAGGGAAAAACAAAGCAGATAGAACTCAAACAACAAATACCCGTTTATATCCTTTACTTTACAACCTGGGTTGATGAAAGTGGAGATATATATTTCTACAAAGACATATACGGACGAGATAGCATTCTTGAGAATGCCCTAAAAAGGGTATCCCCCTCAGCATAACTACAAGTTAGCTCTTCTCTTTTTTATGCTAAATCCAACCACACCAAAACCTATCATAAGGATAACCAATACTTTCCAGTAACCTCTTATAAAACTCTTTACAGAGTATAACGGATTTACCCCTACGGTAACTGTCCTTACGTATAAAGGGTACTCAACCGTTTGCTTATCACCAAAACCCCCTACGTTAAAGTTTAGGACAACACTAAGGATTAACGACTGATTTCCTGCCTTTAATGGCATAACCCTCCACTTCCACGTTGTATCATCTCTGTTCCCTACTTCCTGTTCCTCCTGTGTCAAAGCCTCAATATAGTAGTTATTTCCTTTAAGGTAAGCACCCATTAATGGATTCAGTTTAACCGTAGCTTCTTTGTAAGATTTAAGCTTATCCTGTATTGTACCAATTATGTCTTTGGCAACCATTGTTTCAACACTGCTGAAAACCCCAACCTTCATTTCCAGAGGGACAGTAAAGGTTATATACTTTGGGGCAAACCTCTTAAGCTCAACCCCTATAAAATCCTTTAAATCCGATGCTGAAGGTAAATTCTGGCCATAGCCCTCCTTACCCGTAGCAGATAACGGTGGCAGATTTACAATGGATTGTTCGGGTAACCTCAAAGAAATATGTACTCTTCTGTTAAGAGAAAAAGCCTCATCTGTGATTCCTTCAGCAAATTTATCCGTTTCCCCCTTGGCTACAGTCTCTATTCTCTCCCTGCTTATCCCAAGTATTACAAGATACTTCTTTACCTCATTTGCTCTTTTCCTTGCAAGCTCAAGATTGTATGTATCGGCTCCCCTAATATCAGAGTATCCTTCGATTACCAGGATAGCATCCGGCACCTTCTTTAGTACATCGTTAAATACCTCCACGTTTTCCTTAAGAACAACCTCCGCATCTGGCCTTATATCGTATTTGCCGGAATCAAAAAACACATCTTTAAACTTAACCTCATCAACCAGAGGAGCTATTTCTCCAGAAGGTGGTGTGGCAAAAACAACCGGGTAGTTTTCCGAAATCACAAAACCCACTGAACCCAATAAAAGAAAACCGAAAAACCCTACCACAACAGGATTCCAACCTCTGTTTTTTTCAGTAATCTTACCACATACATAGATTCCTGTTCAAACAGCCTCAACACAGATGTTAAAATATGGTAACAAAACCGATAAGGAGGGCAAAATGAAAAAGCAAAGCATTAAAATCCTTTTCTTTGTAGCACTTTCTGGAGGAGTTATTGGCTCCTTATTGTTAGATACCTTTAGGTATAGTTCCACAAAGGCCCAGGAAACGGTAAGGTATGAAAAAGCTATACTAGCAAACCAAATACAGGTAGTAGATAAAAACGGTAATTCCCGTATATCCCTAAGTGTACTATCAGATGGAAGCCCAGATATAACTTTGTTTAACACAAGAAATCAAAAAGCCATAAGACTGGGCATGTATTCAGACGGAAGCCCCGTTATACAGGTCTATGATGGCAATGGTAAAGTACGTATAGAACTGGTTGTCCTTCAAGAGAAGAATCCGCTGATAACCGTTTACGACAGAGAAGGAAGGTCCCTGTGGGTAAATCCCTAGCACTTAGCCAAAAAGCATAAGCATAAATACAGAACAGTATTTAAATTTTAACCTTAAGGTGTTAGAATAAGGCAGGGAATGGCAGGTTAGATGGATACTACTTTTCTTTTTCTTTTCTTTGTGCTTGGTCTTCTGGTAGGTACTCTTCTTATCTACTTTATCTTTAAAACGTTATAGATATGGTGCCGAAGGTGGGAGTCGAACCCACACGCCCTAATGGGCACTGCCCCCTCAAGACAGCGCGTCTTCCAGTTCCGCCACTTCGGCACTGCCAGTAGAAATAAATTAGCATACAACACATAAAAAGCAAGAGCAGAACCGATTAATTAAGCCCCAAACTTGTTAAGCCTCCTTGCGTGAGAAAGAATAAGGGCCATAGCCTCAGTCGCCCTAAATATTCCCAATTCCCCCTTAAGACACTCCTTTTCAGAAAAGGCCCCACTTCCCCCCCCACGAGTGTATTGGGATACAAGAAGGAAAGGGACAGGATGCCAGCTGTGGGATTTCATAAGAGCTGGGGTAGAGTGATCACCTGTAATGACCAGTACATCGGGTTTTAGGCTTAAGATTTCAGGTATAAAACTGTCAAATTCTTCTATAACCTTAACCTTGGCATCAAAGTTCCCATCCTCACCATAGCTATCGGTCTTTTTTACATGAAAGTAGAAAAAATCAAAATCTTTAAAATGCCTCTTTAATACCTCAACCTCGCTTTCTATGGAAGTACCACTTACCTCAAGAACCTCCATACCCAGCAATCTTGCAACCCCCCTGTACATGGGATACACAGCTATAGCTGCAGCCTTTAACCCATAAACCTCTCCGAAAGACGGAAGGTTTGGGTACTTGGAAAATCCCCTAAGAAGGATATAGTTGGCTTTGTTCTCATCCCTTATAATCTCAACCACCTTTTCTATAAACCTTTCAACTACGTAAGCAACCTTCTCAGCCTCTTTTCTTCTGGGAAGTGGCCTAAGTGGGTGGTTTCCCTCTTTTTGAGGATCAGTATCAGATATATCATCGGCCCCCTCCGGAAGTGGTTCAGGAAACGAAAAAACTAAAGCAAAACGATGTTCCATCCCAGAGATTATAGAAACCCTGACTCCGTCTATACTTTTTATCTCACTTCTAATCTTATCAGTTAGCCTCCTGTTCTCTTCTGTTGGAATTCTTCCTGCTCTTCTGTCAATAACAACCGGTCCATCCTGCTCATACCTTACGGTTGCAAAATTGCCCCTTACCGCAAGGTCTGTGGGAGAGAGTTCTCCACCCAGCCCCAGCACCTCAAGTACACCACGGCCTATCTCGTATTGAAGCGGATCATAACCAAAAAGCCCAAGATGGGAAGGACCACTTCCTGGTGTAATTCCGTACGCAACAGGTATGTGTAAACCACAGGCCCCGCCTCTTGCAAGGCCATCTAGATTTGGAGTATGGGCTGTCTCTAGTTCCGTTTTTCCATTGAGAGGAAGCCCACCCAGACCATCTAAAACACATAAAACCACTTTTGTTTCTCCAGAACGTATAAGACCACGAATTACCTTCTGCATCTTTTACTCCTTATTGGCAATTTTGGTTTAGGGATCCTCTATATAGAGGTTCATTCCATCGTACCCTGGCATAATGCCCTCTGGAAGCTGTTTTAAAAGCTCTTCGTATTCAAGTTCGTGTCCCATATGAGTAAATACTGCAAGCCTCGGTTTTACCCTACAAATAACCTCAATGGCCTGCCCAACGCTCATGTGAGCAGGATGAGGATTATATCTTAAAGCATCTATTATAAGCAGGTCAAGCCCACCTAACCTTGAAAAGGACTTTTCCGGAATCCCACTGCAGTCTGTAATATAGGCCAACTTGCCTATTCTGTAGCCGAATATAACCCAGTCAGCATGAAAAACCTCTAAAGGTACAATGGTTATTCCCTCAAAATTAAATGTATCAGTAACGGGAATCATCTTAAGCTGTGGTTTTCCACCCATTGATAAGGAACCATCAAATATATAACCAAAGTTCCTCTTAATACTCGAAATTGTCTGGGGACTACCGTAACAGGGTATAATGTTTCCGTTAATAAAATTAAACGTCCTTAACTCATCTATCCCATGAGTATGGTCTGCATGTGAATGTGTATAAAGGACAGCATCTATCCTTGTTATATTGTTTGCCAGTGCCTGGAATCTCAGGTCAGGAGATGTATCAATTAAGATATTCTTACCGTAAGCCTGTATTAAAAGAGAGCTTCTTGTTCTTTTGTTTTTAGGATTGGGAGAACTACACACCCTGCACTTACAACCTATTATAGGAACACCGGTGGATGTTGCACATCCAAGGATTACTATCCTCATAAAAAAAATTTAGCATTAAGTGTATGTTATTTCAAAACCCACACACGAAACGATTTACAATAACGCCAAAATGATTTATAATCGAAAAAAATTAAGCTATATTTATCCTGCCAAAGGTGAGTATTAGGATAACCACTCTAACCCTAAGCATTCTGGTTTTGCTTACTGCTCAGCAGATCTTTGCCAAGGGAAAGGGTGAGCAACTCTTTGAGGAAGCTGTAAAGCTCTATAAAGCTTTACTTTCAGACCCTGTAAAAATAAACAACTACGAAATATGGGATATTATAGCCCAGAGCTTCTACAGTATTTATAGAGATTATCCAGATAGTCCCAAAGCTCCAAACTCCCTATTTATCGCTGGCAAGGTATACGAAGAGATGGGAAACAGATTTAACTCCCCAGAGGACTTAAAAAACTCGGTAAGATACTCCAGAGAGTTCATAAGGGTTTTCCCAGGCAGTAATCTTGCAGACGATGCACAGATCAGAATCGCAAGAATCCTGGAAAGAATAGACAAGTACCAGGCTTATAAAGAGTACGAAAAGGTAGTGAAAAACTACCCCAAAGGAGACATGATACATGCAGCAAGAAAAAAGCTAAAAGAGCTTTCCTCTTACAGGCTTTCAAAACCCACCCCCTCCCAGCCTGCAAAAGAAGCATCCCAGGAACTGGCCAGGGTAAAAGAGATCCGTCACTGGTCTTCAGAAACGTACACACGGGTTGTGATACATCTAGATAGAGAGGCCTCTTTTGAATCCCACCTTCTCAAGGCAGATTTTGATCTGGGAACACCTCCCAGATTATACGTTGATATAAAAAACACCACCATAGAGAAAGACCTAAAAGTAACCCCAATAGAGAAAGGACTACTTGAGAACATAAGATTTGCAAGAAACTCACCGGATACTGTAAGGGTCGTACTAGATATAAACAGCTTTACAAATTATAGGGTCTTTTCCCTTCTTGACCCATTTAGAATCGTTATGGACATCTACGGGGGAGAAAACAAAAACAATCTATTTGTACGGAATAAAGACTACAACAGTGCCCTTAAACAGCTCGATAAGGAGGTCTCTAGCCTGCGGGGTGTACTGGGACTTAAGGTAAGAACCATAGTAATAGACCCCGGCCACGGTGGACACGACCCGGGAGCAATAGGGCCTACAGGGCTTAAGGAAAAAGACGTAACACTTGCAATTGCCAAGGCGTTAAAAAGGAAAATAGAGAAAAACGGAAAAGAGTTCGGTATTACAAGGGTAATACTTACAAGGGAAGACGATAGGTTTATACCCCTTGAGGAGAGAACAGCAATAGCAAGAAAGCACAATGCTGATCTTTTTATATCAATACACTGTAACGCTGCTAAGGATAAAAACGCATTTGGTATAGAAACCTATATACTGAGTTTTACAAAAGACCCAGAGTCCCTTGCCGTTGCCGCAAGGGAAAATGTAACCACAACCAGAAGTATAAGTGATCTGGAAGATAT
This sequence comes from bacterium HR37, assembly GCA_002898375.1. Classification (GTDB taxonomy): domain Bacteria; phylum Desulfobacterota_D; class UBA1144; order Nemesobacterales; family CSP1-2; genus HRBIN37. The sequence continues at coordinate 120,784 of BEIN01000001.1, read as the reverse complement.
AATAAAAAAATATCTCTTAAGCTCAAAGATAGATGAGTCCATACGCCTTGCCAACCACGTTCAAGGTTCACTTATAAGCCGTATATCAAGGAAATACAAAGACACCAGAAACAAAGGAGTAAAGAAGGCACCTTTTATCGTTCTTATTGGTGCAGACGTTCCAAGTATCCTGGTAGAAACCTCCTTTATAACAAATCCCCGAGAGGAAAAAAGGCTCAGAGACAGAAACTACATAGAAGAAATAGCTGAGGGAATATTTACAGGTATAAAGAAATACTCAAATGAGGTAGAAACGGCTTTTTTGGTTAAATAAACTTATCTTTAAGAAAACCCGTAAAACATGAGCAAGAACGCAGAAATAGCAGATATATTTGACCGTATCGCAGATATTTTGGATCTCCTAGAAGACAACCCCTTTAGAATACGAGCGTATAGAAACGCAGCTCGAAATATAAGAGAGCTAAATGAGGATATAGAAGACGTTGCAGCCCGCGGGGAGTTAACAAAAATCCCCGGCATAGGGACTGACCTTGCTCAGAAAATAAAGGAGTTCTTAACCACAGGGACAATCAGAGACTATGAAGAGCTCAGGAAAAAAGTACCGGAAGAGCTTATAGAGCTTCTTGCAATACAGGGGCTTGGACCTAAAACTATAGCAAGGTTAAACAGAGAACTGGGTGTTAGGAATTTAAATGACCTAGAAAGGGTTTTAGAAACCAAAGAAATCCTCAAGCTACGTGGTATGGGGGAGAAAAAGGTAGAGGATATTAGACGGGGTATAGAATTATTTAAACAGAGCTCTGCAAGGATACCCCTAGGAATTGCTCTTCCCCTTGCCGAAGAGATAATTGAAGGAATAGTAAAGATACCTGGTACCAGGGGAACGATAGCCGCTGGTTCCTTACGACGTATGAAGGAGACCATAGGAGATATAGACATTCTTACCCTGGCAGAACAAAGAGAGCGTGTGGTAAAAGCTTTTACAAAACTTCCACTTGTAAAAGAGATATTAGCAGCAGGAGATACCAAGGGGAGTGTGGTACTAAAGAACGGAATACAGGTTGATCTACGTGTAGTAGAACCGGACTCATATGGAGCAGCACTTCAGTACTTCACAGGCTCTAAGGCGCACAATATAAAGCTACGAACTCTGGCAATAGAAAAAGGGCTTAAAATAAACGAATACGGGGTATTTAGGGGAAAAGAAAAAATAGGAGGAGAAACGGAGGAGGAAGTATACACCGTTCTTGGGATTCCATGGATTCCTCCAGAACTTAGAGAAGATAGAGGGGAAATTGAAGCTGCCCTAAGTGGTAAGCTCCCTGTACTGGTACAGCTAGAAGACATTAAAGGAGACCTTCACGTCCACTCTAAATGGAGCGATGGGAACGCAACAGTAGAAGAGATGGTAGCAAAAGCTAGAGAGCTTGGTTACGAATACATTGCGGTAACAGATCATTCTCCATCCTCAAGGATAGCAAAGGGGCTTTCTATTGAAAGGCTCTACGAAAAGAAAAAGGAAATCGAGTCTTTAAATAAAAAGCTAAAAGATATAAGGATACTTATGGGAGCTGAAGTAGATATAAAAAGTGACGGTTCGCTGGATTACCCTGATGATGTGCTTAAAACCCTTGATATAGTTATAGCCTCTGTACACAGCGGTTTTAAAATGGATAGGGAAACAATGACCAGACGGATCATAAAAGCTCTACAAAATCCCTTTGTTCACATACTTGCTCATCCAACAGGTAGGCTAATAGGCGAAAGAGAACCCTACGAAGTGGATATAGAAGAGGTTATAGAAGCAGCAAAAAGATATGGAAAGGCCATAGAGCTTAACTCGTACTACCTTAGGCTTGATCTAAACGACATAAATGTAAGAAAAGCCATTGGATCAGGCGTTAAAATAGTTATCTCTACAGACTCCCACCTTCCGGACCACATGCATATGATGAGATTTGGGGTTGCCACCGCAAGAAGAGGCTGGGCAGAAAAAAAAGACGTACTGAATACAATGGATTTTGAAGAACTCTCTAAATGGCTTAAGGAAACCAAATCATTATAATAAAAAACATGAAAGAAGATATAAAGCTATCAAAGGAAGAAGCAAAAAAAAGGATTGAAGAACTTAGAAAGGAAATAGCATACCACGACTATCTATACTATGTTGAGAACAACCCTCAGATCTCAGATGCTGAATACGATGCCCTTGTTGAAGAACTAAAGAAGCTAGAATCCCTTTACCCAGAGTTAATTACACCAGACTCACCCACTCAGCGTGTAAGTGGTTTTGTTGCTGAAGGTTTCAACCTGGTAAAACACAGGGTTCCTATGTTAAGCATAGAAAGCATATTTACACAGGAACAGGCACTCGAGTTTGACAAGAGGGTAAAGCGATTTCTTGGAATAGACGAAAACGCTGATATAGAGTATACAGCTGAACCAAAATTCGATGGTGTTTCTGCATCCCTTACATACGAGAACGGGGTATTTACCAGGGGAGCAACCCGTGGAGATGGAATGGTGGGAGAAGATGTTACCATGAACCTAAAAACCATAAAGACCATTCCTCTAAGGTTCTTGAACCAGAACAACATACCCAAAAGAATAGAGGTAAGAGGCGAAGTGGTTATGCCAAAAGAAGCCTTTAAAAGGCTAAACAAAGAGCTTGCAGAAGCGGGGGAACCAGTATTTGCAAATCCAAGAAACGCTGCTGCAGGTTCACTTCGTCAACTTGACTCAAGTGTAACTGCAAAGAGGCCCCTTGACTTCTATGCATGGGGGATTGGAGAAGTCATAGGGTATGAGTTTGAAACCCAATGGGAGATTCTAAAGACCCTTAAAAAGTGGGGATTTAAAGTAGAAAGCCGTATAATGCACTGTAAGGGCATAAAAGAGGCCATATCCTATCACCACGAGATAGAGTCTATAAGAGACGAGCTTCCCTACGAAGCCGATGGTGTTGTAATAAAAGTGGATAGGCTGGATTATCAAAGGAAACTTGGAACAACTGCCAAATATCCAAGATGGAGTGTAGCATATAAATTCAAGCCCCGTCAGGCTACAACACGGGTTCGAAACATAGTTGTGCAGGTAGGAAGAATGGGGTTGCTAACCCCTGTTGCAATTCTTGACCCGGTCAATATAGGAGGTGTTATAGTAAGCCGTGCTACCCTACACACAGAAGACATAATAAAAGAAAAGGATATACGGATAGGAGATACAGTACTTGTTGAAAGAGCTGGAGACGTCATACCAGAGATAGTAAAGCCAATTGTGGAGAAAAGGACCGGTGAGGAAAAACCCTTTAGAATGCCTGAGAATTGTCCCTCCTGTGGAGCCAGGATAGAGAAAGAGGGCTCTTATTACTACTGTCCAAACATTTCCTGTCCTGCCCAGCTAAAGGGTAGGATAAAGCACCTTGCCTCAAGAAAGGCCTTTGACATAGAGGGATTAGGAGAGAAGATAATAGAGCAGTTAATAAACAGAGGCCTTATAAAAGATCTTGCTGATATTTTTTACATAAAAAAGGATCAGATAATTAAACTGGATAGATTTGCGGATAAATCTGCCTCAAACATTGCAGAAGCAATAGAGAAGAGCAAAAAGATACCATTTGATCGTTTTATTTACGCCTTAAGCATACGCCACGTTGGAGAAAGGCTTGCCCAGTTGCTGGCAGAACACTTCCCAAACCTTGAATCACTTATGGAAGCCACAGAAGACAAGCTTATGGAGATCCCGACAATAGGCCCTGAGGTTGCAAAGAGCGTGGTTAATTTCTTCAAGGAAGAGGCAAACAGAAACACAATAAAAAAGATGCTAGATGCCGGAGTACAGATACAGTACAAGACATCTGAGAAAAGGGAAGGAAAGCTAAGGGGTAAAACCTTTGTCTTTACCGGAGCCCTGGACTCCTTTACCAGAGAGGAAGCAAAAAGACTGGTTGAGGAGCTTGGAGGACATGTAGCATCAACCGTTACGAGAAAAACAGACTATCTGGTTGTAGGAAAAGATCCCGGTTCCAAACTAAGAACCGCACAAGCACTTGGAATAAAAACGATAAACGAAGAAGAGTTTAAAGAGCTTATAGGATACAAAAGCTAGATTTCCTTAGACCGCCTCTGTCTAATAATCTCATATATAAGGATGCCTGCTGCAACCGATGCATTAAGAGAAGATACCTCGCCTACACATGGAATGGAAACCAGAAAATCACACTCCTCCTTTACAAGCCTGTGTAAACCCTTTCCCTCACTTCCTATAACCAAAACCAGATCCAGATCCCCCAGCTTTTCCTCAAATAGAACCCGGGAAGCTAATGGGTCAGCCCCCACAATCCAAACACCTCTTTCCTTTAACTCCCGAATCACCCTAACAAGGTTTACCACCCTAGCAATAGGAACAAAGCTGGTTGCCCCTGCAGATGCTTTTACCACAGCAGGTGTTACACCTGCAGCCCTGTCCTTGGGTATTATCACTCCATGCGCTCCAAGTACATTGACTGTCCTTACTATGGCTCCAAGGTTTTGTGGGTCTTCTATATGATCAAGCATAACTGCAAGCAGTTTATCTCCTTTTATACGAGCACGCTCAAAAATCTCTTCCACGGAACTGTAGTTAAACCCTGAAATCTTTGCCGCAACACCCTGATGGCTTGATGTTGCTGCTATTCTAAAGATAGCCTTGGGGGAAAGAAAAGAAACCTTTATATTTCTCTCTCTGGCAAGACGCACAATCTCCGAAATCTTCTCTCCCTTGGCCTCTTCAGAGATATAAACCTCTTCTACCTTAGATGAGTCTTTAACAAGCGCTTCTTTTACAGGATTTCTTCCAAAAATAATCACTTCCTAATAAATCCTAGCTCTGTTTTCCAGATTCTTCACCTTCTAAGAAGACACCTTCCTTATTATCCACTCTCTCATTAACGCCAAACTCTGCTTCTGCCTCCTTGATCTTCTTTATTATGTTATTGTTTATCCACTGTTCATCCCACCACTCAACTGGAAGTACGGGAACACCGTGTATGTAGACACCAAAGTGAAGATGGTCTCCAACAGCAAGACCTGTCTCTCCAGTTCTCCCTATTATCTGCTTCTTTTTAACTCTATCCCCCAAGTTAACATCGATTGAGCTCATATGACCGTAAAGAGTAGAGAGACCAAAGCCATGGTCTATTATTACCGTGTTTCCATATATCCCTAAATCTCCTGCAAAAACAACCACCCCATCATTTGCAGCTTCAACAGGATATTTTCTTGTAACTGCCAGATCATAGCCTAGGTGATACTGATGGTCTATAACCTCTCCCCTGTAGACATAAGTTCTCTCATCAGCAAAGTTTGCCTGTACCATGGAGTTTGAGAGTTGATGAAATTTCCCATGCCATAAGATCTCCTTTACAACAGAGTTCCTTCCTATTTCCCCAATCCGTGCCTCATTCTTTTGTCGAAGCTCCCTGTTAACCTTAAGAAATAACTCCTTTAAATCCATATTTTTAACAGAATCAGCAGGCAGGAGTGAGGCCACTTTACTTTTAATAAAGTCGTCACTTACATTTATTGTACTCTTTCTATACACTACCTTTTTTAGTCTGAAGAAGAAACTGGTTGTCCTAAGGTTACCTGCAGCATCTTCTGCAACTATAACCGGTACCTCGCTTGGCTCAACATTATAAGGATAAGCAAAAAACGCCATATGAACTTCCGGATCTTTAAAGTAGCCACCGTATCCTGGGAAAAAGTACTCTCCCACTTTTACCCCACTTTTTACCGTATCACTCGATGCCTTATAAACCACAAGACCTGACCCACCAAGATTAACATAATGCTCCCTGCTTAGAACCTCTACCCTGGGAGGGGTAATATCAACCACCACCTTCTGAAAAACAGTTACCTTGTTACCGGAAAACAGCTTGATACGCGACCTATCCTCAGCTTGAACCCGTATTTCAGCAGGTCCGTCTTTAATTCCCAGCTTTACAGGATCCAGCTTTATATGCAGTATATCTTCTTTAACAGGTACAGGATAATCCTTACTGATCAGCTCTGATTCCCCATGAGCGTCTACAAGAGAAACTCTAACCCTTTTTAATCCCTTTCCTCTATCCTTTACCTCTATATCAAAAGGGTTAGTGCCAACGTAATCCGAGTCAAGCTTTATTCTTATAGAAGGTTTATACCACTCAACCTGCGGGATAACGTAAATGATTCCAGCTATTATAAGAGCAAGAACAATCAAACGAAAAAAACCTCTTATACCGTTCATAAAGGTTACCTCCACACGTAAAGCTTAAGATAAAACCTTTTAATCTGCTTACCTATGTTTAGCAAAGCCCTTGATCATACCAAGGGTCTTCTTTAGGCTCTCTATCCAGCGCTCCTGAATTTTATTGGTATTTTTGAGATAATCCCTGATGTAATCAGGAATATCAGTTTCCGAAAGAAGTCTGTTAGTTTCTTGAACCTGGTTCTTATACTCTTCCGACATCTGGTCTATAGTTTTCTCAAGGGTTTCTATAACGTTTTGTGTTAGCTGCTCCCTGAATTGCTCCACTTCCTCTAAAAGCTTTTGATGGTACTGCAGAACAGGTTTTACCAGCTTCTCGCTTTGTTTTTGATAATCCATAAAAGGTTTTAAAACCTTCTCCATACGCTTTGGATACTCCCAAAGCGGCTTTGCAAGCTTCTCCATTTGCTTTCTTTGTTTCTCTAGCAACTTAACAAAATCGCTAAAAGGGTCCCTTGCACTCTTTTTTGGCATCGCTACTTCCTCCTTCTAGCTCATTTTACTAAAAGAAACCACCCAATGTCAAAGAACCTGCTCTTTTTCAAAGCTTGACAACTCCCATACAATACCGATGATTATTAAAGTATGAGCAAGCTCATAGAGCCACGTCCAGTGAAACTCTTTATAGGGATAATATACAGCAAAGATGCCCCAATTAAAGACTGTATTAATATACTTAAAGAGAAATTTGGGGAAATCGATTTTATAAGCGAAGTTATGCCCTTTAACTTTACCTCTTATTACGAAAAAGAAATGGGAAAAGATCTACTTAGGCAAATAATCAGCTTTAAAAGGCTAATAAAGCGGGAAGAGCTAATTGAGATAAAAATAACAACAACGGAGATAGAAGAGAAGTTCTCAATTGAAGGGAAAAGAATGTTTAATCTGGATCCGGGCTACATTGCTCCCGAGCACTTGATTCTTGCCACAGGAAAAGGATACTATCACCGTCCTTATCTTGGAAAAGGGGTTTATGCAGATCTCACGCTTATATACAGGCAAAGAGATTTTCAACCCCTTGAATGGACCTACCCTGATTACAGGGGGGAGGAGTTAAGAGGTGTATTTAGAGAGATAAGGAAAAAATACATGTCGGATCTTCGAGAGGAACTTGGCAAATGAAAAGTATGACAGGGTTTGGAAGGGCTGAAGGCAAAATCAGCCTTGGAAAGGTAACAGCTGAAGCAAGGACCGAAAATCACAGATTCCTTGATATAAACTTTCAACTCCCCGATATTTTCCTGCCTATAGAACAAGAACTAACAGATATAATAAAAAGGTACATAAGACGGGGTAAGGTAAGAATTTTAATATCCCACGAGCCTTTAAAAAACAGATTGCCCACAATAAACATAGAGCTTGCAAAGAAATCCCTCGAAACCGTTAAGAGATTAAAAAAAGAGCTTAAGATAAATGAGGAGATAAAACTTGAACACATACTTATGATAAAAGAGTTTTTTTCATCTGAGACAAAACCAAATCTAAAAAAAGATGATTACACAAAGCTAAAGGAAGTCTTAAGAAGTGCAATCCTAAGGCTTGATAAAACTAGATCAGCAGAAGGAAGAAAACTACAAAAGGATCTTAAACAGAGAATAGCAAATATAGGGAGAATAGTTACAAGCATAGAACGAGAGAGGAAAAACTTTACAAAGGAAACTATGGAAAGACTTAGAGACCGTATAAGAAAACTATTAGAGAATATACAGGTAGACGAAACAAGGCTATATCAGGAGATTGCATTCCTTGCAGATAGAACAGATATAACAGAAGAAATTACAAGGCTTAGGGCTCACATAAGCAGGTTTAGAGAGCTGCTTACCAGAACTGGCCCAGTTGGTAAAGAACTGGATTTTCTGATTCAGGAAATGCATAGGGAAGCAGTTACGATTTCTGCAAAATCGAAAAAAGCAACAATCTCTCACCTGGTTATAAAACTCAAATCCGAGATGGAAAAGTTAAGAGAACAGGTTCAAAATATAGAATAAGGGCTATTTCCTATGAGCACCTGCATCAGCGGAAAACACTCTAACCTTTCCTTCAACAACGGTTTCAAGGTAAACCGGGCGTTTCCAGATTTTGCTCAGGTTGTTTAACACATCCTTTGCCCAATCTATTTTTAAGTCAACTCCTTCGTGTCTGTGAATCAGGTAGAGCTCACCCCTGTTCATATAATTACCATCCACAACCTCAATTATAGGCCTCCCACAGTTTGTAAGCAAGAAGAGAAGCTTCTCCTTTACTTTCTTAAAATCCCGACTTTCAATTTCATACATGCCCGTTGCCCTATTATACGTGTAGGTAAAAAGGCCATGCTCCCTGCAGAAATCCTCAGTAAGAAACTCGTCTATAAAAGTTACATCATTATAGAACTTCCTTACCTCAAATATCTTCTCCCTTCCAAGACCGAGCTTTCTATCCCAATTCCTTTTCTCCTCTATATCGTTACACTCTTCATATTCCCTTCCAAACTTCCCCTTATTCCACCTATCCTCGATATCCTTAAAGAGCTCCATTCCCAACTTGTAAGGATTTATAACACCCGGTCTTGTAGCAAGGGTACCGGAATGGTGATCCGCATAGTCTATGATTTCCCTATCGGTTATTACCTTTTCCGTAAGGATTTTAGAGTGCCAATACGCAGCCCATCCCTCATTCATAATCTTTGTCTGTATCTGTGGAGCATAGTAATAGCTCTCCTCTCTAATCATTGAGAGAATATCTCTTTGCCATTCCTCAACCGGAGCGTTTTCTATAAGAAACAAAAGCACATCTCTTTCAGGATACTCAGGAAACCTTTTTCTTCTAATCCTTTCTTCTTCCGCTTTTTTCTTTTGCCATTCTATAAAATCCTCAGGATTTATATATTCATCCAAGTACTCGTTTGGACTCCTCAACTTCGATATGGCTTTTCTCTCACCTTCATCCTCTCTTTCCAGTAAACCCTTCCTTTCATGACGCCTCTTTATAAAGGGAGAATGAATATCTATGAGATCCTCTATAGAGAGACACACATCTATAAAGTTTTCCACCTCTTCAGGACCATATCTATCTATGTACCTCCTTACCCTTACCGCATGATTTGCCATCTCATCAAGCATTTTTCTGTTGGTTTTTGAGAACCACAGGTTGTTTTTAAAGAAATCTACGTGCCCATACACGTGGGCGATAACCAGTTTCTGATCAATATCTGTATTACCCTTAAGAAGGTAAGCATAAGCGGGATCATTATTTATCACCATCTCATAAATCTTGTGTAACCCATAAGAGTAACTTTTGGATATCTTCTCGTATTCCATACCAAAACGCCAATGAGGATACCTTATGGGGAATCCACCATAAGAAGCAAGCATGTTCATCTCTTCAAAATCAACCACCTCAAATACAACCTCAAAAAAATCCAGACCGTAATCTAAGGCATGTTTTTTTATCTCTTCTATATATCTTTGGATTTCACTTGGAATCATCTCCCCCTCCCCAGAAACTGCTTTATGGAATCGTATATTGCATCCTTATCGGGAATCTTGGAGAGAACTAAATTCTCCTTGTCCCCCAAGTTATCCTCAAGGTCATAATAAAACTGCCCACTACCGTATGGGCTTTCAACCTGACCATAGCAGAAAAGATTTACAGATGGAAGCAGGAACTCTTCCAGAATCTCAATACACTCACTGGTATCATCGCGAGACCAGTTATCACCGTCTGAGAAGTGAAAAACGTATATATTCCACTCCTGTGGAGGATAACGATCAATTATCACTTTTCTGCAAAGCTTGTATGCGGATGAGATAATTGTGCCTCCGCTTTCCTTAACGGAAAAGAAGGTGTCTCGATCAACCTCATGTGCAACAGCATCATGTACTATGTACCTTGTTTCAATATCCTTGTATTGATACCTAAGCCATGTATCAATCCAGAAAGACTCTATCCTCACTATTTCCTTTTGTTCACTTCCCATGGAACCACTTACATCCATTATGTAGATAACAACAGCATTATAGGCAGGCTCTTCTACAGGTTCTCTAGCCTTATAACGTTTATCCTCTGAAATAGGGGTAATAACAGGATTTTCAGGATCATAGGCACCCATAATAATCTGTCGTTTAAGGGCCTCTTTAAACGTACGCTTAAAGTGTCTAAGAGACTCAGGTCCTGCAGTATGAATATCCGTATACCTCCCGGAAAAAGACTTGATATTCTTTTTCCCTTTAGGCTCTATATTTGGTAACTCAAGTTCCTCTCCTAGGATCTGGGCCATCTCCTCAAGGGTTAATTCCACCTCAAGTATATGTTCTCCCGGTTGATTACCCGCTTTGCTCTCACCTTCACCCTCCCCTATTGCAATTGGTGTACCCTCTTCTCCCTTACCCTGTCCAACCCCTCCTGCCTTCTGAGGAGAGTGGACAAAACGCGGAATCTCTATTTGGGGAACTGGAATACTTACTATGTCCTTTCCCTTCTTACCTATAAGCTCGGAGTGAACTATATACTTCCTAAGGTTTTCTTTGATCTTCCCCCTAACAATCTCCCTGAAACGACCCCAGTCCTGCTCTATTTTAAGAACCACATTCCCCCCCTTGGTTTCGTTACTTTGTCGTTATTATTACCTTCTTCTTTCCCTGTAATCCTTTATATCTCCTCTTGCAAATATACTTGCAACATAAGTAAGAACGTCTGTTGCACAGAATTCACAGTAGCCGTAATCACGAATAAGCCTGCTCTTTACAATATCTATCTTTTCCTGGGTTGCCTTGTCTATAACATTGGTTACCAGGCTTGTAAGCTTTATAGAATCCTTTTGATCCTCAAAGAGCTTTAACTCAAGTGCCCTTCTTAGTCTCTCATTTGACTTGTAATCAAACCTCTTACCCTCAAGAGCAAGAGCCGCTATATAGTTCATTATCTCCCTTCTAAAGTCATCCTTTCTGGATTCGGGAATATCTATCTTCTCTTCAATAGATCTCATAAGCCTTTCATCCGGTTCCTCATCCTCTCCGGTAAACGGATTCTTTACCTTTTCCCTTCTAACATAAGCCTTTACATTATCAATGTAATTTGCACATAACCTTGCAATTGACTCCTCATCAGCAGCAATAGCACGTTGAACCTCGTTCTTTATTATTTCTTCATATTCCTGTCTTACAAGGGTGAGCAACTCCCTGTACCTTCTTCTCTGCGCCTCGCTTGAGATGAGGGAATGGTGAGAAAGACCGGTTTCTATCTCCGTCATCACCATAAAAGGATTAACGCATTTCTTACTAAGATCGCTTACCAGCGCATTTGAAATCTTATCCTGAATGTATCTGGGTGAAATACCCTCCATCCCCTCTCTTTCCGCCTCCTTTCTAAGCTCCCTTATGGTGTCTTCTGTAAAACCCGGAATCAGTTTTCCATCATATAGCTTTAGCTTCTGCATAAGGGTGATTCCAGCTTTCTTAGGTTCCTCAAGCCGTGTAAGTACAGCCCACATAGCCGCAATCTCAAGCGTATGTGGAGCTATATGTTTTCCCTTTATCCTTTCAGGATTAAAATCCCTCTCGTATATCTTTATCTCATCAGAAAGCTTTGTTATATAAGGAATATCTATCTTTATGGTTCGATCCCTTAAAGCCTCCATGTACTCGTTATTTATCAGTTTCTTGTACTCGGGCTCATTCGTATGCCCTATTATAACCTCATCTACATCCACCTGGGCAAACTTCTTTGGCTTGATCTTGTGTTCTTGAGTAGCACCTAGAAGATCATATAAAAATGCCACATCAAGCTTGAGGATTTCAATAAACTCCACTATACCACGGTTTGCAATGTTTAGTTCTCCATCAAAGTTAAAGGCTCTGGGATCAGAGTCAGAACCATAAAGTGCTATTTTTCTGTAATTTATATCACCCGTTAACTCAGTAGAATCCTGGTTTTTCTCATCCTTTGGCTGAAAAGTTCCTATTCCTATCCTGTTCATCTCCGAAAGGATTATCCTCTTAACCCTTACGTGTGAAATAACCTTCTCCCAGTCTCCCCTATAGAGCTCCATAAGCTGGTTATAGTAGAATCTACACACGGGACAGAGGTCTCCTTCTACCCTTATCAACCTGTCATCTTCTCTTTCCCGGTTTATTCTGGCCAAAACCTCTTCTCTTATATCCTGAGGGATAAGTCTAAGGGGCTCTTCGTGCATGGGGCAATCTACTTTCTCAAGCACACCGTTCTCATTCTTTACATTCCAGTAGAAAGAGTAAAGCGCACCCTCTTTTGTTTTTGAATACTCTTCAAGCCCCTTTTTAAACAACCTAACAATCGTGCTCTTAGAACTGCCTACCGGTCCGTGAAGAAGGATAATCCTCCGTTCCGGACCATAGCCTTTTGCAGCAGCTTTTATCACATCAACCAACTTCATAAGGTATTTATCCAAACCAAATATCGCATCCCTCCCATTTGAGATCGGATCATCAAAGAACCTGTAGTGAATAACACGCTGTTTAAATTCTGTATACTCCTCCACCCCATATGAAACTATCATATCATAGAGCCTTTGAAACGAAGTGCGGGCAACTCCTGGGTTTTGATAGACTATGTCAAGATACTCTTCAAAACTTCCTTCCCAGTAAAGCTCCTGAAACCTCTCAGGGCGGAGCTTTTCTTTAATGAGGATAGAAAGCTTACTACCTCCTCTCTCCCCCATCTCCACCATTCTTTCTTCTTCTTTCATACCACTATATCCTCCCCTTAAAAACAGAGTTTTTTTTCTTTATATAGAAAACAAAAGAAAGAGATTAATAATTCAGTCAACTCTACGGTTCGCTTTACAAAGAACCCTACAAACTAAACCACCAAGACCTTTTAACCCTTTAAAATTATAAAGAGATTAACAAGACATTGTCAATACTTTTTGAATTCACGCACCTATACCTTAAGAAGAAAACACCCCTCTATGAGCAGATAGAGACCCACCTAGCTAAAAAGCCACAAAGAGCAAATCAAAAACTATTGCAGATATAAAAACTAGAGTTAACTCCTTTGTTCTAAGGGAATAAAATCTCGTTTTTCCGGACCAATGTAGATCTGTCTTGGACGAACAATCTTTCTTTCCTCATCAAGAAGCATCTCATTCCACTGAGCAAGCCAACCTGCTGTACGAGCAATGGCAAAAAGTACCGTAAACATACTGGGTGGGAGCCCCATGCTCTGATATATAAGACCGGAGTAGAAATCCACATTAGGGTATAACCTGCGTTTAACAAAATAATCATCCTCAAGAGCAATCCTTTCAAGTTCCAAAGCAATATCAAGTAAGGGATTCTTACCAGTTACCTCAAAAACCTCATGGGCAATTTTTTTGATTATCTTAGCCCTTGGATCGTAGGCTTTGTACACACGATGTCCAAATCCCATTAGCCTAAACTCACCTGCCTTAACCCTTTTAATGTACTCTGGAATTCTATCCTTTGATCCAATCTCCATTAGCATACGCAGAACTTCCTCATTTGCTCCACCATGGAGTGGACCGTAAAGAGCTGCAATAGCTGCTGCGGTTGCCGAATACGGATCAGGTAAAGAGCTACCAACACTGCGCATTGCATTTGTACTGCAGTTTTGCTCATGATCCGCATGAAGAATAAAGAGTATATCAATAGCTCTCTCTATAGCAGGGTTAGGTTTATACTTAAGCTCTGTCATTTTAAACATCATGTTCAAGAAATTACCTGCATAACTAAGGTCATTGTCCGGATACACATAAGGCAGACCCATAGCATGACGATAAGAAAAGGCAGCTATTGTTGGCATTTTTGCAATCAACCTGCGTATCTGTAGCTCTCTTACCTCAGGATTAAATATGTCTTTAGCTTCCGGATAAAAAGTGGATAAGGCACCCACAGTGCTTAAAAGCATACCCATAGGGTGTGCATCATAGCGAAAACCATCCATAAATTTTTTAATGTTTTCATGGATAATGGTGTGATGGGTTATATCGTGGCACCATTTTTCATACTGTGACCTTGTAGGCAGTTCTCCGTAGATCAGAAGATAGGCAACTTCAAGGTAATTACTGTGTTCAGCCAGCTGTTCAATGGGATAACCCCTATAGAGCAGAATGCCCCTATCTCCGTCTATAAAAGTTATCCTGCTTTTACAGGATGCTGTATTCATCAAAGCAGGGTCATAGCTCATCAAACCAAAATCTCCCTCAGACACCTTTATCCGCCTAAGCTCCATTGCCCTTATAGTTCCCTGCTCTATTGGAATCTCATAGGTTTTACCGGTTCTGTTGTCAATTATGGTTAAGGTCTCCTTAGCCACAACTTTATCCTCCTTATACTACGATTTTATACAACAACCAACTAAACAAAAACGATTCAGGTCAAGGATTGCAAAAACGGTTCAGTAACACAAAATATTAACTTCAATCTTGTTACAAGACAATACCCAGAATAAAATATTTTCACAAGTTGCTCTAAATCTTTATAGGGACCGGGGTAAAACAACCTATAAAGACCGCAAGCGCCACTATCCCAATCAACTTTCTCCGCCAATCAAGAGGAATCTCATCGTTTAGTGTAGGGGGATGTTTCGTGCTGATAAGGGAAAGAATAACCGCCCACATAATCCACCCAAACCATCCATCAAAAACAAGTAGCTCCCTGTAAGAGGAAAAAGGAGGTTTGTTTAAAACAAAGCCAAGCAATTTGACTATAGGACGCGTTCCCACACCGAGAAAAAGTAGCACAAAGATCATAAAGACGGAAGTGCGACTGTACCACTTCCTTGAGAAAAGCGCATATATTATATGCCCGCCATCTAGTTGACCCGCTGGAATAAGATTTAATGCCGTTACAAAAAGCCCTATCCAACCAGCAAAGGCCACAGGATGAAGAATGATATCTTGCCCTTGTGGAATCTTTCCAAAGCACAACTCAGAAAGAGCAGAAAAGATTAAAGGAGAGCCAAGAGCTATTCCCTGAAATCCATCCTTTGAAGGGGTTTCTACCACCTCCGATAGCTTAAGACCGATTACTATAACAGGGATCGAAGCAACAACGCCTGCAAGAGGACCAGCTACTCCTATATCAAACAGAGCCCTTCGTGTGGATATGGGGGATCTGATCTTTATAAATGCACCAAATGTCCCTATTGGAGAGATAAGGGGTGGAGCAGGGATAAAGTAGGGAGGGGAAATATCAACCCCATGTTTCCTTCCATAAAGATAATGACCCATCTCGTGAGAGCCGAGAATAAAAAGAAGGGCTACAGAGAAAGAGACACCACCTACTATACTGCCACCTTGAAGGAAACCTGCAAGGAAGGTGGTAACAAGGGTTATTAAGAAAAGAAAGATGTGTATCTTACCTATGATCATTTTCAAAATTATCTCTTCTCATAAGGGATTAAACGGTTAAACGCCGTTTTAGCTCAATAAATAATACCAAAACTTTTTGTGAAATAAAAAGCAAATTCCTTAATCCACCTCTATTAACCTTGGGTCTATGGATTCTACAACCTCAAGGAGATATCTCCTGATCTCAGACTCCTTCTTCTCGGATAAAACAACTGACCTGACACTGGCCAGTAACTCCTCATCTACCCTGCTGCATAGGTATCTTATAACAGGAACATGGTAGGGAGAAACACTGAGTATTCTGTATCCAAGAGACACCAAACACAAAGCTCCAAGAGAAGTTCCTGCCATCTCACCACACACAGATATCTCCTTACCAACTGATTCCGCTTTGGCCAAAACATCTTTAAGCATCCTAACGATTGAAGGATGGAAGCTTGAGTATAGATGTCCAACTACATTGGAGTTTCTATCAACAGCAAGAAGGTATTGAACTAAATCGTTTGTTCCCACAGATACAAAATCAACCAAATCACCGTAGTCCTCTAGCTGGTAAAAAGTTGCAGGAACCTCTAACATCACCCCCAATTCTGGCAGTTCTGAGCTTGTCATCCCTATCTCCATACCTACCTGTTCCATTATCTCCCTTGCAGTTTCAACCTCCCATAGATTGGATATCATGGGTAGAAGAATCCTAAATCTCTTTCCCTCTGTCATAGCAAGAAGAACAGCTTTTATCTGATCTCTAAAAAGATCAAGGTATTCCATAGAAAACCTTATAGCTCTTAGTCCTAAAAGCGGATTCTCCTCCTTGGGAAAGGAAAAATAGGGAAGGAGTTTATCAGCCCCTATATCCAATGTTCTTATGGTCACAAAACCCTCAAAATACCTTCCAACGGTTTCGTAAATCTTTACCTGCTCCTCTACACTGGGCCATTTTTCATACTGTGCAAATGCAAACTCCGTCCTAAATAGACCTACATCTTTTATATTGTACTGCCTTGCCATATCCACATCCACAGGAAAACCTATATTAGCTGTAAGCATAATCCCTATCTCAGCCTTATCTGTTTGAGTTGTCTCCCTCTCTATAACCTCCTTTATCCTCGTTAATCTTTGATATGCACTTATATACTCTGAAACCAAGCTGTCATCCGGATTTAAAAAAATAAAACCCGTCTTTCCATCAACCAAAACCCTGTCACCAGGCTCTATAAGATTACAAACGTTCTCTATACCCACAACTGCTGGTATTCCAAGGGATTTGGCAAGAATTACGATATGAGAGGTCTCACCTCCCTTTTCAGTCACTATGGCAGAAACCCTGCTCTTAAGAAGCATGGATACAACAGATGGACCAATATCGTAAGCAACAATAACAGAACCTTCTTTAGGAACTGGATAAGAAAACTCCTTCTCCCCTCTTGATTTAAGAAGTGCTTGAATGATCCTTACTCCTATGTCACGAAAATCCTGTGCCCTTTCCCTTAGATATGCTCCTTCCATTCCCTCAAAATGCCTTGCTATAGACTCAACCTCTTCTATTACAGCAACTTCTGCAACAATGTTTTTGTCCCTAATCCTTTTAGCAATAGAGTCCTGAAAGGTTACACTCTTTACAACCAGTAAATGTGCTTCAAATATAGCAATCTCACTCTCAAGAAGAACCCTTTCCTCCTTAAGCATTTTAATTAAGGCACCAAGTTCCTCCTCAACGTCTAAAAAGGCCTTGTGAAGCCTTTTTACCTCTTCATCGGAACCCGAAAACTTGAGTTTACCCGTATCAACTCCCCAAAACACATCCCGAAAGATAAAGGCCTCTCCTACAGCAAAACCTGCAGATACCCCTTTCCCCTGATAACTTCTTGTTTTACCCAGAAGCTTTGTTGGGCTTTTAAGCCGCTCAAGTCTATCTGCCACCTCCAGTACACCAGCAAGACGCGAAGCTATTATCTGAAAAAGGGTCTCTTCAGCAGGATTTATCAGACGCCTTTCCTTAGTCTGGCCCACCAAAACACCTAGACAAACATTCTGAAGCAGTATAGGAACCCCTATATAGCTCTCATACTCTTCCTCGCCTATTTCTGGGAAATACTTGTAACGTGGATGACTAGAGGCAGGCATAACAACAAGCGGTCTCCTGCTCTGGTACACAAGGCCGGTTAGCCCCTCCTCTGGTTTTAAACGTATAGGGTTTGCATCATCAACCTTTAATCCCCTCGTAGCCTTTAAAATCAGTTCTCCATCCTTTTCACTCCAAAGATAGATAGACACGACATCAAAGTGAAGGGAAGAACCAATCTTAGCGACAACGCCTTTTAAGATGTTATCAAGACCAGCAGACTGGTTAACAAGCTCTCCTATTTCCTGAACAATCTTAAGGTGAAAATCCGCTCTTTCTACAGAGGTCTGTTTACCCAAGATCTACACCCCATAAATCCTGAGTTTACCGTATCATTACAGTATTGCTTATTCCAGGCTTCACATTTACCTGGTATTCTTGATACATTATAATACTATGCTCAGTATGATTTCGGTAGAGGAAGCCAAAAGACTAATTTTAGAAAACACACATGTTCTGGATCCAGTTGAAGTAAACTTAGAAGAATCCCTAGGACTTGTACTTGCCGAAGATATAACAAGCCCTCTTGATCTTCCAGCATTTACAAACTCAGCAATGGATGGGTACGCACTAAGGAGCTATGATACAGAGGGGGCACATGAGGGTTTTCCTGCCTTTCTTAGAATAATGGGGATCATAAAAGCAGGAGATACAGCCAACTATGAGCTAAAAAACGGAGAGGCAATAAAGGTTATGACCGGGGCCCCCGTTCCACCAGGGGCAGATGCAGTTGTAATGGTCGAACACACAGAAGTACAGGAAGAAACACTTGTTGTTAAAAAGGAGATAAAGCCAGGGGAAAACATTAGATACAAAGGAGAAGAAATAAGAAGGGGAGATGTAGCTCTCTTAAAGGGAACCGTCATTACCCCTGCATCTATAGGGTTTTTAACTGAATTAAATGTAAAAAGGGTAAGGGTTTATAGAAAGCCAAAAATCTCTCTTGTGGTAACAGGGGAAGAGCTTTTGGCTCCAGATGAAGAACCCAAACCGGGAAAGATTAGGGATACAAACTCGGTAACTCTAAAGTTTGCCCTTTCAAGAGAGCCTACAGAGGTTATATCAGTTGACAGGGTAAGGGACAGAAAATCCGCTATAGAGGAAAAAGTGGAGAGAGCCTTAAGAGAAAGCGATGTTGTTGTTGTAACAGGTGGAGTTTCTACAGGGGATTACGACTACGTCAGGGAGGTACTAGAGTCACTAGGTGTAAGAAGCATTTTCTGGAAGGTCTTACAAAAACCCGGAGGTCCCCTTTTCTTCGGGAGAAAAGATCTGACCACCGTTTTTGGACTTCCAGGAAACCCTGCATCCACGCTTGTCTGTTTTTATGAATACGTACTGCCCTCAATACGTATAATGCTTGGTAAAAACAATAAGTTTCCGGTGGAGGTAGATGCCCTGGTTTCAGAAGAGATAAGGAAAAAGGCAGATAACAAAACCCATTTTTTAAGGGGATATATACAAGGGGATGGGAAGCATTTGCATGTAAAACTTGCAGGCCCTCAGGGTTCGCATATGTTAAGATCCTTTGCCTTATCAAACTGTCTTATAGTAGTCCCACCAGACGTAACCTATCTTGCACCAGGAAGCCCAGTAAAGGTTCACCTGCTACCAGAGGTATTTTTGTAATCTGCTCATTCAACCTTGGATTCCAGATTGAGGAAGATCCTTCTTCTAAGGGGATCAACCCGCTCTACTTTTAGCTTTACCACATCTTCCTCTTTCACACTAAGCCCTGAGGTAATAGAGACAGGAACCTCAAGTAGGTAATCGGGCAGATAAACAGACACTGTGGATTCCTTTAAAGAACTCACTACACCTATAATATATCCACCCTCCATACCCTTTAGGTACTTTAGAAGCCAGTACCTCTCCCTTGCCCTTTCGACAATCCTTTTCTCTCGAACACTGCTTTCCACCTGAAAATAAATCCTCTCAAGTTCCTCCGCAGTATAGCAGGGTTCTCTCCCTTCCAGTTCAGAGAGCAACTGTCTTTGTAAAACAAGGTCAAGATACCTTCTTATAGGGGAGGTAATTTGCACATAGGCATCAAGCCCCAAAAAAGAATGTGGTTCTGGAGAAAGTCCCATCCTTGAAGGTTTAAGGAACCTTACAACCTTTAGAGGAAACAAAGGGTTGTTTTCATCCAGATCTTTAGCTTCCTCAGAAACAGGTTCAGGTTGGGAACGAAATATTGCAGGAATACCTCTATCCCTGAAAAACCTTGCAGAAAGCCAGTTTGTAAGAATCATAAATTCGGATACGACCAGATGCCCAATTGTATTCATATAGATCTTTTTAATCTCTATACTACCGTCCTCTCCAATCCCTATTTTAAGATCAGGGAGCTCAACAATAAAGGCACCAGCATCTATCCTTTTCTTTCTTAAATGCAGAGCTATTTCAACCAGCCTGCAACCCATATGGCTACTCTTTAGGAAATCTTCTGCTTGAGAGTAACTTAGATTCTTTCTAACAAGGATTTTGGATTTGGTAAACCTATAGCTCTTTATATTTAGATTGTTGTCAAAAAGAACCAAAAGCGAAATAGCAAATCTGGGTGTACCTTCAAACAGACTAAGCCTTGATCTTATAAGCTCCAGAGGAAACATGTGTATGTTCCCCTCTGGAAGGTATATGGTCTCTCCACGTCTTAGTGCCTCCTGATCAAGCAAGCTCCACTTTGGAATCAGGCTACCAACATCTGCAATATGGACTCCAACCATAAGACCTTCTGAAGACTCGGTTATTGAAATTGCATCATCAATATCTTCAGTTGTATCATCATCTATGGAATACGTCTCAAGATGGGTAAGGTCCTCTACCCCTTCCAAGGGGAAAGGTTCTTTAATTATGTTTTCTGATTCTCTCAAAACATCTTCAGGAAACCCCTCATTAAGACCCAATCTCATAAGCAAAGGATCGTCATCCTCTTTCCAGCTTCCTGCCTTTATTAAAAACTCTATTGCTCCTTCAAAATCCTTAATCCCAATCTCAGATAGAAAAGAACGCGCTTCACTTACCCTCTCAAACTTATCCCTGTATATAACATAGCCTTTTACAAGCTCTAGATAATCTGCAAAATCAGAAGAACGCTCTAGTTCTATATTGCTCTCCATAATCCCCTTTGCCCACTTTAAGGCCGCTTCGTGTTTTAGCCGCTTTATATGTTCTTGCTCCTTGCGTACCAAGATCTCTTTTATCTCTTCTTTGCTCCTTGGTATGTACCCACCCTCCCCTCTTTTAAAGTAAATATCATCTTTATCAATAGCCCAGAAGAACAGGAGAAGGTCTTTATCCTCAATCTCATCACCACTAAAATACAGATCCATAAGATCCTTAAGTGCTAACTCGGTTTCAAACTCACAAACACATTCCCAAAGGGTCTTTAGATCAATACTTTCTTTCCTCTCCTCAAGCTCCCTTCTTAACCTCCTTAACTCCAGTTTTTTCTCAGACTGGGTTAATCCCTCTCCAAGGGTTATTCTCGTTGAGAGAACAACCCTTTCCGGATTAACCTCTATCTCTTTACCCTCCTCAGAAAACACAACAACCTTCCCATTCTGTCCTCTTAACACCATTCCTAAAGAAGGCTCCTTTCTCTTTCTAAAAACAACGATCTCACCGAGTCTAGAACCCTGTTTCATCCTTTAACCCAGATATTATTATTTAGAAATTTGCGATTTGTACTCTAAAGCAGCCTTTATAAACTCCCTAAACAATGGGTGAGGATTAAGGGGAGTTGATTTAAACTCAGGATGGAACTGGCACCCTACAAACCAGGGATGATCCCTTAGTTCAATCATCTCAACAAGCTTTCCATCAGGAGAAAGACCACTGAGAACCATGCCATTTTTTTCCAGTATATCATGGTATCTATTATCAACCTCGTATCTGTGTCTATGACGTTCGGAGATCTCTTCCTCCTGATAAGCCCTATACGCAATGGTTCCCTTCTTAAGCATGCATGGATAAGCACCCAGCCTCATAGTTCCTCCTTTTTCCTTTATTGTCTTCTGATGTTCCATAAGATTAACCACAGGATGAGGTGTATTTGGTTCAAACTCCGTTGTATGTGCATCCTCTAGTCCACAAACATTTCGTGCAAACTCAACAACTGCCATCTGCATACCCAAACAAATTCCCAAAAAGGGAACCTTATTTTCCCTGGCAAACTTAACGGCTTCAATCTTTCCCTCAAATCCTCTCTTTCCAAATCCTCCGGGAACCAAAACACCGTGAACGCCCTTAAGTAACGGTTCAGCTCCCCCAACCTCTATTTCCTCAGAATCTATGTACCTTATATCTACCCTGCAATCGTTTGCTATTCCACCGTGAGCTAATGCCTCATGTAAGCTCTTGTACGCATCCTTTTGGCTAACGTATTTGCCCACAACTCCTATGGTTACCGTTGATTCACACCTCTTTATCTTATCAACGATGCCCTGCCAACTGCTTATATCCGGCCTTCTTGTCCACATATTAAGAGACTCTACGATGATCTCATCTAACCCCTCACTGTGAAATATAAGAGGGACCTCATATACGGTTTCCACATCCTTTGCGGTTATAACCGCCTCTATCCTCACGTTGCAGAAAAGTGCAATCTTTTCTTTTATTTCCCTTGGGAGAAACCTGTCGGTACGACACAGGATTATATCAGGTTGAATACCGATCTGAAGCAAATCTTTTACGCTGTGTTGTGTAGGCTTTGTCTTAAGCTCCCCTGCCGGTGCAACATATGGAACATAGGTAAGATGTATAAAAAGGGTATTTTCCTTTCCGAGATCACTTCTTAGCTGTCTTACAGCTTCTAAGAAAGGAAGGCTCTCAATATCACCCACAGTGCCCCCAATCTCAACTATCACCACGTCATTATCATCGGCTACAGCTAAGATACCAGATTTTATCTCATCAGTTATATGTGGAATAACCTGTACAGTCTGCCCCAGATACTCCCCTCTTCTTTCCTTTAATATTACCGAATGATATATCTTCCCCGTGGTAAGGTTGTTTTTCCCCGTGAGCTTCGCATTGGTAAAACGCTGGTAGTGACCCAGATCAAGGTCTGTTTCTGCACCATCATCTGTTACATAAACCTCACCGTGTTGATATGGATTCATTGTTCCCGGATCAACGTTTATATACGGATCCAGTTTTTGAAGCGTTACCCTAAGCCCACGGCTCTCAAGAAGTGCTCCAATAGAAGCCGCTGCAAGTCCTTTCCCAAGAGAAGACATTACACCACCTGTAACAAAAATAAATTTTGTCTTCTTCATAATAACCTTCCTTTCGTTTTTTACACATCCAATATAGTCAAAACCACAGGTTCTTACAACCTGAAAGAAGAAGAGGAAATACCCTAGAGCCGTGCTTTCTTTCTTCCATTTAAGTACATTATAAGCGCCCTTAAAGCACGGGCCCTGTGACTGAAGAGATTTTTCTCCTCAAGGCTAAGCTCAGCCATGGTTTTATCCACTTCGGGAAGCAGAAATACAGGGTCGTAGCCAAATCCCCCATCCCCTCTTGGTTTATCTAAAATAATACCCTCACACACACCCTCTGCAACTACTTCCTCTCCATCCGGAAAAACAAGAGCAAGGCTACATACAAACCTTGCTCTTCTATCCGTAATGCCCTTTAGTTCCCTCAGAAGCTTCTCTATATTCTCCCTATCCCCTGCATTCTCACCAGCATACCTTGCTGAAAAGATTCCTGGACGACCATTTAAAGCAAAAACCTCCAATCCTGAATCGTCTGCAATGGTGGGTTTCTTAACCACTTCTGCTACAATACGCGCTTTTTTAAGAGCATTCTCACTGAAGCTGCTTCCATCCTCAACTATCTCCACACTACAACCCAGTTCACCCAAAGATATAATCCTGCTGAAAATCGGATATAAAAGGCTATAAAACTCTCTTATCTTTCCTGAATTCCTAGTTGCAACAACGATCTCTTCCATAGCTACTCAGCCAGTATTTCCTTCTGTTTGGCTATAAGCTTTAATATTCCTTCTTCAGCAAGATTTAACATCACATTCAGGCTATCCCTGCTAAAGGGTTTTGTTTCCGCAGTTCCCTGAACCTCCACCAAAAGCCTGCCGCTTGTCATTGCAACATTCATATCAACCTCCGCTATAGAGTCCTCTTCATAGGTCAAATCAAGTACAGGCTCACCGTTTACAATTCCAACGCTTACTGCAGCAACAAAATCGGTTATAGGATTGTTTTCAATAATTCCCTCCCTTAGAAGATACTGAACCGCATCGCTAAGAGCAACATATGCACCCGTGATAGAGGCAGTACGGGTTCCACCATCAGCCTGAATCACATCACAGTCAACAATTATAGTTCTCTCTCCTAGATGCTCAAGGTTGACCACAGCTCTGAGGGCACGCCCTATTATTCTCTGAATCTCCTGGGTTCTTCCACCTACCCTTCCCTTTACCGATTCTCTAGCCGTCCTTACCCTGGTAGCTCTTGGAAGCATGGAGTACTCCGTTGTAATCCAGCCCTTTCCACTTCCTTGAAGGAAAGGAGGAACCCCTTCCTCAATGGTGGCAGCACAAAGAACCTTTGTCTCCCCCATCTCAATCAAGGCCGACCCCTCAGCGTATTTCATTACCCCACGCGTAATTTTTACCTCCCTTAATTCATCCCACTTTCTTCCATCTGAACGCATGTGCTTGAAACCCCTTTTGAATGTTATACGATAACAGAGTAGAGCTGGTGGAGGCGCTGGGAATCGAACCCAGGTCCGGAGAAGGGCTTTACCCAGCCTCTACATGCTTAGTCCATCTTTTAGATCTCGCAGTGAAAACTCCGATGGACAGGATTTTCACTGCCAGCTTGGGAGCAAGTCTCGTCCCAGGTGTCCCAAGCACCACCTGAAGACCAGCCCGTCTAGCTGACGCCTCGTAAAAACCCAACGGGCGAGGTTTTTAGAGACGTCGCTGCTTTAATTAAGCAGCGAGTGCATTGATTGGTTCGGCACTTCTATGTGCTCTGCCAGTTTTACGAGTTAGCAGAAACTCGGCATGCAGCTTGAGCTATCCCGTTCCCCGTCGAATCCTCTTCGCCCCCACTTGTCAAAGAACCAAATAAAGGTCTATCTATAGTATTTTAACTACATTAAAAACCACATTCAAATCTACATGCGGCTCTTCTTTAAAACCTTGTCCATCTCTCTCTGGGCTTCTCGTCTTTTTATATCTTCACGTCTATCATGCAGCTTCTTTCCCTTTGCAAGTGCAAGCTCCACCTTTGCACGTCCATTTTTAAAGTAAATCCTTACAGGAATAAGGGTATATCCTCTAATCTGGGTCTTTCCGATCAAACGGTTAATCTCCCGTCTGTGAAGAAGAAGCTTTCTATCCCTAGTGGGGTCATGATTAAACCTGTTGGCACTACCATAAGGAGCTATGTAACTGTTTATAAGAAAGACCTCTCCTCCCCGGATCAGCGCAAAGCTCTCCTTAATACTTGCCTTCCCTTCCCGCAGAGACTTAACTTCAGAGCCCTTAAGCTCTATACCCGCCTCGTAGATCTCCTCAAGAAAAAAATCTCTTCGTGCTTTTGGGTTTTGGCAAACAACCTTTTCCATCCCTGTTTAATATAGCAACTGAGGCCTTAAAATCAAATCTGCTTACTCTAGTTCCAGCTAAAGATTCCACCCAGGAGGAAAACACAGTTTGAAAAACCCGACAAATTCAAAGAAAATTTAATTAGGGAAAATGAAGTGGAAAACCCTAGTGGATCTATTTTACGAAATCTCAGGTAAATCGGAAGAATTTGTAATCTATGACAACGGATTCAGAAGCTGGAGTTATACCTATAGAGAAATAGAGGATGCATCCTTTAGCTTTGCTCTAAAGCTACGGAGGGTAAATATCAAGAAGGGAGATAGGGTAATAATATGGAGTGAAAACCGACCAGAGTGGGTAGTTGCTTTCTGGGGATGTGTCCTTATAGGTGCTGTTGTTGTACCAATAGATTCAAAATCTTCTTCCGAATTCCTAACCCGCATCCGCAATACCGTAAACCCTTCCTTAATATTAGTAGGGGAAGAAACCCCAAATATCAACATCAATGGAGAAACACCCATTTGGCACCTAACAGAGGTAATCAAAATACCTGCTGATAATGATAGCATCTCAAAACAAGAGCTAAAGACCTCTGAGTTAGAACCCATAACACCTGATGATACGGTAGAGATAGTGTTTACCTCTGGAGCTACAGCTGAACCCAAGGGGGTTATAATAAAACACCGCAATATAATAGCAAATCTCATTCCAATAGGACAGGAAATAGATAGGATAAAGAGCTACATTCGTCTGTTTCTTCCACTCCGTATACTTTGTCTGCCACCGCTTAGTCACATGTTTGGACAGGCTATGGCAGTATTTATAATTCCAATGCTCTCCAGTACAGCCGTTTTTACAAACACCTACAACCCTCAGGAGATAACTAAACTGATTAAAAAGCATAAGATCTCGTTTGCGGTATGCGTACCAAAGATACTCGATGTGTTGCGTCAATATCTTGCAAAAATAAAACCCTCTGTATCCAGAACCCCAGAGCGCAAACAAAGCTTCCTTCTGAGATGGCTTAGACACCTTGGGGTTCATCGCATATTTGGGCTAAGGTTTTTTGGGTTTATAGTAGGGGCAGCCCCACTTGAACGTAGGCTTGAAGAGTTTTGGTCTAACCTTGGATTCCTTGTAATCCAAGGTTACGGGCTTACAGAAGCAGCCCCAATAGTTAGCTTCAATCATCCCTTAAACATTCGAAGGGGTTCTGTGGGCAAGGTGCTGCCCACCACAGAGATAAAGATAGCACCAAATGGAGAGATTCTGGTTCGCGGTGAGAACGTAACCCCGGGTTACTACCAGGTCAACCAAGCAGATAAGACCTTTGAAGGTGGCTGGCTCCACACAGGTGATATAGGAACCTTAGATGAGGAAGGCAACCTATACATAGTGGGACGGAAAAAAGAAGTAATAGTTACAGCAGAGGGATTAAATGTTTTTCCAGAAGATGTAGAATGTGTTCTTAATGAAATACCGGGAGTAAGGGAATCTGCAGTTGTTGGAATCTCAAATAACGGACAAGAGCATGTATATGCTGTAATTGTGCCTGAGTATGATTCAGAGGGAAAGCCATTGATTGAACCAGATGAGGTAATGAGAACCGCAAACAAAAGGCTTTTAAATCACCAGAAAATTCGTGGTATAACGATATGGCCGGGCTCCAAATTACCACGTACAGAAGGCACACAGAAACTCAAGCGCCTGGAAATTAAAGAATGGCTGGAGAAAGGAAAAACCACCCAAATGGGCTTTAGAGATTACTCCATAGAATCTATACTGGCCAAGTACACCGGAAACCATACTCCCAGACCCGACACTACCTTGGATGAATTGGGCCTAAGCTCACTCGAACGGGTGGAGTTACTTATAGAGTTTGAAAAGCGGTTTGATACCTCTATAGATGAATCAACGTTTGCAAGTGTGCAAACCTTAAAAGAACTTCGCTCCGTAGTAGAACGCTCCCTTGCAGAACCAACCCTTGAAGAACACCAAGAGTTTCCCACCTGGAATCAACTTTGGCTTTTTAGGGCGATTCGAAACACAAGCCTTATAACATGGCTTTTACCCATTTGCCGAATGTTTCTCTGGATTCATGTAGAGGGAAAGAATCAGCTAAGTTCCATAAGAGGACCGGTAATATTTGCGGCAAACCATCAAAGTGTTATGGATGTTCCTGCCATTTTATCATCTCTTCCAGCAAGATGGCGATTTTCGGTTGCTACAGCCATGATAAAAGAACACTTCAGTGCTCATTTCTTTCCGAGCA
Organism: bacterium HR37; assembly: GCA_002898375.1. GTDB lineage: Bacteria > Desulfobacterota_D > UBA1144 > Nemesobacterales > CSP1-2 > HRBIN37. Next base: position 93,192 of record BEIN01000001.1, on the reverse strand, counting down.
GATACCCATGGTACAAGTGGTTTGCAAATAGCCTAGAGTACTATTTGGTAACCTTGTTTTTAAACACCTTTCCAATATCACAGCGCCAATTTGAAACACGTAAGACCCTTAAATATATAGGAGAACTTACAGAAAAAGGGGTTTCAATTCTAATCTTTCCAGAGGGAGAGCGCACCGAATCCGGTGAGATAAAAACCTTTCGCCCAGGTGTAGGGATGATTGCCTCCTCTTTAAAGATCCCCATTGTTCCAATATATCTAGAGGGCATACACAGGGTTTTACACAGAAGATGGTGGTTTCCACGCCCAGGCCACGTAAGGGTTGTATTTGGATCACCCATTTACCCGGCAGCAAAAAATCCGGTGGCAATTGCAAGGGAAGTTGAAGAAGCAGTAAAGAGACTAGGCAAACACCTAAGAGGGGAATAGAATATGCTGGTACCTACCGTATCAACAGTCATCTTTCTTTTCCTTACAGTGCTTTTGCTCAGGGTTATAAATGCTACAGGCCAAAACGATATACTTCCCCTCTCTGGAGATGAATTACCAGAAAATACCCCAATGGTATCAATTATCGTACCCATGAGAAACGAACAACGTAATGCAAAAAGGTGCTTAGAAAGTCTTCTATCACAGAATTATCCAATCTTTGAAATAATAGCCATAGATGATAGATCCGAAGATAACACCCTACGTATCCTTAAGGAGCTTGCTTCAAAGCACAGCAACCTTAAAGTAGTAGAGGGTAAACCTCTACCTAAAGACTGGGTAGGGAAAAACCATGCAATATGGCAGGGGGTACAATACGCAAAAGGGGAGTGGCTTCTTTTCACCGATGCAGATACCGTATCTGATCCAAACATGCTTCCTTCGGTAATAAACTACGTTGTTAAAAACAATATAGACATGCTCTCCATATCTCCCTTCCAGATACTGGAAACGTTCTGGGAACGGGTCATCCAACCAGTTATATTCTGCTCAATCCATTATGCCTTCTCCAGAAAAAAGGTAAACGATCCCAGAAGCAAAACAGCTGCGGCAAATGGTCAGTTTATCCTAATTAAGCGCTCAGTCTATCAGGAACTAGGAGGACACCTTGCGATAAAAGACAAGATAGTTGAGGACTTTGCCCTTGCAAAGCTGGTTAAAGAACGGGGTTATCGACTAATCGTACTTAGGGGAATAAAACTGGTAAAAACAAGAATGTATACAAGCTTTTCTGAAATATGGGAAGGGTGGACAAAAAACCTTTTCTTGGGAATAGGCAAAAAATGGGGACTGCTTCTCTACTTTACAATAACTCTTTTTCTATGGGGATCTGCACCATTTATATTGCTTGGATGGTCCATTTTTGGTTTTTTCTACACACAGATAAACCCAACAAGTTTGCTAATTACACTGACCGAAGGTCTTGTGTTATTTACACTGGTAACCTATAATGCCTGGAGTTGCACACGTTTCTTCCGTTTACCCAGCTACTATGCCTTTACGTTTCCCCTGGGAATCTCAATATACATAGCGATTATCCTCTCCTCCGCATACAAGGTTGTAAGTGGAAAGGGAGTTACATGGAAAGGCAGGCGATACAGGTTACAGGAATTAGAATGACCTATGAAACCCGTTGTTGGTATTATCTTTAATCCCTATGCGCGTATAAACAGAGAGCAAAAAAACAGGCAGATCCACCTGATAGAGGAAATCCTAGGAGAAAAAGCCCTTGTACGTGTAACATGGAGCCAGGAGGACATAATTCCGGCACTTAAAGAATTCAAAGAAGCAGGGATCAAGATAATTGGTATAAGTGGAGGAGATGGAACCATAAGCTCAGTTGTTTCAGCATACATTAACTCTTTTAGTGACCTGGAGGTTCCTATAATTGTTCCAATGAAAGGAGGTACGATGAACATAGTTGCCAGCGAGGTTGGTATCAAAACAAACCAAGCAGAGACCTGTATCATTCTTAGCAAATACCTAGAAGACGGGACAGTTCCTATTATAGAAAAAGGTACTCTAAGAATAACCGACCTACGATACAGCCACCCCAGATATGCCTTTTCTTGGGCAGATGGTTTGATTTACAGATTTATAAAACATTACTACAAAGAAGGAGGTGGGAAAGCAAAAGCACTAAAGCTGATGTTTAAAACAGCCTTTCTTTACTTTATAAACCCTAATAACAGTTACTTTAGCGAGATCAAATCAAAGGTTTACATTGATGCAGAAGAGATACCTTTTCAAAGCCACCTCCTTATATTTTCCTCTAGTCTTGAAAAAACTGTTTTTGGGTTCCGTGTATTTAAAGAAAAGATAGAAACAGGGGAAAACTTTGGGGTACTATATGTAAAGTATTCATTTTTACAGAAATCATTCTACAGGATTCCTCTTCTCCTCTACTTCGGTATTAACACAGACCCATCAAAGATCGTTATAAGCCAGGTTGCAAAGACACTTACAGTAGATGGTAACAGGGGATACACATTCGACGGGGAGGTCTATGATCCAGATAAGGAAGGATATGTAAAATTAGAAGCAGGACCAAAGATAAAGATAATCTCGCCTAAGGGCAAACCAACTTCAATTTGCAGTTAGAGATAAAAACACTTGAAACAAACATCCCAGCTTTGCTATAATTTGGTTAACCGATTTAAATCTCCTCAATAAGGAGGAAGAGGCTATGGAGGTTATTAGGTTACTAGAAAAGACCTTAAGTAAAACTTCAGACATAACATGGAAGGGATTGGGAATAATAAACGAAATTATTCCTTCAAAACCTTTCCAGCCTGTATGGGCACATGCACCTTTCCCGAAGTCAAGTGAGAGAACAAAACCCCCACTTGGCCTTCCAAGGGAAACAGACTCGTTATGTCCGGGGTGCGTAAAGGAGCTAAGAGAGGACATACAGCAGGACAGGAAAGACTGGAGGGATATCATAAAAGAGAACCCAGCTATGATAAAGGCCTACATATACGAAAAAGACGGAAAGGTTATTATGGAAAAGACCTGCGAAAAACATGGACGGTTTGAGGATTTAATCTCAATAGATCCCAAGTTCTTCCTACATATAGAATCCCTTTTCATGGGAGATGACCCACAGATTCCTGAAAACATACTACGTACTCTTCGCAATCACGGAGCATCATCTATAAAGTACAGCAGAGGGGGATGTATGATAGTTGACCTCACAAACAGATGTAACATGATGTGTAGACCCTGCTTTATGGATGCAAACCAGGTTGGTTATGTCCACGAGCTTACCATGGACGATGTAAGGAAGATACTTACAGACGCAGCCAATTTCAAACCAAGACGTCAGACCGCTGTTATGTTTTCAGGAGGGGAACCAACGCTTTCCCCTATCTTTCTAGATGCATGCAGGTTAGCTAAAGAACTTGGTTTCTTCTCAATACAGGCTGCTTCAAATGGGCTTAGATTTGCACTTGAACCTGAATTTGCTTACAAGGCAAAGGAGGCAGGTCTTAGGATAGTCTATCTTCAATTTGACGGCATAGGGAATGAAGCCCATGCCCACAGAAGGATCGCAAATCTCTATGACGTCAAGCTTAGGATAATAGAGAATCTGCACAGGGCCGGAATTAATGTTATGCTTGTCCCAACGATAGTTAATACGGTAAACAATGATCAGGTTGTACCAATAGTAGAATTTGCAGTTCAGAATGCTGGGAAGCTAGCAGGAATAGCCTTCCAGCCAGTTTCATTTACAGGTCGTGATGATGATATACCCGAAGAACAGAGAAGGAGGGAAAGATACACAACCTCTCACCTTGCCCACGATATAGCAAAATGGAGAGATGGGCTTGTAGATCCCATGAGGGATTGGTTTCCGCTTTCAGCACTAGCACCGTTTGCAGATGCCGTTGATATGACCAGGGGACTGGATGCATCATGGGGATCAATGAAATGCGGTTGCCATCCAAACTGTGGAGCTGGATTCGTTCTTCTGGTTAACAAGAAGACCAAAGAGGCAGTACCTGTAACCAAGTTTATAAACCTCAAACAGATGCTAAAGGATATGCAATTTATATCTGATCACTACAGAGGTAAAAAATGGGCAATAGCACAGATGGCCCTTTCCCTTATGAGAAACTACAATCCCGATGCAGCACCAAAGGGCCTAGATCTTCACACCTTAATACAGCTATTTCTTGATCAATCAGGTGTTAAAAACTTTGGAGTACCAATACCTCCGGATAAATATGATTGGAGTGTCCAGTTTATAGCAGCCATGTGGTTCCAAGATGTATACAACTACGATTTCAGAAGAACCGAAAGATGTGTGATACCCTATGGTACACAACTTGGAGAGATTTCATTCTGTGCTTACAATACAGGAATAGGATGGCGATGGATAGTGGAGAAGGAGTTTAGAACAGCTTCACTTAGAGAGTGGTACAGAGAGCACGGAAGGCATCCAATCTATGCAAGCAAAAAGCCAAAACCCATTCCTCTGCCAGAAGAACCTCAGGGCGTTCCTGTAAATCTTGTAACAAATATAAGAACAAACGGGAAAGCCAACGGTAAACCAAAAGAAGCTTAGGGTTTAAATTTACCAGAAAAGATATCAGGCCCCTCACCAAGGAGGGCCTGATATCTTGGCTAAAAGACCTTTTTGCTATCAAGTAGAAGGGTAACAGGTCCTGAATTTACAATAAACACATCCATAACGGTACGGAATATCCCGGCTTCTACTTTTAACCCGCTTCTCCTTATCTCCTCTACAAAAAGGTTATAAAGAGCCCAAGCCCTATCAAAAGGAGCTGCTTTATCAAACGAAGGCCGTTTTCCTCTTCTACAATCTCCATATAACGTAAACTGTGAAATTACCAGTATTTCCCCTCCTATCTCTTTTACAGAGAGATTCATCTTGCCTGTTTTGTCCTCAAATATCCTTAGTCCGGTTATTTTATCCACTAGGTATTTAATATCGGCCTCAGTATCATCTTTGCCAATCCCGATAAAAACAACCACTCCTTTTCCGATCCTGCCAACCACATCTCCATCTACTTCAACTCTTGCCTCTTTTACCCTTTGTATGACAGCACGCATTTCAAAAGCTCCTTTAACTTAATAAAAAAGGGATTAAAATTAATAATACCAACCAAAAGGAGAATTACACTATGGGTACCATATTTGGTATATTGATATTGTCATTCTTACTCATTATAACACCCAAATTAGAGGCCAACGAGAACAACCCACAATATCAGGGGCAAGTCATCACACACACTGTAAAAAAAGGAGAAGAACTGCATCTACTTGCCTCATACTACCTGCTGGATGCAAGGAAGTGGCACATGATATACTTATGGAACTCCAGCACTATAAAGGACAAAAATAGAATCTATCCCGACCAGAAGCTTACCATCTATACCGATAAAGACTGGAGTCCACCTTATGATCTCGATGAGTTCCTAAAAGAGATAGGTCGCAGATAGGAAAAACTAAAATATTGTAATCACCCCCAGAATAGCTCCAAGGGTACTTACTGGAGCTAAATCTTCCTGAACATCTATAGACCTCTCAACCCTCTTAACCGCATTTTTTGTATCAAAATACAGAGAGTCATCACTTACAAGCTTGCCTAGTGTACCTTCTCCTCTGTTTATCTTATCAAGTATCGAGTTTAACCTTGTAGCCGCCTGTGCTGCCTGATCATAGAGCGTATCATCATTCATAAGCTTACCAAACGTTCCCTGAGAACTGTTGAGTTTACTGGCAAGATTACCAAGATTTTCCATGGTTCTTTTTGTCTCATTATAGAGAGCCTCATCCCTTACAAGCTTACCCAGGGTTCCTTTTCCCTCTTTTATAGAGGCCGATATCTCTCTTAGGTTGGCAAGAACCAGTTTTACCTCGTTGTAAAGTGAATCATCTTTAAGAAGCTTACCAAGGGTCCCTTCACCACGGGACATACTGCCAAATACCGAATCCAAGCCGGTAAGTATGCTATCTAATTTCTCTCTGTTTTCCGTAAACACAGACTCAATAGAACCCACTGTACTCTCCACGGAACTTATTGCAGATTCAAGCTTAACAAGCATCTCACTTATATCTGCGGGCTCTTTACTAGCCAGCACGCTTCCTGGAGTAGCCAGCGGACTTGTGGGGGAGCCAAAAGTTAAGTTTATATAGCTTGTTCCAAGAAGACTGGTAAGCTTTATTGTGGCAACAGAATCTGTTCTTACCGGCACATCTTTTTTAATCCTCATTGTTACCTCAATCTTTCCATCAACAATACGAATTCCGGATACCTTTCCAACCTCAACCCCCTGAAGTTTAACAGGATTACCCTCTTTAAGCTCACCCACGGATCTAAAGTACGTCTTTAACGTATACTCCTTTCTGAGAAACGGTATTTCTCCCACGAACTCAAAGACTGCAAGAAGTATCACCAAACCCACTATAAAAAATACGCCAACTTTAAATTCTGTTTTCATGGGCTACCTCCTTTTTCCTCCTATTCAAAACGTGTATTTATAAAACCCTTTACAACCGGATTTTCACTTTTCCGAACCTCCTCAGGAGTTCCAACTTCTACAATCTTTCCATCGCTTAACACCGCTATTCTATCAGCAATATAGAAGGCAAGGTCAACATCATGTGTAACCACAACCTGTGTAACCTCAAAATGCCTTCTAAGATTTTTTATCACATCCCCTATAGTACGGGTCATCATGGGATCAAGCTCTGCAGTTGGCTCATCAAAGAGTATAAGATCCGGATTCATTGCAAGGGCTCTAGCTATAGCAACTCTTTTCTTCATACCCCCACTGAGCTCTGAAGGCATAACCTTCTCCTTACCCTCGAGACCAACTACCGAGAGAACACTTCCTACGATTTTCTTTATAGCATCCTCATCTTTAACTATGCCATGTTCCCTTAAGTACAGAGCTACGTTTTCCTCTACCGTAAGCGAGTTAAAAAGGGCCGATGACTGAAATACCATTGCTATAACGTATTTCCTCTTTGATCTCGCCTCGTTTATATCTTCACCATTTATAAGGATCTTTCCGGAATCTGGTTTTTCAAGGCCCACTATATGACGAAGTAAAACGCTTTTTCCAGAACCACTCTTCCCCAAGATAACCAGGGTTTCACCCGGCAGTATCTCCAGATTTAGATCCCTCAAAACGTGATTATCCCCAAAGGATTTGTTAAGGTTTACTATCCGTACCCCTACTGGTCTTGCCTCTCTATACTTAAAGAGAGGTTTAGAAGTAGCAACCGATTCTTTTTCCTCAGTTCTTATAGCCATTTTACCCCAATTCTAATCCAAACCAACCAACATCAAAAGCCTGGTTATATAATAATCAAAGATCAAGATAAGAATAAAGGATAGAACCACTGCCTTTGTTACAGAAGTTCCTATTTCCCTAGGTCCACCCTTTGTCTTAAGACCAACATAACAACACACAACAGAAACCACAATACCAAAAACCATAGCCTTAACCAGCCCATTTACCACATCTGAAAAGTCCACCAGCTCCGAGAGATTCCTATAGTATACACTAAAACTAACGTGTATATCAGGATTTACAGCTGAGACCACAGCACCACCAAACCAGCCTATTATATCCATGTAGATAACCAGAAAAGGAAGTGTTAAAAAGCTTGCAAGAAACCTTGGCATAACAAGGAAACGTACAGGGTTTATATCCATTGTTCTTAAGGCATCGATTTCATCGTAAACGCTCATAGAACCAATTTCTGCAGTCATAGCCGAACCCACCCGTCCTGTAACGAGGATAGAAGCCATAACTGGACCGAGTTCCTTTACCATGGAAAGACCAACAATTCCTCCAATGTTTTCCTCTATTCCAAACTGGGCAAGCTGCGGTCCGGATTGAAGGGCCAACACACCACCTATAAAAAGCGAAATAAGGGCAGCTACAGGAAGGGTATTGTTTCCAATCTCCATCATCTGCATAAAAACCTTATCACGAGATCTCCAGGCCGATTTAGACCAATATATGCTCTCTAGAAACAATCTAAGTATCTCTCCTGTGGTTTGAAAAAAGGATGTAAGACCATTCATTGCTCAAATCCCTCCTTTACCTCCTCTGTCTTTCTGGAAAAACTAACTGGTATGTAAAAGAGCTTTATTGTCTTTTCGTGCTCACTTGACCTGTATCCTAAAAAACCCCCTAGAAGATAAATCTTGGATCTTTTCTCTGAAGACTCCAAAGAAAACAGGGGTACAATAGGGTGAACCTTGATCTCTATTTGATCCTCTTCATTCTGGAACCTTATGGTATTCCAGAAAAAAGACATAAACCAATTCCCATCTTTACTTCTTTGCCACTGATAGATCCTCCACAAGGAGGCATAGTTTCTATCGAGTCTTTTATTAGACAAAAAAGGCTCAAATAAAGAGAACATGAAAAAGTTCTTGTTACCCTCTCTGTCTCTCCTATAGGTAAAAATTGGCCAGAGGGAAATTCTTCTTCCTTCCCTTCCACCTTCCAGAATCGGCTTTTCTTCTATATCCGAATACAAAAATAACAAAAAGTCTCTTCTTGTTCTCACAAAGTCCTCAAGCGTAAGGGTCTCGTACCTGTAAAGAGGCCAGAGAAAAAAGCCTTCTTCATAGGTTTTTCCCTTTTCGTTTGCATAGAAAGGGAAAAACCTATTCTCACTTTTTGATCCCCTTGTAATGTTTAGAATCGGCCAGGGCACATCCCACCTTTCAATATTTTTATCCCTATCCCTAAGGTAGCTAAAAAAAGGCCATAGATAGGTGTTCTGTTCTCTTTCAGAAGATCTAAATGTAGAGTAAAAAGGAAAAAAAGAAAGGTAGTCCGTTTCCTTACCATAGTAAACCCAGTGCTTAGATACATAGAGAGGCCAAAGGATAAAATCCTCCTTTAAGGTCTGCCCTCTTTTCCTATATCCGAAAAAAGGCCAGAATCTAAAACCCTCCTGCCCTTCTCCAGTATAGTATCCAAAAAAAGGCCAAAGAAAGCTGTAATTTACAAACTTATCATTTGTGGTTCTCAAAAACAAAGGAAAAAGAAAGAACTCAATTTCGTCTTTTGAAAACTTATCCCTCATATCCCCGTAAATTGGGAAAAAAGCAAAAAAACTCCTACCGCTATCCTCTGATTTTCTGGCAAAGATAAGAGGGAAGAGCGTAAAATCCTTTTCCCTAAATTTACCCTCCTTTAAACCTGACTCATACGAGAGAAGATACAGAAGCATCTGAAATTTTTTGCTTTCCTCATTTCTCTTATAAGTTACAATCGGATAGAGAAATTCAAACTCAGAAAGATCCTTTTCCTTGTCCATAAGAAGGTAAAAAAAGGGATGCAATCCAAACTCTTTTCTCTGTTTTTCCCTCTGATAGGTAATAAACGGTCCAAGTGCCTCTACCTCCTTTACCTCCCTGGATCCATCCTCTCTCATGTTTAAAAGCGGTCCTAGATTTACTACCTCCTCTGAAAAGACAGGAGCACTTATTAAGAAAAAACAGATAGATAGGAAAAATAGGAATAGTTGCATCATCTCAATCCCTCTCATACCCAGATAAAAGCCCAGGTACCGGGTCGCAAAAACACATTATACATAAATGCGTGGTATCCTTTTTCCAATGATAGAAAGAATCTCGTAGGAGATAGTATCTGCCCACATTGCTATATCTTCAACCTTAATCCCATCATCGCCAAAAAGAACCACCTCATCCCCAACCCTTACATCTGGTACATCTGTAACATCAACAATGGTCATATCCATACATACGCTTCCGATAACTGGAACCCTAAACCCCTTTATTGAGACAAAGGCGCGATTGGAAAGCCTCCTCATATACCCATCACCGTACCCTATAGGAAGGGTAGCAATAAGGGTTGGCCTTTTTGTAACAAATGTTCCCCCATAGCTTACAGGACTACCAACCGGAAGGCTCTTGAGTTGAACCACTCGGGTTTTTAGCTTCATTACCGGTTTTAACTCCCACTGTCCCAGCTTACCAGAGCCATAAAGCATTATGCCAGGACGTACAAGATTCATATGAGACTCTGGGAATCTCTGAATTCCCGCACTGTTTGCCATGTGCATATACCTGGGGGAAAACCCTGCCTTTTTTAAGGTATAAATAACCAAATTAAAAGAGGATATCTGCTTAAGTGTAAAATCTCTGGAATCACTATCGGCACTGGCAAAGTGGGTAAATACTCCTTCCAGCTCCAGATTCCTTAACGAGGTAAGGCAGTTTAAGAAACAATAAACCTCATCCACACCCAAACCCAATCTGTTCATACCGGTATCCACTTTAAGGTGAAACCTTACCCTTTTACCGACCCTATATGCGTATCTGTTAATAGCCTCAGCAGAAGATGGGGAAAAAATAGAGGGGGTTAGAGCATACCTAACTACAAGTTCAGCTTCTTCCGGTTGAACTCCACCAAGCAGCACAATTGGTACTTTAATACCTGACTCCCTGAGCTCAATTGCTTCCTCAACAGTAGCAACACCTAGCATATCGGTACCAGCTTCAACAAGCGCTCTGCTTACTGCTATGGAGCCATGCCCATAGGCATCTGCCTTCACAACAGAAAGCACACAGACGTCACTTCCAACTATCCTCTTTACCTGATTAAAATTGAATTTAAGGGAATTTAGGTCTATTTCAGCCCAAGTAGGTCTCATCTCACAAAACTGTTAAATCAGTCCAATGCAATAAATATATCTCTTGCGTCTTTGGATGTAAGCCTTGAGATCGCAGTTACTCTATCACTGAACTTTCTTAACGATTCTATACTCTCTCTACCTGTTAGATCTATAAGAATTGAAAACACCTTAAAACTAAGTTCCTTTTTCTTGTCGAGAAACTCACTAAGCCAACTATCACTTACATCACACTCACCATCGGTGATAAAAACTATATCTCCATTTTTGAATTTCGACATCTGCAGGAGTTCAACTGCCTTATTAAGCGGGTCCTCAAAATCTGTTCCACCTCCAGGGAAATAGTCTGCAAGCTCCAGTATATCACCTTCTTTCATACCCCAACCTTCCCTTAGATCAGAGTTAAAAACCCTAAGAGGGGAACCTTTCGATGAAAAAACAATTACACCAAACTTCCTTCTCTGCCTTCTTGCAATCTCAAGTATGGTCAAACAAACAGCCTTAGACCATATTTCCTTGTTACCATCCATTGAAGAGCTACCATCTACACAAACAACAATAGGACCCCTTCCCTTTTCTTCCCTTAGATAGTACTGAAGGAGCTTTTCCTCAACAAACCTCTTAAAGAAGTCCTTTCTTAATACCCTATGCCTTAGAAACACAAGTTCAGTGGGTATAACACGTCCCAAGTCGTCTCCAATCGATATATCGTAAACCTCACTTCCTCTCTTGGCCCAAACCTTTCTTCTCGTAGAGAACATCTCTTCCTTAAGACTCCCAACCATCATAGTGAGCTTTCTAAGCTTTTCACTCTTAAAGAGCTTGGCAGCAAGGTCAAGTTTCTCACCAACTGCCCTTTCCTGAGGAACCCCCATAGAAGTCGCCCACTGCATAAGCTCTCGCTCGGATTCTTCAGCTCTCTGATGGGCTTTATGCAGTGCAGAACGGATAAGGTTTTGAAGCTTCATATCTGCACGTTCAAGTATGTCTTTCTGCTCTTCTTCAAGCTCCTTTAGCTCTTCCTCCTTCCTTCTTATCTCAAACTTTACCTTTTTCTTTACATACTCAAACGGTTTACCAATACCCTCTTTTTCTTCAAGCTCCTTCCATGTTTCCATTTCTTCTGCAAACTCCTCGTACTCCTGCTCTGACTTCTCCAGTTCCCATTCCTTTATAAGAGACCGTTCAGAGAGCCCCTCTTCAGACTTTATCCATTTTATAACCTCACCTGCCAAAGTAACAGTAGCAATAGCGGCTTTAAATTCGTCTAGTATGGTTTCTTCTCTAAGATTATTATAAACCTCACTGGACAAGGCCCTCTCCAGTAGCTTCCTGTTGATAAGTGCGCTTCTCTTTACCTTATCCTCGGGAAGAAAGATGACATTGTACTTATAAAAGCCAGCAAACAGGTCAAGCAGGAGAGAACGGAAATTGGGCAAAAGATTTGAGCCTTTTTTTATAACCTCTTTAAGTTCTTCAGAATTGGCTTCTAGTTCTTCAAAACGTTCCTTATCGAAAGAATCAATCTCTATATTGTTTGGAACCCTTTTTGGATACATCTTATTTAAGGTAACACACATTAGGAAAAGTAGCAATTTTAAATCAATTGACAATGAAAAACGGTTTTTGCTAATATTGTAGTTATACAATGTATCCATCAAGCGAGAGGAGGTGATGCCTATGGCTGCTAAAAAGATCCTGATGCTCGTAGGAGACTATGTTGAGAACTATGAGGTTATGGTTCCCTTTCAAGCACTTCAGATGGTTGGGCATAGTGTTCATGCAGTATGTCCTGGGAAAAAGGCTGGAGAATTTGTAAGAACAGCCGTTCACGATATGGAAGGGGATCAAACATATACGGAAAAACGTGGACATAACTTTACACTTAACGCATCCTTTGATGAGGTAAAGGCTGAAGACTACGATGCTCTTGTAATCCCTGGAGGTCGTGCCCCTGAATACATACGTCTTAACGATAAGGTACTGCAGATAGTTCGCCACTTTGCCAAAGAAAACAAACCAATAGCAGCAATTTGTCACGGGATACAGGTTCTAATAGCAGCAGATGTTGTTAGAGGGAGAAGCTGTTCAGCATACCCGGCAATAGGACCAGATGTACGAATGGCAGGCGGTGAGTATGTAAATGTACCTATGGACAGAGCACATGTAGATGGGAATCTTGTAACGGCTCCTGCTTGGCCTGCACATCCAGATTGGCTTGCAAAATTTCTAAAGGCGTTGGGTACAAAAATAGAGCCCTAGATCTCAATCAGACCTATAAAAAAACAGTTATAAATCTGAGGAGTAGAGGTATGCTGTTTTTTCTCTACCTGCTCTTATATTAAGACACCTGACAAAACGCAACTTTATGGTAAAGTCTTATCTCTTAGAGACCAACTGGAATGAAGTAAACTTATGAGAAACCTAACCGCAGAGGAACAGCAAGTAGTCGATAACGGATTAAACCCACAGGAAACCCAGGCAATCATAGTTGTAAGTTTTATAGTTGCACTTAGACTTCTAGGAATATTTCTTGTTCTTCCCATATTTAGCGTATACGCAATTAAATACCCTGATGCAACAACACCACTTGTAGGAATCGCCTTTGGTATATATGCCCTCGTTCAGTCCCTGTTACAGATTCCCTTTGGATGGGCAAGCGATAGAATTGGCAGAAAACCTATTCTTCTCATTGGTCTTTTTTTGTTTGCTTTGGGAAGTCTTATATGCGGTATGGCCGAGAACATATACCAATTAATATTTGCTCGTGTAATCCAAGGATGTGGTGCTGTAAGTGCTGTGGCAATGGCAGCCCTTGGTGACCTGAGCCGTCCTCAGGTAAGAGCCCAAGCCTTTACCCTGACCGGTATCAGTATAGGTGCAGCCTTTTTAATAGGCATTTTAGGTGGTCCCTTCCTTGCAGGTAAGTTCGGATTTCACTCTCTGTTCTACATACTGGCAGGTCTAAGTTTTTTTTCGTTTATTATAACGGCACTTTTCTTCCCACAAACAAACGAGAGAAAACTCAAGGAAGTTACCCCAAAACTGGGGAATATAACATCGGGAAACGAGATCCGAAAAATATACATTGCAGCATTTATACTCTCTTTCATGCTAAACTTCTTTCTATTTATCTATCCCCTAAGCTGGACAGAACTTGGGCTTACCAGAGCAGAACTCTGGAAGGTTTATTTGGTCACCTCTCTTCCAAGCATCTTGCTTGTATTTCCATACGTCCGTTATGCTGAAAAAAAGAGAAAGCTTCAGCCAACGACAATCGGTGGATGGACCTTTATTTCAATTGGCCTCCTGTTGTATCTATTTGGTGCACATAATGAATGGCTACTCTATACCATAGGCGGAATCTTTTTTCTTGGTCATACCCTGTTTCAATCACTCCTTCCAGCCTTTCTCACCCAAAGGGTTTCATGGGAAAGCCGTGGTTCTGCTACAGGAATATACAACCTGCTTGGTTTTCTGGGAGCGTCTTTTGGAGGAATGTTTGCAGGGTTTTTGTATCATTTAAATCAAAGGACTCCCCTTATCCTCGGGCTTGTTATACTAGCGGCCTGGGCATATATGGGCTTACCAAAACCACCCGATACAGACTCTTTGGAATAGTTTCCCTAGGGGTAACATCCAAAAATTGACACAAAAGCCAACATAATATAACTTAAATTACTATGAAGAACATGAAATCTGGATGCTACTGTGGTAGCGGGAAAAAAGCTGAAGAGTGCTGCTATAGAGATGCCTCGGTGGTAGACCTTACCCAGTATAGATTTGATCAGGCAGAAAGAGAGCTCAGGATAAAGCTTGTTGATTTTTCCCACCGTCCCGAGATTCAGGCACAACTCGGTGAGGCATTTTACATATGGAAAAACGATCCGGAACTTTCTCTAGCAGATCTCAACGAAGAGGATATAGATGACCAAACCTTTGAAAGGTTCTTTGACTGGTTCATATTCGATTTTAAGCTCTTAGACAGCGGGAAAAGGCTTCTTGAACGATTTTATGAAGAGTACGGTGAAACACTTTCAGATACGGAAAGAACCATCCTAAAAGATTGGATGGGTAATACCTACAGCTTCTTTGAAGTTGAGGATATAATAGAAAAAGAGGGTTGTTATATAAGAGACATATTTACCGGAGAAGTTGTCCAAGTAAAAGACTCCTCAGCCTCCAATAAGCTTTCTCGAATGGATATAATAGGGGCCAGATTGCTTAAGACCGGAAACAACGTTTATTTCTCGGGGGTAATATCGGTCTATCCTCAGGCCTTTAAAACTCTTATCATAGACTTTGTTAGTCGAGAGTTTAAAGAATATAAGAAAACATTTGGTAGAAAACGCACTTACCAAGAATACCTAAAGGACTGGGGATACTTAATTGGGCAGTATATAGAGGATATTGTGAAAAAACCCAGGTTCCTTACATCTGAAGGAGATGAGCTTGTATTTGCCTCAGCGATCTACGAGATTTCAGATTACAAGAAGGTTTTAAATAGGCTCAGAAAGATAAAAACGCTAAATGAGATAAGTGGCGGAACAGATGAATTGAGGGTTTTTTCCTGGATAACAAAGGGTAAACACAAGCTATCAGGCACTATAGAACTAGAAAAGGATAGACTTACAATAGAAGGTTACTCCCTTAGCTTACTTGCTAAAGCCAAGAACCTGATTGAAAGGAAACTTCATGGACTCGTTACCCACAGAGAGGATAGAATCAAGGAGTTTGAATCACTTCTTAAATCCCCCCCCTCAGAAACCCAAAAGATAAAGAAGCTTCCTTTTGGTGTAAAAAGCTCAAGCGAACTGGATACCATACTGGATGAATACTACGATAAATGGATAGATACCCCCCTTCAGATCCTTGAAGGGAAAACCCCTAGAGAAGCGCTGAAAACAAAAAAGGGAAGAGAAAAACTAGAATACGTACTTAGGGAGCTTGAAAACGTTTACCAGCATGCAAAAGAACGTGGTGAACCTTACTACGATGTAGAAAAACTCCGTAAGAAACTCAGGCTTGAGTAAAGTTGGGTGTCCTTTCTTTAATTGCCAGGGTTCAGGATATACAAAGGTTAAGGCAAATTCTTAAAGTCTTTGCAAAGTATGGCTATGGTCACGTTATTGAAAGAATGGGTCTTCAGAGTTCACGGCTCCTTGGTGTAATTCTGCCACAACCAAGTATAAAATCTCCTTCCGATCCAGAACAACTTCGAAGGGCCTTTGAAGAGCTAGGTCCCACCTTTGTTAAACTGGGTCAGGTACTAAGTACACGGCCTGACTTAATACCCCATACCTATATTGAAGAGTTTTCAAAGCTTCAAGACAAGGTGTCTCCTTTTCCTCTTGAGGAAGCTAGAGAAACATTCGAAAAAGAGCTTGGATACAGCTTCGAGGAAGCATTCTTGGAGTTTGATTCAACCCCTATAGCTTCAGCCTCTCTTTCACAGGTCTACAGAGCCACTTTGAAAGATGGAACCCGGGTTGCTGTAAAGATTCAGCGCCCCGGGATAAAACCTCTTATCAAAAGCGATATTGATTTGCTCTACATACTTGCCCGCATTGCTGAAACAAGCATACCTGAGCTTAAGCTCTACAATCCTGTAAAGATAATAAGGGAATTTGAACGAGCTATAGAGAAAGAGCTTGATTTCACAATTGAAGCTGCAAACGCAGAAAGGTTTAGGAGAAATTTCTATTCAAGCTCCGATATATGTTTTCCAAAAGTCCACGATAGGTTCTCTAGCAAAAGAATTTTAACCATGGATTTTATAGATGGTGTAAAGATAACAGAGGCCCCTTTATCCGGTTATGATCCAAGAGAGTTGGCAAGATGCGGACTTAGAGCAGTCATTCAGATGATATTTAGAGATGGTTTTTTCCACGCGGATCCTCATCCTGGAAATGTAGTTGTAACAAAGGACGGTAGACTTGCCTACCTGGACCTAGGACTAGTTGGAAGGGTAAGCGAAGCTACAAGAGACAAAATGCTAATGCTGCTTCTTGCTATAATTAGAGAAGACTTTGAAGAGGTTACCCGCATATTCTACAAGATAGGGATAAAAGAAGACAGGGTGGATATGGAGGAGTTTCGCTCAGATGTAGTAGATATATGTGAAAGGCATTTTGGAAAGCCGCTAAAGTTTATTGAACTGGGAACATTCATAAAGGATCTCTTAGAGGGAGCTTTAAGGCACAGGATACGAATACCACATGAATACGCGCTTATGTGTAAGGCCCTTATCACCATGGAGGGTGTTGGAAAAAAGCTGGATCCGGACTTAAATATCTTTAAGGAAGCTTATCCTTACCTGACAGATATATTTAAAAAAAGATACAGCTTAAACAGACTCTCAAAAGACCTTGTAACCGCTTTTGTAACGGTCTCCCAACTGCTTCAAGAAATTCCGCCTCAGTTAAAGGAAACAATAAACAGTATAGAAAGAGGGGGAGTAAAAACAAACGATATACCGGAGCACAAAAAGGTATTCACCTTGGAGAGGATAGTAAACCGTGTTATAATTGCCTTCCTTACCTGTCTATGTATCGCAGTTTCCATAATACTTTTTGTTCTTTCAAAATCCCTCTGGATGGTATCCTTTAGTGTGGTATGGCTTTTAGCTGGTTTTCTTTTAGGTATCTGGTTGATAATCTCCATACTGAAATCAAGAAACTTTTAATTGCTATTTCTTTTCATAAAGAAACCTAGTAATCAACAAAAGCAATAAGGCCAGAGAAACCTGAAGAACAACAACAGAGATAATCTTTAAATAAGCAAATAAAGGACTTAGATACCTGATAAACCACCCACTGATAATATCACCAAAGGCAGATACAAATGAAGAAAGAATAAGCATTAACTTCCAGGAGTTTTTTATCCGAGCAAATAAAATAAGGTGATTTAATGTCACAAGTATAACAGCCATAGAGAAGAAGTGAAAATGGGCCTCTTCAAGCAATCCTATATAGCTTTTAGGGGGCCTAAACGCCTCTTCATTTCCTCGATAATACTCGACAACTGAATTATAGCTTAAACCTATCTTGAGGTATAACAACAAATTGGTAACCCAAAGAAAAAGAAAGAAAACCAGGGTAAAAACTATAATCAGCTTCAGTAAACTATTTGTTCTTATATCGTTTGATATAAAGAACCTCAATTTATAATTACCCCCTTGGTAACAACCTGGAATGTTGCAAGTATGCGCCTTACCACTTTTACTATGGTATTTGAGGTTATTGTTGCCCCTGTAATCCTGGGAATATCTCCACCAAGTCTTAGAGATGTAGAGAGTTTCTTATCTTGAAAAAGCTCAAGCCATTTTTCCCCTGGCATATAATCAGGGGGCTCAAAAAAGGCAAGTATCTCTACCTGCCTAACAGTTCCATCCTGGTTTATAACAACCATAACCGTTTCACTCATTGTTCTCACGGTATGAGTATCTATAACAGCATAACCCAAAACTTTTTCCCCTTTCTTGCCAATAAAAGAAACAAATATCTTTGAGTCAACCTTTGTTCTGGATAAGGACTCAATCTCCTTAACCTGATCATCTGTAAGAAAAAAGACCTTTTTATCAACCGTATCTGCATCTGGAAAAGCCAGTTCTAAAGCCTCATCCTTTGTCAAATAAACCTTGGCAAAAGACGTAGAGGCCAGAGAAAGGAATAAAAAGCATATAACTGCAAAACTTACTCTAATCATAGATAGAAACCCGGGAAAAGATACCGGAGTGTGCTCCCACACACTCCGGGAATATTTAACCTGAGTTAGAACACAAATCCAAGCCCAAGGTTAAACTGATCACTGCTAATATCGGCTTCGTTATCTCTCCTTTGATAGTCAGCCTTTATAACCACTTGAGGAATAGGTTTGTAGCTAAATCCAACGGTTAGGGTCTGCCTATCATTAGCAGGATTTCTGGTAAAACCAGCAGGAACACTCTTTTGTGTATCAAACTTCTCAAACCTTATAAAAGGAGCAAAATACTGTAGATATTCCCCCCAGTCAACCAGAGAAAACAGATTATAGCCAGCCTCAACATACCATCCAAATTGCTCATCCCCAACAGATTCATTCCCTTCAAGCCCGTTATTAATATTTATAAGGTCTGCATCATCCAAAAAGCTATATACAAAAAGTGCCCTTGCCTCTAGTCCTTTCCACAGAAGCTGCATATCAGCTTCATACATTTGAAAGAGCCCATCTATCTTCCTACCATTTACCCTTTCATTCTGACCGGTCTGCCCAATAAACCACGAACCACCAAACTTAATTCCAGGGAAAGGGTCATACTCAAGTCTGGATACAAAGGCAAAATCATTAAACCTTGCCCTGTTTCCACTTGGTCTTGCATCCCTGTTACCAGAAGCACTAAATCCCCTTGAATCAAGGCTGTTAATAACATAGGCTCTGTAACTAAGTGTTCCAGGAATGATATCACTTACCTCTCCAAAGATACCTGCACCACTTTCCCTCCAGGTTGTTGGGATCACAAACCTTTCAACATCAGGTCTTAGAACACCAAAAAATGTGGTTGGCTCATGGACTTCGTTAATTATCCCAAAGGGAACGAGCAGCAATCCTCCGCGGAGGTTAAAGTAATCATTTATGAGAAAATCAAGACTTGCAAACTCAACTGATACAGACCCTTCTCTTTCATCGAGGTTTTCTTCCGTTGTTCCATGTTCAAACTCTATTTCGGAGTTAAATATAATTCTGTCACTAAACTTATAACCGGCGTAGAGAATAAGCCTTTGAGCATCGATTATATTATCTTCATCCTCCCTGAACTGACTAACTGCCAATTCGCCATACCCTGCAATGGAAAGCCCTCTGTTTATTCTGTATACCTTAGAGGCAGCAGGTCCTAATCCAAAAGCTCTTTCGTAGGTAGGCTCCTCAACTACAGCTGCAGACTTAATATCCTGGATCTCCTCTGCAAGTATCTCCAACCTTCTCTCTATCTCCTCAATCTTATCCTGCTTCTCAGTAGGTTTTTCTGACTTCATTTTCTGAATTTCCTCCGTAAGTAGCTGAATCCTTTTTTCCAACTCCCTTATGCGTTCCTCAGGTTTATCCTCAGAAAACGCATCTAGGGATGGAAATAGAAAAAGAATCAAAAGAAAAATACCACCAATCCTCCACATACTGCTAAAGGCGTTCTTCATAGCTTACCCTCCTTTATTAAAATTGATAATCATTTTCATAATCAAAATACCAAAAACACCCCACTTGTCAATATCACACGCAAAAAAGATAAAAAACCAAATACCTAAGGATTGTTAAGAGCGTGGTTTAGCTCAAACTTCTTAAACGCATCGTTCCTGTAAACAAGAGCACTTTTTGAATCTCCAGCAACCATCATAACACCCACGCTAGAGAGCCTATCTACAAACTCGGCTCCCTTTTCAATTCCCATAACCGATATAGCAGTAGAAAGTGCATCCACTTCGGTAGCACTTTTAGCAAGCACAGTTACAGAATGAACTCCACTTACTGGAAAACCGCTTCTTGGATCAATTATATGAGAAAATCGCCTTCCCTTTATCTCAAAATACCTTTCATAATCTCCGGAAGTGGATACTGCCATATCGCTAATCTCGATATAACTGATGACTTTGTCTTTATTCCAGGGATCTCTAATTCCTATTCTCCACGCACTCTTCCCAACAGGTGAACCCATAGCATAAATATTTCCACCAAAATTCACTATTCCCCTTCTTATCCCTCTTTCCCTTAGAATCCCCACCACCCTGTCAACTGCATACCCCTTACCTATTCCGCCAAAGTCTATGGAAAGACAGGAAGAGTTAAAAAAAACCTTCCGTTCCCTAGGATATAGCATTATCTTATCGAAACCCACACACTCAGAGACGATCTTTTTTACAGTGTTTTCATCGGGAATAACGTTTTTACTTTCACTTTCCTTCCACAACCGTACCAACTCTCCCACAGTTATATCAAAAGCCCCATTCGTTATCCTGGAAAAATAGATAGATCTTCTGGTAATATCAAAGAACTCTTCAGGGACAACTACTGCCCTTTTTCCTGCAACTGAGTTTAGCTTAGATAGGTCACTATCAGGTTTGTAGTTACTTAGCATATCATCTAATCTTTTTACTTCAGAGTAAGCTTCAAATACCGCATCGTTACAACTCTTTTTGTTCTCACAATAGAGCTCAAACTCGAGAATGGTTCCCATGACGAAGAACGCCCTTTCAACAACAACCAGATCCAATTGGGTTAACAACAAGCTAAGAAATAGTGTTATCAAACTCATTCTTAGTTCTAAAAATGAAATTCAATTTCATTTTTATGGGTTAAAAAATACCCTCCCCACCTGGAAATGTCAATAGAAAAAGCCTCCTGGTTATCTTTAAAAAACTAGGATTCTATGAAAGAGTTACCCTTATACCTAAAACCCCTTGATGTAGCCTGAGAGTCAGACTCTACCAGATTCACAACACTCTCCAGAGCCTCGGTGAAGGACTTAAGTTCCTTATAACTTAATCTAAGGGTTACATAGCCAAAGGTAACATAGTATCCCCCGCAACTACACTCCTGAATATTTCCGTAAGGAAAGGTAGCCAGCGTCTTTCTTATACACGACTCACTCATAAAGATCTCCTTACAACCTAGGTTACAGTTAGATAAGATAAGCAAACAACCAAGCCACTAGGATACCTAAATCCCTTACAAGGTCAAACCAAGATTGTAAAAATACCAAGCTTGCTTCTTGAATGAGTAGAATTAATAAAGTAACCTATCGGGGTAAAAATCTAAAGCCCTATTAACAATACCCATGCGCTTTCCAGATTTCTTTAAATGTGCAAAAAGACCGATAATCTCGTTTGAGATTTTTCCACCAAAAACGGAAAAGGCACTAGAGAATCTGCTTCAGGTTATACCAGAGCTAATAGAGCTTTCTCCAGATTACATAACGGTAACCTACGGTGCAATGGGCTCTACAAGGGAAAAAACCCTTGAGATAGCTTCCCTTATAAAACAGCACTACAATATGGAAACTGCTTGTCATCTTACATGTGTAGGAGCGTCACAAAGGGAGATTGATAACATACTTATGCGAATATATAAGGCCGGAATACAAAACATAGTAGCACTAAGAGGAGACCCCCCTAGAGGAGAGAGAGATTTTAGTGCCCCTGCAGATGGTTACTCTTATGCATACCAACTGGTTGAACACATTCGCCGATTTGAAAAGACATTTATAGGACAGGAGAACTTTTTTGGAATTGCAGTTGCAGGTTACCCCGAGAAACACATAGAAGCACCAAGCCTTGAAGAAGATATTTTGCACCTTAAAAGAAAAGTAGAGGCTGGAGCTGACATTGTTATTACACAGCTTTTCTTTAATAACGAGTTCTATTTCAATTTTGTAAAAAAAGCAAAGGCCTTAAATATATCAGTTCCTATAATACCCGGCCTTATGCCAATTGTTTCGGTAAGACAGATCAAACGTATTACCTCCATGTGTGGAGCTACCATCCCCCCTTCTCTTCAGGAGGAACTTGAAGAGGCCATAGACGATGATGAAAAGGCAAGCGAGATTGGGATACGACAATGCATAAAGCAGGCAAGAGAGCTTTTAGAAAACGGAGTGCCGGGTCTTCATTTTTATGTCCTTAACAAATCACAACACATAAGCCGTATAATGAGCGCTATTAAACCATACATATATCCTAAGAGCTAGGTTTTCCCTATCATGCCTGAAACCAAACCGATATTTAACAGGGTTGCAAGATACTATGACACGCTAAATACCCTATTTAGCTTCGGAATAGATAGGCTCTGGAGAAGAAAACTTGCAGAAAACGTATCCTCTTCAACACTTGTTCTTGATATAGCAACAGGAACTGCTGAAGTAGCTCTAGAGATTGCCAGACAAAAAGTACCACATGTAATAGGGCTTGACCCAAGTCCACACATGCTAAAGTTAGCCCAAAAGAAGATAAACTCACTAAGATTAGGAAACAGAATTACCCTTATTCAGGGACTTGCTGAAGATTTACCCTTTAAAGACGGGGTATTTGATGCCGTTACCATAGCCTTTGGCATAAGAAACACCATTGATCCCCTCGAAGCACTTTGCGAGATGAAAAGGGTTTTAAAACCTGGAGGCAAAATAGGTGTTCTTGAATTTGCTGTTCCACAAAAACCCTTCTTCTCACCCATCTACATGTTCTATATAAAAAATATCCTACCACTTATAGGCTCAATTTTCGGAAGAAGGGAAGAATACAGGTATCTGGCAGATTCCATTCAGAACTTTCCTCAAAGAGAGTCATTCTCAAAACTTATGAATGAAGCTGGATTCAAGGTTTTACAATCTCTAGAACTCACCATGGGAGCTGTAATCATATATATAGGAATAAAGGAAAAATAAGTTAGTACAATAAGGGGAGGTACCAAAAGATGGGTGGAAAGGTTGCGTTAATAACAGGTGGTGCTCGTGGGATAGGACGAGCAATCGCCCTTGCTCTAGCTGAGAAGGGATGGTCTGTAGCTATCTGCTACAGAAAAAGTGAAAAAGAGGCAAAAGAAACCGTAGAGGAGATAGAGAAAAAAGGAGCTAAAGGATTTGAAGCAAGATGTGATGTATCAGATCCAAAGGCTGCTGAGAGCCTTGTAAAAAAAGTAGAAAACATGTGGGGTCGCATTGATGCACTTATAAACTGTGCAGGTCCTTACCACCGTGTAAACATACTTGAGGAAACGGTTGAGGGATGGCACTCAATGTTTAATAACAATCTCCACCCTGTTTTCTACCTAAGTAAAGCTGTAGCACCCGGTATGAAAGAAAGAAAATGGGGAAGGATTGTAACTTTTAGCATGGCAAACGCAGATAAACTCTCTGCACAGCCTGATATAACCGCACACTATATAGCTAAAATAGGGGTAATTGCTTTAACAAGAGCACTTGCACGTGTACTTGCCCCTCATGGAATAACAGTAAACACCATATCACCTGGATTCATAAACTCTGGAAGTGCACCTGAAGAAGAGCTTTCAAAGATGGTAAGGTTTATACCAGCAGGATACATTGGAAGCACACAGGATGCCGTCTCTATCACCTGTTTTCTTCTCTCAGACGAAGCCAGATACATAAATGGTGCAAATATATACCTGAGTGGTGCCTGGGGAATATAGAGATAAACCCTATGGGGCTAGGCGTTCTATGACCCAATTCCCGTTGTCAAGCAAACGGTAGCGGAGTCTGTCATGTAAACGATTTGGCCTCCCCTGCCAGAACTCAAAAGATACAGGAGAGAGGCAGTACCCTACCCAGTAAGGTGGACGGGGTATATCCTGATCCTTATATTTAATCTCCAACTCATTAAATCGGTGATTTATCTCCTCCCTACCACTTATAACCTGGCTTTGATTGGAAACCCAAGCTCCAATCTGACTTCCCCTTGGACGGGTTGCAAAATAAGCATCTGCTTCCTCATCTGGAACCACACTGACACTTCCCTCTATTCTTACCTGACGCTCAAGCTCAGCCCACCAGAATACAACGGCTGCATAGGGATTCTCAGCCAGCTCAATTCCCTTTCTACTTTTACAATTTGAATAGAACAAAAATCCTCTCTCATCAAAACCCTTAAGCAGCATCATCCTAACCGATGGCCTGCCCTCTTTCGTTGCTGTTGCAAGTGCCATAGCATTTGGAAGAAGCAGGTTAGCTTCCAAAGCCTCATTAAACCACTTCTCAAACTGCTTAAACGGATCTGGATCAAGATCCTCTTCATTTAATTCAAAAAGACCATATTCTCTGTTTACACCACCAACGGACAACTTCATGAGATTTCTCCTTGCAATCGAGTTTGTTTTAACCTTAGCCATTTTCATAACTACATTCTTCCAAGAAGATGTCTTAAGGCAACTTCCAGATTCGGATAGTGAAACTCATAGCCAGAGTCCAAAAGCCTCTTGGGCATAACCCTAACACTTGCAAGCAACATTTCCTCACCCATCTGCCCAGCTACTAACCGAACCAAGGATTCAGGCAACGGAATAAAAACTGGCCGACCCAGTACCCTACCCAGGGTTTTTACAAACTCCCTGTTTGTAACAGGATTTGGAGAAACAACGTTTACAGGCCCTTCAAGCTCCGTTTTCTTAATTGCGTGATAAATGGCTCCGATTGTATCATCCAAAGCAATCCAACTCCAGTACTGCTCTCCACTTCCTATTCTTCCGCCCAATCCCAATCGAAAAGGAAGGAGCATCATACCAAGGGCTCCTCCTTTTGGGCTAAGCACTATACCAAAGCGAAGGTTTACAACCCTTATTCCCCTTTTAACTGCAGGCTCAACTGCGGATTCCCATTCCGAACACACGTCCGCAAGAAACCCCTTCCCCTTTGGCTTCTCCTCAGTAAGGATCTCATCACCTCGGTCTCCGTAGTACCCTATAGCCGAAGCGCAGACCAAAACCTGTGGAGGCTCCCCAAGCTTTGAGAGAGACTCACATAAGAACCTGGTTCCCTCAACCCTGCTCTCTCGTATTCTTCTTTTCTTTTCCCCAGTCCACATACCCGCAATGTTTTCACCAGCAAGATGTACCACAACATCGTGTCCTTCAATACCGTTAAGGTCTATTCTTTTTGCTTCTATATCCCAGAAAATTTCCTTTCTGCCAGAAGGAACTTCCCCAATACGCTTTGAGTGACGAAGCTGTGTAACCTCGTGTCCACCCGCTCTAAGGAAGGCCGTAAGGGCAGAGCCGATAAGACCACCTGCCCCGGTAACCAATACCTTCATATTCCCCTCTCCGTATCTTTTATATATCTCTATATCTTCTTTTATAATCCGATGGCGGTAGCTAAATACAGCTTTTAACTTATTCCTTACAAATGAGCCTCCAACAATACTACCAATCCAGCCAAAAGGAAGAACATACTCAATCCGGTCCTCGATAAAACACCCAGAAGGCCCATCAGGTTCAAAGAGGTGGCTGTGTTCCCATAACTTAAAAGGACCGGAAACCTGAACATCCTTAAATCCAACTCCCTCTCTGTAGCCTCTGTGTTCTACAACCCAACGTCTTGAAAAAGGACCTATCTTTAGCTTTATAACAGCTCTGGCTCCATCCTTTATACAACTTGGCTGCTCAAGTATCTCCCATCGCTCCCAGGGTGGCATAAGACGCTCCAATGCCCCAGAGGTGGTATGCCACCTAAAAACAAGCTCTAAAGGAGCTTCAATACGTGTTCGGTAGGTAAAGACCTCTTTCTTCATATTAAGACTAACTAAAAGGTTAGCACGGGAAACCAGAAAGTAAAAATCACTTTCCAAACGTGTTCAGTAAACCCCTCTGATACTCCCTTACCTCTTCGAAGTCTAAAAAATAATGTGGGGCACTGAGAATAGGTAGGTCTATGTGATCCATATACTCTTTTATCCTTTTTCTGCACTCATCGGGAGTCCCAACCACTGCAAAAGCATCAATCATATCATCACTTACACCTTGAATCATAGACTCAATATCACCCTTAAGAAATGCCTCTCTTATCTGTATGGTTTCCCTCTCAAATCCGTGTAGCTTAAATGGAGGCTCATAAGTACGGACAGTAGCATAAAAGGCTATTGTAGCCCTTGCTGCCTGCCTTGCTCTTCTTTTATCATTTGATACAGCACATGTTATAATTGAAGCAACCTTAAAATCCTTGCGATCCTTACCTGCTTTCTTAAGACCAAGCTCTATGTTCTTGCTAACCACTTCCTTTATATACCTTAAAGAACAAACAACATGCCCTATATATCCATCAGCCACCTCTGCTGCAGTCCTTGTCATGTACTTACCAACACCGGCAAGATATATAGGTATTCTGCCTCTTACTGGTTTAAAAGGGCGATGATACCCTTTAATATTCACACTGTAGTACTCTCCATTATAGAGGATGGGTTCTCCAGATGTGCATTTATCTATGATCAACCTTATTACTTCTATACATTCCCTTATTTTAACAGTAGGTTTACCATAACTTACCCCATGCCAGAGTTCATTTGCACGTTTTGCACCTGTTCCAAGTCCAAGTATTAACCTGCCAGATGATATCTCATCGAGATCAAGCGCAGTAAGTGCGGTAATAAAAGGAGTTCTTACAAAGGCCAAAGCAACAGCAGTTCCCACATGTACCCTACTGGTAGAACACGCTACAGGAGCAAGTTGTTGAAAGGAACTCCTATAGAGCTCTGTTGTCCATACAGAATGAAACCCAGCATCTTCTGCTTCCCGGGCAAGCTCAACCAAACCAGAGATGCTTTTGGAATCGAGTATAAGTCCTGTATCATGCATAAATAAAAGGTTATTGCTGGGGTTCTCTATTCGATTGTGTTGGTTCGTCTTGCTCTTGCCTGGACTCTTCTAAACTTCCCTGATCGGTTTTTTTATCAGCCTCAATTAAACCGAGTTCCTCTGCAGCCTCTTTCTTTCTGCTCTTAGCCTCTGTTGTCTCAGGAGCAGGAGCTTGCCTTTGAGTTGCCTCCTTTGACTTCTTCCTACGCTTGGGTTTAAGCTCTTCCTCAACAAGCTCTAACATCGATATCGGAGAGCTATCACCTCGCCTTACCCCGAGCTTTATTATCCTTGTATACCCACCAGGGCGGTTCTTATACCTTGGAGCAATCTCATCAAATAGCTTCTTTAGCACTCCCTTATCACGTAGGAGAGCTGCTGCCTGCCTTCTGGCATGGAGGGTTCCTTCTTTTGCAATGGTTATTATCTTCTCTGCAAACCTTCTAAGTTCCTTAGCCCTTGTATCAGTTGTCTTAATTCTTCCGTAACGAAAAAAATCCGTAACCATATTTCTTAACATCGCCTTCCTGTGTTTTGTAACAACACCCAGTTTTCGTCCCTTTTTTTTATGCCGCATTTAAAGCCTCCAAGTTAAACTTCTTAGAGATTAATGGGATGCTCTCTTTTCCGCATTTATACGCCTGAGCTTCTCAGATTCAAAAACCTCCCTGTTAATCTTCATACCCAAACTAAGACCCAACTCCGCAAGCCTCTCTTTTATCTCCACAAGAGAACGTTTACCAAAGTTTTCCAGATTCAAAAGCTCGTCTTCAGTTTTTTGAATTAAATCACCTGTGTACTGAACCCCTGCTTTCCTCAAACAGTTTAAAGACCTGGCAGAGAGATCCAACTCTTCTATAGAGGTAAAGAGAATATCTTCTGTTCCATTTATCTCCTTTTTACCCTCCACACTGGTAGTTACCTGATCCACTTCCTTCTCATCAAAGTTTATAAAAACATTTAAATGCTCCTTAATAATCTTGGCAGAATATGCCAAAGCATCCTCAGGAAGGATAGAACCATTTGTCCAGATTTCCAGCGTCAGTCTTTGATAATCCGTTCTTCTACCAACCCTTGCATTTGTAACGGTAAAGTTTACCTTCCTTACGGGAGAGAAAATAGCATCAATTGGGATAACCCCCACCTCTCGTTGGGTATCCTCCCTTCTCTCCACCGGTTCATATCCACGTCCCATCTCCACTTTCATCTCCATAACAAGCTTAGCTCCTTCGGAAAGGGTAGCAATATGGTGATCAGGGTTTAGAACCTCAACCTGATGTGTTGTTATTATATCCCCTGCTTTAACCTCACACTCACCCATTGCACTTACCCTGAGTATCTGGGGCTCATATGTGTGCATCCTCAGACACACACCCTTTAGATTGAGTATAATCTCGGTTACATCCTCTTTAACCCCGGGAATGGTAGAGAACTCATGCAACACCCCTTCAATTTTAACCGATGTAATAGCAGGTCCCTGGATTGAAGAGAGAAGCACCCTTCTTAGGGCATTTCCCAAGGTTATCCCGTATCCTCTCTCAAGTGGTTCGCATATAAATTTACCGTAAAAAGGAGTAGCTGTTTTTTCTTCCTTTTCAATCCTCTTTGGTTTTATAAGATCCTGCCAGTTTCTTTGAAAATCCTTCAACTTAACATCCCTCCCTTTTGTTTATCTTTAGGAGCTTGAAAAACAAAAGCAAAAACAACCCTAAACTCTGGAGTAGAACTCAACTATAAGCTGCTCTTCTATTGGAATTGTAACGTCTTCCCTAGCAGGCAATCTCTTTACCACCCCTCTGTAGTTTTCCCTATCCAGCTCAAGCCACTCAGGCAAACCTCTGCGTGCAAGTCCTTCAAGTGATTGATTTATCCTCTCCATGCCTCTGCTTTTCTCCGCTACCTCGATAACATCTCCCACTTCTATCTCGTATGATGGAATATCAACCTTTTTACCGTTTACCAGTATATGCCCAGCACGAACCAGCTGACGAGCCTCTTTTCTGGAGCTGGCAAATCCAAGCCTATACACAACGTTATCCAACCTCCTCTCCAGAAGGGATATAAGAAGCTTACCTGTAACACCTTTAACGCGAGAGGCTCTTTCGAAGTACCTGCTAAATTGCTTCTCTGTCAATCCGTAAATACGCTTTACCTTTTGTTTTTCCCTAAGCCTTATTCCAAACTCCGAAAACTTTGGACGCAAAAGTCCGTGTTCCCCTGGAGCCTGTTCCGGACGTCTTTCAACAGGACACTTGGGGGTATAGCATTTCTCCCCTTTTAGAAAAAGTTTCATCCCCTCTCTTCTACAAAGTCTACAAACTGGCCCTGTATATCTTGCCACTTATATAAACCTCCTTATCAAATACTAGATCATTCAAATTAGACCCTTCGTCTACCAGGTGGCCTACACCCGTTATGAGGTATAGGTGTAACATCTCTTATAAGAGTTATCTTAAGTCCTGCAGCCTGAAGAGATCTTATTGCAGGTTCCCTACCTGGACCAGGTCCTTTAACATAAACTGCTACACTCTTCATTCCCATTGAAGAAGCCTTCCTAGCAGCATCCTCAGCGGCTACCTGAGCCGCAAATGGTGTTCCCTTCCTCGTTCCCTTAAACCCCTTTACACCACCACTCGACCAAGCAACCACATTACCCTGAGGATCGGTTATCGTAACTATGGTGTTGTTAAATGTGGCTTGAATATGTGCTATACCATGTTCTACAAACTTTTTGGTTTTTTTAGCTCCCTTTTTCTTAGCCAACTTTTACCTCCACTCTATCCTTTGGTCTTCTTCTTTTTAGCAATAGCTGCACCCCTTGGCCCCTTTCTTGTCCTTGCATTAGAACGAGTCCTCTGCCCACGAACGGGTAAGTGAAGCCTGTGCCTTATACCCCTGTAGCAGCCTATCTCTATGAGACGTTTAATGTTGTTTTGGATTTCTTTTCTTAGCTCTCCCTCAACGGTGTAATTCTGCTCAATGATCTCTCTTATCTTGGCAATTTCCTGCTCAGTAAGTTCGTGTCCGCGCTTGTTCATATCTATACCTGCTTCAGCCAGAATCTTCCTAGAGGTCGAACGACCTATACCGTATATGTATGTAAGCCCAACCTCTATTCTCTTATCCGCAGGTATATCCACACCGGCTATCCTTGGCATCTTTTCTCCTCCTACCCTTGCTTTTGTTTGTGTTTCTTGTTTTCACAGATTACGCGTATAGTACCCTTTCTCCTGATTATCTTGCACTTATCACATATCTTTTTTACCGAGGCTCTTACCTTCAACCCGAAACCTCCTGTGTAATTATTTTTTTAACCTGTACACAATTCTACCCTTTGTAAGATCATAAGGTGAAAGCTCAACCTTTACTTTGTCTCCCGGTAGAATGCGTATGAAGTTGGTTCGCATCTTACCAGATACATAAGCAAGTATCTTATGCCCTCCTTCAATCTCAACCCTAAACATAGCGTTGGGAAGTGCCTCAACCACTACACCTTCAAACTCCAATCTTTCTTCTTTTCCCATATCTCTCCTTTACTCTTCAAACTGAGTTAAAATAACCGGTCCTTCCTCAAGTATTGCAACGGTATGTTCAAAGTGAGCTGAGAGGGAACCATCTACCGTAACTGCTGTCCAACCATCATCCAGAATCCTTACATCCGGTCTTCCAACATTTACCATGGGCTCAATTGCAATTACCATCCCGGCTTTTAATCTTATCCCTTTACTCCAGTTCCCATTATGGGGAACAAAGTTAGGTACCTGGGGTTCCTCATGAAGACTTCTTCCTATCCCATGTCCAACAAATGTCTTTACAACTGAGAACCCCTCCTGCTCCACATAACTCTCTATAGCATGGGAGATATCAAAAAGCCGATTGTGTGGGTATGCCTTCTCTATTCCCCTGTAGAGAGAATTTCTTGTAACCTCTAAAAGTCTTTGAGCTATGGGAGACACATGACCTATAGGGATAGTGATAGCCGAGTCGCTGTAGAACCCATCCAAACACACACCGAAGTCCATACCCAGTATATCACCCTCTTTAAGAATCTTCTTCTTAGAAGGAATCCCATGAACAACCTCGCTGTTAATGGCAAAGCAAACCGAAGCCGGATAGTTTCTATACCCCTTAAAAGCCGGCACTGCACCCATACTTATACAGAGCTCCTCGGCAATCCTATCAAGATCCCAGGTTGAAACCCCGGGTTGGGCCTCTTGCTTTAGTCTCCTCAATACCTCAACCACAACCCGTGATGCAGCCCTTATTTTTTCAATCTCTTCCTTGCTCTTTAAAAAAATCATCTTTTTTTTCAATCAAAGATTGAAGAACTCTATCTATTCTGCCAAATACCTGCTCAACAGTTCCGGTACCATCAATGCTTTGTAGTATCCCTATCTTTTTGTAGTACTCCTTTAGAGGCTCTGTTTGGTTTCTGTAAACTTGAAGCCTCCTGCGCACCACCTCTTCTTTATCATCATCTCTCTGGAAAAGTCTTGCACCACACCTATCACACAATTCGTTATTTTTAGGTGGATCATAAATAATATGATACATTACACCACACTTTTCACAAACCCTCCTACCGCTTATCCTCTTAATAACCTCCTCATCCTCAACTTCAATCGATATAACAGCATCTATCTTGAGCCCCTCACTGCCTAGCATATTATCCAGCGCCTCTGCCTGAGGTATGGTTCTAGGAAAACCATCAAGCATAAAGCCATTTCGAGTGTCCTCTTTTCTGATACGTTCTTTTATTATGCCTATAACCACTTCATCAGGTACAAGCTCCCCTTTGTCCATATACGACTTTGCAAGGTTTCCAAGCGGTGTCCCTTCTTTTACAGCAGTCCTTAAAATATCACCGGTAGAAATATGTATTATACCATACTTTTGGGAAATCTGCGATGCCTGGGTACCCTTCCCTGCACCTGGTGGTCCAAACAGTATCAATCTCATTCCTCACCTCTTATGCATCATGTGTTTACTATATACCGTATCTTCTAGGTCCTTTCATACCCCGTTTTCTTATAAAACCCTCATAGCTGTGAGTAATAAGAAAAGATTCGATCTGCTGTAGCGTATCCAGCGTAACCCCTACAACTATAAGAAGAGAAGTTCCCCCAAAAAAGAAGGGAAGATTAAAAGGGGCTCCTTGGAGTATTGAGGGAAGCACACAAACGGAGGCAACGTATATAGCGCCTATAAAAGTAATCCTAGAGAGTATCTTCTCAATGTACTCGGCCGTTTTCTTTCCAGGTCTAATTCCTGGAATAAAACCCCCATTTTTCCTTAAATTCTCCGCCAAATCATCAGGATTATATATGATAGCAGTATAGAAATAGGCAAAAAATATTATAAGACCAGCGTATATAATGTCGTGAACAAAACCCCTAACCAAAAACGTATCAGTTATATCCCTTAGAAATTGAACGTTTACAAAGGTAAGAATGGTGGCGGGGAAAATCATAAGAGAAGAAGCAAAAATGGGAGGAATCACACCAGCTGTATTTACCTTCAACGGCAGATGAGATGTCTGTCCCCCATATACCTTTCTTCCCACAACCCGTCTTGGATATTGAACTGGAATCCTTCTATAGGATCTCTCAAAGAAAACAATAATCCCAATTATAACAGCAAAAAACATAAGAAGAAGCAACATACCAAATACGGTCATCTCACCCGTCTTAACCAGCCTTACCAAATCCCATAGTCCCCCAGGTACCCTTGTTATAATGGAAGCAGCAATTATAAGCGATACACCATTTCCTACGCCTCTTTCAGATATCTGCTCTCCTATCCACATAACAAACAGTGTTCCTGCAGTAAGCGTAATAACCGTTGTAATCCTAAACATCCATCCGGGCTCCCTTACTACAGATGCACCTATTCCCAGCCCCCCTTCAAGGGTAACAGCCAGCATAAAACCTTGAATACAGGATATAAGTACGGTACCGTACCTGGAGTACTGATTGATCTTCCTTCTTCCAGCCTCCCCCTCCTTCTGTATAGCCTCTAATGTAGGGAAGGCCTTTACAAGAAGAGACATTATAATAGAGGAGGTAATGTAGGGCATAACCCCCAAAGCAAAGATAGACGCACGTTCAAGGGCTCCACCTGAAAACAGGTTAAGAAGATCAAAAATCGTTCCCCTGGTTTGCTCAAAGAGCTTTATAAGTTGCTCAGGATCTATACCAGGTGTTGGGATAAACACACCCAGCCTATACACAATCAACATCAGGGCTGTAAAAAGCAGCCTTCTGTTTAACTCAGGAATCTTAGGTATGGTTGAGATATTTCTATTCATATAATCTCTACTCTACCACCACGCTCCTCAATCTTTTTAATTGCCGTTTTGCTAAACCTATGAGCCTTTACAACCAAAGCACGTTCAAGCTCCCCATCACCCAAAACCTTAACAGGGTTCCTCCCGCTAACCAGTCTAACCCTCTTAAGCTCTTCTGGAGTTACCTGTTCACCTTCGTTAAAACGATTTAAATCCTTAACGTTTACCACATCATAAACCACCTTAAGAGGATTTTTAAACCCCCTCTTAGGGGTCCTTAATCTTATAGGAGTCTGTCCTCCCTCAAACCAGACAGACACATTACCCCCTGAACGGGATTTCTGTCCCTTGTGACCCCTTCCACTAGTCTTTCCATGACAACCAGGACCTCTTCCTACCCTTTTCCTTCTCTTTACCGCACCTTCAGGGTATTTTAACCTGTTTAACATCTCTTATCTCCCAAAAATAACTTAAAATCCAAAATACCTTGGCAAATCAAGCTCTTTTAAATCCTTTCCCCTTATCTTTGAAACCTCTTCAGGAGTTCTAAGGGAAGAAAGCCCCTTAATCGTAGCACCCACTACGTTTAAAGGATTGGTTGATCCCAAAACCTTTGAAAGAATATCCTGAATTCCAGCAAGCTCAACAACAGCTCTTACAGCACCTCCGGCAATTACCCCTGTCCCAGGGGTAGCAGGTTTTAGAATAACCCTGCTCGAACCATACTCTGCCATAACCTCATGAGGAATTGTGGTCCCACGCCTAGGAACCCTTATAAGGTTCTTTTTTGCTTTCTCTATAGCTTTTCTGATAGCATCGGGAACCTCATTGGACTTTCCCAAAGCAGCCCCCACAACACCGTCACCATTGCCGACAACAACAAGAGCCGTAAAGTGAAATCTCTTTCCCCCTTTTGTTACCTTTGCAACCCTTCTTACATGAACGATCTTCTCCTTCAGTTCAAGACCTGTTGGATCAATTCTTTCTCTCTGCAATCCTCATTGCCTCCCTTAATTGGATTTAAAACTCCAAACCTGCTTCTCTTGCCCCCTCAGCAAGGGCTTTTACCCTACCGTGGTATGGATATCCACCACGATCAAAACATACCTTCTTTATTCCTTTAGATAAACAAAGCTCTCCAATATACTTACCAACCAACCTTGCAATCTCAACCTTCCTCTTTTTTTCCCCACCCAGAATCTCTCTGATCCTAGGGGTAAGGGATGAAGCAGCTGCAAGTGTGTGTCCCCTTTCATCATCTATCACCTGGGCGTAGATGTGCTTGGATGACTTAAAAACCGAAAGCCTTGGCACGCTTGAAGTTCCCTTTACCTTCTTTCTTACCCTTCTGTGTCTTATAGCACGCCTTTCTTTCCTGCTTTTTAACTTGATCATTTCTTAGCACCTGCCTTTCCAGGTTTGAGCTTAAGAATCTCTCCGGTATATCTTATTCCTTTTCCCTTATAGGAATCTGGAGGCCTAAGCCTTCTGATTCTTGCCGCTGTCTCCCCTACCAACTCCTTATCTATGCCATGTATAAGAACCCTAGTTCCCCTTTCCTCCACCGTAGCACTAATACCCTGAGGAAGAGAAAACTCAACAGGCTTTGAATAACCCAAACTAAGTTTAAGAGTATCTTTACCTAAAAGCTCTGCCCTGTAACCAACACCCACTATATCTAGTGATTTAGTAAATCCCTCCGTAACCCCTGTTACCATATTTGATATAAGAGCACGGGTAAGCCCGTGGAGGGCCTTTATCTTTTTTTCCTCACTTTCCCTCTCAACAAAAATCTCGTTACCCTCAATCCTGACCCTTATGCCGGAAGGCAAACTCCTGGATAACTTTCCCTTGGGACCCGCTACCTCTATAAAACCATCTCTTAACTCTACCTTTACCCCATTTGGTATAGCAACTGGTTTTCTTCCTATTCTCGACATAACAACCACCTCATAAGACTGTGCATATAAGTTCTCCTCCAATTCCCAAACGGCGCGCTTGTGCACCTGTCATAATCCCCTTTGATGTTGATAGTATAGTGATACCTAATCCACTTATCACCCTTGGAATCTCCCTTTTGTTTACATATATCCTGCACCCAGGCTTGCTAATTCTTCGAATCTCTCTTATTGCTGCCTCTCCTTCGGGTGTATACTTAAGCTCAATTTTTATCTTTTTTGCAACCCCCTCTTCCACAACCGTATAATCACTAATATAGCCCTCTTCTTTTAGAATCCGTGCTATTTCAACCTTAATCCTTGATGCAGGAATCTCTACAGTTTTGTGCCTGGCTACAAGAGCGTTTCTTATCCTTGTAAGCATATCAGCAATAGGATCAGTCATAGGATTTCCCCTCTTTGTAAAGATAAATAATTACCAACTGGCCTTTCTTACCCCGGGAATCTTTCCAAAACTTGCCTTTTCTCGGAAACACAGCCTACACATACCAAATTTGCGCAGATAAGCACGTGGTCTACCACATAAAGGACACCTGTTTCTAGCTCTTACCCTGAATTTAGGCTCTCTTTTTGATTTCTCTAAAAGCGCTTTTCGTGTCATTCGTCTCCCCTCTAATTTGTTCTAAAAGGCATACCAAAACCCCTAAGCAATTCTCTTGCTTCCTCATCCGTCTTTGCAGTTGTAACTATAGTTATGTTCATTCCCTTAGGTCTATCGACCTTACCGTATTCAATTTCGGGAAATATTATATGCTCCTTAAGTCCCAAGGTATAGTTGCCCCTGCCATCAAAAGCATCATCTGGCACCCCACGAAAGTCCCTTACCCTAGGAAGAACGATGTTTATCAGCCTGTCCAAGAACTCATACATTCTATCCCCTCTGAGGGTAACCATGCATCCAATAGGAGCTCCTTCTCTCAACTTGAATCCAGCTATAGACTTTCTGGCCCTTGTTACTACAGGTCGCTGCCCAGTTATCAAAGAAAGCTCCCTTACAGCATCATCTATAACTTTAGAATCTCTCCCGGCATCGCTTATCTTTCCAAGTCCCATGTTAATCACTATCTTCTCAAGACGTGGAACCTGCATGGGGTTTTTGTATCCAAACCTCTCTGTAAGCAACGATACGACCTTTTCTTTATATAAAGCCTTAAGTCTTGGAACCATCAGTTCTTAATCTCCTCACCACATCTTTTACAGTATCTGACCTTTTCTCCACTTCCCAACCTCTTCCTTCCTACCCTAGTAGGACGACTACACTTTGGACAGTAAAGCATAAGATTTGATATATGAATACCAGCTTCCTTTTCCACTATACCACCCGCTGGATTCTTAGGGGAAGGACGCATATGACGCTTCACTATATTTAACCTTTCAACTATAGCCTTATTCTTATCCCTTAGGATCCTCAGCACTTTTCCCGTCTTACCCTTCTCTTTTCCCGCAATTACATAAACAGTATCACCTTTTTTAATATGAAACTTCTTCTGGATAACCTCCATCGGCTTAAACAACCTCCGGTGCAAGTGAAATTATCTTCATAAATCCTTTAAAACGAAGCTCTCTAGCAACGGGACCAAAGACACGAGTTCCAATGGGCTCCAACTCTTTTGTTATAAGAACCGCAGCATTGTCATCAAACCTGACATATGATCCATCTGGACGTCTTTGCTCTTTCCTTGTTCGAACAATAACCGCCCTATGAACGTCTCCCTTCTCTACCTTGGAGTTTGGTATTGCTTCCTTCACAGAAACCACAACCACATCTCCAAGCCTGGCATATTTTCTATTAGAACCCCCAAGGAGTCTAATGCAAAACAGTTTTTTTGCTCCCGTATTATCTGCAGACTCAAGAACCGTTGTTGGTTGGATCATGTTACATTTCCTCCTTCTTGAGAAAGCTCTTCAGGAATCTGTTCTTCAACAGCCACCTTGCGTTCTAGAATCTTACTAACCCTCCACCGCTTTGTACGACTAAGAGGTCTTGTCTCTATTATAAGAACTTTATCACCAACCCTGCACCTATTTCCTTCATCGTGAGCTTTAAATTTGGAGAGCCTCTTTATAGGCTTTTTATACTTTGGATGCCTTATTATCTGCATTACACTAACAACCACTGTCTTATCCATCTTATCGCTTACAACCACACCAACTCTGGTTTTCTTTTTACCTCGTGCCATTTACCTTCTCCTTATTCCAAGCTCCCTTTCTCTAAGTATAGTAAGTACCCGTGCCAAATCCTTTTTTAGTTTCCTTACACGTGCAACGTTGGTTGTTTGGTGAGTGGCAATCTGAATCCTTAGATTAAATATCTCATCCTTTAACTCTTCCTTTTTCCTGCTCAATTCACTGTCACTTAGCTCCCTAAAGGCATCTGCTTTCATATCAGAAGAACCCCCTCTTTACGAATCACTATACGTGTCTTTACAGGTAGCTTATGAGAAGCTAACCTCAAAGCCTCAAGTGCATCTTCTTCTGAAAGCCCACTCACCTCATAAAGCATGGTTCCCCTCTTTACAGGTGCAACATAACCAACCACATCACCCTTACCCTTTCCCATTCTTGTCTCAGCCGGTTTCTTCGTTATAGGCTTATCAGGAAATATCCTTACCCACAACTTTGCCCCTCGTTTCGCATGACGTGTTATTGCAATACGTGCAGCCTCAATTTGCTGGGCAGTGAGCCTACCACACTCAAGAGACTGAAGACCATACTCACCAAAGGCAAGGGTTGCACCCCTTGTTGCACGTCCTCGTGTTCTTCCCTTGCGCTGTTTCCTGTATTTTGTTCTTGCTGGTTGAAGCATAATAACCACCCTCTTAGATTCTGTTAACTAACCTGCTTTGCCTTTCGCTCTAAAACCTCTCCTTTAAAAATCCAAACCTTAACCCCTATTATCCCATACGTTGTCTTTGCCTCGGCAAAACCGTAATCAATATCAGCACGAAGCGTAGTAAGAGGTACTCTTCCCTCTCTGTACCATTCTTTCCTTGCAATCTCTGCACCTCCAAGCCTTCCAGCAACCATTATCTTTATCCCCAGGGCTCCAAGCCTAAGCGCAGAAGCCATCGCTCTTTTCATTGCACGTCTGTAAGCAACACGTCTTTCAATCTGCAAAGCTACATTTTCAGCAACCAACTGGGCATCAACCTCCGGTCGCTTTACCTCCCTTATGTCAATAAAGACCTCTTTCCCAGTCATCTTATTTAACTCACGCCTAAGCAACTCTATTTCCTGACCTCTTCTTCCTATTATCATTCCCGGACGGGCTGCATGAATAACCACCCTGACCCTCTCAGATGTTGCCCTCTCTATTTCTATTCTAGAGATACCAGCTTGATAAAAACCCTTCTTTATAAAAGACCTTATCTTTATGTCCTCATGAAGGAGTTCTGTGTACCTCTTCTTTTCAGCAAACCACTTAGAGTCCCAACTCTTTGTAATTCCAATCCTAAGTCCTATAGGGCAAACCTTTTGTCCCAATGTTATAACCCCCTTTCATCCAGAACTATCTTTATGTGGCTTGTTCTTCTCTTTCTCATATAGGCCCTTCCCATGGCACGTGGCCTGAATCTCTTAAGGGCACTTCCCTGAGAGGCATAGACCTCCTTTATGTATAGGGTTTCGGTATCGGTATGTCCTTTCTCAGCAGCATTTGCAACTGCCGATTTTAAAAGCTTTGCCACTATACGTGCAGGTTTCTTTCTTAACGAAGAAAGAACGGTAAATGCCTCTTCAACGTTCATCCCTCTTATCAAATCGAGTACCAACCTAACCTTCTTGGGTGAAGTTTTTGCGTATTTAAGCAGCGCTTGAGAAACCATCACTCTATCTCACCTTTAAACAAATTATTTGGTTTTTTCCCTAGCAAGTTTTGCTTTTTTATCCCCACCTGGATGCCCGGTAAAGGTACGTGTGGGAGCAAACTCTCCCAACTTATGGCCTACCATGTGCTCGGTTATGTAGACCGGAATAAACTTCTTCCCATTGTAGACAGCGAAAGTAAGACCAATCATCTCAGGAATAACCATTGAGTCCCTTGACCATGTTTTAATTATACGTTGCTCCCCCGAGGCTCTGGCAGCCTCTACTTTCTTAAGCAATTTCGGATCAACATAAGGTCCTTTCTTCTTTGATCTTGCCATCTCCTCTCCTTAATCCATTCCGTAACCTATTCTTCTACGTTTTATTATAAACTTATCCGTTCTCTTATTCTTTCTGGTTTTATACCCTATGGTAATCCAACCCCAAGGTGAGACCGGATGAGGATTACCCTGAGGAGCCTTTCCCTCTCCACCGCCATGAGGGTGATCAACCGGATTCATTGCTACACCTCTTACATGCGGTCTCCACCCCATATGCCTGCTCCTTCCGGCCTTTCCAATAATTACAAGCTCGTGCTCAACATTTCCAACCCTGCCAATCGTTGCCATGCAATCAAGATGGACAAGACGGATCTCACCCGAACCAAGTTTTAGTTGTGCGTAATCCCCTTCCTTGGCAACGATCTGAGCAAATGCACCAGCAGCACGGGCTATCTTACCACCACCCCTGGGCTTTAACTCTACGTTATGAACAGAGGTTCCAACAGGGATATGCCTTAGGGGCAATGCATTACCAACCGTTATATCAACGTTTTCTCCGGTAAGGCTGGATACCACCGTATCTCCAACATTTAATCCCTCTGGAGCCAGTATGTACCGCTTCTCGCCATCAGCGTAACTAAGAAGCGCAATCCTTGCAGAACGATTAGGGTCATACTCGATAGAAACAACCTTTGCAGGGACATCAAACTTATCGCGCTTAAAGTCTATAATCCTGTAAAGGCGCTTGTGGCCACCACCACGATGACGAACAGTAATTCTTCCGTCTGAGTTTCTACCTCCCCGTTTCTTTAGAGGAACGGTAAGGGGCTTATAAGGGCTATCCGTTGTAAGCTCAGAGTAGTCCGAAGAGGTCATAAACCTTCTTCCAGGGGTTACGGGATCATATTTCTTTATTGCCATAATTAAACTCCCTCAAAAAACTCAATCGTACCTTCTTTTAGCTTTACATACGCCTTCTTTAGAGGAGACCTTTTACCAACGGGCCTTCCAAATCTCTTAACCTTCTTTCCTGCAAGAATAAGGGTTCTTACCTTATCCACCTTTACC
Organism: bacterium HR37; assembly: GCA_002898375.1. Classification (GTDB taxonomy): domain Bacteria; phylum Desulfobacterota_D; class UBA1144; order Nemesobacterales; family CSP1-2; genus HRBIN37. The sequence goes on along the minus strand of BEIN01000001.1, from coordinate 52,829 downwards.
TTAAAAAGCTTCTCAACCGCTTCCTTTATTTCCTTCTTGTTTGCGTCCTTATCCACAGCAAAAACAAACCACCCTTTCTCCCTTATAAATGAAGCCTTCTCCGTTATAATAGGGCGTTTTATTACATCTCTTGGATCCTTCAATTGGTCAACACCTCCTGCACTCTAGAAAGCGAATCTAGGGTAAGAACCAGCGTATCGAACTTAAGGATATCATAAACATTTAGTCCTATAGTTTTTAGAATCTTTATGTTATCCAAGTTTCTAGCTGACTTTTCAAGGTTCTCATTGTTTTCATTTACAACTATTAAAGCCTTATCCAGATCAAATCTTTTAGCAAATTCAACAACCTGCTTTGTCTTTATCTGGGAAAGGGAAAAATCCTTTAGGATAATCAGCTTCCCTTCCTTACATTTTAGAGAAAGGGCCGACCTAAGAGCCTCACGTCTTACCTTCTTTGGCAAATCAAAAGACCAATCCTTGGGTTTAGGTCCAAAAACAACCCCTCCTTTTCTCCAGTGTGGAGCCCTTATACTTCCCTGACGGGCACGCCCCGTATGTTTCTGCCTCCAAGGTTTTCTACCTCCTCCCCTTACCTCACCCCTTGTCTTTGTTGAAGCAGTACCACTGCGTCTATTGGCCAATTGCCAATTACAACATAGTAGAACAGGTGCTCCTTTACAGGACCTCCAAAAACCTTTGGGTTAAGCTCTACAGTGCCCACTTTGTTTTTATCTAAATCATAGACCTCATACTGCACGTCTTAATCTCCCCTTTGTCGTATGCTTGATGATAACCATACCACCGTCAGGCCCAGGAACCGACCCCTTTACCATGATCAGATTTCTTTCGGGATCAACCTTAACCACCTTGAGCCCCTGAACGGTAACCGTTTCCGCCCCCATATGACCAGCCATTCTAAGCCCTTTCCAAACCCTAGCAGGAAAAGAATGCTGACCTATTGAACCCGGCCTTCTATGAGCCATGCCACCGTGAGAATCAGGCTGACCGGAAAAGCCATGCCTTTTCATAACACCGGCAAATCCCCTTCCCTTGCTTTTTCCGGTGACATCTACAATGTCACCTTCTTTAAAGATATCAACCTTGACCACATCGCCGGGATTATAATCATCCAAACTACCGTCAAGCAACCTAAATTCCCTTAAAAACCTTAAAGGAGGAACCCCTGCCTTTCTAAAATGGCCAAGTAGGGGCTTTGTAACCCTTTGGGGCTTTACCTCTTCAAACCCCAACTGAACGGACTCATATCCATCTTTTTCAGCAGTCTTTTTCTGCACAACAAAACAAGGTCCCGCCTTTATCACGGTAGCAACCACCACCGTGCCATCTTCTAGAAAGAACTGGGTCATTCCTATTTTTCTTCCTATCAATCCTTCTATCATATGAACCCCTACGATCCTGTAAGTTTTATTTCAACCTCAACCCCCGAAGCCAGATCCAGCTTCATAAGCGCATCGATTGTTTGCTGTGTAGGTTCAAATATATCAACCAATCTTTTATGAGTTCTAACCTCAAAGTGTTCCCTTGAGTTTTTATCTACATGTGGAGATCTAAGCACGCAGTAACGGCTTATATGGGTAGGCAAAGGAACCGGTCCGGCTACCCTGGCACCGGTTCTCTTGGCCGTCTCCACAATCTCCATTGCAGACTTATCAAGCAACCTGTGATCAAATGACTTTAATTTTATTCTTATTTTAGGAGCACGATTCATATCTCTTCCCTAATCCTAACTGGTCTTATTCAATAATCTCTGTAACTACTCCTGCGCCCACTGTTTTTCCACCCTCTCTTATAGCAAACCTAAGCTTCTCCTCCATAGCAACAGGCACAATCAACTCCACCTCCATGTTCACATTGTCCCCAGGCATCACCATCTCTACACCCTCAGGCAACTTAACAGTACCTGTAACATCCGTTGTCCTAAAATAAAACTGAGGCCTGTAACCACTAAAAAACGGAGTGTGCCTACCACCCTCCTCCTTCCTCAACACATAAACCTCAGCCTTAAACCTCCTGTGCGGAGTTATACTCCCAGGAGCAGCAAGCACCTGACCCCTCTCTACCTCATCCTTCCCTATACCCCTTAACAATATCCCTACATTGTCCCCAGCTATAGCCTCATCAAGTATCTTCCTAAACATCTCTATACTCGTAGCTACAGTCTTTCTCGTCTCCCTAAAACCCACTATCTCTACCTCATCACCAGCCCTTATCCTGCCCCTCTCTACCCTGCCAGTAACTACAGTACCCCTACCAGATATCGAAAACACATCCTCTATAGCCATCAAAAAAGGCTTGTCTACCTCCCTCTGAGGCTCAGGTACATAAGAATCTACCGCATTCATTAACTCAACTATACCACCACAAAACCTACACTCATCCCTCCCACACCCACACTCCAAAGCCTTCAACGCACTAACCCTAACAACAGGTACCTCATCCCCAGGAAAACCATACTTCGTAAGCAACTCCCTAACCTCTAACTCAACTAAATCCAATAACTCCTCATCATCCATAGCATCTACCTTGTTCAAAGCTACAACTATATACGGAACCCCTACCTGCCTCGCAAGCAATATGTGCTCCCTCGTCTGAGGCATCGGACCATCAGGAGCACTAACCACTAATATCGCCCCATCCATCTGCGCAGCACCAGTTATCATGTTCTTAACATAATCAGCATGCCCAGGACAGTCTACATGCGCATAATGCCTCTTGTCAGTCTCATACTCAACATGCGCTATGTTTATCGTTATCCCCCTCTCCTTCTCCTCAGGCGCCTTGTCTATCTCCTCAAAAGGTATAAACTTCGCCATACCCCTCCTCTCAAGTATCCTCGTTATAGCAGCAGTCAAAGTCGTCTTCCCATGATCCACATGCCCTATAGTCCCTATGTTTAAATGAGGCTTCCTCCTCTCAAACCTCTGCTTCGCCATAACTATACCTCCTTAAACTTTTAATCACATTCCTTTCGCTTTAGCCTTAATACCCTGAGAAAGAGTCTGAGGCACCTCAGCATAGTGCGAGAACTCCATAGTGAACGAGCCTCTACCCTCGGTTATAGACCTCAGATGCGTTGCGTAACCAAACATCTCGGCAAGGGGAACCTCCGCCCTTATGGCTTGCAGATTGCCTCTGAGCTCGGTTCCTATTATCTTTCCCCTTCTTGAATTTAGATCACCTATTACAACACCCATAAACTCTTCAGGCACCACAACCTCTACCTTCATAATAGGCTCGAGTATCACAGGAGAGGCATTTCTTACCGCATCCTTAAATGCCATGGAGGCCGCAATCTTAAAAGCAAGCTCTGATGAGTCCACCTCGTGATAGGAACCATCATAGAGGGTAACCTCAACATCAACAACCGGGTATCCAGCAATAACGCCGGTTTCCATTGCCTCTTTAATCCCCTTCTCAATTGCAGGTATAAACTCCTTTGGAATCACTCCACCCTTTATCTCATCTATAAACTTAAACCCACTTCCTCTCGGAGCAGGAGCAACCTTTATCTTTACATGACCGTACTGACCACGTCCACCCGTTTGACGTATAAATTTCCCTTCAGCATGCGCAGTTGTGGTTATGGTTTCCTTATAGGCTACCTGAGGCCTTCCAACATTTGCATCAACCTTAAATTCACGCTTAAGCCTATCAACTATTATCTCAAGATGAAGCTCTCCCATTCCAGAAATAAGCGTTTGCCCAGTTTCCTCATCGTACCTAACCCTAAAAGAGGGATCTTCAAGAGCAAGCTTGCTAAGGGATATACCCAGTTTCTCCTGATCCGCTTTCGTTTTGGGCTCTATGGCTATCGAGATAACAGGTTCAGGGAAGGAGAGGCTCTCAAGTACAATTGGCCTATTTTCATCGCATAGCGTATCACCCGTAACCGTATTTCTAAGACCAACAGCCGCAGCTATATCTCCTGCGTTTATCTCCTTAATCTCTTCACGTTTATTTGCATGCATCCTAAGAAGCCTTCCTATCCTCTCCTTTACCCCCTTTGTGGAGTTAAGCACTGTGCTTCCTGAACTTAGCTTTCCAGAGTACACCCTTAAATAGGTAAGCTGACCCACAAAGGGATCCGTCATTATCTTAAAAGCAAGCGCAGAAAACGGTTCGGATTCATCGGGGTACCTGACTTCTTCCTGATTTGTATTAGGGTTAATTCCCTTAACCGGGGGCAAATCAAGAGGAGAAGGTAGGTAATCTACAATCGCATCAAGAAGAAGCTGAACACCTTTGTTCTTAAAGGCAGAACCACATAAAACAGGAACCAGCTTTAACTCAATCGTTCCCTTTCTTAAAACCCCCTTTATTTTCTCTTCAGATATAGACTCCCCATTAAGATAACTCTCCATTATCTCTTCATCCAAATCAGCAAGTGCCTCAATAAGTCTTTCCCTAGATAAACTCACCTGATCCTCTATATCCTCAGGAACAGGAACGAGTTCATACTTAGCACCAAGAGACTCCTCATCCCACACAGCAAGTTGCATTCTTATTAGATCTATTATTCCCTTAAACTCGTCATCCTTAAACCAAGGAATCTGAATTGGAACCGGATGGGCATTTAACTTGCTCTTAATCTGCTCAACAACCCTAAAGAAATCAGCCCCAACCCTGTCCATCTTGTTTACAAAGGAAATCCTGGGAACCTTGTATCTGTCCGCCTGACGCCATACCGTCTCAGACTGTGGCTCAACTCCTCCAACACCGTCAAATATGACAACCGCGCCGTCAAGAACCTTTAGAGATCTCTCAACCTCGATCGTAAAGTCCACATGTCCGGGTGTGTCTATTATATTTATCCTGTGATCACGCCAGAAACAGGTTGTGGTAGCAGCAGTGATTGTAATTCCCCTCTCTCTTTCCTGCTCCATCCAGTCCATTGTTGCAGTGCCTTCATGAACCTCACCCAGCTTATAGGTTAAACCGGTATAAAACAGTATTCTCTCAGTGGTCGTTGTCTTCCCCGCATCTATATGTGCTACTATTCCAATATTCCTTATTCTTTCCATAGGTATCTTACTCACCTTAAAACCTCCTACAACCTACCACCTATAATGAGCAAAAGCTCTATTTGCTTCTGCCATCCTATGTGTGTCTTCTTTTTTCTTAACCGCCCCACCCCTTCCCTGAGATGCATCCAGCAGCTCAGCAGCAAGCTTTTCTTCCATAGATTTCCCCTGCCTTTCCCTGGCAGCATTTATTATCCACCTTATAGCAAGAGATTGTCGCCTAAAAGGATTAACCTCCATAGGAACTTGATAGGTCGCCCCACCCACCCGACGTGATCTTACCTCAAGTACCGGTTTCACATTATCAATGGCAGAGTGAAACACTTCCAGTGGGTCTTTCCCAGTCTTTTCACCCACCATCTCAAGCGCCGTATATAGGATCTTCTCAGCCTTGCTTTTCTTCCCGTCATACATGAGCGAGTTTATAAACTTTGCAACAGTTACATCCCCGTATTTGGGATCAGGAGGTATCTGTCTTTTTGGAACCGGACCCTTTCTCGGCATCTTAGTATTCCCTTTTACTTAGGTCTTTTAACACCATATTTAGAGCGACTCTTGCGCCTGTTCTCAACCCCTGTTACATCCAAAGCACCTCTAACGATGTGGTACCTCACACCAGGCAGGTCTTTAACCCTACCACCTCTGACCAACACAACAGAGTGCTCCTGAAGAGAATGCCCTTCCCCAGGTATGTAACCCGTTACCTCTATACCGTTAGTTAGCCTAACACGAGCAACCTTTCTAAGAGCAGAATTAGGCTTTTTGGGTGTTGTGGTATATACCCTTACACAAACCCCCCGCTTTTGAGGACATCCCTGAAGCGCCGGGGCCTTGCTTTTCTTCTGTACTTGCTCTCTACCCTCTCTGACTAACTGATTAATTGTAGGCATTAACCCCTCTCTTGCTTTGCTGATCTGTCAAAAGTGAATCTTTAAATATTTGCATAAAAATTAAATCTTGTCAAGAAGCAAACAGCACACAAAAATAAAGACGTTAAAGCTAATCAGGTGGAAAATCTTCTTCAGCTTTTTTCCTTGCAAGTACCTTTTCGGCACCTATTGGGGTAAGCGGGGATAAGTACCAACCAGGCTTCCACCTCTTATCCTTAAAGCCCTCGAGTTCATCTTGGGTTACCCTGATCAAAACACCAACGTAACCCATTACCTGATCTATAAGAGGATTACCAGTTCTAAGGTCAGGAACCTCATCCGGCTCACACTTCCAACGCCCTGGAGAGAGATTAAACAACTCTATGCACTTGTCGAAGTCAAACCTGTACCTGGGCTCTTTATTCTCCAGTGTCTTTGTTTCCATCTCGAGGTACCACACTTCAGCCATCGCCGCTGTATTCTCCAAAACTCATTTATTCTAATTTTAATTATTATAATTAAATAACGCGCTTTAGCAATAACCCTAAAGATATTTAAGCGCCTTCTTTCCTATATCCTTTCTGTAGTAAAGAGAGCCATCGTCAATCTTTGAGACAGCACTGTATGCCAGATAAATAGCCTCAGGTATAGTCTTCCCAAGGGCGGTAACACTTAGCACCCTTCCTCCGTCCGTAACAATCTTTCCGTTGCTAAAAGCCGTTCCAGAATGAAAGACAAAGACATTTTCCATAGCTTCAAGGCTTTCCAATCCCTTAATTTCAATCCCCTTTTTGTAGTCACCAGGGTATCCCCGTGATGCCATAACAACACACACAGAAGCCTCGTTTTTCCACTCTACAATCTCTTCTGAAAGCCTCTCATCAACCACGGCATTAAGCACCGGAACAATATCTGACTTCATTCTTGTTATAAGAACCTGGGCTTCAGGGTCTCCAAATCTGGAGTTAAATTCCAAAACCTTTGGCTCTCCATCCTTTATCATAAGCCCTACATAAAGAACCCCCTTATATCTCCTCCCCTCTTCCCTCAGAGCATTTATGGTTGGAACAACTATCTGATCCATTATCTTTTTATAAACTTCAGGCGTAACAACCGGGGCAGGAGAATAAGCCCCCATCCCACCGGTATTTGGTCCCTGATCCCCATCAAGCAAAGCCTTATGATCCTGAGAAGTTTCAAGCGGAACAATAGCCTCCCCATCTGTAAATACAAAAAATGAGGCTTCTTCTCCTTCCAAGAACTCTTCGATCACAACCCTGCTTCCTGCATCACCAAAGATCCCTCCCCTCATCATGGCATCAAGCACCTCAATGGCTTCTTCTTCTGTGTGGCATACCACAGCCCCCTTACCAGCGGCAAGCCCGTCAGCCTTTACAACAAGCGGTGGCTTTACCTCTTTTACCCATCTAACCGCATCCTCAAAACTGTAAAACGTGGAGAAGAAAGCCGTAGGGATTTTATATTTTCTCATAAGGTTTTTAGCAAAAACCTTGCTGCTTTCGATTTCAGCAGCCAACCTGGTTGGACCAAAGATTCTTAGTTTTTCTTCGGTAAACCTATCCACTATTCCAAGTGCCAAAGGAAGCTCAGGTCCCACTACCGTAAGCTCAATCCCCTCAGCCTTTACAAACCTGATCAGGTTCTCTATATCGGTGGCCTTTATATTTACACACTCCGCATGTTTTGATATTCCAGCATTACCTGGAGCACAGTAAACTGCCTCTACAAGTGGGCTCTGCCTTATCTTCCAGCAAAGAGCGTGTTCCCTTCCTCCGCTTCCAACTACAAGAACCTTCATGAACCTACAACCTCCTTACAGAAACAGATTTAATTTACCATACAAAAAGAAGAATTCGTATGGTTTAAGGCTCTACTCAACGGTAACAACCTTAGCAAGATTCCTTGGTTGGTCTATATCCGTCCCCCTGTAACTGGCAATATAGTATGCCAGAAGCTGAAGCGGTACAACAGAGATAAGAGGACTGATGAGGTAAGGGGTTTTAGGGATCTCTACAAACCTATCCACCCATCCGTAAAACTCATTCACACTGCCCTTCGATGTCAGAAGTATAACCCTTCCCTTTCTCGTTTTTACCTCCTGTATGTTTCCAACCAGCTTCCTGTAAAGCAATTCATCCTGAGGAGCAACAACAACAACAGGCATCTTCTCATCTATTAACGCTATGGGGCCGTGTTTCATCTCCCCTGCAGCATACCCCTCTGCATGTATATAGGAGACTTCCTTTAGTTTTAATGCTCCCTCAAGTGCGATTGGATAGTTTAAACCCCTTCCCAGGTATATGAAGTTTTTGTACTTGTAAAACTCTCCGGCAAGTGCGCTAATTTCACTATCCAATCTGAGAACATGTTGCAAAAGCTGTGGCAGGGCAAGAATATCTTTAATAAGCTGCAAAGAGTAAGCATCTGTCAATCTGTTTCTTGATATACCCAAAAACAGGGAAAGCAAGTAGAACACAACCAGCTGGGCTGTAAAAGACTTTGTGGAAGCAACTCCTATTTCAGGTCCTGCATGGGTATATACAACCACATCCGATTCCCTTGCGATTTTGCTGCCAAACACATTTGTAATCGCAAGCGTTTTTGCCCCCCTTCTTTTTGCCTCTAAAAGGGCATAAGAGGTATCAGCAGTTTCCCCGGACTGGGAAACTGCTATAACCAAGGTTTTCTCATCAACCACAGGTTCCCTGTAGCGAAACTCCGAAGCTAAATCCACATCCACAGGGATTCTAGATAGCTTCTCAATCATATACCGTCCAACAAGACAAGCATGATAAGAAGTACCACAACCAACTGCCACTATTCTATTTACATCAGCAACCCAAGAATCCTCTATTCCTTTAAGAAACACCCTTCCCTCTTCCAAAAAAACCCTTCCTCTTATAGTATCCAAAACGGCCTGTGGCTGTTCGTGTATCTCCTTTAACATAAAGTGTTTATATCCACCCTTCTCCACCGTTATGGGATCCCAATCTATGGAAAAAACATCCCTTTTTACCTCCCTTCCCTCGGGATCAGTAATCCTGAATCTGTTTTTCTCCAATATAGCAATGTCACCATCCTCGAGTAAAACCACATTTCTGGTAAAAGGCAAAACAGCGGGGATATCAGATGCCAAAAACACCTCACCATCTCCAATTGCAAGTATAAGGGGAAGGAACTTTCTAATGCCCACAACCTTATTAGGCTCTCTCTCGGAGATAACAGCCACCGCATACGTTCCCTCTAATAACTTAAAAGCCTCCCTTACAGATTCCTCAAGTGAAAACCCCTTAAGAGAAAAATCCTCTATAAGGTGTGCTATAACTTCTGTATCCGTATCGGAGTTAAAACGGTATCCTTTTCTTCTTAACTCATCTTTCAATTCCTGATAGTTCTCTATTATCCCGTTATGAACCACTACAGTTTTTCCCGAAACATGGGGATGGGCATTTCTTTCACTTGGAACCCCGTGGGTAGCCCACCTTGTATGCCCCAATCCAGGGGAACCGTTTAAGGAAACCCCCTCCAGCCTGCTTAAAAGATTTAATAGCTTTCCTTCACTCTTTACTATCCTTATCCCACTGCTTCCTAAAACAGCGATACCTGCAGAGTCATACCCCCTGTATTCAAGTCTTTTTAGTCCCTCTATCAAAACATGAAGTGTTTTATCAGGTTTACCTATGTAGGCTATAATACCGCACATTTAATCCTTTTCTTTCTTTCCCCTGGGTCGCCTTTTCCACCCCTCAATTATAACCTGCCTAGCCCTACCAATTGCTAAAGCCCCAGGAGGAACGTCTTTCGTTATGGTAGAACCAGCCCCAGTTGTAGCACCTTTTCCCACTTTTATAGGAGCAACAAGCATCGTATCACTTCCTATAAATGCATGGTCATCTATTGTGGTTTTGTGCTTATCAAAACCGTCATAGTTGCAGGTAATCGTTCCAGCACCAATGTTTACCTCACTGCCAACACAAGCATCTCCTATATAGGAGAGATGGGGAACCTTTGACTTTCTTCCAATGGTTGACTTCTTGATCTCAACGAAATTGCCAATCTTTGCACCACTCATTATCTCCGTTTGAGGACGAATATGAGCAAATGGACCAATGGTTACCTCATCTTCTATTCTTGCCTGTACTATGTAACAGGAAAAACCAATGGTAACCCCATTTCCCAAGAAAGAATCCTCAATCCAAGCAAATGGGCCTATCTTACACCCACTTCCTATCCTTGTTCTACCGTAGATAAACGTATTAGGATATACAACCGTATCAGCTTCAATAATAACCTCAGGGGATATGTATGTAACCTCGGGATCTATTAAGGTTACCCCAGAGAGCATAAGCTCTCTGTTAACACGATTCCTAATAATCCGCTCAGCTCTGGCAAGCTCGAGGCGATTGTTTATGCCCAAAACCTCACAGGCATCCTCTGCAACAACTCCTAAAACCAGTTTACCCAAACCGGAAGCTACCTTAACTATATCTGGTAAATAGTACTCCCCTTGCTTGTTATCAGAACCAATCTGCTCAAGTGCTTCCCAGAGAAACTCTGAATCCACACAGTACACACCCGAATTGATCTCTTTTATGTTTTTTTCCTCTAAAGTCGCATCTCTCTCCTCTACAATTCCAACTATCTTACCACTAGAGCCCCTCAAGATCCTCCCATAACCATAAGGCTCTTCAACAACCGCTGTAATAACAGAGACACAGGCCCCTGCTTTTCTATGAGCATCTACCAGCCCACCTATAGTTTTAGCATCTATAAGAGGAGAATCTCCACTGAGTATAACTATTTCCCCACTAAAATCTCTTAACACCTCCTTTGCACATAAAACAGCGTTTCCGGTACCAAGTTGTTCAGGCTGAAAAACGTATTCAATACCTTCAGAAAAGCCCATTGCACCCTTAATTGCCTCTGCACCGTATCCAACCACCACCACCGTTCTTTCGGGAAGCAGTTTCTTAACGGTATCCATAACATAAGCCAGCATAGGACGCTTAAATATAGGATGAAGCACCTTTGGGATACGTGAATTCATCCTTCTTCCCATTCCAGCTGCAAGAACTATAACAGCAAGTCCCATATCTAGACCCTCCCGTACCTATCCTCTAGTCTTACTACATCATCCACCTCGGGAGTAGATACCTCAAGCACATAACAATCCTCAACGGCGGTCATCCTGTGCTTCGTAAGGGGAGTAATCCTTACAGAGTCACCAGGGAGTATCTTTATAACCTCTTTCGGTTTTCCTTCATCTTCAATCTCAAGGATCATGGTGCCTTTTTGAAGGTAAAACGTTTCATCCTTTACCCTGTGAAACTGATAACTGAGGCTATGCCCTTTCTTGATAAAAAGTATCTTTCCCACGTACTTCTCCGTATAAGCCCACCATAACTCATAACCCCAGGGCTTTTCAATCCTCTTTACAGCATTTATCCTTCTTTGTCTTATTCTTTCCTCATCCATAATCCACTTACTTTAGCAAGGGAAATTCTAGAAAGGGACATCATCGTCAGAGGTAAAAGATTCCTCTATATCCTCTATGTCTTCTGGAAGTTTCTCCTCTTCTTCAACAATTGCTGTTTCCCCTTTATCATATGGGCTAAGTATCTGCATGTTTTGAGCAAATACCTCAGTGGTCCATCTTTTTCTGCCCTCCTTATCCTCCCAAGAGCGGGTCCTAAGTGTACCCTCTATATAGACCATCTTACCTTTAGACAAATACTCCCCGCATATCTCAGCCAATCTTCCCCAAGCTACAATGCGATGCCACTCCGTAAATTCCTGTTTGTCACCGTTTTTGTTTGTCCTTGTTTCCGTGGTAGCCAAGGTAAAATTGGCAACCGCCTGTCCGCTCGTTGTATACCTGATTTCTGGATCACGCCCTAAATAACCTATTAAAATTACTTTGTTTACACCTCGCATTTATCAATTTCCCCCATCCTTTTTGCTGTTTTTACTTGAGGGAAGTTTATCATCACAAATCCGGAAAATCCAGAAGGATCAAACCCTACTTATTAAATAAATGTCCCACTAAAGAGAGAAACTGAAAGAGAATCCTTCCCGTTATCCCCCAAATCGTATAGCCTCTGTACTTAAATACATAATCCTTTATACACCTTCCGTCCCTCTCTACAGTTCTTATACTAAGGGTTCCTGGTTCTTTTAGGAAGGAAAGCGGAATCCAAACGACTTCTGCTACCTCTTTTTTGTTCTCTCTTATTTCCACCTTATCTGTAAGAAAAGCAACAAAGGGAGAAACAACATAGTGTTTTGCTTCCGGATTAACCGGATTAAAATCATCAAGCTCTCCCAGGATAACTCCTTTCTTTCTTATATCTATACCGGTTTCCTCAAACGTTTCACGAATTGCGGTATCAAGCTTATCTCTATCTCCTTCTTTCATCTTACCACCAGGAAAAGCCATATGACCTGAGAAGATATCGTTTGTGTTCTCAGGTCTCCTTATAAGAAGGATAAAGTACTCTCCATCCTCTTCTCTAAGAACTATCATAACTGAAGCATGAACAAAAGTTCCTTTTTCCCTTACCTTTAGACTTTTTCGTCCTTTTATGATCCTTTCAATATCTCTTAGTATTGTGCTGTTGGAAGGCATGAATACTCTTTCTTATTTATTCTGCACTCTCAAACCAGAGGCAATAAATCTACTTTTTTTGATCCAGATATCTCTTAAAAACGCTAAAAGCAGCATCATCAAATAAAACAAAATAAACCTTCTCTATTGAAGATTCCCCATCCAGATGCTCCAAAACAGTATCTATCATAACCTCTGCACACCTTTCTACCGGAAATCCTCCAATCCCGGTTCCAATTGCAGGAAAGGCAATCGTCTTAACACCCTTTTCCTCAGCCCTAAGCAAGCTGTTTTTTGTAGCTTTTCTAAGGGAATCCTCACTTACACTACCACCCAGATGCATCCCAGCAGCATGAATAACGTATTTTGCTTTAAGGTTTCCAGCTCCCGTAACAACTGCTTCCCCCAGAGGAACTGGACCCAGTTTATCACACTCTGCCTGAATCACATCTCCACCCTTTTTCCTTATAGCCCCGGCAACTCCACTTCCAAGGAAGAGACTGGTGTTTGCAGCATTCACTATGGCATCAACTTCCATCTCAGTGATATCACCTTTTACTATCTCTATCTTTTCTCTGGAACCCATGGCAAAACACCTCTCTAGATATTTTACAAACCCATCCCCTAGGGGGCAACAGATTCGTTTGTATTGCCAAGATAAAGTAGCTAAAATAAAACCCAAAATAGAAATGAGCACTTTAAGCATAGAATTTTACAGGCACTCTCTTCTCAACAGAGGCGGGGATAAGATGATAGTTGAGTATGCAAACTATTTCAGCAAAAAAGGCTATAAGGTTACACTTTGGTATAATATACAAAATACGGTTTTTAGATTAACCCCCCATATATCACTAAAAAAGATACCTTTACCCACAAAGATAGGAACGATCCTTTTTTTGCTCTTTAGAAGGTTTACTTCGGACTTTATAATCGTAGATATAATTCCACTTGCACTAGCAGTATCTATAAGATACAAGTCCCACCTGATATACTTTGCACAAGACTACGATGAATCTTACTATAAGAATCCAGTTTTAAAACTTCTTATAAGATCACTGTACTTCCTTTGTCTAAAACTCTTTAAAATAAAAACCATAACCGTATCCAAGGACCTTGCAAAGCTTTTTAAAGATAACTATAGTGCCGACGTAAGCGTAGTTGAAAATGGTATACATACCCAAACCTTTTACCCAGAGCCCGACGAAGAGCTTTTAAAACTCAAAGGCAATAGAAAAGCCATTCTTATATTGTCCAGAAGAGATCACAGAAAAGGGTTTGATATTGCAGTAAAAGTTATAAACAAGCTAAGTGCAGAACTAAGGGATCAGGTAGAGATATGGACATGTGGAGAAGAGTTAAGAGAAGATGTACTAAGGCTTAGGGTTAGAAACTTTGGCTGGGTTAACGAGGAAAAACTAAGAAAGCTCCTTAGCAGTGCCGATATCTTTCTTTATCCAACAAGACACGAAGGGTTTCCCCTTTTCCCTCTTGAAGCCATGGCATGTGGATGTCTTGTAGTGACGACAAAAGCTGTTCCCTATGCTAAAAACAGAGAAAATGCTCTTGTCTGCAATATAGAAAGGGTGGATGAGATTAAAGAAAAGCTTGAACTTATACTAAAAGACGAGAAACTAGGAGAAGCAATAAAGCAGGGGGGCTTTAAAACCGCCAGAGAGCATAGTATTGAAAATAGCTTCAAAGAGTTTGAAAAGTTAATCTTAGATAGATACCGTTTTCAATTTCAACAACCCTCTAGTTCTAAAGATACCCTTTCAAATGAGTAGCAAAAAGAAAGGTCATCTACTTATATGCACCTACTACTTTCCCCCCATAGGAACGCCAAGAAGCTACAGATGGGTGGAATTTGTAAAACACCTTTCCTCGAAGAACTGGGATATAGACGTTCTTACCATATACTCATTCCCCACTCATCCAAACTACGATTACACACTCCTTAAAGACATACCAGAGGGCGTAAGGGTTTTTAGAACCTACCCTGGATTCATGCACCACCTCTCAAGCCTTCTATTAAGAACCACTATCAATAAAAGAAACTATAATCCCGCTACTACCCTTTTTGAGTCATTTACTAGGAAAAGTGGAAAACTCTTATTTAGGCTATTTGAAAGCACCCTAAGACCAATATTTATCCCTGATGAAACGATAACGTGGCTTCCATTTGCTCTTATAAAGGCAAGGAAACTCATTAAGGAAAACAAATACACTCTGACCATATCCTCTGGATTCCCTTTTACCTGTCATATACTGGGTTTTTATCTAAAACAGCTCATTAGAGAAACACCTTGGATTACAGATTACGGTGATCCCTGGGTACATAATCCATCTTTTCCCTTACCGAAATGGCGGTCTTATATAGACAAAGAAATAGAATCTAGAATAGTTAGATCTTCTAACAAGATAATAGTAACCACAGATAAGACAAAAGAACACTACCTTAAACTCTATCCCTTTTTAAAACCCGAGAAGATAGAAGTTATACCACAGGGGTTTTCTAAAAAAGAGTTCATGGAGGCCAAGCCAGAAACCACAGAGAGATTCAGGATTGTCTATACGGGCATATTCTACAGAGATGCGGAACCCTTTGCCTTCTTTAAGGCACTTAACCTCATAAAAAATACGTGCAAAGAACTTGAAGTAATCATTGCAGGGAACATACCAAACGAGATATACAAGTCGTATATAGAAAAAAGCAATCTCTCAGAGGTTGTCTACTTCGTTGGTTTTGTTTCCAAACAGAGGGCTATATCACTTCAGAAGGGCGCATCTGTTTTGCTGCTGCTAGGACATGGAGGAGGCCTACAGATTCCTGGAAAAACCTATGAGTACATAGCTGCCCAGCGTCCCATACTCTCCATCAAAATGGATGAAAATGATATAGCATCAACGATTATAGAGAGGCTAAGAAGAGGAATCTCTGTTAAAAACGATCCCAAACATATAAGTGAAGCAATAGCATACCTATATAGCCTGTGGAAGAAAAAGGAAATAGAAAGAAACTTCAATCTAGAGCAGGTAGATGAGTTCTGCTGGGATAAATTAGCAGATAAACTTGAAGAAACCATACTAGAGATAATAGAACATACAAATCAGCCCCCATCCAGACAGTCCATATAAACCCTGTATGTCTCATTAGCTATATAATCCCAGCCAAAATTTCTTATAATTTCTAAGTTATACTTACCCATTTCTGAGAGCTTAGAAGTTAACGCTTGCCTCATAGCACCAACCAAACCACACTTATCCGAAGGATCATATACAATTCCACCCCTTGGATGTAAAATCTCGGTTATACTTCTTATAGAGGGAGCAATAACAGGTTTGCTAAAGGACATAGAAAGCACAAGCGAACCCGAGGTTGAGCTTTCCCTGTAGGGAAGAACCACAATATCTGCAGCGTTCATATATATCTGAACCTCATCATCCGGGACAAAATCAAATACAACCCTAACACGTTTATCATCCCCACACTCTTTAAGAACACACTCAGCTATATCCTTATTAACAGGTTTACCAACTATAAGCAATCTTGAACCTCTGTGTTTTAATCTCTTAAAAGCCTCTATTAACTCAATCACCCCCTTATAAGGCCTTATCATACCAAAATACAAAAACACAAACTCCCTCTCATCAAGCCCAAGAAGCTCTCTAGCCTGCTTTTTAGAGACTTCATTTCTGTAGTAACCAATGTAGTGCCCATGAGGTATCACTCTGATTACATAATGATCCACACCATACAATTCTATTACCTTACTCTTTACATAATCTCCATGCACAATTATTCGACTACAGAGCCTAGAGATGATTTTTGTAAAGAATAATTCCAAACGAATAAAACGGGAATCATGACTTAAAACATTGTGAACGGTCCACACGATTTTTATTCCAAGGAGTTTTACCATAACCACCTCACTTATAAAGAAGACCGACTTTACAAAAGCCTTTACCCAAGAATCACTAAGTAGAAAAGGATGTAGCCAATGAACGTGAAGTATTTGTGGCTTCCAGTGACAAAGCACCTTGAGGATTAAAGAAAAAGGGTAGTAACCGGCAAGAGATATAGTAGAGACAAGTACACCTTTTTTTGATAGTGACTTGATTAACAGTTTCTGATAAGGGTTAGAATCATAGTAAGGAATAAAAACTACATTCATCATTTAAGTTAAGGGTCTTACAATACAGGTAAGATCAAATCAAGTTCTCTTTCCGTATCCTTTAACTCTCTTTTTATCTTATCTCTTTCCAAAGGATCAAAAACCACATCACCCGTTCTTCCACGAAGATTAATTTTTATATCCAGCATCGCATCTTTAACCCAATCCTGATGAGGTAAGATAACCCTCTCAGCAGCGAACTTGTGTTTCTCTATCATTGACTCCACATAATCCACACCCAAAAACGTGCACACCTCTTTTAACACTTCAGGGGTTCTAGACACCAAATTCTCGTATCTAACTAAGAGATGGCCGGGTTTACCAAAACAACTTAAAGAAAACCTAATATCTTTTTTCCATCGTCTTATACACTGCTCAATGGAACGTTTTCCTCCCCAAAATTCAGGATAGGCATTTGTAACTCTAAACAAAGAAGCTATCGTATTCTTCGAATTTCTTACTTGGTCTTCAATTCACAGACAAATACCTACTTACCGAGTTCAGTTAAACACTGTCTAAGCAAATTTAATAAATCATAATTGAACAAGCTTTTTATGACAACTATAACACATATATAAAGAGCTATTCCTGCAAACAGATATACAGTAAAAGAAACGATGCCAACACTAAACAAGGCAAAACTCTTTAGCGTAAATAAAGAAACACACATAAACACTGTGGCAAATAAAGGAAACAGAATCAATCGAAGGACTTCCCATATACCTGCATGAATTATCTTAGCACTTTTATAAATAGCCACCGGATTGATTACAAGCGCACTCAAAAGTACTGCCAGTGAAGTTCCAAGAATCCCCAACCACCTCGTAAGAGGATAGATTAGAAGCGCAAGTAAAACCAAAATTGCAAACTGAAGCTTAACTCCTACTTGAGGAAATCCGGTAGCTTGAAAAAGGGGTCCTGTGGTTGCTCCGACAGAGCGGATAAGCCCCCAAAGTACCAAAACCTGCATTGGATGAACTATAGACACCCATTTTTCCCCTAAAAATACAACAACGAAATCCGGTGACATTGCAAAGATTAATCCAGCAATCGGAAAAGAGAAAACCGAGGTGGTTTGCAAAACCTCTAAATACGCCTTTTTTAAATTGGATAAATTGCTCTGTAGCTTTGCATAAGCCGGAAAAGTTATCTGAGAAAGGACATGAGTAATCTCAGTTGCAGGCATATTTGATATCCTATAAGCCATTTGATAAAATCCAAGGGCGGTTGCACCTAAAAACTTACCTACAAAAATATCATCCCCCTGGGTAATAAGAAAAACAAGAATACCAGAACCCGTAATCCACCTTCCAAACCTCCATAACTCTGCTACCTTGTTTAACTCAAAGCTCAACCTAGGTCTGTAAGGATGGATAATATAGCTCGTAAAACACCTAGTTACTTCTCCAGCCAGCAATCCAAAAACAAGTGCCCACACGTTTCTCAAAACCAAAGCACTCAGTATAGAAACCGTAAAATCTATCAGTGTACCCAGAAACTCGTAAACAAACCTTTTATCAAATTCAAGCTCCTTCTGAAAGTACACAATCCCAATATTGGTAAGAGATTTAAAAAGTAAAGAAGTACCTATTACACGAACAACCAATACCGCTTCAGGTGTATTAAAAAACATACCCACATAAGGAGCTCCTAGAAAGAGTAACATAAACAGAGAGAAACCCCTTAAAATAGAAACTGTCCATGCACTATCAAGGTAGCCTGATATGTCTTCATTCTTCTGTATAAGGGCCTTTTGAAAACCCGTTTGAGAAAATGTATCCAGAACCAACATAGTCAGAAGAGCTATCCCCATTAAACCGAAATCGTAAGGGGAGAGCAAACGAGCAAGCACAACAAGTCTTATGAAGTTAAACAGCGCCTGGATTAACCTCAGAGCAAATACCCAAAACCCACTTACCAAAACCCTCTGGTAAAGGCTCTCCCCAGGTTTTAAAAGGTCACCAACCATGTACCTGATATTGGCTATAGACATCAAACAAAGAAAATTTAAAATAATTTTTTAAAAAGTAAATCTCGAAAGCTTCGATGTATTTCAAATAAAATGAAAACCCCTTTTGTCTCTGTTATAGTCCCCGTTTTTAACGACTCCGAAAGATTAAAACTATGCCTTAAAGCCCTGCAGAACCAAACGTATCCACAAAACCTATATGAGATTATAGTGGTAGACAACGGATCAGATGAAGACACAGAAGGGGTGGTAAGAGAATTTAACAGTGTAATTTTACTGCATGAGAAGAAACGCAGTTCATATGCTGCAAGAAACAAGGGAATTTCCTTCTCAAAAGGCGATATCCTAGCTTTTACCGACTCAGATTGCATTCCAGCTCCTGATTGGATTGAAAAGGGGGTTATAAACATACTTAACATACCCCACTGTGGTCTTCTGGCTGGGAAGATAATCGTTTTCTTTAAAAACCCCCAAAGACCTACAGCGGTAGAACTCTATGAGGCTACCCTAGCATTTCCCCAAAAGCACTTTGTAGAGAAAATGGGTTTTGGAGCAACCGCAAACACTTTTACGTTAAGAGAGGTTATAAATAAGGTAGGTATGTTTAACGACAAACTTAAATCCTGTGGAGATGTTGAACTTGGACAACGTATATCCTCATACGGATATAAAGTGGTTTATGCAGATGACACATGTGTATACCATCCAGCAAGGCAAACTTTACGAGAGCTATACAAAAAACACTCTAGGATAACCAAAGGACAGTGCGATCTGCTCAGGATAAAATACCGTTACCCATTTTTAAGATTACTTATAGCCCTTTTTATTGAACTGCTACCTCCAGTAATATCCATAACACGCATTTGCTCCGATAAAAGATTTAAAGAGCTAAGCACATTAAGCCATAAACTCAAAGTGCTCTCTATCTTCTTCATTGTAAGGGGAATAAGGATCACTGAAAGGCTAAAGATTCTATTAAAAGGACAATAGGGTAACAAACCAGGAGCTATACCCTTGCTATAATGTGACCCCAGTCATCCACCTCGCATCTAAACTCAGGAGGGATAAAAAGCGTTGAGGTATCCTCTACAACCAAAGCAGGTCCCTGGAATTTAAACCCTGAAAAGAAATCCTCCCTTATGTAACACTTTAGTTCTATCTCACTACCTTTAAAAAACACCCTCTCCTTTCTAAATCTAACCTCACCTGCTGCCTTATTTAACAGAGGAAGCTCTATTCTGCCTCTCCTCTCTATTGCCCTTACCCTTAGGGTAACAATCTCTACCTCACTATCAGGCTTTGCATAGCCATACAACCTCCTGTGGGCTCTATGAAAGGCACTTACAACATCCTTACAGTAAGGAATAGTAATCTCGTGAGACTGCCTTCTGTAGCGTGCATCCACAAAACGCTCAAAACGTATCCTGGTGGCTCGAAAATCCCTATATGCCCTTTCCTCAAGAACCCTGAAAGACCTCTCCAAGGACTCTTTAGACAAACGCTTGCTTGTAAAAAAGGTCGTAAGACTGTAGTCCTTAAAGGAATCAGCCATTAGCATTCCAAGGGCAGAAAGCACTCCGGGGTTTTTAGGAAAGATCACCGTTTTTATTCCAAGTCCAGCAGCAAGTTCACAAGCATGAAGCCCTCCTGCTCCTCCAAAGGAAAGAAGCGCAAAGTCTCTTGGGTCAAAACCTCTTTCAACCGATACAACCCTTAATGCTCTCTCCATGTTAGCGTTTGCAACCCTAATTACCCCCTCTGCAAGTTCTTTTAAAGGGATCTCCCTTCCAGATAGAAGCTTTTTAAAAGCAAAAAACGCCCTCTCCGGGAAAATCCTCATTTTCCCCCCAAGAAACCAATCGGGAAGAATTCTCCCAAGTACAACATTTGCATCTGTTACCGTAACAAATTCGCCCCTTCCATAACATGCAGGCCCTGGGTCAGCTCCTGCACTTATAGGTCCTACCTTTAAAGCCCCTCCCGCATCAAAATAGGCTATAGAACCGCCTCCTGCTCCAATGCTTACCACATCAACCATTGGAATCTTTATGGGAACACCATCTATAACGGTTTCGGTCGTAAATCTAAGGGATCCATCACACAAAGCCACATCCGTTGACGTTCCTCCCATATCGTAGGTTATCACCTTACTGTATCCCATTGCCTCTGCAATCCTAAATCCACCCACCACACCACCTGCTGGCCCCGATAAAAGAATCCTGACCGGCTCCTTTGCAGCCTGCTCGGGTGATATAAGACCCCCACTTGACTGCATTACAGATACCCTACACCCACTAAGCTCATCCTCTAGGTTCTTCATATACAGGCTTACCCTGGGTAACAGATAAGAGTTTGCCACAACTGTGGAGGTTCTTTCGTATTCCCTAAATTCCGGCACAAGTTTCGATGAGGTTGATATAGGAATACCAAGAGAGCTTAAAAAGCTCTCAGCCCTTTCCTCATTTAAAGGATTTGCATAAGAGTGCAGAAAGGAGATTGCAATGCAATCAACCTTTAACCTTTTTAGTTTCCCATAGATCCTTCTTAAATCATCAAGGGCCACTTCTTCTAGCACCTTGCCATCGAAAGAAACCCTCTCCCTAACACCCAGCCTAAACTCCCGTGCAACAAGTGGTTTTGGACGCTCCCAGAAAATATCATAGAGTTTTTCCCTGTTCTGTCTGCCTATTTCTATAACATCCTCAAACCCCTTTGTTGTTAAAAGGGCAACACAAGCTCCCTTTCTCTCAAGAAGCGTATTTGTGGCAACGGTAGTCCCATGTATAACCTCAATGTCTCTAACCTCTCCAAGAAGCTCAAAAAGCCCCTTTATAACAGCTCTTGAAGGGTCAGAGGGAGTAGAGAGCACCTTATGAGTAACCACCTTCTCTCCATCAATCAAAACAAAGTCCGTAAATGTCCCGCCTGTATCTACTCCAACCCGCAAAGAACCTTTCATCCTGCAATCCCGTTGCTATAGTTTTCCTGAAACCATATCCATTATTCCCCTTCGCACCATCATAATGCCTATGGCTGCAAGGAGTATACTCATTACCTTTGCAAAAGCACGAGCACCACTTTCACCAAGATATAAAAGTATTACCTCCGATTTAAAAAGGATAACACCCAGAACGAAAAGATTTAGCCCAAAGGCAATCAAGGTTGCAAAAAATCCCTGAGAATCCACAAGTATTATAAGGGTGGTAAGCACAGCAGGACCTGCTATAAGAGGAGTACCCATCGGAAATATCCCGAGAGAAGAACCACTAATACCTCTTACCCCGGGATTCTCACCCCTTAAAAGATCCAAAAGAGAGAAGGCAAAGAGAAGAAGTCCGCCTGCAATTGCAAAGTCTGAAACACTTATACCCAGAATCCTGAATATGAATTTCCCGCCAAGAACAAACACAATCCCTATAGCGCACGCAGTAAGTATGGAATCCTTTGCAACCTTCTTTCTCTCTTCAGAGGTTAAACCCCTTGTAAAGGAAAGATACAAAGGGATAATTCCAACGGGGTCTATAGCGACAAAAAGGGGAATAAAGCACAGAACCAAAGACTCTATCATCTACCTGGTTTTGTTATCGTAACCCGGAGGATAGATAACCTTTACCTTACCTTCCGCAATCTCCCTTAAGGCAAGGACAACGTGCTTATTTTCGGATTCCTCACTTAAAGGTTTTGCTCCCTTAACGAGCTGCTTTGCCCTCTTCATTGCAGCTATAGAAAGGGCAAATCTGTTTCCCACCTTCTCAAGGCAATCCTCAATTGTGATTCTTGCCATCCATTACCCTCCCCTATTGGTTTATTGTTACTTTTTTTTATAAAATATAAGCTACAAACCCAAGGTAGTAAAGTTTTTCTGGATATCAGCTCGATACAGAAAAATCCGAGGGTTAGTATAAGCCATGGAGGAGCAAAATGAATACAGAGGATATAAAGTTTGATGACAGAGGGCTTGTTCCAGTTGTTATTCAGGATGCTGAAAACGGTCAGGTACTTATGGTCGCTTATGCAAACAAAGAGGCAATTGAAGAAACACTTAGAACCGCAAAGGTCCACTTCTGGAGTAGATCACGAAGCAAGCTATGGCAAAAGGGAGAAGAATCGGGGAATTTTCAGGAGGTAAGGGAAGTCTTTGTTGATTGCGATAAAGACGCAATCCTTATAACCGTGAATCAGAGAGGGGTTACATGCCATACAGGTCAAAGGAGTTGCTTTTTTAAAACCATCGAAGGACAGGAAAAAAATGCCCCAACCTTTGGAGCTCCAAGATTGGGTAAAACACTAGAAGAGGTATACAACGTGGTAGAAGATAGGAAACGAAACCCAAAAGAGCACTCCTACGTAAGCTCTCTTTTCCAGAACGGGATAGATAGGATACTAAAGAAACTGGGAGAGGAAGCAACTGAGACCATAATAGCAGCTAAAAACGGTAGCAAGGATGAGATAGTATACGAAACAGCAGACCTATGGTTTCACTCTCTTTTAGTGCTTGCATACTTCGGTATAACCCCTGAAGATATATACAAAGAGCTTGCAAGGAGGTTTGGAAAACCCAAACACAAATACCGCTCTTCCCCTTAGTTTCTACCAGCAAAGAGGTTATCTAATCGTTTTATGCCTATCTTTAGGCTCTATATAGTCGGTAATTACTGTTCTTGCCCGAACCTCAGGGGGTAAACCTGAGAGGTCTGGCTTTGGCATATCCGTGGAGAGATCAGAAACAAGTGCAAATGAGGAAAACAGACGCTCCAGTTTCTTTGATTTACACTTTGGACAGCTTAGCTTTTTTTCCTCCTCTTTCTCCATTACCAATTCAGCAAACTTATGCTTACACTTTAAACACTCATACTCATATAGTGGCATTTTACCTCCCCTTTTAATCGTTAAAGTACTGTTCCAGATACTCAGGGCCAACCCATGAGCTTGCTATCTCCTCATCCTTCATCTTCTTATAATCCAGATGCCAGGCAAGCTCATCACCCGGACCAGGAGCCCTGTCTCTTTTATCAAAAATTGCTTTAAAGGTAGAAAACACCCTTCTTATCCTATCGCCCCTATTACACAGTGGACAGATAAGATTCTTCTCTTCCTCTTTATCGTATATTAACTCAGAAAACCTAAAGTTCTTTAACTCGAGATAAAGAATCTTGTTATTTTTAAGCTTATAGCGAAACCTCCTTATGTTAGGTTTTCCCCTCTCACCCAAGGCAAATACAAGCTTGTTTTTCTTATCATCAAAAACCTCTATGTAGAAAAACTTTGGGTTCTTCTTCATTATCCTTGAAGCGTTTGATTTATTAAGTCTTGCAACAAGCGCTGATATGTCAGAGTTGTACTCATCAACACAGTTATCACACTCATACTCATATACGGGCATGGCCAATTCCTCCTGTTTTAACAATATTAACAAAAATCTCCTAAATATTCCAGTTGTATTTACAGTGGCTTAAGATTTGACAAAAATTATCTTTAAACATAATACTAATCCTTTACCACTTAAAGGAGGGAGCTTGTGAGCGGTGAGTTGCTCTTACAGAAAGACAATCAAATATGCACCATAACCATTAACAGACCGGAAAAGAGAAACTCCCTAACACCTGGTATGCTACTTGAGCTAAGCAAAGAACTTGAGAGGTTAAAAGGGGAAGAAAAGATAAGATGCGTCATAATACGGGGAGCCGGAAACAGGGCATTTTCAGCAGGCTATGACATAATGGCAATAGGAAAAGACATAGAGGATGATATGATGAGAGACTACATAGAAGACCACCCTCTAACAGTTGTATCCAAAGCAATAGAGAGCTTTCCCTACCCCATTTTGGCAATGATAAACGGATACGCATTCGGAGCGGGACTGGAACTTGCTGTAACCTGTGATCTAAGGATAGCAGTTGAAGATGCGGTTTTCGGTATGCCTCCGGCAAAGCTTGGTGTTACCTACTCTTACATTGGCATACGTAAGTTCATCAACCTAATTGGGATTGGCTATACCAAGGAGCTATTCCTACTGGGGAAAAACATTGATGCAAAAAGAGCCGAAAAGATAGGGCTTGTAAACTACGTGGTTCCAAGAGAAAGGCTTGAGGATCTAACTTATGAGATTGCATCCGAGATATGCGAGAATGCACCACTTTCAATGACCACAATGAAAGAGATAATAAACGGATGGCAAAGAAATCAGGTGCTTAACGCAGAAGATGAGGAACGTATAAAACAGATGATTAAGATTGTCCAGGAGAGCAAAGACTACAAAGAAGGGAAAAAGGCATTCTCTGAGAAGAGAAAACCAAAGTTTGAGGGGAAGTAAACCTCTCTGTCTTTTTTCTAACTTCCATAACCAAACTCTCTGATTAAATCAGCCCTCTGTGTCCATCTTTCTTTAACCTTTACCCAGAGCTCAAGATAGACTTTGGCTCCAAGCACCCTTTCTATATCAGCCCTTGCAAGGGTTCCGATCTGCTTTAGCATCCTTCCCTTCTCCCCGATTACTATAGCCTTATGATTTTCCTTCTCAACATAGATCACCGCAGAAATCCTTACAAGGTTTTTATCAGGAACATCCTTAAATTCCTCAACCACCACGGCAGTTGAGTAAGGGATCTCCTGACGTGTGAGGTTAAATATCTTCTCCCTTATAAGCTCGGCTACAAGAAACCTCTCGGGCTGGTCGGTAATCATATCCTCAGGGAAATACTTGGGGCCCTCAGGAAGATACTTAATTATCGTGTTTATAAGGTCATCAATTCCGTCTGCTCTGATGGCAGAAACCGGTACAACTTCTAGGAACTTTCCCTCAAACTCCTGTGATTGAGCCATAATCTCAAGTATCTTACCTTTCTTTACGGTGTCAATCTTATTAATCACCAGTATGGCTGGCTTAGGCAGGCTCTCAATTATGAAACGATCCCCTGGTCCAAATGGCTCGTTTACCTCAATCATCATAAGGATTACATCCGCTTCCCCTATTGTATTTACTGCAGCTTGAACCATTGCTTTACCCAACTCACCCTTTGCCTTATGTATTCCGGGAGTATCGAGAAAGATAAGCTGAGCATGGGGAAGGGTCTTTATACCCACTATTCTGTTTCTTGTTGTGTTGGGCTTTTCAGAGACAGCAGAGATCTTCTCACCGACTATTACATTTAGAAGCGTAGATTTCCCCACATTTGGTCTCCCAATTATCGAGATAAACCCCGAACGGAAACCCTGCTCTGTTTTTTTCTCATCCTCTAATTCCAAGATATCTCTCCCTTTTGATTAAGTTTTACAACATATTCTATATTACACAAAACAATAAACTAAACAGTTCCGTAACCAACGTTAATTACAACCTGTTTAAGCTGGGTGTATTCCTCAACTGCGTACGTACCAAGTTCTCTTCCGATACCGCTCTGCTTATACCCTCCCCATGGAAGCTGAACAAAACACAACTGTGAAGAGTTAACCCATACCACCCCAGCTCTTAGCTTTTCCACAACCCTATATACCCTACCCACGTCTCTTGTAAAGACCGCCGCCCCAAGGCCGTACCTTGTTGCATTTGCAAGCTCCACAGCCTCATCCTCATCCTTAAACTTAAAAACCACAAGCACAGGGCCAAAGATCTCCTCCTGAACTATGGCCATATCGTTTCTACAACCCACAAAAATGGTAGGTGATAGGAAAAAGCCCCTTTTAAAACGTTCATCCATAAGACGAAAGCCTCCACAGAGAATCTCTGCCCCCTCTTTTTTACCCAGATCTATATAGCGAAGAACCCTCTCCAGGTGCCTTTTGGATATTACAGGTCCCATCTCCGTAGCCTCATCCAGAGGGTCTCCTATTTTAATCCCCCTTGTTATCCTAAGCAGCTCTTCCAGAAAGCTATCATATACACTTTCATGAACGTAG
The DNA here is from genome assembly GCA_002898375.1 of bacterium HR37. Lineage (GTDB taxonomy): Bacteria > Desulfobacterota_D > UBA1144 > Nemesobacterales > CSP1-2 > HRBIN37. The sequence goes on along the minus strand of BEIN01000001.1, from coordinate 26,254 downwards.
AGTCTTGAAGTAGCAGAGCAGACCTCACCCTGGTTCATAAATATCCCGAACTGTACCCACCTGGCAGAAAAAGGCAGGTTAGCATCGTCAAAAACAATTGCAGGAGACTTTCCTCCAAGCTCAAGAGAGATCCTCTTTAAACCCTCTGCCGCAACCCTCATAAGTTGTTTTCCCACCTCGATACTGCCGGTAAAAGAGAGCTTATCCACATACTCGTTTCTTGCAATCTCCATACCAACAACGGGACCAAGGCCACTTACAACGTTTACAACACCATCGGGAAACCCAACTTCCTTAATCAAACCTGCCAGTTCCAAAGCCGTAATAGGGGTTAACTCAGAAGGCTTTAGAACACAACAGTTTCCCATAGCCAGAGCGGGAGCAAGTTTCCAGGCAGCTATAAGAAGCGGGAAATTCCAGGGTATAATCTGGCCTATAACCCCGATTGGTTCTCTAAACACCATACCCAAAAAACCAGTATCCGGTGTAGGGGTAATCTCGCCTTTTACCTTATCGGCAAGGCCTCCGTAGAACTCAAAGCAATCGGCAGCCTCTTTTACATCAACCCTTGATTCACGTAAGGGCTTTCCACAGTTTAGGCTCTCCAATCTAGCAAGCTCTTCTGAGCGCTCTCTGATTGCGCGTGCAAGTGCTAAAAGCAGCTTACCCCTCTCAACCTGGCTCATGGTTCTCCAAGGTCCGTTTTCAAAGGCATCTCTTGCACTCACTATGGCCTCTTTGGTATCCTCTTCATCTGCAAAAGAAACCTCAGCTATAACATCCTGATTTGCAGGGTTTGTAATCTCAACCACTTTATCAGGTGAGGTATATACCCACCTGCCACCTATAAACAAACCGTACCTTCTTACCATTTTAAGAACGTCCTTTCTTGCCAAACTCGTTATAAAGGTTAACATTTTAAACACTAACTATAAACTGTTAAAGTATTAAAAAGGAGTAGTGCGCATGTTTGAGCTTCTTGGAGACTGGAAAAGAACAGACTACTGTGGAAGCCTTGGAATTAAGGACTTGGGCAGAGAAGTTATCCTAATGGGATGGGTTCACTCAAAAAGGGATCACGGAGGGCTCATATTTGTGGATCTAAGGGATAGGGAAGGAGTTGTCCAGATCGTTTTTAATCCCCAGGTAAGCAAGGAATCACACACAAAGGCAGACCTTTTAAAGGATGAGTGGGTTATTGCAGTAAAGGGAACTGTTGTAAGACGACCGGATGAGACGATAAACCCAAACATAAAAACTGGTGAGATTGAGGTTATAGCCAGAGAACTAAGAATACTTAACAGATCAAAGGTCCTTCCATTTCCAGTAGAAGATGAGATAAAAGTTGATGAGCTTATCAGGATGAAATACAGGTTCCTGGACCTTAGAAGGCCGGTAATGAGAAAAAACCTAATGCTTAGACACGAGGTTATGCGTGCAACAAGAAGCTACCTAGATTCAAAGGGATTCATAGAAATAGAAACCCCTTACCTTACGAGATCAACCCCTGAGGGAGCAAGAGACTTTCTCGTTCCAAGCAGACTTAACCCGGGTGAATTCTACGCACTTCCCCAGTCTCCCCAGCTACTTAAACAAACGCTTATGATCTCCGGTTTTGACCGATACTATCAGATAGTCAGGTGTTTTAGAGATGAGGACCTAAGGGCTGATAGACAACCAGAGTTTACCCAGATTGACCTTGAGATGTCCTTTGTTACCGAAGACGATGTCATAGAGGTGGTTGAGGGGATGATAAAGGCCATATTAAAAGCTACAAAGGGAGTAGATATAGACATACCCTTTCCACGAATGAGTTACGATGAAGCCATGTTAAGGTATGGAACAGATAAGCCGGATATAAGGTTTGGTCTTGAGCTCCATGACATAACCGAGGTGTTTCGTAACTCAGAATTCAAGGTGTTTAGCGATCCGGTAAAGAAGGGAGGTATAGTAAAGGCTATTAACCTTAAAGGCAAAGCTCAGCACCTATCAAGAAAGGAACTGGATGAGCTAACCGAATTTGCAAAATCACTCGGTGCAAAGGGGCTTGCCTGGATCAGGGTTTCAGGAGATGAATGGCAGTCTCCCATAACAAAATTCCTAAGCGAGCATGAGAAGAAAGAGCTAAAACGTCTTCTTACCATAGAAGACGGAGACGTTATATTCTTTGGAGCGGATACAAGCTACACGGTAAACCTTGTTCTCTCAAACCTGAGACTTCGCCTGGGAAACCGGTTTAACATGATCGAGCAAAACAGGTTTGCATTTCTATGGATTGTGGACTTCCCGTTACTAGAATTTGATAAAACCGAAAACCGATATGTTACAATGCACCACCCCTTTACCTCCCCAAAGGAAGAGGACATAGAGCTACTGGATACGGAACCGGAAAAGGTAAGGGCAAGGGCTTACGATATAGTACTAAACGGGGTTGAGATCGGAGGAGGAAGCATAAGAATACACAGAAGCGATATACAGAGAAAGCTGTTTGAAAGAATTGGCCTGGGAGAAGAGGATGCAAAGAAGAAGTTTGGCTTCCTGCTTGAGGCACTTGAATTCGGTGCCCCACCTCATGGCGGAATTGCACTTGGACTGGATAGGCTTACCATGCTCCTTGCAGGAGCAAGCTCAATAAGGGATGTAATCGCATTTCCAAAGACGCAAAAAGGGTTCTGTCCGCTTACAGAAGCCCCTTCACCCGTAGACCCCAAACAGCTACTAGAGCTTAGAATAAGGGTGGATGTAAAGGAGAGGTAAGGTGTTATCTCTGCCCGCTTATATCTTCTAGGGATCCGGTAATCCTGGATAGGGCTTTAACCTCAACCGTATAGACAGGCTCTTTACCCGCAACCTTAACATAGACCCCATCATCTTCTGAGTGCTTTCCAAAAAGCAGCGTTATCCCCTTTTTCCCGGGTTTAGAAGACACAGCAACCTCAACAGCGGGGGAATCAAGTCCATACACGGATAGATCCTCAGGGCTGTCGCTTACAAAATCCCTAACCTCAAGCCCAACGATGCTTGAGACAACCTGAGATACCTTTGTCTGATCAACCCTTACTGCCCCGTTTTTCTGCTTAAGCTTCCACTCATCTCCTTCCCTAATGAGGGAAACAACCTTATCTCCGTTTTTAATCCTTAAGTGTTTTACATCCCCGGCATTTAGATTTACAAGCCTTCTAACCCGAATATCGCTAAGGTGCTTTGGGAGGGCATCAAAAACAAAGTCAGATACAGAGTAGACCTGAGGGTCTGAGGCGAGTTTAACGTAGTAGTCCCCGTTTTCATTTTTATTGCCAAAGAGAATCTGTATCTTTTTTTCATCAGATGTATGGAGCACAACCTCAGCCTGTGGATTGTCGAGTCCGTAGGTTTCAAGGTTTTCTGGATCCTCGTCTTCAAACTCCTTTATTTCGAAGTTGGAAAAGGTTCTTAAAATGTTTAAAACCCTGGAGTTATCTACCTCAACATGTTCTGGCATTCCCTTTACAAACCAGCTATCCCCTTTTCTCTCAAGCTCAATTGAGGTTTCACCTACCCTGAAAAACAACCCATCCACACTATCCGTATCCAGGCTGATTATCGTTTTGTTTCTAAAATCGTTAAAAGACCTACCGACAAAGTTCCATGAAAATTCCCTATCTACAAGAAAAACGTTTCTCTTATCGTCCACACGTATATAGACCCCAGAGCCAACCGGGCTTTCATCTCCCACAGATATACGGTGCTCCTTTAGAGGGGTTCTAAAAACCACCTCCACCCTGGGGCTCTCAAGTCCAAACCCCGATAAATCAGATGCACCCTCAGGAATAACCTTCTCAACCTCCAGCCCCTTAATGTCATCTACGATTCTGGATATTAATCTCCCATTTGCCTCAAGCTTTTTTAACCCCTTAACTATCACCCACTCACCCCCCTCCTTCCTGAAGAAAACCTCGTACGAGGGATACTTAATCACAAGCTCAACTATCTGCTCAGCGGATATATCAGGGAAAACTCTTTGCTTTTGCTCTTCCCTCTCAGTCAACCTCTGAAGGTAGAGGTATCCCAGAAGCGCAGCAAGAACTACAACTGCAATTAACGTTTTTGAAAACCTTGCCGTGGATGACCTCATATCAAGCAAAAGACCACTACATATTTTTTCGCCTCCACCAGACAACCAGACCCGAAACCAGGACAAGAGCAGGCACAAAAATTACGGTAAACGAAAACAGAACCCTCATCTGGTTACCGGTAATAGCAAGTTTCCCCTCTCTGGCTACCCGTGGTCTTATAGAGATTAACTGCGTATCACCAAAGATCCAGTTTACAGTATTTAAGAAAAGGTCACCGTTTCCTGAAAAATCAATAAACCTGTTAGAAACCAAATCCACACTGCCAAAGACAGCTATTCTAGTATTCTCTCCAATCTCACTAACCGCAAAAACCCCAAGTGGCCCCACCCTATCACCAGGATCACGCTGTGCAATTCCCTGGTCAAAAAGCGCAAAGTTTGTCTCAGCCCAGCTGTACTCACTCGTTTTAGCAATCACAGTGGATCTGATTCCATCCCTGTTAATCACCTCAACGCTTCTGCTATAGGGGAAAAGGGTTGCAAACCTAAAGCCCTCTGTAATCTCGTGAGGCAAGTATTTAGCCACAACAGGCGCAACATCTCCTCCACCAACAAGCTTTGACGATGGATCAACTATAATGTCATCCCCTATATTAAAACCGTAATCCCTTAGAAACGAAACGAGCTCACCACTTAATCTAGGCTCAAGCATAAATACAGCCTTTCCACCGCCGTTAAGATACTTCTTAATCGACTCCATCTCCTTGGGAAGCAGGGGCTTTTTCGGGCCAGCAACCACAAGCATCGTGTTTTTAACAGGGATCTCTGGTTCTCTTAGCAAAAGTAACTCCTTAACCTCATAGCCCTCGTTCTCAAGTAGCTGTCTCAATCTCCCAAACCCCTGTGGTTCGGAGTTGTTGTTAATATCCCTTTCACCGTGCCCTTTTAGAAAGTAAATCGTCTTTTTTATATCTTTTGAAAGTTTTATAAGCGCATTTGTAATCTCTTCTTCAGCATTGTCAACTATTCCACCCGATATAAGGTCAGAAAGCCTTAGATTTATGTTCTGGGTGCCACTTACAAGCACTACCGTCCCATATTCCGTAACCCCGTATTTTCTGGCAACTCCCGGTTCTTTATCAGGGTCAACAAACCGGACCTTAATTTTACCGCTTCTCCGCTTATACTCTCCTATTAGCTCCTGAAACTCCTTCCTATCGGTTCCAACCTCCTTAAAGAAGGCAAGAACCTCAATCTCTCTGTCCAGATTATCCACTACCTTCTTTGTCTGATCAGAGATCGAGTAGAGCTTCTCCCTTGTAACATCTAACCTGCCCCCCTTACTCCACGCAAGATAGTTTAACACAACAAGGATTCCAAGGACGGCAAGAACAAAGACAAACGTATTTGTTCCGTAGATTAGTACCCGCCTCTTTCTCATCTCCACCTCTCCGAATCAAGTGCAGCATATGTTAGCAAAAGTCCAAAGGTAGTAAAAGAAACATAGTAGACAACATCCTTTAGCTCGATAACACCCTTTGTAAAACCATCCAGGTGATTTATTATGGAGATGTATCCAAGTACAGAGCTTTCAGGATCAGAAGAAGCGCCAATTATCCAGAAAAAAAGCAGGATCCCAAAAGAAAAAACCGCAGCAACTATCTGGTTATCGGTAAGGGAGGATGAAAAGAGCCCAACAGAGATAAAACTTGCCCCAATAAGGAGAAGCCCAAGGTAACCTGATAGTACGGGCCCAATATCGGGATTCCCGTAGATCCCCAGAAAAACTATATAGATAAGGGGAAAAACCAACATAAAGCAGAACAAACAAAACGAGGCAAGAAACTTACCAAAGACAACGTGCACCACCTTTAAAGGAGAGGTAAAAAGAAGCTCCGCTGTGTGGTTTTTTCTCTCCTCGGCTATAAGCCGCATTGTTATAATGGGAATCATAAGGAGGAGGACAACGCTTATTGTTCCAAAGTACGGGCGAATCACAAACTCGTTTAAATTCAATCTTTCCCTGAAGAACTGAAACCTTGGATCAAACTGGGATTCAACAAAGCCCTGTAGATAGATAAAGAAGAATATGCCGGACAGAACAGAGAAAACAAAGAGAACTATATAGGCAATTGGAGAAGCAAAATAAGACTTTAGTTCTTTTTTAAAGATAGTATACACCCTCATCTCTACCCACCTTCGGTTGAGATAACCTTAAGAAAAACCTCTTCGAGCGTGTGCGTTAGAGGTCGAAGCTCAAGCAAACCACATCCGCTTTCTACAACGGTTTTTGCAAGCTCTTCTCTTATATCAATACCATCCCCTGACCTGACTATAAACTCCCCAGAAGAGCCTTCATCCACATCCACAACACCCCTTATGGATAGGATCCTATCCCTGATGTCTTCGCCCCCACGGCTTACCCTTAGAAGGATACTCTGAGCACCTTCTACCTTGCCTGAGAGCCTTTCTAAGGATTCTTCAAGAACTATTTTACCCTCGTTAATTATCACAACCCGTGTACATATCATGGTAACTTCCGGAAGTATATGGGTACTTAGGATAACCGTGCGTTCACCAGCAAGGCTCTTTATAAGGTGTCGAATCTCTATGATCTGCTTTGGGTCCAGCCCAATTGTGGGTTCATCCAGAACAAGAACCGAAGGATTGTTAACAAGGGCCTGAGCAATACCCACCCGCTGTTTAAACCCCTTGGAGAGATTTCCTATAAGGCGCCTTCTTACCTCAGCCAGCCCACACCTCTCAAGGGTAAATTCTATATTCTCTCTCTTCTCGTTTCTGGAAACCCCCTTTATATCAGCTACAAAATCCAGATAAGACTCAACCGTCATATCGTTATAAAGAGGGGGGTTTTCGGGAAGGTAACCGATTCTCTTTTTTGCCTCTATTGGTTCTTCCACGATATCAAAACCATCTATCTCAACCATTCCCTCGGTAGGAGGCATATACCCAGTAATGATCCTCATGGTTGTTGTCTTTCCAGCACCGTTTGGACCGAGAAACCCCAGAATCTCTCCATGCTGAACCTCAAAAGAAATCCCATTAACCGCAATCCGCTCTCCATACCGCTTTGTAAGGTTTTGAACTCTTATCATGGTGTTAATTTTAAGAAAAACTTAATCTACAAGGTATCTTTGTCAAGTATAAAGTTTATTTACTATGAAACAATTTATGATATATTTAGTTTATTAAAAACAAAACTCTGGAGAAACTTTAAGGAATCATGGATATCCGGAAAGAATTTCACGGACCCAATTTGGGTTATATAATGGAACTTTATGACCGCTATCTGAGGGATCCAAACTCTGTAGACAGGACAACAAGGGCGTTCTTTGAAAAGTGGAAACCAGATATAGATGGAATGCCTGAGGCCATTGGTGTTAATGTAAACAAAATAGTGGGTGTGGTAAATCTTGCCCAGGCAATACGTGCATACGGACACCTTGCAGCCAGAATAGACCCGCTTGGGAGTGAACCACCTGGAGACCCATCCCTTGATCCCGCATACCATGGCCTAACCGAAGAGGATCTAAGGCAACTACCTGCAAGCCTTGTGGGTGGACCTGTTGCTGAGAATGCCTCAAACGCCTTAGAGGCGATAGAGGCCCTAAGAAGGGTGTATTCATCAACAATCGGCTATGATTACGAACACATACATGCCCCGGAAGAGAGACAGTGGCTAAGGTACGCAGCAGAATCCGGTCAGTTCAGACCACCTAAAGACCCTATAAACCCCAGAAGCGTTCTAGAGCAACTCACCCAGGTAGAGGTTTTTGAGCGTTTCCTGAACCGGATCTTCCCGGGAAAGTTCCGGTTTTCAATAGAAGGCGTTGATATGCTTGTGCCCATGCTAAACGAGATAATTGGAGAGGCAGCCGAATCAGGGATCCTAAATATACTTATCGGTATGGCCCACAGAGGTCGTCTAAACGTTATGGCCCATGTGTTAAACAAGCCTTATCCCTACATACTTGCGAAGTTTAAGGATCCGGTCCGCTCAAGCCACTTCCGTGATGACCTGGGGTTTACGGGAGATGTAAAGTACCATGAAGGGGCAAGAAGAGCACTAACTAACGGCAAGGAAATAGAGCTTGTTGTTACACTTGCTCCTAACCCAAGCCACCTTGAAGCGGTAAACCCTGTTGTTGAGGGTATGGCCCGCGCTGCTGGAACCCGGGTTAATAAACCCGGAGCACCTGAGTTTGACTACACGGCAAACCTACCGATCCTTATACACGGAGATGCGGCATTCTGCGGTCAGGGGGTTGTAGCAGAAACACTAAATCTTTCAAGGCTACGTGGCTACAAAACCGGGGGGACAATCCACATTATCACCAACAACCAGCTGGGATACACAACCCCTCCCGAAGCAGGACGTAGTACCCTCTATGCAAGTGATCTTGCAAAGGGCTTTGAAATCCCAATTGTTCACGTAAACGCAGATGATCCAGAGGCCTGTATTGAGGCAGCACGTCTGGCATTTGCATACCTTATGAGGTTCCAGAAGGATTTCCTCATAGACCTTGTGGGATACAGACGACACGGACACAACGAGGCAGATGAACCCACTTTTACACAACCACTTATGTACCAGAAAATCGAGAAACACCCAACTGTTCGCGAGATATGGGCAAAAACCCTTATAGAGCGGGGGATAGTAAAGGAAGATGAGCCTGAAGAACTTATAAACAAGTATATGAAGGAACTCCATAGCGCCCTTGAGACAGTTGAGTTAAACGAGGAGGCCTTTATCGAACCCCTGCCAAAGCCACCCCCACGTGGAGCAGCACGAAGGGTTAAAACCGCAGTTCCAGCCGAGCGTCTTAAAGAGCTTATCGAATCCCTAACAAGGGTGCCACCTGGTTTCTCCCTGCACCCCAAGCTAAAACGGTGGATAGAGCGAAAGCGTATAGCCTTAGAGAATATGGATGAGCCATCTGTAGACTGGTCAATGGCCGAAGAGCTTGCATTTGCCTCAATACTTGCGGATGGAATCGCCATAAGGATAACAGGTCAGGATACCGAACGTGGAACATTCAGTCAGAGGCATGCGGTTCTTCACGATGTAAAAACGGGGGAAACATTTACACCACTTCAGGCCCTTCCACAAGCAAAAGCCGCCTTTGAGATATACAACAGCCCGCTTTCGGAGAACGCAACCCTTGGCTTTGAATACGGGTACAACATACAGGAGCCAGAAAGGCTTGTGGTATGGGAAGCCCAGTATGGGGATTTCATTAACGGAGCACAGGTAATAGTGGATGAATTCCTTGTCTCAGCACGTGCAAAGTGGGGACAGACCCCTTCCCTTGTGCTTCTGCTGCCGCACGGTTATGAAGGGCAGGGACCAGACCACTCTAGCGCTCGTCTGGAGAGATTCCTTGAGCTGGCAGCAGAAAACAATATGCGTATTGCCAACTGCACAACCGCCGCCCAGTACTTCCATCTCTTAAGAAGACAGGCAGCACTCCTTAAGGTTGATCCACTGCCCCTTATAGTTATGACACCAAAAAGTCTCTTACGTCACCCAAAAGTTGCCTCACCGCTGCGCGACCTTGCTGAGGGAAGGTGGCAGCCCGTAATAGATGATACGGAAGCCCAGAAGAGACCAAAACAGATAAAACGCCTTATACTGTGTAGCGGAAAGGTCTACGTTGATCTCATAACAAGTGAATTCAGAGCGCAACACCCAGAGATTGCCATAGTAAGGGTTGAACAACTCTACCCTCTACCTTTTGAGGAACTCAAGGAGGTTGTAGAGAGATATCATAAAGCAAAAGAGGTTGTATGGGTTCAGGAAGAGCCTGAGAACATGGGAGCCTGGAGATACATATGGCCCTATCTTAAAGAGATAATAGCGGATCAAAGGCCACTACACTATATAGGGCGTCGGCCAAGCTCAAGCCCCGCAGAAGGCTCGGCGGCACAGCATAAGGTCAACCAGGAGGCACTTATTGAGCAGGCCTTCAACATGGAGAGGGAAATAGAGGCGGAAGGAGTAATCTGGCTAAAAAACAGATAAAAACAGGAGTTTTGGAGAAGAACAACCATGGCAATAAATGTAGAAGTACCACAACTTGGGGAATCCATAATAGAGGCCACAGTGGTTCGCTGGCTAAAAAAGGAAGGGGAACTGGTAAAAGCTGGTGAACCCATTGTAGAGCTGGAGACGGAAAAAGCAAACTTTGAGGTGGGAGCTGAGAAAACGGGGATACTGGCACGCATAGAAAGAAAGGAAGGTGAGGATGTAAAGGTGGGGGATGTACTCTGTGTAATAGAGGAGATCTCAGAGGAAGAAAAAAAGGCACTAAGGGAAGAACTAGCGGTAAAACCTGCCCCCAAAGAAACGCCAAAAGAGGCAGAAGAAAAGCCCTCCGAAATACCCGCTGAAGAAGAACCGGCTTTAAAGAAGAAAATCACCCCTGTGGCAAAACGCCTTGCAGAGGAGCATGGAATTGGTATAGAAGATATAGAAAAGGTAGCGGCAACCGGTCCTGGAAACCGAATAACAAAGGAAGACATACAGAGGTACATTGAGCAGAGGACACAGCAGAAAGAAGCCCCTGTTACCGAGGAGCAGAAGGTATACCAACTAAAAGAAGAGCGCTTAACGGAGAAGGCAGAGATAGAAACACCATTAGAAGCCCCTCAAATACCCCCACTTCAGAGGTACAGAAGGGAAGAGAGGGTACGTATGTCGCGAAGGCGGCGGACAATTGCACGTCGCATGCTTGAGGCACAAAGAACAGCAGCAATACTCTCCACATTTAACGAGATAGATATGAGTGCCGTTATGGAGATACGAAGGCGAAGGAAGGAGTATTTCAGGCAGAAATACGGTGTCAGTCTCGGTATCACCTCATTCTTTGTAAAGGCTGTAATAGCTGCCCTCAAAGAATTTCCGCTACTAAACGCTGAGATACAGGATGATGAGATAGTTATAAAATACTACTATGACATCGGTGTGGCTATAGGAGCAACAGGGGGCCTTGTTGTTCCCGTACTAAGGGATGCCGATAGAATGAGCTTTGCTGATATAGAAAGAGCGATAAAAGAGTTTGCTGAGAAGGCCGAAAAAGGCACCCTTTCCCTCGAAGAATTACAGGGGGGAACATTTACCGTTACAAACGGAGGTGTTTTTGGCTCACTCCTTAGCACACCCATTCTGAACCCCCCTCAAGTTGGTATACTTGGCCTACACAAGATCGAAGAGCGCCCTGTGGTTGTAAACCATGAGATAGTAATAAGACCAATGATGTACGTTGCCCTGAGCTATGATCACCGTATAGTGGATGGCCGTGAAGCTGTTCAGTTTCTTGTCCGGGTAAAAGAGCTTATAGAAGACCCTGAATCTCTCTTTCTGGAAGGCTAGAAAAAACAAGGGAGGGAAAGATATGGAAAGGGCTGTAGTAATCATAAACGAAGCACCAAGTAACATGAGGGCATGGAACGGATTCAGGCTCTCAGCAGCCCTTATAGGAGCGGATATGGGGGTTGAGGTTTTTTTAATAAACGATGGGGTTTTCTGTGCCCTTAAGGGGCAAACCCCTCCTGAAGAGATATCGGGTCAGAACACAGGAGCAAAGATCAGAGAGCTTATACAGATTGGGGCAAAGATTAAGCTATGTACGCAATGTGCTCAGACAAGAGGAATAAGTGAGGATATGGTGGTAGAGAACGTAGAGTGGGCAAGCATGGTTGACCTTGCAAAGGCCATAAAAGAATCCAATAAGGTTATAAGCTTCTAGCAACCTAAACCATCTCCCTGGCAAGCCTCTCAAGCCGTGCAATCCTTTCCTCAACAGGAGGATGTGTGCTGAAAAGACCCGCTATTCCCCCTCTAAGCGGGTTCATTATAAACATGTGTGCGGTTCCAGGATTGGCATCTAAGGGCAGTTTCTCCGCCCCATAGCTTAGTTTCTTAAGGGCACTTGCAAGGGCAAGAGGGTTTCTTATCAACCTGGCCCCGGTTTCATCCGCCTTATACTCCCTTGCCCTCGATATGGCAAGCTGTATGATAAGGGCAATTATGGGAGCAAGGATTACCATTATAAGCATACCTATAAGGTTACCAGCCCCTTCATCGTCATCACCCCTACCGAACCCACCAAATATAAAAGCCCACTGAGCCATGTTTGCAAGATACCCTATGGCCCCGGCAATGGTTGCCGCTACCGTACCTATAAGAATGTCTCTGTTCTTTATGTGTGCAATCTCATGGGCTATAACGCCTTCTAGCTCGTGTGGTTCAAGAAGCCTGAGTATCCCTTCGGTAACCGCAACCGCGGAGTTTTCTGGTCCCCTACCCGTAGCAAACGCATTGGGCGAGGGAGTTGGAACTATATACACCCTGGGTGTTGGAATTCCAGCCTGTGTGGCCACCTTTCTTACCATACCATAGAGGGTGGGAGCCTCCTCAGGGGTAACCTCTCGTGCACGATACATTGAAAGCACAATCCTATCGGAGAACCAGTAGGATACAAAGTTAATAACAAGCGCTATTAAGAACGCAAATGTCATACCTGCCGTTCCACCTATCAGCTTACCAGCATAAACAAATATAAGGGTTAGTGCTGCCAGCAAAAGAGCCGTCTTTATACTGCTGCTCATATCTATTATCTACCTCCCCAGACTCATTACTTTATTATATTCTAAAATTTACTTATATCGTAAACAATGTCAACTTAAACCCCTTCCCTAGGAAACGGCTGCAAGCTCGAGTTTATCCCCCCACCTTTTCATAACTTCGTATAAAAGGGCCTTATGATCCTTAAGCGCAGGGTCTTCTCTTACAATCTCAAATGCATCCTCCCTGGCCTCAAGGAGGATCCTTGTATCACGCATAAGATCAGCAAATCTAAACTCCGGAAGACCAGACTGTTTCGTTCCCAAAAAGTCCCCAGGACCACGTAGCCTGAGATCTGCCTCAGCTATCTTAAAACCATCCTGGGTTCTCTCCAGTATTGAAAGCCTTCTCTGGGCTATATCTGTCCTTTTCAAGCCTGAAAAGAGGATGCATACGGAGCTGTGCTCTCCCCTTCCAATCCTTCCCCTTAGCTGGTGAAGTTGAGATAGTCCAAACCTCTCAGCATTCTCTATAAGCATTACCGTAGCGTTTGGTACATCCACCCCCACCTCTATAACGGTGGTTGAAACCAGAATATCCAGCTCGTGGGATACAAACCTCTTCATTACCTCATCCTTTTCCTCCGTCCTCATTCTTCCATGTAGAAGACCAACTCTGAACTCAGGAAACACACTCTTTTTTAGTTCCTCTGCCATCTTTGTAGCGTACCTTATGTCCTTAAAATCCGGATTCACAGACTCCTCAATCAGGGGATAAACGATATAGGCCTGTCTTCCCTTTCTTACCTCCTCACGTATTATGCTGTAAGCCTTCTCCCTCATCCCCTTTTCTTCATAGAACACAACGGTCCTTACCGCCTTTCTCCCGGGAGGCATCTCATCCAGTACGGAAACATCCAGATCCCCATATACCGTCATGGCAAGGGTTCTCGGGATAGGGGTTGCAGTCATAACGAGGACGTCCGGATTCCTGCCCTTGCTTTTTAGTTTTGCCCTCTGTATCACACCAAACCTGTGCTGCTCATCAATTACAACAAAGCCGAGGTTTTTAAACTCCACCCCCTCCTCAATTAAGGCGTGGGTACCAACGGTAATATCTACCTCGCCTGAGCTTATGCCGTTGTAAATTGCAACCTTCTCCCTTCTACCCAAGCCGCTCTTAAGAATTGCGACCCTTACCCCAAGGCCCTCCGTATACCTGCGTATGGTTCTAAAATGCTGTTCTGCAAGGATCTCGGTAGGGGCCATAATAGCGGCCTGATATCCGCTCTCTACAGCCTTAAGCATTGAAATCAGGGCAACCACCGTTTTTCCACTACCAACATCACCCTGAAGCAACCTGTTCATCGGACGCTCTGAGCGCATATCCGCCTCAATCTCTGAGAGAACCCGCCTCTGAGCCTGGGTAAGTGCAAACGGAAGCCTGGCAAGCAGTCTCTCCGTAATCTTACCGGTTGGACGGAAGGCAATTCCTGGTAAGGATGAAACATCTCTCTTCTTTAAGGCAAGACCAAGCTGCATCATAAACAGCTCATAAAAGGAAAGCGTTCTGTGGGGAATTGAGGCGTATACTGAGTTTCTGTCCGTAAGATCAACCAATCGGTCAGATTCAGCCGGGAAGTGAGCCCTGTAGAGGGCATCACCAAGAGCGATAATTCCTCTTTTCCTCTTTATCCTCTCGGGGATAAGGTCCTCAACGTAACCACAGTAGGTATCCACAATAGACTTCATAATCCTTCTTATGCGCCGCTGTCCTATTCCCTCAGTTAGAGGATATATGGGAACTATACGGTTAAAGTTTAAAAAGTCCTTTTCAAACTCCTCTTCCTCATCCACTATCTCAACGTCTTCAGGTTTTGGATGGATAATCTGGAGGGAACCGCTGTAGGGGTCAAGTGTAACCTCACCGCTTAGGACCACAGTTACCCCCTTTCTGTAAACGGCTCTAAGAAACGATTCATTGAACTGAAACCACACAAGCACAAGCGTTCCTGTTCCATCAGATAAAACCACCTGAAATATCTCCCTGCGTCTTGTTCTAACCGTTCCAAGAAGCACCACCTTACCCATAACCGTTTCCCTGGTACCGGGTCTAAGCTGGGATATCTTCTTTATACTTCTTCTGTCCTCGTACTTCCTTGGAAGGTAGTAAAGGGCATCTTCAACGGTCTTTATACCCTTTTTAGCCAGTATAGCGGCAATCTTTGGCCCTACCCCCTTTACATACTGAATCGGTATCTCGGAGAGGTTTTTTTGCTCCCTTTTTCCGGAGACAAAAAGGTTTTTCTCCCTTAGCACAGACACCGCCTGCAGAGAATCACTTATCAACCGCTTCTTCTCATGAAATGAGAGCTTGCTGTAGTGTGCAAAAGACCGTCTGAGCCCTTCCAGAATGGAGGCGCTCTCAGAAGAGAGACCTTCCAGGGAAAGAGCCTTAAATGAGAGGTCCTCTACAACCCTGTCTATACCCTTTACCTTGTGTATGTTAAGAAAATTGTTTCCAGAGGCAAATCTAAGTGGTTTTTCCAGCGCTTCAAGTATCTTTAAGAGCTCACCCATTTTGTAGAACTTAAGCCTCTATGGCCTTAGAAGAGGAAACCTTTTTAAAAGACTTCCTCTTACCCTGCTTTTTTCCCTTACCCCCATCCTCCAGATTAACCACACTATCCCCACCTTTCTCCACATCCTGAAACCGCTTTACGTTTTTACATGCAGGATACCCACTACACCCGAGAAACTTCCCGTACTTACCTGACCTTACCACCATTGGCTCCCCACAGAGGTCACACCTTATATCGTGTCTGATCTGGGGTTCACTCCTTTCCTTAATCCTTATCTCACCGTTACCAGAGTACTCAAACTGCTTTGCATTCTTACAATCCGGATAACGGGAGCAGGAAAGAAACTCACCCCTTCTACCCCATTTTATTATCATATACGCACCACACTGATCGCACCTTACATCTGTTGGAACCCCTTCACGCTTTAGACTCCTCATAGAAGACTCTGCGTTCTTTAGCCGCTTGCTAAACTCCTTGTAGAACTCCTTAAGAAGCTGAACCCAGTTTATACTGCCCTCCTCTACCTTATCGAGCTTCTCTTCCATCTCAGCTGTAAACTGCACATCCATTATCTCCGGAAACCCCTCCACAAGAAGATCAGTTACAACACGGCCAAGAATTGTGGGCTTCAACCTGTTTTTTTCCTTTATAACGTACTCTCTCTCCTGGATGGTAGAGAGAATCGTTGCATACGTTGAAGGACGTCCCACTCCCTTTTCCTCAAGTTCCTTTACCAGAGAGCTTTCAGTGTATCTTGGAGGGGGTTGTGTAAAGTGCTGTTTTCCCTCAAGACCAACCAACATCAACTCCTCTCCTTCAACAAGCTCAGGCAGCCTCTTCTCCTCGTCTTTATCCTCCTCTTCCTCCTCCTTTCCTTCCCTGTATACCAGCGTAAACCCTGGAAACTTAATCAGGCTACCGGTTACACGGAATACGCCCTCACCAGCCTCAATCTCTACAGTTGTCTGGTCATAGACCGCAGGATTCATCTGGGAAGAGATAAACCTCTGCCAGATAAGCCTGTAGAGCTCGTATTCATCCTCCGTTAAAAAGGGCTTTACCGACTCAGGTGTTCTTAGAATGGAGGTAGGGCGTATGGCCTCGTGTGCATCTTGGGCGGTTTTTTTGACCTTAAAGGTGTTTGGTTGTTCCGGCAAAAACTCCAGACCGTATGTATTCCTTATGTACTCCCTAACCTCACCAACCGCATGCTCAGAAACCCTAACGGAATCCGTCCTCATGTAGGTTATAAGCCCAACCGGTCCCTCATCACCAAGGTCTACCCCCTCATAGAGCTTCTGGGCAATAGACATGGTTTTCTTTACGGGAAACCTGAGCTTTCTTGAAGCCTCCTGCTGGAGCGTACTTGTAATGAAGGGAGGAGGGGCGTTTCTTAATCTCTCCTTCCTCTCAACCAGAGCCACCCTGTATTTTTCTCCCCTTAAAGCCTCAACTACACCCCTTGCCTCTTCCTCACTCTTTATATCAACCTTTTTGTCTTTAAACCTGATAAGTGTGGCAACAAACGGCGTTGAATCCCCAAGAAGCTTTTTTAACTCGGCCTCTATTGTCCAGTATTCCTCTGGCTTAAACCCCTCTATCTCCCTTTCCCTGTCCACTATAAGCCTTAGGGCAACGCTCTGAACCCTTCCAGCACTGAGCCCCCTTTTTACCTTTTTCCAGAGAATAGGGCTTACCTGATACCCAACCAGGCGATCCAGAATCCTCCTTGCCTGCTGGGCTTCAAACCTATCACGACTAAGGGTTGTTGGGTTTCTTATAGCCTCAAGAACTGCCTTCTCCGTTATCTCATGGATAAGAACCCTGTATGCCTTGTCCCTTATCTTTAGCCTCTCAACTATGTGCCATGCTATCGCCTCACCTTCCCTGTCCGGGTCTGAGGCAAGGTAGACCTTCTCCGACTTCCTTACCGCCTTCTCAAGCTGATCAAGAAACTTCTTCTTCTCCTTTATCACCACATACTGGGGCTTAAAATCCTTCTCTATATCCACACCCAGTCTGTTGTCGGGAAGGTCAATAAGGTGTCCAGCAGACGCTTCCACATCAAAGTCCTTGCCAAGATACTTTTTTATCGTTCTTGCCTTGGCAGGTGATTCAACTATTACAAGGGATTTAGGCATCTAACCTCCTTAAGTTAACCGGATTTACTTATTATAAAGGATAAATAAGCTTATAAAAAATACCATCTAGATTCAATTCTTAAGTAAAAAGGAGTATAATTTCAAATTGCGCCAATTAAGCGGGACAAAAAATGTCAAGATTTTAACTCATAAGGGAAAAGGATAAATCTTGAAATCTATAGTGTATATGCATATAAGCCATTGAACTCTTTAACGTTTATTTCTAAAATAAGAAGTATTCTCCAAGTGCTCTATACCATTATATTAACTGGTATGATATTTGCAAGGATTCTATGCACATAAGGATAGTACATGGATTCAAAGAAAACCCTAAACTTAGTTATGGCCTCCACCTCAAGGCTCTTCCTAGAAGGGCTTAAGAAGATCCTTGAAGAAACGGGTGAGATAAGTGTTGTGGCTGAGGTTCTTTCCCGGGAAGACATAAGTAAAAGCGTTACGGAGAAAAAACCTGATCTTCTGTTTATCGATAACAGAGTCTTTAATATAGACCCTGTAGATATCTCAAAGACGGTGGCTAAAAAAACCCCCAATACCAGGATAATAATGCTTGAGAACAACCCCGAGAGGATGCCTCCTCTTCAAAATATCCTTTATGTATCAAGGGATACAAGCTCACAAGAACTCCTCTCCCTTATAAAGGAAAAGCAAAAACCGGGTACCGAAGGGCCAAAAAAGAACCTTCAGAAGAAAAAAAAGCTTACACCCATGGAAACCCAGATAGTTGAGCTTATTACTCATGGCCTTAACAACAAAGATATAGCAAAGAAACTTCGTATCAGTGAAAAGACCGTTAAGGCCCACCTAACAAGCATATTTACAAAGCTGGATATCAAAAACAGATACCAGCTAATGGTTTATGCAAAGAACAAAAAACCCCAAAGTTCTGAGAAAAACTCCTCTAACCAGAGGTAAAACCCCACCTAGGCGCTGTTTCTGTAGTAGTTGTAGCGGTAGTAGTAGTTTTCGTGTTTTGAATCCAGGCGGTTTACAACGACGCCGAGAAGCCTGGCACCAACATTTGAAAGCTGCTTTACAGCATGAACTATATCACGCTGCATGGTTATCCCAGAGCTTACAACAAGCACTGTAGCATCCGTAAGTTTGGAAAGCACAAGTGAATCTGAAAGCCCTATTGTTGGAGGGCTATCAACAATCACATAGTCAAAATCCTCCTTTAGTGAATCAAGAAGCCGCTTCATCTTCTCAGCCTGAAGGAGCTCAGATGGGCTTGAGGAGATAATAGAGCCAGCGGGGATGAAAAACAGCTGGGGTGTATCCGTAAAATGAATTATATCCTCTATTTCAGCATCGGCCAGAAGGAAGTTACTCAGTCCAGGTTCGTTTCTATCAATGCCAAATGCCCTTCCCAGGGATGGGTGACGGAGATCAGCCTCCAGAAGAAGCACGCGATTTGGGCCAAAGGCAAGGGAGAGAGCAAGGTTTGAGGCAAGGGTAGACTTACCCTCAGTTGGCCAGCAGCTTGTAACAAGCACCGAACACAGCGAGTCTCCACTTTCAGATGACATTACAATGGAGGTGCGAATCGTACGTATGGCCTCTGAGAAAGGAGAGCCGGGTTCAGCAACGTATAACCTTGCGGAACTCCCAACCCTCTTTTTAGAGCTACCCGATAACTTAACTATCGCACCAAGAACAGGAAGGTTCATCTTTTCGGTTATCTCCTCAGGTGTCTTAATGGACCTATCAAAGAACTCCCTTACAAAGGCTATTCCCACAGCCCCTATAAGCCCAACCAGAAAGGCAAGTAAAACGTTTCTGGGAATGTTGGGTTTAAAAGGAGTAAGTGGAACAGCAGCATGGTCAAGAACCTGAATCGGATTGGACTTTATCCCTCCTGTAACGTCAGTTTCCTTTAAGCGCTGAAGCAATGACTCATAGACGGATTTATTACTTTCCACCTCCCTTTCAAGAATCCTGTACTGGATTGATTTCTCATTTAGTGCCATAGCAAGCTTTTCCTGTTCCTCAAGCCGCTTCTTAAGCCCCTCTTCCTTTAAAATGGTCTGCTGGTAGTCGGAACGAAGTGCAAGTATCTTCTTCTTTGTCTCCTCGTTTATACGGTTTCTGATCCCGCTTATCTTGGCCTGAAGCTGCTTAAGAGGTGGGTACTCGGGTTTAAACACGGCACTTAAATTGCTGTACTCAACAAGAAGCCTGTTGTACTCACTTTTAAGCTCCCTGATTAAAGGGTCCTCTATAACCTCTATAAGGGTAGATGGGTCTCCCGACTCAATTGACTTATAAAGGGACTCCTTTGCAGTTCTCTCAGCGGTGGTTCTTGCAAGGGAGGAGTTTAGCTCTTCAAGCTGACGGTATACAAGGTTCATGTTTCTGTCCAGGGAAACTATGTTGTTTTCCACCTCAAACCTGTGAAGAGCCTGCTCTGATCTCTCCAAATCAGCCTTTACCTCCTCAATCTGCCTCTCTAAAAACTCCCTTGCATTACGTGTAGCCTCAAGTCTCCTATCAAGGCTCCACTCAACAAAGGTATCTGCTATGGCATTTGCCATCTTTGCAGCAAAAGAGGGGCTGTAAGCCTCAAAGCCAATATAGATTATACGTGAGTCCTGGGATGGAACCACCCGAACCCTTGAGAGAAAAACATCTATTATCCCATCCTTTCTCTTTCTCTCCCAGTCTATCTCATCAACCCCACTTCCCCCTGCAACACCGGTCTCTGAGCTGGTAAGAGCAAGTTTTATAGGATTTACCACAGCCCTGGCAAAGCGCATCGCGTAGGAAAACGCAATAGATATGGGGTTTAGATTTGGCTGAAAGGTATAGAACTCTGGATGCTCCCACAGATTAAACTTAGAAAGCACTGCTTCTGCCATTGAACGGCTTTTAATAAGGTCTCTTTGGGTGTTAAAGAACTCAGGGTCCTGGGTGTTTACCTCAACAACCTCCTCAAAAGCAACCACCTTTGGTCTCTCAAGGGCAATCTCAACCGTTGACTGAGCATAGTACATCGGTTTTGTGATAAAAGAGACAACAATTGCCGTAATCAAAACAACGGAAAAGAAAAGGAAACCTATCTTTCTGTGCTTCCATATTACCTGTAGATAGGTATAAGGGTCTATCTCCTCCTCTCTGGGGCCTGAGGTTCTGGGAACATCAACGTAATCCTTTATAACCCTTCTCTTAACCCTGGCAGGAACAAGCCCTTTTTCTCCGTTTTTTTCCTCGTCTCTCATCTTTACCAACTCTCCTTAAATTTACTGTGGAGCAGAGCCACTTAAACTAAAGGGCGGGAAGAAAAACCCAAGCCTTAGCGTCTGGAAAAAGGCTATAATCGCATTCTGGTCAACAAACACCACATCCTGGTCCTGAAGGGCAATATCTTCCTGCTCCCCTCTCTCGATAGCCTTAAGGTCAACAGAAACCATCTCCCTTTCCCCGTTTTTGCCAAACCTTATCAACTTTACCTCTGAGGATTTTGCTCCCGTTACCAACCCACCTGCCATTCCTATGGCTTTGCTAACCGTTACCTGATCCCTTATTCTGTACTCTCCCGGTCGCTTTACAGCACCGTTTACGTAAAAGACCCCCGCCTCGGGAACAAAAACCGTATCCCCCATGCTAACGGGTATGTTTAAACCGGTATTACCATCCATAAGAAGCTCATCAAGGTCAATTGCCACCTGCTCACCCGTGCCGTACTTTGTTACGTAAACCACCTTACCTGCATTTTCAGTAAGCCCTCCGGCCAGGGCAAGGGCATCGAGAAGACGTCCCTGGTTTAAGAGCTCATAGTTTCCTGGCTTGTTTACAGCTCCAACAACAGCAACGTTTTTGCTTCTATACTCCCTTATAAACACACTTACATGCGGGTCCTTTACGTACTTTGCCGCAAGTAGATCCCTTAGCTTCTGCTCCGCTTCCTGAACCGTAAGTGAGCCGAGCTCAACCTCGCCAAGAAGGGGGTACGTAACGGTTCCCCTTGAGTTAACCCTTGCAACGGTACTTAGGTCCTGGGCTTCATACACCTTAACCTCTATCAGATCACCTGGCCCTATCCTGTAATCACTTACCGAAAAATCGGTAGAAGACCTTGTTATAATCCTTGTGTTAAGCTTTTTAACCTCATCGTTACCCGATGTCTTAAATTTGCTTGGAATCATTGATTCCGGGGATTTCCCCCCACCACAACCAGCAAGAGCTATTGTTGCAAATAAAGCCAATAAGAAAGAACTTCTTAAAAACATAACCTTCCCCCTGCTTCTACCTTTAGTTATAACCCATATCTTAATAACCTAGTCTTTTCTAGAGGATTTTCAATTGGACTTTTGTCTTTTTTTATTACATACATAGGTATTGTGCTTCCATCTGGGTAGGACTTTAGACCTAATTCCCAGCTTCCCTAAATGAAAGACGCCTTATGCCTCTTGAAGCAAACACAAAATAAGCCCTTAAGTAAGCCCAGATCACCTCCAAAACAGCTCCAAAAAATACCCCGGTAAAACCCATTTTCTCCCCACAGCCAGTAAGCACCCTCTTTGAGAAAGAGTAGATAAAGCCCTCCGGGATAAAACCCCCTTCAGTATCCGATGATAAAAAAACAAACCTCTTTATTAGGGCCTTTAAAACCCTATCCTCCAGCGAACCAAAGGGGATAGCTCCCTTTAACCTAACCAAAACATCCTCCGGAATGTCGGCACCCAAAAACTCCTTTGCAAACCAGAGTGGATAGTATATGCAGGGTGCCATTCTGTGTTCCTTTGACTCTTTTAAAATAAAATCCCAGTTTATCTCCGTTTTAAACTTCTCAAGAAACTCGCATATATCGCACATACCCCTAAACCTTCCGGCATAAGATCGGCCGTTTACAAGGTGAACACAGAAGTGGAGGCAAAGGTGTAAAACCGTATCTTCAGGTGAGAGGACAAGGGTATCGTTTCCGGCTATCTCTACCCTTTTTGCCCTCCTCCAGAGCCCCTCTATATCAAGCACAACGGGAAAGGTCGGCTTAACGATATGGGTATGCACCTCTATACGAATAAGCCCATCACCGGAATCGTATGGGACGATATGGTGTAGGTCAGCGTAGTAATCACTGGGTGCAGAATCCCTACAAGGGTTGTAACCGGATTTCCTTAAAAGGGCCTCACAGGTTTTTATATCCTCCTTTCTAACCAGAATATCCACATCGGTCATTGTTCTTAGAGCCCTGTTTGGGTAAACAAGCTCAGCAAAGTAAGCACCCTTTAAGACTATAAAGGGAATGCCAAGCCTGTTTAGAGAGGAAAGTATCCTGCCAACCTCCCTGAAAAGAACCATGTTTTTTGAGGCATTTAGGTAGTAGCTTCTTTTAAGCCCATCTACATAAACCCTCGGGATAAGGTCTTCTATGTATTTGTATTCCCCTATCAAAGAAGAAAGTGTGTTGTAAACAAGGGGAGAAACCTCTAATTCAGATACCTTTGATAAGAAACGCTCCCACAAAATCCCATCCCTTATAATGTCAAGCGACTCTTCTTTTTGCTTCGGGGTTAGAGTCGTTCTTGAGAGAAGGAGAAGAAGTCTTTCCTCTTTTTCTGGGCTTATGGATCCGTTTCTATTCAACCTCAACAAGCCCCTTCTCAAGCATATACTCTATTGTGTTTAAGACATCGTTTAGGACAACCTCAGAATCTACTTTCAAAGCACTTGAGATCTCAAGTGATATCTGAGCAGGGGTATTCTCTCCATCACATAGATCCCATATAACACCTGCAATCTGATTAAGGACATAGGTGTTTTTGGTTCTTGAGTCAAAGAGTATGATCTCTCCTTCAAGCTCCTCACTAAACACCCCTTCCCTTCTTCTAAACTTTCTGTCCCTGTAAATCTCTTTTTTCTCACTTGACATAACACACTACCCGTTAAATAAGATTGCTTATTATCTCACATGCCTTACTAAGCTCTTTTGTCCGAAGTATATAGCAGTCAGTCTGTCTTACAAGGTTAACGGCTGTTTTAAACACCTTATCCTTTAGCTTACGCTGGTTAAAAGAGCAGCGCATCACATTAAAAACTGCCTGAGCCTTACCAAGCCCATCAATAGAGGTAGTACCGTTTGGGGTATAGACAGGAAAGATAATGGAGGATACGGGAAAGGATTTTGTAATGGAGGCGGTTTTCCTTCTTGAGGGGATACCAAAGTGAAGCTCAACCGTTCCTTTTGCACCGGGGAAGCTAAAGAACCTGTAATTTATTTCCGGCTCCAGGGAGGGAAAAAGCGAAAGGGTCTTCTTTCTTATCGCTATTGACCTTGGAAAGCCCCTTACCTTGAGGGTTTTAAGGTTTATAGCCGCTACCTCATCCGATAGATACCTAAAACCACTTTTTATAAGGGCTATGCTAAGGGTGCTTTTTCCGCTTCTTGATTTTGCAGGTAAAACTATAGCTCTTCCGTTCTTTACAAGAACGGCTGCATGAATAAGAAGATAACCATCTATTGACTTAATGAAATCATCCAGGAAACAATCAAGGAGAAAAAGTAAAAGCTCACTGTGGTAAGGTGTCTCGTATATAGGCCTTCCATCTCTAAGGAGTATATAACCTCCCTTTCTCTTTAGAGCCACGTACTCAACACTTACCTTCTTACCATTCTCACCAGGGAATTGGAAAAAGGGTGTAATTGTAAAGAGCTCATTAAAAAAAAGCCTTGAGTTTGTATAGACCCTAGCACAGAATGAAATTGCTTTAAGAAAACAAGAGTATCTGTAATTAGAAGATTTTACCTTAAACATAAAAACTCTCTTCTTTTACCCGGGGAAAGGCAGGAAATGTGGTACTCTCCTAGCGTCCTCTTCTAAACCTGTTAAAAAAGCTTGAACCCCTTCCACTTCTTAAACCTGAGCCTCCACCTGTTGGTCTACCTCCCGGGGTAAAAGACCTTCTTTTCCTTCTTCCAAACCTTCTACTTGTTCTTGCTTGAGAGGCGGTACCTATAAGAAGAACTGCAGGTATAGAATACACCCCAATTTGTAATAGCCGTCTCCGTGCACTATTTACCGTATCTACAGTCCCTTTCTCCTGCATAATTACCCCCTTTTAACCGTTTATTCTTATCCTTTGTATTTAGATACTAAACCATTACAAGGGCTAAGTAAACTGGACATAGGGCTTAATTTAGGTTAGAGAGAAAGTATTAGCCAAACAAAAATTGTCAAACCCTCCCCGGACTTTTTGCCAATTTTTGTAAAGCAGAACCTTACCCGGATCAAAAGAACATATTAGAAGCCCTTTATTTAAAGGGCTTTTTCTATCCTGCTTTAGATGGCATGGGTTTTGCAAGTAGGGACTTACGCAAACATGAAAATACCAAGTATGGCTTTTGAAATCCTAACCGACAAGGGCAAACCATCTGAAAGGGTGGGACGCAAAGCCACAGACCTAAAGGTTGTAGGAGCAACCCATGGTGGCTGGGCTGCCGAAGTAGGATTTCAAGTGCCGCTCCCCGTGATGGCAACAGTAGGAGTGTGCCGCCTTGAGGTGGATTTCAAAAGCCTCAGGGAGGTTACAAAATGTTTACCTACTGCACATCCACGGGATGGAAACTCTCAGATACCAATGCTGGAGTTACAAGATGTCTTTTAATTTTAATCTTTATTCTCTATCCGGCCTCATCACTGGCCGAGAGCATAACCCTTACACCGGTTATGGATACATACGTAGATAAGGCTAAACCTACAAGATCATACGGAAGCAGCTCAAAGCTGAGTGCAGTATACGACCCAGATGCAGACTCAACCACCACCTCAACCACCGGGGCAGGTTATGCAGGTGTAGATTCCTTTGGAAGGCAATCAAGAGAGACACGGTGGGGAAAAAGACCCTCACAGTGGGGAAGAGGAGGATCTTCAAGGGATTCTGGATTTTCCCTGCGCAGAGGCTCCCGTTTTAAATCTACCTCTAAGGGAAGAGAGGTTCTTCTTCTGTTTGACCTTTCCCAGATTCCAGGTGGTGCCGAGATTAATAGAGCCTATCTAATGCTCTACAGCAGATACGACCGCAAATTCAGGGTTGATAGTGCTACAAGGGTCTATGCAAACCTGAATCCCTGGGATGAAAAAACCGTATGGAACACAAAACCCAACATAGCTTCCCTCTATGAGGACAGTATATCGGTAACAGCAACCGATAAGTACTTTGAGTGGGATGTAACAAACCTTGTTCAGAACTGGATTGATGGAGCAGTAGAGAACTTTGGGGTTACGGTTAAGTCAGAGGGAGGAGGAGAGCTCTACTTTAACAGTAGGGAAAGCTCTTCAAATAAACCCCTTCTCTACATTGAATACACTTTGCCAAACACTGTCTCTCAAAACCAACCCCCATCACTTGCACTTCAGGCAACACCCTCAAGCGGAAGTTCTCCCCTTACGGTTACATTTGAATCAAACGCCTACGACCCTGATGGTGAGATCACAGAATACAGGTGGGATTTTAACGGTGATGGGATTATTGATGAGATAACATACTCAAACCCGGTCTCCTATACCTATACAGAACCGGGAACCTATCAGGCTACAGTTGTGGTTGTAGACAATGCTGGCAAAGAAGCTCTGGATTCAGTGGTTATAGAGGTTATATCACAAACGGAGACAAGCCCTACCCCTACTCCAACACCTACACCAACTCCGGAACCAACACCTACACCTACACCTACGCCTACTCCCACACCTACTCCAGCTCCAGAGCCAACTCCAACTCCAACCCCAACCCCAACCCCGGATCCATCTTTTTCCGAGCCTGATTCAGGAGTATCTGATGCTCCCATAGTATGTGTGGGTGAGGTTATAAAGACGGTTTGTGCATCTGGTTGTGACTACACTACAATTCAGGAGGCAGTAGATGCTTCACAACCA